>CAZMPJ010000001.1:0-508072 GCA_964568455.1 uncultured bacterium
GGGTGTCACAAATTGAAGCCTTAGTTTAGTCCAGTTTTAGGGGGTGCACACCGAAGTTGATTGTGAAGATGAGGAACAATCAATAACTTTTCGCAGATTTATTGGAGTTGTTACTGCAAAACCAGGATTACTTAGGCCTTTAACTGATGCGGATTCAGTCAAAACTGCTTTTGACCATGCTATTGATCTAGGAAAGGGTGCTAGAGCCAGAATAGTAGTTGCTAATGGATATGTTTTCAATAGTTCTACGCAAGTGGCAAAAGTAGATACTCAAAATGAAAGATCAGTGGGTTTATATGTTGAATTTGGCGAATTTGATTATTTAGTTTCTGGTGATTTGATTGGCCGTAGAACTGGCGGAGAAAATGCCCATGTTGAAGAAGCTGTTGGCAGGGCTTTGCTTACTATTTCAGACACTCCGAAAAATGATCCTTTAGATGTGTTGCAAGTTAATCATCATGGTGGCAATAATGCTTCAGATGATAAGTTTCTTAATTTAGCAACACCAGAATTTGCAATAATTCCGGTTGGCAAAAACAGCTATGGTCATCCGGATGCCCGGGCTTTATCAAGACTGGCTAATTCTCCTAATATGCAGACTATTTTTATGACTAATACGCCTGAAGGATCCAATCCTGGCCCAAAAGAGCTTCCTGCAAATTATAAAGGCAAACCCGTTCCAATTATTATTTCCAATGCGCCGATAGTTATTCTTACTAATGGAGTTACTTATACTATCGAAGCGCAGAATGGGGATTATAAAAAAGAAGTGCCGGTTGACTAAAAATGAAATTGTATCGTAGAACAGATGGGATTTCGCCCAAGATACAAGTAACAAGGTCTGTCAATCGAGCAGGGGCAGGCCATTTAAGAGTCAGTGATCCCAGGAAAAAAGCATGGGTAGCTCGAGCCTGGCAGCATATGCTTGTAGAAAGAAGCAAAAGATTTTATCCTCACTTACTAGAGTTGTTTAAAACAGATTTTATTGAAGGCGATGGTCGTTATGATTTAGAACCAGTTTGGGATATTAGCGCTACTTTACTACGGCTGTTAAAAAAATTTTTACCTGCTCCTTCAGAGCTGCCTCCGCAAGCTATGGCTGCTTCCCAAGCTGTAACTCTTGACCTAATTGATTCGATACCTCAGTTTTCGTCAGACCTAGGTTATCCTCCTAGCTTTGTAATTACTCAACTAAGTAGAACATTTCACCCTGAAATGATCGCTATAGTGTTACATTGCTTTATTAGAGCAAGACAGGAATTAAATCAAGAAATAGAAAATTGGGCGCAAGAATATCTTGCTCATACTTTAGAAAAACTTAAACAGGAAACAGATTTTCGTGATCCAGAAACCCGCACTCGTATCTTGCGTGTTGGTCAGATTGGGGAAAAGGGAGTTGAGGAGATGCGAGCTCAAGGTTTAATCTTTTATCGTTCTAATCGTGATCCAAATTTAATAGTTGTAATGAAGTAATTTTCTTTTTTCCCGCTTAGTGTTATAATATCTTTTCTATGGCAGAAAAAAAACCCTTCGACAAAGCTCAGGGTAAAGCCCGAGAGCATATGGAAGAGCGGCCGGCGGCTGAAAGGATAAAAGACTTTCAGGAAGTTCCCCTTGGTTATACTCCGGAGCAAGCAATTTCCGAAGCTAAACGTTGCATCCAATGTAAAAAACCACTTTGTGTCAAAGGCTGTCCAGTTGAAGTTAATATTCCTGCTTTTATTAAATTAGTGGCTGAAGAAAATTTTGAAGCTGCAGCTAAGAAAATTAAAGAAACCAATGCTTTGCCAGCAGTTTGTGGTAGAGTTTGTCCGCAAGAAGAACAGTGTGAGAAGAAATGTATATTGGGGATTAAGGGTGAACCTATTGCTATTGGAGTACTAGAGAGGTTTGTGGCGGATTGGGAGAGAGAAAATTCAAAATCCAAAAATCAAAATCCAAATAAAATCCAAAATCCAAAATCCCAAAAAATAGCTGTTGTGGGATCAGGACCAGCAGGACTTACTTGTGCTGGGGATTTGGCAAGATTAGGTTATCAAGTAACTATATTTGAATCATTGCATGTAACTGGGGGAGTTTTAACTTACGGTATTCCTGAATTTAGGTTACCAAAAGCAATTGTTAATCAAGAAGTAGAATATATTAAGACTTTAGGGGTAGATATTGAAACTGATATGCTAATTGGTAATGTTTTTTCTATTCAAGAGCTTTTAAAAGATTATAAAGCAGTCTTTATTGGCTCAGGAGCGGGCTTGCCTAAATTTATGAAGATTCCTGGTGAAAATTTAGATGGAGTTTATTCTGCTAATGAATATTTATTCCGCATCAACATGATGAAAGCCTGGAAATTTCCAGAAAGTTTAACCCCAATTAAAATTGGCAAAAAAGTAGCTGTGGTTGGTGGTGGTAATGTGGCTATGGATGCGGCCAGGGTTTCACTTCGCCTCGGAGCAGAAGAAGTTTACATTATATATAGAAGAACCGAAAAAGAAATGCCAGCCAGAGTGGAAGAAGTGGAGCGCGCGCACGAAGAAGGTATTATTTTTAAAATTTTAACTAATCCTGTGGCTTATCATGCTGATGAAAATGGTTGGGTTAAAGAAGCCGAGTGTTTGCAAATGGAATTAGGGGAACCAGATGACTCTGGCAGACGACGTCCTGTTCCGATTAAAGATTCAAATTATAGAATTCCAGTTGATACTTTGGTAGTAGCAATTGGCAATTCTCCAAATCCATTAATTCCCCACCGCACCCCTGATTTAAAAACGGAAAAATGGGGTGGGGTTATTATCACCGAAGATGGCCAAACTTCAATTCCTTCTGTTTACGCGGGCGGCGACATTGTCCGCGGCGCTGCTACAGTTATTTCTGCGATGGGTGATGGTAAGTTGGCTGCGAAATCGATCCATAATCTTCTTTCTTAAATACTCTTAAAATTTATTAAAAAGGCCTGAAATTTATTGTAAAAGTAGCTGATATAAATACAGGGTTTTAAGGAGGGAAAATTGATTGCGTGTTAGAGGATTTTCAATTGCAGCTGCCGGATTAAAGGTAAGAGCACATAATTATTTTGTTGCGGCAAAAAAACAGCTACGATCTGTGCTTGATGTTTCTCCTATGGCATTTACCCCTGATGGTTTAAGTATGCCTATTCCTGCGCCGACTCAGGCTTTTTCAGAAGGTGGAAGTAAAAGTGTTAATATGGAATGGCTAGAACGAGATTTTTGGCTGTACGCGATTGGTGATAGGAATGTCCAAGTTGCACCACTTCTGCAACAACTTATGGATTCAAAAAATACAGAGTTAATTACCAGGCTTTTGGATGAGGCTTTAAATGACAAGGTAACACCACTTCAGATAGGAGCTAAGCTTGGCTTGGGTCAGGGTTCCTTTGAGGAAAAAGGTGAATTTTCTAAGCGTAGAACTGTTATATATTTGGGTTTTAACTTTTTTGTTTTTCAAGAAAATTGGCAACAAGCAGTGTTGCTGGGAGAACCGTTGCTTAGAATCATGCTTACAGAAAGAACGCGATCAAGAAAAAATATAAAATTACAACTTAAGCAGTTGCCGCCAGAACAGACAAAGGCAGAAGGTGTTACGCAATTGCAGACTTGTATACAAGAAGAGGCAGATCTGCGAGCTGAAGCAGAAGCAGGGCAGGCATATTTTTTAGCTATGGCTTATCTTGGTTTAGGGCAGCAAACCTCTGGTGCAAAACGAGCAAAAGGCTATTTTAGAAAAGCAAAGCAACATGTTCTGTTTGCTTTAAACGTTAATCCAAAGAATGAAGATGCTTTGAGCCTGCTTTTTGATGCTAACCAGTTGCTGGGTTTACATAAAGAAAATTTTAACTGGGTTACTGATGCTCTCCAGGCTAGAAAAAACCAGCCATCAACAAGACTTGCTTATGAGGTTTGCCGTTTGTTTATAACTACAATTGTTGATACTAACTATCACTCGCCGAAAATAGTAGCACAGGCGATAGAGTGGTTTGAAAGAGTCGCTGCTAATAAAGCAGGTTTGGAAGAAAAATATGTTCAGCGATTTGATGGAGATTGCGGCAAGGCTGGAGTTGTCTATTGTTTGCATGGGGATTATGAAAAAGCAATTTATTTTATTGCTCAGGCTGTGCAATGGCAAACAGAAAAAAAACTTGTTTATTACATGGCCTTTGCTCAATATAAACACGGAAATACAGAAGAAGCAAAAAAATTGGTAAAAGAACTAGAGAAGATGGATCAAGAATATCCTGGTTTGGCAGAGCTAAAAAAACAATTGTTTCCTGCTGAAGCTGAGAAGGTTGCAACACCAAACGTAGTTGTTGTAGAAAACCTAGAGCCAGCAGCTGAACAAAAAAACCAGCATTTAATTTCTGGTGAAGAAGTTAGAAATGCTCTACTGGGAGAAAATTCAGCTAACATTGACTCTATTTTTACCTCTGATCGTGCTACTCGACAATTTATAACTGAGGCACTCCAGACTACTTTAAGTGAATACATTGATCTGATCGAAAAAGAAGACTGGGCAGCAGTGCAGAGCTTGGTTTTACCGCAAGTAACAACTCTGTCATTTTCTGACCCAGAGCTAATGTCTGTTTTAGAGATTTTGGGTATTGAAAAAATAGAAGTCCATCCTGCTGATTCTAGAGAAGTGCGGCTTTATCTTGTTGGAGAACAATTTAGGGATAAATATTACTCTATTAGCATAGACGATGATCTTAGTTTTGGTTTTTTTGAGTCGCCTAATTTAAGAGAAATAAAAGTGCTTTTGCAAGCAATCGTTTTAGAGGAAATATTTGCCTTGGTTGAAGGCCAGAGTCTTGGCGAAGTGATGGACAGTTTAAAAGCTAGGTTGCAGCAACCTTCAGCTGAAGAGCAGATTGACTGGGCTGCGCTTGGACGCCAAGCTAAAGTAGAGAGGGTAGCGCTAGCTGAGAGACAAGCGGCTGAAGAGGCAGAGCTTTTAAGAAAACTAAAAGGGGAAGAAACAAGAAGTTTGGAGCATGCATTTTTAACGCAAAATCAAAATTTATATCTTGAAATATCACAAGCTACTGATGATTTAGGAATCAAACTGCTTGACTTAGAGCTAAGTACTAACCGTATTATTACCACTTGCCTGGCTTGGCTTAACACTTCCAGAAAAATAGGAGAACCAGTTTATAGTTTTGAAGAAGCTGTACCGCAAACTCATCCTCTTTTTTCTGTGGTAAAAAAAGTTGTTATGTATGGTCCTACCCGGGCTAGAGAAGTTTTGGCAGCAAAAAATTTACAATTGGAAACAATTGAGGCCTTAGGTTTTACCCTTGACCCTTTAAAAAGCCCATTTTTTGGGGTTTATGATCTTGAGTGTGAAATAAACGGAGAGTCTTTTGTTTTAACAACTTTGCTGGATGCCAAGGGAGAAAAACTTGTGGTTTTGGGTTTACCGGCAGAACAGGAGCAAGAATTATTAAGTGATGTTTTGCGCAGAATAGTTTTAGAAAGATTAACTTATAAAACTACGCGATTGGTTAAAGATACTTATGGAGTTGCGGAGCCAGCGCCAGATGGTTTAACAACAGAAAAAGCCGAGATTTTGCGTGGGGTGGCGCTAGCTTTGGAAAAAGAAATGGGTCCAATCCTTCCAACACCCAAACGTAAAGAACAAGAGTCTCAGGCGACTGCTGCGCAGCTCATGGAATTTTATCGTATCGTGACACAGCCTAGAGGATTAAGCCAAGAACCGCTTTACGTGCAGCAAGGCGGAATGTATCGTCGGATAAGGGTAGAGGATCGGCGTTATAGGAAATTGATTGCCTTACCTGCTGCAGAAAGATTTGTAAAAATGGAACCTGGAGTTACTTTTAGATTAAAGCTGGGTCCGGTTAAGACTCCTGCGCCAAGAAGTTCAGCAGTCCATGATCCTTTTTATTATTTGCTTCATATTTCGCCTGAAGGAGAGTTGAAAATAGAACCAGATTGGGAACCTTTAACTTTAGAAAAAATTACATGGGTAAGCAGCCCTAAGACAAAAGCAAGATCATTGATGGGTTATCGAATATCTGATGAAAAGAAAGCTGCTTATTTAGGTGAATCAGCAACCAGATTAGAGAGTGATTTAAGCTCAAACTGGATGGTTTATGCTTTTGCTGTTTTTAATAATGATGGTTTTGTGTGGATTCCCCGTGACATTACTGGCCAAACCATTGCGGACATACAAACACAGCTTTTTGCTCGGCCAAACCAGCTTCAATTTTTGCAGCAGTTTATGCGAGGGGAAATTGATGAACTAAGAAATGCTGTTGGAATTAGAAGAAATGAACAAGAATGGCGTGAGGCAGGGGTTAAACACAGGTTTATTATGGCCATGGAAACACATCGGGGTTTTTGGGAGGGCGGCTTGTGGTCTCATGAAAGATTTAACCAATTTGAAGCGGCCATGAATTTAACTTCTGTTTAGTTGAAACTAAGCAGCTTATAAGCATTGCTTTGTTCTGAAAAATATATCCGCGAAAAGTCTGGGGTGGGGGTGCTGCCAAAAAATTGGATGGGTCCTTCGTGCAAGCCAATCTGTTTTAAAGGTGCAGTTAGCGCAAACGTGTTTTCATTTTCTGGCATAACAATTCTAAATAAAGATCTAACCGGAGTAGAAACCGCTGCCCCTCGCTTATCCTTGGCATTTACAAAGAAAACAATTTCCGGTTTTACCAGTTTAGTTGGAATAGCAAAATAATGTACTCCATCCTCATAATAAGCTTCTAATTTTTCCCATTTCTTAATTGTCCAGCCGTTTGATCCACCGTGGGCATAGTAGAGAGTAACTTTTTCTATGTCTTTAAAAGGAGTGGCCATGACTGGAAGAATCACTTTTTCTGTTCCCTTAGTATGAACAGGCAGATGATAAATTTTTGGAAAAGCGGCAGTATTTTTTAATTTACTATCCATCCAGGTTAAAGCAATGCTGTTTAAATAAGCAGGGAATTTATGTTTTAAATTGGGGATGATTAAAAGATCTTTTTCCACTCTAACTTTGGAATAGCTTTTCTGGAAAGTAGGTAAATAATAACAATGGTCGTTTGAGCCGGTAATAAATAGGATGGGCGCGTGTTGGGTGCTTAAAAAACTGTTTGGATCAATAAAAGTATTCCAAGCAAGCAGCTCTGCTTTAGTTTTTGCATCAAAGCGCCGCTGCCAGGTGCTGCCTTCATAAATATAACCAGAGCCAAAAACATTAATCGCAGTTTTTAAACGCTTGTCCTGGCCATTAGTTAAAAGAGTAATTACCCCTCCCCACGAAAGCCCCAATTGGCCAATCCGTTCTGAATCAACTTCAGGCCGTTTACTTAAATAAGTAATGCCGTTTCTGGCTGCAGCTACCGCATGGACCAGATAATTGTCAGTTAAATCCGGTTTGGTGCGCAGGAGATTTGGAACTACCATGTCTGGTCCGGTGGAGCGGGAGCGCCAGCGCTGCTGGCCCTTGCCAGGCAGGTCAATGCTTAAAGCTGCGTAACCATTTTGAGCCCATTTGGCTGTACTGTTTAATTTAGCAGAGCCACCGCCGCCATGGACAATCAAGACTGCGGGTAATTTGCCTTTTTGGTTCTTAGGATAACAATAATAACCAAAGATTTTTGATGGTTCGCCCTTATACTGCCGGCTTAAATAGTAGATTTCTTCTACATTAACGTTTCCGTAAGAATATTTTTTAGTGGTTTCAGTCAAGATGGTTTCAGTTGGAATATCCCAAAGCTTGGCAAGTTCAGGCGAAGAAAAAGCAAAAGCTTGTAAGGTGAAGAAGAAACTTAATAAAAGGCTTAAGATAATTTTCATCTTTTATGTTATTATAGCATAGTCGTCAAATGATCAAAAAAATACTCCATAAATTTAAAAAACAAAGAGACCTAACGGTTGGATCTATTTCAAAAAATTTGTGGATCTTAGCCATCCCCATGTTAGTTAGCAATGTTCTGCAAGCTACTTTTAACTTAATTGATATGTTTTTTGTGGGTAAGTTAGGCCCAGCCGCCTTGGCAGCCGTTGCTTTAAGTGGCTCTATCTTAATGGTCGTCATGTTTTTAATGATGGGAATTGCTATGGGAACAATGGCTTTGGTTTCTCGGTCAATCGGAGCTAAGAACCAGGCCCAGGCCAATAATGCGGCTATGCAGTCTTTGATCATGGTTTTTTGGGGCTCAATTATTTTTGGAATCATTGGTTATTTACTTTCACCCTGGGTGCTTGGTTTTTTAGGTGCTAACGCGGAAGTTGCTGCGCTAGGGACTGGTTATTTGCAAATTACATTTTTGGGAGTCATTGCTATGTTTGCCATGTTTTTGATTTCCGGTATTTTGCAAGGGGCGGGGGATGCACTTACCCCCATGCTTATTTTAGGCAGTGCTACTATCTTAAACATTATTTTAGACCCTTTATTAATTTTTACCGCTGGTTTAGGGGTCAACGGAGCAGCTTGGGCCACGGTTTTATCTCGGGGGATTGGTTCGCTGTGGGCTCTTGAAGTTTTACTTAAAGGTAGATCGCGCATCCATGTTCCTTTAAAACATTTTAAAATTGATTGGACTATAATTTGGCGAATTTTAAAAATTGGTATCCCTGGTTCAGCCCAAATGAGCATGAGAGGCTTAATCGGAATTGTATTATTTGCTATTGTAGCTAAGTTTGGCACCTTTGCCATTGCCAGTTATGGAGTTTGTGTTCGTTTACAATTATTAGCTTTGGTTCCAGGCTTTGCATTAGGGATGGCGGCAGGTACATTGGTTGGTCAAAATTTAGGAGCGAAACAATCAAAACGGGCAGCGTATTCAGCCTGGATGGCAGTTCTATATTATGGTATATTCATGATTGCTTTAGCTGCCCTGTATTATATTTTTGCACCTTATTTCCTTTATGTTTTTAATGGAAATCCGGAAGTGGTAAAGATCGGAACCAATTATTTACGTATTACTGTTTTAGGCTATGTTTTTGTGGCCTTAGGTGTGGTTTTAAACCGTTCGCTTAGCGGAGCTGGCGACACCATTGCTCCTATGATTATAACTTTTATTGCTTTATGGTTAATCCAGGTTCCCTTAGCTATTTATATGTCCAGATTTGGCTTAAATGGAGTTTGGTATGCGGTTTTGATTGCGTTTTTTGTCCAAGGAACACTGGCTACGGGCTGGTTTCTTTTGGGGAAATGGAAACATAAAATTGTTTAAAGCTTTTTTTGCGATAAACCCAAAACAAGTAAGGGAAGTAGTAATCATTTCCCCGATTATTTATCCAAAACAATTTGAAAAGCTATGTGGAAGACAAGGAAAACATTATAAATCTATTCTTAGTTACTTAGTGGCAAATTTTAAAGAAATAACCTTTGTAAAAACCCCCATGACTCAAGCGGCAGTTTATGATTTAGTTTTAATGTTAAAGCAAACTAAGTGTAAAGAAATTGTTTTTATTGGCGCTATTGGCGCTTTGCAGAAAAAAGCTAAGATTGGCGATTTGGTTGCTTTGCAAAATGGAAGTAGATTATATTCTTTTGCATCTATTCATGACGAAACACAGAAAAAGTTAAAAAAACTTAAAAATAAAGGTATCATTGGCATCGATTTTGAAGCCAAAAGCTTTTTTAAGGCAGTTAAGAAAATTAAAAGAAAAGCTTGGGCTTATTTTGTGGTGACTGATTTGCCGCTGGCAAAACCATTTTATAAAAAGAAAAGTAAAAAAGAAAAAGAAAGCATTCAATTAGCCGTTCAAAGGCTGATTAAGCTTTTGTTGCCGTTTTGCAAAGCCAGTAACAGCAATAAGTAGTTGCGTAGATTTCTGGTTAATAAGAATTTTTCCCTGACATGTTCTTTGCCGTATTTTCCGATTCTATCCGCCATTTCTGGATTATTTAATAAATACCTGACTTGATAAGCGGCACCCTCAATAGAATGGACCAGAATTCCAGTAAAATTATGGATTATTTGCAAAGGAATTCCACCCACTGCACTGGCTATAACTGGTTTTCCCTTCCAAAGTGCTTCAGTTACAGTTAAACCAAAACCTTCCCTAAGGGATTTTTGCAAGACAATGGTTGAAGCGCGCTGCAAAGCATTTACTTCAAAATCAGAAAAAGGTGGAAGTAGTAAAATATGGAAATCCTTTTCTTTATCTTCTTTGGCTACCCGTTCTTGCAGTTCGGTTAAGACTTTCGTGCCTTCTGGATCGTCGTCAGCGGTTCCTCCAGCATAAATAAACTGACAATCAACATGCCGCCTTACTAGTTTATAAGTTTCAAACACGCCAATGGGGTCTTTGAGATAATCAAAACGGGAAACCTGAGTAATAATTGGTTTATCGCTTTTAATCTTAAACTTATTAAGCACAGATTCCACTTCTTTATTGGTCAGGGTGCGATTTTTTTCTGCCAAAGGATCAATGGCCGGATAAATCATGTATTGCGAAATAGGCAGTTCTTTGGCAAAGCTGGGTGCAGAAAAGATGGAAGCGTCATATTGGTTTACATACTGTTCTAAAAATTTCCAAACCAATTGAAAAGGGTGGGAAGTATCAATGTGGCAACGCCAGATCCATTTGGCTTTATGTTTGCTTTTTTCTTTGATCAAAGCCGCTGGTTGTGGATCATGAATTACTACTATATCTTCATCAAAAGTCATCTCTTTAGCATTAGCTGCATTGGTTTCAATATAATTTTGGATCATTTCATCGGTAACTTTTTCTTTTTTGCCATGAAGCGCATTGTGAAAAGCTTTGGTAACATTAAAAAATCCAGCATTACCTTTGATTACGTCCCACTTTACCTTAAGTCCCAGTTCGTTAAATAAAGGGACGACACGGTGCAGCATTTCAGCTACTCCGCCGCCAACCGAGGTGGAATTAACCATTTTAACGGTTAGCCCGGCAAGCTTATCTGCTAAAAGCGAAATCTCTTCCATGTTTTGGGGTCGGATTATTTTTGCGTAATCAGCTAATTTAAATTCTGCCATTATTTATTCCTTAAAACTTGGTTAACGATTTTTAAAGTACCTAAAAAACCTAGTCTTTTACTTCTTTCTTTTTCCTTGCAAAGTTGAATGATTTTATCCTTTAGTTCGTCCATAGTCATAAAGTAAGGGTCCAGCTTTTCAATTTTATCTGCCAAATCCTTATAGCCTAAATTTTCTTCTATCCAGTAAGAAAAATCATTATATTTATGGCCCAGTCTTAACCGGGCATCAAAAAAGTGATAATAAAGAGAGCGCATGCCTACTTGCTGCAAAGATTTCATGAATTCGTTTAAAGTATGTACTTCATATTTGGTTGGCATAACAATTGTAGTGTTGCGTAAGAAATAAAATTCTCTGCCAGCTGGAGCTTTGCGAATTTCAACAGCATTTTCTAAATGTTCTTCAATGATTTCCACTAATCGGTCGCGCAGGGCATTCAGGCTTTCAAAATCACGGATATTAATAGCTGCAATTCTTTCGGCTAAGCGACTTTCTTCCAAATCTTCTTCGATCCAGCGGGCAAAGTCATTGGAGTATTCACCCGGGGCAAAATGATATTCCCTAAATGAGTGATGTACGTGAAAAAAGATAGAAGTATCATCAATCTCTTTTAATATTTTTATAAATTCTTTGAGGTGATGAGCTTTTTTGCCGATGATCTCAATCAAGACTGAGGAGGTATAAAATCTAAAAGGTTTCTTGGCTTTTTTTTCTAATATCATTAAGCTTGTTCTTTCTTCATTTCAACTGTGCGAATTGGAAACGGAATAACAATACCTTCTTGATTATAGCGTTTATGCAAAGCTTTGACAAATTCATGGGTAAGTAAATATTTATCCACAAATTCTTTTACTCTTAAAATTACAGTAAAATCAATACTAAAATCATTAAAAGTGTGGTAGCGAATAAAAGGATCAAACTCTGGCACGGCGCCTTTTACTTTTTGTAATACTTGTTTTCCTACTTCTATGGTTATCTTTTCTACTTTTTCCAGATCGCTATCATAACTTACCCCTACTTGAACCAGGCAGGCCATCTCCTGCTGGGGTAGGTGGTAGTTAGTAAGAATAGATTGGGACAATTTAGTATTGGGAACTACTATATAATTGTTAGGCAGGGTTTTGATTCTGGTTTCACGCCAGCCAATTTTAACTACGTAACCTTTTAAGCCATTTTCCAGTTCAATATAATCGCCCACTCTTATAGGTTGGTTAAGTAGGATGTAGAGACCGGAAAAGAAATTACCTAAAGTATCTTGCAGAGCCAAACCAATAGCTATACCCGCAATTCCTAATGAAGCCAGCATGGGAGTAATAGAAATTCCAAAAATATCCATTACCATTAAAATACCGATACCCCAGATAATTACGTTAGCAATGCGCGAAAAGGTTGGGACCATATTTTTTAAGGAGGAATTGTGCCGAGCGCTGACCGAAGTAATGTTTATGCCAATACGGATGAAAAAATAAATAATTAAAAATATAATGGAAAGCTGAGTAAAACGATCAACGTAGTGAATTATTTTAGCAGGGAAGTCAACCGCGTGAGAGATAACAAAAAAACCAGTAACCATAACAATAAGCCAAAGTAGAATCTGGGCTTCTTTTAGGATAATGTCGTCAATTTTAGTCTTGGTCTTTTTTACTAGGTTTGATGCGACCAAATCTAAGCCTTTTACTAGCACCCAGCCGATGGCCAGCCATAATAAATAAGCGATAACAGCTACGCCATAGCGATGGTCAGTCCAGAGAATAGAAAGTCTGCCAATCATTTCTTGCATAGTTTTTTTATTGTAACATATTTTCTAGAAATTGGTAGACTGCATTTACGTCTTTGACAAATTTCTTGGCTTGGCTGCTTTTGCTCTTGCCCACTCTAATGGTTAGACCTTTTTTGTGCAGAGCTTTAAAAGCATCTTCGTCGGTTAGATCATCGCCAATATAGATGGGAGTGGTTTTTTTGCCTTTAACTAATTTTTTAAGCAAAAACAATACAGCTTTACCTTTGTGCCAATTAATCTTGGGCCTAACCTCGAAAATCTTTTTGCCATAGGTGAGTTTGGTCTGTTTTTTAAACGGAGCTACAGTTTTTTTAAATAAAAGCGCCAGTTTTTTTAAATCTTTTGGCTTAACCAGGCGATAGTGGATACTTAAGCTTAATTTTTTATCTTCAACAATAGCCCCTTTGATATTCTTTAGATTTTTCTTAAGAAGAGTGCTGATTTTTTTTAACACGGGTTTGATTTTTTTAGCTTGTGGATGAACAATGTTAATGCCGGGCCCTTTAATTTCAAAACCATGATTGCCGGCATAAAGAATATTATTTAGGCCAACTAGTTTTTTAACGTCAGAAAGTTTGCGCCCGCTAACAATAGCGATTTTGATTTGTGGAGATTTTGCGATTTTTTTTAAAAGGGCTCTTCTCTTTTTTGAAAGTATGGCTAATTCTGGTCTTTTTACAATAGGGGTGAGGGTTCCGTCATAATCTAAGAATAAAAAATACTTCATTAAGTTAGTCTAAGCAAGGCCTGAATAATATTAGCGGCCCAGCTATAAATATTATAATCTTTGACTATAGTTTTCATTTTACCCATGCGTTCTTTACGTTCTTTTTCCGGCATGGTTAGGGCTTGTTTTAAGGCTTCTGCTACTTGATCGTGGTTGTAGGGATTCATTTGGATGGCATCGGTAAGTTCTCGGGCTGCTCCGGTAAACTTTGAAAGTACTAACATGCCTTTATCGTTAGCTGCAATAAATTCTTTAGCCACTAAGTTCATTCCATCATGCAAAGAAGTGACTAAACAAACATTGGCCATGCGAAAAATACCTAATAATTGTTGGGGAGTAAAATATCTTCGTACAAAAACAATAGGGGACCAATGGTCTGAAGAATATTTCCAGTTAATACGTTCTACCAGGCTGTTAATGTCGTCATTTAATTTTTTATAGGTATCCAAGTGAATGCGGCTTAGAGAGCCGATTTGCACATAACAAAAGCGGCCTTGGAATTCTGGATATTTTTCCAGCAAGCGGTCAATGGCTTGGAATTTTTCTAGAATTCCTTTGGTATAATCAATCCGGTCAGTTCCTACTCCAATTAATTCACAATTAATGCCCAAAGTTTCTTTTACATTCTTGATATCTTCTTCTACTTCTTTGGTTGCGGCGTTTTTTGAAATTGATTCATAATCAATGCTGATAGGGTAAGGTCTAATCAAGGTTTCGATTTTTCTATGGACGACTTTTGAAGTTACTTTATCTACTTTTGCCTCAAGATTATAATTAATAGTCTCAAGAAAATTATCTACATGGTAAGGAATATGGAATCCCAGCAAATCTGCGCCCAACATACCTTCTAAAATTTCTTTTTTCCAAGGGCAAATCCGAAATACTTCAGGGTTAGGCCAGGGGATATGCCAGAAAAGAGCAATTTTTAGTTTTGGATTAGCATCTTTAAGTATTTTTGGTACTAAACAAAGGTGGTAATCCTGCAAAAATATGATTGCCTCTTTGTCGCCCACTTCTTCTAAGATAGCTTGGGCAAAGCGTTCGTTAATAGTTTTATAATATTGAAAGTCAATTGGATCAAACTTTGGTTTAGTATAAACAATGTGGCAGAGTGGCCAGAGGGCTTCGTTGGAAAAGCCATAATAGTAGCCGGTTTCTTCGGCTTTGTTCATCCAGATGCGTTTTAAGGTATATTTCGGGTCAGCGGGCGGAACTTGTATCCGGTTTTTTTCGTCAACAACTTTTTTATCTGCATCACCGCTGCCATGAGCTACCCAAAGGCCGTTACAAACTTGGAGTACTGGATCAAGGGCGGTAACTACGCCAGAAGCAGGTCGAAAGCAAGAGATTTTGTCTCCGCTCATTTTATGAATATAAGGTTCACGGTTTGAAGCGACAACAAAGAGGTTGTCTTTGAGTTTGTCTTGGATGAGTTCTTTGAGGCTATCTTTGGTCCACATTACCCTCTATTATACCATTTTTTCGTGTTATAATCTATGACTTGGCCCCATCGTCTAGTGGTTAGGACATCACCCTCTCAAGGTGGAGACACGGGTTCGACTCCCGTTGGGGCTAATTATATTGTAAAAAACCTGAAATTTTCCCTCATTTTTTTCGATAACCTATTAGCTATGAGTAGATTAAACTTAATATTCGGCTATCATCAAATGCGTTATATGGGAGAGCTTAAGGCTAAGCTTGGGCAGATTACTCCACGCAAAAAACCAAGAGAAAAGAGATTATATATTGCTGAAACTGGAGTTTTGGAGCTTGTAGGATTGCAAGATTTTTTGGGTGCGCGAAGTTTTGAGAATGTAGTAGACTGTATTACTCGTGGAGCGGTTAATGAGCAATTCATAGAGGAAATAGAAGGGCAGAATCAAGCAGCAATAGGTCTTCTTCCAGCTGTGGTATCTGGCTTAATCCCCGGGGCAGAGGATTCTTTTAATGCCAACGAGTTGCTAGAAGCAAGTAGTTTAGGATATGAAGTGTGTGAGGAAGTTCTTATTCCGGAAGCTGTTTTAGCGGGTTTGAAGTCAGACTGGTTAACTATTCAACGAAATTTAATGTGGGTGGGTGAAGACGAATTTGATCTCAGTGTTTTTTGTAGATTAATTCATGGTAGCGCATTATATGATCATGAACATGTTAAAATAAGAGATGATTCTTTTATTGCGTTATTGAGAAATAAGTTGGCTCAATATGACATTGTTACTAGTGCTCGTGGGTTTAATCATTTATCCCATCTTAGAGGTATGGAGCCTGCTCCCAATATTTATTATTATTCAGATTTAAGACAGCCTGAAGCACTTAAGGGCTTTATAGAAAAAGATCCAAACCATTATACTCCGTACGATTTGCTTTTAATGATGATGAAAGATATTTTTGTGCAATTATCAGAAGGGGAAGATTCGGATATTTCAGGAGCGCTTTTAATAGTAAACGCATTGCCAGCAGATCCGGCGATAATCCAAGCATTTTTTCAGGAGTTTGTAGGAATGCCGTTTGGATCGATTAAAAAAGTGTTGTTAGAAGAATTGCAAGCTAATCCTGGGCCATTAACTTCTTTTCGTGGTATGGCTCAAAGGGCAGGTAATCTTGATCAGATTTAGTTAACTTCTAACAATTCAATATCAAAAGTTAAATTTTTTCCAGCTAAAGGATGGTTGCCGTCAAGAGTAATGGTTGTTTCATCCACTTCAATTACTTTCACTATAAATGTTTGTCCGTTTTGATGATTCATTTGCAACTGTTGACCTACTTCTGGTTTTAAATCCGGTGGCAATTGTTTGCGTTCTGCTTTAATTACCATTTCTTTTTGGTGTGGACCATAAGCTTGGTCAGCAGGAATATGAATGGTTTTTTTCTCTCCAACTTTCATTCCTGTAATCCCAGTTTCAAAACCGGGAATAACCTGTTTGCTACCCAAGGTAAATTCTAAAGGAGCTTTGCCTTCTGAAGTGTCAAACACTGTTCCATCATCCAGCTTTCCAGTGTAGTTAATCTTTACTTTGCTGCCATCTTTTGCTTGTGTCATTGTTTTTCTCCTAGTTTATTTATTCGGTTTATTTATTATGTTGGTTCTGGGTTAAGATGTCAAGAAAAAATATTCCATTGACAATCTTGATAAGAAAGGTATACTTATTTTAATTCATTTAATAAAGGAGATTTGAAAATGTTTAAAAGATTTGGAATTTTGGTATTGGCCGTTGTTTGTTCTTTGTTTTTTGTTGTTTACCTGGTTGGATGTGCTAATCAGTCTAATGTTCCAGAAGTCTTGACTATAAGTTCCAAGACCCCGGCTGCAGGGGCTACGGGTGTATCTTCCTTAGAAAGCTTGACTGCTACGTTTAAATATCCAATTAATAGAAGTAGTATGACTGCTGCTAACTTTTTAAGTGATTATGTTGAATATGGTTCAAGCCATACCGCAGGAACCCCGACGATTAGTTCTCTTTCTTGGTCAAATAGTGATAAGACATTAACCGTTGCCATATCTGGCTGGTCAAATATTGTTAGTGCAGGTATAAGGGCAACTTCAACCGCTTCAAAAGACGTAGAAATCGTAGCACAAACAAACAAAATAAAAGATATTTTTAATAATTACTTTAGTGGGACTTTGTGGGATTATTCAATTGGCTATACACCGACAACAACAACGACTACAACAACTACTTCAGCCTCAACGACCACCACAACAACTACTACAACATCAACTAGCACAACTTCAACTACTACGACAACAACAACTACTACTACAACTATTGGGTGGGCTTGGGAGGCTCAATCCAGTGAGACACTAGCTTCTTTGCAGGATGTCTTCTTTGTGGATGATGAGATTGGTTTTGCTGTAGGGGGACCTGATGGAGTAATATTGAAGACCTCTAACGGAGGTGACGATTGGGCAGTGATAGCTTTAGATGTTCCTTTTGCGGACGTTTTTAATAGTATATTTGTAGGTTTTGGTCCTAATGCTCGGGTAGTAGGAACGGATGGGAACAATTACCTTACGAATGATGGAGGAGTTACTCCTTTTGCAAAACAGACAGCTATGGTTGGTGTTGATGACTTAAAAGATGTATTTTTTATAAGTGGTACTGAGGGGTGGGCGGTTGGAACGGGAGGAAAAATCTTTGTGACCACTAATGGTGGAACTACTTGGACAGCTCAAACTAGTGGAGTTGTGGATGATTTGCAAGGTATAAGTCTTACAGCTGGTGTGTCTACTTGGGGCTGGGCAGTTGGATCGGGAGGAACAATTATTCACACTAAAGATGGTGGAGCTACTGATTGGACAGATCAAATTAGTGGAACTGCAAATGATTTAAAAGCCGTGACATTTATAAGTGCTAATGTTGGTTGGGCGGTTGGAGAATTAGGAACAATTCTTTATACTGAGAATAGTGGAACCACTTGGACAGCACAAACTAGCGGAGCACCTACTGCTGTTTTAGAAGGAATAACGTTTAAAGATGAGAATACTGGTTGGGCGGTTGGAACGATGGGAACAATTCTTTATACTACTGATGCTGGAACCACTTGGACAGCCCAAGTCAGCGGAACTGGTCTTGATTTGCTTGGTGTATCTTGTGAGGAGGACGGTATGGCTTGGGCAGTAGGAATAAATGGTACTGTTTTGGTGTACGATTCTCAAGGCGGCGGCAAATAATTAACTGTTAGTAATTTGACTATTACTTGACATAGCCTCTTTTTAGGTGTTACTATTTTTAATAAGGTAACACTATATGAAAAAATCTAACGTAACTAGGTTTGGCGTATCCATGGATCCAGAGCTGTTGGATAAATTCGATAAACTTATTTCCCAAAAAGGCTATACTAATCGATCAGATGCGGTTAGGGGTTTAGTAAGAGAGAATTTAGTTAAAAAAGAATGGGAACAGGCAAAAGGTGAGGTGGTAGGAACTGTTACTTTGGTTTACGATCACCATGTGCATGATCTTTCTGATAAATTAACTGACCTGCAGCATAATTATCATCAAAATATTATTTCCACTACCCATATTCATCTAGACGCGCATAATTGTTTAGAAGTATTAATTGTCAGAGGCAAAAGCAAAGAAGTAAAAACTATTGCCGATCGCTTGATTAGCACCAAAGGAGTAAAACATGGCCAGTTAGCCATGACTTCTACAGGAAAGGAATTAAAATAAAATGCATATTCCAGACGGGTTTCTTGATCCAAAAATATCTTTTGGTCTAATGGGGGCGGCGGTGGCAGTGTTAGCTTATTCTTTGGCCAAAGTTAAAGCAGTGGTTACTGCTCTTGCTCCACAAAAAGCTTTAGCCATGGCAGGGAAAGGTTTTGCTAATACCACAAAAAGAGTTTTAACTAAAGTTGGACAGCAAAAGATTTATAAAATGGGTATGGTGGCAATGCTGATATTTGTTGCCCAAATGTTTGATTTTATTGTTATCCAGGGGACTTCTGGTCATATTTTTGGCGGGGCTTTAGCTGCAATAACTTTAGGGCCTTTTGCCGGAGCAATTGTAATGGCAGCGGTTGTAATTATTCAGGCTTTATTTTTAGGTGATGGCGGTGTTTTTGCTCTGGGCGCTAACATTATTAATATGGCTTTCTTTGGAACATTATTAATTTATTATGTTTATGCTTTCCTTAAAAAATATATGCCAGAGTGGCTTAGCATTGCTATTTCCGCCTGGTTGTCGGTAATAGTTGCCGCCAGTGCTTGTGCGCTTACCTTGGGTTTTTCCGGTGCTATTGCCTTGGGTGCAACTCTTTCAGCCATGCTAAAGGTCCATGTAATAGTTGGGGTTGCGGAAGCCTTACTAACCATAGTTTTTGTTAAATTATTCAGGAGATTATTTTCTGTATGAAAATAATTTTAGTCTTATTACTTTGTTTAAGCTTGTTTGGCTGCGGCGAAGAGCCGGAACAAAATAAATTCTTAAAATCCTGTGCTCAGTTTGACCAAATTTATATTCCAACTTTAATGTTTACCAAGCTAAATAAACAACGAGAATCTGAAATAGCTATAAACAAACTTAAAAATAAATGGCAAAGCTTTAGTGAACAATATCAAGAATTAGAAATAAAATACGGAGTAGATATCACTGATGAACTTTGGCAGATTGATTTTGAAAAAATATCAGACCAAATCATAGCTGCAGATATTTTAATCCGCCAAAGCAGTCTTGAAGCAGCCTATCTTGAGCTTGATGGGGTAAGGGAGGTGTTTACAGAATTGCGCTCCAGAAATGGAATGGATTATTTTCTAGATAAAATGACCGACTTTTACGACCTGATGGATGAAATGTCAGCTATCACGGCTAACACCACTAGCTTAAGCCGTCAAGAAAAACAAAGATTAACATTGCTTAATGATGAAGCTTTAAAACAATGGCAAGAAATTAGCCAGGCTAATCTTAATGGTAAATATTTTGGATTTTCCAAAGCCAAGATCAAGGCTATTAAAAAAAGGATAAAGCTGGAAAAAGGAAGCTTGGTAAATCTGGAAACCGCCTTGGCAGTAAGTGGGACAAGAAGGATAATTAAGGCTACTAATGATTGCCAAACCAATTTCATTATGTTATATAAAGCCTTTGGGGACTTCCAACCCATTTTAGATTCAGCTAAACAAGAAAGGTTGAAAAAAGAAAATGAAGAAAAAAATAGCAAGTTGGATAAAAAAGCAAGTTAAAGACGCTGGAGCCAAAGGTTGTGTTTTTGGTTTATCCGGTGGAGTAGATTCTGCGGTAGTTGCTGCGTTATGTAAAATAGCTTTCCCCAAAAATGTGATGGGAATTCTAATGCCTTGCTATAGCGATCCGCAAGATTCAAAAGATGCCCAAAAAACAGCCAGAAAACTTTCTATTCCCACCCGCTTGGTTGACTTAAAACGGCCGTTTAACCAGCTTTATCTTCAGTTGCATGGTAAAAAATATAATGCTAAAGAAAAAAATCTAGCCATTGCCAATTTAAAACCCCGATTGCGCATGCTTACATTATATTATTATGCTAACCAGTTAAATTATCTGGTGGTGGGGACGGGTAATAAGTCTGAAGCAGTAATGGGCTATTGCACAAAGTATGGGGATGGGGGAGTGGATATTTTGCCTTTGGCAGACTTATTAAAAACCCAGGTAAGAGAATTAGCCAGAGACTTAGAAATTCCAGAAGCAATTATTAGTAAGCCTCCTTCGGCCGGGCTTTGGTCAGGACAAACTGACGAAGGTGAGATGGGCATTACGTATGACGATCTTGATCGTATTATTGTAAGTTTAAAAACCGGACAAACTAAAGGACTTGATTCTGCTTTAGTAAAAAAAGTAAAAGAAAAAATGAAAGCCAGCGAGCATAAACGTTGTATGCCACCGGTGTTTAAGCTATGAGAAGGGAACCTGCGAATAAATTCGCGGTTCCGAGGAACCGAGACTTTAGTCTCAGGTTCCTCGTTGTTTTGTTGTTTTTAATATTTTTTATTACCACTGCTAACGCAGAGCTGGTTTTAGAGCGCAAATTTTCTTTGGGTGGAAAGATTTCTGGCGGTAATACTCAATCGCAGTCTTTAAACCTTGATTTTGTATTAAATCGTAATTTAGTATATAAATATGAATTAACTGTTAAGGGCGAATTAAATCGTGGATCCAGTGCGGGAACATTAACTACTTTTAATGGTAAGACGACTGCGCGTTTAGCCCATTCTATTACCCGACGCGTATACAATTTTTATCGCTTAGATGCCCAGCATGACCAGTTTCAGGACATTAATTTAAGATTAATTCCTACTATTGGGATTGGCTATTGGTTTGTTAATAAAAAAGAGTTTCAAGCAAAGGCAGAAACAGCAATTGGTTATCAAAAACAATATTTAATTGGCCAAGGGGATAATGATATGGCCATATTGCGTTTAAGCTACGACCTGCTGCTTTGGGGTGTTTTTACTAATGATCTTGATGTTTATATTTCAGCTAGTAATTTAAATGATTATCGGGCTACCAATACAGCAGAATTAAAACATAAAATAAATTCTCATTATGCACTGAAAGCCAAATACAAACATGAATATGATAATATGCCTGCTTCAGGGGTTAAGGAAAATGATTCTGTGTTTACTACTTCTATTGAATACAGTATTAAGGATGTGCTAAAATAATATTATGAAAGACTTCAGATGTAAATTTTGCAACCGTCTTTTAGCAAAAGTAAGAGAAGGCAGTGTTGCAGAAGTTAAATGCCCAAAATGTAAAACCCTCAATTTATATCAAGATGAAACCGTGATTGTTTATGAAGTTCCAGATAATAATATTACCCGCAAAATGACCGAACGCGGCATCCGCTTCAATGTGCTGGAAAACTAGTTAAAGCAGTTAAAAGCCCCAAAGTTTTTCCTCAAAATAGTGAAATTTCTTCCAAAACCTACTGATATAGTTATAGGAAAAAGCCCATTAACAAACTCGGGACAAGGAGGATTTTATCATGGTTGCACTAGCATTTGAAAGAGTTTCAGGATTACCGCTTAATATGTATAGGCTTAGACATAGGTTGGGATTAGAACGTGGGTTAGCACACAAAGACAATAATACTTTATCAAAAGAGGCTACTACTCCCTCTGCTTTTTTTAATAAGATACATACTTTTTTAGAAGCTGCTCATCAAAGAGAACTTTGTATGAGGGCTAGCTATGATCCAGCCAAACCCGAAGTTGGTTTTTCTATCACAGGAGGGCTTCTCGCAGAGGATACAGGTTTTTTTGAAGGAGTCGGCTTAATAGAAGATGTTTCTTCTATCATGCTCACTTTGGGTTTCAATGCTTTACGAAGCGATGCTTTTTCAATTGCCATACAAGGAGGAATGTTTGCGCTAAGTGTTAGTGGTGAAAATCCTTTTTCTCTTACAGCTACATTAGATTCAGTAGCCTTAAGACCCGGGCCAGATGCCCCAAAAGGAAGTGCGTTTAAACCGCTAAATATTGCTTTAGTTTTTGATACCCCTATACTTGTAAGTGAGTTTAGTAAGAATGATGGAAAAGAAGATGGAAAAGAAGGGAGTCTTTACCCGTTGAGGCAACTTATGAGCACAATGGCAATTAGACCGCATGCTATGATTTTGGGCGGGGGAGAAAATCCAGTGGAACTACAAACTGCTTTTTTGTGGAGTACTCATATTACTCCAGCTCGTAATGCTGTAGCAGCTTATCTTGCTAAGCTAGGTTTGACAAAAAATCCAGCAGCTCGTCCCCGAGGACTATCACGTTTTATAACAGAAGTATTTGAGCGACCAGCGACCGATGGAAGTAACAGGTTTGTGTTTAGGCAAATGCTTGCGCATCAACAGATTACGCAATTGATTGAACTAGACTAGTTCTCTTTAATTGATAATATGCAGACTTTTCTTTAGTGTAGCCAACGCTGCTTCGTGAAGACCTTCAGGATAAGATGGATGTGATTGGATGGTTTCTGCTAGTTGATTTACCTTCACTTTATTTTTCAAAGCAATAGTGGCGCTGCCAATTAAAGTAGTGGCTTCTGGTCCAATAATGTGGACACCGAGTAAATTATCATTTTCATCTGCCACAAACTTAATAAATCCCTCAATTTCTCCCATAGCTTGTGCAATTCCCAATGCGGCAAAAGGGAATTTACCAACTTTTACATTCTTAAACTTTTCTTTAGCTGCTTTTTCTGTTAAACCAACGCAGCCAATTTCAGGATTGGTATAAATCCCATAGGGCACGCAGTTATAATCAAAAGTTTTGTTGCCACCCATAGCATTTTCTGCGGCAATAATTCCCTGTTCATAAGCCACATGAGCAAATTGTTTTTCACTAATTAAATCGCCAACAGCGTAAACACCGGGTAAATTAGTTTCCATTTTTTCATTGACTGTTAATTCCAGGCCATCTTTATTAGGTTTTCTGCCAACGCAAACCAGTGTTTTGCCGCAAGATTGTTCAGGATTAAAGTGGGAGTTTGTTTTAACTTCTATTTTCTTTCTTTTTAAAAGCCTTTTAACTAAAGCAATTATTTCTTCATCAATTCCAGGCAGGATTTCCGGCAAGGCTTCATAAATAGTGACTTGAGTTCCCAGCGTGCTATAAATTTGGGCAAAGTGTAAACCAATTACTCCTCCGCCAACAATGTCTAGCTTTTCTGGCACTTCAGTGTTATCTAAAAGTTCATCACTGCAGAAAAATTGCTGTTTATCAAACTTTAATCCTGGGATGCAAGTAGGGGAGGAACCAGTTGCGAGAATAATTTTATCCGCAGTTAATGTTTGAGCGCCATCAACTTGAACTTTGCCAGGTTCTAATAATCTGCCACTGCCATAAATGATTTCAACTTTGTTTTTTTGTAGTAAAAACTCAACGCCTTTGATAATTTTTTCTGTAAGCTTGTTTTTTCGTTCAACAATTGCGGCTAAGTCAATAGAAACATTATCTGCTTTAATGCCAAAGTTAGCAGCTTTTAACATCTTTTCGTAAAGTATTGTGCAGGCAATAATAGCTTTAGTTGGGATACAGCCTCGATTAAGGCAGGTGCCACCTACTTTATCTTTTTCAATTAAACAAACTTTAGCGCCCAGTTGCGCAGCGCGGATGGCAGAAATGTATCCTCCGGGACCTCCTCCGATTACAATTAGATCGTATTTTTTCATTTTATCCCCAGAAGATAAGCTTTAAAGCAATTACCAGCATGAAGACACCAAATATTCTGCGTAGATAAAAATCAGGGATCATATTGGCAAAGTAAGCGCCAATTAATCCGCCAAAAAAGAAGCCTAAGCAGAGAAAGATTGCAAAACCAATATTTACATTGTCATTTTTCCAATAATGCCAGGCAGCTAGCAGTCCAATTGGCGGAACCATCATGGCCAAGGTGGTTCCTTGAGACATATGCTGACTCATGCCGTAAAGGTAAATAAGGGCAGGGATAACAATGGTGCCGCCGCCAATTCCTAATAAGCCACTCATAATGCCGGCAACTAGTCCGGTTATTAAAAGACCAAGCACTTGGCTCATTTTAAAAGTTCCCTAACCAGTTGGCTGACAGTTTTTCCGTCAATGCCTGGATGGTTGGCAGTGATTTCTTTCATTACTTTACCCATTTCTTTAATAGATTCTGCGCCCACTGATTTAATGGTTTCTTGCACAATATTTTTTATCTCATCAGCTGAAAGTTCTTTAGGCAAAAACTCTTTTACTATCTCCAGCTCTTTTTCGTGTTGGGTTACCTCGTCATTTTTTCCTACTTTTTTAAATTGTTCAATTGATTCATTTAAATCTTTACCATATTTTTTAATAATTTTAATGATTTCAACATCAGGTAAGTCACCTCTGGCATTAACATAAAGTACTTTGCTTTTTACCATACGCAGTACCGAAAGCCTGGCTTGATTTCGTTCTTTCATAGCTTTGGTAAGTTCGGAGTTTATCTTTGAAAAAAGTTCAGACATAAAAAATCTCCTTGTTTAGTTAAAGGTTGGCAATAATGGCATCTGCCATTTCTTTGGTGCCAACCGCAGATGGGTCATCGCGATGAGGTTTGAGGTCATAAGTAACTGATTTTCCTTCAGCAATAACTTTGGTTACTGCCGCATTAAGTTTTTTGGCTGCTTCTTTTTCGCCAATCCAATCTAGCATTAAAACCGCAGAAAGGATCATAGCGGTTGGGTTAACCTTATTTTGTCCTTTATATTTTGGTGCGCTGCCATGGATAGCTTCAAAAACCGCAATATCTTTGCCAATATTTGCTCCTGGAGCTACTCCCAGTCCGCCTACTAGTCCAGCACATAAGTCAGAAAGGATGTCACCGTATAGGTTTGGAAGCACCAGTACATCGTATAGCTCTGGTTTTTGCACCAACTGCATGCACATGTTATCAATTAAACGTTCTTCGTATTCAATTTTACCTTCATATTCTTTAGCCACTTCTCTAGCAGCTGCGTAAAATAATCCATCGCTAAATTTTAAAATATTAGCTTTAGTAATAGCAGTTACTTTTTTGCGATTGTGTTTAACCGCGTATTCAAAAGCAAATTTAACAATCTTTTTCGTGCCTTCAATTGAAATAGGCTTAATACTGATGCCAGAATCAGGTCTAATTTTTTTGCCAGTAGATTTTTCAACAAACTTAATTAAATCTTTGGTTTCTTTTTTTCCGTGCTCAAATTCAATTCCCATATAAAGATCTTCAGTATTTTCTCTGACCACTACTAAATCAATATTTTCATATTTTGATTTTACCCCTTTATAGGATTTAGTTGGTCGAAGACAGGCATAAAGATCCAGTTTTTGCCGAATAGCTACGTTAACTGATCTAAAACCTTTGCCAATGGGGGTGGTCAGTGGACCTTTAAGTGCAATCTTGTTTTTTTTGATTGATTCTAATACCTGGTCTGGGAGGGGGGTGCCGTATTTATCAATAACATCTGCTCCAGCTTCCTGCACATCCCAATTAACCTTTACTCCAGTTGCTTCCACGCATCTGCGTGCTGCTTCTGAAACTTCGGTCCCAATCCCGTCTCCGGGTATTAATGTAATGTTGTATGACATAAGAAATAATATTATACGTGAACTTTTACAGGTTGTCAAAATTTGTGGTAAAATAACTTTAAGATGCACAATCTAAAAGATAAGAAAATCTGCGTATTGATGGGGGGAAGAAGCGGAGAGCGAGATGTTTCGCTTCGTTCCGGTAAAAATGTTTTTGATTCTCTAAAAAGACAAGGCTTTAATGTTATTTTTATGGACATTGAAGATGACATGATTCCTAAGTTAAAGAAAAGAAAGATTGATTTAGTTTACATTGCTTTGCATGGCCGCTATGGTGAAGATGGGGTAGTGCAGGGTATGTTGGAAATTGCCAATATTCCTTACACTGGTTCTAAGGTTTTGGCTTCTGCCTTGGCCATGAATAAGCTAGCTTCCAAAAGAATTTTTAACGCTTTAAAAGTTCCTACTCCCCATTATATGGCAATCGATATTAATAGTGATGTTGAAAAAGAAGCGGAAAAAATTAAAAAACAATTTACCTTTCCTTTAATCTTAAAACCAACTTCCGAAGGCTCAAGTCTTGGAGTTTCCTTGATTAAGAATAAAGAAAGTTTTTTAGAGATCTTAAAAACTACTGTAGATGAATATAAAGATGTTTTTGTGGAAGAATATATTGAAGGAACAGAAATTACCGTCGGAGTAATTGGCACTTGGAAAGATGTGCAAGCCCTGCCGGTTTTAGAATTAGTGCCGCACAATGAATTTTATGATTTCGAATCAAAATATACTGCCGGCATGACTGATTTTATTCTGCCAGCCCGCTTACCAGAAAACATTTATAAAAAAGCGCAGGAAATAGCCTTAGCCGCCCACAAAGCCTTGGGTTGTTATGGGCTTTGCCGAGTTGACATGATTGTAGGCAAGGATAATATTCCCTACGTGCATGATGTAAATACTATTCCCGGCATGACGGACCAGTCTGATCTTCCGGCCCAGGCCAAGCATGCGGGAATTTCTTTTGACCAGTTAGTTCTCAAGATACTTGAGAGCGCTTTTTAAATGGCAAAGAAAAAAAAGAGAATAAGAAAAAAGAAACCTCTACAGATTAGATTTTTTACCTTCTTGATTTTTCTGGCAATTTTAATTTTTGGTGGTATTTATGTGATCCAACTCCCAATTTTTGAAATTAGAGAAGTAGTGGTTAATGGTTGCGGCATGCTTGCTCCTGAAGAGATAAGGGCTTTAGCTGGAGTGCCTCTGTCCGAAAATTTATTTTTTGCTAATTTATCTCGCGCGCGATCAAACTTAAAAAAAGTTACTCCCATAAAAAAAGCTAGCTTCTACCGTATTCCGCCGGCAACTATTTTAATTAATATTGAAGAAAGAGAGCCAATGGCTGCCATTATTTTCCCCCAGCGTTCAATTATTATTGATGAGGAAGGGATAGTTCTAAATCGTAATCCCAATCTTCGTTTGGATATAACTAATGTTGAAGAGTTGCCAGTGGTAACAGGTATGCGGCAGAGCGATATTTGGCAAAAGGATCGTATTGATAGTAAAGCTGCCCAAGTAGTATCAGACATTATTAATAAACTGTCTCCTTATCTGGAATTACGCAGCATGCAGATTGAGCTGGGGAATTTATCTAAGATCAATTTTTTATTAGATGATTTGCTAAAAGTAAAAGTAGGGGACGCAAATAACATTTCTAAAAAAATGGGAGTGTTTCAAACCTTATTGCCGGAAATTGCGGGTAAATGGGATCGGGTTATCTATGTGGATGTGCGCTATCCAGACTACCCGGTAATTAAGTTCAAATAATTTGATTTTAAGAAAGGGTATGATACAATAATCGCATATGATGATGAATGAGCGCAACGGTCAGAGTTTTGCGACTATAAAAGTGCTTGGTATTGGTGGTGGTGGAACTAACGCGGTCAATCGCATGATTGGTAGTGGCGTTAAGGGAGTTGAGTTTTGGGGAGTAAACACTGATGCTCAAGCTTTAAACGTTTCTTTAGCTGACCACAAACTACAAATCGGCGGAAAACTTACCAAAGGTCTTGGCGCAGGAGCTAATCCTGATACGGGACAAAAAGCTGCCGAAGAATCGCGTGAAGATATCAAAGCTGCGCTAGACGGTGCAGACATGGTTTTTATAACTGCTGGAATGGGTGGTGGAACGGGGACTGGTGCTTCTCCTGTAATTGCAGAAGTGGCTAAAGAGGTTGGTTGTTTAACAGTCGGCGTAGTTACCAAACCATTTCGTTTTGAAGGTCCGGTCAGAATTTCTCAAGCTGAAACCGGTGTGGCCATGCTGAAAGAAAAAGTCGACGCTTTAATTGTTATTCCTAACGACAAATTACTCCATGTAGTTGAAAGAAAAACTTCTATTATTGAAGCCTTTAAAATTGCCGATGATGTTTTGCGCCAGGGAGTAAAAGGCATTTCCGATTTAATCACGGTTCCTGGCTTAATTAACTTAGACTTTGCTGACGTGCGCACTATTATGTATGAAGCTGGTTCAGCTATGATGGGGATTGGTACTGCTTCTGGCGAAAACCGGGCAGTGGAAGCAGCTGAAGCAGCAATTTCTTCACCGTTACTTGAAGAAACTATTACCGGAGCTAAAGGAGTTATCTTTAATGTTACCGGTGGTTCTGATTTAACCTTGTATGAGGTTAATGAAGCCGCTGAAGTTATTTATAATGCAGTTGACCCAGATGCTAATATTATTTTTGGTGCGGTGATCGATGAAAAATTGCAAGGTGATTTAACCGTTACTGTAATTGCTACTGGATTTAAACATTCACCTAAAAAAGAAAAAGAAGACCTTCCTTTTCTTCGCCCGCGTACAGCTGGCAAGCCTAATTTAAATGGTAATAAAGAGCGGATTGAACTGCCACCGTTTATGAGATGAGCATATCAGAGGATCAGGGGATCAGTAGGAAGTGGATCAGAATAGCAGATTATCAGAAAAAATAAAATTATCTTTTTGTACTTCGTTTACCTCTAACCCAGTTAATGTATCCATTGATTCCTCTGATAACTTCTTCATATCGTTCCATTAGCTCTTGACTAATAACAGGGGAAATATATTTTTTTGCTTCTAAAGCTCTTAGATGATTTTGAGTTTCTCCGGCTTCTTTTCTAGCAATATTAAAACCTTTTATTTTGTCTTGATAATAATAACTAGTATGTCCTTCTGCGATATTGTCTGGGACAGAAGAGGAAGACCTTTCAATTTGATCTCTTTTTCTAAATTGTTCGCTTCTTGGTAAACTCCTTGCTAATTTATGAATTTCAATCATTAATTGGTGCGCTTTTTGCCAAACCCATAATTTTTCAAATCCAGCAACAAACTTGTTTTTTTCTGGTTGCATTTTTCACCTCCTATTATTTATATGAGCAAGGTTGTTGCCATGGTGATTCAAACGTAAAACAATCAAAAATATGATTAAAATGACCAAATCTGGTCAATTCCCATGTTATAATTCGATTATGAGAAATTTTATAATCTTCATCTTAATAATAGTAGGTTTGAGTTATGTTTATAAATTTGTCTCGGAACCAAGAATGACCCCCACTAAAACCGTGGATCACATGCTAGAGATAACCATTGGTCTTAAAAGGCCGGTTCCAGATAAAATAAAAAAGGAAATTGAAAAATATTGCTTTAGCAAGCCTGTAATAGTAAAAGTTTTATTTATTTCTAATTTGATTGATATAAAAAGCTACAAATTATTAAAAGAGACAATTGATGGTAGCGAGGCTAAGGTAGATGTTGAATTTACTCCAGTTGGCATCCCTTCAGTTTTGGAGCCGACCAAAGAACTAGCCATGCGCAAGCGTTATAATACCTATAGTTTAAGAAAAGGTTTTGGTAAATGGGTAATTATGGATGTGAGGCGTACAAGATAGGAGAAAACGGTATTAATAGAACAGAAAAATCTGATTCTCTGATTTACTGATATCCTGCCTACTGATTCTCTGATCTACTGATATACTTTTCCCATTGCCCAATATTGTATATTCGGTTATAATGATCTCTTGGAGGAAAAATTATGAAATTATTAAAAGAAAAATGTGGAGAGAAAAATTATAAGAAGTTATTGGATTTAAACAATCCCCATGTGCTGGCTTTGGTAGCCAAATATGTGGAGCATTGTAATCCAGCTTCGGTTTTTGTGCGGACTGATTCTGCCGAAGACGCACAATATATTAAAGATAAAACCATTGAGAACGGAGAAGAAAAAAAGCTTAAAACAAAAGGTCACACTATTCACTTTGATAGTTTTTTTGATCAAGCTAGAGATAAAGCCAATACTAAGTATCTTCTTCCACCAGGGGTAGATCTTGGTGCCAATATCAATTCAACAGATCGAGAAGCAGGGCTTAAAGAAGTACATGGTTATTTAAAAAATAGCATGCAAGGCAAAGAAATGTATGTTTGTTTTTTCTGTTTAGGTCCGACCAACTCTGAGTTTTCCATTCCTGCTTTGCAAATAACTGATTCTAGCTATGTTATTCATTCTGAAGATATTCTCTATCGCAGCGGGTATGAACAATTTAAGAAAAAAGGCAATTCTGAAGACTTTTTTAGATACGTGCATACTGCTGGTGAATTAGAAAATGGAGTCAGTAAAAATATTGATAAGCGCAGAGTCTATATAGATTTACAAGAAAAGATTGTTTTTAGTACTAATACTCAATACGCGGGAAATACCGTTGGCCTTAAAAAACTTTCTCTGCGGCTAGCTATTGCTAAAGCTGCCAAAGAAGGCTGGTTGGCAGAGCATATGTTTCTTATGGGAGTACATGGTTCAAAAGACAGGGTTACTTATTTTAGCGGAGCTTTTCCTAGTGCTTGCGGTAAGACCTCTACTTCTATGGTAGAAGGAGAATCTATTATTGGTGATGATATTGCTTATTTAAGAAACAAAAAAGGGGCTCTTTATGCTGCCAATGTTGAAAGCGGAATATTTGGAATTATCCGTGATGTTAACCCAAAAGACGATCCAGTAATCTACAAAGTATTAAATACACCTGGCGAAGTGATTTTTTCTAATATTCTAATAGTTGATGGTGGTATCCCGCGCTGGTTAGGGGACGAAAAGGAGCTTCCTCAAAAAGGAATTAATTATTCTGGTCAATGGATGACAGGTAAAAAAGATCAAAAAGGCAATGAAATCAAGTTTGCCCATATGAATGCCAGATATACGATCAAGATTAGCGCTTTGGCAAATCGTGATCCAAAAGCTGATGATCCGAGTGGAGTAGAAGTGGGTGGAGTGATTTATGGTGGCCGAGATTCTGATACTTGGGTCCCGGTTCGACAAGCTTTTAATTGGCAACATGGCGTGCTTACCATGGGGGCAATTTTAGAATCTGAAACTACTGCTGCTACTCTGGGCAAAGCTGGCGTGCGTAAGTTTAATCTTATGTCAAACCTTGATTTTGTGGCTATTCCACTTGGGGCTTATATTAATAACTATTTAGAGTTTGGCAAAAACCTTAAAAAAGTGCCGGATATTTTTGCAGTTAACTATTTCTTAAAAGATAAAGAAGGTAATTATATTAGCGCCAAAGATGATAAACGAGTTTGGCTTAAGTGGATGGAGCTGCGAGTGCATAATGAAGTTGAAGCTATTGAAACTCCTTTAGGCTATATTCCAAAATATGCTGATTTGAAAAAATTATTTCAGCAAGTGCTTAAACGTGATTATTCGGAAAAACTTTATGAAGAACAGTTTAAGTTAAGAATCCCGGAAAATCTGGATAAAATCAAAAGAATTAAAGATGTTTACGCTAAAATCCCTAATACCCCTAAGGTTTTATTTGATACTCTTGATAAAGAACAAATAAAATTAGAAGAATTAAGGAAAAAATCAGGAGACTACGTGATCCCCAAGGCCTTATAGTAGATCGTCCCGATTAATTTTGCGTGATTTCTTTTTTCGAGAAGTTATTTTTTTCTGCTTGAGAATTTTTTCTTTGGCTCGTTTTGATCTTTTTCTTTTTTGCCGGCGGATTTTTTCAACCTTTTTTTGTCGTTCAGATTTAATTTTTAGCATTTGCTCTTCAATTTTTTCAGCTAAAAGGCGCCAGGCTAAAAAGCGATTTAGGGCTTGGGAGCGCTCTTTACCACATTTAACCTCAATCCCGCTTGGAATATGTTTTAAATAAACGCAGCTAGAAGTTTTATTAACATTTTGCCCGCCTGGTCCGCTGGAGCGGATAAATTTTTCAATTACATCTTTTTCTTTGATGTTTAATTTATCCAAGCGTCTTTGTAATTGCTCTTGTTTTTGTGGATTTACCGGAAAATTTATCATGCTTAAAATTATAGCATATTAGTTAGCAAAGGGTTATAATATCCCTATTAAACAATGAAAAATAAAGGCCATGCCTGCCGGCAGGCAGGCTTCACTTTAATTGAAATAATAGTAGCTACGGCAATAATGCTGGTTTTTTTATCGGTTGGAGTGGTTGTTTTTGTTAATAGCAGTAATTTAACTAAAAAGTCGGAAACACTTACCATTGCACAGTCCTTAGCGCAGGGTAAAATGGAAGAAAGTTTGGCTAAAAACTTTACTGATATTTCAAGTGAGGCTAAAACCGCCTTTTCTCAAGAATTTAGCGATTATAATTATGAAATAGCGGTTATTTTTGTGACAGGGGAGGCATTGGATGTTCCTGTTTCTCTATCTGATTACAAAAAAATCACAATTAAAGTTTATAATAATAAGTTGCAAAGTCCAGTTCAATTTGACACAATAAAGGTTAATCTTTAATTATGAAAATATCATTGTTAATGCCGGTTTATAATGAAGAAAATATAATTGAGCGTACTATTACTGATTACATAAGAGAGCTTAAGATGCTGGCGCTGACAGTGCAGTTTATTGTAATCGATGATGGAAGCACCGATAAAACCCCTGAAATTTTAGACCGTTTAACCTCAAAATTTAATATTCATGTTATTCACAAGAAAAAAAATGAAGGCTGCGGCATGGCTTTGCGTACGGGATTAGTTGATGCTTATGGGGATTGGATTATTCAGGCTGATTCAGATTATCAGTATGATCCCAATGATTTTGATAAGCTGATAAAATACGCTTATGATTATTCTGCGGTAGATATGGTAATTGGTTGCCGTAAAAGCCGCAAGGCTTCTTTTTTAAGAAAACTGATCAGCTTTATGTTGCGCCTGCTGATAATAATAATGTTTGGTATGAATTTTAAAGATGTAAACTCTTCTTTTCGCTTGGTTCGAAAGAAGGTTTTTATGGAAAGCTTGCGCTATATCCCGTTTGATTTTTATTCTTTTAATGTTGCGGCTGCTATTGCTGCCAAAAAGTTAAAATACAATATTGTGGAAATTCCGGTTAAGCATATTTATCGGGTTGAAGGAGAGAGCAAGATAAGGGTCGCGTCCAAGGCTTGGCTTACTTTTCGGCAGTTGTTTAAATTGAGCGCTAATTTATATTAAAGAGGATACATATGTCATCGAAAAAGAGGATTCTGGTGATTGAAGACGCAAAAGATGTGGCGAGCTTGATTGAAAAAAGACTAGAGCGAGAAGGATATATAATTGACTTGGCTGTTGATGGTAAATCGGGATTAGAAAAAGCAAAAAAAACAAAGCCTGACTTAATTGTTTTAGATTTGATACTTCCTGTAGTAGATGGCTATAAAATATGCGAAGATCTTAAAACAGATGACGAGTATAAAAATATTCGTATAATTATGCTTACCTGCCGAGATAGCAAAATAGAAGAAAATGCTGGATATGCTTCTGGGGCGGATGATTACTTAAGAAAACCTTATCAACCTGAAGAGTTGCTGGGAAAGATCAAGAAACTATTAGAATGTTAAAGGAATAAAGGAGAAGAGCCGGTGAGTATTTTTCTGATAAGCTTGGCAATAATATTTTTTATTTTTTCATTACTTATTCTTCGAAGAATATTTTTTATTCCTAAGGCAAAGAAGTTTACTTTATTATGGTTAATTCTTTCGGTTTTAGTTTTATTTTTTATTGTAAATTACGCTATTTATTTAAAATCTTTAATTGTCGGTACTCATTTGTTTGACTTGGATGTAGTGTTTTCTCGTTTGTTGTTTTTTGGATCTGTTTTTGTATTAATATCAATAGGCATATTTCACTATGTAGTTGAAAAATACGAAGCAAGCGAGAAGCCTCTTCAAGAAATTGCAATTGAACACGAAAAAGAAAAAGAGCTTTTAAGGCGCCTTGATATTTCTGAGAAAACCTATAGGCGGCTTTTTGAGTCGACCCGGGATGGGTTACTAATATTAGATGCGCAAAATGGGCAGATAATAGATGTGAATCCATCTTTACTTGCAAAATCAGGATATTCTTATGGCGAGTTAATAAATAAGCTTGTTTGGGAAATAGATTTTTTAGAAAATATTCTGGCAAACAAAAAAGCTTTTGAACAATTAAAAAATAAAGGTTATGTCTGTTGTGAAGATTTATCATTTAAAACAAAAGCAGGAAAGGAACTTAGTGTAGAATTCACAAGCAATGTTTATGGTGTTGATCACAAAAAAGTAGTTCAATGTAGTATTCGTGACATCTCCGAGCGCAAAAAAACGAAAAAGTTAGTTATTCAAGAAAGAGATCTGTCACAAAGATATCTTGATGTTGCCAATATAATGCTAATTGTTATTGGGGTGGATGAAAAAGTATCTTTAATTAATAAAAAAGGTTGTCAGATATTGGGTTACGAAGAGAATGAAATTATTGGCAAAAACTGGTTTGATACTTTTGTTCCTGAAAGGTTAAGAAAAGAAATAAGAATTGTTTCCAACAAAATACTTGCGGGGGAGCTTGCACCAGTTGAATATTATGAGAATCAAATTGTTGCAAAAAACGGAAAAGAAAAGTTGATTGCATGGCACAATGTGGATCTAAGAGATGCTTCGGGGAAAATTACAGCACATTTGAGTTCTGGAGAAGATATTACTGAGCAAAAACGAACAGAAGAAACGCTTCTTTTGTCCGAAGAAAAATACCGCCTAATTTTTGAGGCTTCGAATGATATTTTGGTCTATATAGATAATAATGGCAAAGTTATTGATTTTAATTATAGGGCAACTGTTTTAACTGGTCACAAAAAAGAGGATCTTGTTGGTAAAAACCTTGGAATGCTTTCTCATGTTTTTACGGCCAAAAGTCTAGCCTTAATGTTGGCAAACTTTGTTAAAAGAAAAATGGGTATTAATATTCCTCCTTACGAAGTAGAGGCGAAAACTGTTGCTGGTAAAAAGATGCTCTTTGAGATTGATGCGGTTGCGATAAAAAATGCCCAAGGAAAGCGTTTGGGAGAAGTTGCTATTTTACATGATATTACAAATAGAAGACAGGATGAAGAAAATCGTGCCAAAAGAAACAAGGAGCTTGAAGAGCTAGTCCAATTAAAAAGTGATTTTACTTCAATGGTATCGCATGAATTGCGTACCCCTCTTACTGCGATTATAGAAGGAATTAATATTGTATTTGAAGGAGAAGCAGGAGAAATAAATACAGAACAAAAAGAGTTTTTAGAAATCGCAAAAAGAAATCTAAATCGTTTGAGCCGTTTAATTAATGATGTTCTTGATTTTTCGAAATTGGAACAAAAGAAAATAGTATTTGATTTTAAAAAGAGAAATTTGATTGAAATTATAGATCAAGTAATAGAGGTGGAAGAAAAAATAATTCAAAAGAAAGGCTTATATCTTAAAAAACAATATGCTAAAAATATTCCTAATATAAAGATTGATGGGGATCGAATATCCCAAGTAATGTTAAATCTTTTAAATAATGCTTATAAGTTTACCGAGGAGGGTGGCGTGAGTGTTTTTGCAGAAAAAGACTCTAGAGGCAAAATTATAAAAATAATGATTGATAATACGGGTATGAAAATTAGGGAAGATATTGTCCCTGATTTATTTAAAAAATACTCTAGCTTTGGTAAAGATAAGAATAGAAAAATAGGCGGAACAGGTTTAGGCTTGGCAATTTCCAAGGAAATAATTGAGGCGCATGGTGGAGAGATATGGTATGAGCCAATGAGTAAGGGAAACAGGTTTTGCTTTACCTTACCCATAGAATAAAGATATGATGAAAAAAAGGATTTTAATAATAGAAGATGAAGCGGATATTTTAAAATTGATTGCCTTTCGTTTAAGAAAAGCAGGGTATGAAGTATTTGAAGCGATGGATGGTTCTTTGGGCATGAACTGGCGGGTTTATAATCAAAGTAATTCAAATGATTTTGCTCAACAGTTAACTACCGGGGTACTTACTTCTGGGGTTACCAGCTTAGGTTTGTATGCCCAGATTTTAAGCGGAAACACCGAAGCTTATCTTTCTGGCTTAGAAAAGGTTATTGGTTATGATTTAGTTGCTTCTCCCTGGATTACTGCTTTAAACCATAAAGAAGCAGAAATCTTAATCGGCTCAAAATATGGTTACCTTACTTTGCTTACTACTACTACCGGGACTTTGCAGCAGGTTAATTATTTAGCAGTAGGTACCAAATTAAAATTTACTCCTCATATTAGTGATGATGGTTATATTAGAATGACGATTTATCCTTCTGTCAGCGAAGGGCAGGTGAGTAATGGTTTGCCGCAGGAAAATACTACAGAAACTAAAAACGAAGTCTTAGTCAAAGACGGTCAAAGTATTGTTATTGGTGGATTAATGAAAAATTATACTACTCAAACCGAAATAGGCATTCCGCTTCTTTCTAGTATTCCTCTTTTGGGGACATTATTTAGAAGAACAGAGCTGGTTTCTGAAAAAAGAGAAATTATGGTGGTAATCACGCCGCATATTGTTACTCCTGCTTTTCTTGAAGCAATGTCAGTTAAGGCTAAAGATTTAAATGAGAGAAGACTGAAATGGAAAGAAGGAGCTAAACTAGTTCATTAGTTTAGCGGTTACATCCATTATAGTTGCTTCATTCTCGATGGGGATGGGGCTAAACCCTTTGCCTGATGTTTGCACCAGTTTATTTAAGTCAATCACTCTTAAAGCACCATCATTGTAAGAACGGTAATAAAGTTTTTGATTGGCTAAATCTTTCATTACCACCCATTGTGTTTGTTCTGAAACAGTTTGCCAAAGAGGTTCCTTAATTACAATTAAACCATGTGGAATATCTACAGTATATAGCACATGGTTGGCAAGAGTAATGGCTTCTGAAACATTTTTTGGTTGAGGAGCTTTATTGGCAAACAAAGCTACTCGCACAAAACGAGAGGGTGGGGTCCAATCTCCTGGGATTCCATGCCAGCCGTTGCCTGATCCAGTGGATTCGATTTCTATGGCTCCCAGTTTTTTAGGTTTATTATCATAATTGTCCAAATTAATATAATTTCTTAAATTATTTAGCTGCCAGTCAATTGAAGGGCGGTTGGTCATTACACCCAGCGGATTATCAGAGATTGTTCTGTTTCCGTTTTCATCAAATTCAATTACTATACTGTTACCTTGAGCATCGTGTGCTGCGAGATGTAAACCTTGTACTGCGTGCAGCTTTTTTACATAAACGCCTATTATATTAATATCTTGAAGCGCTTGTTTTACTTCATCAACAGTGGCAAAGCTGCCCAGCAGCCAAACTCCCAGGTCATTAAGTGCAATAGATTTATCAGCTACATATTCCTGGTACTTGACCCCGCTAAAAAACAAAGCTTCCATTGCAAGGCCTTTTTCATTAATCCCATCCAGCATTAATTCTTTTTCGCCAAAAGCATCAATACCCAAAAAAGCATATTTAGAAGTCCAACTAATGCCGTTGCCTTTTTTAGGTATAACGCTAGTGTGTGATTCTCCTTTTGGATAAAACCAAATGCGAGATTGAGTATCTATCGCTAATTCCATGGAGCGGCCAATAACAACGCTGCCGTCTTTAGCTTTTACAGTAAACTCGGTGCAGGCAAAGCTTGTGTGAACTAGAGACAGGATAAGGATTGAGGCGATAAGTGCAATTTTTGTTTTCATGATTTTTTGCTCCTTTTTCTTTTGTTCTCGTCCAGTTGTTTTTTGCGTAAGCGGATGCTTTTTGGAGTGATTTCCACTAATTCTTCGTCATCAATAAACTCCAAAGCCTGTTCCAAACTCAAAATTATTGGTGGGGTAAGCCGGATGGCTTCGTCTGCTCCTGAAGCGCGGATATTGGTTTGTTTCTTTTCTTTGCAGGGATTAACCATCATGTCCATGTTACGCGAGTTTTCTCCCACGACCATGCCTTCGTAAACATCGGTTCCTGGGCCAATAAATAAGCGGGCGCGGTCTTGTAAATTATTTAAGGCATAAGAAGCAGATTTGCCTTTTACTCCGGAAACCAGCACGCCATTTTGTCGTTTAGAAATTTCGCCTTTGTAACGTTCGTATTTATGAAAAGAATGGTTTAAGATGCCTTCGCCTTTGGTGTTCATAATAAATTCTGCTCTAAAGCCCAATAAGCCGCGGGTGGGCACTAGAAAAGTTAAAGTAGTGCTTTTATTTTTGCTGACCATATCCTGCATTTCGCCACGGCGCTTGCCCATCATTTCAATTACTGTTCCAGAATATTTATCTGGTACAGAGATCACGGCTTGCTCAATTGGTTCCATTTTTTCGTGATTAATAGTTTTAAAAATTACTTTAGGCTGTGCTACCTGCACTTCATAGTTTTCGCGCCGCATTTTTTCCAATAAAATAGAAAGATGCAGCTCTCCTCTGCCAGAAAGCTTAAAACCCTCTATACCATTTAAGATTTCAAGTTGTAGGCCAACGTCAGTTTGCAGTTCGCGTTCCAGCCTTGCTCTTAAATTGCGGCTGGTAACGTATTTACCTTCTTTGCCAGCAAAAGGCGAATCATTAACCAAGAGATCCATGGTCAAGGTTGGTTCATCTATTTTTAAAGGGGGGAGGGGTTTTGGATCTTGGGCCGAAGAAATAGTATCGCCAATCGTGATATCCGGGATGCCGGCGATTGCCACCAGGTCTCCGCAGTTAACTTCTTCAGCTTCTACTTGTTTTAGGCCTTCAAAAACAGAAAGCTTGGTGATTTTTGCCGGAACTACTTTTCCATCTGTTTTACAGACCACGATATTTGAATTTATTCCCAGCCGGCCGCTGCTGACTCGGCCAATGGCAATACGGCCAACATAATCATTGTAAGCCAGGTTGGTTGCTTGTACTTGAAGCGGTTTTTGGCTTAAATCCGGGTAGGGAGTAACATGTTTTAAGATAGTATCAAAAAGCGGTGTTAAATCTGTTCCTTCGTCATCAAGATTGTGCTTGGCAATGCCTTCGCGGGAGATGGTATAAATGATAGGGAAGTCCAGCTGATTGTCATCAGCGTCAAGTCTGACAAATAGATCGAAGACTTGGTCAATAACTTGTTCGGCCTGATGGCTTTTCTTATCTATTTTATTGATTACCACGATGGGCCGCAGTCCCAGCTTAAGCGATTTTGACAAAACAAATTTGGTTTGGGGCATAGGGCCTTCTTGGGCGTCAACTAAAAGCAGTACACTGTCTACCATTTTTAAGACTCGTTCTACTTCAGAGCCAAAATCAGCGTGACCGGGAGTATCAACAATGTTTATCTTATAATCTTTGTAATGGATTGAGCAATTTTTAGAAAAAATAGTAATCCCGCGCTCTTGTTCCAGTTCATTAGAATCCATAACCAGGTCCTGGACTTCGTCGCGGTCGGTAAAAGCGCCGCCTTGACGCAAAAGATGGTCGGTCAAGGTAGTTTTACCGTGATCTACGTGGGCAATAATAGCAATGTTAATGATTTTTTTCATGGGATTTAAAAGAAGCAGGCTTCATTATAGCATAATATGAGAAATAAGGAAAAAACCCCTAGACAGGATTGTGCTCAGCATGGTATAATATGTCTGGAGTGAAAAGTCGAAATTAATGGACAAGGATTTTAAGACGCTGTATTTTAATCGTGTTAGGACCTCATGTTAGGCCTCACATTCTATTAATCACAGGAAATTAATTTAAAGGAGATATATCATATGAAAAGTTTATTTGTAGGAAATTTACCATGGACTGTTAGCAACGCCGATTTAGAAGCAAAATTTGCTGAATTCGGTACTGTTTTATCAGCTCGTGTAATTTCTGATAATATGACTGGCCGGTCCAAAGGATTTGGTTTTGTTGACATGGAAGATGCTGACGCACCTAAAGCTATAGCTGCAATGAGTGGTTATAAATGGGGCGAACGTGAAATCACATGTAACGAAGCTAGACCTAGGACTGAAAGACCTGGCGGACGAAGTGGCGGAAAATTCGAACGCAGAGACAGGTTCTAAGTCTTAAGTTGTAATTAAAAATTAAGGCCCTTGTTACGTAAAGTAACTGGGGTCTTTTTTTATGCCCAAACTGTGGGCTGTGTTATAATACTTTTATGTCAAAGTATTATAATGCCCAAAGAACCAGAAATCTCTACGATCCAACCAGCACCACTCCTTTTAAACTTAGCCGCAGCAAAATTGATTTGTTTCTCTCGTGTCCCCACTGTTTTTATTTAGATCGCAAGCTTGGCGTAGGCCGACCACCTGGTTTTCCCTTTGCCTTAAACAGCGCAGTTGATACTTTGCTTAAACGGGAGTTTGATCTCTGTCGCAAAAAAGGGATAAAACATCCTTTAATTGAAAAATATAAGGTTGATGCCCGGCCAGTGCCGCATGATGATCTGGATAAATGGCGCCACAATTTTACTGGGATCCAATTTTTACACAAGCCAACTAATTTACTAATTTTTGGGGCAATCGATGATCTGTGGCAAAATTCAGATCAAGAATATATTGTAGTGGATTATAAGGCGACGGCTACTGCAGGAGAGATTACTGAACTTAATAAAGATTGGCATGATGGCTATAAGCGGCAGATGGAAGTTTACCAATGGCTGCTGCGGCAAAATAATTTAAAAGTTTCTGATACTGGTTATTTTGTCTACTGCAATGGCCGCGCTGACCGCAAAAAATTTAATGCTAAACTAGAATTTGATATTACGCTTATTCCTTATACTGGCAAAGATAATTGGGTTGAGCCAACCATTGTTGAAATTTATAACTGTTTGCAAGGTGATTCTATTCCAGAATCCAGTCCTGATTGCGATTATTGTGCTTATCGTAAGGCGGCACAAATTTAAGCGCTATTCCGTTTAAGTGTTATAATTATATTATATGAAAGATAAAAAATGTTTTAATTGTGTTCAGAAAAAAAGCTGCAGCGATTCTTTTGTTGCTTGGATGTTTTTTGTTATTGGGCTGATAGCGACTGTGGCGGTGCGGATTGTAACGGTTTTAATAGGGATTAACCTTCTTTATGGGAAAATTGCCTGGTATATTGGGGTGGGTGGTTTTTTAGTGTTTTTTATGTATAAATTTAGCCTTAATCGTTCAACGGCAAACATTATTGATAAAGAAAACCTTATTGGCTTAGCTAATGAGCGAAAAAATTTTTCCGAAGAGCAGTACAATTTGATTGCTGCCATTTTATGTAATCTTAGATCGGAAAAAGAGAGAATAAATTATTTTTTTATCTTTGCTATATCAGCCGTTGCCTTACTAGTTGCTATGTATTTTGATTTTTTAAAATAATCTGATATTGGTTGTTTTGTCTGTTACAATGATTGCGCTTATCGAAAGGTGGCAGGGAATAAATGAATACACGGCATGAACAAAATATTTTAACCTTCTCCGCCTGCGGAGCTTTATTTTTTGCCTTATTAGCCTTGGTCTGGGGTTGGCTAGTCGGTTCCCAGATGATTATGTTTGACGGAATCTATTCTTTTATCAGTTTAGTTTTGGTTGGTCTTTATTCTTATGCTGCCTGGAGTATTGCTAAAGGTAAAGATAAAAATTTTCCCTTTGGCCGGGCGCAGATTGAGCCGATGGTTGTTATGGTCCATTCGATTGTTTTAATTATTATCTGTCTAAAAGCTTTTAGTAGCGCTGTTATTACTCTTTTTTCCGGCGGGCATGAAATGAACAGTTTGTCCGGGATAATTTATGCCATTATTGGCGTATTAGGCTGTTTTATCGCCTGGTATTATATTGTTTACTCCGGCAAGAAATACGTTCCTAAATCAGACTTAGTCAAAACGCAAGGGACGCAGTGGCTAATGGATACTCTACTAAGCCTTGCCGTTTTAATTGGTTTCTCTATTGGTTATATTTTTCAGCTGGCTGGGTATGAACAGTATGCCAGATATGTGGATCCATTAATGGTAATAGTTGCTGTTTTGTTTTTTGTCAGAGAGCCGCTGGTTAATCTTATTGGAGGGATCAGGGGGACGCTAATTATGGCGCCGGAAAAAAGTGTTTATACTGCTTCACATGAGGCGCTCAAAGAGATTGCGCAAAAAAGAGGATTTGCAGATGTTGTTTTGCGTTTAGGTAAATCAGGGCGGGAGCTAGTTTATGAGATCAGCTTTGTGGCTGATGATCCTGCCAGCAGTTGTTCTGTTGGTCAAATGGATGAAATACACAGAGTGGTTGAGCAGAAGTTGCAACAATTGTTTGATAGTCAGTTGCGGGTGAGGGTCGCTTTTGTTCATGATAAAAATTTGGTTTAATTAAAAAGGAGGAGTTATGGATAAGCAAAAATTAAATATTATGGTAACTGTGGGAGCAATAATTGTTGGGTGTATATTAGTTGTCTTGTGGCTTTTTCTGCCTCTGCCGTTTTCGCCGCGCGAGCAGGCACCGATTAGTTCTCAAGAGTATTATTTGCTTAAGGTTGAGACAGAGCTGGATAACATGAGGATGCTTTTGGCGCTTAGGACCAATATGGGGTTTATTGAGGCACAAGACCCAGCAGAACGCATTCGTGATTTGAGTTTTAACCGTAATAAAAAAGCCTGGGAAAAATGGAGTGCTATTGTAAACGATATGAATGCTTGGTATGTTCGCCTAGCTGTTGAAGGCAACGCTTCTTTAGATGAGGTTTTGAACGAACTTTATACTAAATATCCGTTTTTGAAGTTGGAAGGGGTGAAAACCCAGTAGCAAATTGTCTTAAAAAACTTTCAGCTTGTAGTTAAAAGAAATAAGGTAATCCAAAATAAAAGATGATAAAATTAATTTTTCCAAAGAAAGGAAATATGTTATGAAAAGTTTTCGTTGGCTTTTAGCGTTACCATTGGCTTTGTTTGGTTTGATCATGTTTGCTGGTACTAGTTTTGGAGCCGAGAGTCTGTCATCTATTGTTGCGGTCCAAAAATATAGTCGGGCTATTCATATAATGGCCATGCTGCTGGTTGGATTCGGTTTCTTGATGGTGTTTGTAAAAAAATATGGCCGCTCTGCTGTAACTGCTACCTATTTACTGGTTAGCTTGGCAATCCCCCTATATATAGTAATCAATAGTCTAGGAATCTTTGGCGAACCACACACTCTGGAAATAGACCGATTGATCCTGGCAGAATTTGCTGCGGCTAGTTTATTAATTTGTGCTGGAGCGTTGCTAGGTAGACTAAAAATGGCCCAATACTTATTATTAGGTTTACTTTTTATACCATTTTATATGTTAAACGAATGGATACTGACTGCGGGAGGGTTGGGTTTAATGTCTCAAGGCGCTATTACTGATACTGGCGGCTCGATTTTAATTCACGCTTTTGGCGCACTTTTTGGCCTGGGCGTTATTATCACAATGACAACCAAAAAAGAATTTGATACTCCGATTGAAGCAGATGCTACCAGCGATAGATTTTCTATGCTGGGTAGTATGGTTCTTTGGATTTTTTGGCCCAGCTTTTGCGCGGCGTTGGTAGTGCCTTCACTTGTTCCTTTAACCGTTCTTAACGTGGTGATTGCTCTTTGCGGGGCAACGCTGGCGACTTATTTTGCAACAATAGTCTTAAGAAGAAAAATTTCTATTGCTGATATTGCTAATGCTTCCTTAGCTGGTGGTGTGGCGATTGGTTCGGTTTGTGATCGCACTGGTCCCAGCACGGCTTTTGTGGTCGGTATTGTGGCTGGAGTGCTTTCAACCTATGGCTTTGCTGTGCTTTTACCAAAGATTCAAGAAAAATTTAAAACAGTTGATACCTGCGGAGTAATGAATCTGCACGGTCTACCCGGACTAATGGGTGGTCTGGCAGCTATTTTTGTGGTTAAAGGGATTGATAGCAGTGTGCAGCTGACAGGAATTATTATTTCAGTGGTAATCGCGATTTTGGCTGGTTATCTAACAGGTAAAGTCTTAGCAATCTTTGGCAGACGAACTGTGCCATATGTGGATGCTGAAGAATTTACTGATGTAGAAGATTAAGCGCCACAAAATTTAATAGTTTCTTAATCCGTCATTTTTTAGAAGGTTTGATAAACCACTTCTTGTAGTTCTTTAATTAATACATTCCAATAACGGGCAATGCCTGCTTCGGGGAAATGGGTTTTAAAATCAGGATCATGGCTTTGTATCGCTAACCAGGATACAAAATGGATAATTCTCATGGCACGTAAGAGGGGAAAAAGCTCAAGCGATTTGCGGTTAAACGGTCGAAAAGTTTCATAACCCTTAAAAAACCAGGTCAACTCATTTTCGCAATTATCAGGTATATCAGGTAAGAGTAGAAAAAGGTCCTGTACTGGCGGGCCAAAGCAGATATCATCAAAATCTACTATAAAGATACCTTCGCCAGGGCGGTGGATCAGATTGCCCTTATGGCAGTCGCCATGTAACAATATAAATTCCTGGCCCTTAAATTTTGGCTCAGCTTTTTTTATAAATAATTCTACAATATTATTGAATGATTTGTGAAAATCAGGCAAGAGGTAGTCGGTTTTATTTAACACTTCAAGATGATGTTTTGTTGCAACCGCTGGTTCCCATTTTATTCTTTGACTTGTCTTGTGAGTAGCGCCGACTAAGTGGATTCTGGCCAGTAGCCTGCCTATTTCTTCCCAACTTTCTTTATTAAACTCATCTAAAGCGCGGCCGCCTTTTTTGGGAAAGATGGCGTAATGGACGGAGTTTAGCTCAAAAAGGGTTTTTCCATTAAAAGCTAAAGGTGGAATAACCGCAATTTCTTTTTCAGCTAATTCCCCAAGGAATTTGTGCTCTTCCAAAATCATTTTTTTGGTCCAACGTTTTGGCCGATAGAATTTTACAATCACTCTTTCTTTTGAATCGTATTCTTCCAACTCATAAACCCGGTTAATGTAGCTGTTTCTTTGTAAAAGCAAATTGCTTAATTTTTTCCCCAGTGTTTTCTCAACCGCGTTCAAGATATTATGGTGATTAAGCTGCTGCCATGGATTCATATAGTTATGATATCTTTTTGTTGGGAATAGAGCAAGGTTGCTTCCCATCTCCTCCCTTTAGTGATGACGTCCTTCCCGAATGGGAGAAGAAGATGGTTGGCTCCGAGCCGTTAAAAAAATAGGGCGTCGCCGAGGAAAAGCGGCTTCTACTGTTTGAGTTCGCCGCAGGCGGACGAGTTTAGAAGCCGCCCGAGGCGATACCCTATTTTTAGGCGAGGAGACACATCTTCAATTTTTTCTTTTGGTTCCTTTTATTTTTTTCTAAAAAAGAAAAGGAACTAGGGGATTAGAGATTAATTAAGAAAACAAAGAAAAGGCAAAATCAAAGGGGACGAAGTCCCCTTTGCTATAACATTGGGCAAGGCTGATAAAGGGTCTTTATTTGGTTTATCTGAAATTTCCTTACTTTTGTGCTGATAAATAAGCATGAAGATTGCCATGTATCAAATGCGTTCGCGGTTGTTTGAATTTCAAGCAAACCTTACTAGTATCAGAAAGGGTCTTGGTCAAGCAAAGGCTCAAGGTGCTCAGCTGGTAATTTTTCCAGAAGCCGCCTTAACTGGTTACAGTACGGTTGATAAAATGAAGAATGAGGCAGCTATTCGTGAAGGTATGTCAATGCTTAACACTTTTGCTGCAGAGGTTGTTGATATTACTGCGGTTGTGGGCTTCTTTAGAATTGCCGAGGATGGCAACATTTTTAACTCTGCAGCGGTTATTCAAGACGGAGAAATAAAACATATTTACGATAAGGTTAATTTGGTTACTGGTATAAGCGGGTATGCGGATGAAAAAGTGTCAATGGAAAAAGATGAGGCTAAAATTTTTACCCCAGGACAAACTCCTTGTTTTTTCACTCTAGGTGAAACAAGTTTATGGCTTAGTATTTGCAATGATCTTTGGGAAGCAAACGCAGCAAAATTAATTGAGATTAGGGCTGTGGCAGATGTTGTTTTAAGTATTAATGGTTCAGGTCATTCGATTGATGGAAGGATGAGAATGCTGATTAATCGGTCGACAAGAAGTAAGACCTATGTTTTTTACGTTAATTTGGTTGACGATGATTTTTATATTGGGCGAAGTGTGGTGGTTGATCCAGAGGGGGTGGTGGTGGCAGGGATTTCTGAACGAACAGATGCGCTTCTTGTTTATGAGTTAGCAACTTAAAAAACAAACTTTCCAGTCTTTACTTCTCCCTCAACCTCCTGTATCATTTTTTTATGGATATAAAATTTGTGCTTGGTATCACAGCAGCAACGCTGACAACTATTTCTTTTATTCCGCAGGTGATTAAAGCCGCCAGAAGCAAAAAAACCGCTGATTTATCACTCTTAATGTTTGTCCTATTTTCCGCTGGCGTTTTTCTCTGGATGATTTATGGAATAATTTTAGGCGAGGTCCCAGTTATTCTAGCCAATGCCCTAGCTCTTGCCATGGGTCTTTATCTTGTTTATTTAAAGCTAAAGTATTCTTAGGAGCAATTAATAATTAAAAAATTAACAATTAATAATGTGGTGTGCCTTCGGCACATTATTATAGGAGTATTTTATGAAGTTTGATATTCGTGATAGAACAAAGAAATTCGCTATTAGAACGATAAACCTTGTTAAGAAATTCCCTAAAGATGTTGCTGGCCAGACAATTGGCAGACAATTAATTCGTTCTGGTACTTCAATAGGCGCAAATCTCGAAGAAGCAGATGCTGCATCTTCAAAAAAAGACTTTTCTCACAAAATTTCAATTTCCTACAAAGAAGCAAGGGAGTCAAGATATTGGTTAGAAATTATACTTGAAGCTAATATCTTGAACAATCAAGCCAATATTGAAGAAGCCAAATTATTACAGAAAGAAGCTACAGAATTAAATAAGATTCTTTATTCAATACTTAATCCAAAGAGGCAGAATTAATAATGACACAATTAACAATGTTGTATGTCTTCGGTATGTTATTATATATAATAGTTAAAAAGTCATTGTTGTTAATTATTAATTGATTAATTGTTAATTAAGGAAGCTTTTAATGCCGCAAATAATCCGCAGTAAACGCAAAAGTCTGGCTTTAATTGTTACAGAAGACGCCCAACTGGTTATCAGGGCGCCGCATCGTTTGCCTGAATCAGCTATTCACAATTTTATCCAACAAAAAAAACGCTGGATTGAGCGCAAGATTGCTCAAATTTCCAGCCGGCCTAGGCCGCAGGTATATTCTTCAGCAGAAAAACAGGCCTGGCGTAAGCTGGCGAAGCAAAGGATTACCGAGCGCTGTCAATATTTTAGTGAATTAACTGGTTTAAAACCGCGATCAATTAAGATTTCGAATGCGAAAAAGAGGTGGGGATCGTGTGGACCTAAGGGAACGATTAATTTTCCCTGGCGGCTTATTTTAGCTCCGCCTGAAGTCATTGATTATGTTATTGTCCACGAATTAGTTCACCTGGTTGAACGCAATCATTCCAAACGCTTTTGGAATAGAGTGGCAGAGATTATGCCTGATTATAAACGCCATCGTAAGTGGTTGGTGTAGGGTTGGGGGAGTTTTGAATAAATCTATTTTAGAGAAGTTTTAATAATTCATTAAGATTATTTTTGCCTTTTTGCAAAGCTTCTTCCGGAGTGTGACACATTTCTTGGATTGTAGCGCTTCTACGCTGAAACCCTTTTTTCCCATCTTGTAGGGTTTTAGGTAATTGAGTAATAGGGATATATTGATTTGGATCTTTTTCTGATTTCCGAACGGAAATTGTAACTTTTCCGATTTTTGTATTTATGACTTCTCTTTTTTCCATATGATCATTTTACCAAACGCCACAAAATTTCGCAATTTGCGACTGAATTAACTAATTTTTATTCCTTTTTATTAGTTTTGTAGCTTTTTTGTTCTATATTTTGGCTGAATATGGATTTTTCGGTGTTTCTGGAAGAAAATGTTGAGATCTCAGACCCCTAAATGCCGACCCCAGATTGCCATCTAAAAGAAGCTATTTTTTAGATTTTTTAATTGTTTTTGGTACTTTTTCTTTAATTCTAAAGGTTTCTTTGAAAATTTGTTTGTAAGCTTTTTTGAAATTTTTAGTATTTCTGAAGTGTTTAAATAATGGCCACTCCCTATATTCATTTTTACCAATTTTTCCATGTTGTCCAATTTTTCTCATTGATTCTATTGCCTTTTTAATCTGATCTTTTAGAATTGCTTCTGCTAATTTGAATGTTTCATCGCAGGCCGACCAATCTTCCGACTCAATTATTTGTTTTGCTTTGTCTGTGTTCCCGCTGAATTTGTAAGCAATGGCTTTATTAATAATGTAGATTCTCCTAGTTTCATCATTACATTTTTTTATTACAACTTTTGTCTCTGTTATAAAATTGAGTAGAATTATTGCTAGTTCATATTTCTCTGATTGTAATAAATTGAAGGTTGTTTCAATGAAGTTCTTATCTGCATTTTCGATGTCACTAGGGAATGACTTTCTCCAAAGAACGTGGGTTAATTTTGTTCCAATTTCGAAAATACAGCTATAGGCGCTTTTGAAATATTCTGGTGTCACTTTAAGCTTGTCGCCAATTTTAGTCTTACCTAAATTAACATGGTTCTCTTTACATATTTTCAGGTATTGCCTTGACACTATTCCGTTAGAATGGACAAATAAATTCCTTCTTTCTGTTAGCTCAACGAAAATTGGCCAAACATTAAGATCTTTTTTGAGTTGTACATTAAATTTATTTTCTAGCCATTTAAACTGTTTAATGTGATTTTCTCTTAATATTCCTTCGGTTTCTTGCTCAATGAAACATTCTTTTGCTTCTTTCATTGAATTGATTTTTAAAAGCTGAGCAAATTGAAGAGTTTTGTCAGAAGCTTTTAGTATTTCAGGTTTTTGATGTAATATTTTTTTTATTAAGTGACCAAGGTATCCGTCATAAAGACTAATTAGGGTTGTGATTAGGCTACAAGGAATAATTTCATATGCTTTTTCTGCATGGGAGTATCGTTTTTCTAGTCTTTTTGTTTTATTAGATAATTCACCCGGGATACTAAAAATAATTGCATCTTTTATGGGTTTCTTTTCTACAGAGTGTTTTTTGAGAAATTTATAGAATTTATTTGCTGAAAATTCCCTGTACTTTTCAACAATGAACATTATTAGTGAAAGAGTTTCTTCTAAGCCATCTATATTTAAAATGAAATTATTTAATAAAGTTGCAAAACCATCATTTGTTTGTTGGCCATTGATTTTTCTAATTGTTTTTATCTGTTTTTTTGTCATATTTTTTAGCCTTCCAATTTTACTCACAGCATAATATTCTCCCACCCTTATCTTTTTCTGTCAATGGAGTAGGAGTCGCAAAATTTCGCAATTTGACTAAGTATCGTCCTCCCCCAAAAATCCTGCTATAATAAAAATATATGACAGGCAATAAATTTACACCAGGGCAGGTTAAGGAATTAGCAAGATTGATTGATTATCAGGAAGGTTCGATTGTTAGTCGGATGCTGATGAATAAACCCAATGGCAATGTAACTCTGTTTGCCTTAGCACAAGGGCAGACTATTGCAGAACATACTACTCCTTATGACGCGATGGTTAATGTGATCGAAGGGGAAGCGGAGATTATTATCTCAGGCAAAAAGTGTCAGGTCAAAGCTAATGAAGTCCTCGTAATGCCAGCCAATGATCCGCATGCTTTAAAAGCAGTTAAAGCCTTTAAAATGGTTTTAACAATGATAAAGTAGCAGCAAGTTACTGAATCTCGTTTATCTCCTGCACTTCTTCAACCGTAGTTGCTTCTGGAACTGCTATAAGCATGAAAACAGCAAAGGAAATAATTACCGCTATTACTAGTATAGCCCAGATTGTTTGTCGTGTTTTTTTATGCATGGTGTTCTCCTCTGTGCCATTGTCGCATTAGGGAAGTGGTTGTGTCAACGGAAGAGAAGAGGCTGGAGCCCTGTTAGATGAACGATGCTGATTTGATTTTTTAAAACTCCTCCCCACTAATTATTTATTAATAGTGATATAATATTAAGGAATTGAAATAGTAAAAAGGAGGCTGCTGGAATAAGGAAAAGATATTTATATGAATAAGTCGTGGTTTTATGAGAAAAATATATAAGGAGAAACGCGATCATGCTGAAAATTTATGAGCTTAAAGAATTAGCAGAGTTTAAAAAGAACAAGATCTTCAAAAAGGTCTTTCTGGAGCACGGCCATCTTAAGGCGCAGATTACCTGCTTGTCCGCTGGCCAGCAGATACCGCCCTGCAAGATGGAGCATGACGTCTTATTTTATGTTATTGACGGCAAAGGGACGATCATTATTGATGATGACGAAAAGACGCTTTCGACCGGCCAGGCGGCCTTTGTGCCAAAAGAAGCTGAGTCAAGAAGCATTAAGGCAAAAACAAAGATGAATATCCTGGCGGTGCAAGGGAGATAGATGCAGATACTTATCGCCATTACCATTATTTGCTTGATCATTTCTCTGGTAATTGACCGAAAGAAGACTTTTGAGGGGGTCAAGCGCGGTGCAAAGATGTTCCTGAAGCTTTTGCCTGCGCTATTAATAGTCCTGTTTTTGGTCAGTTCATTTATTTATCTGGTGCCCGAAGAAGTTATTGTAGAATACTTGGGAGCTGACAGCGGCGCGTTAGGGGTTATCACTGCGGCGCTGATCGGATCAATTTCACTGATCCCGGGCTTTGTGGCCTTTCCTCTGGCCGGCATATTGGTTTCCCGGGGTGTTTCGTACACGATCGTGGCTGTCTTTATTACTTCCCTGATGATGGTGGGGACGTTGACTTTGCCCTTGGAAATCAAATATTTTGGCGGGAAAGCTGCGATCATGAGGAATGTTTTGAGTTTTTTGGGGGCAATAGTGATTGGTTTTTTGATAGGAGTATTCTTCTGATGATGCACATATTAGCTAACTTTATCTTGCTTCTTAAGGATATGATGGCTCTTTTGCCCCTGATGTTCCTGCTGATCGGGCTTTTTGATGTCTGGGTACCTAGGGAAAGGATCGAAAGGCATATCGGTTACGAGTCAGGGTTGTCTGGCATGTTCTGGGTGATCCTCCTGGCTGTAGTCCAGCCAGGCCCGCTGTACGGCGCTTTCCCCGTAGCTTATATGTTATTTAAAAAAGGGGCTAGTGTGCGCAATGTTTTTATTTACCTGGGCGCATTCAGCTGCATGGCGATCCCCATGTATGCTTTTGAGATCAGTTTCCTGGGTATAAAGTTCTGGTTCCTGCGCTTTATTTTTTCTCTGCTGGTCTTTGTGCTAATCGGCATCATTATGGAAAAATATGTAGGTAAAGATTTTGTTGTGAAGGAGGGTATGTAAAAATGAAAATAGGAGTAATTATTTCCAGTAATGACGTGGAAACCTGTTGGAATGCCTTGCGCTACGCGAATTTTGCCCTTGAACAGAAAGATGAAGTTAAAGTCTTTTTTATGGGGAAGGGAGTGGAATATCAGAAAATCAGCACTGAGAAATTTAATACGATAGAACAGGGCGAAAAGTTCATGCGGTCTGGCGGCAAGATATATGCCTGTGGGAGTTGTATTAAATCAAGAGAACAAGAAGGAACAGAAATGTGTCCTATCTCAACCATGAAAGATATGTATGAAATTGTTAAAGACAGCGATAAGGTTGTAACGTTTTAATTTGTCTCCTGTTTTGCCACGCAGGTGGACTGATTTATTCTAGCCCCACCCCCCAAGTTCCTGTTATAATTGTTCCATGGGAAAATATTTCATTAAAACGTACGGATGCCAAATGAATGATGCAGATTCTGCTAAATTGGCAGCAGTTTTTGAATCTGCGGGTTATACAAAAGCAGAGCAGGAAAAATCAGCTGATATTATTCTGGTTAATACCTGTGTTGTGCGTCAAAACGCAGAAGATAGAGCTGCCTGGTTTATTAAATCCAGCAAAGGTTTAAAAAAGAAAAATCCCAGTCTCAAAATCGGTGTTTGCGGTTGTTTAGTTACCGAACCCGGCCGCGATTTAAAGGAAATGTTTCCTCATGTAGATTTTTTTATTCCTCCAAATAGTAGTGATAAGTTAGCTGAATACCTTCATTTGACATTTGACATTAGTCATTTGTCATTAAAGGATTCCTCCCTCGTCACCATCACTCACGGTTGCAACAATTACTGTTCCTACTGCATTGTTCCTTACGTCCGCGGACGAGAATATTCTCGACCAATGACGGAAGTTTTAGCAGAAATCAAACAAAAAATAAAGCAGGGCGCTAAAGAAATCACCCTCTTAGGCCAAAATGTTAATTCCTACGAGCCTGGCTTGGCTAATTTATTAAAAAGTATACATTCATTTGACATTTGTCATTTGACATTTGTCATTCACTTCATGACTTCCCACCCCAAAGACATGTCTGACGAAATCATTGAAGCAGTGCACCAGCTTCCTTATGTGGCAAAAGAGTTTCACTTCCCGCTACAGTCTGGCGACGACGAAATCCTTAAAAAGATGAATCGCGGTTATACAGTTGATTATTATCAAGGCCGGATTAAAAAAATTAGAGAATTAATGCCTAAGGCCCGCATTACTACCGATATAATGGTAGGCTTTCCCGGAGAAACCGAAGAACAATTCCAAAATACTTTAAAAATACTCAAACAAATCCACTTTAGTTCAGTCAACATGTTTGCTTATTCAGCTAGACCAGAAACTGCTGCAGCTAAAATGCCAGGCCAGCTTTCACAAGAAATTATTCAGCGCCGATTGCAAGAATTGATTAAGACTAATCGTAAAATATTAGCTTGCTAGCCTAGCTTCCTAGTGTTACAATAAAAATCAATTAATATTGTAAGGGAGATTTAGCATGGCAAATTCTGAATTGCGTGTCTTTTATGGTAATTCCCACCCCGAACTTGGCGAAACTATTATTAAATATTTAAAGCTGGCGCCAGGAAAAATCAAAGTTTCCCGTTTTACCGGAGGCGAAATTTATGCCAGAATCCTCGAAAATATTCGTGGCCAGGATTGTGTTATTGTCCAGACCTGTTCCTCTAAGGTTAATGAAGACCTGATTGAGCTTTTTATTATTATCGATGCTATGAAAAGGGCATCAGCCAAAACAATTACCGCGGTTATTCCTCACTTTGGTTACGCGCGGCAGGATAGAAAAGCCGCTTCAAGAGAACCAATTTCTGCAAGATTGATAGCAAACCTTTTAGAAACTGCGGGAGCAGATCGAGTGGTTACTATGGACCTTCATTCAGACCAAATTCAGGGATTTTTCAATATTCCCATGGATACTTTAACCGCTTTGCCGCTTTTTGAAAATTATTTAAATGCTTTAAAATTAAAAGACATGGTGGTGGTTGCTCCTGATACTGGCCGGGCTAAAGTAGCTAAAAAATTGGCTGATAGAATTGGAGCAAAGCTGGCGATTTTACATAAAGTTCGAGCCGAGCATCATGAATCTGCGGTTACCCATGTGGTTGGTAATGTAAAAGATAAAACCGTTATTATTACTGACGATATGATTGATACTGCAGGGACAATTACTAATGGAGTAGCGGCTTTAAGAAAAAAAGGCTGCAACAAAGATATTTATGTTGTGGCAACCCATGCGCTTTTATCTGGCCCAGCCGTTGAGCGTATGAAAAAAGCCAATTTTAAAGAAGTAGTAGTAACCGATACTTTTCCTATTCCAAAAGAAAAACAATTTAAAGGGCTTAAGGTTTTACCTAGTGCAGAGATTTTAGGCGAAGCAGTTAAACGCAACTTTGAGCACCAGTCAATCAGTTCGTTATTTGATTAATTATGGCTAAAAAAATTAAAGTTGGCATAATTGGGTTTGGTAATATTGGCTCCGCAGTTGCCGCAGTGTTGCGCAAAAACCGCCAGGTTATTGCCGACAATACCGGAATTGATATCCAGATTAAAAAAGTTTGTGATACGGTCAAAAGAAAAACCAACCTTCCTTTTACCAAAGATTTTAAACAAATTATTAATGATCCGGATATCGACGTGGTAGTTGAAGCTATTGGTGGAGAAAATGCCGCTAAAAAAATTGTTTTAGTCGCGCTTAAGGCTAAAAAACATGTAGTTACCCCCAATAAAGAATTAGTTGCCAAGCATATGGAAGAACTGCTTTCAGTGGCTAAGAAAAATCGAGTGCAAATCCTTTTTGAGGCTTCGGTTGGCGGCGGAATTCCTATTATTCAGCCGATTCGAGCTAGTTTAGCCAGCAACCGGATTGATGAAGTTTACGGCATTGTTAATGGCACCACTAATTATATTCTTACCCAAATGTCAGATGAGGGCATGCAGTTTTCCGAAGCTCTTCACAGAGCGAAAGAGAAAGGTTACGCAGAGCCAGACCCAACTGCAGATATAGAGGGTTATGATGCTGCTTATAAGGCAGCCATCCTGGCTTCAGTTACTTTTAAAGCTAAAGTTAATTGGAAAGAGGTTTCTTGTGAAGGCATTACCAGAATTTCCAAAGATGATATTGATTATGCTAAAGGGATTGGTTATGTAATTAAGCTTTTAGCTATTGCCAAATTAGAAAAAGGTAAATTAGATGTTCGAGTTCACCCGGCTTTAGTATCTTGTGAACATCCTCTGGCTTCTGTTTCAAAAAATTATAATGCTATTTATGTTAAAGGGTATTCGGTGGGGGACATTATGTTTCATGGTCAGGGGGCGGGGGGGGAACCGACCGCAGCTTCTATTATTTCAGACATTATAAGCTGCGGAAATCCAAAATCCAAAATCCAAAATCCAAAATTGAAAAAGATTAAGATTAAGAAGATTGACGAAATATCTAGTAGATATTATGTAAGACTTCAAGTGGCGGATCAGCCAGGGGTATTGGCAGCCATTTCAAAGATATTTGGCCAGAAAAAAGTTAGTATTGATGCAGTAAGTCAAAGGGAAAGAGTAGGAAGTTACGCGACTTTGGTGATTTTGTTGCATAAAGTGGCAGAAAAGAATTTAAAAGCAGCGCTTAAGTCCATTAAGAAGCTCGCGGTTGTGCGACGAATTGATAATGTGATTCGCATAATCTAAATGCAAAATAAATCATTTGAACAATATTTAATAGAGCATAAGTTACTTACGCCAGATAAGCTAAGGCAAATCTTAGATGAAAGCAAAAAAACCGGTGAAACCCTTCGTGAGCGTGTTGTCCATCAAAACCTGATTGCTGCTCATGAGCTGATAAATTATTACCAACATGAGCTATCAATTCCTTACATAGATTTAAGCAAATTTGTGCTTGACCCTAAATTATTAGACGTTTTACCTAAAGAATTTTTACGCACTCATCATGTAGTTCCTCTTTCAAAATCCATGGACACCTTAAGAGTGGTTATGGAAGATCCTCTGGATATTATGCTGATTGACGAAGTTAAATTAAAAAGTGGACTGCGCATTGAAGTAGCAGTGGCTTTTGGCCCAGAAATAATCCAAGCGCTTGATCGCACCTTTGGTCCCGAATCTTCAATTGAAGAATTGGTCAGTAGTACCGATCTTTCCCAGTTTTACGGCGGAGAAGAAATTGAGGTTGCTAAGCTGCAAAGTTTGGCAGAAGAAGCGCCGATTGTAAAGTTAATTGATTTGCTTATTATGCAGGCTTTGCATGAGCGAGCTTCTGATATCCACATTGAGCCAGAAGAATCATCTCTTAAAGTGCGTTTTAGAATTGATGGTGTGCTGCATGAAAACGCTGACCTGCCAAAACATTTGCAGGCTGCGGTAATTTCTCGTACCAAAATTATGTCTGAAATGAACATTGCCGAAAAAAGAGTTCCCCAGGATGGAAGATTCAAAGTTTATATGGAAGGCGGGCCGGTGGATGTGCGTGTTTCTACTTTCCCTACTATCTATGGTGAAAATATTGTTATGCGTCTCTTGGAAGCAAAAAGTATTTTATTAAGCCTGGAACAGAGTGGTTTGCGTGACCAGGTTTTAGAAAAATTTCAAAATCTAATCCAAAAACCGCATGGAATTATTTTAGTTACTGGCCCAACTGGTTCAGGTAAAACCACAACTTTGTATTCAGTGCTTAATACTTTAAATTCTCCGGAAAAAAATATTATTACAGTTGAAGACCCTGTTGAATATCGTTTAGCAGGCATTCGCCAATCTCAGGTTAATGTTAAAGCTGGGCTTACTTTTGCCGCCGGCTTGCGTTCTATTCTTCGTCAAGATCCAGATATTATCCTAGTAGGTGAAATTCGTGATTATGAGACCATGGAAATTGCTATTCATGCGGCTTTAACCGGTCACTTAGTCTTTTCAACTCTCCATACTAATGATGCTCCGGGAGCAATAACCCGAATGATTGATATGGGAGTGCAGCCTTATTTAATTGTTTCAACTGTTATCGGAGTATTAGCCCAAAGATTAGTGCGAACTATTTGCCCAAAATGCAAAGTGCCTTATAAAGTAGAGGCAAAAGCTTTAAAAGATTTAACAGCTTCAACCAAAGAAAAAGAATACACTGTTTATAAAGGAAAAGGTTGCGAGCATTGCCATGATACTGGGTATAAAGGCAGGATCGGGCTTTACGAATTAATGATATTGAGTGAGGATATAAGACAGGGAATAGTAAATAAGGCTTCTGCTTCACAGCTTGGTAAAACGGCCAGGGCGGAGGGGATGCAAACTTTGTGTGAAGATGGTTTTGAAAAAATTCTGCAAGGGATTACTACTATTGAAGAAGTATTGCGGGTAACTTCGGAGGTTTAAGATGCAATTTAAATATTTGATATTAGATGAGCAAGGCAAAAAAATGTCAGGTGAGCTTGAGGCTCCTTCTATGGAAAAGGCAGCAGAATCTCTGCGCCAACTTAATTATCATATCTTAAATATTTCCGCGGTTTCCACGGGCATGAATATAGAAATATTCGCGCGCAAAGTAAAAACCGAAGAAGTGTTAATGTTTACTGTCCAGCTTCGCTCCATGCTTTCTGCCGGAGTTCCGCTTTCTAAATGTTTAGCTACATTGCAGGAAGAAATAGAAAATAATACTTTAAAGCAGATTATTGTGCAGGTTTTAAAAGATCTTAGGGAAGGGCAATCTTTTGCTTCCAGTTTAGCCAAGCATCCGGATGTTTTTTCTACTATCTATATTAATATGGTGGCAGCCGGAGAAGTTTCTGGTAACATGGAAGATGTTTTGGATAAAGTTGCCCATTTTATTCAAAAACAAATGGATTTGCAGCAAAAAGTTTCTACCGCCTTATTTTATCCTTTAATCTTAATTATTTTTGGTTTGGTAATTGTTACTTATTTGGTTATGTTTGTTTTTCCAAATTTTATTAAAATTTTCCAAGAGTCCGGGGTGCCTCTCCCATTACCTACCCAGATTTTGAATCAGGTAAATATATTTTTAAGATTGTTTTGGTTACCGTTAATTTTATTTATTGTTTTAGCGATTATTGCTTTTAATGTCGCCTCTAAAACGCCAAAGGGCAAACGCATAATAGATAAAATTGTATTTGGTATTCCGGTTATTGGCAATTTATTATTAAAAGCTTCTTTAGCCAGATTTGCCTGGAGTTTAGCTGGCTTGTTGGGCTCAGGAGTAACCTTGATTGAATCACTTGAAACAGTGGAAAAGGTAGTTGGGAGTGTCCAGATTTCAGAAGCGGTTCAAAGTGTGCGTTTTTCTGTTACCAAAGGAGAACCAATTGCAAAAAAATTAGCAGAATCAGGCAAATTTCCTCCGCTGGTAGTGCAAATGGTTAGAATTGGCGAAGAATCAGGCTCACTGCCTGACATGTTAAATAAAGTTGCAGAACACTATGACATGATGGTTGATTACGGGGTTAAGAAATTAACTACTTTGATAGAACCAATCGCTTTAGTTCTTATTGGTGGGGCAGTGGCCTTTATTTTTGCGTCTTTAATTCTGCCCATATTCAAGATGGTTCATGTATTGCGGCAATAGGAGCATTAGGCTATAATATGCCAAACGTAATGGATAATTTACTAAAACGAGCAGTAGATTCTAAGGCGTCTGATCTAATTCTTGAGGCTGATTCCCCGCTTGCGCTTCGTATCTCTGGCCGTATGGAATTCAACGGGAAAAGTTATAATGCCAAGGAGCTCGAAAATTTACTACTGCCCCTGCTTACCGATTTTAATAAAAAACGCTTAGATCAAGAAAAACAAGTTGATTTTGCTTATGCGCTTCCTTCGGGAGAAAGATTTAGGGTTAATATCCATCATCAAAAAGGAAGTTTAGCTGCAGCCTTTAGAACTGTGGCTAAAGATGTTCCTAGTATTGAAGAATTAAATTTACCGCCAATTGTTAAAGAGTTATCAACCTTGCAAAATGGTTTAATTATTGTCACCGGACCGACCGGCAGCGGTAAAACCACTACCCAGGCTTGCATGATTGAAATGATTAATAAAGCCTGGAACACGCATATTATTACCATCGAAGACCCTATTGAATATCTATTTAAAAACGATAAATCCCTTATTGAACAACGGGAAGTAGGCGAAGATGTTAATGATTTTGCCTCAGGACTACGCTCGACGCTTAGGCAAGACCCGGATGTTATCTTAATCGGTGAGATGCGAGATCTGGAAACCACGGCCACGGCTATTACTGCGGCAGAAACAGGCCATTTAGTAATTTCCACATTACATACTTCCAGTGCAGTCAATGCGATTGATCGTATTATTGATATTTTTCCTGGTCACCAGCAAAATCAAATTCGCATCCAGCTTTCTATGACCTTGCAGGCCGTTATAGCCCAACAGCTTATTCCTCGCGACGATGAAAAAGGCTTAGGCGTTGCTGTTGAAATTTTAAAAGGAATTCCCGCAGTGAAAAACCTGATTCGCAAATCGCAAACCCATGAGATTCCTACCATAATGGAAGTAAATAAAAAATTAGGGCTTCAAACTATGGAGGATTCTCTGATAGAATTGTATAAAGCTAAACAAATTAGTATGGAACAGGCTGTGACCAGAGTTGCGGATCCGGAAGCTTTTAAAAAGCGTGTGGGTATTCAAATTAAATAAAGAAAGGGGGTGAAAATTAATGAAAAGAAAAGGATTTACACTTATCGAACTCTTAATTGTTATGGCAGTTATTGCTATTTTGGTTGCGATTGCCGTGCCTGCGTTCAGAGGCATGCGTCAAGAAGCACAGACTACCAGAGCACAGGGCGATCTTAAAGTACTAAAGATTGCAGTTGAGAGTTATTACAAGACCAATGGCAGTTATCCAGCAGAATTAAATTATCAAACTACTTTGCTGGGTGCTACTCCAAGGTTGTTAGAAAGCGAGTTAGACGATCCTTATGACACTGGCACCAACTATTCTTATAACCTATCTGCGAATGGAAGATACTATGCTCTATTCTCTGTAGGTGCTGCTGGTGATGGCGAAGTTGTTGCTAATGATAACGGAACCGTTTCTGTTGAAGCAGGTTCTCCAACTTGGGTTTCTAACGGATATCAGCCATAAGCTTATGACTTTAAGGAGGGAGAAAATAATTTTTCTCCCTCCTAGTCTAGCTTGAGAGGAGTGGCAATATGAATTGGCTTGATGTATTGGCTGCGGTTAACATGGTCCTGATTTTTGGATCTTTTTTCCTGGCTCTGGGAATAATTTTTAGCCTTCATGGGACAGAAGGATATACTTTAGCTAAAGGCTGGCCCTATATTTTAATTGCGGTATTAATACTTTCGGTTAATAAGGTATACGAGTTTTTTACCGAATACACACTTTATTCTTATCCTCGGATTCTCAGAGAACTTTTAGGTTTTTTGTTTATCTCCGCTATTTTTATTGGTCTCTTGGTTCAATATTTAGCTATTCAGGATGTTATAGGGCATAGGCGTAAATGAAAAATAGGCCAGGCGTTGCGGTTATTATAGTAACTTTCTTGTTGGGGATTACCCTTATTGTTATTGTAGCAGCGCTTTCGTTTATTTTAACTTCCGAACTTAGGGAAACTGGCTACCGAGTAAAAGAACGACAAGCTTTTTATCTGGCAGAGGCGGGGATTGAAAAAGCGATTATTAATATTCAGGCTTCTTTGGAAAGTATTTATGAGAACACCAAAAATTATAGTTCTACTTTAGCCTGGGTGGACACTTTAGATGATTTAAGTGAATATATTTCCGGTACTTTAGAGGCTGGAGATTATTCAGTCAGTATTACTACCATTGAATCTAGTTATTTGCAAAAATATGTTACTATTTCTTCTCAAGGTACAGCCAAAAACATAAACGAGACTATTGAACAAGAAGTTTCTTTTGGTTTTAACCCGTCTCTTGTTTTTGATTATGGTTATTTTATCAACAATTTAGGCTGGCTTTTTGGCGGAGCCCAGTATTTTGAAGGGGATGTGCGGGCTAATGGAGATTTTATTGTTAAAGGTTCACAGCGTATTGATGGAGATGTTTATGCTAGTGGCAATGTAGATGAATCCCAGGGGAATATTTCTTATAAATCTATGGAAGATTATTATGACGATATTTCAGATCGAGCCCGCCCTGGAGATCCTCCTGCTCTGGGAGAAGATCATTTAGAGGGAGGCTATGATGCTTTTGCTGATCTTTATGATGCTAGTGGCAATCCTCGTGATCCTGCCCATCCACAAACTCATCCTGCTGAAGAAGCGGTTGATATGCCATATCTGGGAGATTTGTCTTATTATGAAACAATAGCCCAAACTAAAAATGGAACTATTAGCCAGGGTGGCAGCGTTATTGTTGATAATGTGTATAGTGGCAATTTAGTTTTAATTGGTACCGCAGCTAATCCTATTGAAATAGATGGCCCGGTTGTGATTTCTGATGACGTGATTATTAAAGGAGTAGTTAAGGGCCAGGGTAGTATTTATGCTGGAAGAAACGTGCATATTATAGATGATGTTACTTATGCTGATCCTCCGAGCTGGCCAAAACCAGATACAAATCCGGACGCAACTGCTACTGCTAATGCCAATAAAGATCTTTTAGCCTTGTGTGCTAAAGGCAATGTTATTATTGGTAATTATCGGCACTCACAATGGAATTATGTAAAAAACTTTTTAAGGCCGCCTTTTACCAGTGCTTATAAGGTTGATGCTAGCGATGCCAGTATTGGTTATGTTAGTTATTATCAGGGTGGAGACCCTTATTTCGACGGTAATTATACTGCTTATGATGGAGGAACTAAGACAGATGGTAGTAACCGCCGCTATTATGAATCCTCTTTGAGTAATTCTGATTGGAATGCGCTTCATGCTACTAATCATGTTTCCCAGATTGACGCTCTAATTTATAATAACCACGCTACTAGTGGTCGGATTATTAATGCCGAATTTAACGGTTCTATCATTGCCCGGGACGAAGCTTTGGTGTTTCAAGGATCAATTACCGTAAACTATGATTATCGTTTTAAACAAAACGCGGCTGAGTATGTAGGGGTAGATCTTCCGATTGCTTTAATGGAACCGGAAAGGAGATTGTGGTCAGAATGAAAAAATTTACATTGCTTCTAATTTTGTCATTTTTAATTTTTAATTGTGCTTTTGCTTTAATTGAAGCGCCAGAAAAATATCGGATAAAAACTAGCGGAGAAAAAGTAGAAAAAACCGTAAAAAAGGTGCCGTCTATCCCTACTTTTGATGAAACTGTAGTTGAAATTCAAGAAGAGGTTCTTCCTTCAAAAAAAGTAGCGCCTGTGACCGAAGAAAAAAGTCTTTTATCTATGTTGGCAAAAATTATTACTATAACTTTAATTATGGCGATTGTTGTCCTGGGGCTTTGGATGTTAATTAATAGAAAGAGACCTTAATGAAAAGACAAGGGGTTTCGCTTCTGGAAATGCTGATGGTAATGGCTTTTATTGGGATTGGCTTTTTGTCTATTCTCCAGCTTTTAGTGGCTAATCTTGCGGCCGAAAATATTATTGAAGATTCTTATGTAGCTATGAATATTGCTTCTGGCAAAATGGAACAGTTATTAAATACCAATTTTGCATCTATTGTTTCTGAAACAACAGTGGAGGTTACTGATTTTCCTGGCTTTTATCAATCGGTAAATGTTGCGACGGTTGAATCTTCTCTTAAACAAATAAAAGTAAGGGTGGCCTGGAAAGACGATGCGTATATCCTAGATACTTTAAAGAGTAATTATCCATGAGCAATAAAAAAGGTGTAACTTTAATAGAGCTAATAATGGTGTTATTTATCGCGGCTAATCTTTTTTTGATTGTTTTTTTAATTTATGATGTGGGGTTTAAGGTTTTTCAGCAAGGAGAAAAACGTTCGGGCCTACGCTCCGATGTTGGCCGGGCAGTTTCTTTATTGACCAAGGATGTTAGGTTGGCTTCTGGTTTTACCGTGGCGAATGAAAACAGTGTGACTTTTTGGACAGATTATAATGGCGATGAAGAAGAATCAGTGGGTGAATCTATTACCTATAGTTTTTCTGGAATTAGCGGAGAGGCGTTAATAAAAACCGATGCCAATGGTGATTACGCAGTATTAGATGAGGTGGTTGAGTTTACTCTATCTTATGATAGTATTTTAGTAGATAGTATTCATTTGATTAGCTTTGTTTTAGATGCAGCTAAGGATTTTGAAACTTTTAAAATTGAAAGCAGTATAAAGGCAAGAAACATAATATGATCGGCTTAGAGATTAATGAAAATTCAATTAGGTTGGTTGAGGTAAAAGAAAGCGCCAAAACCATTTCCTTGGTTAATGCTGTAGTGGAAGAAGGTGTTCCCAGCTCAAAATCCATCCAAAAAATATTTAAAACGAATTCAATTTCAGATAAAAATGTTTATTCGGTAATTTCTGGCAAGCAAGTAGTAGTTCACCCCAAGCTTTTTCCGGTAATGTCTGATAAGGAACTGCGCGAAGCACTATTTTGGGAAGCTAAAGAATTAATTGCTTTTCCTCTAGAGCAGGCGGCGGTTTCGTATAAGAAAATCGGGGAAAGAATTGAGGGTGGGGTAAAAAAACTAGAGCTCTTGTTGGTAGTTATTAAAAAAGAGCAGCTGCAAAAACTACAAAACTTGTTGTCTGAGGCCGGTTTAAAAGTTAAGGGAGTAACCGTTGCTCCTTTTGCTATTTGGGATTTAATGAAAAATAAATTTAAACCTGCTAAAGAAGAGCTTTATGCGGTTTTAGATATTAATACTGTAAGTGCTAGCTTAAACGTGTTTAAAGGGGAAAATTTAAAATTTGTCAGAAATTTAACTCTTACTCAAGGAGAGAAACGACAAGAAACCCTTATCCAGGAGCTAGCGCAAACTATTAGCTATGTATCAGAAAAGGCAGTTGTTCCTTCGGTTGACCATTTGTTTTTACTGGGCAACCATGCTTCTTTTAAAAACTTGGATAAAGCGTTGGCCCAAGCTTTAGGTATAAAAGTTGCTATTTTTGATCCTTTTAAAGATGTTGAAGTAAAAAAAGAACAAATTCCCAAAGATCATTTGGGAATAGCCATGGGGCTGGCTCTAGGTAAAACCCAAAGCCTTAATTTATTAGGGGCAGAAAAGACTAAATCAAAAGAAAATCCTTTTGCCAAGCTGCCGATTAAAAAAATTACTCGCTATTCCCTCTTAGCTTTATTGGTTTTGTTTGTATTGTTTTTTGGATATAGCCGATTTTCAACTTATAAAAAGACTTTGGATAAAGAATTAAAAATTGCCCAGGCCCAGGTCGCGGCTAAGCAGCAGCCAACTGCGCCTATGATTAAAGAAGGCAAGAAGGCCGAGCAAAAACTAGAAACTTTAAGGCAGATACTTCCTTCTTCTTTTTCTTTGGAAGAATTAACCTATGAGAGAAAAGGAAACAATATTACTTTTGTAGGTACGCTAACTAAACAAGCCTATGTAGGAAACATGATTTATGGTTTAGAGTCTTCTGGTCAATTTAAAGAAGTAAAAGTTTGGGAAGTTAAAAAAGAGGGGGCAGGAGTGCGGATTAAAATAACCGTGAGGTTTAAGAAGTAATGCCGCAAAAAAAGATTTTAATTTATGCTTTAGTTTTTGGCTTGCTAACCATGTCTCTGTTAGTAGGCTTGCGTGAACTGGTGCAAACTCGTCGTATGCAAAATGAATTAAAGCTGGCAAATTTAGAATTAAAAGTTCTGGCCATTGAAAATAAAGATTCCTCTTATTTAGCCGAAGGCGATATACCTTATATAATTCGACAGTTAATCTCTACTTTGCCGCAAGGACTGAATCTTGAGTTGCGCAGAATAATTCCGCAAAAGGTAAGGCCAGCTGGAAAGCTTAAAAAATTTGAAATAGAGCTTGAAATTGTTTCACGACAAAATAATTTGGAAAAATATCTGGGTAAATTGTCTTCTATTAAAACGCCGGTTCAAGTGAATCGAGTTATTATTAAACGGGTAGATAATAGAACTGTTGCTTCTAAAAGTTTTATTTCTTTCCTTTTGATTCCTGGGGCAGCAACGGTTAATGTTAGTCCAGAAGTTTTCTCAAAATCAACGCCTAAGAAAAAAGTGGTTAAGAAAACTTATAAAAAGAAAGTTAAGCTTCCTAGTTTGCAAGGGGTATGGAGTGGAGAGGTAACCCAAGCTATAATTGATGATCAGGTGGTAGAGGTTGGCCAAAGCGTAAATGGATTTTTAGTGGTTGATATTCAATCTGATTCTGTAGTAATAAAAAAGAGTGGTAAAAAGTACTATCTAAAGTTAAAATAGCTAAAGGGGGATTAAAATGAAAAAGATTTTATTAGGTTTTTTGATTTGTTTTGTCTTGGTAGCTCCAGTATTAGCTCAAGCAACTAGGGAAGTGGTGCCAAAAGAGCCTACGGTTTCTTTGCATTTTAAAGGAGTAAGCATTAGAAATGCTCTCCTGCAAGTGGCCAAAGAAGCGAATTTTAATCTTTTAGGCGGCACAGATATTACCGGTAAAATAACTATTTCTTTGGCCGACGTGCCAGTATCCCAAGCCTTAAAAGCTATTCTAGAAGATAGTGGTTACACTTATAAACGGGAGGCAGGAAATATTTTAAAAATTATCCCTTCTGCAACACCTCCCAAGCGAATAGATGTAGGAAAAGGATTCTATATCCAGGTTTTTTCTGTTAATTATACTGATCCAGTTTACATTAAAGATACCCTTCTTCCTCTTTTACCTAAAGGGACAGATGTCAAGGTTCCGGAAGGCAGTAATAAATTGTTTGTCAAAGGTAGCTTATATGCTTTGGGTTCGGTTACTAAGTTTCTGCGGGTTTTAGACCGTCCTCCTAAGCAAGTAATGGTAGAAGCTCGAGTTTTAGAAATTACTCATACTTCAAGCAATATTCTTGGTACCCAAGGCCAATACGAACGAAGCGCAGATGTTGGTGATTATGCAAAAGAAGTTGGTTTGGCTGGCGGTCCTTCTGATACTGGGGCACAGGGTCTGTTTTTGGGGGTTAGTAGTCAGGGTTTAACTGCTTTGGTAGAAGCTTTCCGTTCAAAAACTGGTTATAATTTACTTTCTGCTCCAAAAGTTTTAGCCATAAGTGGAAAATCAGCTGAAATTATTACTGGTTCTCGTTTGGGATACAAAGTAAAGACTGTTACGCCTACCGGCTTAATTGAAAGTGTTGAGTTTATGGATGTTGGAACCAAGTTAAATATAAAACCAATTGTAAAAGATGATGATACTATTATCATGGAAATTCATCCTGAAGTCAGCACTGGTTCTATTATAAATGAACTGCCACAAAAAGACTCCACCGAAACTACAACTACTTTGTCGGTAAAATCCGGGCAAAGTATTATTATTGGTGGATTAATACGTGACTATGTGCAAGAGGTTCAACTTGGAACTCCAATTTTAATGGATCTCCCTTTAATCGGTTCTTTCTTTCGGCGTACAGTTACTGATACTCAAAAAAGGGAGATTGTAGTTTTGATTAGTCCGCATATTGTGGATGTAGCGCAAATCGAACAAGATGCCAAACAATTTGAAGCATTTTCAAAGCACCAACAAAAAGCAGAAAACTTTAATTATTTTCAAATGCTTCGTTAAAACCCCTTGCCCTAAACCAGTGTCGGTTTAGGGCTTGACAGGGATGCCTATAATAATGTAGAATACTTCTTTGTTTGTCTGGAAGGGGAATTTTTTGCCCTCTTCAGGATTTTTTTGTTATGAGAGAAATGATAACGTTAGTTTGCACAGTGTGCAAAGAAAAAAATTACGCGACGAATAAGAACAGGAAAACTACTAAAGATCGTATTGAGCTTTCCAAGTTTTGTTCGCGTTGCAAAAAACACACTAAGCATAAAGAAGATAAAAAATAGGGGCTAGGGGAGTGTCGGTTAAGGGCTAAACCACTGGTCTCCAAAACCAGGACTGGGGGTTCGATTCCTCCCACTCCCGGATTTTTAAGATGATTGATAAGATAGTTAAATATATAAAAGAGACGAGAGCGGAAACGAAACGGGTAGTTTGGCCGGAGCGTAGATATGTGATGGTGGCAACAGTAATTATTTTGATGATTGTTACTATCATGGGTGCTTATGTGATGTTTGTGGATTCAATATTTGCAAAATTATTTGCATTTTTATTAAAGTAAAGTAAGGAAGGGTAATGGAAGAAGAAAACAAGAACCTTAGTAATAAGAATAATGAAAGCGAAAACACTGAACCGGTAGCAAAACAACCGGCTGAGCAACCTGCAAAACCATCAGTGGAACCATCTGTAGAACCAGTGGCAGAGCAACCAGCCGAACAACCTGCTGTGTCTGGAGAAACGATTAAAGATCCTGTTGATCAGGATTTAATTGCCAAAGGTAAATGGTTTGTAATCCAGGTTATGACTGGTGATGAAGATAAGGTTAAGCAAGCTTTAGAGCTTACGATTAAATTAAAGAACTTGCGCAACAAGATTTTTCAGGTTTTAGTTCCTACCGAAGAAATTGTAGAAATTAAAGGTGGCAAACGGCGCGAAAAAGTTAGAAAAATGTTCCCTGGTTACGTCTTCTTGCATATGTTGTTAGATGATGAAACCTGGTATCAAATTCGCGAAACCCACGGAGTAGCCCGCTTTATCGGCACCAAAGTAAAACCCACCCCTGTTTCTGAAAAAGAGATGCAAAGGGTTTTAAAACAGCTAGGTAAAGAAGAAAGACTGGAAATTACTTTTGAAAAAGGTGAGGGTGTGCGCGTAATTTCTGGTCCTTTTAGAGGTTATACTGGAACTGTTGACGAAGTAAATCCTGAAAAAGGCAAGTTAAAGATCTTAATTAACATTTTTGGCCGGGATACACCGGTAGAAGTTAATTTTGAGCACGCGCAAAAGATTATTTAGGAGAAAAAGATGGCAGTTAAAAAGAAGAAGAAAAAAGAAATCATTACAAAAATTAAATTGCAGATTAAGGGTGGGGCGGCTAATCCGGCTCCTCCAATTGGTCCGGCTTTAGGTCAGCACGGTTTAAATATTATGGAATTCTGCAAACAATATAATGCAGCCACTAAAGATAAGGCTGGTTTTATTGTTCCTGTAGAAATAACCGTTTATAAAGACCGCTCTTTTACCTTTATTACCAAAACTCCTCCAGTGGCCGACCTGCTGCGAAAAGCGCTTGGCATTGAAAAAGGTTCTGGTGTACCGAATAAAGATAAAGTAGGCAGTGTTAGTAAGGATAAACTTAAAGAAATCGCTGAAATGAAAATGCCGGATATCAATGCCAATGATATTGAGGCCGCCATGAAAATTGTGGCTGGCACGGCTAGAAGTATGGGGATTACGCTATCATGAAAAGACGAGGAAAAAAATACAAAGAAAAATTAAAATTAGTTGATCGCAGTAAGAAATTAATGCCTGAAGCAGCTTTTGATTTAGTTAAGCAGATAGCCGCAGCTAAGTTTGATGAAAGCATTGACCTTTCCATTAAATTGAGTGTTGACCCCAAGAAAAATGCTATCCGCGGCACAGTAATGCTGCCTGGTGGTTCAGGTAAAACTCGTAAAGTAGCGGTAATTGCTAAAGCGGATAAAATTAAAGAAGCCGAAGAAGCAGGAGCAGACTCTTTTGGTGGAGATGACCTGATTGAAAAAATTAAAGGCGGGTTTTTAGGCTTTGACGTGGTAATTGCTACTCCTGACATGATGCCCAGCGTTGGAAAACTAGGTAAAATCTTAGGTACCAAGGGGATGATGCCAAATCCTAAGTCCGGCACAGTCACTTTTGATATCAGTAAGACAGTTAAAGAATTTAAAAGCGGCAAAGTTGAGTTTCGCATGGACAAAACTTCTGTGCTGCACATGATTTTAGGAAAACTTTCTTTTGAAAAAGATGCTTTGGTTAAAAATTTCTACAGTGCTCTTTCCGCTATCAGAAAGTTGAAGCCCAGCGGCTTAAAAGTAAGCTATATTAAATCGATCACACTTTCTTCCAGTATGGGGCCTGGCATTAAACTGGATGCCCGCGCTATTACTGATAAGTTAGAAAAGGAGCTTTAAGATGCCAGGTGCCAAAGCGCTCGAAGTTAAAAAACAAAAAGTTAAAAAGTTAAAAGAGAAACTTGAATCTGCTTCAGTTATAGCTGTGGCTGATTATAAAGGACTTAGCGTAAAAGAGATCACTGAATTTCGCAAAAAACTTTATAAGGAAGATGCGGAATATACTATTATAAAGAATACATTATTAGAAAGAGCGGCAGAGGAAGCTGGCTTTTCGCAATTAAAAGAACATTTAAAAGGATCGACCGCGGTCCTTTTTGGCTATAAAGATCCGGTTACCCCGATTAAAGTCTTGGTTGACTTTGTTGAAGAGGTTGAGAAGGGTCAAATTCGTGCAGGGATTATGGAAAAGACTTTTATTGATGCGGATAAGGTCAAAGAAATTTCTAAATTACCTACTCGCGAAGAACTTTTGGCAAAATTAATAGGCAGTATGCAGTCCCCAATTTATGGTTTTGTTAATGTGTTGCAAGGAACAGTTCGAAACCTTGTTTATGCATTAAAAGATTATGCAAACAAAAAAGGAGGCGAGAGTAAATGAGTAAGGTTAAAGAAATTTTGACGTCTGTAGAAGGAATGACGGTTCTTGAGCTATCTGAATTGGTAAAAGAAATGGAAGAAAAGTTTGGTGTTTCTGCTGCTGCACCAGTAGTAGTAGGAGCCGCTGGAGCTGCCGGAGGTGAAGCAGCCGAAGCAAAAGACGAATTTGACGTGGTCTTGGCTGAAACTGGAGCGAAAAAGATCCAGGTACTTAAGATCTTACGTGAAGTTACCGGACTAGGTTTAAAAGAAGCGAAAGAATTAGTCGACACAGCTCCTAAACCTGTAAAACAAGGGATTAAAAAAGAGGAAGCTGAAGAAATTAAGAAAAAATTAGAAGCTGAAGGGGCAAAGGTAGAGATTAAATAAATATGGGTGAAAGAAAAAATTTAGTTAATATTAAAAACGGTGTCCAGCCGCCGGATCTGTTAGCAATTCAAAAGAATTCTTTTCGTTGGTTCCTCCAAGAGGGGCTGCCGGAAGAGCTTCGTCTCATTTCCCCAATTAAGGGTTATGAAGGAAAGCTAGAACTTGTTTTTACTGGTAAAGTAACTTTGGGTAAACCAAAACATGAAGCCAGAGATTGCTTAGTCCGGGAGGTTACTTTTTGCGCGCCGCTAAAAGTTGAAGCCAGGCTTTTGAACAAAAAAACCAAGGAAGTAAAATCCCAACAGGTTTTTATTGGCGACCTGCCGCTTATGACTGATCGGGGTACCTTTATTATTAATGGTGCTGAACGCGTAATTGTTTCTCAGCTGGTTCGTTCTCCTGGGGTTTATTACCGTGAGATTAAAAAGGTAGAAAGACTAGGAAGACATGCTTATTATGCCACCGTAATTCCAGATCGAGGGTCTTGGATAGAATTTGAGACTGACTCTGCTGGAGCAATTTTTGCCCGTATCAACCGTACCCGAAAAATTCCGATTGCTATGTTTTTATCTGCGATTGGCTGCAGCGAAAAAGAAATTCTTAGTGCTTTGACCGAAGGAGAATTTCGTCGCCGCTCTTTAAAAGAATGTCCCATTCTTCCTAAAGATGAAGCTTTAATTGAGATTTATAAACGTATGCGTCCAGGTGACCCGGTTACCCAAGAAGGAGCCCAGGTTTATCTTACTAATTTATTCTTTAATTCCCGTCGCTACGATCTAGGCAAGGTAGGGCGCTATAAGATCAATCGAAAATTAGGGATCAATGTGCCTGAAGATAAATATGTTTTAACTAAAACTGATATTTTAGCTATGATTAAATATTTAATCTTGCTGCATATGGGAGAGGGGATATCTGACGATATCGACCATCTAGGCAACCGTAGAATCAGGGCAGTAGGAGAGCAGTTGCAAAGGCAAATTAGAATTGGATTTGCCCGAGTAGAGCGTTTAATCAAAGAACAGATGATGATTAGAGGTGACGAAGCTGTTGTTCCTGGTAACTTAATCAATATCCGGCCTTTGCAGGCGATAATTAAAGAATTTTTTGGTTCTGGACAGCTTTCTCAATTTTTAGATCAAACTAACCCGATTGCAGAAATTACCCATAAACGTAGGCTTTCTGCTTTAGGCCCAGGTGGATTAACTAGGGAGCGTGCTGGATTTGAAGTACGTGATATTCATCCTTCCCACTTTGGCAGAATTTGTCCTATTGAAACTCCAGAAGGACCTAATGCTGGTTTGATCGGATCTTTGGGAACTTATGCCCGGGTAAATAAATTTGGTTTTATTGAAACCCCTTACCGCAAAGTTACTAAGGGAGTGGTAGGCAAGAAGGTTGAACATCTTTCAGCTGACCTTGAAGATCTTTATAAGATTGCTACTTCTGATATACGCATTGATAAAAATGGCAAAATTACCGCTGACGATGTTGTTGTTAGATATCGTCGAGAATTTATAATTGTACCTGCTAAAGAAGTGGATTACATGGGAGTAGCTCCTGAGCAGGTAGTGGGTGTTACCACGGCTTTAATTCCTTTCTTAGAACATGACGATGCAAACCGTGCCTTAATGGGTGCCAATATGCAACGTCAGGCAGTTCCGTTGCTTAATCCAGAATCTCCGATTGTTGGTACTGGGTTTGAAGCAAAAATTGCTGAAGATTCACGTACCCTTTTAAAAGCAGAAAATTCCGGAAAAGTAATTAAACTAGATTCAATCCAAATTGTTATCCAGCGTTCAAATGGCAAAAAAGACAAATATAATTTAGTTACTTTTAGCCGTAGTAACCAAGATACTTTGGTTCACCAACGGCCGACTGTAAAATTAGGTGAAAAAGTAGAAAAAGGCCAGATTATTGCTGATGGTTCTGCTACTGCTGGTGGAGAATTGGCCTTAGGTAAAAATGTGTTGGTAGCTATGATGCCTTGGGAAGGTTATAACTATGAAGACGCGATTGTAATTTCAGAGCGTTTAGTAAAAAAAGACGTATTTACTACTATTCACGTACAAAGATACGAGGTAGAAGTGCGTTCAACTAAGTTGGGCATGGAAGAAATAACTCGAGAAATTCCTAACCTGGGCGAAGAAGCCTTAGCTCATTTAGATGAAAGAGGAATTGTGGTTCCTGGCTCAGAAATAAAGCCAGGAGATATATTAGTAGGTAAGGTTACGCCAAAAGGTGAAACCGAGCTTCCAGCAGAAGAAAAACTGTTACGCGCCATTTTTGGTGATAAAGCTAGAGATATGCGTGACACTTCTCTTCGAGTTCCTCCAGGAGAAGTAGGGATTGTTATTAATGTGAGGGTGTTTTCTCGTGAAAATGGAGACGAGCTTCCTCCAGGAGTGCATGAATTAGTTCGAGTTTATTTAGCCCAGCTAAGAAAGCTTAGTGTGGGAGATAAAATGGCGGGAAGACATGGAAACAAAGGCGTCATTGCTAGAATTCTTCCGGAAGCAGATATGCCTTACTTGCCGGACGGAACTCCGTTAGATGTAGTTTTAAATCCTTTGGGTGTTCCTTCTCGTATGAATATTGGACAGATTTTTGAATTATTGCTTGGCCATGCTGGTCATGTCTTAGATCAAAAATATACTTTGCCTGCTTTTGATGAAGTAATAGAAGATGATGCTTCTGTTAATATTGTAGAAGGAAAGCTAACAGAAGCTGCTGAGAAGGGCAAAATTCCTTGGCTTGACAAAAGTGGAAAAATAGAACTTCGCGACGGCAGAACTGGCCGTGCTTTTGGCCGCAAGGTTGCTGTGGGTTACATGTATCTTATGAAATTAATCCACTTGGTAGATGATAAAATGCATGCCCGCTCAACTGGACCATATTCATTAATTACTCAACAACCATTAGGCGGAAAAGCCCAATTTGGTGGCCAGCGTTTCGGAGAAATGGAAGTCTGGGCGCTAGAAGCTTATGGTGCAGCTCATACCTTGCAAGAACTTTTAACTGTTAAGTCTGATGATGTAGTGGGCCGCTCTAAAGTTTATGAAGCTATTATTAAAGGCAGCTCTATGGGGAAACCTGGAGTGCCAGAATCATTTAAAGTATTAATAAAAGAATTACGCAGTCTGGGACTTGATATGAAAACCCTTTCTGAAGACGGAAAAGAAGTTAATATTGATGAAGAAGGAAAAACTCCAAGAAGAAGCCCTCGCATATTTGGGCGCGATAGAAGGAGGGCTTAAATTTGCCTTTACTTAAAAAAGAGAAAAAAGAATTTGATCAATTAAAAATTGGACTGGCTTCGACCAAGCAAATCCTCAACTGGTCATATGGTGAGGTAGAAAAGCCAGAAACCATTAACTATCGTACCTTTAAACCAGAGCGCAAAGGTTTATTCTGCGAAAAAATCTTTGGCCCGGTAAAAGATTGGGAATGTCATTGCGGTAAATATAGAAGAGTACGCTATCGCGGCATTGTTTGTGAACGCTGCGGAGTAGAGGTTACTACTTCAAGAGTCAGGCGTGAACGCATGGGACATATCAAGCTAGTTGAACCAGTGGCTCATATTTGGTTTTTAAAGGGTGTGCCGGGATATATTAGTTTGCTGTTAAATGTTACTACCCGGGCGCTTGAAGAAGTAATTTATTATGATGCCTTTATCGTGACCCAGGTTTCTGAAGGGGTCAAGAAGATGAAGGTGGGGCAGATTCTGCGCGAAGCAGATTATCAGGATGCATTAGAAAAATGGGGCAGCAAGTTTAAGGCCAGCACTGGCGCACGGCCAGTAAAGGAATTGCTAGAAAAAATTGATCTAAATGCTATGGTTTCAAAGCTGCGCAAGGACCTAAAAACTTCTACCGGTCAAAAGCGTCTCAAAATTGTTAAACGCTTAAGAGTAGCAGAAGCTTTTCAAAAATCCAGTAACCGGCCCGAATGGATGATTATGGAAGTGATGCCAGTTATTCCTCCGGATCTTCGTCCTATGGTACAGTTAGAAGGCGGGCGTTTTGCTACTTCCGACCTTAACGACCTTTACCGACGAGTTTTAAACCGTAATAACCGGCTTAAAAAAATGATTAATATGGGTGCTCCGGACATGATTATCCGCAACGAAAAAAGAATGTTGCAAGAATCAGTAGACGTCTTAATTGATAACGGCAGGAGAAAAAGGGCTGTAACCGGTTCATCTGGCCGACCTTTAAAATCCTTAACTGATATTATTGAAGGAAAGCAAGGTAGATTTCGCCAAAACTTGCTAGGAAAACGAGTTGATTATTCTGGCCGTTCGGTTATTGTAGTTGGTCCTTCTCTAAAATTACATCAGTGTGGTTTGCCCAAAGATATGACCCTGGAACTTTTTAAACCATTTGTAATTAGAAAATTAGTTGATCGCGGCATTGCCCAAAACGTAAAATCTGCTAAACGCATGATTGAAAAGCGTGACATTATTGTCTGGGATATTTTAGAAGAAGTAATTAAAGGCCATCCTGTACTATTAAACCGAGCTCCAACTCTTCACCGTTTAGGTGTTCAGGCTTTTGAACCGGTTTTGGTAGAAGGAAAAGCAATTCAAATCCATCCGTTGGTATGTTCGGCGTTTAACGCGGATTTTGACGGTGACCAAATGGCCGTCCACGTACCGCTATTACCTGAAGCCCAGGTTGAAGCCAGAATTTTAATGTTAGCTTCAACCAATTTGCTTTCTCCGGCTTCTGGTCGTCCGGTTGTTACTCCTACCCAAGACATGGTACTGGGTACTTATTACATGACAGTTGAAAACGAAACGGTGAAACCTTCTCATGAGGTAATTTTTGCTAATGATGGGGAAGCCATGGTAGCTAATGATGTTGACCATGTTCACTTGCAAGCTAAGGTAAAAGTGCGCCGAGGTGGCGAAATCATAGAAACCACAGTTGGCCGCATTAAGTTTAACTATACCTTAAGTAGGGTATTAAAAAGACATGGAATTTCCGAAGAATATCCTTACATTAATAGAGTAGTAGATAAAAAAGGCTTGGAAAAAGTATTAGTAGATTGTTTTAAGCTCTATGGCAGCGCAGTAACAGCTGGAATTGCGGATGAAATTAAGCGCTTAGGCTTTAAATATGCTACCCTTGCCGGTGTTTCCATTGCTATTGAAGATTTGATGGTGCCAGAAGAAAAGAAAAAGATCGTATCTAAGGCAACTGAACAGGTTTCAAATCTTGAAAAACATTTTAGAAATGGTGACATCTCTAAAAAAGAAAAATTCTTGCGTTCACTGGATATCTGGAGCCAAGTTACAGAGAGTGTTACTCAGAAAATGTTGGGTCAGTTGGATAAATTAAACTCGGTTTATATGATGGCTTTCTCTGGAGCTCGTGGAAATGTTCAGCAGGTAAGGCAGCTTTCTGGAATTCGTGGTCTTATGGCAGATCCTTCCGGAAACATTATTGAGATCCCGATTAAAGCTAACTTTAAAGAAGGTTTAAATGTTACTGAATACTTTATTTCTTCTTACGGAGCAAGAAAAGGGTTGGTAGATACTGCGCTTAGAACCGCGGATTCTGGCTATTTAACCCGTCGACTAGTTGATGTTTCACAAGATGTTATGATTACGGAAATAGACTGCGGATCAAAAGAGGGGATTGAGCTTACCACGGTAAGAGAAGGTTACGATGAATTGCTTCCTCTTTGGCAGCGTCTTGTTTTCCGTACACCAGTTAAAAATGTAATTGACCCGATTTCAAACAAAACCATTGCCAAAGCAGGAGAAGCGATCACCGAGGAAATTGCTAAAGCTATTTATGACGCAGGTATAGATAGGTTGCAAGTAAGATCTGCGATTACTTGCAAAACTAAACGTGGTATTTGCCAAAAATGTTATGGCTTAGATCTTTCCGTGTTGCAGCCAGTTAATATTGGTGAGGCAGTAGGAATTATAGCGGCCCAATCAATTGGTGAGCCAGGTACTCAGCTTACTATGAGAACTTTCCATATTGGAGGAGTTGCTCTTCATAAAGGTGCGCTTAGTCAGGTAAAAACCAAACATGGTGGTGCTATTTCTTTTGATGAAGGAATTGAAATAAAACAAATTCCGGATGAAGAAGGCAAAAAGCAAAAAATTAGTACCCGTAATTCTGTTGTTTACGTCAAAATTAAAAATAAGAAAGAAGAATATCCGCTTCCAGTTGGCGCCATGCTTAAAGTTAAAGAAGGACAAAAAGTGGCAGCTGGAGAAGTAATTGCCGAATATGACCCAACCTATGAATATGTCGTGGCCAGTGCTCCAGGAAAAACCATATTCGTTGATTTACAAACCGCCTCTAAAAGAGGATCGATCCAGGCTAAAAAAGATGGAGAAATATTTGTTTATAACCCTAAAGTGGTTAAAGATTATGATGTTCCTAAGGGTGCTGAAATCTTTGTTAAATTTGGCGATAAGATAAATGCCGAAGATGAAGTAGCTTCTGGTATTGTGTCTAAAACTTCAGGTCTAGTAATTGAAGTAAAAGCTAAATCAGTTACTGTTGCTCCGGGCGAAAACTATGCGATTGCTGCTGGTTCCCGGCTTTATGTTGAAGATGGGAAAAATATTGAAAGTTATGATGTTTTAGCCAAAGTAGAGTCTATTCGCCGTGACCCTAGTAAAACCAGAGATATTATTCAAGGTTTACCAAAAGTGGAAGAGTTGTTTGAAGCCAGAAGATCTAAAAAACCGGCTGTGCTTTCTGAAATTGAGGGAGTTGTTGAAATTAAAGAAAGTGAAGGCATGCGCTTGATTGTTATTAAAGGCGCTAAAGAAAATAAAGAATATTTAGTACCTTATGAAGCCAGATTGCGGGTGGCTACCAATGATAAAGTGCACCAAGGCATGCAGTTGACAGAAGGAACGATTAATCCTCATGAAGTGCTGCGCATTTTAGGGGTTAAGGCAGTGCAAACTTTCTTGGTAGATGAAATCCAAAAGATCTATCGTTCTCAAGGTGTAACTATTTCTGATAAACATGTTGAAATCATTGTTCGTCAGATGACTAAAAAGGTAAGAGTAGTTCTTTCAGGAAGTACCACTCTTTTGCCTGGCGAATTAATTGAAAATAAAACCTTAGCTGCTATTAACGAAAAAGCTAAAGGGGAAAAAGCTACTGCTACTGAAGTGCTTTTGGGTATTACCAGAGCCTCGCTTAGCACTGAAAGCTTTATCTCGGCTGCTTCTTTCCAAGAAACCGCTCGAGTTTTAACTGAAGCGTCTGTTAAGGGCAAGACCGATGAAATGTACGGGCTCAAAGAAAATATCATTATTGGGAAACTGATCCCAGCAGGAAGCGGTTTTGAAGATTACCGTTACATTGAGCTGGTCCCAACCGCGGGAATAATGAGCCAATTAAAAATTGCAACTCAGGCACAAGAGGGGAAATAAAAAATGCCAACATTGAACCAATTAATTAAAAAAGGAAGAACAAGGAAAAAAACCAAAGATAAGGTGCCAGCGCTTAAAGGTAGTCCTTTGCGACGTGGAGTTTGTGTTAGGGTCTATACCACTACGCCTAAAAAACCTAATTCGGCACTTAGAAAAGTTGCCAGGGTAAGACTTACCACTGGTATGGAAGTTACGGCTTATATCCCAGGAGTTGGCCACAACTTGCAGGAGCACTCGGTAGTGCTAGTGCGGGGTGGTCGTGTAAAAGATCTTCCTGGTGTTCGTTATCATATTGTACGTGGAGCCCTGGATACCTTAGGGGTAGACGGTAGAAACCAAAGCCGTTCAAAATACGGGGCCAAAAAAAAGAAAGGAGCTTAAAGAGTGACAAGACGTGGAAAAATAATAAAAAGAAAAGCAGCAATTGATTCAATTTACGGAAGTAAGGAATTACAGAAATTTATTAATAAAGTCATGATCGGCGGCAAGAAAAGTATGGCCGAAAAAATTGTTTATACTGCTTTAGAAAATATAAAAGAAAAAACCAAAAAAGAGCCAATGGAAGTTTTTAACAAAGCTTTAGAAAATGTAAGACCGTTGCTTGAAGTAAAAGCCAGGCGAGTTGGTGGAGCTACTTATCAAGTTCCGATTGAAGTAACCAGGGAACGTGGCCAAGCTTTGGCCATGCAATGGTTTAGAGATGTGTCCCGGGAACGCGGAAAGTCAATGATTGACAGTTTAACCGCTGAATTAATGGATGCTTATAACGGGATCGGCGGGGTAATGGCGAAAAAAACAACTATACATAAAACAGCAGAGGCAAACAAGGCTTTTGCGCACTTTAGGTGGTAAAAAAATAAATGGCTAGACAATGTCCAATGGAAAAATATAGAAATATCGGTTTTGCCGCGCACATTGATGCGGGTAAAACTACTACTACAGAACGAGTCTTGTTCTATAGTGGTAAAGTGCATAAAGTAGGAGAAGTGCACGACGGTACTGCTACTATGGACTGGATGGCGCAAGAGCAGGAACGTGGTATTACTATCACTTCTGCTGCTACCACTACTTTTTGGAATGATCATCGCATTAATATTATTGATACTCCGGGACACGTAGATTTTACTATGGAAGTGGAAAGATCGCTTCGCGTTCTTGATGGAGTAGTGGTTATTTTTTGTGCGGTAGGCGGAGTTCAACCTCAGTCAGAAACAGTTTGGAGACAAGCGACTCGTTATGCTGTGCCTCGTATTGCTTTTATCAATAAAATGGATCGCGTGGGAGCGGATTTTTATCGTGTTTCGAGCCAGATTAAGGAAAGACTATTAGCTAACCCTGTGTTGCTCCAACTTCCGATTGGGGCAGAAGAGGGTTTTAAAGGGATTATTGATTTAGTAGAAATGAAAGCGGTTATATATGAAGATGATATTGGCGTGAAGTTTAGCGAGCAAGAAATTCCGGCTGATCTTCTGGAAAAAGCCAAAACTTACCGAGAGAAACTAGTTGAAGCTGCTGCAGAATCTGACGATGCTTTGTTAGAAAAGTATTTAGGCGGGAAAACTATTACTAAAGAAGAGGTTAAGAAAGGAATCCGCCAAGCTACCATTGATGCCAAAATTATTCCAGTGGTTTGCGGTACTGCTTTTAAAAATAAAGGTGTACAGCCGCTACTTAACTCTATAATTGATTATCTTCCTTCCCCGTTAGATAAAGGAGATGTTAAAGGACTTAATCCAGATACTGGAGCAGAAGATGTTAGGAAACAAGGTGACGAAGAACCTTTTTCTGCCTTGGCTTTTAAGATTATGTCTGATCCTTATGTAGGCCGGCTCACTTATTTTAGAGTATATTCCGGTACCCTTAAAAAAGGTTCGTATGTTTATAATTCAGTTAAAGAAAAAAGAGAAAGAATTGGGCGTATCCTGCAAATGCATGCCAATAAAAGAGAAGATATTGAAGAAATAGGGGCCGGTGATATTGCCGCGGCCGTAGGTCTTAAATTTACTTCTACTGGTAATACACTTTGTGACGAGAAAAAGCCAATTATTTTAGAATCAATGACCATTCCAGAACCGGTTATTTTTGTAGCAATTGAACCAAAAAGTAAAGCAGATCAAGAAAAATTAGGAGTAGGCTTATCCAAGCTTTCTGAAGAAGATCCTACTTTTAGAGTTAAAGGCGATCCCGAAACTGGGCAAACCATTATTTCTGGAATGGGAGAGCTGCATTTAGAAATTATTGTGGATAGGCTGATGAGAGAATTTAAAGTTGAAGCTAATGTAGGTAATCCGCAAGTTGCTTATCGCGAAACTATTCGTGGTGAGGCAGAAGTGGAAACTAAATTTATTAAACAAACCGGTGGTCGTGGTCAATACGGACACGTTTGGCTTAAAGTTGAACCGCTTGAATCAGGTAAAGGCTTTGAGTTTGTTAATAAAATTGTTGGTGGAAGGATTCCCAAAGAATATATTCCTGCAGTTGAAAAAGGTATAAAAGAAGCGCTTTCTACCGGAGTTTTAGCAGGATTCCCGGTTATTGATATCCAAGCTACTTTGTTTGATGGTTCTTATCACGAAGTAGATTCTTCTGAAATTGCTTTTAAGATTGCTGGATCTATGGCCTTTAAAGACGGAGTCTTAAAAAGTAAGCCGGTAATGCTTGAGCCAGTTATGAAGGTTGAAGTGGTGGTTCCAGAGCAGTACATGGGTGAAGTAATTGGGGATTTAAATGGCAGGCGAGGTCGAATCGAAGGAATGGAATCTCATATGGGAGTACAAACGATTAAATCTAAGGTGCCGCTGGCAACTATGTTTGGCTATGCCACAGCTTTAAGGTCATTGTCACAAGGTCGTGGGAATTATTCAATGGAATTTTGTGAATACAGTGAAGTTCCAAAAAATATTGCAAAAGAAATTATTGAAAAAAGTGAAGGGTAAAAAAATATGGTAAGACAAAAGATTAGGATAAAATTAAAAAGTTTCGATCATCGGATTCTGGACCAGTCCGCAATAAGAATTGTAGAAACAGCAAAAAGGGCGGGGGCTTATGTTTCTGGCCCGGTGCCGCTGCCAACCAGAAAACAAGTTTATTGCGTGTTGCGCTCGCCGCATGTTGATAAAAAGTCTCGTGAACACTTTGAAACCAGGACACATAAACGTTTGATTGATATTTTAGATCCACCACCGCAAACGGTTGATGCTTTGATGCAGCTGGATCTTCCCACCGGTGTAGATATTGAGATTAAAATGGGTTAGGAGATTTGAAAATGATCGAAGAGAAAAAACAAAATAAAGAAAAAGAAAATAAAGAAAAGAAACCAGTAGTAAATGTAAATATGCTAATTGGTAAAAAAGTTGGGATGACTCAGCTTTTTGATGATACTGGAAATATGGTTCCAGTAACTGTAGTTGAAGCTGGCCCTTGTGTTGTTGTCCAGGTTAAAACTCAAGATAATGATGGTTATGGCGCTATCCAAGTTGGTTTTGGTAAAAAGAAAACCAATAAAATTAGCAAACCTTTAAAAGGGCATTTGAAAGAATTAAATGCCTCGATTTTAAAAGAAATTCGAGTGGAAAAACCAGAGGAATTTAAAGTAGGGCAAGAAATAAAAGTTGATATTTTTAAATCAGGTGATTTTGTTGCAATTTCTGGTAAGGGAATTGGTAAAGGGTTTGCTGGTAATATTAAACGCCATCATCATCATCGTGGTCTTATGAGCCATGGTTCAAAATCTCACCGTATTACCGGTTCAATTGGAGCGGGTACTACACCGGGAAAAGTTTATAAAGGAAAAGCCATGCCCGGGAAAATGGGTAATAAAAAAGTTACCGTACAAGGACTTAAAGTTTTTAAGATTGATCTGGAAAAAAATCTTATTTTAGTGCGAGGATCAGTTCCAGGTAAATCCGGAAATATTGTAATGATAGAGAAGAAGGGGTAAGTAAAATGTCACAGTTGCCATTATTTGATGTGAGCGGAAAAAGTTTGGGCGAAGTTAACGCTTCTGATAGTGTTTTTGCCCAAGAGCCTAATGAACAAGTGGTTTATGATGTGCTGAAATGGTATCAAGCTAGCAAAAGACGCGGAACTCATAGCACTAAAACTCGTGCTGAAGTACGTGGTGGCGGTAAAAAACCTTGGCGCCAAAAAGGAACGGGTCGTGCCCGAGCTGGAAGCATTCGTTCTCCTTTATGGGTAAAGGGTGGAGTGGCTTTTGGTCCTAAGCCAAGAAGCTATGGTTATGCGCTACCTAAAAAAGTTAGGAAACTAGCTTTGAAAATAGTTTTATCAGACAAAGCTAAAGAAGGAAAGTTAAAAGTAGTAGAAGAACTTAAGTTGCCAGCAATGAAAACCAAAGAAGCAAAAAAGCTTTTGAAAGTTCTTGCGATTTCTGGTAAAATAGTGGTTCTACTGGCTGAGGACAATGAGCTTTTTAGAAAAGCAGCTCGCAACCTTCCAGGTGTTGTAATCCTCTCTTGCAGTGAATTGAATATTTTCGACTTGCTTAAGAGTGATTGGGTTGTGGTTGAAAAAAAGGCGATTGAAAAAATAGAAGGAGTTTTATAAGTTGCTTCATCCTGAACAAATTATAATAGAACCGTTGGTAACAGAAAAAGCAGTAGGGATAAGAATGCTTTCTCGTTACGTATTTAAAGTTCACCCTAGCGCTAATAAAATTAGTGTAGGCAAAGCAGTAGAAAATTTATTTAAAGTAAAAGTAAAAGAAGTGAACACTTGTATCATGAAACCAAAATTAAGAAGGCGAGGGGCTCAAATCGGTAAAGTAGGCGGATTTAAAAAAGCTTACGTAACCCTTATGCCCGGCCAAAAAATTGAGGAGCTTGAAGTCTAATGGGAGTTAAACAAAGAAGGCCGCTTACACCCGGCCAAAGATTTAGGATTGATGATGATTTTTCTGATTTAACTAAGTTTACTCCGGAAAAATCATTATTAAGGCGTATTGCCAGGAACGGCGGCCGTGATAATAGTGGTCGGATAGCCATGCGCCATCGTGGTGGTGGTTATCGCAAGCTTTATCGTTTAATTGATTTTAAACGAGACAAAGATAAAGTTCCGGCCAAAGTTTTAGGTGTTGAGTATGATCCTAACCGCAATGCCCGTATTGCGCTTTTAGAATACAATGATGGTGAGAAAAGATATATTTTAGCTCCTATAGGAATTTCAGTTGGAGATAACATTGAATCAGGAGAAGAAGTTGATATTGCTCCAGGCAATGCTTTGCCTATGTCCCATATCCCGGTTGGAACCATGATCCATAATGTTGAAATGGTTCCAGGAGAAGGTGGGGTATTGGGTCGAGCTGCTGGTTCAGGAATTATGCTGGTCGCCAAAGAAAAGGGCTATGCCATTATTATGTTGCCTTCTGGAGAGCAGCGCATGATTAATGTTAAATGCCGAGCTACTATTGGCCAAGTTGGCAACCTTGATGCGAAAAATGTACGCAAAGGAAAAGCTGGTATTACCCGCTTGTCTGGCCGCCGGCCTAAAGTTAGAGGAGTAGCTATGAATCCTTGTGACCATCCTCATGGTGGTGGTGAGGCAAAATCTCCGGTTGGTAGAAAGACTCCAATGACTAAATGGGGTAAAAAGACTCGAATTAAAACCAGAAAACGCCGTCTAAACAGCGATCGATTTATTATTTCCAGGAGGAAAGTCTAATGGGTCGTTCACTTAAAAAAGGTCCGTTTGTAAATGAAAAACTTTTAAAGAAAGTCCAAAAAGCTTTAAAAAGTGGTGATAAGAAAATTATTAAAACTTGGGCACGCAGTTCAACCATTATTCCAGATATGATTGGGCTGACTTTTGCAGTGCACAATGGTAAAAAGCATATGCCGGTCTATATTACAGAAAACATGATTGGCCATCGCTTAGGTGAGTTTGCTCACACCCGAACTTTTAAGGGCCATAGCGCGCCAACCGATAAGAAAACAATTGCAAAGGCACCAGTAGCATGACCAAAGTAAAATCACAAGCTAAATGGATTAGAATTTCTCCGCGCAAACTTTCGCGCGTGACAAAGCTTGTGAGGAAGAAAAATGCGTTAGAAGCGGTAAGCATGTTAAATCTCATGCCTCAAAAAGGCGCCCGCATTCTAAAAAAAGTTATTCTTTCTGCTATTGCCAATGCAAAAAATAATTATAAATTAACCGAAGCAAATTTAGTTATTGTACAGGCTTTTGCTAATAAGGGCATTAGCTTAAAAAGATGGAGAGCAAGAGCTCGTGGAAGAGTGGGGAAAATTGAAAAACCAACTAGTCATTTAACTGTGTGGGTAGAAACCAAGGAGGAAGCTTAATGGGTCAAAAGATACACCCTAAAGGACTTAGGCTGGGCATAGTAGAAAACTGGGATAGTTTCTGGTATGCAGGCGATGCTGAATACGCGGTCTTTTTAGCTGAAGATGTTGAGCTAAGAAGATTTTTAAAGAAAAATTTATATAAAGCTGGCATATCCAGGATTTTTATTGGCCGAAAAGCTAATCAAATTGAAGTAGACTTGCACACTGCTCGTCCAGGCTTAATCATTGGTAAGGGTGGTAAAGAAGTAGCAGCCATAAGAGAAGAGCTAATGAAACGCTCTGGTAAGCAAGTGCAATTAAACGTACATGAAGAATCAAAACCAGAAGCAAACGCGACTTTAGTAGCAGAAAATGTTGCTTTCCAACTGGAAAGACGAGTTTCTTACCGCCGGGCCATGAAGCAATCAGTTTCAAAAGCTTTGCGCTCTGGTGCTAAAGGCATAAAAATAATGTGTGCCGGAAGGTTGGGTGGTTCAGAAATTGCCCGGCGCGAATGGTATCGCATGGGACGAGTTCCTTTGCAGACTTTGCGAGCAAAAATAGAATATGGTTTTGCTGAAGCCATGACTATTTATGGAAAAATTGGCGTCAAAGTTTGGATTAATAAAGGCGACGCTTTAAAAGACAAACCTGCTGTGGTAGAGCCAAAGAAAGTAGAGGCTAAAAAATAATGGGACTTTTTCCAGTAAAAACTAAATATAGAAAGTGGCAACGCAGAAGAAATCGCGGTAAAGCTTCTGTTGGAGTTACTCTTAACCATGGTGAATTTGGTTTACAATCCCTGGAAAATGGTTTTTTAACTACTAACCAGATTGAAGCAGCTAGAAAAGCTTTGACCCATCATTTAAAAAGAGGGGGAAAAGTTTGGGTAAGGGCTTTTGCTGACAAAATTATTACTGCCCGTGCAGCGGAGACCCGTATGGGTGGCGGTAAAGGTGCTCCAATAGGATTTGTAGCCCCTATAAAAAGAGGAAAAATCTTGTTTGAAATTGGCGGAGTAAGCCTTGAAGACGCGAAAGGTGCATTAAGGCTAGCTTCTTTTAAGCTTCCGCTTGCAACCAGGTTTTTGAAAAAATTATGAAAATAGCAGAATTAAAAGAATTAAATATAGATGAATTGAAAAAGAGAGAAGAAACTTTGCGGGCTGAGCTGCTCAAGGCCAGGATTGAACGCTCTAATCATCAAATCAAGAATCCTTTGGCTATTCGCCACTTAAAAAGGGGTATTGCTAAGGTGCTTACTCTCATTAACCAGAAAGGAGCTAATTAGTGCAGCAGCGCTCAAAAAGAAAAATCAGGACTGGGGTGGTAGTAAGCGATAAAATGGATAAGACTGTTGTGGTAGATATTGAAAGAGTATTTAGACACCCGTTTTACCATAAGGTAGTACGAGCATCTAAACGCTTTAAAGCTCATGATGAAGAAAACAAATGTGTAGTTGGCGATAAAGTAGAAATTATGGAAACCAAGCCTTTATCAAAAGATAAATGTTGGCGAGTAGTTAATATTTTAGGTAAAGGTAAAACCGTTGCCTATGAGAGGCCTAAGAAAAAAGAAAAGGAATTAGAAGAAAATGATACAACCGCAGAGCAAACTGCAAGTAGCTGATAATTCTGGCGCACGCACAGTAATGTGTATCCGAGTATTAGGTGGCGGTAACCGCCGCTATGCTGGGGTTGGAGATACTATTGTTTGTGTAGTAAAAGAAGCTACACCAGGCATGACAGTTAAGAAAAGTGAAGTTTGTTTTGGCGTAATTGTCCGTACCAAAAAATCTTTACGCAGAAAAGATGGATCTTATGTTGCTTTTGATGATAATGCGGTGGTAATTGTAACTCCAGAAAAAACTCCGCGTGGAACCCGGGTGTTTGGCCCAATCCCAAGGGAACTGCGAGAGAGTGGCTATATGAAAATTGTTTCATTGGCCCCTGAGGTAGTATAGTGAATATTAAAAAAGGCGATAAAGTAATAGTATTGTCCGGTAAAAACAAAGGTAAAAAAGGAAAAGTGCTCGAAGTTTTTCCTAAAGACGGTAAGTTAATTGTAGAAAGGGTAAATGTGGTTAAACGGCACCAAAAACCTAGTCAGCAGTTTCAAGGTGGGGTTATTGAAAAAGCTATGCCGCTGCCAGTTTCAAAAGTAATGGTTGTGTGCAACCGCTGCGATAAGCCTGCGCGTATAAAAGCTAAGTTGGTAGAAGATAAACGTGTGCGAGCTTGCGCTAAGTGCGGTGAAGTTTTGGATAAGGTGAAATAATGTCAGTTTTAAAAGAAAAATATAATAAAGAAATTGCTCCTGCTGTTAAGAAGCAAAAAGGCTTTAAAAGCATTATGCGTGTTCCTCGGTTGGTAAAAATTGTAATAAACCGTGGAGTAGGCGAAACCAGAGAAAACATTAAAGCGATTGATGTTTCTGCAAAAGAAATGATGGCTATTACTGGTCAAAAGCCTTTAATAATCACTTCTAAAAAAGCGATTGCTAATTTTAAATTACGGGCTAATCTTCCGATTGGTTTAAAAGTAACTTTGCGTGGAGATCGTATGTATGATTTCTTGTATAAATTGATTAATATTTGCCTGCCCAAAATCAGGGACTTTAGAGGGGTTAACCCTAAGTCTTTTGACGGCCGAGGCAATTATAGTTTCGGACTTAAGGAGCAATTGATTTTTCCTGAAATTGATTTTGAAAGAGTAGATAATGTGCGGGGCATGGATGTGAGTTTTATTACTACTGCTAGCAATGACCAAGAAGCAAGAGAATTGCTAGAAGCTTTAGGTGTCCCTTTTAGAAAGGATAATAATTAAGCATGGCAAAAAAAGCTTGGATGGAAAGATGGAAAAAAGAACCTAAGTTTTCAACTAGGTTTAAAAATCGCTGCCACCTTTGCGGAAGGTCAAGAGCTTATATTCGAAGATTTGGAGTTTGCCGAATTTGTTTTAGGAACTTAGCGCACTCAGGGCAGTTGCCTGGAGTAACTAAGTCCAGTTGGTAGGAGGAGTAGAGTATGACAGACCCAATTGCAGATATGTTTGTAAGAATGAAAAATGCTTTAAGGATTAAAGCGGACACAGTAGATATTCCGCATTCATCCATTAAAGAAGGGATATCAAAAATTTTAACTAGTGAAGGATATATTAAAAAGACGGATGTTCTGAGCAGAATGAATAAAAGGTTTATCCGTTTGACTTTGAAATACCGAAAAAATAAACAAGGGGTTATTTCATATTTAACTCGCATTAGCAAACCAGGGAGGCGTGTTTATAAAGATGTGGCTTCATTGCCTAGAGTTGAATCAGGCTTTGGAACCGCTATTATTTCTACTCCCAAAGGTTTAAAAACCGATAGCGAAGCTAGAGCGGAAAAGGTTGGGGGCGAAATCCTCGCCTACGTTGGGTAATAAATTATGGGTAGAATAGGAAAAAGAACAATTACTATACCAAAAGGGGTCGAAGTTAAGACCGAAGGAAATACTGTTAAAATAAAAGGTCCTAAGGGACAACTTTGTTTTGATCATGATCCAGTGATTAAAGTTGTGCTTGAAAATGGGATTGTAAAAACTGTTTATGAAGGACGAGTGCGCCAAGCTATGGCCATGCATGGCCTTTATAATAGTCTACTTCAGAATGCTATTGTGGGGGTTACCGAAGGTTATGAAAAGAGGCTGGAGATGGTAGGGGTTGGTTACCGAGCTAGCAAACAAGGTAAAAACTTGCAAATGCAAATTGGTTATTCTCATCCAGTTATTATTGAGGCGCCTGAAGGCATTGAACTAGCTGTTGAAGGGACCAATAAAATTGTAGTAAAAGGAATCGATAAGCAAGTAGTGGGGCAAATTGCCGCTGAAATTAGAAAAGTAAGAAAAGTTGAGCCTTATAAGGGCAAAGGAATTCGTTATGCCGGTGAACGTGTACGTAAAAAAGCAGGAAAAGCAGCCAAAGCTGCTGGAGCATAAATTATGCCAAAAAGAAAACTAAGAATTAAGCGCAGAAAATATTTTGGAACCAAAGAAAGGCCTCGACTTTCAGTGGGCAGAACTTCAAACCATATTTATGTGCAGGTTATTAATGATATTTCCGGCACGACCCTGGCTTCTGCTTCAAGCCTTAAATTAAAAGCTAAAGCCAATGTTGCTACTGCCAAAGAAGTGGGCAAAGAAATTGCCAAAAAAGCTTTGGCAGCTGGAGTTAAAACTATTGTTTTTGATAAAGGAAAATTAAAATATCACGGTCGCGTAAAAGCCCTGGCTGATGCAGCTAGGGAGGGAGGCTTACAGTTTTAAGCATGCAAAGACAAAGAAGAGATCGCAAAGATAAAGAATTTCAAGAAAAAGTAGTCCAAATTAGACGAGTGACCAAAGTAGTTAAAGGCGGAAAACGTATGGGTTTTCGTGCTACGGTGGTAATTGGCGATCAAAAAGCGAGAGTTGGAATTGGAATTGGAAAAGCAGGAGAAGTTGCAACTGCTATTCGCAAAGGGGTTGAGGCAGCCAAAAGGAATATGGTCACCGTTATTATTCACGAAGGAACTCTTCCTCATAAAATTATCGGTCGCTTTGTTTCAAGTCGAGTAGTGCTTCGTCCCGCGCCAAAGGGAACCGGTGTTATTGCTGGCGGTGCGATTCGGACTTTACTCGAGTTAGCCGGCTATAAGAATGTAGTAGCAAAATCAATTGGTTCTAATAACGCAGTTAATGTGGCTCAGGCTACTTTAAATGGGTTAGCATCTTTGCGTAGCAAAGAAGAAGAGCAAGAAGTCAGAGGAAAGGAACTGAGTATCCAATATGTTTGATTTAAACAATTTAAAACCTAAAGCTGGATCAAAAGGCAAGAAGAGAAGAGTAGGCCGTGGCCAAGGTTCTGGCTGGGGTAAAACTTGTGGCCGAGGACATAAAGGCCAGAAAAGTCGTAGTGGTGGTACTAAAGGGGTGCGCTTTGAAGGTGGACAAACTCCGCTTTATCGAAGATTGCCAAAACGAGGTTTTACCAATATCTTCAAAAAAGAATATTATATTATAAATGTAAAAGACCTGGAAAAATATGAGGGAGAAGTTAAAAAAGAAACTTTGGGACTTAGTTCGGACATTTCATTGAAAATATTAGGAGACGGTGAAATTAAAAAAGCTATAACTATCCATGCGGATAAATTTAGTAAATCAGCTAAAGAAAAGATTGAGAAAGCCGGAGGAAAATGTCTAAATGCTTAATGTAATCTCCGGTATATTTCATATCAACGATTTAAGGAAAAAGTTTGTCTATACCTTAGGCATGATCATTTTATTCCGTTTAGGCGGCTATATCCCTGTAGCGGGTATTGATCATACTAAGCTCCAATCTTTATTTGGTCAGGGAAATATTTTAGGTTTTCTTGATTTATTTACTGGTGGAGCTTTAATGCGTTTTTCTGTATTTGCGTTGGGAATTATTCCTTTTATCAATGCTTCAATTATTATGCAGCTTTTAACTGTGGTAATTCCTCATTTAGAAGAGCTTTCAAAAGAAGGAGACGCTGGCCGAAAGCAAATTGCATCTTATACCCGTTATTTAACCGTAATATTGGCAACTTTTCAGTCTTTTGGCATGGCTTTTTGGTTGAGAGGAGTTATGTTGGATGGATATAGTTTCTTTATCTTTCTGTTTGGGGTAGTGATTTCCCTTACAGCGGGTAGTACTTTAATTATGTGGTTTTCAGAACTTTTAACCGAAAAGGGTATTGGAAATGGAGCTTCAATGCTGATCTTTGTAGGTATTGTGGCCAGGATCCCAACTTATATTGCTAACACCTTTACCTTGGTAAAAGGTGGGGCTTCAGTTATTGGGGTAGGGGTTTTACTAGTAGTATTTTTAATTATGATTGTAGGCATTGTTATGGTGCAAGAAGCGCAAAGGCGTATTCCGGTTCAATATGCCAAAAGGATTGTTGGCCGAAAGATGTATGGAGGCCAAAGTACTTATATTCCTTTAAGAATTAACCAGGGTGGGGTTATTCCAATTATTTTTGCTTCTTCTGTGCTTTTATTTCCAGCTACTATTGCCCAGTTTATTCCTAACCCTTTTATACAAAAGGCAGTGGGTATGATTTCTCCGGGGGGTGGGCTGTATATGTTTTTCTTTTTTGCTTTGATTTTCTTTTTTAGTTATTTTTATACTGCTATTACTTTTAATCCAGTTGATTTGGCAGAAAACATAAAAAGATACGGTGGGTTTATTACCGGCATTAGGCCAGGAAAACCAACCGCTCAATATTTGGAATATGTAATTACTCGACTAACTTTAGTGGGCGCGCTTTTTTTGGCAACAGTAGCGATTATTCCTAGTATTGCCGAGAAGCTAACTCATATTACTTCGTTCCAAGGTTTGGGAGCAACCGCACTTTTGATTATGGTTGGTGTAGCCATGGACCTTGTTAGACAAATAGAGACCCATCTGGTTACCAGGCAGTATGAGGGATTGCTAGCGTGAAGTTAGTATTTCTTGGACCTCCTGGTTCTGGTAAAGGGACGCAGGCTGTTAAGCTTGCGGCTGAAAAAGGTTATCCGCATATTTCATTAGGAGACCTTTTGAGAAAAGAAATGCATGATGGAACTGAGATTGGCAGCCGGATTAAAGAATTCATGAATGCTGGTAAGTTAGTTCCCGATGAGATTACCATTGAAATTACCAAGAATACTATTACCGGAAAAAATGACTGGATTCTAGATGGTTTTCCGCGTTCTTTTGTGCAGGCAGAAGCTTTTGACCAGATGCTAAAGGAAAGCAAAGTTGAGCTTGATAAAGTGATTTACTTTGATGTTCCTGAAGATTTGGTAGTAGAAAGGCTTTGCGGCCGGCGTAGTTGTAAAGAATGTGGGGCAGTTTACCATATTAAATATAATCTGCCTAAAAAAGAGGGGATTTGTGATCGCTGCGGCAAAAAACTTTATCAGCGCGGGGATGACAATGAATCTGCGATCCGCACCCGCTTTAAAGTTTACGCAGAGCAGACGAAGCCTTTGGTTGAACGTTATCAGCAGGCTGGCAAAATGGCAACAGTTGATGCTGGCCGCTCAATTGATGAAATTTATAAGCAGTTGTTATCGATAATAAAAGATGCCGGCAATTAAGATAAAGACAGCTGGAGAAATTGAAAAGATAAAAAAGGCTTGTGCCATAGCGGCACGAGTAAGGGACAGAATCGGAAAAGAAGTAAGACCGGGAGTAACGACCGAGGACCTTGATAGGCTAGCAGAAGAGTTGATCCGTAAACGAGGCGCGTTGCCTGTGTTCAAAGGCTATCGCGGCTATAGTCATGCTACTTGCATTTCTGTTAACGAACAGATTGTGCATGGGATTCCTGGCAAAAGGAAGTTAAAAGCTGGGGACATTGTCAGCATTGATGTTGGCACTCAAATAGAGGGCTATTGCGGAGATACAGCAGCTACTTATGCAGTGGGAAAGATCTCGAGCAAAACTGAGCATTTAGTAAAGACTTGTAAGCAAGCTTTAAAGCTTGCCATTGAGCAGGCTTATGCTGGTAAGCGGTTGGGAGATATCTCTCACGCAGTAGAAGAGTTGGCTAACCAATATGGCTATTCGGTAGTAAGAGAGCTATATGGCCATGGGATTGGATCAGAATTGCATGAAGATCCTCTGATTCCAAATTATGGAGAACCGGGAGAGGGTCCGGTGCTAAAACCAGGGATGGTTTTTGCGATTGAACCCATGCTTAACATAGGAACTTGGAGAATTAAGACTTTGGATGATGGCTGGACCATCGTGACTACAGATGGAAAACTTTCTAGCCATTTCGAGCATACGGTATTAATTACAAAAGATAAGCCGGAGATATTGACTAAATGACTAAAGAAAAAGATGTAATAGAATTAGAAGGCGAAATTACTGAAGCATTGCCTAGTGCCTTGTTTCGGGTGCGCCTTGAAACCGGCCAGCTGATACTGGCTCATGTTAGCGGTAAGATTAGAAAACATTTTATTAGGATTTTACCGGGGGATAAGGTGAGAGTTGAGCTTTCTCCTTATGACTTGACCCGGGGAAGGATAACTTTTAGGTTAAAATAATGAAAGTAAGATCGTCAGTAAAAAAAATATGCGCTAAGTGTAAAATTGTCCGACGTAAAGGTCGGGTATATGTGGTTTGTGAAAACCCCAAACACAAGCAAAGGCAAGGATAGGAGGAAATAAATGGCACGTATTGCAGGAGTTGACCTGCCTTTAAATAAGAATATCGAAGTTGCGTTGACCTATATTTATGGGATTGGTTCCACCCTTAGTAAAAAGATTTTAGAGAGGACTCAGATTGATCCTTTTATGAAGACTAAGGATTTAACCGAAAAAGAAGTGGTTGCTATCCGTGATGCTTTAAAAGATTACGCGATAGAAGGTGAGCTTAGAAAAGATATCACCTTGAATATTAAAAGATTAAAAGAAACTGGGACTTATCGCGGAACCCGGCATAGGAAAAATCTTCCTGCGCGTGGGCAGCGTACTAAAACTAATTCTAGGACCAAGCGTAGTGGACGTGTAACCGTTGGTTCTGGACGTAGGAAAGAGGAGAAAACATAATGATGGCTGAAGAAAAAGAAAAAGTAAAACCGAAGGCAAAAGCGCCTAAAAAGAAAAAGATGAGAAAAGTCGGAGCTTTAGGAGTTGCTCATATTAAAGCTACTTTTAATAACACGATTATTTCTATCTCTGATCCACAGGGTGGAGTGGTAGCTTGGTCTTCTTCTGGTGCAGTTGGTTTTAAAGGAACCAAAAAAGGTACTCCTTTCGCTGCTTCTTCGGCAGCTGAACTAGCGGCTAAAAAAGCTTTAGAAGCAGGAGTTCGACAAGTTAATGTGTTAGTTAAGGGTCCAGGATCAGGCCGAGAAACGGCCATCCGTGCGTTGCAGGCAGCTGGTCTTGAAATTTATTCAATTAAAGATGTAACCCCAATTCCACACAATGGTTGCAGGCCACCGAAAAGGAGAAGGGTATAATGGGAAGGTATACTGAAGCAAAATGTAGATTATGCCGGCGTGAAGGTGAAAAGCTTTTTCTTAAAGGAGAAAGATGCTCCAGTGAAAAATGCTCTTTTGCTAGACGTTCTTATGCGCCTGGACAACATGGAAAAGTTGTAACTCGCCGCTCTTCCGAATATCGTATTCGTTTGCGAGAAAAACAAAAAGCTCGAAGAATTTATGGTTTAACCGAGCGCCAATTTGAGAATTATTTTAATAAAGCTTCTGAAACTAAAGGAGCTACCAGTGAAAAACTTTTAGAATATTTAGAAAGACGGCTGGATAATGTGGTTTTTCGTTTAGGATTTGCCTCTTCTCGCAGTACTGCAAGACAAATCGTAAAACACGGCCATATTCTGATAAATGGTAAAAAAGTAGATGTGCCTTCTTTTCAGGTAAAAGTTGATAATGTGGTAAAAGCTGGACCGAAAATGGAAAAACCAGTAAAAGAACTGCAGGAAAAATTTGCTGATAAAATTCCACCGGTTTGGCTAAGCCTTACTTCTGAGCTAGAAGGAAAAGTTGTTGCTATTCCGAAACGAGAAGAAATTGATACAGTACTGGAAGATCACTTGATCGTCGAGTATTACTCAAGATAAAAAAAGGAGGAAGAAAGATATGATAGTAGTTGCAGAAAAACCATGGGTAAAGGTAGGGGAGTGTAGTGATACCTTTGGCCAGTTTGTGATTGAGCCGCTTGATCGTGGATTTGGTGCTACCCTGGGAAATTCTTTAAGGAGAGTTTTGCTTTCTTCTTTAACCGGAGCAGCCATTACCTCAGTTAAAATCGAAGGAGTAGAGCATTCTTTTGCCACGCTTGATGGTATAAGGGAAGATGTTCTGCATATTTTGCTTAATTTAAAAGAAGTGGTTATTCGCTGCCATTCTGAACAACCTAAGACCATTAAATTGAAAGCTAAAGGCAAGGGAGCTGTTAAAGCTTCTGATATTGAGCATGACGCAGAAGTTGAGATCATTAACCCTGATCATATAATTGCTCAGTTAGACAGTGCTGGTAAGCTGGAAATGGAAATGATAGTTGAAAGAGGGAAGGGTTTTGTTAGTTCAGAAGGAAATAAAAAAGCCAGTCTTCCTGTAGGCTTTATTCCAATTGATTCGCTTTTTTGTCCGGTACAAAAAGCAAATTTAAGTGTTGAAGAAACCCGAGTTGGACAGTCAATTAATTTTGACAAATTAACTCTTTCTATTTGGACTAATGGAAGTATTCGACCAGATGATGCCTTAAGAGAAAGTGCTAAAATAATGGCTAGACACGTTGATTTGTTTATCCATTTAGGCGAAAAAGCTGAAAGCTTAAGCCTAGAAGCAGAAAAGAAAACCGAAGTGCCTAAGAGTGTTTTAGACATGAGCGTGGATGATTTAGAGCTTTCTGCGCGTTCATTAAACTGCTTGCAAAAAGCTGGAATTAAAACTGTAGGTGAAGTAGTGAGTTATTCTTTGGCCGATCTAATGAAATTCAAGAATTTTGGTTCAAAATCATTGGACGAGGTTCAAGAAAAATTAGCTGAATATAAGCTGACCCTTAAAGGAGAAGAATCTAAATGAGGCATCGAAAAGGAAACAGAAAGCTAGGCAAGCCTACAGATCAAAGAATTGCATTATTGCGTTCAATTGTGCGTGCACTGTTCTTGAATGATAAAATTGAAGTAACTGTGACCCGGGCAAAAGAAGCGCGCAGAATGGCGGAAAAATTAATTACTATTTCCAAACAAAATAATTTGAGTGCTAGAAAAGAAGTAATGAAAGCGATGGGTGATACTAAAATTGTTACCCATATCTTTAAAACTTTCCCAGAAAGATTTGAAGGAAGAGCCGGAGGTTATACGCGCATTATCAGAACCGGATTTAGAAAAGGTGATGCTGCTCCTTTGGCAATACTGGAGTTACTTTAAGGAGAAGAAATGAAAGGTAGAAAAGCGACTAGATACGAAAAAAAGGAAACGGTTAAGCAAGATTGGTACGTGGTTGACCTTACCAATAAAACTTTAGGACGAGCTGCAACCAAGATTGCTACTTATTTACGTGGCAAGCATAAAACCACTTTTACTCCTCATGTTGATTGCGGAGATTTTATTGTGGTTATTAATGCGGACAAGTTTAGGGTAACCGGTAAAAAAATGGACCAGAAAATTTATTTTAGGCATTCTGATTATCCAGGCGGAGCAAAGTATGTTCCTTTAAAGAAAATGGACCCAGTTAAGGTGGTGCAGCAAGCGGTTAAAGGGATGCTACCTAAAAATCGCTTAGGCAGGCAGATGTTTACTAAATTAAAGGTTTATGTTGGAACAAATCATCCGCATGAAGCGCAAAAACCAAAGGATTTGGAGGTATAAATTTTAGGAATGATGGCAGAAAAAAAGAAAACCACTAAAAAGACCACGAAGAAGACGACAAAAGCTAAAAAGAAAGTTGTAAAACCAGCAAAAGTTGAGAAAAAAGTTAAAGTTGTAAAAGAAGAGGTTGTTGCTCAAGCCCCAGTTATTCACCGAGCTCCAAAGAAAAAGAAAATTAAATCAGAAGTAAAGTATTATGGAACTGGCAGACGCAAAGAGGCAACGGCTAAGGTTTGGTTGGTGCCAGGACAAGGTAAAATTACGGTTAATGATAAGGATTTTAGCGTTTATTTTTGTGGCAGACAAATGCTAGAAATACAAGTTAAAAAACCCTTAGAAATAACCAATACTAAAAATAGTTATGATGTAATTGTGAGGGCTTTTGGCGGTGGGGTGCCAGCGCAAGCAGTAGCTGCTAGTATGGGTATTGCTAGAGCACTTATAATTGTTAACCCTGAACTTAGAAAAAGCTTAAAAAGCGCAGGCCTTCTGCGTCGTGACCCGAGAATGAAAGAACGTAAAAAATACGGCCGAAAACGCGCTCGAAAATCATTCCAATATACAAAGAGGTAAGTTTTTATGCCAAAAACACCAGTGGCTGATCGAAATCCAAGTTTTGAGGCTGGCGGAATCATTAAAATCTCCGGCAATTTTCTTCTTGATCACGAACAAGATGTTTTAGGTTTAGTTCGTCATCAAGGTAAACTGGCTGTTGAAAAAAATCCCCAAACCAAGGTTACTAACATTAAAAAAGCTAATGGGGGATTGGTTGTTACTACTTCAGATCATAACCTTGCTATGAAAATTGGCAAGGCACTCACTTCTGCATATAAAGGTGACCATAATTATAAATTCAGCCAGGGTGACCAATTTGTCGAAGTAGAGTGGAAGCGCGATTAATATTAAAAAAGGGGACTAGAAAAAATGACTAAAAAACCGTTAAAACAATTGTTAATGATCCCAGGCCCAACTCCAATTCCAACCAGGATTTTGTCGGCTATGAACCATGAAATGATTGGGCACCGTGGTCCTGGCTTTTCAAAAATACTAGGAGAAGTAATTGACGGCCTAAAGTGGGCTTATAAAACCAAGAATGATATTATGGTTTTTCCTTGTTCTGGCACTGGTGGCATGGAAACAGCACTAGTTAACACTCTTTCTGCTGGAGACAAGGCTCTTTTTGTAAATATTGGTAATTTTGGTGAAAGATGGATTAAAATTGCTAAAACTTATGGAGTGCAAGTAGTCGACTTAAAAGTTGAGCGTGGCCAAGCTTGTGATCCAAAAGTATTAGAAGCAGAACTTAATAAAAATAAAGACGTGAAAGCGGTCTTTATGCAGCAAAATGAAACGTCAACAGGTGTTATTAATGATGTTGAAGCTTTAGCTAAAGTAGTTCATAAAATTGTTCCTGATGCTTTGCTTTTAGTTGATGCTGTTTCTGGTCTCTTGGCCAAAGATTTGCAAACTGATGCTTGGGGCTTAGATGTAGTGGTTTCTGGTTCACAAAAAGCTTTTATGGTGCCTCCAGGAATTGCAGCAGTTTCTATGTCGAAAAAAGCCTGGGATTTTTATGAAAAGTCAACTTTACCTAAACACTATTGGGACATTAAAAATCAGAAGAAATTTGCTGATAAAGGTCAAACTTACACTACGCCACCAGAATCAATTATTTTTGGTATGCATGAGGCAGTAAAAATTCTAAAAGAAGAAGGCTTAGAAAATATTTTTGCTCGTCATTTGCAAGGAAAGAAGATTATTCGTGCGGCCATGAAAGCAATTGGCTGCAAACTTTTGGCTGATGATGCTTGTGCTTCTCCAGCAGTTACGGCAATTTTTCCTCCAGCTGGAGTAGATGCAGAAAAAGTGCGTTCTGAAAGCAGAAATCGTTTTGGAGTAGAACTTGCTCCTGGACAAGCTGATATGAAGGGTAAATTGTTTAGAATTGGCCACCTTGGCTATGTTGATAAACTTGATTTAATTGCAGCGATTGGTGCTTTAGAATTATTATTCAAAGAACTGGGCGCTGATATTGAAATTGGTAAAGGCGTCAAAGCCGGGCTGGAACAGATTGCTTAATGTTAAATTAATCATTAGCTACGAGGGTTCTGGTTTCTGTGGTTTTGAGCTTCAGCCTAAGCAAAGATCTGTCCGCGGTGAAATAGAAAAAGTCCTTTTAAAGCTTTTCAAGCAAAAAATATCTATTATTTCTTCTTCCCGCACTGATTCTGGCGTCCATGCACTGCACAATGTAGTTAATTTCCAAGTTAAAACTAAGATCCCCGTCGCTAAAATAAAATCAGCCCTAAATGGTCTCTTGCCTAAGGAGATTAGAATTGTAAAGGTTGAGACAAAACCAAAATCCTTCAACGCTCGCTATGATGCCAAGAAAAAGACTTATGAGTACTTAATTTATAATGGAGACGAGGTTCCTCCGCAAATTCTAGGAAAAGTCTGGCATGTGCGGAAAAAACTTGATTTAAAAGCCATGAGGCAAGCGGCTAAATATTTAGTTGGCAAACATGATTTTTCTTCTTTTTGTGCTTCTCGGTCAGATGATAAGAATAAAATCCGAATATTACATAAATTAGTCATTAGTCATTCGTCATTAGTCATTTGGAAGGGTAATCCGATATCTGTAATCCGTAATCAGTTGGAAGGGAATGGTTTTCTATATAAAATGGTCAGAAATATTGTTGGCACTTTGGTTGAAGTTGGCTTGGGCAGGAGGAGTCCTTCAGAGATTAAACAAATATTAAAGGCAAAAGATCGCAAAAAAGCAGGTAGATGTGCTCCGGCACCAGGGCTTTGCTTGATTCAAGTCAGTTATTAGTTGTGCTATAATCAGAGGAGTTATTAGATGAAAGGCGGGCAATGAAAATGAAAGTTTTAGCTTCAGATAAAATTGATCAAATCGGGTTGGAAATGCTGAAAAAAGCTGGGATTGAAGGCGAAATGAAAACTGGTTTGCCGGAAGATGAACTGGTTAAGATTATCCCGCAATATGATGCTTTAGTAGTTAGATCTGGCACTAAAGTTACTGCAAAAATTATTGAAGCTGGTAAAAACTTAAAAATTATTGGACGAGCAGGGGTAGGGGTGGACAATGTTGACCTGGCTGCGGCTACTAAAAACGGAATTATTGTTGTAAATTCTCCAGAAGGAAACACTGTTGCAGCCGCTGAACATAGCTTTGCTATGTTACTTGCCATGGCTCGCCAGATTCCCCAGGCTTATTCAAAATTAAAAGTAGGAAAATGGGATCGTAAATCTTTTAAAGGGGTTGAAGTTTTAAACAAAACCCTAGGCGTAGTTGGTTTAGGCAAGATTGGTCGTCGAGTCGCTTCTTATGCTTTAGGCATGGGCATGAAAGTAATTGGGTTTGATCCCTTTGTGACGGAAGAATTTGCTAAAAGCTTAGGTATTGAGCTTAAAAAATTAGACGCTGTTTTAAAAGAGTCAGACTTTATCACTTTTCACATTCCCAAAACTAAAGAAACTGCTAATATGATTAACGCTAAGTCAATTGCCAAGATGAAAAAGGGAGTCAGGATTGTTAATGTAGCCCGTGGTGGAATTATTAATGAAAAAGATCTTGCCGCGGCTTTAAAATCAGGTCAGGTTGCTGCTGCAGCTCTGGACGTATTTGAAAAAGAACCTTTGCCAGCAGATAGTCCATTATTAACTTTAGACAATGTAGTTGTTACGCCGCACTTAGGAGCTTCAACCGTTGAAGCCCAGGTTAACGTTGCAGTTGATGTAGTAGAACAAATTATTGAAGTGTTAAAAGGCGGATCAGCTCGCTCCGCAGTTAATATTCCATCCATGAAACCAGAATTAATTACTCCGGTAAAACCATTTATGGGTATTGCGGAAAAACTAGGTAGTTTAGCCGCGCAAATAGTTAAAGACCCAGTTGCCAAAGTTAGCGTGGCTTACTCTGGTGAAGTGGCTGATAATGATGTTTCTCCTTTAACCACTGCGGTATTAAAAGGCTTGTTTGCTCCAGTTATGGATGTGGTGGTTAATTATGTTAATGCTCCTCACATTGCAAAAGAGCGGGGGATTGAAGTAGTTGAAAGCAAATCCAAAGAATCAAAGGATTTTTCCAGCTTAATTTCGGTTAGAATCAAAACTTCAAAAGGTGAGAGGGAAGTAGGCGGAACCATTTTTACTGGTGGGGTAGACCGTTTAGTTTCAATTGACAACCTTAAAGTAGATGCAGAACCAGATGGTTATATGTTAATCCTGTCTAACATTGATAAACCAGGCATGATTGGCAAAGTGGGTACTTTCTTAGGTAAAAACAAAATTAACATTGCTTCCATGGACGTTGGCCGCATTAAAGTTGATGAAAAAGCAGTCATGGTGCTAAATATTGATACTGCGGTATCTGACAAAGCCTTAAAAGAGATCACCAAGATCGACGGAATCTCCGGGGCGACACTGGTTAAGCTTTAAATTTTCCCCAAAAACATTGAAATTTCCTATTAAAAGCGGTGATAATAAAGCATGCGAAGATTAGGTCGTGTTGTAAGACAATATTTACCTCAATTAGTTCAAGGAACTTTTGCGCCTAAAAGTTTAAGAATCAGGACGGGAAATAATGTTTCTTGGTCTAGTGAAAAAGTGCGCTTAGAGCATTTAAATGCGCTTAGCACTGGGGGTGATTCTTCCTCACAAATAACCCTTAAATCTGCTCTAGCTTTATTAGAACAAGGAGATTCTCTTAAAGCTGCAGATCAATTTAGTTATCTTCAATGGCATACTAGTGGAGGCAGGGCGCTTGATGACGGGATTGTAAGGGTTAGGCAGGCTTTACACAAATGTGGTCTTGCTGCTTATAGAAACGATGAGCTTGAAATTGGTTTAGAGTTTTTTCAAAAAATAGTAGCGATTGATCCAAATGATGCTATGGCAATTGGTAATGTTGCTCGTTGTTTGCGTAAACTAGGAAGACTGGTAGAAGCTAGAGAATTTGCTGTAAGAGAAATAGAGCTTGCTACTAATCCATCTAGTGACTTAACCTTGGCCCGGATCGATTGGCAGGAAGAGTTGATTGGTACGGCAATAAAAGCTTACAAAAAAATCATTGATGAAGATCCTTCTTTTGTATTTGCTCAATATGATTATGCCAAGCTTTTAATTATTTTAGGCAGAACCAAGCAAGCACTTTACCCGCTTGGTCAATTACTGTCAAAAAATCATCGTGATGCTCAGGCTTTGACTTTAAGAGGGTATCTTTATGTGGTAAAAGGGGAATATCCGCGAGCTCGGGCAGATTTTGAGGCAGCGCTTAAAATTGAATCAGGTAGTAGAGAGGCAAGAAAAGGCTTAGAAGGATTAACTGGGGAACCGTCTCTAGCATCATCTACCATTACCATGTCGCCAGAGTATGATCTTTCTCTTCTAATTATTGTTTCTCGATTAAAAAAAGAAGCAGGCCGAGCTTTTTATGCTGATGACCGTGCAAAAGCAATTGAATTAAACCAAAAAGCTTTAGCCATTAATCCTTTTGATGAATTTGTCCTTTTTAAACTTGCGGAATTACACTTAGAAGTAGCAGAAGGAATTTTTTCTTCTTTATTAGCAAAAGATCCTATTCTTGCCGAAAGAGTAGCTAACTTAAAAGGACAACACGGAATAGGAGGCGGGATGCTGGTTGAGAAGGAAGCTTTTGAGCCTCCAGTGGTAGTTTCACTTCCCTCTGTAGAGGTAGAAGAAGTAGCTCCACCGTTGCCAACTGAAAGCAGAATAAAAATTACTGAAGTGGGAGTCGAGGGTTCTTCGGTTCCAATTGAGCTAGACTGGTTAGAAAGAAGACTTATGGAGCTAAAGTCAGCACCAACGCCAGCAGAAGATGGAGAAGAAGAAATAGTAGTGGAGCGGGTTGAAGAGGGAGACGATGCAGAAGTAATTAGTCATGCTGCGATTTCATTGTTACCGCAAGCAATGGGTTTTAGTCCTATACATCTTTTGCCAGAAGAGGAAGTAGAGGCAGAATTAGCCAGAATTACTTCTTCCTTTAGAAGAGCAGAGGGCTTAAGAGATAAAGGGGACTTGCCTGCAGCATTAGAGTTGTATGCTCAAATCTTGGCTAAAGATAAAGGATATCAAGGAGCAGTGGAAGGAATAAATCGTTGTATAGTTAGGCTTTTGGAGCAGGTAGTAAAGAAGGTAGCGAGAGGAGAGTTGGCAAGTTTAAAAGGAGCAAGAGTAGATTTGGACCGAGCTTTAAAAGCAAAACCAGATGATGAAATAGTTAACAAGGCTTTAGAGTTAGTTGTAAAGGAACTTGATGAGCCTTCTGCGCTTGATCCAGAACAAACACCGCTAATTGATGCACTAAAACAATTGTTTGGCATGGAAGAAGAAGCTCCAGTTGTGCCAGAGGTTGCAGAAGAAGAGCTGGTAGCAACAGAACCTGCCCCTGCTGAATTTGATTCAACTCCTTTATCTGTTTCTTTGGCAGACGCTCAGCAATTGATTCGTACACAAAAATTTTCTAAAGCCATCCCTCCTTTAAAGCAAGTTTTAACAAAAGATTCAAGGCATGTGGATGCAGCACGCTTATTGTATACAGCCTTTTTGGAATCAGGCAAAAGAGATGAGTTGGTACCATATTTTGAAGAGCTATTAGAAAAAGATCGTCGCAATGTAGTAATTTTATTTACTTTAGGCAGGTATTATCTTGCTTTTGGAGAAGAAGAGAAAGCAGTCGGTTTTTTTCAAGCTGCTGTACAGATAAGACGTAATAATCCTGAAGCTTTAAATTTTATGGCTCAAGCCTATGTGGAATTTGGTTCATACACTAAAGCTTTAGCCCGCTACCAAGAAGCTCTGCGACTGAATTCTAGTTATATGAGCGCACAATTAGGTATGGGAGAAACTTATTTGGGTATAGGTAACTTTGGTGAAGCGCAACGCTGGTTCAGGCAAGTTTTAGAAAAAGATGCTTCACAACCACGTGCGCTTGAGGGTTTGGCAAGGATTTGTTATGAACAGAAAAAATATGACGAAGCATTACTGATATTAAAAAAGGCCACGGTTGCAAAAAGAGAGAATTTACCAATTAGAAAATTAAAAGCAGATATTTTGAGAGAACAAAGAAGACTTGACGAAGCAATTAGAGAATATGAAGAAGTATTAGCAAAAGTTGGCGCCAGCCGCTTTATGACTAAATTGTATTTGGCTGGACAAATAGAAGCAATTACTGGTTTGGGGCTTTGTGATATAGCTTTAGGAGAAGAAAGCGCTACAGAGGGGCAAAAAATGGAGCATTTTAGAAATGCTTTAGTTAAATTTAAACAAGCTTTGTCTTTAGCTGTAAGACCGGATAGGGCTGTGGCTCAAGTTTGTTGTGGTTTTGGCATAATATACTTAAAATTAATGGCATTTTATTCTGAAGAGGCACATAGAATATATTTTCTTAAAGAAGCAGTGGGTTATTTAGATCAGGCTATAAAAATTGAGCCCAAAAATAAACTAGCCCAAGAAAAAAGGCGCCAAGCCGCACTTTTCTTAAAGGGACTTGAGTAAACATTTATCTTAATTAAAAAATAAACTAGTCTTTGCGTGTTCTAAATCGTATGGCACGTCGGTATAGGCAATATACCCTTCATAGTGTAAGTGTTGTTGCAAGGCCAGTTTTTTACCAAGATCTTGTAACTGTTTCCTTCCTGCTTCATGGGCGAGGTCAACAAGAAATGGAACTTCGGACATGACGGAACATTCACTTGTTTGCATCAGTGCGCACCTCCTGCCTCTTTTAATTTCTGATAAACCTCAACCAGTCTAGCCTGGGTTTGAGGCGGAACTTGCTCATAACTGCGAAATTTGGTGCTAAAAGAGCCTTGCCCATGGGTCATAGATCTAAGATCAGTAGCATATTTTGCAATTTCACCCTGGGGAACTGTAGCCACAATCTTGTCTGATTCAATATTGGAAACTCGGCCCCGTCTTTTATTTAAATTACCAGTTAGATCCCCAATAAATTCAGTTGGAGCGTTTACGGTAATTTCAACAATTGGTTCAAGCAAAACGGGCTTGGCCGCCTGAAAACCTTTTTTAAACCCCATAGACGCGGCAATTTTAAAAGCCATATCAGATGAATCAACTTCGTGGTAAGAGCCGTCAAATAAAGTGACCTTAACATCAACCACAGGATAGCCGGCAACTACTCCCTGAACCATGGCTTCTCTGATCCCTTTTTCAATTGCGGGAATATAATTTTTAGGAACAGATCCTCCAACGATTTTGTTAACAAACTCAAATCCTTTTCCATGGGGCAGGGGTTCGATTTCAATCCAGGTATCTCCGTATTGTCCGCGGCCGCCAGTTTGTTTCTTATATTTGCCTTGGGTTTTAGCTTTTCCTTTGATGGTTTCTTTGTAAGGGATTCTGGGATCGCCAATTTCAATGTCAATGTTGTGGCGTTCTTTTACTTTTTTTAAAGTAATTTCAAGATGCAAGTCTCCCATGCCGGAAATTACAGTTTCTTTGGTTTCAGGGTTATAATTCATCTTAAAAGTAGGATCTTCTGCGCTAAATTGATGCAAGCCGATGCCCATTTTTTCTTGGTCAGCCTTGCTTTTTGGCTTAACCGAAAAAGACATTACAGGTTCAGGAAACTTTGCCGGTTCAAAATGGACGATGTGTTTTTTGTCGCAAAGTGTATTCCCTGTCCCGGAAATTTTTAGCTTTGGCAGCACGGCAATATCGCCGGCAGAAAGGGATGGCTCTTCCACTCGGGTCTTGCCTCGCATGGTGATGATTTGTCCTACTCTTTCTTCTTTGCTTTTTGAAGCATTGTAAACCGGAGAAGAGGGCATAATGGTGCCGGAGTTTACTTTAATATAAGTTAAATTACCAATATGCGGCTCAGAAAGGGTTTTAAAAACATAAGCGGAAAAAGGCTCATTTTTATCAACTTTAATTTTAATTTCTTCGCCTTTGGCATTTTTAGCTGGGATTTCTTTGTCATTAGCCGGCGGCATCCATTCTACGATTTCATTTAAAATATCTTCAATGCCAATATTTTTTAAAGCAGAAACGCAGAAAACCGGGAAAATTTTGTCTGCGTCAATTGCCTGGATTAATTTTTCTCGCAACTCTTCTTCGGTAATTTCTTTATTGTCCAAATATTCTTCAAGAATAGTATCGTCAATTTCAGCCATACCTTCAATCAGCATTTCTTTGTGCAGGCTTACACTATCTTTTAAATCATCCGGCACTTCTGGCTTAAGCAAACTATGGACGCCAGAAAAACTAGCTTCTTCACCAATTGGGATTTGCACTGGCACGATTTCTGAGCCAAATTTTTTGCGTAACTTTTCGATAGTTGCATCAAAATTAGCTTGGGATTTTTCCATTTTGTTAATAACAATAATTCTAGGAGTATTATATTTATCAGCTATTTTCCAGAGGTTTTCAAGGGCGGCACCAGGGCCAGCTACCGCGTCGACCACAATAATTAAGCTGTCCGCTACCCGGATAGAAGAAATAGTGTCGCCAATAAAGTCAATATAGCCGGGAGTGTCAATTAGGTTTATCTTATGATCTTTCCATTCTAAAGGAAGCAGGGTGGAGTGGATGCTAATTTGCCGCTTGATTTCTTCGGGGTCATAATCTGAAGCTGTGGTACCTTCTTTAATATTGCCTTGGCGACTGATGACGTTAGCTTTAACTAACAGAGCTTCACAAAGTGAGGTTTTACCGCTTGAGCCTGATCCAATTACTGCAACGTTGCGTATTTTATCAGGAAGGTATTCCTTCATAGGTAAAATTAATTATAGCTAATTTTATTTTGCTTTGCAACTGCGAATTTGCTAAGATTCTTTATATGTTTTGGTTTCCTTTTGTAAAAAAGAAAATTGGTCTGGTTCTGGGCGGTGGAGTGGCCCGTGGCATTGCGCACGTGGGAGTTTTAAAAATAGTGGAAAAATATAAAATCCCGCTGCATTGTATTACTGCTACTTCTTCCGGTGCAATTGTAGGAGCGGCTTATGCGGCTGGACTTGAAGTTCGCATCATTGAAGAAATTGCCACCCGGATTAACTGGGTCCGGATTATCCGGATTGCATTTTTTAGACCAGGCTTTGTTTCCGGTGAGGGGATTGAAGAGTTGGTTACCAAATATATTGGAGATATCAAATTTTCCGATTTAAAAATACCGTTTGCTGTAGTTGCAACGGACATTAAAAGTGGTAAACCGGTGGTGATTGATAAAGGAAGCGTAGCAAAAGCGGTAGCTGCCAGCGCGGCTTTCCCTGGGGTGCTTACTCCTGCTGAGGTGGGGCATCACGTGGTAGTAGACGGTGGTATAGCGCATAACCTTCCGGTTGAAGAGGCAAAGCAAATGGGGGCAAATTTTACTGTAGCCGTGGATGTGGTGCCTTCAAAACCAATTCATTATCTTCCCAAAGACGCTTTTCAGGTTTTTGGTCGTTCATTGGACATTGTTTTGCACAAATTAAGTGTAGAGCAAAGAGAAAAAGCTGATATTTTAATTGAACCTAAAATGGAAGAAGATATCTGGCATCTTGATTTGCATAAAGCTAAGCGTTTGATTGCAGTGGGTGAAGCAGCTGCGCAAAAAGCGTTAAGAAAAATCAGGTAATATTAAGCGTTCGCATTCGGTTATTCAAAGAAGTCCTTGCCATGCCCAAAACTTTTGCTGCTTTGCTAATATTTCCTTGGTTTGCAGAAAGTGATTTTTGGATGGTTTCTTTTTCAAAATTTATTAAATAGTCTTTTAAATTTCCGTTATTAAATGATGGCTCTGTGCTTAAAGGGATTTCTTCTGCATTAATAGTTTCACCGCTGGAAAGTACTATAATGCGTTCAATTAAATTTTGTAGCTCTCTAACATTGCCTGGCCAGCCGTAGTTCTTGAGTAATTCCATGGCTTCTTGGCTAAAGCCTTTTACATTTTTGTTTAAAATCTTATTAAATTTATCCAGAAAAGAATTGATAAGTAGCTTTAAATCTTCTTTTCTTTCCCGTAGAGCAGGAATGGTAATAGGGATAACATTTAAGCGATAGTAAAGATCAGAGCGAAATTTGTTTTCTGCAATATGTTTTTTAAAATCAATATTAGTGGCAGATATTATTCGAACATCTATTTCAATTGATTTTTGGCCGCCCAGTCTTTCAATTGCCGGATGCTCTAAAACTCTTAAAAGTTTAGCTTGCATGGCAGGGGGCATGCAGCCGATCTCATCCAAAAATAGGCTACCTCCGTTAGCAAGCTCAAATTTACCAATTCTTCTTTCCATTGCTCCTGTAAAAGCGCCTGGTTCATGGCCGAATAATTCTGATTCAAATAAGTTTTCCGGGATAGCTGCGCAATTTAAAGCAACAAAAGGCTTGTCTTTACGTGCACTTTTGTCGTGGATGGCCCGGGCTACCAGTTCTTTGCCTGATCCAGATTCACCGGAAATTAAAATTCGACTGTTGCTTTTGGCCACTTTTTCAATGTTTTCAAAAAGCTTTTTCATAAGTGGGCTTTTTCCGATTAAATTACAATAAGAGGAAACCTCTTTTAATGATTCTTTTAAATAATAGTTTTCTTTAAGCAGATTGCTTTTTTCCAGAGCTTTTTCAATTAAAGCTTTTAATTCTTTTACTTCAAACGGCTTGGTTACATAATCGTAGGCGCCAAGCTTCATAGCTTCTACTGCGGATAAGATATCTTTTGAAGCGCTGACCATGATGACTTCAATGTTAGAGTCATATTCTTTGATTTTTGTCAGGACTTGGATGCCATCTTGCTTTGGCATACGGATATCCAGCAAAACTAGGCTCACAGGTTCTTTTTTAAGGGTTTTTAAGGCTTCTTTGCCAGAAAGGGCAGTTAGTAGCTTGTATTGTTTCTTAAGGATCGAAGAATAAGTTTCCAGCATATCCTGTTCATCATCAACAGCTAATATTACCGGTTTTATGGCGGTCATAATAGAAAATCTTAACATGTTTTAAAGCTTTAAGCAAAATGGTATAATCTTAAGGTTATGAAGATATTAGTAACTGGTGGGGCCGGATTTATTGGTTCAAACGTGGTGGACGCTTATATTGAGGCTGGCCATGAAGTGGCAGTTTTAGATAACCTCTCAACTGGCAAAAAAGAAAATCTAAACCCCAAAGCAAAATTTTATCAGCTTGATTTAAGGGATAAAAACCTTGAAAAAGCAGTTTTAGAATTTAGCCCTGACATTATTAACCATCATGCTGCTCAGATTGATGTTAGAAAATCCGTGGCTGATCCTGTTTTTAACGCCGATGTTAATGAGCTGGGTAGTTTAAACCTTTTAAACGCGGCAGCAAAAGCTAAAGTTAAAAAAGTTATTTTTGCTTCGACTGGCGGAGCAATTTATGGTGAGATAAAAGAAAAAAAAGGGGCAGATGAAAACCATCCACAAGACCCAATTTCCCCTTATGCCATTACTAAACGTTCCGTTGAAATGTATTTGCATGCTTATAAGATTAACCAGGGCTTAGAATTTACCGTGGTTCGCTATGGTAATGTTTATGGTCCGCGCCAAGATCCCTTAGGAGAGGCTGGGGTTATTGCTATTTTTTGTGGAAGAATGTTAAATGATCAAGAGTGTACTATTTATGGTGATGGTAAGCAGTTGCGGGATTATGTATATGTAAAAGATGTAGCTGCGATTAATCTATTGGTGCTTGAAAAAGGAGAGGGCGAAATCTTTAATATTGGGGTTGGGGTGGGGACTTCGGTTAATGAATTATATAAGCACTTAAGCCAAGTGTTTAAATTTGATAAAAAAGCCAAATATGCGCCGCCCAGGGCTGGCGAGCTTTTTAGAAGCGTGCTTAATTGTGAAAAAGCTCACAAACTGGGATGGAAAGCAGAAACCGATATCCGTGCTGGCCTAGAGCAAACCTTAGCTTGGTATAAAACATGAAGAAAAATATCCTCTATTTATTTTCCGATACTGGTGGCGGGCATAGATCAGCAGCTTCGGCTATTATGCGAGCAGTAGACCATTTAAGAAAAGACCTGTTGAATCAGGAGATGATCGACGTCTTTGCCCAGTGTTCTGGTTTTCTTAATGTTTTTGCAAAACTGTATGGTCCGGTAATTAAATATTATCCTAAAATGTGGGGACAATTATATTATTGGCTGGATGACCAGAATAAGTTGGAAGCCTTAGAAAAAATCTCCCGTCCTTTTATTTTAGAAGAATTGATTAAAATGATTAATGATAAAAAGCCGGACATTATTGTGTCGGTTCATCCTATGGTTAACCATTTAACTGCGAAAGCGATTGAGCAATCGGGTAAAAATATTCCTTTTGTTGTAGTTATTACTGATCCGGTAACCTTGCATCGTGCCTGGATTGTGCCTCAGGTTGATCAAGTGATTGTGGCTACTCCGGCAGCAAAGCAAGCAGCCATGGCTTATGGTATGCCAGAAACCAAGATAAAAGTAATTGGTATGCCGATTGACCCAAAATTCTTTTTAAAAGATGAAGAAAAAGAACAAGCCAGAAAAAAAGGCAGGTTGAAGCCTAAGTTATTTACCGTTCTTTTAATGGGTGGGGGAGAAGGGGCCGGTAAAATGGAAGAGATTATTGATGAGCTTGATAAGCAAAAGCTTAACCTTCAGTTAATCGTTATTGCCGGAAGAAATAAAGCTTTAGAGCAAAAACTAAGACGCGAAAAAAGCAAGTATAATATGCCCATGAAAATTTTTGGCTTTACTGATAAAGTTCATGAATTAATGGCAGAATCAGACATGATTGTAACTAAAGCCGGTCCGGGGACTATTGCTGAGGCATTAGCCACAGACCTACCTATCATTATTACTGACTGGCTTCCGGGACAAGAAGAGGGTAATGTTGAGTTTGTGGTAAAAGAAAATATTGGGCGAGTGAGTAAGGACCCGGTTAAAATTGTTGAAATTATCAAAGAAATGAAGGATACCAATGCTTTTGAGGAAATCAAAAAAAATATTAAAAGGGTAAGTAAGCCGCATGCGGCAGTTGAAATCGCACATGAAATATTTCATCACCTTTAGTTTAATATTAATACTTTCATTTTCTGCACTAGCACAAGAAGTTTTTTTGCAAGATGTGCCCGAAGGCCATTGGGCTAGCGATGCGGTTTATGAATTAGTACGCTTAGGCATTACTTCTGGCTATCCAGATGGAACCTTTAGAGGAAAAAAAGAAATTACTCGCTATGAAATCGCGGCCTTTTTAGCTAAATTTGCCCAAGCTTTTAATTTAAAAAATGGTAGAGACGAAAAACTGCTGGCAGAATTAAAAGCAGAAGCAGCTTCAATTTATTATCAAATCAGAAAAGCAGAAAAAGAAACTAAGGTTTCAGGACAAGTTAAATCCCGGGCCAGGGTAACTACTAGCTCTCCTCGGGGAGGAAAATTAGATTACCGCCTTAAATTTAGCGTGCTTAAGACTTTTGATCCTAATTCACAGCTTAAAATCACCCTAGATACAGTTGATACTGGTTTTAATGCTAGCAGTGATCGTCCTCTTGTCAGTAAATTACTTGATTTTGAGGGTGATTTTAAAATGGCAGGACTTGAGTGGAAAGTGAATGTTGGGCCAGGGCCAATACTCCATACTGAAGATAGTAATTTCTTTCCCAGCGAAAACAATACTATATATGTACGTCCAAGAAGTGCAATAAAAGCTTCAAAAACAGTTGGTAAAATTAACTTATCTAGTTCTTATGTTACTCACCAAGTTGCTAGTTCTGGAAAAATCGGGGTGCATGAATTTACTGCAAGAGTAGGGCTCAATCTTGGGAGGTTACATTTAAGCTTGAAACCTAGGTATTTATTTATCATTGGTGGAAACAAAGATGCTTTAGCAGAAGCAGGTGTTGAGTTAAAGCACAACGATGTTTTTGAGACTAATTTATTAGTAGCGGTTGGTGATTTTAGAGCAGGGCGCAGTGGTTGGTATGTTAAGTTTGTTGAAAAAATTAATAATCTTTTTAGCAGTGGAACTAATATTATTATTTGTGCGGATAAAATTGGTAGTAGATATTATCCTGACATAATTAGCGAATATGATTTTGAATACTTAAATAATTTTAATCGAACACTTTTGGGTGGAACCGTTGATTTTGGTTTGAAAATATCTAGAAAAATGAGTGATAAAATTTCCTTGGAATGGAAGGGTGACTATGTAACCACCAGTGGGTATAAGTATGGTCAAGATTATGCGGGAACTTACTTCTTATGGCAGTTAACTAGCTATTATAATTTGGTCTCAAATACTAAAGCCAATGTTTTTTATCGCGCTTACAATGTGCCTAGCGGAGTAGCCCAATTTTCACAAGCTGTTCCGGCTTTTTCTGATATGATTGGCGTAGGCCTTTCTTCTTCTTTTTAATCTTGACAAAACAACAAGTGATGGTATACTAAATTCGAGTTTGGGAGCAATCTAAAAGGGGGTGAAATTACTTAGTCGACTCCTAAACAAAAGAAGTATTTTTAAAAAAATAGGTTGTATATAAAGGAAACACGGAAACTTTATAATAGCGACTGAAAATTTTTAGAAGCTTCAAAAGACTGAGGAGAAAAAATGAAAAAATATATAGTTTTATTATTGATTTTAGCAGTGGCTTCTATGGCATCTGCTCAAGTAAAGTTTAAAGATGTTCCAGAAGATCACTGGGCTGCTCCTTATGTGTACGAACTGGTAAAACTTGGTGTGACCAAGGGTTATCCAGACGGTACATTTAGGGGTACAAAGAAAATTACCAGATATGAAACAGCTGTTTTCCTAGCTAAGTTAGCTAATGCTTTAGGCGGCGATCTAAAACAAGATGTTGCTGCTTTAAAGAAAGACATTGCTGGCTTAAAACAAGGCGGAGGCCTTGGTATGACAGGAAGCCTTTCTTCTGATTGGAAGATTGGTAACTTGCTGACTTCTTCTGGTGGTGTGCGTGCCATGATTGCAAATTACAGACTGACCTTGAATTCTGAAAAGAAACTTTCAGATAAGGCAGATGTAAAAGTAACTCTTGACACCATGGATTATGGTTATTTTGATAGTGGCGCCACCGCAACTGGTGGAATTCTTGCCACACAACTTCTGGATATCGAATCTAATATACAGCTAGATTTAGTTGCGTTAGGTTTTGCTGATCCAGTTGATTTAAAATTAACTTATGGTCCTGGTTCACAACAGCACAATGCAGATCCAACAGGAGCACTTCCTAGTGAAATTGGTGTGGTTTATGAAAGACCAGATACTGGTATCATAGCTTCTACTTCACTTTGGGGAATGGATGTTGCTGGTGGATACCTGGCTTTGGCACAAGCTACTTCTGGGACTGTTAACACTGCGGATTTAACCGCTAGTGTTGGCTATACTTTTAGTGGTGTTCCAGTGGTTGATACCCTTAGGGTGGATACTACTGCTGACTACATTTCTGCAGGTATTCTTTCTTCTAGCAACCGCGATCTTCGCGGTACCATTTCTATGGCAGCTCCTTTAGCAGAAAAAGTTTCTGCTTCTGGAACCATTGGATTGGGTGGAACTAATAGTTCTAACCTGATGGTAGCTGGAGAATTGGGTCTTAATGACCTGTGGGATACTGGAACTGTAGCAAGTGTTCGTGTATCTAAGATTGGGGCTTCGTACTTAAATACTACCAGTTTTGCTGCTGCTGAATTTGATATGGCTGGATTAGATACTTTTGATCGAGCTCTTCAAAATAGCACAGTAAACTTAGGTGGTGAAGTGGTACAAGATGTTTCTGCTAGTGTTAAGCTGGTTGGTAAAGGCGAAATTAGGTTAAACAGCAATTATCAGTATGACTCTCCAAATGGAGCAATTACTGCTCAAGGCGGAGTGCAATACGCGGTTGCGCCTAATGCAAACTTAGACGCTTCTTATCGCTTGTACCAAAACAAGTTATCTGGCGACACATCAGACATTGCTGCTGTTGGGTTAATGTATAATTTCTAACAGTAGTTTTTGGTTTTAGTGTGATTACGGAAAGCCTCTCGAATTTCGGGAGGCTTTCTTTTTTATTATGAAAACAATTCGTTACAAGCAAATAGATTCAACCAATGATGAAGCTAAGCGTTTGATAAAAAAAGGTGTTTCTTCCGGAATGGTTGTAATTGCTGATGAGCAAACCCGGGGTAGGGGGAAGCCTGGAAGCAGCTGGTATTCTCCGCCTGGAGTAGCTGTTTATTTATCTGCTATTTTTAAATCTGACAAAGACCCACTTGATTTAACTTTAATAACTATTTCTGTTGCCAAATCAGTGGTTGAAACAATTAATAAGGTTTCCGGTCTTAAAGCTAGCATCAAAAAGCCAAATGATGTATTGATTAATGATAAGAAAGTTTGTGGCATATTGATAGAGAGGCTGGCTTCTGGGCATTTGATTATTGGTATTGGTGTTAATATTAATAATGAAAAAAACTCCTTCCCAGATGATTTAAATGCAACCTCGCTTCAAGCAGAAACTGGCCAAGATTATGTTGTTGAAGATTTTATAGACGAACTATTGGGCTGTCTTGCTTATTTAAGCAATATTTGATACCATTTTTATTATGCAACTAAGAGGCATTAGAGGTGCTACTACTGTAAAGAAGGATTCAAAAGAAGAAATTATTTCTGCTACAAGAGAATTATTGCAGGAAATGGTTAAATTTAATGATTTAAATATTGATGATATTGCCTCAATTGTTTTTACTACTACCAAGGATTTAAAAGCAGAATTTCCAGCGGTTGCTGCTCGAGCACTAGGCTGGAAGGATACTCCTCTGCTTTGTGCTAGAGAAATTGATGTACCTAAAAGCCTGTCGAAATGTATCCGCATTTTAATGCATATAAACACTTCTAAAAAACCTTCTGAAATAAAGCATGTCTATTTAAATGAAGCGATAAACCTTAGGAGGTAAATGTTTTCATGATTATCATAATGCGTCCTAATGCCAGTGATGAACAAATCAATGCGATAATAGATAAATTGAAAATGCACGGTTTTGGAATCCATCTTTCCAAAGGGGTAGAAAGAACGGTTATCGGAGCAATTGGTGATAAATCTGCTATTGAGCTGGATACAATTCAAATGCTTCCTGGTGTTTCTGAAATTGTCCATATTAGAAAACCTTATAAATTGGTCAGCCGCGAATTTAAACAAGAAGATACAATTGTAAAAATAGGAAAAGAGCTAAAAATTGGCGGCAAAGAAAAAGTATTAGTGATTGCTGGTCCATGTTCAATTGAGAGTAAAGATCAGATTCTTCAATCTGCTGAAATAGTTAAGAGATGTGGGGCAAGGGCGCTTAGGGGTGGGGCATTTAAGCCACGAACTTCACCTTATTCTTTTCAGGGGATGGGAGAAGAAGGATTAAAATACTTAGCTTTGGCCAGGAGAAAAACTGGTTTGCCGGTGGTAACGGAAGTTATGGATACGCGGGAAGTTAAATTGGTGGCTAAGTATGCAGATGTAATGCAAATTGGTGCGCGTAATATGGCTAATTTTAATCTTTTAAAAGAAGTGGGCAAAACTAAAAAGCCGATTCTTTTAAAACGAGGGCCGGGTTCCACCATTAAGGAATTCTTAATGTCAGCCGAATATATCATGTCAGAAGGCAATAAAAACGTGATCCTTTGTGAGCGCGGGATTAAGACTTTTGAAACTGCTACCAGGAATACTTTAGACTTAAATGCAGTGCCGGTAATTAAAAAATGGTCGCATCTTCCGGTTGTAGTTGATCCTAGCCACGGAATTGGGGAATGGGATTGGGTGCCAGCTATGGCTAAGGCAGCGGTGGCAGCAGGGGCCGATGGTTTAATTGTTGAAGTTCATCCAAATCCAGAAGAAGCTATGAGTGACGGCGCGCAGAGTTTAAAGCCAGATACTTTTAGTAAGTTAATGAAGCAACTAAAGGCTGTTGCAAGAGCTGTTGGACGAGATCTGTAATCCCTTCGTTTTTTAAAGCAGAAATCCCAACCGCTGGTTTATATTTTTTTAAAATCTCTTTGTTAATGTTTCCGCCTAATTTATCAATTTTGTTAAAGACTGTAATGATTGGTTTTTTTATACATTTTAATTCTTCCAAGACATTATAGACTGCATCGATTTGATCTTCGAAGTAAGGGTGAGAAGCATCCACTACATGCAAAAGAAAATCAGCTTCAGTTACCTCTTCAAGCGTAGCGGCAAAGGCAGCTACTAATTGGTGGGGGAGTTTTTGAATAAAGCCAACTGTGTCAGTTAAAAGCACTGCTTTTCCCATGCCCAAATTTAATTTTCTAGTAGTTGGATCAAGAGTGGCAAACAATTTATCTTTGGTTAGAATTCCAGCATTGGTTAGTAAGTTTAATAGTGTTGATTTGCCTGAGTTAGTGTAACCGACAATAGCTACCAGAGGAAAATGGCTCTTCTTTCTCTTTTCTCGTCTAAAATGACGATCTCTTTTTAATTTTTCAATATCTTTCTTTAGTAAACTAATCTTTCTCCTGATCATGCGCTTGTCTAATTCAATCTGCTTTTCACCAACTTCTCGCAGACCAATCCCACCGCGCTGTCTATGTAAGTGAGTCCATTTTCCGGCTAAGCGTGGCAATTCATATTCTAATTGTGCCAGTTCAACCTGGACTTTTCCTTCGCGTGATTTAGCATGTTTTCCAAATATATCTAAAATCAAAGCAGTGCGATCCATAACCCTGAGTTCTAAATATTCTTCTAGATTCCTATTTTGTGAGGGTAGGAGTTCATTATCAAAGATTACCAAGTTTGCGTTATGAGCGGCTTTTAAAGCTTTTAATTCTTCTAGTTTGCCAGGGCCGATGAAATATCTTAAATCAGGTCTTGGTCTTTTTTGGGATAATTTGGCTAAAACCTGCGCGCCATAGGTATCGGTTAACCTTTCCAGTTCTTCTAAAGACTCTTCACTTGGAACCTGGTTTTGAGATGAGAATTCTATGTTGACCAAAATGGCTTTTTCTAATTTAAATGACATAGATGGTAATTATAGCACGAGTTTTTAACTTCTTTCTAAGGCCATATATAATGTCTGCATTATATGAAAAATAGAAATTTCTCCTATTGCTAGAGCCTGATACAGCTCGTGTTCTAGACGATCAGTTTTATTTTCAAGAACAGTGCCAAAATTAGCAGAGTTTAGTCCCTCTATTTGATAACGAGGTTGCCTTAAAGCACGTGTAACCATGCTGCGGCCAATGGCTATTTGTGATCTTCTAGATAGTTTTTCGGCAATGAATATCTTTATATCCCTTCTAGCTAATGGGTTTTGCAAAAAAATATGAAGATTGTGGCCTGTCCAACGTTTGTGAAGGCGCAAAAGGAGGCTTTGTCCTGTGTACCAATCAAAGCTTTTGCGAGGATCAAGTCTGTTGTGAGCTCCCCAACCAATATCGTTACCCTGCCATCGGGCGCTACTAAATTTTAAAGCTAATAAAGGATGAGCCAGGGTTAGAACGTCTAAGAGGGTATCTTGCCGCCAAACTGGCAGCTCAAAGGTTGAAGGTAGGCTTGGTAACGGAGCTCCTAATTCGAGTTGGACTTGTCTGACATCCGAAAATCTTCCTAGAATTAAACGACGGCCTTCTCTGTCTGTTGTTTGTATCATAGTTAAAACTTCTCCAGACAAAAGTAGTGATGAAAAAGCTTTCATTCCTTGAGAAGAAAGAAGCTTATAACCTAAGCCTAAGCGATTGAGCTTTTGCATTTCCGGAGTAAGGATCCTAACTCGATGATTTTCTGGTCCTATTACAAATTCTTCATGCAGGCCTCTATACCCATTTGGTTTTTGATGAGCAATAAAATCTCGGCTACGAATAGTAACGGTAGAGAAGGCTCTGCATAATATTTTTTTTGCGCGGTAACAATCTTCTTCGTTTTCTGCAACGATATCATAAAAGACAGTATCTCGCATTCTTAATTCGGGTTTTTCTTTTTTAGTTATTTCTATGAGTTCACCGACACTATCTTCATTGCGTGCATAAAACAAATGTTCTCCTGCCATGGTTCGTTGCAAAAACTGGCGGTCTCTTCTTAATGTTTCTTCGATTTTTTTCCCTTTGAGGTACATTTCATAAGGGGTGCGTATTGCTACTTGCACGGTTGCTTTGATCCCGGCTCTGCTCAAGAGAGAAGAAAATTGTTCGGCAATGTCAGCAAACAATTTCTCATCAGCAAGTTCTTCGATCGGCCGAGAATTGCGATTATAAGCCCCTTTATTTTGCACTTCTAAAGCCTTGTTAGCTACCTTTAAGGCTAATTCTTGTGCTCCGACCACTGGCACAGCTAAGGGATAGAGCACTTCATTGACAAAACGAAAATGAAAAAATTTACTCTCCTCACTTAATTTTTCACAAGTATTAAAATAGTCATCAACATCAGCCAATTTTATATAAAGTGCTTCCAGATAATCTCTGGTTTCTTCTGCGAAACGTGGATCATAAATTTCTGCTTGTTCTAGTTTGGTTTGAAATTTACTAACTTTTAAATTAGATAAAGTATTAACAATGTTGGCTACTCTTAATCCAAAAGTCGCTTTTATTTGTTTAAAAGTTAAGTTGGTGTCTTCTAGGGTGTCGTGCAGCCAGGTGGCGACATAAGCTTGCCAACCTAAATAGGGAACATCATCTTCTGTTAAGCGTTCTAAAATACGCAGCATATGAAAAGCGTAAGGTTCGCCGCTTTTTCTAAGATTAGGTGACCCATCTATTTCAATGTGAAAGGTAAAGGCCAGCCGAGCCGCCGCATAGAAGGTTCTTTCTTTAAAATTATTTGTAAAACCTGCGCTTTGGGCCTTTTGTTTGAGTGCTTGTGCCACCTTTTCGGTTCTTAAGAAGAATTTTCGGTGTGCTTGATATACATTAGTTCCCCAGATCTGACGACCGGTAGTTCTAAAAGTAGAAAAAGCACATTGATTTCCTATCTTCATGCTATTTATGTATCGTTTAGAAAGGTTAGAAATTTCACTTAAAATATGCTATAATATATCCTGTTTTTAGGCACGGGAGGAAGCGTTGTTTAGATGAAAATGTCAGTGCTTTTGGCCCCAACTTTAAGGGAAATCCCATCTGAAGCCGAAATTGTATCCCATCAACTATTACTGCGTGCTGGTTTTATTCGTCGCGTTGCCGCTGGAATTTATACTTTCCTTCCTTTAGGAATTCGAGTCTTAAATAAGGTGGCTAATATTGTGCGCGAAGAGATGAATCGAGCAGGTGCCCAGGAAGTATTTCTGCCAGTGCTGCTGCCAAAGGAGCTTTGGCAAGAAACCGGGCGCTGGGATGTTTATGGCAAAGAGCTATTTCGTATCCAAGACCGCCATGAACGTGATTTTTGTCTTGGACCAACTCATGAAGAAGTAATTACTGATCTGGTTAGAAAAACCATCAATTCTTATCGCCAACTACCGGTTACTTTATACCAAATTCAAACTAAATTTCGTGATGAAATTCGTCCTCGTTTTGGTTTAATGCGCGGACGCGAATTTATGATGAAAGATGCTTATAGTTTCCATATTAACGAAGAAGATTTAGAAAAAGAATACCGCAATATGTTTAATACCTACTGCCGTATTTTTGAGCGTATGGGACTTGAATATCGAGTTGTGGAAGCGGATTCTGGTCTGATTGGTGGAGGGTTTTCCCAAGAATTCATGTTAGTAGCAGAAAACGGCGAAGAAGAATTAGAAGACGGGGCGCGCGGGATTGAAGTGGGGCACATTTTTAATCTAGGAACTAAATATTCAAAATCAATGAACTGTGTTTATTTAGACGAAAATAATAAAGAACAACCCATGGTTATGGGCTGCTATGGTATTGGGGTTAGCCGAATTGCCCAGGCAGCGATTGAGCAAAACCATGATAAGGACGGGATAATCTGGCCGCGAGCCATTGCGCCTTATCAAATAGTGATTGTTCCGATTAATGCTGAAGAACAAGAACAAATGCAAGTGGCAGAGCAAATTTACAAAAGTTTTTCTGATGATGTTTTGCTTGATGACCGCAACGGAAGAGTGGGAGCCAGGTTAAAAGATATTGATTTAATTGGTATTCCTATAAAAGTAATTATTGGGCCAAAAGGGTTAAAGGAAGGCAAGGTAGAAGTTAAGATTAGGCAGACAGGCGACACCAGATTAGTCGATAAAAACAAAGTTGTTGAATTTTTAAAACAAATGATAGGAGCATAAAAACATGTGTGGATTTTTTGCTGTTTCAAGTAAGCCGAGCGAGAATGTGATTGAAGATTTATTTCTAGGAGCATTTTATCTTCAACATCGGGGCCAGCAATATTGTGGGATTTCAAGTTATAGTGAAAAAGGGATAAAAATAAGAACTCATCGTGGATTGGTTCGCACCACTTTTACCGATGATTTACAGGGCCTAGAAGGTTATATAGGGATTAGTCACACTGCCTTAAAAGATCGCCAACCCATGAAACTAGATTCTAAAATGGGAGAATTTACGATTGCTTTTGAGGGAAATATTATTAATCGCGAAGACTTAATGAAAGATCTAAAAAAACAAGGACATTCATTTTACACTAATTCTGATATTGAAGTGATTGCCAAGTTAATTGCCCAGGGTAATGATTTTGTAGACGGGATAGAGCTAATGGCTAGCAAAATCCGTGGGGCTTACGCTTTAGTGATTTTAGCTAAAGGTAAAATTTACGCGGCAAGAGATAAACATGCTTTTCGTCCTATGATTATTGGTAAAAAGAATGGAGCTATTGCAATTGCATCTGAATCTTGTTCTTTTATTAATTTAGGTTTTGAAATTCTGCGCGATGTAGCACCTGGAGAAATCCTTGAAATTCAAGATGGTGAAATGGAAACCAAAAAAGTTATTCCTAGCCCTTTTACCCAATATTGCTCTTTTGAGTGGGTTTATGCAGCTAATGTGGCTTCAACTATTGATGGTTTATCGGTTGATATTGCAAGGAGAAACTTGGGCGCGGCACTGGCAAAGCGTTATCCAGTGGATGTTGATATTGTAGGGGCAGTGCCAAATTCTGGAGTGGGGCATGCGATTGGCTATGCCCAGGAATCAAAAATCCCGTTTGATAATGTGTTTATTAAATATGATTATGCCAGCCGAAGTTATACTCAACCCACTCAGGCTGAACGGGATCGGGAAGCAAAAGTTAAATTAATTCCAGTACCAGCCAAAATTTGCGGACGCAAAGTGGTAATTTGTGATGATTCTATTGTGCGTGGAACGCAAATGAAAAATGATCTGGTGGTAAAACTTAGGAAAAACAAAGTAAAAGAAATCCATGCCAGGGTAGCTTGTCCGCCGCTCAAAGCTCCTTGTATGTATGGAGTGGCTACCCGTTCCAAAGAAGAATTGGTTGCCCATAAAAAATCTATTGAACAACTTAAAGAATACATTGGGGTAGATGGTCTGGCTTATAATACCTTGGAAGATTTAGGTAAAGCTTTGGGAAAGCCGTTGGACCAAATTTGCACCTCATGTTGGACAGATAAATATCGTGTTTGAAGCTTGCGGAATATGTGGCGTATATAATTTTAAGCCCGATAGCCCGGCCAAGTCGGTTTATTATGGGCTTTTTGCCCTGCAGCACCGCGGACAGGAATCGGCTGGAATTGCTTCTGCCGATGGTACAGATATACGTCATTTTAAAGACATGGGTTTGGTTAACCAAGTCTTTGATGAACAAAAGCTGCAAAAATTAACCGGCCATCTTGCGATGGGGCATGTGCGTTATTCGACCACTGGTTCTTCTGTTATTGAAAATGCCCAGCCCATTGTAATTGACACTCGCTATGGAATAATTGCTTTGGCGCATAATGGAAATTTAGTAAATTCAAATGACCTAAGGCAGGATCTAAAACACCGGGGAATCAGTTTTGCCGGTACTTCTGATTCTGAAGTAATCGCGTCTTTAATTGCCACTTCAAAAAAAGAAGATTTAGAGGATGCTATTACCGAAAGTTTAAAACAATGCAAAGGTGCTTTTTCTTTGTTGATTATGACTAAGGATAAGTTGATTGCTGTTAGAGATCCACATGGAATCCGGCCTTTATGCGTGGGAAAAATGGAAAATGCTTATGTGGTTTCTTCCGAAAGTTGTGGTTTAGATATTTTAGGAGCCCAATTTATGCGTGATGTTGCTAATGGCGAGATTTTAATTATTGATAAAGAAGGTATGCGCTCAAAGACCTGGCAAATGCATGAACGTGAGGCTATGTGTGTTTTTGAATTCATTTATTTTGCTCGGCCCGATAGTGTTTTAAATGGTAGGAATGTTTATGAAGCCAGGTTTCAGATGGGAAAACATTTGGCTAAGGAGCATCCTGCTTCTGCAGATATTATTATTGCGGTTCCAGAATCTGGTGTGCCGGCTGCGGAAGGTTTTTCAGCAGAAACCAAAATCCCTTATACCGAAGGATTAATTAAAAACCGCTATGTTGGCCGCACTTTTATCCAGCCTAGTCAGGAAATCAGGGAGCTGGGAGTCAGACTAAAACTAAATCCAATTAAAGAAGTAGTCAGGGGCAAAAAAGTTATATTAGTTGATGATTCAATTATCAGGGGTACTACTTCTCGCCAAATAGTTCGATTAGTGCGAGAAGCTGGAGCAAGAGAAGTGCACATGCGAGTTTCCTCTCCGCCAAATTTAAATCCTTGTTATTATGGGATTGATACTGCTACTCGAGCAGAGTTAATTGCGGCTAACCTTTCTGTTGAAGGTATTAGAAAATATATTGAAGCTGATTCGCTGGGTTATCTCAGCCTAAAAAGCTTGGTAAAATCAGTGAGCATACCGGAAAAAAGCTTATGTTTAGCCTGTTTAAACGGTGAGTATCCAGTTAAGGTGCCAGAAAAGCTTCAGAGTCTAAAATTATTTTTTAAGTAAGGAGGGGAAAGAGATGAGTGATTGTTGTTTTCCAAAATGCCAAAAGTGTGGGGGGCAGTTAGTTCCATTATCTGATTTTTCTAATAATTCAGTGGCAATCCGTCATAAAGCTTGGGCTTGCACTAATAAAGATTGCCGATTTTTTATTGTTCTGCGTGGTGGAGACGTTTATTACGGAACGGCTACTGATCAAGCTGCAAGATAATATTTCGATACGAAGGAGGGTTCTAAATGGTTACCTATAAACAAGCTGGAGTAGATATCCAGGCTGGGAATGAAGTCGTAAAACGTATAAGAAAATATGCTAAAGGTATTGGCTTTTTTGGGGGATTTTATAAATTAGGGACTAATTTTTTGGTTGGGGCAGCAGATGGTGTTGGTACAAAATTAAAAATTGCATTTTTAATGGGAAAACACAATACAGTTGGGATTGATCTGGTAGCGATGAATGTTAATGATATTGTTGCTTCAGGAGCAAAACCTTTGTTTTTTCTAGATTATATCGGTTGCCATAAAATTCATCCGCCGACCATTGAGAAAATCATAAAAGGGATTGCGCTGGGCTGCAAACAGGCAGGTTGTGAAATCTTGGGTGGGGAAACTGCAGAACTAACTGATTTGTATATGCCAGATGAGTATGATTTGGGTGGTTTTGCTGTGGGATTGATTGACCGCAAAAAAGTTATTGATGGTAAAAAGATAAAAGCTGGCGATAAGATTATTGGCCTGGCTTCTTCTGGCTTGCACAGTAATGGTTATACTTTGGCGCGCAAAGTTTTGCTAGAACATACTAAAATAGATGTAAAAACTTATGTGGATGAGCTGGACCAGACTTTAGGAGAAGAACTTTTAACTCCAACCAAAATCTATGTGCCAACCGTCTTAAATTTAATAAAACGTTATAATATTAAAGGGATTGCTCATATTACTGGTGGTGGACTGCCAGAAAATCTGGCCCGTATATTGCCCAGAAAAGTCCAAGCAGTAATTGACATTAATGCCTGGCCTGTGCCGCATGTTTTTAAGATGATCAAGCGCATGGGTAAAGTTGATCAGAATGATATGTTTGAAACTTTTAACATGGGGATTGGTATGGTTTTAGTGGTTGATGGAAAACAGGAAGCAAAAGTCATGAATTACCTTGCAAAACAAAAAGAAGAAGCTTACATGATTGGTGAAGTGGCAAAAGGAAAAGGCGAAGTTATAATAATATGATCAATATCGGAGTCTTAATTTCTGGTCGTGGATCCAATCTTCAATCAATTATTGATGCCTGCGAAAAAGGGCAGGTTCCTGGCAAGGTAGCTATTGTTATCTCAAATAAAGCGGATGCTTACGGCCTTGAACGAGCTAAAAAGCATAATATCCCAACCGCGGTCCTTAGTGATGAATCTGAAATGGTTAAAACTTTAAAAAAACATAAAGTTGATTTAGTTTGCCTGGCTGGTTATATGAAAATTGTAGGAAAAACTTTGCTGGAGCAGTTTTCGAACAAAATGCTAAACATCCATCCCTCGCTTTTACCTTTGTTTCCAGGATTACATGGACAAAGGCAAGCACTTGAACATGGGGCCAAAGTTTCTGGGGCAACTGTTCATTTTGTTGACGAAGGCTGTGATACTGGACCAGTTATTGTTCAAGCTAGTGTTCCAGTTAAAGAAAATGATACAGAGGAAAGTCTTTCTGCTAGGATATTAGAACAAGAACACAAGATTTATCCGCAAGTGATTAAACTATTTGCGGAGGGGAAACTTAAAATAGAAGGAAGGAAAGTTAAGATACTATGAAAAAGAAAAAATCCAAAATCCAAAATCCAAATAAATCAAGAAAACCCAAATCAAGAAAAAAAATAAAAAGATATGCTTTGATATCGGTGTCGGATAAGAAGGGATTGGCTAAGTTTGCCAAAGAACTTAAGAAATATAATTTTGAAATTATTTCGTCTGGTGGCACGGCTAAGTTTTTGCGTAAGGAAAAAGTAAAGGTTACAGAAGTAGCCCAGCTTACAAAATACCCTCATATGTTAGGCGGAAGAGTTAAAACTCTGCATCCTATCATTCATGGAGGGATATTGGCTGATCGATCTAATCCGGAGCATTTAGCTGACCTTAAAAAATTTAAAATCAATGCTTTTGATTTGGTGGTTTGTAATCTTTATCCTTTTGAGCAAGCCATTAGTAAAAAAGATTGTACTTTAGCAGATGCAGTAGAAAATATTGATATTGGTGGGCCGTGCATGGTGCGCGCGGCTGCTAAAAACTTTAAAAATGTGGCAGTGGTTGTTGATCCAGATGATTATTCTAAAGTTTTAAAAGAAATGAAACAACATAGTGGTGAAATTGGTTTTATCACCAAACAGTTGCTTTCGCTAAAAGCTTTTAAGCACACTAAATGTTATGACACTATTATTGTCAGGTATTTTGCTTCCCAGTTTCAAGGTGAAGAAGAATTTCCGCATGAAATGGATATCTTGCTGGAAAAACAACAAGAGCTACGCTATGGTGAAAACCCTCATCAAAAAGCAGCTTTTTATCGGGAAGTAGGAGCTGCCAGACCTTCGGTTGCCAATGCTAAACAATTGCACGGGAAAGAGCTTTCGTTTAACAACATAGTAGATATGGACGCAGCTTGGAACGCGGCAAATTATTTCGCGGATATAACTGTAGCTATTATCAAACATACTAATCCTTGCGGTTTAGCTAAGGCTGATTCAGTACACGCGGCTTATAAAAAAGCTTTAGAATGTGATCCGGTTTCTGCTTTTGGTGGAATTGTGGCTACTAATCGCAGGATTGATGAGGAAACTGCTAGCGAAATCGCTAAAATATTTGTAGAAATAGTTATTGCTCCAGATTATAGTCCTAAAGCTTTGGAAGTTTTAAAAGCAAAAAAGAATTTGCGTATTATGAAAATGGGAGACAATGCTTTAGGCAAAGCCTTTACTGGTTTTGATTATAAACGAGTAAGTGGTGGGGTTTTGGTTCAGGAGCCAGATTTAGCGCAATTAGCGGTTAACGAAGTAAAAGTGGTGACAGAAAAACAACCTTCAATTGGAGAAATGGAAGATCTTTTCTTTGCTTGGGGAACAGTTAAGCAAGTGAAATCCAATGCTATCGTGCTCATTAAAAACGGACAAGCCATTGGGGTGGGGGCAGGACAAATGAGTCGGATTGATGCGGCAGAGTTAGCTGTTAAACGTAGTCGCCAAGATGTAAAAGGTGCAGTACTTGCTTCAGACGCGTTTTTTCCTTTTCCTGATGTAGTTGAATTTGCTGGTAAGCATGGGATTTCAGCTATTATTCAGCCAGGTGGTTCAAAGCGTGATCAGGAATCAATTGATAAAGCGAATGAGTTAGGTATTGCTATGTTATTTACTGGCCGTAGGCATTTTAAGCACTAAAGGAGATCATAATGAAGAAAGCGCTAACTTTAGTTTCAATACTTTTATTAAGCACTATTGTTTTTGCTCAAGTTGATCTCACAGTTGGAACAGATGCAGAAGAAACTTCAAATTTTTCCTCAAAATTAGGTGAAATTGGAATTGGGTTTATTAAAGAAGGAACACGAGAAGTAGGTAATGTTCAATGGCAACCGGATTTTAAGCTAGGACCAGTTAGGTTAGGGTTTGATGTTAATTACCCATTAGGCGAGAAAAAACCAATTGGTTATGAAAATATTGTTTTACGTTATATGGAATATGATGATGGTATGCGTGGTTTGCGTTATGGGGTTTTAGATAGTGTTACTTGGGGACATGGTTTGTTAATGAAGAATTATTCTACTCGGATTTCTGGCCCGATTACTTTGAATAATGAACAGTTAGGGCTATTAGGCTATTATGATTTTGAAAAAGTAGTTACTCGTGGGATGTGGACCAAAACTGGAGTTTATGCTCTGAGGCTTGAAGAAAAAGTTAATCCTTGGTTAACTTTGGGCCAATCTTATATTGGTGATTCAGATGGTGTTTTGATTCCGGGTACCGGCATTATTCAAAAAGTAGGTGGGGTGGGAATTGATGCTACTGTTCCTTTGCCTTGGAATTTTCAAGGTTATGCAGAATGGGCTAGGTTAATCCAGTATGGCAGCGGTTTAAGCACAGGGATTGGTTGGGATTATGACATGATGATTGCTAAGGCTGATTTTATTGCGGAATACCGATTGTTAGACCGCAATTTTGTGCCAGGTTATTATGGTCCTGATTATGAAACTGATCCAGTTAACTTAGCTTCTGTTGAAGCAACAACCAGCAATAAGAATGGTTATTTAATTCAAATGCGAGCTAATGTTTTGGAGCTTGCTCAGGCCTCACTGGCTTATGAAAATTATAATAACAGCAACGCTACTGTAAACGGTAAATTAGCCGGTAAAATTGGCGATAAAATCACAGTTTCCGGTTATTATGACCAACCCAACTTTGTTGATTTTCGTTCTTTAACCTTAGAACAAGGAGCAATCATTGGTGGTTATGTAGCTTATAAAGTAAATCTTTTTACTACAGTAATTACGCATTATAAAAAAGCTTATAATCAATCTACTGGCCAAGTTGAAGAATCGCAGTATTATGAACTAAGGTTTAGTTTATAGAGAAGAAGACCCGGCTTGCATATAAGCTTTATCTGCAGCTTCTTTTTTTAGCATGTGTTGAATCAAGGGTTTGAATTTTGGATCTGTAATATAAAGTAGGGCGGCTAAAAACGGGGACAGCTCTTTAACATATCCTGCTACAATATAATCAAGAGGATCTGCAAGATTTATTTTCCCTTCTACCGCTGACATAATCCCTCGGAGAAAAACTTGTCTTTGGAATTCAGAAAGACCTAAGTTTGTAAAGATACTAGGATTCTTTTGTATTTGTTCATATGCTTGAAACATTTTCTTTTTTTCTTCTTGGTTAAAAGGTCTATTTGAGAGATGATAAGAAACGCTGACATGTATGAGGCTAACGATGTCTGTTAGGGTTCCTGCTTCTATACATTGCCAGTCGTAAACCCAAAGAAGCTTTTTTCCGGATATGCTTTCTAGCATTTCTTTTGCCTGGGGGTTCTTATCTTTTCCGTAAAAAATAAGTCGATATGCTTTGTTTGCATAAGGAGATAAGTCGACTTTAACAAATTTTAACTGGTTTTTGTCAAAACAAGGAATAAGTTTTTTTAATATTTGTAATGCAGATTGAAGTGAATCTGTATACATTACCCATTTACCATCTTTGAAACTACCTTCTGTCAACGCTTTTAAGGTGGAAGACGAAATTGATGTTACCCAAAGATAATTAGGATGTTGAAGAAAAACCCCTACATTGGGGTATCCTACGGCGGAAGCATATAAATCCTTATACAGCTCTATGTAGTGGGCATAAACTTCTGGTTGATAAATACTTGGTTCTCTCAACAAAGCTTCTAACTCTTTTATTTGTACTGCTCTACTTTTATCCTCGCCAAGTCCTGCTCGGAAGCTAAGCAGTGCATCATGTTTTGAAATCATGTTTTCAAATGCATTGGCAAAAGCCATGAATTCTAGATGTGTTCTGAGGGAGCCAGGCAGTGCCAATTCTTGATAAAGCGGGCTTGCTTGAGAAACACCTAAATTTGAAAAATATTCGTCTGGATATCTGCTGGCCAACCCCAGTAGTTGATTGTTATCTAGAGAGCTGGTCAATTTTGCAAACTCTTTGAAGCCTTCTGAGTCCAGAATCTTAAATTCTGTTAATAATTTTGCTGATAATTCCGCATGTATTTTCATGGTGTCATTGGGAGGCAGTAACATTACTTTTTCTTTTGTTAATGTAGGACTTGCGAGTAAACATTGTGGAGGGGTTACTAGGTTAGGTTTGACCACGAGATAATCATCCAGATTTCCTTGTGGCGCTGGTGTTTTTGCCTTTTGTACTTGCGGTGCTGGTTTTTTGACTGGCTTATTATCTTTGCACCCTGTTAAAAGTACCGGCAAGGTTAAAAAGGCACCGGCAATTAATAAGTTTCTAACTCTCATATTCTAATATCGAAAAAATCAAAATGAAATTTCACCTAAATTCCTTCGATAAATAGGTATGCAACTTGGAAGAATTACTTATAGAAATATTACTCAATCACAACCAGTCCAAACAAGACTGCAGATTATTCATCAGGCTTTAGCTTCTGGTCAGGGTGGTAGCATGGTTTATTCCAAAAGTGTGATGGAAGCGATGCAGTTTCAAGCCAGGGTAAGCGACCTGCATCCCGGTGGAAAGTCAATTTACATTTGCTCTTCTGGTGATTTATCTCACTTTATGTTTGCTACTGGCAAAAAAGAATTCTTTTGTTTTGATATGCTGCCTTTTTTTCATAATTCAAAACATGGTCCTGGCTGGATGCTTTTTGGTGAACATCCATCTTCTGTATTATCCCAAGCTGCATTTAATAGGCAACGTATTGGTTATTGGCATAATCAATATATTAAGATATTTAATGAGACTGGAATTTTTATGCTATTTGAGATTTTGGGGCTAGGTGGAGAAAATTTAAATGTGTTTGAGGCAAAAGCAGTTGATGGTCTCTGTAAAATTACTTTTGATTTACGATCCGAGCGCTATTGTGTGTATTTTCAACAAGCAGATTTAAAGATTGGCAATGAAATGCCCTTGTTGGATCCTGCTGAAATTGGTTTGTTGATGATAAAAGCTGGAGATGGAGCAGGTCTGGCTAATTTGGCGTATGAATTCTTAGAAAGAACGGTTATTCCTGATCTTATGCCTGGAGCTTTAATTTTTAGTGATCGAAGGTTTAGTTGCGATTTCTTGGAAGTTTTATTCCAAAAACCAGAAGCACCAGCTTGTGGTCTTCCACAAAGGATAATGGATGATGCTAAATATGGGGAAATTCAGTTTTTGTATCAGCTTACGCGCGCAGGGTCTTAAGTTCTTTTGTGGCATCAACTACTCTTGAAGCTTTCTTTGTTTTTGTTTTGCCTTTTAGAATATAATCAACTTTTAATTTAACTTGACTAGCTTTTAAAGCTGGTTTTTTTCCAGCAAGATTGGCTGAAGTTGCTACAATTGGTCCACACTTTTTTATTAAAGCTAAAGCAATTTTGTGATCAGGAATACGCAAGCCAACTTTATTGCTGCCACCTGTTACTATTTTAGAGACTAACTTGGTTTTATAAACTACCAAAGTTAAAGGCCCAGGCCATTCTTTTGCCAACTCAAGTGCTTGTTTATTAAATTTACCTAGCTTTTTTGCTTGTTTTAAATTTGCTACTAGAACTTGCAATGGTTTTTTTCTAGAGCGTTTTTTAAGTTTAAAAATTCTTTTAACAGCTTCTAATTGATTAAGACAAGCCCCAATGCCAAATACGGTTTCGGTTGGAAAGGCAATCACTCCGCCGGATTTTAATAGTTTTACGGCTTTCCTCATAATCTATAGTATAACATTAGTGTCCAAGCTGACCAACTTTGGTCACCTTTTTGCCATTTTTATGCGCAAATATCCCTGGTAATAACCTTGCTTAACTATTAATAGGAGGATTTAATCATGAATACATTAATACCAATTGAAAGGATAGAAAACAAGATTTATATTATTCGAGGGCAGAAAGTGATGATTGACAAGGATTTGGCAGAGTTGTATGGGGTTGAGACTTTTAATTTGAATAAGGCAGTTAAGCGTAATATTAAAAGATTTCCTTCAGATTTTATGTTTCAGTTAAATAAGCAAGAGTTTCGCAATTTGACATTCCAATTTGGAATATCAAGATGGGGTGGAAGAAGGAGTTTACCCTATGCTTTTACTGAGCAGGGGGTGGCTATGCTCTCTTCAGTTTTACGCAGTGAAAGGGCGATTCAAGTTAATATTGTTATAATGAGGGCTTTTATAAGATTAAAACAAGTGCTTGCTACTCATAAGGAGCTTTCTAGAAAAGTAAAAGAGCTCGAAAGTCGTGTTAATAATCAAGATTCTAAGATTGTTCAAGTATTTGATGCCATTAAAAAAATGATTGAACCGCTGAAAAAGCCTAAGAACCCGATTGGTTTTAGAGTTTGATTATTTAATATGCTACAATTGTCCTCATGAAAGAAGCGCTCTTCTACAAAAAACTAATTGACCAAAAAGTTAAATGCACTCTTTGTCCTTGGAATTGTGTAATTGCAGAAGAAAAAGCTGGTGTTTGCGGAGTTCGGCAGAATATTAAAGGCAAACTTTATTCCTTAATTTACGCAAAAGCTTCATCAATTGCAGTTGATCCAATTGAGAAAAAACCACTTTATCGTTTTCATCCAGGCTCAAAAGTTTTATCAGTTGGGACTTATGGCTGTAACATGAAATGCGGGCATTGCCAAAACTGGCAAATCGCCCATGTTAATTATTCTAAAGAAAAACCTGATTCAGAAGAAATCAGTCCAGAAAGATTAATTGAACTAGCTAAAGAAAGTGGATCAGACGGGATTGCCTGGACTTATAATGAACCTACCATTTGGTTTGAATATGCTTTAGATGGGGTAAAATTAGCTAAAAAAGCAGGTTTGTATACTGTTTTTGTGACTAATGGTTATATCTCAATCCCAGCTTTAGATGAAATTGGACCATACTTGGATGCCTATAGTTTAGATCTAAAAGCGTTTAATAATAATGTCTACAAAAAACTTTGTAAAATAAAAGATTTTAAACCAGTGCTTGAGGCAGGGAAAAGGGCTAAGAAAAAATGGAACATGGCAGTTGAGGTAACCACTAATGTTATTCCCACTTTAAATGATGATGACGAACAGTTAAAAAATATTGCCAATTGGATTGCAGAAGAGCTTGGAACTGACACTCCTTGGCATGTAAGCCGTTTCTTTCCTTATCTAGATTATAAACATTTACCTCCTACGCCAATTGAAACCTTAGAAAAAGCAAAGCAGATTGGAAAGCAAGCTGGCTTGAAATATGTTTATATCGGTAATGTTTAGCTGGATTTTCTGCGATAGAAAACTAAAATTATAGAAACAGCTAATAAAACAGCAGCAATGTAAAGTCGTTCCCAATTAATCATATAGTGAACGCGTTCACCATGTTTTAAGACTTCAATCTTTTCTGCGTGGATATCTAAATCTCCGCCGTGTACAGGACAAGCACGATGAAATGCACCGGTTATTTTAACTTGATCTCCGATAAAATTGTAACTACCAGTGTGAACAATGTCTTTAACCAATTCTTTTTCTGCCCAAATCCCAATGGCGCTGCTACCGTCGTTAATGTTAACCCAGACATGATTGCCACGAGCCATAATATCGCCAATGCACTCGCCTTGAATTGTAATGGTAGTGTTGTCATATAACTTAGCATTGTCGATTAGCTTGTCAGAAGTAATGGCAATTGTGGGAGAAATGACAAATGACAAATGACAAATGACAAATAAAATCCCAATCATTAATCTGAAAAATGATTTGGATTTTGAATTTAAATGATTTATTTGGATTTTGTCATTTGGATTTTTCACTTACTTCTCCCCCTAGCTCCTCTAAATCTAGCAATAATCAATCCAAATAAAATAAAGACGGCCATATATTCCAGTCGGCCGACCCACATTTGGATAATATAAGTAATTTTTAATCCATCAGGCATAGCAGGATTGGTAATGCCGGTTGAAAGACCAACGTTGGCAGTGGCTGAAACTGATTCAAACATGGCTTTGTCCAAAGGATAACCATAAAAATGGCCAACAATGGTCCCAATCAAATAAGTAATCAAGTATAAAATCAAAATTACTAAAGAAGAGCGCACTAATTTGTCGCCCAGCATAATATCTTTTAAATGATGAAATTTTTCTACCACTACCGCGCTGCCCGGTGCCATGATGCGGCGAATGTCCTGTATTATAGATTTGAATAAAATTCCAATACGAAGGATTTTAATACCGCCAGCTGTTGAACAAGCTGATCCGCCAATGCCCATGGCTATGATAATTACGGTTAAGGCCAGATAGCTCCATTCGTGAGCAAACTGTGGAGCATAAATAGTCATAAACCCGGTGCCCGAATGGGCAGAAAGCAATTGGTAAAAACCTTTGCGAAAAATAGCAATCCAGTTTGGATAAGTATGAAAGCGGGTTAATCCAATAGTCATAAAAACAAAAAGCGTGGAAATCGAAACAAATAATGTTCTGGTTTCCAAGTTTTTAAAGATTTCTTTGAATTTACCGCTCCAGATAGCGTATTGCAGTCCAAAGTTAATTGTTCCCAGCACCATAAAAACCATGGTTACAATTTCATAAGGAAAACTATGATAATAAAGTATGCTTTGCGACATAGGGGCAAAGCCACCAGTGTCAAACCCAGCCATAAAGATCCAAAGCCCATGTAAAATTGCGCGAACCAAAGGAATGCCTTCTAAAAAGCCAATGATGGCTAGAAAGGTGGTTCCAATTAACAGATAAACAATGCTGATTAACCAGATAAAGCGGGCAGTGTGGATAACGTTGGGCAAGACTTTTTCTTCCCGAGCTTCACCAACATACAGCCGGTAAGCGCCAGCGGTTCCTTTTACAAAGAAAGTTAAACCAATTAAAACAATGCCTTGACCGCCTATAAACATCATTAAATGCCGCCACATGTTAATTGAATAAGCTGCGTGGTCAAGGTTATTTATTAATGAAAGACCAGTGGTAGCAAAAGCACTCATAGAATCAAAGCAAGCGTCGAGATAAGAATTAAAATGTCTAGAAAGGGCTAGGGGAATGGCTCCAAAAAACATAGCCATTAGCCAAGAAAGAGAAGTGATTGCCAGTCCTTGGCTCCAATTCATATCTTTTTGTGAAGGAAAGAGTTTTTGTAAAAACATTCCCACACAAATGGTTAGCGACATGCTAAAGAAAAAATCAACGGCTGGATCCCATTCTTTAAAAATTAAAGCTACAATTAGAGGAACAGCCATCATGACGCCTAAGGCAACGGTTAATCTTCCAATGTAATAAACAACAGTTTTCAAATCCTGATTGGTTGGCCTAAGCAGCATTGTTATTCTTTTCCAAGTAAAGCTTCTTTAAGAGCATCTACTTGTTCTTTGGCACTTAAAGCAATAACAGAGTCATCTGGAAGTAGGGTAGTGTCTCCTTTGGGGAAAATAATATGGTTGCCGCGTACTATAGTTGAAAGAACTGAGTCCGGTGGAAGTTTGATGTCTTTAATATTTTTATGGGCGACCGGTGATTTGGCTTTGATAATAGCTTCAACCAAAGAAATCCTTCCGCGTTTTAGCGCTAATAAACTGAAGATATCGCCGATGGTGGCTTCTTCCTCGATTAATTTGCTGATAATAATAGTGCTGGAAACAGCGTCAATTCCCAGTTTTTTAAAAGTAATTTCGTTGCGTGGATTATTAACTCTAGCAATTACCCTGGGAACGCCGAAAGTGTCGCGTGCCAGCTGACAAACAATTAAATTATCTTCATCATCCCCGGTTACTGCTACTACTACTTCGGCGCGGGCAATGCCGCCGTCTTCCAATTTTCCAGGATCACACCCGTCTCCGCTGATAATTAATACATTATCTGAGTCTTCGGCAATCCTTTGGGCAATTTTTTCTTCTTTTTCCACTAAAGCCACGTCAAAGTTCTTTTTTGCTAAAGTCTTAGCTAAGAAATCCCCAACTTTTCCGCCGCCAACAATTAATACGTACAATTTAAGCTCCTTTTTCTTTAGGGCCGCATTTATATTCAACTAAACAAGTGTCGTCCCCGATATTTAACGCAAGGCTGGAAGCTTTTTTCAGCAGGGCGTTTTTAAATATTTCCGCTACAATAGTGGTGGTTCCAATTGTGTTTAAACCAAACTTTTTATAAATATCCGCTCGCAAGGGATCGTAAATTCGAGTTAAGACTTGTGGTACTTTGTAAATCTTTTTAGCGATTTCAGAAGCCATAATGTTAGAGTTGTCACCATTAGTAACGGCGGCTAAAGCATCAGCTCTTTCAATGCCGGCTCGTTTTAAAATATCCGGGTCAAAACCAACTCCAGTGATAGTAATACCGTTAAAATCATTGCCTAAGCGTTTAAAAGAGGCAGGGTTTTTGTCTACAATAACAACGTTGTGGCCTTCGCCAGAAAGCATTTGGGCTAGTTGTGCGCCAACCCGTCCGCAGCCAACAATAATAATATGCATTTAATGCTCCTTTTTAGGCGGCATTTCTGGGGGAAGAGTTGAAGGTTTAATTACCCCGCCAGAAACAACATATTTAAAAGCGTCTTCGATTTTCATGTCTAACAAAACCACATCACGGGCTGGAGTTAAAACTAAAAATCCAGTAGCTGGGGTAGGAGTATTAGCTACGAAAACATTAATCATTTTCTCTTTAAGTTTTGCTTCGATTTCTGTGGCTGCGTCTGAAGTGATAAAACCTATGGCCCATAGCCCTTTTCTAGGGTATTCAATTAAGCAAGCCCGGCGGTATTCGTCCGCGTGTTTTTGCATAAATAAAACATCATTGATTTGTTTTACGCCGGAATAAATGCTTTTTACGATTGGCACCCTAAAAAGCAGTTCTTCACCAAATTTAAAAAGCTGGGCGCTGATGATAAAAGTAGCGAAAAAACCTACTAAAAAGATTAAAACAGCAGTGAGTAATAGTCCTAAACCAGGCATGTGTTTGCCGGTAATCAGGGTAATTAGGTTGCCTAGGATACCATCTAAAAAAGTAAATAGGAAATAGAGCAACCAGATGGTTACTAAAAGAGGCAATAGGGTTATTAGTCCGCGTAGGAAATATCCACTAATTTTGTGCCACATAATTAAACCAAAGTATATCATTCAAGATTGTAATTTTCAATAAGATTATGTTATACTCGCAGACGCAAAGGAGGGCTTTAATATGACACATGCTTATATTTTAATCGAGTCCCTTCCGGGTAAAGCGATTGAGTTGATAAACGCAGTAAAGAGCATCAAAGGGGTAAAAAGGATAGACTTAGTTACTGGTCCTTATGATGTAATTGCTATGGTAGAAGCAGTAGATTTAAAAGCTTTGGGTGAAATGATTGTTAAAAAGATACAAGCAACTGGTTGTGTGGCTAGAACTTTGACCTGTATTACTATTGAACAGCACGTTTAGAAACTAAACTACGGTTAATCGCAGCAAGATAGGCTTTTGCCGAAGCTACGATGATGTCAGTGTCTGCGCCTTTTCCTGAATAAGTATTTTTTCCATCTGTAATTCTAACTGTAACATCCCCTTGAGCATCCGTTCCGCCGCTTATAGCTTGAATAATATAATCTACTAGCTTAGCTTTGGTTTTAGTTAATTGTGAAATGGCTTTGTAAACCGCGTCAACTGGTCCGTCTCCAGTCGCTTTTTTCTTAATGGTTTTCTTATTATGTAAAAGCTCGATTTTAGCGGTTGGCTTTTTGTTAGTTCCAGAAGTGATGAATAGTTTCTTAAGTTTAAAAATCTCTTCTAATGTATAAACTTCATCCACCACAATAGATTCAATATCTCTATCTGTAATATCTTTCTTTTTATCAGCTAGTTTGATGAATTTTCCATAAGCTTTTTCTAGTTTTTCTTTTGAAAGGTCATAACCTAGTTCTTTAAGCCGTTTTGCCAGCGCGTTTCTACCCGAATGTTTTCCCAGTACCAATTGGCTAGCAGTTAGTCCAATATCTTTTGGATCCATAATTTCATAGGTTTCTCTGTCGCTCATGACTCCATGTTGATGGATGCCGGCTTCATGAGCAAAAGCATTAGCGCCTACAACCGCTTTGTTGGGTTGTACAACCAGTCCGGTTAGATTTGAAACCAGGCGGCTAGATTTATAGATTTCTTTAGTGTTTATGTCAGTAGTGCGATCAAAAAGATCTTTTCTGGTTTTAATGGCCATGACCACTTCTTCAAGCGAACAATTTCCCGCGCGTTCTCCAATACCATTAATAGTACATTCAATTTGATTAGCGCCAACTCCAATTGCAGCCAGCGAATTTGCTACTGCAAGTCCCAAATCATTATGGCAGTGGACAGAAACGTCGACTTTATTAATATTAGGCACATTTTTCACAATACCTTTAACCAAGCCAGCAAATTCGTTAGGAATAGTGTAGCCAACTGTGTCAGGAATATTGACAGTAGTAGCGCCAGCGTCAATCACTGCTTTAATTATTTTATAAAGAAATTCTGGTTTTGATCTTCCTGCATCTTCGCAGGAAAATTCAACTTGTTCACAAAAAGTTTTAGCATATTTAACCATTTCTACAGCAGTGGCAAGAACTTTTTCCGGCTTCATTTTAAGTTTCTTTTCCATGTGAATAGGGGAGGTAGCGATGAAAATATGGATCATCTTATTTTTTGCCGGAGCAATGGCGTTACCAGCTGCTTTAATGTCTGCTTTTTTACAGCGAGCCAGGCTGCAGATGGTTGGTCCTTTTATTTCTTTGGCAATCCGGTTAATAGCTTCAAAATCGCCTGGAGAGGCAATGGCAAAACCAGCTTCGATGATGTTAACGTTTAGACGTGCCAGCTGCCGGGCGATTTCCATTTTTTCTTCAAAATTCAAACTTGCGCCCGGGCACTGCTCCCCGTCTCTAAGAGTGGTATCAAATATTTTTATTTTTCTGGTCATAAATAATCTCCGTGAGGTTTAATTTTACAATGAAACAACATGAAATTCAATGAAATTTCTGCCTAATGCTGCGGATAATATAGTGAGGGAAAAATAAAGTGAATTTAATTATTGCGGCTGGAGGCAGAGGCTCAAGATTGGGACAATTTAAACCTTTGGCTTTTGATCCGGTCCATAAAAAACCTATGCTTCATCATGTAATGACTCGAATTATTGACGCATTTCCACAGATAGATCGTGTTTATATTTCTTGCAGCACCGATGAAACAGAAAAAAGAGATCTGATTGATTTTTTAACCACCTGCACTTTACCGGTTCAGCTTAACCTTGTTATGGGAGAAAGAAAAGGGGTGGGCTATGCTTTTCATTTGGCGATGCAGGCGGCAAGTAATTTTTCTTCTGCAGATACAATTTTAACTGTTTGTGATGTGCTTGCCCAAGATTATTCAGGGTTAGCTCGAGGGGGAGAAAAAGATATTTTATTAGGAGCGATTCCCCATGTTGATGGAGCAAAGAAACAAAGGACAGTAGTTAGCCCGGATGCCCAAGGATTTGTAAAATTTGGAACCTTTACCAGCGAACGATATGCTCTGGCTGGGATCTATAAAGTTCCAGCACGAGCTTTTATTTCTTTTGCTGATTTATTAGAAGCTGGGATTAAAGGCCGGTTAGTAGATTTTAACATTCAAAATGCTAGAGGAGAGTTTCGAGTGACCTGGGCTTGGCGAAAAATGGCTCAAATGAGATTTTTAATAAGGTTAGCAAACTTAGGCCAGATTGCAGAATTAAATGAACCAGAAGATTTTGAGGATATTGGAAGGTTATTAAGCACCGCTAATACTAATATTTGAAATTAGTAAACTTGGAGCGCCTACATTGCCAAAAAATCTTAAGTCAGATCCAACTTCTTCAATTTGAGAAAGAAGCTCAACTAAATTTCCAGCAATGGTTATACCTCGAACTGCATAAGTTTTCTTGCCATTTTCAATCATAATTCCAGAAGCGCCGATGGAGAAATCACCAGAAATAGGATTAGCCGTATGGATTCCCATCACTCGAGTAATGTAAAGAGCTTTTTTGGGCAATTTAATCTTATTTTTACCTGGCTCAATATAAAGATTTGTAGCACCTGTGCCAGGAATAGTCATGAATGATCCGCGTGAAGCATTGCCAGTTGATTTAGTTTTGCCTTTTTTAGCAGTATAAGTATTGTAAAGATAATTTTTTAAAATTCCATTTTCAATCAACTTAGTTTCTTGAGTTGGCACTCCTTCATCATCAAATGGGCTAGAGCCAATAGCATTTTCAAGTCTGCCATTATCAATAACGGTTAAATTTTTTGCTCCAACTGATTTGCCAAGCTTGGCAATAAATAATGATTTGCCTTTTTGAATCGCTTCGGCAGTAAGAGGGGAGAGCAATACTTCTAAAAGTTCTGAGCCGACTTCAGGATCAAGGATTACTGGCAGCTTTTGGCTCTTAATAGATCTCGCGCTTAAGAGTTCGCAAGCCTTGTGGGCAGCTTCTTGGCCAATTTTTACAGGATCCAAGCTTGTGAATTGTTTCACAAAGTCAAGGCCTGCGCCATATTCCATTTCACCATCATGGCTGGCAATCATTTGGCCCATAGCCCCGCAAGAGTTGGTTTTATATTTAGCGTTTATCCCGTTTGAATTAACAATCCAAACTTCAGCCTCGCTGTCAGTGTAAGAGACTTTTTCGGTTTTCTTAACTCTTTTATCAGCTTTATAGGCGCTACTTTCAATTTTCAAAGCCAGTTCAATCTTCTTTTCAATCGGAGTTTTGCTGATTTCCGGATCATATAAGTCTGATGGTTTGATAGTTTGGTCTTCTGATTTTTCTGGCAAGCTTAAATATTCATCTGCCTCAGAATTTTTAGCGTTCTCAATTGCCTTAGAGATTGTGAAATCTTTCACAAACTCATCAAGATCTGAGGTATAGGCAAAACCTTGTTTTTTGTCTTTTATGATCCTGATGCCCATGCCAGCGTTTGCGATTTCATCACTTGATTCTACTTTACCGTTTAAAACCGAAACCTTAGTGGTCTTGCTTGAAGAAAGATAAACTTCTGCCTGGTCAACGCCTTTTTTTAAAACTGCTTCCAATATTTGGTTAGGATTGAGCATATTGAGATTCTACTTTGAAAAAACTCATGATTCAAGTGAAATCAAGGGAAAGCTTTGGCGATAAAGATATGGAGGATATCATGGTTGTAGTTTGTCCGATAACTAAAAACGGTACCTGTCTTCTATTGAGAAATCTTTATGTGAGAGAATTAAGTCCTCAAATCAGGCAAAGAGAACATTCGCTTATTTTAAAGCCATTAAGGAAGGGCAGAAGAGCTGCTTTTTTAGACAGAGTTAGTAATGTTCCTGTTTCGATTCAAATACAATTATTAAAATGCGCATTTTCTCTTCGTAGTAATGATATGGCTTATTTTAGAGAATTATTATTTGCCTGTGAAAAAGGAAGACAATTCCAAACTATGGTTGATCTTCTATCTCTTAGCGATCGAAAAACCTGGACCATTCAAATCTATCTTTTGGCGGGAAGGACTTTTAATCGGTTAGAGCGGTTTGAGGACAGCTTGGACTACCTTGATCTTCAATTTTTTAAGAAGGAAGTTAGAGGCCCCGGGCAAATACGACAATTTATTAGCTTAAGGGTAAGCGCTTATCGTGGTTTGGATAAATGGGCAGAAGCGATTGACCAGGCTAATTACTTACCACTAAAAGAGTGGAATTCTTATATATTTGGTGATGTTCTTGATACTTATTTAAAATTGGAAAAACCAGAAGAGGCAACGGAATTAATTACAGCCTACCCAAGGGAAAAATGGGATATTTTTATTTATAGCCATGTAGCAGATTATTATATTTCTATAGGTGATTTTGCAAAAGCTATTGAGACGCTAAAAGGGTTGCCAGAAGAAAAATGGAATAACTATCATCATGCACTTATGGAAAAAGCTTTATCGGCCCAGGGGAGCTAGCTAGCCTGCACCGCAGTAATTGCCACTACATTTACAATATCATCAATGCTACAACCACGGGATAAATCATTAACAGGTTTTGCTTCGCCCTGGAAGATAGGACCAAAAGCATGAGCGTGGGCGAGTCTTTCAGTTAATTTATAAGCAATGTTGCCGGAATCAAGATCAGGAAAAATTAAAACATTAGCATGACCAGCTACATCGCTGCGAGGTGCTTTTCTAGCCGCAACTTTTGTAATCAAGGCTGCGTCAACTTGAAGTTCCCCGTCTAATAATAAATCTGGTTTTTTCTGTTTGGCAAGTTCAGTAGCTTTAATTACTTTATCAACATCTGGATGAACAGCGGAAGTTTTAGTAGAAAAAGAAAGCATGGCTACTTTTGGTTCTTTATCAATTAAATGTTTAAACGAGTCTGCGGTTTGGATGGCAATGTCGGCTAATTGTTCTGAAGTAGGGTTTGGTACTACTCCGCAATCTGCGTAAAACATAACGCCTTCTTCACCAAATTGTTTGTCCTGTAAAATCATAACAAAAAAACTGGAAATAATTGATTGACCAGCAGCTTTGCCAATGCATTCCACTGTAACTCGAATTGTATCGGAGGTAAAATGGTCTGCGCCTGAAACCATGCCATCAGCTTCGCCTTGAGAAACCATCATTGCGCCGTAGTAGGGGAAGTCGTTTAAAAGCAAGTTTTTAGCTTTTTCAATGGTCATGCCTTTGTGGGCGCGTTTTTCTTTTAAAATTTGAACATATTTATCCAGGTTTTCCTGCTTACGAGGCTCAACAATTCTTGCCCCAGATAAATCAACATTGTTTTTATCGGCTAATTTTTTAATCTGATCTTCAATGCCGACTAAAATTACTTGAGCCATTTTTCCACGCAAAATTAGTTCTGTGGCTTCAAGAATTCTTAAATCATCTGCTTCAGGCAGGACAATAGTTTTGTTGATTCTTTTGGCTTTGGTCCAGACTTCTTTGATAAAATCCATAATTTAATCTTACAGTTTAGACATTAAAGAGTCAAGATTGCGCTGATTGTGAATTCCCTTTTGTTTTAAAGCTTCGATAAAATTAGTCCAGACCTGAAAAGTTATTTCAACATCGCCAATAGCGCGGTGACGGTTTTTAATTGGTAAATTAAAATGTTCTCCCACGGTGTGAAGCTTGTGGTTGTATAGGTTGGGTAATAGATGTCTTGAAAGTTTTAAAGTACAGGCTACCGGGTTTTCAATTTCAACATTTAAGTGTTTTTTTAAGTGATGTTTTAAAAAGGGAATATCAAAACCCGCGTTATGAGCAATTAAAAGATCAGAGCCAATGAATTCTATAAATTTGTTCAATACGGTTTCAGCATAAGGAGCGTCTTTAACCATTTCATCGTTAATGCCGGTTATACGGGTGATTTCAGCGCTAATCGGTTTTTCTGGATGAACTAGACTGCTGAAAACACTTTGCAGTTCTTTGCCTTTAACTTTAAAAGCGCCAATCTCAATTATTTCAGCAGCGGTTGGTTCAAGCCCAGTGGTTTCTAAATCAAAAACCACGCAATCAAGGTTGTCGATCGTATCACCTTTAGCACGATTTAAAAATTTAAACTCTTTTGCCAGTTCTTGGAACTGGTTATCTTTTAATAAATCAGAAGTCATTTTAGTAAACCATACCGCAAAAAAAATCTTTAGTCAATCTGAAAATAAAAATGAAATTATTCGGGAAATTTTACGATATATAAATATGGGAAACTTTGTAAGAATTTTTGGAAATCAAAGAATAGCCTTTGGTGCGCATCGGAGTTTTAATTTAAAAAGATTTTGCCGGGATAATATTACCAGCTTAAGGCTATCTGCGGATTTCCATTATCTTGATGGCTATGAAAGTAAACAGGCTAGATATGTATTTCTCTTAGATAAATTTGGTGCTTTTTTGCGATCGCAAGGAATTATATTCCAGCCACGGTATCTAAAGATATTATTGCTGCCGATGAATTCATTAAAGGAAAAGCCTTTAAAGAGGGGTAAGCATTGGATGCAAATAGACATGTCTCGATTAAAACCAGTGCCGGGGCAGTTTTATTTCCCAAATCTTATTTTTATTGCGGCGCGGCCAGATAAAAAAATGTCTAGTTATTTTAGGAATATTTTTGAGTTACAGGGAGAGAAAGCTGTAATACATGAAATTCTTCATGCTTTAACAGCGGATGTTTCTGATCCTGATTCCTTGATTGCGAAAACTGGAGTTGCTGTTTACGATATAGAGGGTGTTGGGGTAAGACGGACGGCGGCTGGATTGAATGAAGGAATAACTGAATTTGTAGCGCATCGTTTTTATAGTGAGCTAACAAAAACCGAAATTGCTAGAGCGTATGATTCTGTTTGTGAAGGTTTAGAATTACTAGAGCAAAGGATTGGACTGAAACCCTTATTGGAGGCTTTATTTGCAAACGATTTAGGTCCAATTGCGGCAGCCTTAGCCCAAAGAGGTTTTCCTGAAGATACTATGCAGAAAATTATTATTGCTGCGGATGCAGACTTAGCTGAGTGTGAAAAAAAAGGATTAGTTTTCGACCCCCAAAGAAATCTTAGAAATTATATATTAAGTTGTTACTAGTTCGTACTTTCTTGAACCCAACCCAATCTCTTCTGCATACTTTAACTGTACTGCCCAGTCAACATTTGAATAAATTGCTCTAAATTTGTTGCGTGATCTAACTCTTCCTTCGGTTTGATTAACCAAATCTACGCTAGCTTGATCAATTGCCACTGGATCAAAGGAGGCGAGAACCCCCACGTCTGGAACAATTGGCTCATCATTATGGTCGTAACAATCGCAATTGGGGCTGACTCTGATGATAAAATTAAAATAGGCACACTTTTTTCCCTGTACTGCTCCATAAGCATACTCAACTATTTTTTCTTGGACCAAGGTGGGGGAACCAATCCAGCAGGCCTCCACGGTTTGATTTCTGCGGCAAGTTTTTACCTGGTCACAGTTTTTGCAATCCTGATGCATTTTTAGCTTTCCCAGACGAGTGCCAAAACCCATGCCTAGATTTTTTAGTGTTCCTCCAAAGCCGGTTAATTCATGCCCTTTAAAATGGGTTAAAGCGATAATTACCGGAGCTTTTAGCCCTGCTGCTCCAAGGTAAACTTTTTTGCAATGCTTAAGGTTGACTTCTTTGATTAAAATATCATCCTGTTCAGGAATAATAACGTTGGTATAGCCATGATTTTTGGCTACCTGCAGATGAGTGTTAGTTTCCTTGCGTGGGCCGCTGTAGAGTACATTGCAATCTGTGTAAAAAGGTTTGCCTTGGCAAGCTTTTATTTTTTCAAAAATAGGTTGCACTTCTTGAGGTTTTAAAAAAGCTGTGTTACCTGGCTCACCAAAATGAATTTTTAGAGCCACACCATCATTTGGCTTAATGATTTGTGCTAAATTTGCCGCATCAAATAACAGATCAACTTGATCTGGATTTTTAATAAAATAAACTTTTGCCATTAATTTGAAAGCTCAGAAACTTGTTTGAAATATTTTAACGCATTTTTAACTTCTTGCATATCTTGCCAGGTAAGCCACTTTGGTTTGCCTTTTTCTTTGGACGGATTGCGTAGTAAATAAGCAGGGTGAAAAATAGGAAAGAAATAAATGTCACTTCCTGGTAGTTTTTGCCAGGTGCCTCTAAGTTTACTAATGGGTTCTTTTGAATTTAAAATAGCTTTTACTGCTGGTGATCCAGTTAAAAGAATTATTTTGGGTTTTACTAATCTGATTTGTGCTTCAAGAAAAGGTTTGCAAGCTTCTTGTTCGCTGGTTTGCGGGGCGCGATTGTTAGGCGGCCGGCATTTTAAAGTGTTGGCAATGTAAATGTCATCCGGTCGTTTAATGCCCACTGATTCTAAAATTTTAGTTAAAAGTTTGCCAGCGCGGCCAACAAAGGGGAGGCCTTGTTCATCTTCGTCTGCTCCAGGCGCTTCACCGATCAACATTAAATCACAAGGTACTGGGCCATGGCCCAAAACTACTTTGTTGCGGGTTTTATGCAAAGAGCATTTAGTGCATTTATCAGCCAGTTTCTTGAGTTCATCATATGAAAGATTGTTTAGGTCAGAATCCTTTGAAAATAAGTCCATCTTATGCGGATTTTAGCATAAATCTTAATGAAGAGAAAGCTTATAAATTGTTGCGCGGCTTTGGCCTTCTTTGGTGACCAATCCCTTTTCAATCAAAGGGGATAAAATCTGATTAACTCTGGATCTGGTTATTTTCATTTGTTTGGTTAAATCCGATACTCGAGCAAAAGGGATGTCCCTTAAGATGCGCAGAGCTTCTTCTTGACTGGGTGATAGTTGTATCGGATGGCTAGTGGTAACTTGTAAATCTTCAATGCGTTTTTTAACATTTTTTAAAGTGTAAACAATACCTTCAGCTACATATTCAATCCAGTAGGTTAAATCATGATCTAATTCCCTAGCTTGCTGCAGTTTTTGATAATAACGTTTGCGGTTGCCAGCAAAAAATTCGTCTAAACTAAAAATATGGTGAAGATCAAAATCTCTTTGAAAAAGAATAAAACTGCTAATTGCCCGTGCCATGCGTCCATTACCATCAGAAAAAGGGTGGATGGAAACAAATTGGTGATGAAAAATAGCGCAGACCGCAACGCAATGCAGCATTTTTGTTTCACGTTCGCTTAACCAACTAATCAATTCTTTTATTAATTTAGGGGTTTGTTTGGGGGTGGGTGGGGTTAAGACTCGGAAACCTTTTTCATCAATTACATAATTTTGTTTGTTTTTGTATTTACCGCATTTTTTTTCTGGAGCAAGCTCTTTCATTAAGATTTTATGTAAATATAAGAGATTTTTTTCATCAATAGTATTGTCAGCATTGTTGCCAATCCATTGCATGACTTTTAAATAATTAGTAATTTCTTTTTCTTGAAGATGGGAAACTCCGGTTTTTTCTCCGCGATCAATGGCTTTGACTTGAGCCAGGCTTAAAGGGTTGCCTTCAATGGAAGTAGAAAAATGCGCAGTCTTGGCCCGCGCTTCTTTTTGCAAAGCAGGCAGCCAGGCTACCTTAAGCGGCGCCAGTTCTACCCAGGTTTTTAAGGCGCTAGCCTTGTCAACCAGGCTTAATAAATATGGTGTAATGCGGTATTTGGGTTTATACATGATAGTGGCTATTATAGCATTGCGTCAAGTTTGCGTCAAGGGTTGTGTGTAGTAATAACGCATGTTATAATTTGCGCATGGTAGAGGTAAAATTGTTTGATACCACGCTTAGGGACGGTGCGCAGACTGAAGGGATTTCTTTTAGTCTGGCAGATAAAATCAAGATTGCCAAGCTTTTGGATGAGTTGGGTATACACTATATTGAAGGTGGCTGGCCAGGTTCAAATCCAAAAGACATTGAGTTTTTCAAGAAAATCAAAGATGTTAAATTAAAACAGGCTAAAATTGTGGCTTTTGGTTCAACCAGACGGCCCAATACTCCAGCTGAAAAAGATAAAAACTTAAATGCTTTAATCGAAGCAGAAACTCCGGCCGTGGCTATTTTTGGTAAATGTTGGGATTTTCACGTAACTGATGCTTTAAAAACTACACTTGAAGAAAATCTTAAAATGATTGAAGAATCTGTTAAATATTTAAAAGACCAGGGTCGCGAAGTTATTTTTGATGCGGAACACTTTTTTGATGGCTATAAAAATAATAAAAGTTATGCTCTAAAATGTTTAAAAGCAGCGGAAAAGGGTGGGGCTGATATTCTTTGCCTTTGTGATACCAATGGAGGCTCCCTAGCTTATCAAACTCAAAAAACTATTAATGAAGTAAAACCAAAAGTTAAAACTCCGTTGGGTATGCACGCGCATAATGATTCTGATTGCGCTGTTTCAGTTACTGGCATGGCAGTGCATTGTGGTTGCGTTCATGTGCAAGGGACGATCAATGGTTATGGAGAAAGAAGTGGCAATGCAAATTTATGTTCGGTTATACCTGTTTTAAAATTAAATGCTGGCATTGATTGTGTGACTGATAAACAATTGGCAAAATTAACCGAGATTGCCCATCATGTGGCAGAAATTGCTAATATGCCTTTGTCAGCGCATAAACCGTTTGTTGGCCGTTCTGCTTTCGCGCATAAAGGGGGGATCCATGTTTCAGCTGTACTTAAGCACCCAAAAACCTATGAGTTGATTGATCCAAAATTAGTTGGCAATGAAAGAAGAATTACTGTTTCTGAACTTTCAGGAGCAAGCAATCTTTTAGTTAAAGCCAAAGAATATAAAGTTAATCTTAAAAAAGATGCACCAGAAGTTAAGACGTTAATCCAAAAGTTAAAAGAAATGGAGCATCAAGGCTATTCTTTTGAAGAAGGAGAGGCTTCTTTTGAATTATTACTCAAAAGGACTTTAAAATTAATTAAACCTTCTTTTGAATTGCTAGACTTTTTAGTTGAAACCCATAAACAAGGTGCTGCCAGTCCAAAAGTAACTGCTAATATTAAATTAAAAGTAAAAGGGAAAGAGTATGATGCAAAAGGAACTGGCGATGGACCCGTTAATGCGCTCGATGCTGCTCTTAGAAAAGTTTTAGAAGAGATTTATCCTGCAATCAAGTCAGTCAAGCTGACTGATTATAAAGTACGTGTTCTAGATAGCGAAGCTGGAACTGCTGCAAAAGTTCGTGTAATTATAGAATCAGCAGATGAAACCAGATCGTGGGGAACTGTTGGTGTTTCTACCAATGTTATCGAAGCTAGTTGGAAAGCTTTGGTTGATTCACTGGAATATAAGTTGATGTTGGAGGAAAAATGAAGAACTTTCCAGACACAGCAAAAATAAATAATGGGCAGTTGGAGATTGGCAGGATAAAAGCTGTTGATTTAGCCAAAGAATTTGGTACGCCTTTGTTTGTGGTTGATGAGCAAACAGTTAGAAACCGCTGCAGAGCTTATGTTGATTCGTTTAAAAAATATCACGCTAACACAGAAATTGCTTATGCTTGCAAAGCTTTGTGTGTGGTTGGAATTCTGCAATTAGTTGCTTCCGAAGGACTAGGGTTGGATGTTTCCTCAGCCGGAGAAATTTATACTGCTTTAAAAGCTAAGGTTGATCCAGCAAAACTTTATTTCCACAGTAATAATAAACCAAAATCCGAATTAGAATTTGCCATTAAAAATAAAGTCGGCCGTATTATGGTTGATAACTTACAAGAAGTTGAAAATTTGGCTGAAATTGGTTTACCAGTTGATATTATTCTGCGTATTAATCCTGGAATCGAAGCTCATACCCATGAATATATTAAAACCGGAACTCTTGATTCAAAATTTGGAGTGCCAAAAGCTGAAATTGATAATGTGGTTAAGGTTATTAAAAGCAAAAAGAATATTACTTTAAAAGGTTTCCACGCTCATATCGGTTCTCAAATTGTTGATCAAAAACCGTTTGAGGACGAAGTTAAACTATTATTGGATTTAGTAAAAAAATATGAAGTAAATGAAATTAATATTGGCGGAGGCATTGGCATTGCTTATCTTGAAAAAGATCAGGCGCCGGCAATTGAAAAGTTTGCTGAAAAAATTTCTAAAGTATTAAAAAATGATCCTAATATAAAATTAATTTTAGAACCAGGCCGCTCAATTGTTGGCACTGCAGGAACAACTCTTTATACTATTGGTGCAGTAAAAGATATTAAGGGAATCAGAAAATATGTTTTTATTGACGGTGGCATGTCTGATAACTCGCGACCGATTTTATATCAGGCTGTTTATGATGCTGTAGTTGCTAACAAGGCTGATCAGCAGAGGACGGAAAAAGTTACCGTAGCTGGCAGGTTTTGTGAATCAGGCGATATCTTGATTAAAGATATAAAATTGCAAAAAGCCCAAGCAAAAGATGTGCTTGCAGTGTTTTGTACAGGTGCTTATAATTACTCTATGGCTTCCAATTACAATCGAGTGGGGAGGCCGGCCATGGTTTTGGTAAAACAAGGTCAGGCAAAATTAATACTTAAACGAGAAAGTTTTGAGGATTTAGTAGTTAATGATGTTACCATTTGATATTCGCTGGATTGATTTTATTGATATAGCCATTGTTGCTGTTCTTCTTTATTACATTTTGCTATGGCTGCGTGGTACACGCGCGGTTCCTTTAATCCGTGGTATTTTAGTTATCCTTTTAATTTATCTGGGTGGTCGCCTGCTTAATCTTTATACTTTAAATTGGATTTTTGACCGAGTGCTGGCAGTAATTGCCATTATGTTGGTAATTATTTTTCAGCCGGAGCTAAGAAGAACGCTAGAGCGTTTTGGCCGGGGAAAAGTTTTAGGTAAACTTGGCTTTACTCCCACACCCCACGGTAGTTTTTATGTTAGGCACGTTGTTCGTTCTGTTGAGCAGTTAGCAGAAAATAAAACCGGGGCATTGATTGTAATTGAAAGAGCCTCTGGTTTAAGTGAATATCTTGAATCAGGAGTTAGGTTGGATGCTATGCTTAGCGCAGAACTACTGGTTTCTCTTTTTAACCCAAAGTCACCTCTTCATGATGGTGCAATTGTAATCCAGGGAGACAGAGTCTTAGCTGCTAGTGTGCTGCTTCCTCTTTCTGAAAGCCGCTTACTGGATAAAAGGTTGGGTACTCGTCATAGGGCAGCGGTTGGGATTTCTGAATTAACCGATGCTTTGGTAATTGTTGTATCTGAAAAAACCGGTATCATTTCTCTAGCCGAAAACGGTTATTTAACCCGCTATATGACCCGTGACCAATTAGAAGAAAGACTTTTTTCTCTTTATAAAGTAGAAAAAGTTAAAACAGATATCTTTCCTTTCAAATCCTGGAAGATATGGAAAAAGTAACCTCAGTTAAAATCCAAAATTCGAAATCTAAAATTCGAATGCTCACTGCTTATGATTACCAGTTTGCTAAAATTCTAGATGAATGTGGCGTTGATATTGTTTTAGTGGGAGATTCGCTAGGTAATGTTGTTTTAGGTTATAAAAATACCAGGTCAGTTACTATCGAAGATATGATCCACCACACCAAAGCTGTCGCCAGAGGAGTTAAAAAATCTTTAATAGTTTCTGATATTCCATACAAAGCTTTAAGTTTAAAAAACGCTAAAAAACTGATTAAGGCTGGGGCTCAGGCGGTTAAAGTTGAAGGAAGCGGTGATTTGAAAAAGATAAAAGCGGTGATAAAGGCAGGGGTTCCAGTGATGGGGCACCTTGGCCATTTACCACAGACTATGCGCAAAGCTAAACTTCATCATGATAAAAAATTAATTAACCAAGCACAAAAACTCGAAAAAGCTGGGGTATTTGCTATTGTTCTTGAAATGGTTGATAAAAGTCTAGCCCAAAAGATAACTAAAGCAGTTAAAATCCCTACTATTGGCATTGGTTCAGGCCCTGATTGTAATGGACAAGTGCTGGTTACATATGATTTAATTGGGTTATCTGACTGGTTGCCCAGGTTTGTGAAAGGTTTCACAAACTCAAGACGGCAGATTAAACAAGCCATTAAAAGGTGGATGGGCGCCTGTAGCTCAACTGGATAGAGCATCAGTTTCCTAAACTGGGGGTTGGGTGTTCGAGTCACCCCAGGCGCATTTATTAAAATGAATATAATATTAATCGGATTTATGGGTTCAGGAAAAACAGTGGTAGGGCATGAATTAGCCCAGAAGTTGGGATTTGAATATTTAGACACGGATGAATTAATTGAAAAGCAATCTAGTACTTCAATTAGCCAGATTTTTTCCGAAAAAGGCGAAGAGCATTTTAGAGAGCTTGAAACCCAAGTTTTACAAGATTTAAAAAGCAAAGATAAATTAGTGATTTCCACTGGTGGAGGGATGGTTTTAAAGCCGGAAAATGTTAAAATATTGAAGGGAATCGGATCTTTGGTACTTTTATGGGCCAACCCGGAAAAAATTTACAGCCGGGTAAAAGACGAAACTCATCGGCCTTTATTAAAGGTAGAAGATCCTAAAGCAAAGATTGAAGAGATTTTAAAGTTTAGAGAGCCAATTTATAAGAAAGTCGCTGATTTAGTAGTGGATACTTCAAACTTGAGCGTTGAGCAGGTAGTAGAGGAGATTTTAAAGTGGCAAAAATTAAGGTAGATTTAAAAGAAAATAGTTATAACATTATCGTTGGGTCAGATATCCTGGCTGGTTTGGGTGATATTATTAAAAGCGAAAACTGGGGTAAAGATGTTTTTATTATTACTGATCCGTTGGTTAACGATCTTTATGGTGATGAATTAAGAAAAGGATTAAAAGGTCTTAATCACCACACTTTAGAAATTCCCCGTGGAGAAAAATATAAAACCTTAAAAACCATGCGTGATCTTTATGATCAGCTGGTAAAACATTCTGCTCATCGTGATGCTTTGATAGTATCTTTGGGTGGAGGAGTGATTGGTGATATTGCTGGATTTTTAGCCGCGACTTATATGCGTGGTATTAATTATATCCAGGTTCCAACTACTTTGTTGGCACAAGTTGATGCTGCTATTGGTGGTAAAACCGGAGTTAACCATCCAAAGGGAAAAAATTTAATCGGCTCTTTTTATCAGCCCAAATTAGTTTATATAGATGTTAAAACCATTTCTACTTTAGCTGCCAGAGAACTAAGGACAGGACTGGCTGAAGTAGTTAAATATGGAGTTATTAAGGATGCAGAATTCTTCAAATTTTTAGAAGCTAACCACCACCATTTAAATACTAATGCTTTTGAGTCTTTTGATACTTTAAGAGCAGCTTTAAAACTTTGGCAAACTATTGTGGCAGAATCAGCCAAAATTAAAGCTTGGGTCGTAGAAAAAGATGAAAAAGAATCTGGACTTAGAATGATCTTAAATTTTGGTCATACATTTGCTCATGCGATTGAAACTTTGACCAAATACAAAGCCTATAATCATGGGGAGGCAGTGGCAATTGGTATGGTGGCAGCTTCATTTACCGCGCTAAAAGTTGGAATATTAGAAGAGAAAGAGTTAGTGCGAATAATTGGTCTCTTAGAAAGTTTAGGTTTGCCTACTGAAGTAGAAAAAATTCCTTGTGAAAAAATAATTAAGATCATGGAGCTGGATAAAAAAGTAAAATCAGATAAAGTGCGCTATGTTTTGCCGGAAAAAATTGGAAAAGTTGTAGTACGTGATGATGTGCCGATTAAAATCGTCAAACAAGCATTAAAGGAAATTGGGTGCAAGTAATGAAAGAAATTAAAAGAGGAACAGTTGAAATAATTTCTGAAGCTGAATTAGCCAAAAAATTAAAACAAGGTAAGCCTTTGCGCATAAAGTGGGGGGCGGACCCTTCTGCTCCGGATATTCATTTAGGCCATACGGTTGTTTTGAACAAACTTAAACAATTTCAAGATTTAGGACATGAAATTATTTTTCTGATTGGTGATTTTACCGCTATGATAGGGGATCCCAGTGGAAAATCTGAAACTAGACAAGTTTTAAGTAAAGAAGAAGTTAAAAAAAATGCGGAAAGTTATCAAGAACAGGTTTTTAAGATTTTAGATCGCAATAAAACTCGGGTGGTTTATAATTCCGAATGGTTAGAAAAAATGGGTTTAATAGATGTTTTTGAGCTCTCCCGCCAATATACAGTAGCTAGAATGCTGGAGAGAAAAGATTTTAAAGAAAGATTTGAAAAACAAACTGAAATTAGCATTATTGAATTCCTTTACCCTCTTTTACAAGGCCATGATTCGGTTCATTTACAAGCTGATGTTGAAGTTGGCGGCACTGACCAAAAGTTTAACCTGCTAATGGGAAGAACCTTGCAGCAGCGCGCTGGCCAAGAGTCTCAAGTTGTAATTACTCTGCCTTTGCTGGAAGGCACCGATGGGGTTAAAAAGATGAGTAAGTCATTGGGTAATTACATTGGCATTACTGAACTGCCTAAAGAGATCTTTGGTAAAATAATGTCTATTTCCGATAAATTAATGTTGCGCTATTATGAATTGTTGACCTTAGAACCTTTGGATAAGATCAAAAAAATGCATCCTAAGGAAGCTAAGCAAAAGTTAGCTAGTATTTTAGTTGAAAGATTTTATGACAAGAAAGCAGCGGCAGAGGCTAAAAAAGAATTCGATGCTATTTTTGCTAAAGGAAGCCTTCCGAAGGATATTGAAGAGAAAATTATTAACAAAAAACAGATTTCTATTATTGATTTGCTAATTGAAACAAAATTAACTGCTTCAAAATCTGAAGCCAGACGATTAATAAAGCAAGGTGGAGTCAAGGTTGATGATAAAGTTGTGATTGATGAGAAAGAAATAATTAATTTAGACAAAGAAAGAATTATCAAAGTTGGAAAAAGAAAATTTGTTAAGGTTAAGAACAAATAATGAAAATCGCAATCATTGGAGCAGATGGGCAGCTGGGTACAGACCTTTGCAAAGTGATTCCTCAAGAAGAACAACTTCCTCTTACTATTAAAGATATTGATATTACGAATAAAGATCAAGCTTTTGCAGTCATTAAAAAATTAAATCCTGATTATGTTATAAATACGGCAGCTTACCATCATGTTGATAAGTGTGAAGAAGATGAAACCCCAGCTTTTCAGGTTAATACCTTTGGCTCAAAAAATTTAGCTCAGGTGTGTAAAGAGGTTGGTGCGGTTTTAGTCCAGATTTCCACTGACTATGTTTTTGACGGCAAAAAAGGCAAGCCTTATATTGAATCAGATTGCCCGCGGCCGCTTTCAATCTACGGTATTTCAAAGTTGGCAGGTGAATACTGTGTGCAATATACTTTGGATAAGTATTTAATTATTAGAACTACTGGACTTTATGGCACGGCGGGGTGTTTGGGTAAGGGTGGGGGTAACTTTGTAGAAAATATGATTAAAAGGGCTAAGTCTCAGCCAGAAATAAAAGTGGTGGATGATGAAAAGCTTTGTCCTACCTATACTTTAGACCTGGCTAAAAAGATTTATGAATTAATAAAAGCAAAAAAGCATGGTATTTGTCATGTGGTTAATAGCGGCGGCTGCTCATGGTATGAATTTACAGTTGAAATTTTTAAATTGTTAAATATTAAAATCCCAGTTAAACCGGTTAAGGCTGAAGAGTTTAAGCCTAAAGTAAAAAGGCCTAAATATTCGATTTTATCCGGTAAAAATATAATGCGTTCCTGGCAAGAAGCCTTAAAAGCGTATCTTAATGAAAATAGCCATTGTTCATGATTATCTAAATCAATTTGGTGGAGCAGAAAGAGTAGTTTCTGCTTTGCACGAAATATTTCCTGACGCCCCGATTTATACTTCAATTTATGACGAAAAAAAGCTGCCCGAACAATTCAAGAAAATGGATATCCGCACTTCTTTTATGCAAAAACTGCCGCTGGTATCAAAGTTCCATCGCCCTTATTTCTTTTTCTATCCTTTTGCCTTTGATTTGTTTGATCTAAGTGAATATGACGTGATCGTGTCTTCCAGTTCAGCTTGGGCTAAGGGCATAAGAAAAAGGCCTGAGCAATTGCATATTTGCTACTGCCATAATCCCATGCGTTTTGTCTGGCGGTATGATGATTATATAAAGCATGAACCAATTCCAGCTTTATTTAAAAAAATACTGCCTTTTATGCTCAAGCCCATTAGCTATTGGGATGTAGAAACTTCTAAAAACGTTGATTATTTTGTCGCTAATTCAAAAGTTGTGGCTGAGCGCATCAAAAAGACATATCAACGGCAGTCTGTTATAATAAATCCGCCGGTAGAAAATGAATTATTTAAACCAGCTGACGTAGTGGAAGATTATTATTTGCTGGTTTCCCGGCTAGCACCTTATAAACGGATTGATATAGTGGTTGAAGCTTTTAATCAATTGGGCTTGCCCCTTAAAATTGTAGGTGGTGGACCAAACAAGAAACAATTGCAAAAAATGGCTGGTCCAGACATTGAATTTGTGGGGAAAGTAAGCGATCAACAGTTAGTTGAGCTTGTTGCAACAGCCCAAGCTTTAATTTTTCCCGGTGAAGAGGATTTTGGCATTGTGCCTTTGGAGGCTATGGCAAGTGGCCGGCCAGTGATTGCCTATCGGGCGGGTGGAGCGCTAGAAACAATGGTAGAAGGAGTTACTGGCTTATTTTTTGATGAGCAAACTCCCCAAGCTTTAATAAAAGCAGTGCATAAGTTCCAGTTTGAAACTTTTGATAGACAAAAAATAAGGCAGCAGGCTGAAAAATTTAGTAAAAAAGTGTTTGCTGAGAAAATAAAAGCGTTTATCGTAAAAAAATATGAAAAGGAAGTAGCATGAATAGAAAAATCATCAATTTTATAATGGAAATCCTGGTTTTAATAGTAGTTTTTATTATGCCTACTATTTTTGATCGTCGGCTGGGGATTGTTTTTTCCGGAACCAAAACTACCTGGATGCGCGTTTTAGGTGTTATTATTATTGCACTCTGGGCCATTAAAATAATTGTGACTAAAAAACATCGTTTTGTGCGTACACCACTTGATTGGCCAGTGGTTTCATTTTTGCTTTGTACTACTATTGCTACCATTACTTCTGTTCACGTTTACACCAGCTTTGTTGGTTTTTATGGTCGTTATGAAGGTTTAACCAGCTGGTTTTTATTTGGCATATTCTTTTTTGTGGTTACTAACTATATTAAATCCTTTGATCAACTTAAGCGTATAGTTGTTACAGTGCTTTCTGCTGCTACACTGATGGGGATTTATTCTATCTTGCAGAGACATTCATTAGATCCTTATATGTGGGGTGGTGTAATTACCTGGCAAAGAGTTATTGGCATGATTGGCCAGCCAAACTTTTTAGCTGCGTACATGCTTTTGGCTTTCTTTTTGGTTTTATCTTTGTTTTTAATGAAAAAAGAAATCCCGGTTAAATTTGATTGGCAGGATCAACTTATTCCTTTAGGATATTTTTTCGCTACCCAAATTATTTTTGTTATTATGATTTATTCTTTAGATGCCAGCCATGTCGTGGCCTGGTATTTTGGTTTTGCCATGATTATTGCTTCAGCTCTTTTGTTTTCTTATTCCTATCAAAAACTGCATCCCTGGATATTAAACACTTTAATTGGAGCTGGTTTATTAATAATTTATATTTGTATTCTTTATACTCAAAGCCGTGGTGGTTATATGGGATTTTTCACTGGGGCAGTGTTGTTTGCTTTAGTCGCAGGAAGAAAATGGCTTTTTGGCAACTGGAAAAAGATTGCGGTTTTAGGCGGTTTAATTTTATTGATTTCCGGAGTCACTATGCTGCGGCCAGAATATTCTCCCTTTGAGCGTTTTGCCACAGAAATTACTACTACAGAAATAGAAATTGATGAGGGAGAAACAGAAGCAGCCTTAGAACTAAAAGGTGCGGCTGGTTCTCGTGGCGAAACCTGGAAAAGTGCTTTTCAAGTTGTGGCGGATTATCCATTTTTTGGAATTGGCCCCGAAGTTTTGAAAATGGTTTTTCCAAGATATGAAACCGATCTTTTTCGTTTTAAAGAAGCTTTTCACGTAAAACAAGACCGTTGCCATAATGAGACTTTTGATATTCCGGTAACCAAAGGGTTAATTGCCTTTGTTATCTACCTTTGGCTGTTGTTTACAGTTTTTAAAACTGGCTGGATAAAAAGTAAAACATTACAAGGACCAGAGCATTTACTGTTAGCCGGTATGCTGGCTGCGATGTTAGCTTTTATTATCCAAAACCAATTTAGCTTTGGTGTAGTTGCCATTACTTCTCTCTTTTGGATTATTTGGGCCATGGTGATGGTGATAGGAGAGACTCAGGAAGAAGATTCAGAAGGAAAAATGATTAATTGGCAAGATTTGCCTTGGCTGCCTATTGCAGGAGTAATTTTAACTGCTTTAGTTCTAATTTATTTTTCGTTTTTTTCTTTCCGTGCGGATATTGATTTTAAATTAGGTAAAAGCCGCTTGCAGTTTCAACAATTTCCTCAAGCAGTAATGGCTCTGGAAGAATCTTTGCAAGTTTATCCTTTTGAAGGTGGAACTATTTCTCATTTAGGCATTGCTTATCTTAATCTTTCTCGCTTTGGCAAGCAAAAAGCTCAAGCTTTAGATAAAGCAGTACAGGTTTTAACTTATGGCACGAAAGTTGATGCTTATAATGCGGATAATTTTTTCATGCTGGCAAAAATTCATTTTGTTTTATATAACAATACTAGAAATCAGCAATTTTTAAATCAAGCTAAAGAAAATGCGGAAATTGCCATAAAGATTGATCCTTATTATGCAGAAGTTTATGATTTATTGGGAACCATGGCGCAGCAGCAAGGAGACATTCAAAAAGCCGCGGGTTTATACGAAAAAGCTTTTTCCCTTAATCCAAATTTAGTTGACCCTCTGCAAAAATTAAATGCTATTAGCCCCAATATGAGCTTGAAGGTTTTAGAAAGTGTTTATAAAAAATACGGCAATAATCCTTTGGTATTGGAAAAGTTAACGCAAATTTACTTGTCTAGCAATCATTTGAAAAAAGCAAAAAAGGTTATTATGAAACTTCGAGCCTATTATCCTGATAATATAATGGGAGAAATTCTTTTGGGACAATATTATTTGCGAACCAATGAGGTAGGAAAAGCTTTTAATCTTTTTCAGGAAATTATATTAAAAGACCCTAAAAATGTCTTGGCTCATGTGGGCTTAGCTCAAACCTATTTAAAAAAAGGAAATAAATCCAGAGCCAAAAATGAGTTGGAGCAAATTTTGATGCTTGATCCAAACAATCAATGGGCTAATTTAATGCAAGGCAGGCTATGAAAATAATTTTAGATATTATTTTAATAAACCTTTCCTTTTTCATGGCGTATCAGTTGCGTTTTGAAGTGCTTTCTTTTATTACAGCAGAGACCGTTCCTATCTTTGACCAGTATTTAAGGGTTTTAATTTTTATCACTTTAATCTGGTTGGCGGTTTTTAAGCTTGTAGGTCTTTATGACAAACGAAAATTTCATAATTTACTTGATGAGCTAGCTTCGTTATTTCTAGGAGTAACTCTTTCAACTTTGATTCTTTTGGGTTTATTGTTTTTATATCAGGAATTTTGGGTTTCAAGGTTAGTGGTAGTTAATGCCTGGTGGATTGCTTTTGTTTTATTGGCTTTGGAAAGAATCTTAATCAATGGTTTTATGATTTTATTGCAAAAGCGTGGTTGGGGGATTAAGAATGTTTTGATTGTGGGGGCGGGGGAGATGGGGCAGCTTTTGGCTTTAAAACTTAGCAGTGAAGGGCTTTCTTATCGGCCGATTGCCTTTTTAGATGATGATCCTGCCAAAATAGGCCAAATTTATCATGGCATAAAAGTGGTTGATAAGGTTGAAATCTCAAAAATAAAAGAAATCATTGAGAAGAATAAAGTTGAAGAGCTTTTAATTGCTAGTTACAAAATCCCGGTTGAAAAAGTTCTGGATATTATTACCGAGTGTGAGAAATATCAGATTGAATTTAAGATTGTGCCAGGGGTTTTAGAGTTGATCGCTAGCCGCTTGGATATTGATGAGCTGGGTGGATTGCCGCTACTTACAGTTTCAGAAATCCAATTAAAAGGTTTTAATGCTGTGATTAAAAGGACTTCTGATATTGTTTTTTCTGGTGCGGGTATATTGGCTTTGTCCCCATTTTTTATTATTTTTGCTGCTTTAGTAAAAATAACTTCTTCCGGCCCAGTACTATTTAGACAAAAAAGAATTGGGATGGATGGGAAACCATTTAACATGTTTAAGTTTCGTTCCATGGTAAAGGACGCGGAAAAATTGTTTCCCGAGCTTGAGCCATTGTCAGAAACCGAAGGCCATATTTTTAAAATGAAAAATGATCCCAGAATTACTCCTTTAGGAAAGTTTATGCGTCGTTTTAGCGTTGATGAATTCCCTCAGCTTTTTAATGTCTTCTTGGGGAATATGAGTTTGGTAGGCCCGCGTCCTCCTTTGCCGCATGAAGTGGAAAAATATAATAGCTGGCATAAGAAGAGGCTTAGGGTTCGGCCGGGAATCACTGGCCTGTGGCAGGTTTCTGGCCGTTCCTTGCTGCCTTTTGAAGAAATGGTGCGCTTAGATATTTACTATATAGAAAACTGGTCACTCTGGCAGGACTTTAAAATTCTTCTTAAAACTATTCCTGTAGTGTTATTTGGTACCGGGGCTTATTGAAATCCCACAATGAATTCTGGGGTTGTTGTCAAAAAAGCAGATCTAATTCTTCCTTTTTAACTTTTTGTTTTGACTTTGTAAATAATTGTCAGATGTAACAACTTTTTTGCCTGTTTGTTTTTCAATGTCTTTTTTTGTTCGTCCAGCAACAGCCCCACCATCCTTGGCGTCTTCTTTTAAATTTAAAAAACCTTTTGTGTCTCTTTCTCTGTGGATTTTGGTAGTGGTTGCTTCTGCTAGCATAGTGAGGATAAGCTCAAGATCATTCATATGGTCTCTTAGATTTTCCTTTGCCAAGCCTTTTAAGTTTTTGTAATCAGCGGCCTTAAGACCAAAAGCGCCCTGCATTATTTCATTTGTCAGGATCGCGTATTCAAGTTTACTTCGCGCTCCTCGATCATCCCACTCATCAGTTAAATCATGTCTGACCGCAATCCCTCTCAACCGTTTATCAATCCAGTCTTTTGGATAACCTTTCTGCTCGTATAATTGTTTCATTCGTGCCATGGCAAGTTCCGGGTCTTCTATTTCATCAATTCTCTCCTTGCCAACTCGGGCTAGCCATCTTTTTAATGGCTCAGCTTTAGGGGATGGGATCGACTGAATTATACGCAGCATGGTTTCAGTATTAGCACAATCGGTATCACGCATTTTTCCATCTGGTGCGGGCATTTTTAACCGTACGATATTTTCGTACGCTTCAACATAACCTTCCGCCTTTAATTTCTTTTTAAGATCGCTCCAATAACGCTTTGGAATTGTGCTTTCAGTCAAAATTTCGATTATATCGATAACTGAAAACCACCATTCGTTGTTACGCATGGCTTTCCGTATTTTTTTGCCTTGGAATATTGCGATTTTGTTGGTTTTCACAAATTTACTTCCTAATAATATTATAAGTCGCGCTGAACCACTTTTCAAGTTGTTGTCGGTTAAGAATAAAAACTTGACAAAAAATGGGGGGGGGTAGAATAGAGTATCAGATTACCAGATTATCAGAATATCAGATAAGAAGGAGAAAAAATGAAAAGATTTTTGTTGGCTGGTTTAGGGCTGGTTTCTTGTTTGTTGATTGTTTCTTTGATTGGATGCGGGACTTCGGGCGGTGACGCTACAACGACGACAACTTCTACCACAACCACCACAAGCACGACAACCACGACTATAAGTGGTGACGCTAATTATTTTCCACATGTTGATGGTTATTCATGGACATATAATAATTCGACAAGTAATATTCAACCAGATTTTACTATTATATGGCTTTTTGATGGGACAGAAGAAGTTAGCGGCGTTACTGCTCAAATTTTAAAAAGCTATGATAGTTCACAAACAACCGAAGCAGCTTGTTATGCAACCAGCTCTTTTGTGAAGTTTTATAACACATTTGCTCCTGCTACGACTGAATCTACCTGGCTAACATTTCCTTTTACGGTGGGGGATAGTTGGATGTTTTTTAGTGATGTTGTTATTACTGTTGAGGCTTATGAGTCAGTTGCCGTTACAGCTGGGACTTATGAGTGTTTTTATTTAAGAGCGATTTCTGGGGAGAGTTCTTATAATTATTGGTATGCTGATGGTGTTGGAATGGTTAAGTATCAATCTTTTAGTCCGACATTTAGCAGTACCCAAGAGTTGGTTTCAAAGAATTTTTAATATTCCCCAGAATTTATTCTGGGGTTACAACCAATACACCTTAAAATGGCGGTCTAAAGACCGCCGCTACATTCGTGAATAGGCAAAGTAAACTTTGCCACTACATCTACCACAAACCTAACCCTTCTCCATCCACGATGGAGAAGGGCTTTAAAGAAAAACAAAGAATTATACTTAAAGCTGGGATGAGGATTATTTAAAAACCGCGATTTTACCTCGGCTAATTTCATTATCTGTTCCAGCGGTTGCGTATAATAAGTAAGGATAAACCCCGTTATCTAAAGATTTTCCATAAACATCAATCACGTTCCAGGAGATTGTGCCGGAACTGGTATTGCTTACTGCTTTAGCCCAAATTAAATTACCAGTAAGGTCAAATACATAAAGTTTTATATCTGCGCTTTGCGAGAGGGCATATTTAAAATAAATATAATCATCGCTTGAAGTGAAAGGGTTTGGCCCATTAAGGCAGCTGGAAATTAAAGTATTTGCACTGACAGCGCTTGAATTAACGTTAAGACTAACACTACTATTGTTACCTGCCATATCATAGCCCACAATCAATATGTCATTGTTGCCTGAAACGAGGAAGAGATTATAATTAAATTTGTTGTCAACCAAGGTTATTTCTTCAATTAATTTGCCATTATTATAGATTTTTACTAAATTAGGAAAGCTGTCATCAAGTTCCCCTTTTAGATTGAGGCGATTTTTGTCTGTCCTTGTTTCATAGCTGCTGGTTAAAGTTAGCATTGGAGTAGTAGTATCTACAATCAAAGAAAAAGTTGTGCTTTCTCCAACATTACCAATAACATCCCTGGGAATAACTTCTATTGCATAGGTGCCCTCTGAAAGCAGCTGTTTTGGATTAATTATTAAATATCCACCTTCAATAGTTGCAGTTCCTTCTAGAGAAATGCCGGCCACTCTTACTAAAGTACTGCTTAAATCAAGACCAGCCCCAGCATCAAAAACTTCTAAAGAAGCGGAAAATAAGCTGTTGCTATAGCAGGGTTTGTTTAAACTATGATTAATTGTGGGCGGCTGGCTGTCAATGTTGATAGAAAAGTTTTGACTGCCAGTGTTATCAGCAAGATCCTTGATTGTGATTTCCCCCCTTAAAGAACTTTGAAAAATATCTTCCGGTAAAGTAATGAAGCCAAAAATAATTTTGTCTTCTTCGTCATAACTTAGATTATGGTCTACTTCTTGGTTGTTTAAAATCAATATAATTTCAGAATTTTCATCTAAATCGTTTTGTTCGTCTGTAATAGCAGCTTCAAAAATAATGCTGGCATCGGTCCTGAACCATTCTTGGCATTCTGGTTTTAGAACAATTACTTCGGGGCTTGCGGCATTGTAAAACACTTCATATGAAGTTGAGGTGAAATTGCCAGTTTTGTCTGTTAACCCAATAGAAAATAAATTATTACCAGGCTGAAGCGATAAAACCGCCTCAAAAGTGCTGATTTGTTCTAAATCGATCAGATAATCATTGATATTTAAAGCAATTGGATATTCAGAAACAGTACCTTTAAATTCAATTGTGGTGCCTTTTCTGTTAGCTTCAAAACTAGTTAATTGGGGTGGGGTGTGATCAATCATAAAAGAAATTGTTGGTGATGGAAGGCTATAATTAATACCGTCAAAAGCAGTAGCCCTTACAAAATAATTTCCGTCACTCAAATCAATGGCTGGCTTGTATGTAACGCTTTCGGTTGTAGCATTGGAAACTAGTTGCTCAAAGGTAAAAGTGTTGCTGGCGGAAAAAGCGCTGTCTTGTGATAGTTCAATCCGATTAATAATTTGTCTGTCTTCCGGTGCTTTTAAACCAATGTTTAAATCTGAATCAACTTCTATTTGGGGTGGGATGGGGGGTGGTAAGGGTTGATTGAGCTCAAAACTTTTGGCGCTGTTAAAATTTTCTCCATTATCCAAGGATACCCGGAGATTATTTTGTTTCCGTTTAAAATATTCGCTTTGGCAGTATACAATTAAAGCCTCGTTGGAAATTTCTGTGCTATGGCTGATTATTTCATCATAGCTTTCAAAAAGTACTTGAGGATTAATTGGGTCAATTTTAGTGTAATAAAGATAATTCAATTCTTGGTCGTGGTCTTTGCCTACAAAGGTTAAGTGCAAGTTACTGAAATCATCTATAGATAATTTTGGCATTGCCAGTGCCTCATCTGTAATAGTGATAATTAGGGGTTTAGAAAAGGTCTTGCCATTGTCTCTTGAGTAAGAAAAAAACACCTCTGGTGAGCCTTCTAAAGTATAAACCAGATAATGGTTGTTTAAGTAAGTTTTGCGGTCAGAAGCGTTGATTTCAGCATAGCAGATGGTTGAAATAAGCAATAGAATTAATAGGCTAATTTTAAATTTCATGGCTTTTGCCCTAATTTTATCACGCAAAGCGCTTAAAGCAAGCTTTTACTAAGTATGATATAATAAATTCATGAAAAAGTCGGCAAAAATTATTATTGTAGGTGCTGGGCCGATTGGCTGTTACCTTGGTCAATTGCTCAAACAAAACGGTTTTAACCCAATTTTACTAGAAGAACATGGTGAAATCGGAAAGCCTATCCAATGCGCGGGGATTGTTGGAAAAGCCACAATTGAAGGATCTAAGCATCCGCTTACTGATAAATTTATTCTTAACCGAATAGATGGTTCTAAGGTTTATTTTAATGGTTCTTCCTTTGTTTTAAACCGGGATAGGGTGGCCTTTATTATTGACCGCAGCCTTTTTGACCAGGAACTAAGCCAAGGTTTAAATATAGAATTTAACACTTCTTTGCAGGAAGTTCAACCAATTAAAGACGGATATATTTGTAAAACTAATAACGGAGAATATTTTGCTGATTTGGTGATTGGAGCGGACGGCCCAAACTCCAAAGTAAGAAAATCTTTGGGTTTTGTTTCTGATATGAAGCTTTACCGGGGGTACCAGTTTCGGCTAAAAATGGCGCTTGAGCAACAAAATTTTGTTGAGGTCCACTATGTTAAACCTTTTACCTTGTTTACCTGGATAATTCCAGAAGGTAATGGTGTGGTAAGAATTGGGACTATTTCCAATAATCCTTATCAGGAACTTAACGGGTTTTTAGAAAAAAAGGGAATAAAAGCGGAAATTATTGAAAAAAATGCTGGAGCTATCCCGATTGGCACCTGTCAATTAGTTAAGGGTAATGTAGCATTGGTAGGGGACGCTGCTTGTCAGGTTAAACCAATTACTTCCGGTGGTATTTATTATGGTATGCGGGCGGCAGAACTTTTGGCTGATGCAATAAAAGAAGGCGATCTTTCTCTTTATGAGAGGAAATGGAATGAACAGTTTGAAAAGGAAGTTAAAATTTGTTTATTAGCCAGGAATGTTATGGAAAATATGAGCGAAGATGTTTTAACTAAAGTTTTTTCTTATGTGAAAGATAATGTCTCTTTGATTGAAAGAATTGGTGATTTTGAAAACCATTCTACCGTGCTTTGGAGTTTAATTATGAACCCTCAAACTTACCCAACTATTGGCACCTTGATTATGGGAGTTGTGAAAAACCCAAAATTCCTGCTTAAGTCACTGTTCCGTTCATAAAGATAAAATGAAAAAATATCTAATACCAATAATTGTGATTATTGTAACAATTTTAGGGATTTATTTTGCTTATCCCTTTGCTTTAGAAGGGGTAGGCCGATTTTTAATTGTACAGGATAAGCTAGAAAAAGCCGATGTGATTGTTGTTTTGGCTGGTGATCCAAAGGGAGAAAGGGTTGACCAGGCAGTAAAATTGTATGAAAAAAAATATGCTCCCAAAATGCTAATGAGCGGAGGAGATCTAGCCTGGAATTTAAAAGCAGCGTATTGGATGAAAAAACAGGCCAATCATCTAGGGGTTCCTTCTTATGCGATTATTTTAGAAGATCAGTCATTTTCAACTTTGGAAAATGCTAAGTTTTCTCTTCCTTTATTGAAAAAAGTTGGAGCCAAAAGTATTATTTTAGTCACTTCCCCAACTCATACCAGAAGGGCAAAACGGACATTTAAAAAGGTTTTAGCTAAGGATAAAATCAAAGTTTTCTCATATCCGGTTCAAAAAAGCAGTTTTAAGTTGAAAAAATGGTGGCAAAGACACGAAGATGTTCAATTAGTTGTTTGGGAGTATGTGTCTTTAATCTATTATTTATTAAAGGGCTATTAATATAGTATAATGGTGTAATATGAAAATAGGATTTGGTTATGATGTGCATAAATTAGTAAAAGGCCGCAAATTAATTCTGGGTGGAGTAAAAATAAACTATGCCAAGGGATTAAAGGGGTGGTCTGATGGTGATGTCTTAACCCACGCGATAATGGATGCGTTATTGGGTGCTATGGGAGAAGGGGATATTGGCAAGCATTTTCCACCAGGAGATAAAAAGTTTAAAGGCATTTCTAGTTTAACTCTGCTTGAATATATTACCGAATTGATGAGGGACAAAGGGTTTGCGGTTAATAATATTGATGCTACGGTAGTGGCGCAAGAGCCTAAAATTGCTCCTTATATTGAAAAGATGAAGCAAAATATTGCTGAAATACTTGAAATAAATCCTGCCTTAATAAATATCAAAGGAACAACAGAAGAAGGTCTTGGTTTTACCGGAACCAAAAAAGGCATTTCTTCTTCAGCGGTTTGTCTGCTTCACAAGGAGATCTAATGCGGCTAGGTGTTAATGTTGACCATATTGCCACTTTAAGGCAAGCAAGAAAAGAAACTTTCCCTGATCCAATAGAAGCGGCTAAACAAGCTATTGCTGGTGGAGCAGAGGGGATAGTTTGCCACCTACGTGAAGACCGGCGCCATATTCAGGATCAGGATGTTTATGGTTTAATAAAACTTAATACTCGGTTAGATCTTGAAATGGCGGCTACGCCTGCCATGCTAAAGTTCGCTTTAAAAATAAAACCACATATGGTTACCATTGTCCCGGAAAAAAGACAAGAAGTTACAACTGAAGGTGGGTTGGATGTTATCCGCTTTCGCAAAAAATTAAGCCCCATGATTGAACAACTTAAAAATGCAGGGATTGTAGTAAGTTTGTTTGTGGATCCAGTAGAAAAACAAATTGAGCAATCTGCGATATTGTTAGCTGATTTTGTTGAGCTGCATACGGGTAAATATGCTAATGCTACGGATTCACGCAAAAAAATAGAACTGGGCAAACTAGATATTATTACCCAAAAAGCGCGCTTAATGGGCTTAAGGGTTAATGCCGGGCATGGTTTAGACTGTAATAATGTAAAGGATGTGGCCAGGATTCGTGGAATTGAAGAATTAAATATTGGTTATTCTATTGTTGCCCGTTGTGTTTTTGTGGGAATGAAAAAAGCTACCCAGGAAATGAGGAGGTTAATCGGATGAAAATTGCCATTGGATCGGACCACGCAGGTTTTAAAGCAAAAGAAATAGTAAAAGCATTTTTAAAAAGAAAAAAATTCTCAGTCGAAGATTTTGGGACATTTTCCAAGGAATCAGTGGATTATCCAGATTACGCTTATCCGGTTGCCAACGGCGTTGCCCAGGGTAAGTTTGATCGTGGAATTTTAATCTGTGGTTCAGGAGTTGGAATGAGCATAGCGGCTAACAAGGTTAAGGGTATTAGGGCGGTTTTAGTTCACGACACTTATACGGCCAAACAAAGCCGAGAGCATGGCGACTGCAATGTGCTTTGTTTAGCAGGCAAAAAACTTACTAAAGCTAAACTTAATAAGATTGTAGATGTTTGGACTAAGACCAAGTTTTCTGGTGAAGAGCGACATTTGCGACGCATAAGGAAGATTGAAGGGTGAGCGAAAAAAAAGCTTTAATTATGGCGGCGGGGTATGGGACTAGGCTTGAGCCTTTAACCATTGCTGTGCCCAAACCCATGATCCCCATTGTCAATATTCCCTGCATGCAGCATAATATTGAGCTTTTAAAAAGATATGGGTTTAAAGATATTACGGCTAATATTCATTATCATCCCGAGCAAATAGAAAATTATTTTGGCGATGGGTATGATCTGGGAGTGGCGCTTTCTTATTCTTACGAAGAAAAACTTTTAGGTACTGCGGGTGGGGTGAGGAGGATGGGAGTGGATGTGGCAAAAATAAAAGATACTTTTGTTATTCTTTCTTCTGATGCTTTGACCGATATTAATTTAGATAAGATAGTTGATTATCATAAGAAGAAAAAAGCCTTGATGACCATTGGTTTGGCCAAAGTTGAAGATGTTACTCACTTTGGGGTAGTTATCCAGGATGAAGACGGAAAAATTAAAGGTTTTCAAGAAAAACCTAAAAAAGAAGAAGCTAAGAGCAGTATGGTAAATGCTGGTATTTATGTGGTTGAGCCAGAAGTGTTGAAAATGATTCCTGAAGGGTTTTATGACTTTGGTAAACAGCTTTTTCCAAGCTTAGTTAAAAAAGATCTTGGATTATATGGCTATCCCATGGTGGGATATTGGAGTGATGTTGGCACTTTAGATAAATATATTGACTCTTGTTATGAAGCTATGCGGGGAATTGTGCAAATAAGAGTTCCGGGCAAGAAAACGGGCAAATCAACCTGGATTGGAGAAAGGGAAAAGATTGATCGTTCTGCTCGATTTGAAGGTTCAGTTATTATCGGAGACAGTTGCCGTATTGGCCGGGATGTTTATATAAAAGACGCAGTGATTGGAGATAAATGTGTAATTGGTGATGGCTCTATTATTGTTGGTTCAGTAATATGGTCTGATTCGGTAATTGAAAAAAGTGTCCAGGTTACCAGATCTGTAATTGGCAGCTGGTGTCATCTTGAAAACGAAGTTAAAGTTCAAGAAGGCACTGTTATTGCTAACCGTTCCTTAGTGAGGCAGGGCGTGGAAATAGCCAAAGGCTCAAAATTACGACCCAATAGTATTGCATGATATTTTTTCCTTTTTTAATTTTTGGGATTATTGTTTATGGAATTTTGTTTTCCATACTTCCTTTCTTGTCTATTTTTAGAAAACAATTAATGCTTTCTGCTTATGCCAGGTTTCTTTTATCTATTTGCCGAGTAAAAGTAGAAGTTGATGGCCAGTTCTCAGATGATAATCAAAAGTTGATTATTGTGGCAAACCATTCTAGCTTTCTTGATACTTTTATTCTTTTAGCTAAACTTCCTTTTCCTTTTTATATGACAGTTTATCCTTTGGGTTTTCGCATTCCTTTTTTAAGAAGGGTTTATAAGGCAGCTGGATATATTGGGGTAGGTAAAGGATCTAACTTAGCCCTGTCTTCTTATGGTTTGTACAAAGTCTTGAGTCAGCAGGCTAAAGTTGTTATCTACAGTGCTCCGGTGATGAAGCAGGAGCGTGAATTTGAGTTCAGTCCAGAAATAATTAAATTATCAAAGTTAACTGACACTTTAATTTTGCCGATTGCGATTAAAAATTGTTCCAAAGCGCTTCCTTTTAATAAGTTTAGGTTAAAAAATAGAGAGAAAATAAGAATTAACATTGGAACCCCACAGAAGTTTGTTTCCCCACAAGAATTGAGACAAGCTATTCTAAGTTTGTATTAGTACGGTTGCGGTTGCGCGGCTCGAAACGATTGACGTTTTTCGGTTTACGATTCCAGTCGCGCAACCGAATAACGAATTTCCATTTTTAATGCAAGTTTTCCTCCCCCCACTACGATATACATAGTGAGAAGAGGGTGTGTCAATGCAAGTATTAAATATAGGTATAAATACGAATACTGCGCAAGCTAAGAACAAATCTGTTCAAAGCCAAACCAATTTTTTACAAATTGCCCAGCAATTTTTAGGTGCACAATCTACTTCTCAAACTACGATGGTTCCCGGAAGTTTTAATGAAGAAGCTATTAATCTCTTTAAGGAAAAACAAGAAATAGAAAAAGGACACACCAACCTTGAAGAGTTGATGGAAGATAAGGTCGAATCTCTGATGGATAGGATTCAAAAATTACTAGGTATGAGGGAGGTGAGTTAATATGAGTTCATTAAATGGTGTTGCTGCAGAAGCTGTTGATGTTGTTGAAACTTCGGAAAGTACTATGGAAGATGCGATTGGTGAGATGGAGGGAGAAGCTACTGCCAGTGAGATTTTACAGGCAACTTGTGAAATTAACGATGCTACTAACGCGGCTGCAGCTGCTACTGCTGCGGTTCAAAAAGAAGACCAAATTCAGCAGCAAGCAATTTCCAACTTAAAGTAAGTTAAAGGAAAGGATGGGGGAGATTTTCTTTCCCATCTATTTCCTTGGTAAGGCAGAGATGTTTTACCAAGGGAATATAAATTTAAGGAGGAAAATTAAATGACAATGCAAGTATATGAAAATCAAGGAGCACAGGCTGGAGTTGCACAAACTAAAGGCAGCTTTAGTAAGGGGGTTTCAAAAGATTTCTTAAAATCTTTGCAAACACAAATGGTTGGCTGGGTGCAGGCTATGGCTGACAGTAAAATTACTCAAGCAGAAGTAAACGCGATTAATTCCGGTGGTGATGTTAAGAGTTTAGGCTTAACCGAAGACACTTCAGAAAGTCTTTTTGGTGATGGTTCTGCTGCAGCTACTCTTTATGCTACAACCCAAATCAATGATATTACTAATGTGATGAATTTTATGATTAGTTTTATGAGTGTTCAAAAACAACTTGAAGACAAAGTTAATAGTTTATTTGCCTAATAAGGAGGCAGCATGAGTTTTGGTGGTATGCAATCAGTATATGTAGGAATGCCGATTCCTGAACAGGAATTTGGTTCTTCCTTCCATAATCCAGGTAAAACTGATGTGGATAATAATTTTATCAAGCAGTTTGCTGATTTGATTGGTTTTTCTGCTGCTGACGTTAAAAACGCGGTTAAAATGAGTGATGAGCAATATACAGATATTTTTGGGGGTAAAGATATTGATTATTCCAGTGATTTAGAAGGCTTGGCTAATATTTTATCTGCCATGCAAAATTCTGAAGAGTTATTGGAATTGTTGTCTCAACATTGTGAAAACAAAGAAAGCCTGATTGAAGCGGGCGTCTTTGACGTGCAGTCGGTTTTTGAAATTGTTAAAGATTTAAAAGCAATTGAATTAAGTGCAGAAGCTAAAAATCAAATAAGAGATATTTATGAAATGCGTATTAAGGAATATGGTATTGAAGATATTGAAAACCTTTTAAAACAGGATGAGGTGGACGAGGCTGTTTTGAGGGATTTATTGGCTGAATTAAAACAAGGTTTAAAATCTTTTAGCTTGGCAACTTTAAATCCAGAGGTTAATGATATTTTAGAGGGTTTTTGGGATAACTTGGGAGAAGTGGAAGACGCGATTGAATATATAAACGAAGATCTATTGAATGAGGTTTTTTCTATGGTTGATTCTTTTAAAGTAGACGATGTTGAATTAGAAAAATATGATGAAACTTTAAAAGAGTTAAGAGTTGATTCGGTTCTGCCTTCTGTGCAGTTAGTTGCCGTAAATGTTATGAATAGACAACAATACGCGTCCAGAATGCAGCAGCAAAAAATAGCAGAAAGACAGCAAAAAGCATTTGAAAGAGAGTTAAAGAGATTGGACAAAAAAAGAGCAAGTAGAAAACGCAGCGAGCGAAAGAAAATAGAAAACAAACGTATCCGGGAGAAAAATCAAAGTAAAAAAGCAGGGAGGAAACAAAAATGACTAGTAGTGTAAATAATAATGCCAAGCCCCAGCAATCCGAAATGACGGTAGCCGAAGCAACCAAGAACATTTCCAAGAAATATACGCAAAATTGGGCAGTAAAAAATGTTAGTAAGATGTTGCAAAAAGCAACGGAGCAAAAAAAGGCGGTATAAGAAGTGAGTCAAGTAAATTCTCAAGCAGCAAAATTAGTCGCAGAACACGCAATAAAACTTGCGCCTAAGAAGCCGCTTGAGCAGAAAGCTAATAAAGATAATAAGGTAAAGGCGGAAAAAGAAGCTGCTTTTAACTTTATGGATTATGCCAAGCAGCTGGAAGATATTTATCTGGCCAGCACTTCTGTAGCTATAACCCCAGAGCAAGCATCAGCCCCGGCAGATAGATATGGGGTATACAAAAGAGAGGAACCAGATGTGGTTAAGCTTAAAGATGAGCTTATGGAAAAATTTCCACAGACTAGAAATGTTAATTATTTAGTGGCAGTTTTTGCCAAAGCGATGGTTGGTGCAAAACGGTTGCTTTTATTGGCTAAGGGAGTAACTCCCGAGCAAATCAAAGCTTGCCAAAGAGAAAGCTTACAAAGGGCAGACAAGCAAACTACCGGTGTGGTTAGTGAAATGTTAGGTAATATCTTTTTGATGAAGTTAAGTGGAACCTCTAAAAAAGGAAGAAAAAAAGTAAAAGTCGCAGAAAAAGCATTAGGTAAAGCTCTAAAGCAGTTAGCTTTGTATAGGGGTAGAAATTTACCTGCTGTAGAACTTTTAGAAATGGAACTGGCAGCTCAAGCCGAAATATTAGCTAAATTTGAAGAAGAAAAAGGACATTTAGCTTATCAACTTGAATTAGAAGTGAAAAATACAGAAGTTGAAAAAAAACTTACTCGTTTAGAAGGCTATATTAGTAAAGCAAAAAGATTGATGGAGAGTAATCAAAAAAAATTGGATCAATTAATTGAAAAAGAACAAAAGAAAATGTTTAGAGTAAAAACCGGCATAATTAGAGGTAAGATCTATGGTTAATCATTTAAACGGAGCAAATACTGCACAAGCGCAGGCAATAGCAGCTAATGAAGCCATGGCTTCTGATGGTTCTGTGGCTAAAGATTTAGATCGTATTAGTGATAAGCCAAAAGTTGAGCGCAGTGAAATAATGAAGCGTTTGGTTGAAGTAGGGGGCAATAAAGATATTACCACTAATTTATTAAAAGATTTAGTAACTAAAGTTTCTCAAATTGGTGTAGATATTGAAGGGATTGTAAAGCCAGATGCAAAGCCAAGGGAACAAAAGCAAAAAGTAGGTAAGAGTAGCTTTTCTGATTCAGTCAGCTTATCTTCTGAAAGTAAAGAAAATGAAGGTATTTTAGCTATAAAACAGCTAGGGAACAGGTCTGCGGATGTTAAGAAGCAGATTCAATCCCAATGGCAAGTGATTGAAGAACAATTAATTAAGCAAGGCAAAAACAATCAAGAGATTTCCATGATGGAGCAACAATTTAAACAAAGCCAGTCTCAAAAACAAATGATGGGGCTGCTTAAAGATGCAGCTTTAATGTATTATTTGGATTCTGACAGTAAGCTGGATAAGGTTATTAGGCGTCGTGGCTTTGCCAATGTACTAAAAAAAGCTGGAAAAGCTATGGGTAAAGAGGCTGCTGATCAAGCACATGAGCAAGTTAGAAGTTTCGTATTGGAAGAGTTAGAAAACCAGTTAATTTATAAAACCTTTAAACAAGATCAAGATTTTAGAGAATGTTACCGCTTGTTAAAGATAGGGGACAAGGCCGGACTTAAAACTGCAGATTGGGTGGAGAAAGTTTGGCCGGGTAAAAAAGAGCATTTGGGTTTAAATTTAATTGACGTTCCACAGGAAGTAACTGGTTTAAATGTTAACGTGAAAACCGATACTCAAGCTAGTAGGGAACGAGATAAATTTGAGCTGGAAAAAGAAGATGAGAAAGATTTAATGATTAGCCGGTTGCGAGCGCTTTACATGCAAGTTGCTTTGCGGCCTAATGCAGTGAATACAGTAAAAACCTGGTTTAAAATTTGGCAATTGAAAAATGGCATGATGAAACTGCGTATATTTGTCCAGGATATTGACGACAAAGTTAAGCAAGAAGCCAAGACCTTGGCTAAGATTAAAACTATGGAAATATTAGAAGAAGGCTTGCACGAATTAGCTACTTTCTTTGATAAAGGGCCAGATAAGGATTTTGCAGAACAAAAAGTTAAGAGTTGTTTAAAAAACCTGGAAAGACTGGGTTTTAGATTATCTGATCAGGAATTTTTAGATTTAAAGAAAAGAGCTGATCAGCATATTTTTGAAATAGCTAAAAATGAATATGATCAAATAAAAGATAAACAGTCTAAAAAAGCAGAGCAATTACAAAAAGTTGTAGAGAGATTAGAAAAGGAGAATGAAAATGTCTGTTGAAGTACCTAATAGAACATCAATTGGATATACAGAGCTTAGACAAAAAGCCATTGATACTTTTGGTCCGCTAAAAGCGGATGCAGATAGCGGCAAAGTAAAAAAAGCCTTGAAAGATGGGAATTTATCTTTGCAAGACTTGTCTCAATTATGGGATATGCCGACCAGCTTTATAAAAGGCTTAGAGAAAATAGGCATTGTTTGGGTGGATGGCATAGATGAGGCAGAGCTTGGGCAGATTGAAGTGGCTAAAAAAGAGGCTCGTGCTAATTTTGGATTAATATTTAAAGGTAGTCCCTTATCTAAAAACGAGATAGATGAAATGTTTGATGATATGTGGGAAGCGGCAGCCAAAGGTGAGCTGGATAATGGAAAATGGGATGACATAGTAAAAGCATATGGCCTTAAAGATTGGGTTATGACTCGTCCAGCTTTTAAGGCTTTAATGAGCGGGCAAGATGATTTTGCTAAATCAGCGTTGGTTGAAGGAATAGCAGAATTTTGTATTGCAATTAGTAATCTGATTTATACTTGTAAAGCAAAAGCTCAAGGTTCTGAAAATTCTTATGCTATAGTTTTGCGAGCTTTGTGTAAACATAGAAGCTTTCGCATTGTTTATGGTGATAAAGCAGAAGCATTATTTATGGATTCTTTAAAGAAGATAAATCCAGAGTACGATTTTGAATCTAAAACCACAGCAGATATTTGTAAGGATATAAAAGAGGGTGAATTTGGTGACAGGCTTGAGCAGCTGGCTTCTTATTATAAGATCAATGATTGGGAAGAAATGGTTCTGCGTTTCTTGCAGATTATGGAAAAAGCCGTAGCTAGAAATTCAGATGATCAATATGAAACTGAATTACAAGCTACTTTAGCTACGCAAAAAAAGATGGATGCTGTTTATCAGGTGATGGATGAGGGGGTTGCTTCATTTAATTACGATAGATTGATTGATGAGTGTGCTGCTTTCTTAAATGAAGAAAAAGACTATATTGCTGATATTACCAAGCCAATTGAAAAAACAGTGGTAGAGGAGGAAGGCTAATGGCAATTCCAAGTTTTGAAGGTTTAGGCCAAAAACCATCTGCTCCAGGTAAAGCACGTTTGACTGGAACTGCAGCAGAAGCTTGTAGAGAGTTGGATAAAAGTAAACAAGCGGTTGGAGCAATTAAAACGGCTTTTGCTGGTAAACCGAAAAAGAATGTCTATAGAAAAGAGTATGAGGAAAAAGAACAACCAAAGGCAGCTCCTAAGGAGTTTGTCGACGAGAAAAGTGAAGGAAAAAGAGGTGTTGTAGTATGAGTGTAAGTGGTGAATATGGAACTATAACTTATGATAAGACGAAAAGAAGTCTTGAGAGAAAAGGTGGGCTTGCTGGCCAATTTCAACAAGTTGAGCAAGCTGGCAATAGCATTGCTCGTCAAGCCTTTAAAAGTGGTTCAAAAAAAGAATCAGTTTATCGTAAAAACAACAATCAAGCAGCAGAACAGCCAAAAGCAGCTCCTGTTAAATTAACAGAAGAAAAACCAGCTAAAAAAGAAGATAAAAGGACCAGTTTTAATAGGCATCATCAGGTCTATACAGAAGCCTAAATTCCCCGTAATTATCCTAAAAATCATGCAAGTTTACCCCCATTTATCTCGATATATTATATAGAGGACAAACCATATGGTTTCAGGCGTAGGATTCCAATCAAATAACCTTTCTATTGAAGAAAAACAGCGTCCAGATATACCCGCTAATCTGGAAGCAAAACCTTCTTATATTCAAAATAATGATCTTATAAAACCTGCTGATGTTGAACTTGGGAAACATGATTTTGACTTTACCAAAAACACCGCTATTTTAAAGCTTAAAGCCAGACCAACTTTACCTATGCCGCAGTCAGAAACTCCTTATTATGTTGAGAATGAGCTAGAACAAACAGTTAATGATGTGGCTGCTAGTTATCAGGAGAAAGTAGATGAATTGGCTGAAGACGAAGATACTAAAGCGCTTTTAGATGAGATTTGTATGTGGAAATTTGGTAAAAAATTTGATGAACTTAGCGAAGAAGAAAAAGCACAAATTGAAGATGTAATAGATGAATATTTTGATGAACATTGGGATTATAAAGAGGATGATGTTGACGGCTTAAATGTTGATCCAAACAATCTTGAAGGAGACTGTGAAGACAAGGCAGTACTTGAGGCGGCAGTATTAAAAGCTGCGGGTGTAGAAGATGTGCACCTGGTTTTTACTGTTAATGAAGATGGCGTAATTGATCACACGGAAGTAGCGGTTGGAGATAAGATTTTGGGTAATGTTTCTTCTGAAGAAGTAGTTCTTAAAACTGGTTATGATGAAAATGGTAATGTGGTGGTTTTAGATGAAGAAGGAAATATTAATACTTCGAGTTATGCTATAAACACCCAAAACAAAGATGAAAATGTTGATGTAGAACAACAGGCAATTAATGCAGCTGAAGAAATTCTTGATGAGGCAGAGGCATGTGCAGATCAGTTGGGTAATGGAAATTGGGTAGACGAATATAATGGCTATAAATATATTGATCCGGAGTTTTTTGTTAAGTATGAAGAGCTAATGTCTTACATGAATGTACTCCAGGTTTTAGGTACTATCATTGATGCTATTCACGGATTAAAAGAATTTATTCTTAAAACCAGGTTTACCAAAGAGACCTCTTCTGGTGGTGATGCATCTGCTTCAGAAGTGCTATCTATTGCCAGAGAGAGCGGTATGCTGATTGGTCAATCCCAATTTATGGAATTAACTGAAAACGTTTATACGCATAACCAAACTTCGTTGCAGCAGCGTTTAGAATGGGCTAGAGAAGCTGCTAATGCCGAAGGTTATAATGCCTGGAGTGTAATTTGTGATTTGGCTAGTTCTGGTGGAGCCAAAGCTTCTGAAAGAAACTGCGATTATCTTTACGCGAAAAAAGCGAATGCGATTGTGTCAGATTATGAAGATTTTCAAAAAAACATTGTTACTCCAAAATATCAAGAAGTTCTTTGTAATAGTGAGTTATACAATGATGGCATGACCGGGTTAGGTGATGTCTTTGCCATGTTAACGCAGGATTTCTTGCAAGTTGATATTGGCGCAGGCAAGGTTGACGTTGATCGTGATTTAATGATGGCTACCCAGTTAAAAGTTTCTTCACTTGAAAATGGCCGCCGACTTTTTACCATGTACCAGGCTGCTTTAAAAGAAATTAAAATCATGGTTGTTGAAAATACTACTGGAGCGAAATTTTCTGGTGGAGTAAGAGAAGCTTTAAATGGTTTAGTTGATGGCTTAGAAAGATTTGAAAACATGTGTTTTTCTGCTTTGGGCCAACAAATTCAAACTAACATTTACTGGCACAATATGCGTGAAGACTCTTATGTTTCTATGAAACAAGCTAAGTATCTAAGAAACTCTGCTTATGCTGTTGGTTGGGTGCCAATTTTAGGTGGTTTATTACGTGGTGTTGGTGACTGGATTGCTATGGAGGCGTTTGATAATAAATTTAGTTTTTCTACTAGTCCTTCAAAGCTTTCTCAAGAACAAGTTGCCTGTATTTTAAGTCAAATTTATGGTTCTAATATGGAACAGGTAAGAGATGGGGTAACTAATTATGAGGATGTCCTGAAAAAATTAGAAGACCTAGAACAAAAAGAATGGGGAATTGTGGCCCAGCTTTCGCCAAAGCATGTAACTTATACTGGTTCTGATGGCTATAAAAATTTTAAAGAGGCTGAAGTAAATGCATTGAGAGAGCAGTTAGTTAAAATTCAAAATGCAGCACGGCTTTTAATTATGTACATTGAGGGAACAAATCGTTTGGCCCAAATAGTACTTAAAATTCAATGGCAAGTTGGGACAGTTGATACGGCCAAAGATGCAAAATCTTCATTAACAATTGGCTTGCAGGGGCGGCTTTTGGCTTTTGATCTTAAACAGGCAGGCATTAAAAATAATATAGAATCCTTTAACACTAAATTAAAACATAAAGAAATGCTTAAAAAAGCTCGGGCAGCTGGAATTGGTAGTTTGATAGGAGCAGGGATTGCCGTAATTCTTATTGTTGCTGGTGCCTTTACTGGAATTGGTCTTTTGGGAGCATTGGCTCTTGTTGCGGCTATGGGGCAACTGGGAGCTGCGATTGGCAACCTGATTTATAACTTGAGCAATCCGGTTGATGATAGCATTAATGAAGCGACTGATTTTTATGGGTCAGCAGATAAAAACGAAGATGAAATGGATAAAAAATATAACAATGCCATTGACCAGTTGAATGAGAATTCTCATATTCTAGCTGATGACAGTGCGGCTACTCTGGCTAGTGGAGATATGTGGGCGCTTGATACAGCTGCTTTTATGGCTGTGCGCAATCAATTAACAGCAATTTATATTACAGAGCAATTGCTTAACATGTATGTTAAAGGTCATCAGGATATTAGCAATGCAGTTGTAGCTGGAACAACTGGTATTAATACTAGTTCTGATTTTTGGGGAGTAAAGAAGGCCAGTCAGGCTCGCTTTAATACTAAAATAAAGGCTTATGATTTAAAGGAAAGCATGGTCAAAGATATTATTAGTCGCCACAACCTGGCAACCATGCAGGAATCAGAAATCAACTGGGCTATTATCCAGGCAGCTATCAGTGTTGTTTCAATTGCTCTTAGTGTTGCCGGTGGGGCCACTGGTGAATTTGCCAAACAAGGGTTACAGGCTTGCGAGTGGGGAGCTTTTGCTGCTAGCACGGCTGGCATGGTTGTTTCCGGAGTTAAAAATGGCTTAGATGCTTATTCTGGTTATGGTGAATTAGATGAGTTTGAAAGAATCCAGCAAATGATTGATAATTTAGCTGAAAATTCTTTTTATAGTGAGGGTGCTGATCTTTTGCGAGGTGCTTTCCAGGGGATTCATGAAGATAATATTATGACTGATGTTGGCCGTGGACACATGGTGGCTAATAGCTCTAATTATTACACTGCGCTGCGTCAAATTCAGCAATTATATAATAAATTGGTCATTATGTATCGGGTGCAAGATGCGATTGCCCGTATTAAAGCTAAAATTGCTAAAGCACCGGCTCCTTATGGAGTAAGTGAAACTTTTGAAGCAGCTAAATCAAATTATGAAAAACAATTGTCATTACTTCAGGAACGAGTTGAAACTTATGTTGAACGTTATAATGCCAAGGTTGAAGCAGAAAAACAATTTATTATTGGCGTAGTAATGATTGCTGTAACGGTTTTATTGAAAGTAGCAGAGCATAAAGGCTGGATGAAAAGTTTAAAAAAGAGCTTGAACGAAGCTTTGGGTACAAAGGATACAAAATATGCAACGCAATTACTTGATAATGATTCAAAAAGTCGGGCAGTTTTATCTGAACTTTTAACTGGTAGTAAAGATGCTTGGGATGGGACGGTTGGTGTTTCTGATTTAGTTAATATATTAATTGACTTAGTAATTAATCCCTATACTATCCGCTTAATTGTCAGCAAGATTTATGATAAAGCCAAAGAAAGCGATAAAAAGGCAGATAAAGCAAATACATCTGATATTGATGCTAAATCCGGCAAGCGTTTGGACCAGCTTGAAAATGAAACTTATTTAAATCAAATGCGCTTAGCTAGCATGCAAGAGAAATTCGCCAAACTTGGCATAGAATTGCAAAATAGCCTTGAACTTTTCAACTTTATTAATAGCTGTATTGAGACCACTATAAAAACCACTATGGATGATTCTTGGAATAAAGTTACTAATATACATCGCAGAGGTAAAGAAGCCGGAGTTAAGGATGATGGGACTTATACTATGCCAGAGGATATGAGTTATGTGCTGGAAAAAGGAGTCATTCAACCTCATTTAGAAAAAATAGATTTTAAAAAACCTGAAGTAGCTTTAGCCAAAGCAGCTAAAGCAATTAAAGAATTAAAAGATTCTAAAGACAAAGCTTATTCTGTAGATGAGAAGAGGGTAATGGCTTATGCGGCAGCTGCAGTTATTGTTGAGCAAACAGCCAATGATCCTGCAAAAGTAAAAGAAGCAGTGACTTCTTTAGAAAAATTTGTAATTACCCAATCGAAAGATCCTAATCGAGATCCTATGGCCATGAATATAGCCCTGACGGCTCTATCAATGTTGTCAGCTAAAAATACGATTTATGCGCCCAAAGCACAAAATGCTATTACCGGCGTTTGGAAAAATGTTGAAAAAATAGAAACAGCTCAAGATATTACTCATTTATCCGAGCGTTTTTATCCTAAGGAAGTTGCCAATGGACGTGCTGCAGCTATTGTTACTAGGGCAAAGCCTAAAGCTTTAGAACAAATATTAACCCTGGATAAAAAGCAGCCGGTTGACCAGGCACTTAAGCCAAAGCCAGAGGAGATTTCCACTGCAGCAGCAGTTGTAGCTTCTGAATATATTGCTCTTAATCCGCAGGTTAGGCAAAAAGCAGAAGAAAATTTAAAATTTGTAGTAGAAGAAACCCGCAATGAAAGTTTAAAAACTTACGCGAAAACCATATTGGATAGAGTTCAAAGCAAACAAACAGGCGACCGCCAGGTTAACTCAAAAGCAGAAAAAATAGCAATTTCTATTTTTAAGCAATCCCTGTCAGTAAAAGATGCAGTAAAAAATGAAAAAGAAGTTGAGCCTAGATTGCAAGCTTTAAAAACAGAAATGCTTGAGTTAGCTAAATTATTAAAGATCCAAGGAGTTAATATCGACTATAAAGCAATTGAACAAACAATTCAAAAAGCTAAAACTCCAGCTGAAGTGGCAGAAATATTAGCTGGCTTTTCAAAAGAGATCAAAGAGCATAAAGGTTTAAAGACTAATAAGTTAGTAATTAAAATGATTGATGATTCTGTTGATATATTGGAGCAGGTTGCCCAAAAGCAAAAAACCGATCAAGTGGTCCAGGCCTTTGCTGATGGCAAGGAAGAATTAATTGTACATTTAACACACACTAAGCCAGGATTGGTAGAAAAGGCGAAGAGACAGCTTAAAAAGAAAAAGGTTGATTTAGCAGCAGATTCTGATGTTGTTGAGAGAGAAGGGCAAGGGGGAAGTAGTTTTGTTGAGTCGGTGATGAAAGATCAAAACAATCCTGATCAACGACAAGCTGATGTCTGGAAAAGAGCAGCGGAAAAAACAGAAGAGGTAGCTAAGCAAGAATCTGAGTTAGTTTAATTTTACCTTCGTAAAGAGCTTTTCCTAAAATACAACCTTCGGCTCCGGTTTGTTTAATATTATCAATGTCTTCTTTTTTTGATATTCCACCCGAAGCAATGACCGGTACGTTTACATAAGAAATAAATCTTTTAATACCTTCAATATTAGGTCCAGTTAACATGCCATCACGGCTAATGTCAGTGTAAACAAATCTTTTTACTCCCAGCGTTACTGCTTCCTGGGCCAAAGTTTTGGTGTCTTTTTTTGATACTTGAGTCCAACCTTCACTAGTTACTTTATCGTCTTTTGAATCAATTGAAACAATGATATGAGATCCGAATTTTTCGCACATTGTTGCCAGAGTATTTGGGTTTTTTACCGCAGTAGTTCCCAGTATGATGCGATCAACTCCAAAATCGATTAATTGTTTAATGGTATCTAGATTTCTTATGCCTCCGCCGACCTGGATAGGGACTTTTAAAGCTTTACAAATGGATTCAATAACGTGGATGTTTTTTGGAATCCCGGTTCTGGCACCATCAAGATCAATAATATGAATTCGATTGGCACCCTCATCTTGCCACTTTTTAGCTATTTCAACAGGATCATTGGCATAAACCGTTTCTGCGTTGTAACGGCCTTGTTTTAGCCGTACGCATTTACCATTTAATATATCTACTGCTGGTATTATTTCAAACATAAATCACCAAAGTTCTTTAATATTTTGAGTCCAACTTCACCGCTCTTCTCTGGATGAAATTGTATGCCGAATAAGTTATTTTTGCAAACTGAGGATACAAATTCTGCCCCATAATCAGTGGTGCTGGCTACAATCTCCTGATTGTCTGGCACTACATAATAAGAATGGGCAAAATATACCATGCTGCCTGGTTCTATTCCTTTAAAAAGAGGGCAGAAGCCTTTAGGTAAGAGGCGATTCCAGCCCATATGGGGAACACTTTGGTTTTGCTGAGGCTTGAATTTAACTACTTTGCCTTTTAATATTCCCAAGCCATTTTCTTTGCCTTCTTCTGAATTTTCAAATAAATGCTGCAAGCCAAGACAAATACCAAGAAAAGGTTTCCCAAGAGCAATGGCTTCTTCAATAGCTGCTTCCAATCCAAATTGGCGCAGTTCTTTTATAGCGGCATCAAAAGAGCCTACTCCTGGAAGTATAATGCCTTTGGCGCCTTTGATAGCTTTTTTGTCTCTAGTAATTTCAGCAGTAAACCCTAGTTTTTCAATGGCTTTTTGTACACTGCGAAGGTTGCCTGCCCCGTAGTCGATAATAGCTATAGACATAATGCTACGGCACCCAAGACTCCGGCTTTGGAGCCTAGTTTAGCTTTAACAATTTTTACTGATTTTGCCGGTAGTTTTAAAGTGTATTTTTTGTAATCTCTTAGAATAGGTTTCATAAGTAATTCTCTCATGTTTGAAAGTCCGCCGCCAATGATTACCATTTCAGGATTAAAAATATTTACTATGTTGGCTACTCCAATGGCCAAATAATTACCAACTTTTTCTATTACTGCTTTGGCTTTTTTATCTCCTTGTCGTGCTGCTAGCTCAACTGCGATGGCGTTTATGCCGGTTATTCTTTTTATGGCGCTACCAGAAGCAACTGATTCAAGACAGCCACTGTTGCCGCAAGAACATTTTGGTCCTTCAGGAAAAATAATCATGTGACCAAATTCCCCGGCAGAGCCAACTGCTCCGCGATAAAGTTTTTTATCAATGATAATTCCGCCGCCGATTCCTGTGGAAATTGTCATATAAACAAAATGTTTAACAAACTTGGCTGCTCCAAACCAGGCTTCGGCTAAGGCTGCACAATTGGCATCGTTATCCACAAACACAGGAACATTGAATTCTTCTCCTAGTATTTTTTTTAAGTTAATCCTTTTCCAGCCAGGAAGATTGGGGGCGCCAACCACGATTCCTTTTTCATAAATAATTGGACCCGGAGCTCCAATGCCAATAGCTTTTATTTTTACTTTTTGGCTGTGGATGAGCATGTAGATAGCTTTTTTAATATTTTTAATAACCTGCTTTTTGCCTTTTTTAGCTTCAGTAGGGATTTGAACATCCATGAGGATTTTGCCAGTAGGGGTAGTGAGTACACCGGCAATTTTGGTTCCACCTAAATCAATTCCAACAATCATGATCAGCTAGTATATCAAACAAAAAAGACGTTGACAAGGCAGTCTGCATTAGTTAGAATGGCTTTCAAATGAGAGGAATATTACTTTCTATACAATTAATAAGTGCGCTGGCTTTAATTATTGCTGTTCTTTTACATACAGCAAAGGGTGAGGGGTTGGGTGGTATTGGTGGTTCTGCAAAGTTGTTTGGTTCCCCAAAAGGGCTTGAACAAGGCCTTGATAAAATCACTTGGGGGCTAGCTATAATATTTTTAGCCGTATCTATTCTTTTAGCTATTATAAAAATATAGAGGAGAAGAAATGGAAATATTGTTAAATTCGCTTAATGCTTCACTGTTTGATCTTTTACCTTTAGTTGTAAATTTAATTGTTGCGCTTCTATTTATTTTAATAGGAATTTTAATTGCTCGCGGATTAGGAAATTTAACTACTTTAGTTTTAAAAACAATTCAGCTGGATATTTTAGCAGAAAAAACTGGGTTTGCCGGGGCATTAGAAAAAGGAGAAATCAAAAAAACTACTTCCGAACTTTTAGGCAGCTTAGTTTATTGGGTTGTGGTTTTAGTGGCTTTAATGGGGGTAGCTGCTTATTATAGCTTGCCAGTGCAAAGGGCTTTTTTAAGTATATTTGCTTATATGGGTGTGGTTATTTTAGCTGCCTTGATCTTGGGGATTGGTGTTTTACTGGCTAGTTTGATTTCTGGTATTACTAAAGCAGTAATGGCTAACCTTGGGCTTGAAGGTGCTAAAACTGTTTCCCGCCTGATTTATTATATTGTTATCATTTTCACTTTCTTAGCAGCTCTTTCTGAACTAGGAATTTCCATGGATGTGTTTATTCCGCAAATTGGGGTAATTATCGGAGCTGTTGGTTTGGCAGCTGCCATTGCTTTTGGTCTGGGTTGTAAAGATATGGCTGCCGACTTCCTTCATAATTTGTTTAAAGGCAGATAATAGAGTTTTACTTTAAATTAAGAAAGGGGGTGAAAATAAATGAAGAAATTATTGCTTTTTATTTTTGCTGTGATTATAGTTGCAACCCCAACATTAGCTAGTGTAACAATCGGTACCGCTCTTGGATATTCAACATTAAGCTTAAACATGGGTAAAGATTTAGTTGGATTTTTAGGGGCTCGTAATACTAATTTTGGTGGTACAGCTACTGCATTATTGTTAAAAGTAGATTACAATTTAGAAAAGGTAGGGGATGTTCAGCCTGCCGTTGGAATTTATTATATGACAAATGGTGCAGCAGCAGCGGTTACTAATCTTGGAGTAACCTATGGAATTATGGCCAATCTTACTTCAAACTTTGCGATTGGAGCTGATTTTGCATTAGTGAATCAGACTTCTTTTGCGGGAGCAAGTACAACTGATATATTAGGTATAGCAGGTGATACTGGGGTAGCTGTGAAAGCTACTTATATGATTAAGTAACTTAGTGAATTTTGTTTAACGCCCTCGTTTAGGCTTCTGGCTTAAGCGAGGGCTTTTCTTTTGTGAATATGCTAAAATAAATCAATGTTTAGCCAATTCTTATTATTTTCCTCTGCTTTTATTGTTGGACTGCTAGTAATTTATCCAATTTATAAACTACTTGGTTTTTTGCATGCTGGGCAAGTTATTCGAGAAGAAGGGCCGGCTTCGCATCAAGGAAAAGCAGGTACCCCCACCATGGGTGGCGTTGCTATAGTTTTAATTATCATCATTTTTGCGTTGATTTTTATTGATTTTGAAATTGATCTGCGCTATTTAGCTTTAATTATTATGTTTTTTGGCTTTGCTTTGCTAGGCTTTGCTGATGACCTGGTTAAAGTTTTTAAGCATCGAAATTTAGGCTTGACCTTTTGGCAAAAAATTATTCTCCAAACTATTTTTGCAGGAGCTTTTTCCTATTTCCTGATTGGTTTTGATCAAAATCTCACAGTTCAGGGTTTATTATATAGTTTAGGATTTTCCAATCCCATTCTCTACTTTCTACTATCTACTTTTATAATAGTTGGCACAGCTAACGCTGCTAATTTAACTGATGGCTTGGATGGGTTGCTGTCTGGTTGTATGGTAATTGCTTTTGTTGCTTTTGCCATGCTTAGCGGGGCTTACATTTTTGCTAATAGCTTTTGTTTGATTGGGGGTGGGGTGGTCTTAGCTTTTCTGTTTTATAATTTCCCCAAAGCAAAATTGTTTATGGGAGATGTTGGATCTCTTTCTCTTGGCGCGGCTCTAGCCGGAATAGCAATTTTAATTCATAAAGAACTGCTTTTGATGTTAATTGGCCTTGTTTTTATGATAGAAGCTTTATCTGTAATTATTCAAGTAGTTTCATATAAATTATTTAAAAAGCGTGTTTTTAAGATGACTCCTTTGCATCATCATTTTGAACTGCTTGGTTGGTCGGAGAATAAAGTGGTGGTGGTTTTTTGGCTGATTGCGCTTGTTTGCGCCTTGTTTGCACTGATAATTGCTTGACAATCGTACTCTAATCCCTTATAATGTTCATAGATTGAACAAGAAATGAACAAAAGCTATGATAGACAATAATGAATTAAAAATCATAGAAGAAATCAGCAAGAAAAAAAGCCTCACTCAAAGGGATATTTCCCAAAACACCAATCTTTCTCTTGGTTCAGTTAACCTAATCATTAAAAGGTTGATTAAAAGAGGTTTTGTTAAAACAGTTAATTTGAATCCCAAAAAAATCGATTACATCTTAACTTCAGAAGGGTTTTCGCAAAAAGCAAAAAAGTCCTACCAATATGTTCTAAAGACCATAGATTTAGTAAAAGCAGTGCGTGAAGAAATAGCTAAAATTATTCTTGAAGAATTTAATCAAGGGCAGAAGAAGTTTGTTATTCTGGGTGATGATGATTTAGCTGATATTATTGAGCTTGCGCTTAAAGGTTTTGATTATAAGCGGGTAGTGACCTTGGAAGAGATCAAAGATTCTAATGCTTTGATTTTAACCGGGATTAAAGGAAAGAAGATAAAAGGATTCAGATACATTAATATAAAAGATCGTTTAGGCGAATTTTATTGGGGGGTAGACTAAGAATGAATGAGTTGCTTTCCATCTGTATTCCGACTTATGATCGAGCGGGTTATTTGCAGAGAAGCTTAGATAAAATTATTCCACAAGCTAAACAATATGATATTCCTATTTATATATCTGATAATGCCTCCCCGGATAATACAGAAAAAGTAGTTGCGGCTTTTGCAAGGGAATATCCAAATTTATTTTATTCCAAAAACTCAAAAAATCAAGGCGGAGTTGTTAATGTTGCAAGAGTTCTGCATATGTCAAAGACAAAATATTCCTGGTTGCTAGGGGACGATGATCGAATCACCAAGAATGCAATAGGAGAAATGATAACGGTTTTAGAATCAGCTGATTATGATATGGTGGTTGTTAATGGAGGAAAAAAGCTTAATTCCCTTGCTGAGCGAGTAGAGGGGCGAGTCAATGATTTGAAGAACTTTTCACTTTATTCTGACAGAAATAAATTGTTAAGTGATCTTGGCTGGCATATGACGTGGATAAGTTGTTTGATTTTTAACTCAAAAATTATAAAAAATGGAGAGTTTGAGAAGTTTTTTAATACCGAGATACCACACTTTGCAGTAATATTTAATTATCTTTCACGAAGTAACATATTGGTTGCTTGGGAGCCAAAAGCTTTTGTTTATAGTTCTGCCCGTGATTTAGCTTGTTGGTATGACAAAGCTTTTGATGTATTTGGCAAAATGTGGTTTGACACGGTTAAATCATTACCGAACAGTTATACCGAAGAAGCTAAGAATATCTGTATAAAAAATCATGGTGTTAAAAGCAGGCTTTTTGGGCTGCGATTTTTAATTATTTTGAGATTTCTGGGATATTATGATTTTTCTGTGTATGAAAAATACAAGTCATATTTTATTTATATAACAAATTTGCCACAGTTTGTAATGTTGTTGATTGCAATTATTCCCGTACCAAGATTTATTGCTTATAAGCTGCGTAAAATTGCTGTTTTTATGAGGCAGGGGAATCTTTAAAATGGAAACAAGTGTTACTAAGAAGATTGCAAAAAATTATTCTTGGCTTATGATTGGCAGCCTTATCAGTGGAACGCTTAATTTTATAACGGGAATTTATATTGCTAGAGTTTTAGGCGCGTTTTCTTTTGGCTTGTTTCGCTTTGCTCAGGCTTTTTTGTCATACCTGGTCTTAATGGTTGATTCGGGCCTTTCTTTATTTGGCACCTGTGAAATAGCAAAAAATAAAGGGAAGGCAAAATTCATTTTTATCAACCTATTAGTAGTTCGTTTAATACTTGCTCTGTTAATTTATTTCTTTGCTTTTTCAATCCTTTGGTTGTTACCTTTATCTGGGCATGTACGTTTCTTATTTCTCTTTGTATTTGGCTATGTTTTTTATCGTGCTTTAAATACCAATTGGGTATTTCAAGGGTTGGAAGAAATGAAGTATATTGCTACTGCCAAGGTTTTGTATGCAATTGCTTTTTTTTCATTCACTTTTCTTTTTGTGAAATCAGCAGATAACTTGCTTTCTGTTCCTTTGGTTCAGTCTATTTCTGGTATTGTTATTGCTTTATTATTCTTATTATTTCTTTTTAGGGTCTTGTTTTCTGCTGATAAGGCAAATATTTCTTTAAAGGTTGGCTGGCGATACTTTTTAATTTCATTGCCGTTAGGAGCTTCTTCTTATCTTATCCAGGTTTATAATAGTATGGATTCGATAATGTTAGGGGTTATGGATAAAACCCAGGTTGTCGGTTATTATGGTGCGGCTTATCAAATCTATTATATTGTATTAGCTTTTTTTATTCTTTGGCAATCAACGGCAATTCCAGTAGCTAGTAGAAGAATAAAAGAAAACAAAGAAAAAGCGAAAGTCTTTCTTCAAAAATATTTGCGCCTGACCTTGCTACTTATTGTTCCGACAGCGTTTTTTGTTAGTTTTATTGCGCCGCTTATTATTAATATTTTTTATGGAAGCGAATATGCGGAAGCAATTCCAGCTTTAAGAATTTTAGTTTGGACAATTATTCCTTGTGTCATTGGCTATACTTATGGTAATTTAATTTTGATTCCTTCGGGCAAATATAATGCTTTCCTTATTTCGGTTGCTGGTGGGGCGGTAGTTAATCTGGTATTTAATTTTGCTTTAATTCCCCGCTTTAGTTATATTGGGGCGGCGGTTGCTACAATACTGGCAGAGGTTGTTGTGGGAGTTATTGCGATTTATTTAGCAATGAAGATTTTCCGCTTAGGGATTGTTAAAGTTCTGGTTAAGCCTTTATTATTTTCTTTTATAGCGATACTTCCTTTCTTGCTGGTTTCTAATGTGCTTTTTGGGGCAATAGCTTTTATTATGATCTATTTGGCCTTTGGCTTGTTGTTTGAGCATCGTTTTATGTTTGATTTTGTTAAGGAAGTGGTAAGAAGGGATGCTTAGTATAATTATTTTAAACTGGAATCAATATGAGGATACTGATGAGTGTTTAAATTCACTTGGTAGTAATTATAAAATCATGTTAGTGGATAATGGTTCTGTTGATGGTTCTGCAGACAAATTGAAAGAAAAATATCCTTATATAGAATTAATTAAAAACAAAACTAATCTTGGATTTGCTGCTGGCAATAATGTGGCGATTAAAAAAGCTTTGCAAGAAGGGAATGATTATATTCTCTTGTTGAACAATGATACAAAGGTTGAGCCTGATTTCCTTGAATTATTAATTAAAGTTATAGAAAAGCCGGGTAGCACTGGCATTGTTTCTCCTAAGATGATGTTTTTTCATGAACCAGATAAGGTTTGGTTCTGCGGTGGCTATTATTTGCCAATTTTAAACAAACCTGCCCATGCTTTTAATAAACAAGATGAAATTGATTGGACTTCAGGTTGCTGTATGTTAATTAAAAAAGAAGTTTTCAATAAAATAGGTTTATTGGATGAGGATTATTTTAATAATTATGAGGACGTTGATTTTTGTTATAGGGCAAAAAAGACTGGGTTTGGCATCAAACTTATTCCAGAATCAGTAATTTATCATAAATTTGCAGCTTCCATGGGGGGCAAATTTTCTCCTTTTTATACTTATTACCGCACTAGGAACAACTTGTTATTTTTTAAGAAAACCAGGCAATGGTTGCCGCTGGTTTTAAACTTTTTAACCTTTCCTGTCTATTCAATTATTTCGTCAATTAAGAATGGGCAAATAAAAGGTGTGAAAACAACTTTGTTGGCAGTTTTTGATTTTTTAAGAGGTAAAGTAGGTAAAAGTTATGTCTAAAAAAGTAATGATTTTGTTAATGATTATATTGGTAATTGCTGCCGGAGTTAGACTTTATAATCCAACTTTTCGCAGTTTGTGGGGGGATGAATGCCATAGTGTTCGCAATGCTATTGGAATACCACAGAGTTTGATGGGAACTTTAATTGATCACTCCCATCTGCCAGTTTATTTTGTTGCTTTAGCTGGTTGGATGAGATTATTTGGCATAAGCGAGCTGGCTTTGCGTCTTTTATCAGTTTTGATTGGCTTTATTGCCATTTTAGTTATATTTAAATTTGCTAAAGAATTGTTTGATGAAAAAACCGCTTTGATTAGCAGCTTTTTGTTGGCTTTATCACCTTTAGCCATCATGCATTCTCACGAAATACGCATGTATGGATTGATGATGTTGTTATCAATTTTTTCAACACTATATTTTTGGAGGTTAATTAAAAACCAAAAAACCATTTGGAATATTGCTGGTTATTTTGTTTTTACTATTTTACTGGCTTTAACTCATATTTATGCTGTTCTATTTATGGCGGCTCAATTTATTTTTTTAATAATTAATTACTTGCAGGAGAAAAACCAATCAAAAAGTTTAATTATATTGAGTTTGCAAATATTAGTGGGAGCCTTGGTTTCGTTTTTTTATATTAAAATACTTCTAAGTATCATGCCTAATCTTGCTGGTGGAAAGATAGACATGGTTTTTTCTGTGTTTCCAGCTTATTTTAGGTTGCCGCTAGTATTTTTTGTGTTTTCGCTGGGTGATACGTTGGCTCCTTGGAATATATTTGTTGTTTTACCGGCGGGTCTTATTTTTGCTTATTTATTTTTGATGAATTTTAAAGAGCTTAAAGACAAAAGGATTGTTTTTCTTTTCATATTATGTGTTGTGCCAATTGGTCTTGCTGCCTTATTGCCATCAACTATTCCTAAATATCTAATTATGATTTTACCATTTTATTTGCTGCTTATTGCTCATTCTCTATCTATGATTAAAGCTGTGAGCATACGTTATGGCTTGTTGGTTTGTTTGATAGTATTTCAGCTTGTTTCTATTTCTAATTATTATAAATTGCGAGAATATCACAATTCAAATCAAATGGAACCTTGGCAAAAAGTTGCCTCTTTGATTAGTCAAAAATATCAAAATGATGATATTATTATTGCTAGTACACGCTTTGTGCCATATCAGTTGTTAAATTATTATTTAAACATGTTGAGTTCTAAACATTATGCTTTGTATTCTTTGCAAAAAGATATTTATTTTTGGGATGGAAAATATTTTATTTATGATCAAAAGGGTGTTGGTCGAGATTTTTATGCTGTTAATAATCCTAGAATTTGGTTGATTACTCATATTAGTAATGATCGTTCTTTTCCGCCAGGATATATGAAGAATATAAAAGCGAAAATTAATAAAAATTATCAGTTGGTGTTAGAGCGGAAATTTATTCCATACGAAGAAACTTTAGTGGCTAAGTTGCCAATAAAGAGGCATATTGCGGGTTCAAATAGAATTACGATAAGCTTATATGAGAGAAGGGAATAGGTAAATGAATAAGAACAATTCGGATTATTATAATCAATGTCCAATCTGTGCGAGCGAAAATATAAGAGATAAGTACAAATTAAAGAGATATTTAATTTCCGAGTGTTTAAATTGTTCGGTTTTGTTTGTTAAAGAAATCTTGACAATGGATTTTTTGAAAAAACATTATGATCAGTTAGATGGGGATTTTGTATATGAAGTTGATAATGAAAAATGCATAAACTATTATTATCAGAAAATTAAATCAGAAATTGAAAAAGCAAAGCCCAACAAGGGGTCTATATTAGATGTTGGATGTTCTTCGGGATTATTTTTAAATCAAATGAAAGGATGGGAAAGGCATGGTGTTGAGATTTCAAAAAAAATGGGGGCTGTGGCAAAAGAAAAGATTGGTGCAAATATTCTAATTAAATCTTTTGAGGAATACCCGATTAAATATAATTACTTTGATGTTATTACCCTTCAAGATGTTTTTGACCATTTTATAAGTCCGCATGAAAATTTAAAAAAATGTTACGCCATGTTAAAACCAGGCGGTTTGTTGGTGATAAAAGTTCATAATATTTCTTGTTTATATGCACGAATAACGGGGGCAAATTTCTATGCAATAGTGCCACCCTCCCATCTTTTTTATTTCAATGAAAAGGCTTTAAAAATTGTTTTAGATGAGTTTGGGTTTAAAATTTATAAATCAAGATTTATTGGCCAAGTATTGCAATTAAAAACACTATTTCATAGATTAGCTAGGGAAAAAACCAACACGATGTATTATAAATTGTATAAGTTTCTTGGTAATAATATGTTGGGAAAAATCAAAATCTATAAAAACCTGAATGATATAATCACGGTGTTTGCAATAAAGCAGGAGGGAAATTAATTTTAATGTTATATAAGAGGAGGAAATAAGATGAAAATAGTTATATTGGCTGGTGGTTATGGTACAAGGATAGGGGAAGAATCGGCGATTAAGCCTAAGCCTATGATTGAAATTGGAGAAAAACCGATCCTCTGGCATATTATGAAAACATATTCATATTATGGATTCAACGAATTTGTAATTTGTGTGGGTTATAAGGGATATCAGATTAAAGAGTATTTTGCTAATTACTTTTTGCATGAATCTGACGTAACTTTTGATTTTGATGGCGAAGAAAAAAGAATTATTCATAGTCATACGGCGGAAGCCTGGAAAGTAACTTTGGTGGATACAGGTATTGGAACCCAAACCGGAGGAAGACTAAAGAGAGTTAAAAAATATTTGGACAATGAAACTTTTATGCTTACTTATGGTGATGGGGTTGGAGATATTAATATAAAAGAATTGCTTGAATATCATCGTGCTCATGGCAAATTAGCTACGGTTACAGCGGTAAGACCGTTAGGCCGTTTTGGGGCTTTAAGTATAAAAAAAGATAACAGTGTTAGTAAGTTTCAAGAAAAAACAGAAGGGAATAATTCCTGGATCAATGGCGGGTTTTTTGTGCTAGAGCCTAAAGTTCTCGATTATATAGAAGGTGACTCTATGCCTTTTGAAAATGATCCGGTTAGAAAATTAGCCAAAGAAGGACAATTGATGGCTTGCCAGCATAATGGTTTTTGGCAGCCAATGGATACTTTAAGAGAAAAAAAGATGTTAGAAGGTTTGTGGAAATCGGGCAAAGCACCATGGAAGGTTTGGAAATGAGTTTTTGGAAAGATAAGAAAGTATTTATAACCGGACATACTGGCTTTAAAGGTTCCTGGTTATGTTTATGGCTTAATATGTTGGGGGCCAATGTAACCGGTTATGCTCTTCAGCCACCAACTGATCCCAGTCTTTTTAAGTTATGCAAAATAGAGGAAGTAGTTAATTCAATTATTGCTGATATCAGAGATTTGGAGTCTTTAAAAAAGGCCGTGATTAATGCTGAACCAGAAATTGTTATTCACATGGCAGCCCAACCGATTGTCCGTGAATCTTATAAGGTTCCAGTTGAAACATTTGAAACTAATGTTATGGGAACAGTTAACTTGCTTGAGGCAGTAAGAGAATGCCCATCAGTTAAATCTGTTGTGGTTGTTACTACAGACAAAGTGTATAAAAATCCTGATATTAATAGTAAAGCGTTTAAAGAAGAAGATGCTTTGGGAGGATATGATCCATATTCCAGTAGCAAAGCTGGCGCAGAGTTGGTAGCCAATGCTTATTATTGTTCATATTTTAAAGGTAAAGTAAGCTTAGCAACGGCCAGGGCGGGGAATGTGATTGGGGGTGGGGATTTTGCTGATGATCGTTTGGTTCCTGACTTTGTTAGGGCAATAATAAATAATAAGCCAATTGAAGTGCGCAATCCCAAAGCAGTACGGCCATGGCAGCACGTTTTAGATTCATTAAACGGTTATATGCTATTGGCACAAAAAGGTTGTGAGGGAGCTTGGAATTTTGGACCAGATAAGAAAGATGTTAAAACCGTTGAATGGTTAACTAAGAAATTATGTGATATTTGGGAGAAAGGGGCTTCTTTTCAGCTGGATCAAAATAAACATCCGCATGAGGCTCATTATTTAGAACTTGATTCAAAAAAGGCAAGAAAAGAACTTGGCTGGAAGCCAAAATGGGATCTTGAGCAAGCTTTGGATAAAATTGTGAAATGGACAAAAGCTTATATGGCAAAAGAAGATATGAGAAAAATTTGTATACAGCAAATTGAGGAATATTTAAATGACTAAAAGAGAAGAAATATTAAAACTAATAAAAGGATATTATCAGGAGCAGTTTGCAAAGAAAAAAGAATTTAAGACTGGCGACAAGATTTCTTATGCTGGCCGAGTGTTTGATGAAAAAGAAATTGAGAACTTGGTTGATGCTTCTTTAGATTTTTGGCTGACAACTGGCAAATATGTGGATAAATTTGAAAAAAAGTTTTCCCAATTTTTAGGGGTTAAATACTGTTCGTTGGTTAATTCCGGGTCTTCTGCTAATTTATTGGCTTTTATGGCTTTAACTTCACCCAAATTAAAAGACAAGAAAATCAATAAAGGTGATGAGGTTATAACTGTGGCAGCCGGATTTCCAACTACCATTGCGCCTATTATCCAATATGGTGCTGTGCCGGTTTTTGTCGATGTCACTTTGCCTGGTTATAATATTGATTGCTCACAACTTGAAAAAGCTTTATCCGATAAAACCAAAGCAGTTTTTATTGCTCATACTTTGGGAAATCCGTTTGATCTTAAAAAGATAATGGAATTTTGCCAAAAACATGATCTTTGGTTAATTGAAGATAATTGTGATTCTTTGGGCTCAAAATATGATGGTAAATACACAGGAACTTTTGGCCACATTGGCACGTCTAGTTTTTATCCGCCGCACCACATGACGATGGGAGAGGGCGGCGCGGTTTATACTAATGATTTACAACTCAAAAGAATTATTGATTCTATGCGGGATTGGGGTAGGGATTGTTACTGTCCTTCAGGCAAAGACAATTCTTGTGGCAAGCGCTTTAAACAGCAGTTAGGCGAGCTCCCATATGGTTATGATCACAAATATACTTATTCCCACTTTGGTTATAATTTAAAAGCAACAGATTTACAGGCAGCGATTGGTTGTGCTCAACTGGAAAAACTTCCTTCTTTTGTTGAGGCAAGAAAAAAGAATTGGCAAAAATTAAAAGAGGGCTTAGCTTCATTATCGAACAAACTTATTTTGCCGGAAGCTCAGGAAAATTCTGATCCCAGTTGGTTTGGATTTTTAATGACAGTTAAAGAAGATGCTGGCTTTAATCGAGCTGAAATAGTTGATCATCTTGAGTCAAAAGGAATTCAAACCCGGATGCTTTTTGCCGGTAATATGATTAAACATCCTTGTTTTGATGAAATGAGAAAGGCTAAAACAGGATATCGGGTTGTTGGGGATTTAAAAAACACTGATTTGATTATGAATCAGACTTTTTGGGTTGGGGTTTATCCGGGCATGACCAATGAAATGTTAAATCACATGATTAACCAGATAAGAGAATGTTGCAAAAAAACAGGAGGAAAACAGTAAATGGAATTCAATAAGCTTTTTATTTTTGAAATGGCCAATAATCATTCAGGAGACGTTGAGCATGGTATTGAAGTAATAAAAAAGGTGAGTGAGGCGGCAAAAAAGCATAAATTTAATTTTGCCTTCAAATTCCAATATAGGAATTTAGATACCTTTATTCATCCCGATTATAAAGAGCGTAAAGATATTAAATATGTAAAAAGGTTTTCTGAAACTGCTTTAAAAGAAGAGGGTTTTTTAAAATTAAAAAAAGAAGTTGAAAAGCAAGGGTTAATGACGATTTGCACTCCGTTTGATGAAGAATCAGTGGATAAGATTGTTAGACAGAAATATGCCGTCTTAAAAATTGCCAGCTGTTCTTTTACTGACTGGCCGCTGCTAGAAAAAATAGCTCAAACTGATCTACCTATCATTGCCTCTACGGCAGGAGCTAGCCTAGAAGAGATTGATCAAGTGGTTTCTTTTTTTGAGCATAGAAAGAAAAAACTTTGCATTATGCATTGTGTTGGAGAATATCCTACAAAAAAAGATAATCTTCAATTAGACCAGATAGATCTGCTGATTAAGCGTTATCCGGAAATAACCATTGGTTTTTCCACTCATGAAGAGCCGGATAATACAGATGCTATAAAAATGGCTATTGCTAAAGGAGCAAAAGTGTTTGAGAGGCATGTAGCAGTGGCAACAGACAAAAATCCCATTAATGGCTATTCTTCTACTCCTGAGCAAATTGATCAGTGGCTTCTGGCTGCGGAACAGGCTTATGAAATGGAAGGAGTACAAGATAAACGTTATGAATTTTCTGAAAAAGAATCAAATGCTTTAAGAAGCTTAAAAAGAGGGGCGTTTGCTAAGGTTGATCTTAAAAAAGGCGATAAAATAAAAAAAGACAATGTTTTTTATGCGATACCTTCTCAAGCAGGTCAATTGGTGGCTAATGATGTTTCAAAGTATTCAGAATATATTTTGCAAAAAGATACTAAAGCTAATGAAGCGGTTAATTTAAAAGATTTAAAGGTTAAATATTTGCGAGAAAAAGTTTTAAAAATTATCAAACAGTTAAAAGATATAATTTTAAAAGCGCACATTGCTTTGCCGAATAAAGTTGATTTAGAACTATCTCATCATTATGGCTTAGAAAAATATGAAGAATGGGGCGCGGCAATTTTAAATTGTATTAATCGGGAATACTGTAAAAAGTTAATTATTCTGTTGCCTGGCCAAAATCATCCTTTTCATTATCATGTAAAAAAAGAAGAAACTTTTCATGTTTTATATGGTGATATGGAAGTTAATGTGGCAGGCAAGGCGCAAACCTTAAAAGCCGGGGATATGTTAACCGTTGAAAGAAATGCCAATCATAGTTTTTCTTCTAAGAACGGTTGCATTTTTGAAGAGGTTTCAACCACTCATTATAAAAATGACTCTTTTTACGAAGATCAAAAAGTTATAGATAATAAAGACCGAAAAACAGCCATGACTTTTCGTTCTGACTGGTTATATAAGGAGATAAAATGATTACCATTGCCTGGGATGTTGATGATGTATTAAATGATGTAATGCGTTGTTGGTTAGAACAAAAATGGAAACCAGAGCACCCGGGTTGCACTGTTGCTTTTGAGCAAATAACTCAAAATACTCCAGAGCGCATTTTAAAAAGCACAAAGGAAGAGTATTTAACTTCTTTAGATGATTTCAGGTTGTCTGGATTATATGCTGAAATGAAACCTGATCCAGTGGTTTTGGAATGGTTTAAGAAAAATGGGCATAAAGCCAGACACATTGTTTTAACCGCGGTTCCAACCAAGGCTGCGCAGATTTCTGCTGCCTGGGTAATGAAAAATTTTGGCCGGTGGATAAGAAGTTTTAATTTTGTTCCTTCTCCCAGAGAAGCTGGTGAAGTTTTAATTAGTAAAGCGCAGTATTTAAAATGGTTTGGCAAGGCAGATGTGTTAATCGAAGATAATGAGCAAAATGTTTATGAGGCTGAAAAAATAGGGGTTAAAGGTATTTTAGTGAGTAAGCCGTGGAATAAAAGCAGAATAGGAATTAAGGAGGCTTTAACACAAATTTTATGATTAAACTATCTGATTATGTATTTAAATATATTGCCAACTTAGGAGTAAAAGATGTGTTTATGCTTTCTGGTGGTGGATGTATGCATTTGGTTGATTCTTTGGGTAGAAATAAAGATTTAAACTATGTTTGCTGTTTGCATGAGCAAGTAGCTTCTTTTGCTGCTACTGGTTATGCTCAATATACTAACAATTTAGGAGTAGCCCTTGTTACTACTGGGCCAGGAAGCACAAACGCGATTACTGGGGTTACTGCGGCTTTTACTGATTCAATTCCAACTTTAATTTTATCTGGCCAGGTAAAGCGGCCTGATATCTGCAAAGGAACCTGTGTTCGCACGCTTGGTTTTCAAGAAATTGATATTGTTGCAATGGTAAGTCCAATTACCAAATATGCAGTGACAGTTTTAGATCCAAATGAAATAAAATATCATCTTGATAAAGCTTGTTTTCTGGCGCAATCAGGTCGGCCAGGACCGGTTTGGCTGGATATTCCGCTTGATGTGCAAGCAACTATGATTGATGAAGCGAAATTAAAATCTTTTAAACCTAAAGAGCAGGTAACTAAGCCATCAGATAAAATTGCTAAAATTATTGATCTAATTAACAAATCAGAACGACCGGTAATTATTGCTGGTTATGGGATTAAAGTTTCAAACAACGAAAATGGTTTTATAGAACTAGCTAAAAAGTTAAATATTCCGATTCTCACTACCTGGAAAGCCTTGGATCTATTACCAGAAGACGATGAGTTGTTTTTTGGCCGGCCAGGGTGCATAGGTCAACGTGGAGCCAATTTTATCCAACAAAATTCTGATTTAGTTGTTTCTATAGGAGCCAGGCTTGATTTTGGGCAGATTGGCTATTCTCATGAAACTTTTGCTCGCGAAGCAAAAAAAATTATTGTTGATGTAGACGCGGCAGAGCTTAAGAAATTTAAATTTAAAACCGATGTAGCGGTTAATCTTAGCGCAGACTTGTTTATTAATGAATTTCTAAAACAAATCAATAAGGTAAAAATGAAAGATCGGGCAGTTTGGTTTAAAAAGTGTAAGGAGTGGAAAGCTAAGTACCCGGTTGTTTTAAAAGAGCACTGGGATAAAAAGGATTATGTTAGCACCTATGCTTTAGTCGATGCCCTGTCTGATTTGTCTGATACAAACGATGTCTTTGCTCCTGAAAACTCTGGGGCTGCCAGCGAAATCGTTATGCAGGCTTTAAGGCTCAAAAAGGGGCAAAGGGTGATTGCTACTAACACCTTAGGGTCAATGGGATCGGGGTTGCCGGCAAGTATTGGTGCTTGTGTTGCCAGTGGCAAGAAAAAAACTATTTCCGTTATTGGTGATGGCGGGTTACAAATGAATATTCAGGATCTTGAAACAGTTGCCAGATTAAAATTACCTATAAAATATTTTATTCTTAGTAATCAGGGTTATGGTTCAATCAGAAACACGCAGCGAAATTATTTCAAGGGCTTATATGTTGGTTCTGATCCAAGCAGTGGGGTAACTGTTCCTGATTTAAAGAAAATTGCTAATGCTTATGAGATTAAGTATTTTGTGATTTCAAAAAATAGTGATATTAAGAAGGTTGTTAGAGAAGCTTTGTCTTTTGAAGGTCCAATTATTTGCGATGTATTGATTGATCCAGCTGAGCCAACCATGCCAAAGCTTAAATCTCAAGTAAAACCTGATGGTTCAATGGTTTCCAAGCCGCTGGAAGATCTTTGGCCGTTTTTAGATCGAGAAGAATTTAAAGCAAACATGATGGTAAAACCTTTAGATGAATAAAAAGAAGAAAAAGATATTAATAACCGGGGGCAATGGGTTTATTGCTCGTCATTTACTTGAGCAGCTAGGGGGTGAATACGATATAACTTGCCTTAATCGTGAAGAGCTCAATCTTTTAGATGATTCTGCAGTCTTTACTTATATAAAAAACAATCAATTTGATGTTGTAATTCATTCTGCAACTTATGATGCTGCACCTAAACATTCCACCAAAGATCCTGCGAAAGTTTTAGAAAACAACCTAAAAATGTTTTTTAATCTTGCTAGATGCAGGGAGTATTTTTGCAAGATGATTTGTTTTGGGTCGGGGGCAGAGTTTAGCCGCAAGTATTGGGCCCCTAAAATGAAAGAAGATTATTTTGGTCAACATGTGCCGGAAGATCAGTATGGTTTTTCAAAATATGTAATGACTAAATACGTGCAGGCAGGCGAGAATATTTATAATTTAAGGCTTTTTGCTGTATTTGGCAAATATGAGGATTGGCGGGTTCGTGTTGTTTCGAGTATTTGCCGCAATGCAGCTTTGGGTTTGCCGATCAATATAAAACAAAACAAGTATTTTGATTTTTTGTATATTGATGATTTGGTAAAAATTGTTAAATGGTTTATTAAAAATAAACCCAAGCAGAATGTCTACAATGTTTGCACGGGGAAGATTGTTGATTTTAAAACCATTGCCGAAAAAATTATTAATATCTCAGGAAAAAAACTGGATATAATAATTAAAACCGAGGGAGTTGGTAAAGAATACAGTGGGGATAATGCATTACTAATGAAAGAACTAAAAGAGCTTAAGTTTACTCCAATTGAAGAGGCAATAAAGGCTGTGTATGACTGGTATGATTTTAATAAGTATGATTCAAGGATAAAGGCTAGTTATAATGGTGCCTGGGAGCCCGAAAATAAAGTTATTGCTGACGATTTAAATTTTATTTTAAACAGCGATATTGATTGGGAGCGATTTAGAAATAAAACCATTCTTATAACAGGTGCTTATGGCATGCTCTTATCGTATATGACAAAAACTCTTCTTCGCTTAAACGAATTGGATCCACAATTTAATTTAAGGGTGATTGCCCTGATACGCAATAAGGAAAAAGCAAGGAAGAGATTCGGTAGTATCATTGACAGTAAGTATATGAAAATCATAGTGGATGATCTGCTTTTGTCAATTAAAATAACTGATGATATTGATTATATTATTCATGGAGCAAGTTATGCTAGTCCTCATTATTTCCGCACAAAACCCGTTGCTGTGCTTTCACCTAATGTTATTGGTACACATCATTTATTAGAACTTGCCAAGGCAAAAAACATTAAAGGGTTTTTGTTTTTTAGTAGTGGTGCGGTTTATGGTAAGAATTTCAAGGAAGTAGTTGCCGAAAATGATTATGGTTATTTAGATCCACTTGATATGGTGAGTTGTTATAGTGAAAGTAAAAGAATGGCAGAAAATATGTGCAAATGCTGGCATGACCAATTTGGCATCCCTGTCAAAATGGTAAGGCCTGCTCACATATATGGCCCGACCATGGATATTGTAAATGACAGCAGGGTCTTTGCTAACTTTGTTCGTGATATTGTTAAAGGTGAGAATATTGTGATGAAAAGTGATGGCTCTGCTAAGCGATCTTTTTGTTATATTGCTGATGCTACAGTAGCTTATTTTAAGGTGCTTTTAGAAGGAGCTAATGGAGAAGCTTATAATGTAGGCAATGATAATGCTTATCTTCCCATAAAAAAACTTGCTGAAATATTTGTTTCCACCTTCCCGGAAAAGAAATTAAAGGTTATTGTTGAAAAGGGGCAAAGCAAAGGGAGCAAAATGTTGATGTCTTCTAAAAAAGTTGAGGGTCTTGGATGGAAATGTTCCTTTTCTATTGCCGAAGGTCTTAAGCGAACCGTTGAGAGTTTTTCATATAAATAAAAAGGGGTTATTTTTATTATGTTGATGAAAAAAAGAAATGAATATTTGGCCGGTAAAATTGATAAAAATAAATATATGGATGAAATGTTTGAAACGCATAGGTACTTATTTGAATATCCCCCATTCATTAAAAACTCACCGATTAAAAAAATAGAAATGACACAAGAGTTAGTAATATTTACTATTTGTAATGCAAATCACAACATAAAGATATGTTGCGATGAGAGGGATGCGCATTCTTTGCCGATGTCTTTTTTAAATTTTTCCGCCTATGAAGCTGATGAAAGCAAAATGATGCTTAAACTTATTAAGCCTGGGGATGTTGTTTTTGATATCGGAGCTAATATTGGCTGGCATACTCTTAGTATTCTTCTTTCTTGTAAGGGAACGTCTGTTTATTCCTTTGAGCCGATAAAATCCTCATATCAATATTTATTAAAAAACCTGAAGCTTAATGGTCAGAATACTGACAAAATTTATAACATTGGTTTTTCTGATACAAACAAGACTGTTAATTTTTATTTTGATATTAAAAACGCAACAGCTTCTTCAATGGCGAATCTTAGAGAAAATAACGATACTGTGATGGAAGAATGTGTTGTAAAAAGGCTGGATGATTTTGTAAGGTCGATGCCATCATTGGCAAAGCTTGATTTTATTAAGTGTGATGTAGAGGGGGCGGAGCTTTTTGTTTTCAAAGGGGCAATAGAAGTGGTGAAAAAGTACAAGCCTATTATATTCTCTGAGATGTTGAGAAAATGGTCAAAAAAGTTTGGTTATCATCCCAATGATATCATTGAGTTTTTTCGCGATATTGAATATGAATGTTATGTTCCCAATAAGGGTAAAATTGATGAATTTGGATATGTTAATGATGAAACCACGGAAACAAACTATTTGTTTTTTCATAAGAAAAAGCATGCAGACATGATTAAAACATTGTCTGAGAAAAGGAATGTTCATGGCGAGAAATAAGTGCCGGATATGCGATGGTAATTTTTTTGACCAACCTTTGCTGCAATATAAAAATATGCCGGCAGCTGCTCAATATTTGCCGGATGAAAACACCCTAAAAAAAGATAAAGGGGTTGATTTAACTGTTTGCCAATGTTCTGCCTGCGGCTTAGTTCAGTTAAGTAACGAACCAGTTTCTTATTATCGGGAAGTTATCCGCGCAGCTAGTATTTCTGCTGAAATGCAAACTTTTCGTAGAGCGCAATTTGAGCATTTTGTGAAAAAATATAGTTTAAAAAACAGAAAAGTTGTTGAAATCGGATGTGGCAGGGGTGAATATCTTTCAATTATGCAAGAGGTTGAGACAGATGCTTATGGTTTGGAATATTCAGCTAAATCAGTCCAAGCTTGTGTGAAAAAAGGTTTAAAAGTTACAAAAGGTTTTGTGGAAAAGAGCAGTGATAAAATAGAAAATGCTCCCTTTAATGCCTTTTTTATCCTGAACTTTCTTGAGCATTTACCTGATTTAAATTCTGTACTTCAAGGAATTTCTAACAACTTAACTGATGATGGTGTAGGGTTAGTTGAGGTGCCAAATTTTGATATGATGCTGAAGAAGAATCTGTTTTCCGAATTTATTGGTGACCATTTGTTTTATTTTACCAAAGAAACTCTAAAAACTGCGTTAGAGTTAAATGGTTTTGAAGTTATTGAGTATAATGAAATTTGGCATGATTATATAATTTCTGCTGTTGTGAGCAAGAAAAATTCAGCTTCTAAGCCGGTTCTTGGACAAGCGAAGAAGTTGAACCTAGATCAATTTTACAAGCAGCAAGAAAAATTAAAAAAAGAGCTCAATGATTACATAAAAGACAAAAAAGTTGCCATTTGGGGGGCGGGGCACCAAGCGTTAGCAATTATGTCTTTGGCAGATTTGGCAGGAAAAATAAAGTATGTGGTTGATTCTGCACCATTTAAGCAAGGTAAGTTTACTCCAGCCACGCATATTCCCATAGTTTCACCTGATACACTTGAATCAGATCCAGTAGATGCTATTATTGTTATGGCTGCTAGTTATTCTGATGAAGTGGTTAAAATTATCCGACAAAAATACAACAAAGATTTAAGAGTTGCTATTTTGCGGGATTTTGGATTGGAAAGGAGATAGGTTATGACTGAGTTGAAAACGGTAGAGAACGAGAAGAGGAATAAATTAAAACAAGAAAAGCCTTATGTTTATGAAAAGATCATGAAATATGATGAAAAGATCAAAAAAGGTGAAAGTATTGCGATTATTCAATTTCAATATGATTACACTTGTAATTTTAGATGTCAGCATTGTTCCGTTAAAAGATTTCAAGGAAAGAAAGAGGGCAGGTTTTTTACTCCAAAAGATGTAGCCGAGCTTTCCCGTCAGGCGGATGATATGGGTTTGGCTCATATTGTAATTACTGGTGGAGAACCATTAGTTTTTCCAGACTTTGATGAAATAGTTAAAGCGATTGATCCTAAAAAGTTTTATATCTCTTCTGATACCAATGGTTGGAATTTAGATGAAGCAAGAGCTCGACATTTAAAGGATATTGGAGTTGATAAGATTCAATTAAGCTTAGACAGTATTGTTGACAAAGAGCATGATGCATTTAGGTGTAAACCTGGTTCTCATGAACGCTGTTTGAAGGCAATTGAGGCGGCTCAAAAAGCGGGCTTGAATATTCTGGTTCAAACTGTGGTTTGGAAGGATCGGGTCAGATCGCAAGAATTTGTCGATTTTGTAAAATTTTTAAATGATAAAGGGGTTCCGGTTTTTATTACTTATGCTAAGCCGGTAGGAGCGTGGGAAGGTAAGTTTGATTCTCTGATAGACAGAAGTGATATGGATTATATTAGGGAGATGGAGAAAAAATATAATGTTTTTACGCACTTAACCCCTTCTTATGGTGTTGATTTAGGTTGTATTGGGGTCAAAAGAATGATTTCAATCACCAAGTATGGAGATGTGATGCCTTGTCCTTATATTCATGTTTCTTTAGGTAACTTTTTTGAAGAACCATTAAGAGATATTGTTGAAAAAGGTTTAAATATTAAACATTTTGGCCAGCATTGTGACACTTGTTGGGTTGCCGAAGATCGCAAGTTTATTGAAAAATATGTTGCAGGTAGGATTTACGGCAAGCCTTTGCCCGTGCCATATGAAGAAGTATTTAAAAAAGAGGATATTATTGATAAAAGCCAGCGTAAGCTTTATCGCGATTAAAGGAGGATGAAATGAAATTAATTAGTATTGTTACTCCTTGTTATAATGAAGAAGAGAATGTAGCTGAAATTTATCGTCAGGTAAAGGAAGTTCTGGCTAAATTGCCTGATTACCATTATGAACATATATTTATTGATAATGCCTCAACTGACAAAACTGTTTCTATTTTAAAAGACCTGGCCGCGAAAGATAGAAACGTTAAAATTATCGTCAATGCCCGTAATTTTGGACATATTCGTTCTCCTTTTTATGGTTTGCTGCAAACAAATGGGGATGCTGCGATTGTTATTGCTGCAGATCTGCAAGATCCGCCGCAGACCATTCTTGATTTTATTAAAAAATGGGAACAAGGTTTAAAAATTGTTATCGGGGTCAAAAAGGGCAGCCAAGAATCAAAATTAATGTTTGGTGTTCGTAAACTCTTTTACGGCATAATTGGAAAATTGTCCGAAATAGACCAGATTCGCAACTTTACCGGATTTGGATTATACGATAAAAGAATAGTTGAAATACTAAGGAGCATAGATGATCCTTATCCTTATTTCCGAGGGCTTATCTGCGAAATTGGTTTTGAAAAAGCTGTTGTTGAATATGTACAGCCTAAGCGAGAAAAAGGGGTTACTAAAAACAGTTTCTACGTTTTGTATGATATGGCCATGCTGGGGATTACTAACCATTCTAAGGTTCCCTTAAGAATGGCGGTTATGCTTGGCTTTATGGTTTCTTTTGCCAGTATTTTAGTAGCGCTGGGTTATCTTATGTATAAGCTGGTTTTTTGGAGTAGCTTTAATCTAGGCATGGCACCTTTAGTAATAGGTTTATTCTTCTTTTCTGCAGTTCAGCTCTTTTTTATTGGCATTATTGGCGAATATATTGGTTCAATCCACACTCAAGTAATGAAAAGACCTTTGGTTATTGAAAAAGAAAGGATCAATTTTTAAATCAAAAATCCTAAATCTAAAATCAAAACAATGTATTATAACTATTTAAATAAAGGGGAAAGGAAAAATGGAAAAGAAGTATGATTTAAAAGATAGAACATATGCATTTGCAGTTACAATAGTAAAATTCTGCATGCCATTGTATAAAAAACCAGAAATTAAAGCGCTAATAAATCAACTATTAAGATCTGGGACAGCAGTTGGGGCCATTGTAGCGGAAGCTGATGGGGCAAGGACGAGAAAAGATTTTGGCAATAAAATGACAATTGCTAGAAATGAAGCAAATGAGACGATATATTGGTTACGTCTCCTAATTGATTCGGAGGTAATACATAATCGTGATAATATTGTTAAAGCGAAAAACATGATTGCAGAAGTCAATGAATTATCAAGGATAATAAGTGCTATTGTTAGGAAATTATGATAATGTCCGCCGAAGGCGGACACATTGTTTGGATTTTTTCATTTAGATTTAGGATTTAAGGAGAAATGAAGCATATTTATCATAAGCATAAAGAAAAGATCAACTATCTCTTGGTTGGTGGATGGAATACGGTTTTCGGTTATTTTGCTTTTGTAGCGCTATATTATCTTTTTTCTGCCTATGTTAATTATATAATTCTTTTGTTGATCAGCAATGTTTTTAGCATAACCAATGCTTATGTTGGCTATAAGATATTTGTATTCAAAACAAAAGGCAATTATCTTAAGGAATATTTGAAGTTTTACGCGGTTTATGGTGTTTCTATGCTTCTAAATATAATATTATTGTTCCTGGCAGTTGAATTGTTGAAAGCAAACCCTGTAGTTGCCCAAGCAGCAGTTATTTGGTTAACTGTTATCATTAGTTATTTGGGGCATAAACATTTTTCGTTTGCAAAGAAACTGAAGCAAAATGGATAATATCAAAAAACATTCTTTTTGGATTGTAATTGCCTTGACCCTGATGGCTTGTGTGTATGCCTATTTTCAGTTTCTCCTGCCGCTGGATGTGTTTTTGTGGGACGAAGCCCATCATGGTTTTTTTGGCATGCAGATCTATAATCACCTTAGTGTTGGAGACTGGGGTCTTTTTTGGGCGCATACCAATAATCAAGCGCTCTGGATGCCGCTCCATTCCTGGCTGGATGGGATATTTCTTCTGATTTTCGGATTTTCATATGCTTCCACAAGGCTTGGAAGTCTCTTTCTGTTTTTTATATGTTCAACATTAATATACTTGATTGGATTTGAGCTTTCAGAAGAAAAAGGCTGGATAATTGGATTACTTGCCTCCTTTTTGTTTCTTACTTCACCAATGATGCTTCACCTTGCCACAGTTAACATGCAGGAGATGCTGGGTATTTTTGTGTGTCTTATTACGGTGTATTTTATGGTTCGAAATGTTTCTGTTAATACTGTGTGGAAATTTTTGATAATAGGCTTTTTGCTAAGTGTTGCCTATTGGGCCAAACAAAATTTCGCTATGGTTACGGTATTTGGTGTTGGTTTATTTCAGTTGTCTTTGTTGTGGGATATGAGAAAGAAGTTGCGGGCCTGGTGTCTTGATAATCTTTATATTATTTTGGGTTTTCTGCCTTTATTTGTTTTTTGGTGGATCATGCCGCCATTTGCAAGAAAATATGGTTTAACAGTTGCCTTTCGCCAGGGTTCATTAGCTGAGGGGACTTCTATTGTGTCCACTTTTATCGGCACGTTATTTTTCTATGTGCAATCTTTTATTACCAGTTATAATTTATCTTTTTGGATTGCTTTGGGTGGTTTGGCTTCGGTTGTTGCTTCGCTCTTCTTTTTTCGTAATCAGAAAATAAGAATTGTTTCTTTAATGTTTTATGCCAATCTGATCTTTATCAGCATTATGTCCTTTGCGCAAGAAAGATATCTTTCTTTAGCCATGCCCCTTGCTTTTCCCTTGCTTGTCTATTTTGGATTGATTGTGTTTGAAAGAATAAAAAGCAATAAAAAAGTTGCAATATTAGTTTATGCAGTGACAGCAATAATTGCTGTGTCTTTTGTTTATGATTTTTCATGCTTGACCAGATACACCAAGGAAGTAGCAAATAGGTCCATAATGTTTTTTATATATAAAGATAGCTTAAATCGTTTTTCGCCGCCATTTGTTTTTGGTTTAACCGGTCGACCGACCTTTACATATCCGCAGGATTTTACAAAAGACAAATATAATAATTTTAAGGTGTTGCCAAAATCAGAGATTAGAGATGTTTTGGCATTTTTTAGCTCTAACATTAATATAAATAAATCGATCTCTACTTTTATAAGCTATGCGCAGTTGAGTCCGTATGTGGTTTATTGGCATTTTTCAGGTTGGATGGCCCCGGTTTTTACTGTTAATGATTTTCCGGTTGTTCAAAGATATTTTTGGCGTGCAGATTATTTTCTGGACTTACAGGCTGCTCCTGATTCACCTTATTACGCGGATTGGCTTGAGAGACGCTGGGATAAGGTTGGCCCGATGTTGTTGAAGGGGGGCTATATAACTCTGGCTGCGTCAAAAGAATTTACTGATTTGGGCCTGACGGCTAATATTTATAAACGTGAAAAAGATATTGTTCCCCGTTAATTAATGTTTTAGGCTGCTCATTTTTCCGATACAAATAAATAATTGAAACAAAGGTTGTAAGTTTTGCTGATGATTGTCTTAAATTGTGCCTGATTGAGTAGGGTTTCCACTTCTTTTTTTCTAAAGTAGTTTTTATGACTAAAGATTTCTTCCCGGCTGATCAAGCCTAGGATGGCCAATGTCTCCAAAAGTGGTTTTGAATAATTTGATGGGATGGTGATGATGAGTCGGCCGCCGGGTTTTAAGACCCGGTAGCATTCGTGGATAATCTTTTCCGGGTAATCTAGATGCTCCAGCACGGCTAGCATCAGGACACAACCAAACTCATTATCTGGTAGAGGTAGTGTTTTGCTGACCTCTGTTTTGATAAGGCTGATCTTGGCTGAGACCGATTTATCTGGGGTATCCTTATCAATGCCTACGGCTTTGACTATTTTGTTTTCTAGATTGATCAAGTTTTGAGGATAATAGCCGCAGCCAATGTCCAGAATATATGAGTCAGGCAGCACATGTTTCTCTATTAATTTAATTCTTTTTTTCTGGATAAAAAAATCTATTTTGTTAAAATCTCTCATTTTTAGTTTACGAATCGGTATTTAATTAGTGTCCAGGCAGCCGAGAAGCCGTCTTTTAAGCTGATTTTTTTTCCTTCGTTTACAGAGCGGGATCGATAATTTATTGGGACTTCCAGGATTTTATAACCAAGCTTGGCCAGTTTTGCGGTAACTTCAGGACAAAACTCAAATCTTTTGCATTTAAGTTCGATTTTTTTGATAACCTCAGTGGAAAACACTTTATAACAGGTTGCCTCGTCAGTAATGTTTGTCCTAAACAATACGTTTGCCATTAGTGTCAGTATTTTATTTGCCAAACGATAAATAAATTTCATGCCGATAATGTCACCCTTGAATCTTGAACCGTAAACAACTTTGCTTTTATTGGACAAGATCGGCTCTAAAAGTTTGCTATAATCATTGGGATCGTATTCCAGGTCAGCATCCTGAATCAAGATGATTTCACCTTTTGCTTTTTTTATGCCGATTTTAATTGCTGTGCCTTTGCCAACATTTAAAACCGAGGAATGGATGGTGATGTCGTTGTCATTGATAAATTTTTGCAGGATGTGGGGAGTCTGGTCGCTGGAGCCGTCGTCAATAACAATTATTTCCCGATAAACGTTATCAGGCAATTTTGCTGCTTTGATTTTTAAGAGCACCTCTTCGATATGGGTTTCCTCGTTGTAAACGGGAATTATTATTGATAAAAGTTTAGCTTTGTTGTTCATCTGTTTGCCCTAAGAAATATTTTAGATTTATGGCAATAAAATATATGACCAGCGGCATTATTATTAAAATGTTTCTATTTAATGTTGTGCCATCCAGGAGCCAGACATAGTTTTCGGTAATGTAGTACATAAAAGAAAAAGCCGAAAGGAACAAAACAACATAAAGCAAGCTGTAAAATGCTCTCAATTCTTTTAAGCGGGAAAAAGAAAATATCAAAACAACCACAAAAACAAACCAGGCAATGTTCCAGTTACCATAAAATAACATCTTATTATAGAAATAGTTGATGATCACTGGCAATCGGTAAAGATTAACTAAGGCTTTTTCGTATTGGATCTCTTGATAAACACTCTTTGGAACATGATAAACTAGGCTTAAGATTGCCCAGGGAATTTTGAAAATTAAGGCGATTGTAAGATAGCTAAGGATATTTTTAACAAATGATGTTATTTCTGTTTTTGAGCGAACATAAAAAACACAAAGCACGATCAAGTTTATAAGCAACAAGGGCAATCCCTCGGTTTTGGTCCACGTGCCGATGCCAATAAGTAAGGCAGAAATATAAAAGTGTTTTTTGTCATTTGACTCAAAGTAATTAAGCAAAAATAGGGCAGAAGCAGTAAAATAGACGCATAGCGGAAAATCAGCGTACTCAATGGTTGCATGATGAACCAGTAAGGGGAGAGTAGTTAGTAAATAGGTTGAGAGCAAGGCAACGGGTCTTGAGGCTAATCTCTTAATTGAACCGTAGAAAATAATTAGGAGTGCAATAAAGAAAAGCCCAAAGATGATTTTGGACAGCTCATCATTCCAATAACCTAAAACATTAAATATCCAAGTTTGCATCAGCGGGATGTTTAAAGGATAAAAAACAGCTCCGCCACCCAAAAAGTAATTATTGCCGGGGTCGAGCAATAGACTGTTTTCAACAAAGAACACTTTGGCGCGGAAACTCCAGTTGGCAAAGGCATCTACGCTGATGACCGGCTTAATCAGGTTTTCAAATAAGACAAAGGCGACTCTAGATAGTATAAGTACTAGTAATCCGGTTTCGTACCATTTAAAACGCTCTATTTTTATCCAGGAACTAAGATTAAGCTTGAGGGCTTTGTTTTTAATGCAAAAATATAATGGCGCGGCTAGGATTAATATAAAGCCAATTAGAATATTGAGCAAGGTAAGCTGGATATTGATTGCTCCGAGTAATAGTATTTCAAGAGATAAAATGCCACAACCAAGCAAAAAAGATAAGGCCAGTTTTTCCTGATCAGAGAGAGAAGACTTTTTGGGATTGAGCAAAGAAACAAATATCAATCCAATAAAAGTAGGTAGCAATATTGCTAATAACAGTTTTAAATAATCCATCATTTTTTTAGGATGTATTCTCCTTTTTTATGTGTGGCAAAAAGCTTGTATCCTTTTTTCCGGTATTCGCTTGCTTGTTTGTTGAGAGTTTGGTTGGGGTCATAAACCAACAGATAATCGGCTTGTTCATCAAAGTGTATTGGGTAAAGGTAATAATTTGCCTTTGGCATATAATAATAATTTGCAGGATGCAACAGGTTAAAGCCCGAACCGGGTGGTAATTTTGATTCAGCGAATTTGAGAAAACCGTAATAACCTTCCAGTGTAAGTAGCTCTCTTTTTTCTTCAAGATTCTTATTGGCAAAGGTTTGTTTATCAAGCTTAACTGTTTTTGCCTGGTCGATAAGGATTCGGGCATCCAGCAGCATCCAGAAGAATAGGCAAACAATTATGATCTTTTTTCCGCTCTGTTTGAAGGAGAGATTGAAGTTACGGGACTTAGTAAATTGATAAATCACTATTAATATTGATAAAAAGATAATCAGGCAATAAATATATAAATTAACAGACTTACCATTAATCTTTGGGCCATAAATGAAATTGACACTTCTTAGTTGAGTGGCTTCAAAAAGAAAGAGCTCCTGCCAGCCCGAAGCAATATTGGTAAATAGATTTCCTTTAATCACTTTAGCAGACCGCAGTTCAATGGGTGCGTTTGGCAAAAGGATTATTTTTCTGACCCAGCCGATCCAATTAGGGTTTTGAGATGGGACATTAATGGTGTATTTGTGAATTCCTCTTTTAAGAGGGAAGGCCACGGTTTTATATTGATTAAATTGTGGATCATAGGAGGTTGCCCAAAATAGTTGAGCCATGCCATTTTGTTCTGCTTTGATTCTTAACAAAACCGTGTTGTATTCATTACTGTCAGCATTTATCAATTGGCTTTCTAAGTAAGGTGTACCTTTGGGTTGGGCGAATTGTAATGGGATTTCTTGGGCAAAGGCAACCGTATAAGCTGTTGCTAAATACAAAAACAAGATTAAAGCCTTAAGTTTCATTAGGCAATATTATAACACTAAAAAAATTGTGATATAATGGAAATTATGAAAATTCTCGTTGTCGGCGGAGCAGGTTATATTGGTTCAGCTTTGTGTCCGGCTTTAAAAGAACAGGGTTATGAGGTTGATGTTATTGACCTTCTTTGGTTTGGCAACTATTTACCTAAAGATATTAAAGTTACTAAAAAAGACCTTTTTCATTGCCAGACAGAAGATATGAAAGGTTATGAACAGGTAATTTTCTTGGCCGGACTTTCCAATGACCCCATGGCAGAATATGATCCAGCTAAAAACTTTATTTATAATGGGGCGCTGCCCGCTTATTTAACTTATATTGCTAAGCAAGCTGGGGTAAAAAGATTTATTTATGCTTCTTCTTGTTCGGTTTATGGTTATACGGTTGATCAACTCTATGATGAAAACGCTCCAGTTAACTGTGATTATCCTTATGGGATCTCTAAATTGCAGGGGGAACGAGGAGTTTTACAAGAAGCTCGTGATAATTTTTCAACCATTGCTTTGCGACAGGGAACAGTTTCTGGTCATAGTACCCGTATGCGAATGGATTTAATTGTTAATACCATGTTTAAATTTGCCATGACCGAAGACCAGATTACCATTAATAATCCTGCTATCTGGCGGCCTGTTTATGATATCCGAGATTGTGTTCAGGGATTTATCAAAGCGATACAAGCAGATTATTCTCTTAGTGGGGTTTTTAATGTTTGTTCTGGTAATTTTACAGTTGGTGAAGTTGGCAATCTAGTTAAAGCTGAAGTTGAGAAGTTAACCAATAAAAAAATAAATCTAAACACAAAAAATATCCAGGATTTTAGAAATTATAAGGTTTCAATTGAAAAAGCTAAGACAGAATTAGGGTTTAAGCCGCAATATTCAATTGCTGACATAGTCAAAAATCTTTATGACAACCGTGATAAATACGGCAATTACAACCGCGATGAATTTTATAATATTCGTGTTTTTAAGAAGATAAATGGATAAAGTTAAAATTACTATTATTGGGGCAGGGGTTGTTGGCTTGGCTATTGCTGCTAAACTTTCTGAAAAATATCAGGACATCGTTTTAATTGAAAAATATGATTCTTTTGGCCAGGAAACCAGCTCGCGTAACAGCGAAATCATTCACGCTGGGATTTATTATCCTAAAGACTCTTTAAAAGCCAAACTTTGTCTTGAGGGAAAAACCCTTCTTTATTCCTTTTGTCAGCAGAATAATATTCCACATAAAAAATTAGGGAAAATCATTGTTGCAATTAAAGATGAAGAAATAGTTGATCTTGAGCAGCTTAAAGTTAAAGCAGAGGATAATGGGGTTTTAGATCTTGAGTGGTTTGATCAAAAACAAATTCAAGAATATGAGCCAGCGGTTAAAGGAGTTAAGGCTTTATATTCTCCAAGTACAGGTATTGTTGATTCTCATTCTTTAATGAAATGTTTGGAGAATAAAGCTAAGGAAAGAGGTGTGATGATTTCTTATGTTTCCGAAGTAGTTGGGATTGAGAAAGTTGCAAATGGTTATAAATTAAATATTAATAATGAGTATGATTTTGAGTCTGAAATTATAATAAATGCGGCTGGTTTGTCGTCTGATAAGATTGCGAAAATGGCCGGAATTGATAAATATAAGCTTTATTATTGCAAGGGTGAATATTTTAGCTACACTAAAAAGTCTTTTATTAAAAGACTAGTCTATCCAGTTCCAGAAAAAGATGATAAAGCTTTGGGTGTGCATTCTGTGATTGATTTAAACGGAGATCTGAAATTTGGCCCAAGTGCTTTTTATGTTGATAAACTTGATTATAAGGTTGATAAGAATAATCGTAAAGCTTTCCATGAATCAGTTGCAAGTTTGTTCCCGCAAATCAAAATAGAAGACTTGCAGCCTGATCAGTCTGGAATTAGGCCAAAATTGCAAGGGCCGGGCGACCCAGTTAAGGATTTTGTTATAGCCAAAGATTTACCAGGCCTTATTAATTTAGTTGGCATTGAGTCTCCGGGACTAACTGCCTGTCTAGCGATTGCGCAGTATGTGCAAAATCTGGTAGAATAGACCTCTATGAAGGGAATTATCCTTGCAGGAGGAACAGGCTCGCGTCTTTTCCCCTTAACCAAAGTTACTAATAAACATCTTTTGCCGGTTGGCAGAAAGCCTATGATTTTTCATCCCATTGAAAAATTAGTTCAAGCTGGTATTACAGAGATTCTCATTGTAACCGGGGTTAATCATATGGGGGATATTGTTACTTTATTAGGTAGCGGGAAAGATTTTGGCTGTCAATTTACTTATAAAGTTCAAGATGAGGCTGGTGGTATTGCCCAAGCCCTTCATCTAGCGCAAGAATTTGTGGGTAAAGATCAAGTGGTGGTTATTTTAGGAGACAATATTTTTGGGCAAGATTTAACTCCTTTTGTTACAGCCTTTAAAAAGCAAAAGAATGGAGCCAGGGTTTTAGTTAAAGAAGTTTCTGATCCCCATCGTTTTGGAGTTGTTGAAATAAAAAATGATAAAGTGGTTTCTATTGAAGAGAAACCTAAAAAACCCAAAAGTAATCTTGTTATAACCGGGATCTATTTTTATGATGCTAATGTTTTTGATATTACCAAAGGATTAAAACCTTCGAAGCGAGGAGAGCTTGAGATTTCTGATGTAAACCGTGCTTATATGAATAAAAATCAACTAGCCTATGATATTTTATCTGGCTGGTGGACAGATGCGGGGACTTTTGAGTCTATTGAACGAGCAACTTTGTTATGTGAGGGGAAAGTTGAATTATGAATCTTCTGGTAACTGGTGGAGCTGGTTTTATCGGTTCAAATTTCATTCATTATCTTCTTGAAACTTATCCAGATATCAATGTTATAAATTTTGATAAATTAACTTATGCTGGCAATTTGGATAATTTAAAAGATATTGAAGATGATCCTCGCTATAAATTCTATAAAGGTGATATTTGTGATCCAAAAGCAGTTGAGGCGGCCATCGGTTTAGTTGATGAATTAGATGGGATTATTAATTTTGCGGCAGAAAGCCATGTTGACCGTTCCATTGAATCAGCAGGTTCATTTGTAACAACTGACGTATATGGCACCTATGTTCTATTAGAAGCAGTAAAGAAACATAAAATTAAGCGTTTTTTACATATTTCAACTGATGAAGTCTATGGCAGCACTTTAGGTGATTCATTTACTGAACAATCAACTTTAGAGCCTAATTCTCCCTATGCGGCATCAAAAGCAAGTGGAGATTTATTGGTTCGTGCTTATTTTAAAACATATGGTTTGCCAGTTATCATAACCCGTTCTTCTAATAATTATGGCCCTTATCAATACCCGGAGAAAATTATTCCCTTATTTATTACTAATGCTATAGAAGGCAAAAAACTTCCTTTATATGGCGACGGCAAAAATGTGCGTGATTGGTTATATGTTAGAGATAATTGTGAGGCAGTTGATTTAGTTTTTAGAAAAGGAAAAGTTGGCGAAGTTTATAATATCGGTGGAGAAAATGAGAAAGAGAATATTGATATCACCAAGATGATTTTAAAAGAGTTAGATAAAGCAGAAGATTTAATTGAGTTTGTAAAAGATAGACTAGGGCATGATCGTAGATATTCATTGGATGGCTCAAAAACTAAGAAATTAGGCTGGAAACCTAAGGTTAAGGTTGAGGAAGGGTTAAAGATAACTGTTGATTGGTATAAGAAAAATCAGGACTGGTGGAAAAAGATTAAGTAAAATGCTAGAATACTATTTCTGTTCGCGAAAAATGTTAACATGAAAAACATTGATAGAAATGGTTCTGTGACAGATATAAACAAATAAATCATACAGGAGGAATCTTTGTCGTGCTTAGAAAAATCACATGGGGTGTTTTAATTATATTTTTCTGGGTTTTTAATGTAGCTGTGGTTGGTGCGCAATTATCCAGCTCCGCAACTGATGTGGCCCAAAACACAGCAACTAATTATGTTGATGATCAATACTTAGTAGGTTATCCAATTGATGATAGTGTCTATAAATTGGGTCCGGGAGATGAGTTGGCAGCTAATATTATTATTGGTGACAATGATATGGCACTTGATCACACTTTTGTTATTGGGCCAGACGGGAAAATATTTTTCCCCAAAGTTGGCGAAATAAATCTGTTAGGATTAACTTTGCCCGAAGCAAAAGCGGTTACGAAGAAAAAAATAAGTTCTATTTATAAACAAGAATATAAATTCTCTTTTCGTCTGATTCAACCAAGACGGGTGCAAATATATCTTTCCGGGAGCGAAGATAAACCGCTTTATGTTGGAGAAAAAAAGGTTATATATGTTTATGGCCAGGTGTCAAGGTCGGGTAGATATGAGTATATTCCTGGGAAAAAGTTTTCTGATTATATAAGTTATGCCGGTGGGCCTACTCCAAGGGCAAATTTTTCGCTTTCTACCATCACGCGCAATGGTAAAAAAATACGGATTAATGGGACGAATGTTATTTTTAACGGTAAGAGTTCCGATGATATAGAAATAATACCGGGTGATGTGATAAGTGTTCCATCGCAATTCTTTTATTTTTCGGATTTTGCCAGTTTTACTTCGTTGATATTTACAACGATCGCATTATATAAGACTATTTTTTAAGACTATTTTTGCAAAATAAAAAAGAGGAGACTGTGTAAATGGCAGAGAGAAGAAATATTGATGAAATTGATATTAATGATTATTTAGAAGTTGTATGGAAGCGCAAATTTATTATTTTGGTTTTTATTCTGATTGGTTCTCTGATAATTGGTTTGCCCTCTCTTTCTCAGAAGAAAGTGTATAAAGCTACCGCAACAATATTGCTAAAGGGTGGATCAGGCATTGCAGGTGAAAATAAATCTATAGCTGGATTAGTTGGGGGAGGAGGCTTGTCACAATCAAGCGCTTTTCCTTCCGTGATTAAGAGCGAATCAGTTGCTGAAATTGTTCTTGATAGGGAAAATCTTAGAGAGCGTGTCGATGGTTGGGATGATCCTGCAATTCCTAAGCAAAGTTTGATTTCTTCGGTTCAGTCAATGCCTGATATTAATCCTTTTGATATGTTTAAAATCAGCGTTACTACGGAAGACCCTCAGTTGTCGGCTGATATTGCCAATGCTTTTGCTTATGCTGGAAAAGAATTTTGGGGAAAAATTAATTATACTGAATCGAAGAAAAAAAGGGAATATATAGAACAACAGTTGCCCCGGCTAGGAAAAGAACTTAAAATGGCGGAAACAAAGCTTAAGGATTTTTCCTTATTAGCTCCAATTCCTTTTTCGCTGCAAGGGGTTGAACTAGACCGATTGAGGCGAGAATATACTATATTAAACGAAACATATACTATGCTTAGACGAGAACTTGAATCAGTGAAGCTTGATGAATCAAAAGAGCTTGACCCATTTGTGATGATTGATAGGGCTAAACCACCATTAGGCCCGGTTCAACACAACAAGAAAATTAAATTTGTTCTTGGCGCAATTCTTGGCCTATTTTTTGGTATGGCTGCTTCTTTTGTGTTGGAATTTTGGGAAAATCTTAAGAAAAAAAGCTGATCAGTCATTATCGAATATTGTAACCCTCTTGACCAATATTGACAGGAATTGAATAGAATGCTTTGTTATTGACAATATTCATTGATTAACCTATAATTATGTTAAGCGTCAATAGGAGTAGTATTTGATGGAAATTTGTGTTATTGGAGCTGGGTATGTCGGTCTTGTTACTGCGACAGGGTTGGCTGATTTTGGCAATAATGTTATTTGTATTGATAAGGACAAGAAAAAAGTTGCCAATCTTAACAGAGGAATTATTGATTTTCACGAACTGGGTTTAGCAGACCTGGTAAGAAAAAATGCCAAAGCCAAGCGATTATGTTTTTCTTCTTCTTCTCTCCGCGCTATAGTTAATTCAGATATTATTTTTGTTGCTGTAGGAACTCCTCCTTTAGCCAGTGGTGCTGCCGATTTATCTGCGGTTGACTGTGTTGCTGAAGAATTGGCGACAGCTTTAACTTCTCAAAAGAGGGGTTACAAGGTTATTGTTGTTAAAAGCACTGTGCCTATTGGAACCGCTGAACGAATAGAAAATATTATAAAAAAGAAAAAAATTTCCTCTAAAAGGTATGAGATTGTTTCTAATCCCGAGTTTTTAAGGGAAGGAAAAGCGGTCTATGATTTTTTGCATCCGGATCGAATTGTTATTGGGGCTGAAAATCATAAATCAGCAAACATTTTAAGTGAACTATACCGTCCCTTAAATGCCAGGATTATCTTTATGGATAGGCGCAGTGCCGAATTGGTAAAGTATTCTGCAAATGTTTTCCTTGCTACACGAATATCATTAATAAATGAAATTGCTAATATTTGCGAAAGAGTGGGAGCTGATATTAAAAGTGTGGCTGAAGGAATAGGTTATGATAAGCGGATAGGTAATAAATATTTGCGTGCTGGCTTGGGTTTTGGTGGATCCTGTTTGCCAAAGGATGTGGCTGCTTTGATCCATCTTGCAGAAGAAAATGGATATGATGCAAGGATATTAAAGGGCGTTAGCAAGGTAAATCAGTTACAGCGTGATTTTTTTATGGAAAAAATCACCAATATTTTGAATAATGTTAAAAATAAGAATATTGCGATTTGGGGATTGGCCTTTAAGCCGCAGACAGATGACCTAAGAGATGCTCCCTCACTGTATCTCCTTGACTGCCTAATCAAGGCTGGAGCGAAATTGAAGGTTTATGATCCTATGGTCAATAATAAACTGGTTAATCGTTTCCCTAAGGTAAAATTTTGCAAAAGTTCTTATGAGGCAGCTAAAGGAAGCCATGCGATTGTTATAGCAACGGAATGGAATGAATTTCGTGAGGTTGATTTCTCTAGACTGAAGAAGACAATGCGTTCACCAATAATTATTGATGGACGGAACATTTTTGACCGAAAACTGATGGCAGAAGAGGGGATGAAATATTATGGAGTGGGAGGAAGCAATACATGAAAAAAGCATTGATTACCGGAGTTACAGGACAAGATGGAAGTTATTTGGCAGAGTTGCTGCTAGCTAAAGGCTACGAAGTACATGGTGTAATAAGGCGGGCGAGTAGTTTTAATACGGGAAGGATTAGCCATATTTTTAAAGATCCACATAATCCTGAGGCGAAGTTTTTTTTGCATTATGGTGATCTTTCTGATTCTGAACAGACATCGAATATAATCTATAATATCAAACCAGACGAGGTTTATAATTTAGGCGCGCAGAGCCATGTTCGGGTTAGTTTTGATATGCCAGAGTACAGCAGTAATATTTCCGGGTTGGGGCCAGCTAGAATACTAGAAGCAATTCGCAGAAGTGGTCTAAAGATTAAATTTTATCAGGCATCATCCAGTGAAATGTTTGGTGGTTCCCATCCGCCGCAAAGCGAAACAACCAGTTTTCAGCCACGTAGTCCCTACGCATGTGCCAAGGTTTATGCTTATTGGATGACTAAAAATTACAAAGAAGGTTACGATCTTTTTGCAGCGAATGGAATCTTATTTAATCATGAAAGTCCTAGACGTGGTGAGACGTTTGTTACACGGAAAGTAACTAGGGCGGTTGCGGCTATCGTGGCCAAAAAACAAAAGCGCCTTTATCTTGGAAATCTTAAAGCTAAACGAGATTGGGGTTTTGCGCCGGAATATGTTGAATGCATGTGGCGAATTCTTCAACAAGATAAAGCTGACGATTTCGTGATCGGAACCGGAGAATCACATTCAGTGGAAGAATTTGTGATGCAGGCATTTGATTATGTTGGCCTAGACTGGAAAAAATATGTGGAAATTGATCCAAGATATTTCCGGCCGACTGAAGTTGAAGATCTAATTGCAAATTGTACGAAAAGCCGGGAAAAACTAAAATGGAAGCCAAAAATTTCTTTTAACGATTTAGTTAAAATAATGGTTGATGCTGATATGGAAGCCATTGGCTTAAAACCTCCTGGTAAAGGGGAGGCAGCCATCAAAGAAAAAATGCCAGAAAAATGGTGGAAAAACAGTTAAATGGCAGGTTTTCGTCCTAAAGAACAAATAGGTGTTGGCGGATTTGCCTTTGGTCCCTGCGAAAAGAAACAACTTGATAGAGTTATTAAATCAAACCGTCTTTCTTATGGTCCTTTAACCCAGGAATTTGAATCATTATTTGCTAAGGCACATGGATGTAAATTTGCCATCTTTTCTAACAGTGGTACTAGTGCTTTAGATATATCTTTAGCTGCCCTCAAAGAAAAATACAGCTGGGCTGATGGTGACGAAGTTATTGTACCAGCTACGACATTTGTTGCTACAGCAAACGTTGTGCTTTGGAACAAATTGAAACCGGTTTTTGTTGATGTTGAAAAGGACACCTATAATCTTGATCCAAAATTGATTAAAGCTAAAATAACAAAAAAGACCAAGGCTATTATCCCAGTGCATTTGTTCGGTTTGCCAGCTGATATGAATCCCATAATGAAAATTGCCGAAGAAGCTGGTTTAAAAATAATTGAAGATTCCTGTGAAACGATGTTTGCTGATTATCAAGGCAAAAGGGTTGGTTCTTTTGGTGAAATTGGTTGTTTTTCAACTTATATTGCCCATTTTTTAGTTACGGGCATTGGAGGATTATGCACGACTAATGATCCTGAATTAGCGGTGATACTGAGAAGCCTGATGAACCACGGCCGTGATTCAATCTACCTCAACATTGATGACGATAAGAAGACAGAAAAAGATTTGCAGATGGTGATCAGTCGGAGATTTAATTTTGTCCGTTTAGGCCATAGCTTTAGGGCGACAGAAATGGAAGCGGCCATTGGTTTGGGACAATTTGAAAACAAAGATGAAATAGTCAAAAAAAGAAAAGCAAATGCTGCATACTTAACAAAAGGATTAAATGATTTGGCTGATTTAATCCAACTTCCTCATATACCTGATGATCGAGATCATAATTTTATGATGTATCCGATTGTGTTAAAAAGTGGCAGCAAAAAAGATTTACTGTTTTTTCTGGAAAAAAATATGATTGAAACGCGCGATATGATGCCTTTGATTAACCAGCCTTTGTATAAAAAACTATTTGGTGATTTAGAAGAACAATATCCTGTATCCAAATGGATTATCGAAGGCGGTTTTTATATTGGCTGCCATCAGTATCTTAAGCAGGAAGAGCTTGCTTATGTGGTTGATATCTTTCATCAATATTTTAAGGATAAGAAATGACAACGATCAAAGATTTTTGGCGTGATAAAAGGATTTTGCTGACCGGTGGGGCTGGCTTTTTAGGTCGCTGTGTGCAAGCGCGACTTAGAGCGGTTGGGGTGGATAAAGATAATATCATCATTTTTGATCTGCCAGATTATGATTTAACCAAAGAGGCTGATGTAGCCAGGCTTTTTAGTGACAATAATAATATTGACTTGGTGATCCATCTAGCTGGAGATGTTGGTGGTATTGGCTATAACAGAAAGTATCCTGGTAAAGTTTTTTATAGCAACATGATGATGAATACTTTAACTATGGAATATGCCCGGCGTGCTGGAGTGAAAAAATTTATTGGAATTGGCAGCGTTTGTTCTTATCCAAAATTTTCTCCGGTCCCATTTAAAGAAGACGATCTCTGGAATGGTTATCCGGAAGAAACTAATGCTACTTATGGTCTGGCAAAAAAAATGATGCTGGTGCAAGGGCAAGCCTATCGGCAAGAGTTTGATTTCAATGCTATCCACTTATTAATGATAAATTTATTTGGACCTGGAGATAATTTTGACCTGGAAAACTCTCATGTAATCGCCGCTTTGATAAGGAAATTTTTGGAGGCAAAAGAAACAAATCAACCAGAAGTTGAAGCTTGGGGCACTGGGAAAGCTTCCCGAGAATTTCTGTATGTGGAAGATGCAGCTAAGGCGATTGTTTTAGCGGCTAGTGATTATAACCAGCCTGAACCAGTTAATATTGGAGCTGGTTGCGAAACAACGATCAAGGATTTGATGGAATTAATAGTAAAATTAACAGGTTATAAAGGAAAAGTTGTTTGGAATACTTCAAAACCTGACGGCCAACCGCGGCGCTGTTTAGAAACGTCGCGAGCTGCCAAGTTTGGATTTAAGTCTGAGACAAGTTTGGAGATTGGTTTAAAGAAAACTATTGACTGGTACCTAAATAATAAGATAGAAGGAAGAACAAAATGAAATCAACGTTAATCTTGATGATCTATAATGAAATTGATGGACTAAAAGCGCTTTGGGATAAGTTGCCGCTTAACCAAGTTGATGAGATCTTGGCTGTTGATCCAGGCTCAACGGATGGCTCAATAGAATTTTTAAAAGAAAAAAATTGTCAGATTGTCGGTCAGAAGAATCGTGGTCGAGGTGAAGCTTTCAGGGAAGGGGCGGAAGCGGCCGGAGGAGACATTCTAGTTTATTTTAGTCCCGATGGTAATGAAGACCCTAATGATATTGTTAAGTTGATTAAACTGATTAAAGAAGGCGCGGATGTGGCCATTGCTTCGCGGATGATGAAAGGCGCTTTTAATGAAGAAGATGTATCTTTGTGGCGGCCTCGTAAATGGGTAAATAAGGCTTTTGGTTGGCTGGCGAATTTAATTTTTAATCCTGGCTGGCCAGGTAAAGGTAACTATATAACTGATACCATTAATGGTTTTCGCGCTTTCAAAAAGACTTCTTTTCAGGCTTTGAAAACTACTCAAATGGGCTATCCGATTGAATATCAAACCTCAATCCGAGGTATGCGCCAAGGATTTAAGATTGAAGAAATCCCAACAATTGAGGGCCAGCGAATTGGAGGAGAATCTTATGCTAAGAGCCTGCCTGTGGGCATTAGTTTTCTCAAGGCATTGTGGAGTGAGATCAGAGGTAAATAGTGAAAAAAGTTTTAGTAACCGGCTCAGCCGGCTTTATTGGTTTCCATGTTGCTCGAGCGCTTTTAGAAGCTGGCAATGAGGTTGTTGGGCTGGATAATTTAAATGATTATTATGATGTTAACCTTAAGTTATCCAGAAATAAAGTTTTAGCGAAATATGATAATTACAAGTTTTATCAAATTGATCTTTGTGATAATGATAGCTTGCAACAGATCTTTGAAAAAGAGAATATAAGTCACATCTGCCATCTGGCTGCTCAACCAGGAGTTCGTTATTCACTAGAGAATCCATTTGTTTATCAAAAATCAAATAACGAAGGTTTTTTGAATATTATTGAGTGTGCTAGAAGGTATGGAGTAAAGCAATTTGTTTATGCTTCGTCGTCTTCTGTGTATGGTGGAAATAAGAAGGTCCCATTTTCTGTGGCCGATAATGTTGATAGCCCGATCTCCCTTTATGCTGCAACAAAAAAAGCGAACGAGCTTGTTGCTCATGTTTACAGTCATCTTTATGGTATAAATACAATCGGCTTGCGTTTCTTTACAGTCTATGGGCCATGGGGAAGGCCGGACATGTCTTATTTTCTGTTTACCGAGGCCATCCTTAAAAATCAGCCGATCAAGGTTTTTAACTATGGCAAGATGAAACGCAATTTTACTTATATTGATGACGTGGTGTCTGCTGTTTTGGCCAGCTTAAAGCATCAAAGTAAGTTTGCTGTGTTTAATATTGGCAATGATAAAACGGTTACATTATTGGACTATATTACCTGTTTGGAAAAACATTTGGGACAAACAGCTGAGAAAGAGCTGCTGCCTCTGCAACCGGGTGACATAGTAGAAACCTGGGCTGATATTGATGCAACCCGGGAGCAACTTGGGTATGATCCGAAAACGGATATTGATGAAGGCTTAAAAATATTTATTGATTGGTATAAAAAGGAGAAGTGTAATGTTAAATAAGAAAAATGTTTTAATAACGGGTGGAACAGGTTCCTTTGGTAAAAAATTTATAGAAACGATTCTGGAGAGGTATAAGCCGAACAAAGTAATCATTTTTAGTCGGGATGAATTTAAGCAATTTGAAATGCAAAAGCAGTTCAAAAAATATGAAGATGTTTTAAGGTTTTTTATCGGCGATGTTAGAGATAAAGAAAGATTAAGCAGAGCAATGAATGGTGTCAACATCGTTGTGCATGCTGCAGCGCTAAAACAGGTGCCGGCTATGGAATATAATCCTGCAGAAGCAATTAAAACCAATATTCTTGGGGCAATGAATGTTATTGATGCTGCTATTGAGAATGGAGTGAGTAAGGTTATTGCCTTAAGTACAGACAAAGCTTGTAATCCTTTGAATCTTTATGGTGCGACCAAATTGTGTTCAGATAAATTATTTGTGGCAGCCAATGCTTATTCCGGTGATGCTGAAACGATCTTTGCTGTTGTTCGTTATGGTAATGTTTTTGGCAGTCGAGGAAGCGTTGTTCCGTTCTTCAAGTCAAAGATCAAAGAAGGAGTTATCCCCATTACTGACGAAAGAATGACCAGATTTTGGATAACTCTGGAGCAGGGTGTTGAGTTTGTCTTAAAAAGTTTGGAGCGTATGCATGGTGGTGAGGTTTTTGTCCCAAAGATTCCAAGTATGAATATTATGGATCTGGCCAAGGCAATCGCACCTGATTGTCAGACTAAGGTGGTAGGAATTCGTCCCGGAGAAAAACTACATGAGGTGATGATCTCCTCTGATGATGCCAGGTATGCCAAGGAGCTGGAAGATTGCTATGTCCTGCAACCGGCCTTTAATTGGTGGAGTGCCGATAACCATGCTTCTGGCAAGCCTGTGGCAGAAGATTTTTGTTACAGCAGTGACAAAAATACTCAATGGCTAACTATTCCTGAACTCCAAGCGATGATGAAGGAGTAAATCCTTGAAAAAAATTCCTTATGCCACACAATGGCTTGATGAAGAAGATATTAAATCTGTTAGTGAAGCACTGCGGTCTGACTATTTAACTCAAGGGCCTAGAGTTTTAGAGTTTGAAAAAAAAGTTGCTGCTTATTGTGGCGCTAAATATGCGGTAGCGGTTAATTCTGGCACCTCGGCGCTGCACGCGGCCTGTTTTGCTGCCGGTATTAAATCTGGTGACGAAGTTATTACCTCGCCAATTACTTTTGTGGCTTCGGCTAATTGTGTTTTATATTGTGGTGGTCAGCCTGTTTTCGCTGATGTTCAGGCAGATACGGTTAATATTGATCCTAAAGAGATTGAAAAGAAAATCACCGATAAAACCAAAGCTATTATCCCGGTCCATTTTGCTGGCCATCCGGGTGACTTAAAAGAAATCCAATCTATAGCTAAAAAGAATAATTTAATTGTGATTGAAGATGCTTGTCATGCTATTGGGGCTGAATACAAAAGTTCTAAGATAGGTGCTTGTAAGTATTCTGATATGACAGTTTTGAGTTTTCACGCGGTTAAACATATCACTACAGGTGAGGGTGGTATGATTTTGACCAACTCAGAAGAATATTATAAGAAACTTATGATGTTTCGAACTCACGGGATTACAAGAGATCTGGATAAAAGTCAGGAAGAACCTTGGGTGTATGAAATGAAACATTTAGGCTTTAATTATCGTTTAACAGATTTTCAATGTCAGCTGGGTTTGCAGCAGCTTAAGAAATTAGATCAATTTGTTGAACGCAGACGGGCGATTGTAAAGCGATATAATGAGGCTTTTTCTACACTTAAGAATTTGACGCTGCCGAATGAGAGGGACGGAATAAAATCAAGCTGGCATTTATACTGTGTTCGGGTTAAGGGAAATAGAAAAGACATCTTTAAAAAGTTAAGAGCAGCTGGAGTTTTGGTTAATGTTCATTATATGCCGGTTTACTGGCAAGCATATTATCAGGATTTAGGCTTTAAAAAAGGTTTATGCCAGCGAGCGGAAAATTATTATAGCCAAGCAATTACATTACCGTTATTTCCTAAAATGAGTGACCAGGACATTGCTTATGTGATTCAAACTGTAAGGGATATTATTGGATGAGTAAATTAGCTTTAGGTACAGTTCAATTTGGTTTAGATTATGGTATTAATAATACTTCGGGCCAGATCAATACTGTTGCTGCTAAGGAAATATTAAGCGAAGCCCAAGCAAACCAAGTTGAAATTTTAGATACTGCTGCTGGTTATGGCAATTCTGAATTAGTAATCGGGGAGTTTCTAAAGCAAGCAGGGAATTCTTTTAAGGTTATTTCTAAATTGCCTGATTGTCAATCGGAAGAGGTTAAAAAGCATTTCAATAATTCTCTGCAAAGACTAGGGCTAGATTCTATTTACGGTTATATTTTTCATAATTTTGCTACTTATAAAAACCAGCCTGATACCTGGCAGGTTTTAGAAGAGTTGAAATCAGCGGGAAAAGTTAAGAAAATCGGTTTTTCTTTGTATTATCCCCAAGAGTTGGAAATGATTATTTCTCAAAAGTTGAAAGTTGATTTATTGCAAATTCCTTTTAGTGTGTTGGATCAACGCTTTAGTCAGCATTTGGCTAAGATTAAACAATTGGGGATTGAAGTGCATGTTAGATCTGTTTTTTTACAAGGATTATTGTTTAAAGATCCAAAGCATTTAGCTGCTCAGTTTGCTGGGATCAAGGACAAACTGATGGCCCTTAATAAATTAGCCAGCGACAATGGCCTTTCTCTGGTTGAATTGTGTTTAAATTTTGCTACCTTGAATGAGATTATTGATAAAGTTGTGGTTGGCGTAGATAATCTTAACCATTTTAAGCAAATTATTACTGCTGAGGCGCATAATAAAAAAGTTGCGTCCATCTTGCCAAAGTTACTTCAACTTAAAGAAGAGTCAGAGCAAATTTTGATACCACAGAATTGGGAAAAGGTCGCATGAAAATAGTTGTAATTATTCAAGCTAGGCTTGGTTCTACTCGGTTGCCGAGAAAACTTTTTCTTCGTTTGCAAGGAAAAACTGTTTTAGAACATGTTATTGCTAGAGTAACAGCTTGCCAATTGAATAATGAGCTTATAGTTGCGACAACTGACCAGAGTCAAGACAACGATATTGAACAGTTGTGTGCCACTCTTGAAGTTAAAGTTTTTCGTGGGTCAGAGACTGATGTTTTAGACCGTTTTTACCAAGCTGCTAAATCTATTAAGGCTGACCACGTTGTAAGAATAACAGCTGATTGTCCGGTAATTGATCCCCAAATTATTGACCAAGTTATTGCTCTTCACCTAAAAGAGCAATCAGATTATACCGCTAATACGATTCAAGAACGTTATCCAGACGGAGAAGATGTCGAAGTTTTTACTTTTAAAGCTTTAGAGCAAGCCTGGCAAGCGGCTAAATTAGTTTCTGAGCGAGAACATGTTACCCCATATTTAAGAAACCATTCGGAAGTATTTAAACAAGCAAGCTTGGTTGCGTCAGAAGATTGGTCTAACCAAAGGTGGACTTTGGATAACCAAGAGGATTTTGAGTTTCTGATTAATTTATATAATAATTTGTACGCTAGCAACCCTTTGTTTGGTTTAACAGAAGTATTATCTTTTTTGAAAACTAAACCAGAGTTAATCAAGATCAACCAGCATATTGGTCGGAATGAAGGCTATGCCAAATCTTTGACAAAGGATAAGGTGATTTAAGTGGGAAAATCTCAAGATTTATATAACAAAGCTAAGAAATTAATTCCAGGAGGAACGCAGCTGCTAAGTAAGCGGCCGGAAATGTTTTTGCCCGACTTTTGGCCTGCCTATTATTCAAAGGCTAAAGGGTGTGAAGTTTGGGATCTGGACAATAATAAATATTTGGATATGAGCCATATGGGGATTGGTGCCTGTATCTTGGGTTATGCTGATCCCGATGTTGATCAGGCGGTTAAGCAGGCAGTTGACCAGGGTTCAATGGCGACTTTAAATTGTCCCGAAGAAGTAGAGTTGGCCGAGCTGTTGTGTGAGATCCATCCTTGGGCAGAGATGGTCAGATATGCCCGCACTGGTGGTGAGGCTATGACTGTTGCGGTCAGAATAGCTCGGGCTAAGTCTGGTAAAGATTTAATTCTCTTCTGTGGTTATCACGGCTGGCATGATTGGTATTTGGCGACAAATTTAGCGCCGGACAAAGCCCTTGATGGCCAGCATTTACCTGGTTTGGAACCAAAAGGGGTGCCCAGGGGATTAGAGGGAACGACCCTGACTTTTAATTACAATGATCTAGCTGTTTTTAAAAAGCTAATTGCTGATAACCGGGGGCGGATTGCGGCGGTGGTGATGGAGCCGATCAGGAATTTTGAACCGAAAGACAATTTTTTGCAAACAATCAGGGAGATTACTAAAAAAGAAAAAATCTCTTTGATCTTTGATGAGATTTCATCTGGCTGGCGTCTAAATTTAGGTGGTGTCCATCTTAAATTTGGTGTAATGCCGGATATGGCGATTTTAGCTAAAGCAATGAGCAATGGTTATCCGATGGCAGCGATCATTGGTAAAGGTGAGGTTATGCAGGCTGCCCAGGAATCATTTATTAGCAGTACTTATTGGACAGAGAGACTGGGGCCAACAGCGGCCTTAGCCTGTATCCGAAAAATGAAAAAGAATAATGTTTCAGACCATTTGGTCAACATAGGCAGCCGGATGCAAGAGATATGGAAACAATTGGCTAAAAAACATAGTCTTAAAATTCATGTGGGCGGCATTGCGCCGATGGGCCATTTCACCTTTGATTATCCCGATGGTCTGGTTATGAAAACATTATTTACACAGTTAATGTTGGCTGAGGGTATTTTGGCTGCCAACTCATTTTATGCTTCCTATGCGCATAATGATAATCAGATTAAAACTTATTTTGCTAAGGCGGATAAAGCTTTTGCTTTTATCGCGGCAGCAATCAAAGCTGGGAATGTGGCCAAACACTTAAAGGGTCCTGTTTGCCATGAAGGGTTTAAACGGTTAGCTTGATCAATTTAGAATGAAGGATCGAGGATTATAAAATGGCTAAAAAAAAGAGACAAACATATGTAATAGCTACTATCAGAGACTGGAATATAGATCAGTTTAAGCAGCTGGTTCGGAACAAGAAGGCAAAATGGGTTTTAATTAAAAACAAACGAGAGCTGACTTTAAAACGACTTAAAGCTTTACAACCGAGATATGTGTTTTTTCCCCATTGGTCATGGATAATTCCTGAAGAAATTTGTAACAGCTTTGAATGTATTGGTTTTCACATGACTGATTTACCTTTTGGCCGGGGTGGGAGCCCTTTGCAGAACTTATTAGCCAGAGGAATTTACCGCACTAAAATTTCAGCTTTTAGAGTAGTCAAGAAGTTAGATGCCGGACCAATTTATAAGAAAAAGTCTTTAACTATCAAAGATGGATCGGCTGAAGAGATTTTTAAAAAAGTGGCTCGGATTGTTTTTAAAGAGTTGATTCCCAATATTATTAAATATGAGCCTGTGCCGAAAAAACAAGTTGGCAAAAAAATTGTTTTTAAGCGAAGAACTCCTCAAGAAGGAAATATGATTTCGTTATCTGATTTAAACAGTGTCTATGATTATATCCGAATGTTAGATGCCCCAGGTTATCCTTCGGCTTTTTTATTAAGCAAGCGATTGTGTTTTGAATTCAGCGGGGCGCGAAAAACTAAAGAAGGGATCAAAGCGCAAGTCTTAATAACACGTAAAGGGGTTAAAAAATGAGTAAAAATGTTTTGGTTGTGGTAGCACATCCAGATGATGAAATCTTGGGTTGCGGCGGGACAATTTGCAAGCATGTTAAGGCTGGGGATAGGGTGAGTATCATAGTTTTGGCAGATGGTATTACTTCTCGTGATAATTCTTCCTCAGAAGAGCGGGTAAAAGCTCGAGAACAAGAATTTTATCAAGCGGTTGAAACCCTCGGTGTAAAAAAGGAAAATTGTTTGCTCTTAGGTTTACCTGATCAAAAATTAGATACCTTGCCTTTATTAGACATTGTGAAAAAAATTGAAAATATTACTGCTCAAGAAATCCCCGAACTGGTTTATACGCATCATTTTGGTGATCTTAATAAGGATCATCGCATATGTTGTGAAGCTGTGCTGGTTGCCTTGCGTCCTACAAGAGAAGGAACAGGGAATATGCTTATCTATAGTTTTGAGATTCCTGGGAACATGGGAGTTTTGCCGCCTTTAGTAAGCAATAAATTTGTACCGGATCATTTTGTTGATATTGCCGATCAAGTGCAAACAAAGATCAAAGCCTTTGAGCGGTATAAAGATGAACTGCGTGATTATCCCAACCCGCTATCAACTCAGGCCCTGTTGGAGCTGGCTGCTGCCCGGGCAAAAAAGCCAGGCTTAAAATATGCCGAGGCCTTTGTTTGTATAAGGAAACCGTCACAATTATGAGAATTGAGTCTTTAACTAAAGATAGTTATTCAGTCTGGGATAAGTTTTGTCAGGAATCTGATGACGCCTGTTTTTGGCATGCTAGCGGCTGGCTTGATTATTCTCTAATATATAGGCCAGGGGTAAAAACTCATTCTCTATCATTTATGGTTTATGATGATAGAGACTTAGTGGCGATTTGTCCTTTGTTGATTGAAGCGTTATCTTGGCAAGGGGATAATTACAAAGTTTTTTCTAATGTTGGTTGTGATGGTTATCTTGTTGTTCCCGCTTTAAAAAATGGCCTAACTAAGGAACGACGGGATAAAATTCTAAAATACATATTTTCTTATATTGATGAACTAGCAGCGAAAAATGAAATTAAAAAAGCTTCATTTAGGTTTTCTCCTTTAATTAAAAAAGGGGGGACTGAGTCTTTACCCTGGTTCAATTATTTAGTTAAATTTGGATATTTGGATTTTAGTTCTAATACCCAAATTATAGATTTAAATCTTAGCTTGGAAAATTTGCAAAAAGCTATTAGAAAAGGCCATAAGCACAATATTGTCCAAGGGCAACGAGAGTTTGTTGTAGATGTGTTTGACCAAAATAATATTTCTGATGAGATTTTTCAACAATACCGTATAATGCATCATAAAGCGGCTGGCCGGGTTACTAGACCAAATGAATCATTTGAGATTATGAAACAATGGGTGAAAAATGGGCAAGCAGCTCTTTTTGGTGCTAAATACCAGGATAAATATGTTGGTTTTACTCTTATCTTTATGTTTGGATCAGGGGCATATTATGGATCTGCGGCTGATGATCCGGATATAGATTTAAAAATTTCTTCTGCTCACGTTATTCAATGGCAAATTATTTCTTGGCTTAAAGAGCAGGGGGTAAAAACTTACGAACTGGGGCCACAGGTTTTTAGTCCTCAAATAAGCCAAGATACTTCACCAGAGGAGCTGAACATTTCTTTTTTTAAGCGGGGTTTTGGCGGTCAGACAATCCCTTTGCTTAGAGCGACAAAATATTATGATCGAGATTTTTTAGCTGCGGAATTAGGCAGCAAGCTTAAAAAATTAAAATGAAGCAAACAAAAATTAATAAAGATTGGACAGATAAAGCTGATCGCCGGCAAATAGTTGCTGCGGCGAATAAACTGGTTGACGATCTTGTTTTTGATATTTATCAAGCTAAAATGCCGCTTCATACTCGCTGGCAGCTTACCACTAAGGAGATTGCTTTTTTATATCGTTTTCCGTTGCATGTAGCGACAAACTTGTTTGTTGAACGACTACTTAGGGTTTTATCTGCTGGTCAGGGAGCATATTCTCAAAAGATTAAGAAGAATATTTATTTTGCCACTACAGGTGAGGCAATATCAAATTATTATTATAACCAGTCAATTAATGATTCTTTATTGAGTAGCCTAAACAGTATTTTATTTGCTGAACCTAAATCAGATTCAGTGTCAGAATCTTCAGAAAAAGTCCGGGTATTCAAGAAAAATCATTGGCTAAAAGAAATTATCAGCTTTTTGCTTAAACGGGTTAATAATTTTCTGGTTAAATTGCGCGCGCCAGAGGAGATTGCCGAGTATTCCAATTGGGCTAAACAAATTTTTTCACGCTCTAATCTTTATTTCTTTGATTATCAAGGATCATCTTTATTGATTGATCAAGCTATGCGCCAATCAATTAAACAAACAGCTCGATCGGCATTTTTTAAAAGCAATCTAGATCAACCAAAATCTGACAGCTTAGCTGATCTTTATGCAGATTTTATTGATCATGTTTTGCCTCGGGCAATTGTTGAAGGACTGGCAGAGCGTTTTGCTCATCATGAAAAGTTATTGACTAAATGGCAACCCAAAACAGTTAACTCTTTTACAGGCTTTTGCTATAACGATAACTTTAAGATTTTTGCCTTGCTGGCTAAGAGAAAGGGAGCCTCGTTTGTGGGATACGCACATGGCATTTCAAATTGTTTTGCTCCGGCCATAAAAAATTTAAATGAGTTGGCTTTCTTGAATTACTATTTTGCTTGGGGTAAAGAAGATGGCAATTGGTTGAAAGGTGATTACAATTTAAATGGATTAAAAATTAAATCTAGCGGCAGTGTTTATTTATCTTCACAACTAGAATGGCGCAAACAAAGTATTAATCCGACAAAGATTCAATTGCTTTTCCCCTCAGGCCCGTTAATGCAATTTATGTCTGATTTAGAGGAAATTTCACCAGAAAAAAACTATCAACACAGACTAAAAATAATTGAATTACTAGAAGAGCTCTGGCGCCGTTGGCCGGGACTTAAGGTTTTGTATAAGCCGTTTCTGGGTACCTATGCTGCTGACCCAATGAAGAAGATTATTGAGAACAAGAACTACTTGGGTAAAATTGTCTTGCTAACGGATCACCCGGCTACGTTATATGACAAAGTAGATATTGTTCTTTGGGATACTATTAGCACTGGGTTTGCCGAATCCGTTCAAGCGGGTGTGCCGACCTTGGTTTTTCATAATAGGTTTGAGTACGATCAATCGCTTCCTCTGGGACAAGCGATCAATCGGCAACTGGCTGATTGTGGAATGTTATTTTATGATGTTGAAGCAGGCTTACAAATGTTTTCCGGATTAGTTAAGGATTTGGCAGGCTTTGTCCAGAAAAGAGAGGCTGCTGTCAAACAATTCCAGATGGCTTTGGCTAGTCCAATAAGCAAAAAAGAGTTTAGGCATAAAAGAAGGGAACTACTAGCACAGAGATGAAAATTGGTATAAAAGTATTTTCAAAAAACATTGAAGCGATTAAAGTCATTAAACAATACTATGCCCAAGGTTTGTTTGATTATATTGAGTTGATGGCTTTACCTAATAGCTATAAACGCTGTATAAAATATTGGCGACAGCTTAACATTCCATTTGTTGTCCATGCGCCTCACGGCATGTTTGGTTTTAACCTGGCTGATAAGAAATCACGCAAAAGAAACAAAAAGATGCTTGCCGAAACATTACGTTATGCTGATGCGCTTGAGGCTAGCTGGGTTATTATTCATCCAGGTTTGGCTGGGAGACTGGCTGAGTCAATAAGCCAAATTAAGGCTTTTAGGCAGAAAAAAAGGTTGGTGATAGAAAATATGCCTTTTATTTCTTTGTTACAGACTAAATGCCTTGGTCATTCATCAGAAGAGATAAAAAAGATAATTAATCAGGCAGGTTTGGGTTTTTGCCTGGATGTTGTCCATGCGGCAAAGGCTGCTTTTGCAGAGGGAGAACCTTACCTTGATTATCTAAACAATTTTTTGCGGTTAAAACCAAAAATGATTCATTTATGTGATTGCACCTTGACCGGGTGTTATGATCAGCATCTAAATTTGGGGCAGGGGGAGATTGATTTTAAAGAAGTTGCTCGGCTGATTACTAAATACACTCCCCAGGCTTGGATTACTTTAGAGGTGCCGGATAAATCTTACATTAAATTCAAAGCTTTTAAGCGTGATCGTTTAATGCTGCTGAAATATTTTAAGAGGATAAAAAAGTCATGAAGATTTTGCTGACTGGAGCTGATGGATTTGTTGGTAAGCAATTGTTTGCCACACTTATTGCTCAAGGGCATGAGGTTATTCCTATGGTCTTGCATAAACAGGGTTTTAAAAATGAAGTTGTGGCTGATTTTAGACATCAAGATTTTGTTGCTCGTTTGAATTCGATCCCTCAAGTTGAGGCCATTATCCACTTTGGCGCATTGGTTGATTTTGCTGCCTCTGCTGATGATTTGTATGCTCCAAATGTTCTAGCAACGGAGCTCATGGTTAAGAAGGCCTTAGCTGATAAGTCATATTTAATTTTTGCTTCCAGTATCTCTGTGGAAAACCCAAATACTCCATATGGTCAAAGTAAGTTGTTGGCTGAAAAGTTAATTCAAAATTCGGGAGCAAAGTATTTAATTCTCAGAATATCTGGGGTCTATGGAAATAATGGACCAAAACACTTAGGGATTAATAAAGCAATTGATGAAGCAATTAAGGGGCAGGTTCCTACTCTGATTGGTAATGGACAAGGGAAAAGGAATTATATTTACGTGGGAGATTTAGCAATCTTAGTATCTCAAGCACTCAACAAGAAGCCACATGGCATTCATTATGTTGGTGGGCCAAAACATATTTCTATAGTGTCAATGCTTGAAGATATCTGTGCTGTGTTTTTGCCGGGGAAGTCTATTTTAAGAAAAGAAACTGAAAAAGTTGGTGGAGATTTAATTCTTAAGCCTTCATCGGATCTGGTTAGGGCTCGAGAATTCAAAGAAACCTTATTAGCGATTAAAAAGGAGATAACAGAGTGAAAATAGCCGTTTTGGCTGATATTCACGGAAACCTAGCTGCTTTACAGGCTGTCTTGGCCGAAGTTGATCGTTTGTCGATTAACAAGTTGCTAATTGCTGGTGATTTTGTTGGTTATTATTATCAACCACAAAAGGTTTTAGCTGCTTTGGCTAAGTATGATGTTGTTGCGGTAAAAGGTAATCATGAAACATTTTTACCAGCCTACTCAAAATTGAGTTCTCAAGAAAAGAAAGTTTTTTGTTCTAAATATGGCAGCGCGATTGAGAAAGCCTTACAAGAATTAAATACTCAGTCGATTTCCTGGCTATTGAATCTTCCGGCTAAATTGGAAATTAAATTGTCTGGCAAGAAAGTTGTTTTATGTCATGGATCTCCCTTTGATCCTGATGAATATATTTATCCAGATGCAGGAGAAGAAAAATTTGCTCAATTAGCAAACCTTGGTGCTGATCTTATTGTTATGGGACATACTCACTATCCAATGGTAAAAAAGATTGGGCAAACAATAATTCTTAATCCTGGTTCTGTGGGGCAGCCGCGCCAGGGGCAACCAGGCGCAAATTGGGCCATACTTGATGATCAGACGCTTGAGATTGAACTTTGCCAGACTAACTATGATCTTGGTTCAGTAGAGAAAGAAGTTGCGCAGTATGATCCTGAAGTCGCTTATCTAGCCAGTATTTTAAGACGAGGAGGGGTGAAAGATGATGCCAAAATCTAATATTTTATTAACCGCCGTTGGTGGGGATATAGGGCAATCAGTTATTCAATGTTTGCAGGATACAACTTATTCTGACCGACTCTATGGTTGTGATATTGATAAGTATGCTGCAGGGCAATCTATGGTGAAAGGTTTTGCAACAGTGCCATCCTTGGCTGATCAAGATGCATATAAGAAATGTATAACTAAGCTAGTAGAGGATTATCAATTAGGGATTATTTTGCCACTTAGTGAAAGAGAAATTACCTTTTTTGCTGCGGAGAAAGAATATTTCAAATCTTTAGGTGTGAATGTTTTAACGCATGACCTGAATACATTAAACATTCTTTTGGACAAGTTGGGTACGATTGACTTGCTGAACGCGGAAAGTATTATGGTTCCGCAAACTATTCCTTTGTCAAAATATTCTGGTGAATTTTCTTTTCCTCTTTATTTAAAAGCTAGAAAAGGACATGGTGGTAAGCAGGCGCTAAAAATTAATGACCAAGCAGAATTTGATTATTATGCTAAGAAATATCCCGATTGGTTGGTTCAAGAAATGATTGGTCACCCAGATGAGGAATATACTGTGGGAGTTTTCTTTGATGGCCAAACAGTCAATTCAATCGCTTTCAAGAGAAAATTAGGTTATGGCAGCATGACCAAATTTGCCCAATTAGTAAACGATCCAGAATTAACTAACCTGGTAGAAAAGATTGCCAGAATTGTTAACTCCGTTGGCTCAATTAATATCCAATTGCGCAAAGATTCTCGTGGCTATTTTGTTTTTGAGATCAATCCACGGTTATCTAGCACTGTTTATTTTCGGCATCATTTTGGTTTTCAGGATGCTAAATGGTGGCTAGATCTTGTACAGGGTAAGAAAATTGTTTACCAGCCAAAATTTAAATCTGGCATTGGAATAAGAACAGTTGGTTCCGTATTTTTTGAAATGGAACAGGAGTAAGATGGCGAAACAAAAAACAATCAAAATAGGTAAGCGTAAAATTGGTTTTAACCAGCCGCCGTTTGTTATTGCTGAGATGTCTGGTAACCATAATCAGTCTCTTGAACGAGCGTTAGCTTTAGTTGAGGCGGCGGCAAAAGCCGGAGCTAATGCTTTAAAGGTTCAAACCTATACGGCGGATACGATGACTTTAAATGTTAAGCAGAAAGAATTTTTTGTCAATGATCCCGCTAGTCTTTGGCATGGTAAATCTTTATATCAATTATACCAGCAAGCGGCACTGCCTTGGGATTGGCATCAGCCAATTTTTAAACGTTGTCGAGAGTTAGGTTTGATTTGTTTTAGCACGCCTTTTGATGAAACAGCCGTAGACTTTTTGGAATCATTAAAGGTTCCTTGCTATAAGATTGCCTCGTTTGAAAATACCGATATTGCTCTGATCAGAAAGGTTGCGTCCACGGGGAAACCTTTAATTATTTCTAGTGGAATGGCAACAGAAAAAGAGCTTAAAGAAAGTTTAGCCGCAGCTCGTAAGGCGGGCTGTAAAGATATTATTTTGCTAAAGTGCACCAGTGCGTATCCTTCTGATCCTAAAGAGGCGAACCTGTTAACCATTCCAGATATGGCCAAGCGTTTTAATTGTGTGGTTGGTCTTTCTGATCATACGATGGGAGTTGGAGTATCTTTGGCGAGTGTGGCCTTGGGTGCTTCAGTAATTGAAAAACATTTTACTTTAGATCGGAAAGATGGCGGAGTTGATTCGGCTTTTTCGCTTGAGCCTGCTGAACTAGCTATTTTGGTAAACGAAGTTAAAAAGACCTGGCAAGCTTTGGGAAAAGTTAATTATCAGCCAACTAAGGCGGAAAAGAAATCTTTATCCTTTCGTCGTTCTCTTTATGCGGTTAAGGATATTCATAATGGAGAAAAATTCAACAAAGATAATTTAAGAGCAATTAGACCGGGTTATGGGTTGCCACCCAAGCATTTAAAAGAATTATTGGGCCAACGAGTAAAACATAATATTAAAAGAGGGGAGCCAATCAATTGGAGCATGATCAAAAAGACAAAATAGTAGCCACTGTAGAAGTCAGAATGACATCCAGCCGCTTGCCTGGCAAGCCGTTGCTTTTGGCGAATAATCAGCCAATGCTTAAACATTTGGTTGAGCGGTTAAAACGAGTTTCCTCAATTGACGAAATTATTTTGGCTACAACGGTTAATGCAGCAGATGATCCGTTGGTCGCTTTTGCCCGGGATAATGGCATCGGCTTTTATCGTGGTAGCGAGGATGACGTGATGGACCGAGTAATCAAAACTGCAGAATCAGCTCAGGCTGATATTGTGGTAGAAATAACTGGAGATTGCCCAATTATTGATCCAACAATTGTGGAACAAACGATCCAATTATTTTTAGCTAATGACTGTGATTATGCTAGCAATGGTCATGTTCGCAGTTATCCGGATGGAATGGATACCCAAGTTTTTCGATTAGCGACTTTAAAAAAATCATATGCCATGACAAAGACCGAACTAGAGCGTGAGCATGTAACCCTACAAATTAGAAATAATCCAAAACTTTTTAGACAGCAGCATTTAATTGCTCCGCCCGAACTTCATTGGCCGGAACTGGGATTGACCCTTGATGAAAAGGACGATTATTTGTTGTTAAAGAAAATAATTGAACATTTTGGTGATAATAATCCGTTCTTTACATGTAGTGAGGTTATTCAATTATTAAAAGATAATTCCGATTGGTTGGATATTAATAAACATGTTAAAAGGAAAGGTGACACATGAAAAAATTGCGCGCTGCGGTAATTGGTTTAGGCCAAATTGGTATGGGTTATGATTACTCGCAAACTGACAACCAAATTATTGCCAGTCATGCTAGTGCTTTTCATTATCATCCAGCTTATCAATTGGTTGGTGGGGTAGACTCTGATGAAGAACAAAGAAAAGCTTTTACTAAAAAGTATTCCCAGCCAGCTTTTTCTAGTGTAGCTGAGTTAATGGAAAAAGCAAAACCAGAGGTTGTTGCTGTTGCTGTGCCAACAAAGCTTCATTCGAAGGTCTTTTCACAAGTTATAACTGCTAAGCCCAAAGCGATTATTTGTGAAAAACCAATTGCAGCTGATTTAGATTCGGCTAAAAAAATGACGCAGGCAGCAGACTGTCCGGTCTTGGTAAATTATCCTCGCCGTTTTGAGCCGGGAGCTAAAGGATTAAGAGAATTAATAAAGTCAGACTTGTTTGGAGAAATCTATAAGGGAGTTGTTTTTTATAGCAAGGGAATATTAAACAATGGCTCGCATTATATTGACCTTTTATTGTGGTTATTGGGTGAAGTGACAGAGATTAAAGTTTTAGCTAATGGCAGAAAGATTAATGATTATGATTCAGAGCCTGATGTAATGATCAGGTTTGGTAAGGCTGCCGTCTATTTCCTAGCTTGTCAAGAAGAGAGTTTTTCTGTAATCGACCTAGAATTGATTGGAACTAAGGGTAAAATTGATTATAAGAATTTTGGCGCTACAATTAAATACCAAACTACTCAGCCTGATCCTGTCTATCCAGGATATACCATTTTAGCTGGCAACGAGAAATCAATAAAAACAGATCTTAACCGTTCTCAGTGGTATGTAGCACAAGATTTAGCTGACTATTTGACTGGAAAAACAACTGATCTTGTTTCTTCGATGCCAAGTGCCTTAAAAACCATGGAAGTAATAGATGAAATATTTAAACAAAGAAAAAAAGGAGTTAGTTGATGAAAGAAAAATTAGCTTTGTTTGGTGGACCAAAAACAATTGACCAGGAATTACCACTTTATAATTCGATTGGCCAGGAAGAAGTGGCGGCTGCCAAAGCAGTTATTGAAACTGGGGTGCTTTCTAGATTTTTAGGTTGTTGGGAACCGGATTTTTTTGGTGGTGACAAAGTTAAGGAGTTTGAGGAAAAATGGGCCAAAGATTTTAAAGTTAAACATGCGATTTCCGTTAACTCAAATACTTCTGGTTTAATGGCTGCAATCGGTGCGATTGGAATTGAGCCGGGTGACGAAGTGATTGTTAGCCCTTGGACAATGTCAGCTTCGGCTACGGCAATATTAGTTTGGAACGCGATTCCTGTTTTTGCTGATATTGAACCAGAAACCTTTAACCTTGACCCAAAATCTATTGAGAAAAATATCACTCCATATACTAAGGCTATAATGGTGACAGATATTTTTGGTCAAGCTGCCCAATTAGATGAGATTATGGCAATTGCTAAAAAACATAATTTAAAAGTGATAGAAGACAGCGCTCAGGCTCCGGGAGCCATTTATAAGGGCAAAGCTGTTGGGACTATTGCCGACATTGGGGTATACAGTCTGAACTATCATAAACATATTCATACTGGTGAAGGTGGGATGTGTGTGACAAATGATGAGAAATTGGCCGAAAGAATGCAATTAATTCGCAACCATGCGGAAGTGGCGGCCGAGGGTAAGGGAGTGACTGATTTTACTAATTTGTTGGGTTTTAACTTCCGTTTAACTGAGCCGCAAGCTGCCATAGGGATTGAACAGTTGAAAAAGTTAGAAAAACTGATCAAAGGACGAATTGCGGTGGCTGATAAATTAACTGCTGGCTTAAAAGGTTTAAAGGGATTAAGACTTCCTGTTGTGATGGATGATTGTTTTCATGTTTATTATGTCTATCCTTTAATTCTTGATTTGGCCGAATTAAAAGTTGATCGGAAGAAGATTGTTGAAGCTTTAACCGCTGAGGGAGTTCCAAATATTGGACAGGGCTATCAACTTCTTTATCAGTTACCTCTATATCAAAAAAGAATTGCTTATGGAAAAAGCGGTTTTCCTTGGACTGGTGGGATTTACAAAGGCAAGGTTAGCTATGCTAAAGGTATTTGTCCGGTTGCAGAACAACTTCATTTTTCGTCTTACATGGGCTTAGACCTCTGTGTCAATAATTATCAGTCTGCGGAAATTGATTTAGTAATCAAGGCGTTTAAGAAAGTTTGGGCCAATCTGGAGGAGTTAAAAGCTTGAGAATTTTGTTTATTAATTCATTTGATGATGTTCAATCAACTGATAAGCCATTGCGAACTCTTGAGCAAATCAGTTTTGGAATTTCATATATTTCTGCTTTGCTAAAAAAACATGGGCATAATACGAAATTACTTATTTTAAGTCGAATCATGGGAGATAAGAACAAAAAGAAAATTGAACTTTGTTGCTTAGAATTTCAACCAGATCTAATCTGTTTCACTACTGTAGCCAGTGAATATGAGTTTATGTCGGAGATGGCCAGCTTTATCAAGTTTTCTTATCCTAATATTTATCTTTTGATTGGTGGACCACATGTTTCTTTAAATCCAGAAGGTGTTCTAGTGGATAGCTTTGATGCTGTGTGTGTGGGCGAGGGGGAATTTCCCGTGCTTGAATTAGTAAAGCAACTTGAGTCAGGGAAAAGACCTTCTTTGATTGCAAATCTTTGGTTGAAAGATAATGGAGAGACAGAAAAAAATCCAACTCGACCGTATTTGCAAGACTTAGACAGTTTGCCTTTTGCTGACCGTGAAATTTGGCTAGATCAGATAGAAAAGGATATCCCAATTACTCGATTGCCTGTTTTGGTGGGACGAGGTTGTCCTTTTCAGTGTACTTATTGTTGTAACCATGCTTTGAGACGTTTGGCAGAGGGTAATTATGTCAGATATCGTTCACCAGCCAATATTGTGGCGGAGATTAAAGAGCTTAAAACCAAGTTCCCAAATCTTAAAGAAATTTATTTGGAAGTAGAAACTATGGCGCAAAACAAAGCTTGGGCAATTGAATTGTGTCACGCTTTAGAAGGTCTAGAGCTTTCATTTGGGACCAATATAAGAATTACGCCCAAAGCTGACCTTAAAGAACTATTTGCTGCTTTTAAGAAAGCTAACTTTCGCTTTATTAATATTGGCCTGGAATCAGGTAGTGCTAGATTGCATCAGGAAGTTCTAAAAAGAAATTATTCTAATCAGGATATTATTGAGGCTGTTCGCCTAGCCAAGCAAAATGGTTTGAAAGTTTGTTTCTATAACATGATTGGTTTTCCTACTGAAACTCTGGAAGATTTTCAAGAAACAGTTCGGATAAATCGAGAATGTTTGCCGGACTGGCATTTTACCTCAATCTTTTTTCCTTATCCTGGTACAGATTTATATCGCTTAACCAAAAGTCAGGGATTGCTGACAGGAAAAATTGATAGTCAGCTAGAAAGAAGAAAGGCAATTCTTGACCTGCCAACTTTTCCCAAGCGATTGATCCAAAAAAGTTATGACTGGTTTGATTATTATGTATATAAGGGGCAAAAGCCACTCTACAAGATTATCCTGAGGATGGTTGGATTAAAATTGAAAGCAAACTATGTTTCTGGCTATCTTTATCGTCAATTAATCAGGTTGCCGATTTTGCAGCAACTTAAATTGTATTTGAGGGAATATTAAGATGAAATGTTTAATTGTTAGCCATGATGCTGGAGGGGCAGAAATTGTTTCTGCTTGGGTTAGGCGTCATCCAGAAAACAACTATTTGTTTGTTTTAGAAGGCCCGGCTAAAGAAATATTTAATAAGAAGATTAAAAACATAAAAAATATGAGCAGAGAAAATTTTAAAGCTTTAATAAAGCAAGTTGACTTAGTGCTGACTGGAACGGGTTGGGGCTCTGATTTAGAGAAAGTTGCCATGAAAATAGCGAAGTCTCAAGAAAAGCAGTGTGTTTCTTTTGTTGACCATTGGACAAATTATCCAGAACGGTTTAAAGATAATGATAAATGGATTCTGCCAAATGAGTTGTGGGTTGGTGATGAAAAAGCCTTAAAGGAAGCTCAGAAAACCTTGCCGAAAGAATTAAAACTCCACTTAGAACCTAACCCATATTTTGAGGATATTAAGCAAGAGATTGATAATCTGCAAGTTAAAAACAAAAAGAATGATTTTCTCAATATATTATATATTTGTGAGCCTATTTATGAGCATGCGAAAAAAAAGTTTGGTGATGGTTATTATTTCGGAGTTACAGAAAAGGAAATTATGGATAAGTTTCTAGCTGCTTTACCAGGGAAAATTCCTAGCAATAAACCTTGGCAGCTGCGCTTGCGCAAACATCCTAGCGAGTTGCCAGACAAAAACAAGTATCTTGATTCGTTAAAAAAGTGTCCGGGCTTGCCAATTGAATTTAGTAGTAACACCTCGTTAGTAGAAGATTGTGCTTGGGCTGATTGTATTGTTGGCGGTGATAGCATGGGGCTAGTAATTGGAGACAAGGTTGGGAAAGAAGTCCTTACTGTTTTGCCGCAAGGTAAACTTACTTTTTCGTTGCCGTTTGAAGGAATAAAATCATTTTTTCAGCCTGCCTGCCGGCAGGCAAGGGAGGAAAAACTAAATGGCTAATTACACGTTTAATAAATGTGAGGATAAGGAGCTTTGGGATAATTTTGTAGAAGCTTCTCCCCAAGGTACGATATTTTCTAAAACTGCTTATCTTGATTGTCTAAACGAAAAGTATTCTATTTATTTAGTCAAAAAAGGAGATCATTTGGCTGGTGGTACGGTAATTTTAGAAGATGAGCATCAGAAACCGCTTGCAGCACCGTATCCCTTTACTCCTTATCAGGGAGTTTTATGTCGATCGCTTGACCGTGATGTTGTTTATGATAAAAATGAAGAAGAATATGATGTTTCGGAAGTGATTATTAATCATTTAATCGAAATTTATGGTTCTGTTTCTTTAATGCATTCACCCTGGTTAAATGATGTGCGGCCTTTTTTGTGGAAAAATTATCATACTCCGGAGCAAGGTAAATTTGATGTTTCAGTCTGGTATTCAGCTATTGTTGATTTTAAAAATCTTAGTTTTGATGAATATCTGATGAAGACTCGTAAATCGCGCAGACGTGAGTATGCTAAACGAGACAAGTGTGTAATTGAAGAGTCAGATAATGTTGAATTGTTATGTGAATTACAGGCTAAGACCTTGGCGCGGCAAAATGTTCAAATGGCAGAATCAGTTAAGCAACTAGCTATAAATATTTCCAAAGGGGCTTTGGCCAAGCAGTTTGGTCGGGTTACTGTTTGCAAGATTGATGGAGTTATAGTTTCTGCTTATCTGCTGATATATGACAGTAAGCGTGGCTATGCTGTACTCAATGGCAATGATCCGGAATTTCGATCTTCTGGTAGCGGGACAATTATTACTTTGGATAATATGTCATATGTAATGAATGAAAAGAAATTAACTCAATACGATTTTTTAGGTGCTAATTCGCCTGCCAGGGGAGATTATAAGATTAGCTACAATTCTCAATTGTTACCGCATTTTCTGACTAATTTTAAAGCAGAAAATTTAGGGAGGCGCGCTTGAAAACTGTTGCTCTAACAAAAGATAAATACAAAGACTGGGACAAATTCTGTCTAGAATCTGATGATGCCTGGTTTGTGCATACTTCCAAATGGCTAGAAATGAACTATCAATATAGTAAGGAAAGATACTGTTCAAAGAGTTTAAGCTTTTTTGTGGAAGATGATTCGGGTGTTTTAGCTGTAGTGCCTTTGTTTTTGGAAAAACGCAGTGAGCTAGGAGATGAAAATCATTATGAGTTTTCTTATGGTGGCCGCCGCTATGGTATAACTCCGGCTTTACGCAATGATCTTAGTGAACAGCGCCGGGAAAAAGTAATTAAGTATATTTTTGAGCATCTTGACGGTTTAGCCTTGGAAAATAATGTTACTCGTAGTTGCTTTCGCATTACGATGCTGGCACCGAAAAAACCAAAGTTTAACTGGATGATGAAGTACGGCTATTTTGATGCCCCAGTTAACACGCAGTTAATCGATCTTACTTTGCCGCTTGATCAGTTATGGAGCGCTTTAAGAAAAGGGCATAAATACGATGTTAACCGCGGCAAGAAGTTTTATCAAATTCACGTTTTTAGTAAAGAGAATCCTGATAAAGAAGCCTTTGAACAATATCGGCTTTTACATCACAAGGCTTCTGGCCGAGTTACTCGAGGCAGAGAGACATTTGATTTAATGTATGATTGGCTGGTTTCTGGCGAAGGCGTGCTGTTTGGTGTTAGTAAAGATGATAAGTTTGTCGGGTTTTCTTATGTTAATGTTTACAAAGAAACTGCTTATTATAGCTCGGCTAGTGATGATCCAGAGTTTGTAACTAAAATCCCGATCTCTCATGTTATCCAGTGGGAGATAATTGCCTGGCTAAAACAAAACGGATATAAAACTTATGAAATAGGCTTGCAGCAATTTGGTCCCCAGTTTTTTGATGTGCCATCACCCAAGCATTTACAAATTTCTCTTTTTAAGCGAGGTTTTGGCGGCCGGACTGCACCAATTTTTCATGGGATTAAATATTACAATGAAGAATATATGAAAAAAGAACTGGAGCATAATCTCCAGCAAATTATTAAGGAGCATAGTCGTGGATTGGACTGATAAATATAATCAAAAAGAAACAGCCAAAAAAGCCAATCAATTGATTGACGATATCATCAAAGAATTGCATCAAGCTGGATTGGCAATTTATCGGGATTTCAGCTTATGGGAATTTACTTTTTTGGTTCGTTTTCCGCTTCACGTTGGTGTAAACCTCTTTATTGAAAAAATGATGCGGCAAGCTCATTGTCCAAAAAAATATCCACAGGTTGCGGGTGAGCAGCACCATTTTAAAGATACACAGGAAGCGGTGGTGGTTTACTACTATGATTTTTACTTGAATTATAAATTGCTTAATGATTTGGCCGATGTTTTTCAGTCGCCAGACATAGCTCAGACTCAAGCCACATCTTTACCGCGGGAAAATAAGTTGGTTTATAAAAATAAGCTTACTCCCGGGGCTATAAAATGGCGCATCACGAAGTTTTTGGCTAACTTACGGGTGAGACTAGAAAAACCGTCCATTGTTGGTGAATATTCAAAATGGATGAAAGAGTTTTTGCCAAAATCACAAATTTTCCATTTTGATTTTGAAGGTCAAAGCCACAAAGCAGATGCTCAAATCAGACAAAAAATCCGCGCTTGCTGTGAACGTGTTTTTTCGAGCAAGATTGACGGTTTCTTAACTTCTTTAACGGAAAAGCAGAAAACATTACTAGTCGCGCGTTTGGCGGAATTTGTTGATTATATTTTACCGATTGCTGTGGTAGAGGGATTAGCCGAACGGCACAAACATTACCAGAAACTTATAAGAAACTGGCCAATTAAACAATTACATTCGTTTGTGGGTTTTGTTTCAAATGAAAATTGTAAACTCTTTGGTATTTTGGCTAAAAGGAAAGGGGCAGTCTTAGTTGCGCAGGAACATGGAGCAGCTATTCCTCACTGGGTTTATAAATTTGTTAAAAACGAATTAGTTTTTGTTGATTATTATATCTTTTGGGGTAAAAAGAATTGTAATTGGTTAAAAGGCGAAGAAAAACTTGATAATCTTAAAATTGTAAATGCTGGCAGTGTTTTTCTAAATAACATAAAGAAATGGAAAAAAAGACCAATTAATCCGACAGCCTTTACGGTTTTATATCCTTCGGGGCCATTGCTTGATTTTATGACGGATATTGAAGATCCCACTCCAGAGAAAAGTTTGCAGCTTAGAATGCAAATATTAACCATGCTTAAACAATTATTAGCTAAGTATCCAGGAATGAAAGTATGGTATAAGCCATTTCCTGGTACTTACACCAATGATCCAATTAAAAAAATCATGGCTAAGGAAATTGCCGAGAACAGAGTTCAATTGGTAAAAGAAAAGCCAGCTGCTCTTTATTATCAGGCAGACATTGTACTTTGGGATACTATTAGTACTGGTTTTGCTGAGTGTGTACAATCTGGCGTGCCGACTTTGGTTTTTCATTCTCAGGATGAATATAAGCGGGCTGCTTTATTAGGTCAGAATATAGCTGATGATCTGAAGCAAGGTGAGATAGCTTTCTATTCAAAGGAAGCTGGTTTGAAATCTTTTGAGCGAATCTTAAGTGATTCTGCTGCTTTTATGGCTGAGGGAAGTGAAGCAATCAAACGCTTTAAAGAGTCAGTGGCTTATCCGGTTACAGGGTCTGAATTTAAAAAAGAAATAAGGATTATCCAATGAAAAAAAACAACAAAATAATTGGTTTGTGGAGAACAATTAATCCGGAGCATAAACTTCTATCAGACAAAGCGGCTTTTCCTTTAAAATATGTTTTTCCTAGTGGACGTCAGGCTTTAAGTGCGGCAATTTCAGCTGTTAACTTGGGCCGTTCTGCTCGTGTAGCAGTGCCTGAGTGGAGCTCACATTGTGTTGTTAGTGCGGTGGCACGCTATGCCATGCCTATTCCTCTGAATGAAGTTATAGCTAATAAAATAAAAGTTGATGGGGTTTTGCTTTATGAACAATGGGGCTGGTCGTTTAGTAAAGAAGTCAAAGCAGAGTTAGGTAATTATTTTAAAGATTCAGTTTTTATTCTCGATGCAGTTGATTCTGCTGGTTTTAGTCCAGAAGAAAAGAAACGCGGTAAAGATTTTATCCATTTAACTAGTTTGTCGAAACTTTTGGGTTTATCTGGTGGGGGAATTGTTAGAGTTAATGGCCATTATCTTGAGTTTAAGGCTACAGCTCAATCAAAACAGTTATTAGACAAGATCAAAACTGATTTGCCAAGCTTAATTATGAAGCAGGATATTGAGGCTTTGGATGAAAAGCTAGAAAAATGGTTGCAACAAAACGATTTACTGGCAGCAATTGAGCAGGAGCGAATGATACGGCAACAAAACCTAACAGATTTGTTAAATAATTCTTTAACTGAGAACTGGCCGGCTTGGATGCGCCAGGCTGTTGCTAGTGGGGCTGGCCCTGGTATTGCACCGCTATTTCGCGGTGTGGCTAAAGAAAAATTAGTTGTTATTCAAAATGCGCTATTAAATAATCAAAATATTGAAACCAGCATCTATAATTTTAATTGGTCAGGTAATCCACTAAAACCACAATATGAACCTTGTTTAGCCTTTCCAGTGCATGGATTAGTCTCAAATCCAGTTGCTATCTTGAAAAGGATAATAAAATAGTATGGGCAGAGACACTTTAGTAATTTTAGAAACTATTGATGAGGCAAAGTTGTTGTCAGCTGAGCTGAACAATAGTCGAGTTCTTTGTTTTCACCCTAATATTCAAGTTTATTTAAAAGATAGAAAAGTTGAAGTGATAGATACTCACCAGTTTATTTCTTTCCCTGATTTAATGGATAAAGATAATGATTTGGCCAAAGATTTCCAGTCTGTTCCTGGGCAACTTCCAGAAACATATTTTATTGATACTTTTTTGCATTATTTGTGTATGATCCGAAGGCATTTCCTTTTTAATATTGAAGTGTTATCAAATTGTTTTAAGTCAGGTCAATATAAAGAGGTGGTTGTTTGCGAGCATGAGGAGATTAAAACAGGTTCTCCTTGGGTTGAGGATGAACAGCTCTATCTGGCGGGTATAGTTAAACAACTGTGTCAAAAACAGAGAATAAGTTATCGAGGGATTAAGGCTTCAAAGACTAAGCAGCAAACTAAAAAGCCCACCATAAGTTGGCTTGATAAAGTGCTTAATCGAGTTCGTTATTTAGTTTTAAAAATAATTGCTAAAAGATTAGCTAAGCAACAAACTTTGTTAGTACCTGGTTTTGGTTTTAACTTGGGCGCCTTATGTCAAGAGCTGCAAAATATGAACCCGCAGCTAAAGATCATGAGGATTTCTTTGGGTTACCGTGGGGCGCTGACTTTTGCTTTAAACTCTGCTGGATTGTACGATGATAGCTTAGCCAGGAGATATCTAGAGACTTGTGTAAAAACATTAGAGAGCCAGAAACTTGTTTATCAGGGAGTTGATTTTGGCCAACCACTAATTAATAAGGTTAAAAACGATCTTTTGTCTTATATGTTGGATTTTCGTTTTAAGGCTTATGGTTTAGGTTTAGCCTTGAAGGAATTTAAACCGAGTTTTATTCTATCGCAAATGGATTTTGGCATTAATAATGCTTTGGGTTATTTTGCTAAACAATTAAATATCCCATCAGTTCTAATTAGCCATGGGTCTCATGTTGTCGGAGGAGATAATAAATATGCTCAATGCGAAAATACAATTATGGCTAAAATGATTATGGTTGGTGATTATAATTATTGTGCTGTGCAGTCACCTTATGCCAGAGAATTGGCTCTCAAATTAATTGATGATCCTCAAAGAGTTGTTAATGTAAAGCCTGTTCTGTGGGGTAAAAGGATTATCAAGAAACAACGAGATAAAGCTATTCCTTTGACGTTGGTTCATGCTGGCAGTTTTAAATTAAGGCATAACCGCTGGTATATCTATGGGACTTCAGATGAGTTTTTGCAAGAATTGCGGGATTTATCTAAAGTGGTAGCTACTTTACCAGGGCTCAAGTTGATTCTTCGGGTGAGGCCGGACATTTACGAGTTATCTCTTAAAACAGTGGCTGAGCTAGTGCCGCTGGCGGATAATATTACTATTAAATCAGATGGTTCTTTTCAAGACATTTTAAAAGAGACAGATTTGTTAATTAGCTATTCTTCCACTACAATTGAAGAGGCACTTAATAATAAAATTCCGGTTCTACAATATGGTGGAGAAGGTAGATATTGTCATATTCCTTGTCAACCATTTTCTCGGGTCAACGAGGTTAACAAGGCTGTTTCTTGGGCGCGCAACAAAGAAGAATTAAAAGCTTATCTAACCGCTCTAGTAGAGCAAAAAGATATTTTTTCCGTGCCAGACCAGGAATTTGCTAAGCATGTTTTTGCTGATGACCAGGCAGTTGATTTTAGTGCCTGGTTTTCTAATTTAATAAAAAGTGAGGGGTAAGTAATGAAAAAAATGAATGTTTTAGTTGTTGGCGCAGGAATGTATGTTTGCGGTAAGGGAACAGATGGCTTTGGCACTATATTGCCGGCGCTTTATCAAGCTGTTAAAGAAGATCTGGTTAATAAAATATTTATTACTGCTACCAGCGCTAAAACCTTAAGAATACTTAAGACTAAGATTAAACAGCTAAATAAAATGTTTCGAATTTGTCCTGTGATTGAATGCTATGCTGGTGCCAAAGCTTATAAGAAAATTTCAGCTGATACTGCTATTGTTTCAGTGCCAGACCATCTTCACACAGAGATTGCAGCCAATCTTCTTGCTAGAGGAATTCATTGCTTAGTCGTCAAGCCGTTAGCTCCGACCTTGGCTGAAGTTAAAAAATTAATTGCATTGCAGCAAAAGAAAAATGTTTACGGCGCGGTTGAATTTCACAAACGTTATGATTTATCCAATCTAAAACTGCGGGATACAATTAGACAAGGTTTAATCGGAGACCCGCTTTACTTTATTATTGAATACAGCCAGCGCAAAAGTATTCCTCTGAAACAGTTTAGCCAATGGGTAAAACACACTAATATTTTTCAATATTTAGGCATTCATTATGTTGATGTTATCCATTTTGCCACTGGAGCAAGGCCGCTGCGAGCTATGGCTATCGGCCAAAAAAACTTTTTGGCGAAACAGGGCTGTGATACCTACGATTCTATCGAGGCTATAATTGAATGGCAATTGCCCTCAGGTAAGAAATTTAGCAGCAGTTTTCATACCAGCTGGGTTGATCCGGAAAACACTTCGGCTATGTCAAATCAACGGATCAAGGTGATAGGGACCAAGGGTAGATATGAGGCTGACCAAAAAAATCGTGGAATTCGTATTGTTTCTGATCAAAATGGGATTGAAGAACCTAATCCATATTTCTCATCCTTTTTTGGTGAACCGGCTACTGATGAATTTACTTTTAAAGGATATGGCAATGAAAGTATTAATCGATTTTTGCTAGATGTTAGCCAGGTTATGACAGGCAAGATTAAGGTTAAAAGCCTAGAAGCTCAGCGACCGACCTTTAAACAATCAATTATTCCTACGGCAGTGGTTGAGGCAGTTAATAAAAGCTTACAGAGCGGTAATAAGTGGGTGAAGGTTGAAAGATAATGGTGACAGCGAAAAGCATAACTAAATATTTGCTCAATTATAAGAATTATTTTAATTTGGAGAAAATTTATCTTTTTGAGCAAGAGATAACGGATAAAAAACAATTTGATATTAAGGCCAAAGCTGACCAGGGAAGTCTAATCGTTTTTAACAACCGTGAGGAGTTAGATAACTCCAACTATGATCTTAGCCAGTTTGCTTTTTTAAGATCGATTTTGAATAAGGACCAATTATGGCAGGGCGGAGTTTTATTCTTATACACAGTTAATGGCAAACCGGCTCACCTTAGTTGGGTAGCGCTGAAAAATTTTGCAGCTTATTCTGACCCTTATTTTATGAGTTCCAACCAAAAAGCCGCTGGGTATATTGGTCCATGTTATACTTTAGAGCAATTTCGTGGTTTAGGAATTTATCCGCATGTTTTAAATCAAGTCTGCCAATATTTAAGAAAACATGGTAAAGCAAAGGTCCAAATCTTAACCAGGCAGAGCCATCCAGCTTCGGTTAGGGGTATTGAAAAAGCTGGGGTCCCTTTAATTGCGGATGTGATTTGCCTGAGAATACTATTTCGCAATTTCTACTGGCTAAAGAGGAGAAAATAGATGGGTTATAAACTAAAAAAACACTTGCAGCAAATTATTCGTAAAAGGGCAGGAATACACCAGGCGCCAGAAACCACTCTTTATTTAAACCGAAATGAACGAACTATTCCTTTTGATCCTCAAACTAAAAAGCTCTTGTTAGAAAGATTAAGTAAGATTAACCTGAATCTTTATCCTGATATGGAAAAAATCTATCAAAAGCTGGCACAATGGTTAAACTTGTCAGCAGAAGAAATTTTTATTACCGAAGGAGTTTCCGGTGCGGTTAAAGCTTTGTTGGAGACTATTCCTGACCAAAAAAATAATATTGTTTTTCCTTTCCCAACTTTTGCCTTGTATCCGGTATATTGTGACATGTTTCAACTTGAACACCGAAAAATTGGCTATATTAATGATTATCAGCTTGATGTAGCTGGTTTGCTAAAAGCAATTGACCAAGAAACTGCAATTGTTTTTTTGCCTAATCCCAATGTGCCAATTGAAGGAACCTTAGGCTTAGAACAAGTTGAGAAAATTGCTAAGCATTGTGCCGAGCAGAATGCCTTATTGGTTTTGGATGAAGTTTATTATCCCTATGGTGGACCGACTGCGATTGAATTTATAAAAAAATATGACAATGTTTTGGTGATGAGATCCTTTTCCAAGGCTTTTGGTTTAGCCGGGATTAGGGTTGGCTATTTAGCTGGTAACAAGAAAATAATTGATTATATATCTAAAATGCGGACGGGATATGAAACCAATAGTGTGTCAGCTGAAATTGCAGCCTTTTTTATTGATAATTTTTCTGTGGTTGAGAATTATATAAAACAAGTTAAAGAAGGCTTAGCTTATCTTAAAGCACAATTTGACGAACTAGGCTTAGAATATAATGGTGGTAATGCTTCCAATTTTATATATTTGAATCTAAAAAGCAAAAGTTTAACACAGAAGATTGTTCAAGAATTAAAAGAAAAAGATATCTTGGTCCGTGGTCCTTGGCCAACCCCCTTTGATCAGGGATTTTCTATTTCTGCCGGGCCTAAAGAACAAATGGTCAAATTAATTGAAGAATTTAAGGTTTTATGGAGAAAACATGGATAGCGATGTTGTCATAATAGGAGCGGGCGTAATTGGGTTAGCCATTGCTAATGAGCTTTCTAGCCAAGGGAATTCTGTTGTCTTGCTAGAAAAAGAAGATCGCTATGGAACCGGGATTTCTTCTCGCAATACTGAAACAATTCATGCGGGGATTTATTATCAAACAGGCTCGCTTAAGGCAACCTTGTGTCTTGATGGTAAGAAGCTGCTCTATGAACATTGCAAAAAGCATAAGGTTAAGTTTAACCGCACTGGTAAAATATTTGTTGCGGTTACCGATAAAGAAATACCACGTCTAAAACAAACAATTAAACAAGCAGAGGCTAATGGTTTGACTGATTTAAAGATGCTTGATCAGCAAGAAATGAAAAAGCTTGAGCCAGAAGTTAGCGCTGTTGCTGGCGTTCTTTCTCCTTCCAGCGGAATTGTTGATTCGCATGGTTTAATGAAATCATTGTTTAATTTAGGACAAGCCAGTGGAGTGATTTTTGCGGCTTCGTCGCCTGTTTTAGGAGCTAAGCCGATTAAAGATGGTTGGCAAGTTAAGGTGGGCGGGCCGGAACCAACGGAAATTTCCAGTCGTTTGGTAATTAACGCTGCGGGGTTGTATGCAACTGCTTTGAGTCAAAATATTTTTCCTGATAGAGCTGTGCCGAAATTTTTTCCAACTAAGGGAAGCTATGTTTGGTTGTCAGGTAAATCGCCGGTTAAGCATCTGATTTATCCCTCAATTATGCCAGGCATGGTTGAGCCTAGGGTTGATGCCGCGCCTGACTTAAATGGAGAATTGCGCTTTGGTCCTAATGTGGAGGAAACAAAAAATTTGGAAGATTTTGATCTTGATCCCCAGTTAGTAGAAAAAATGGTTGCAGGGATTAAGCGTTATTTGCCTAATATTGATATTTCTCGACTTAATCCTGACTGTGCGGGTATTCGTCCAAAGCTTTACGGTCCAGGTGATCCGGTTCAAGACTTTCAGTTTGATTGGGCAAAGGAGCCTGGTTGGCTTGATCTCTGGGGGATGGAATCTCCTGGTTTGACTGCTTCTCTGGCTATTGCTAAGCATGTTGCTAAAATGATTAAAGAAAGGGGAACTCTATGAAGAAAACAGCTATGATCCCGGCTAAAAAATCTAGCCAAAGACTACCATCGAAAAATCTAGCTTTATTGGATGGTAAGCCATTGATTTATTATGCCATTAATGCGGCAAAGGAGTCGGGTATTTTTGATCGTGTTGTGCTCAATTCTGATGACCAGCAGTTTAAAGTCTTGGCAGACCGTTATGGTATTGATTTTTATCTTCGGCCGGAAAGTTTGGGCAGCAGTACTACCAAGACAGACGAGGTAGTATATGACTTCATGCTTAATAATCCTGGAGAGATAACCGCCTGGATTAGTCCGATTGCTCCTTTGCAAGCTGGTGAAGAAGTTAAAAGAGTAATTGAATATTTTTGCGAGCAGAAGCTTGACAGCTTAATCACGGTGAAAGAAGAAAAAGTTCATTGCTTGCTGGGTGAAAAGCCAATCAATTATAATGAAGAAGAAATCTTTGCTCAAACTCAGGATTTAACACCAATTTTTCGTCAGGTTTATTCGGTCATGATGTGGAGAAATAAAACCTTTATTGAATCAATGAAAAAACGCGGCCATGCAGTTCTCTGCGGTAAGGTTGGCTACTATCCGGTTAGTAAAGAATCCTCATTAATTATTAAAACAGAAGAAGACTTGCGTTTGATAGAATATATTATGACAGGCAAGAAAGTAAAAAAAAGGTATAATATGGAGTACGAAAAATTATGAGATTAATTGCTAGACTAATTATTGGTTTAATTAAATATTGTCCGTTTGTTTGGGCTAGACGACTTAGGAATTTTTGTTATCGTAAGCTATTTAAAAGTTCTGGCCTTAGGATTAACATTTGTGATGGAGTAACGATAATAAATCCTGGCAATGTTACTCTTGGTGACCGGGTTTCAATTCATGAGTACTCATATATAGAAGCAACCGGAGCAATTAAAATAGGGGATTATGTTGCTATGGCTAGTGGAGCGACGCTGGTGAGTGAAGGGCATAACTTTGATCGTAAGGATGTTCTAATTAAAGAACAAGGGGTAATCAAGCAACCGATTGTTATTGGTAATGATGTTTGGCTAGGGGCCAATGTTACGGTTTTAGGCAATGTTACCATTGGTGATGGTTCAGTCATTGGGGCGGGATCCGTGGTAACCAAAGATATCCCTGCTTATGCGGTGGCAGTTGGAGTTCCGTGTAAAGTAATTAAATATAGAGGGAATAAGTCTAAATAAAATGAGCAAAAAAAATATTTCTATAATTATTCGTTCCTATAATGAAGAAAAATGGATTGGGGCTTGTCTGGAAGCAATTTTTAAACAAGCGTATAAAGATTTCGAAGTTATTTTAATTGACAATAATAGTTCTGACCAAACAGTAAAAAAAGCTGAGAAGTATCCGGTAAAAATAATTAAGATTGATAAATTTTTGCCGGGCCAGGCAATTAATATTGGGATCCGTGCTTCGCAGGGAAAATATATTGTTTGCCTATCTGCTCATTGTATCCCAGTTAACACCGAGTGGCTAGGTAATTTGTTGGCTAATTTTAGCGACGATAAAGTGGCTGGTGTTTATGGCAGGCAGGAGCCTATGTCTTTCACTTCTGACACTGACAAGAGGGATTTGCTGACGGTTTTTGGTTTAGACAAGAAAATCCAAACCAAGGATAGTTTTTTCCATAATGCCAATAGTATGATTCGTCGAGATATTTGGGATAAGATTCCTTTTGATGAAAAAATTACTAATATTGAAGACCGCTTATGGGCTAAGGAAATTGTTAAAGCTGGTTATAAATTAATTTATGAACCGGAGGCCAGTGTTTATCATCACCATGGTATTCATCAGAATCAAAATCAAGAACGATGTACTAATGTGGTAAAAATTTTAGAAAATCTTGGGAAAGAAGATGGTTATGAATTCCAACATCTGGATTTAAAAGAATTAAATGTCATTGCTATTATTCCAGTGAGAGGCCAAGTGCTTAAGCTTAATAATAAGCCTTTGTTGGAATATTCGATTGCCAGTGCCAAAGCCTGTCCTTTTATAAAAAAAGTTATTGTCTCTACTGATTCAAAAGAATTGGCAGAAATCGCGAAAAAGGCTGGGGCAGAAGTACCTTTTTTACGTGACCCATCCTTGTCAAAAGAGGATGTGGATATTGAGCATGTTTATCAATATACTCTTAAGGAGTTAGAGAAAAAAGGGGTTATTGCTGATATTATAGTGACGTTGGAGAGCACTTTTCCATTTCGTCCTAAGGGATTTATTGATCAATTGATTTTACGCTTGGTTAAAGAGGGCTTAGATAGTGTTATTGCTGCTAAACCAGAATTTCGGGCTTGCTGGATTAATAATCAAGGTGAGTTAAAGCGGGTTGATGCGGGGTTTGTTCCACGAAAGTTTAAAGAACCAATGTATCTGGGAGTCCAAAGTTTGGGTTGTGCTACTCATCCGATTTTTTTGCGAGCCGGACATTTATTAGGAGAAAAAGTTGGTATTATTGAAGTGAATGATCCCTACAGTTTAGTTGAGGTTAGAGACGAATTAGGCATTCATTTTGCCGAGAAATTAATTAAGGATTGGAAGCAATCTATTGGAGAGACAAAAAAATGAGCATAATTAATGTACCAGCTGAAACAATTAGAAAAATGTTTCATTCTGTTTTAGATAATATTGGAGTAAGAAAAGATGTGGCCGAGCATTTAATAGAAGGAATTATTCAGGCTTCTTTGCGAGGGGTAGATTCTCATGGCATTCGCTTATTCCCCCATTATTTAAAGGGATTTGAGGGTGGCCGGCTAAATAAAAACCCAAAGTATTCTTTTTCACAAACAGCAGCCTCAACCGGGAAACTGGATGCTGATCATGCACCTGGACACGCAGCTGGAATGGATGCAATGTTAAAAGCTATCAAGCTGGCTAAAGAGTCTGGGATAGGAGCGGTAACGGTTTATAATTCTAGCCATTTTGGTGCTGCAGCTTATTACGCTTTAGAAGCGGCAAAACAAGACATGATTGGCTTGAGTTTTACAAATGCCACTGCTCATGTAATTCCTTATGGAGGTAAGCGCCCGTTTTTAGGCAATAATCCTGTTTGCTTTGTTGCTCCTTGTGAAGGAGAGGGTCCCTTTTGTCTGGATATGGCGACAACACCTACAACTTTTAATAAACTGAACATGTTTAAGGAACGAGGCGAGCCCATTCCTGCTGGCTGGGCAGCTGATGAAGATGGCAGAGAAACTCAAGATCCAGATAAAGCCAAGCATCTTTTTCCTATTGGGCTTTATAAGGGTTTTGGTCTTAGTATGATGGTTGAAATTCTATGTGGTTTGTTGACTGGTGCGCCATTGGGGCCAAAAATAAGCCATATGTTTGGCACTCCCATGTCGGAAAAGAGATTGTTGGGGCACTTTTTTGCTGCGATTAGAATTGATTGTTTTGAGGACTTGAAAACATTTAAAACCCGCCTAAAGAAAATGATGGATGAATTGCGAAATGAGCCGATATTTGATCCTCGCAATCCGATTATGGTACCTGGTGACCCGGAAAAGAAAAATTATCAAATGCGTTCTAAAAATGGTATTCCAGTTCCTTCTGAGATGATGGATAGCTTTAAGCAAATAGTTGCAAAATATAGTGCTTGATGCTTTTTCTTTTGGTTACTTTTGGCTAGACTTGGCTAATTTAGATAGGCTCTTGACAGATTTTGCCTAAGTGCTATACTTTTTATATGGTAATTGATGAAAATGAAATCTATACCCCCCAAGAAACTATTTCCATTCTTAAAATATCTGATTCTACGTTTCGGAGATTGATTAGGAAGGGTGTGCTTAAAGCCGCTAAGATTGGTGGACAGTATCGGGTTTTGGGAAAGCATATTCTTCAGCTTGTAAGTCCGGATTTACCTGGGAAAGTTAAAAAGGCTTATAAGAAGGTTATAAATAAGCTTGATTAAGTATAAGCAAGAACTGCTGGTTACTGGAGGGACAGGATTAGTTGGTAATGCTTTAAAAAAACTATGTCCGGATGCTATTTTCCTCAATTCAAAAAATTATGATTTATCTAAAGAAGATCAGGTTCAGGCGATGTTTGAAAAATTTACTCCTAAAAAAGTTATTCATTTAGCAGCCAGAGTGGGAGGGATTCTTGATAATATGAATCATCAGGCTGATTTTTTTGACCAGAATATTCTAATGAATGCCTATGTTTTGCAATATGCGCGTAAATTTCAGGTAGAGCGTTTAATTGCGTTTGGTAGTAATTGTGCTTATCCCGATGTTGTTGATAATTATCCCATGCAAGAGGAACAATTATATGCTGGCCCTCCAGCCATAACAAATTTTTCTTATGCTATGACTAAACGAGCTCTCTTGACGCAAATACAAGCTTATCGTACCCAACACAATTGTGATTTTTTTGCGATTATTCCTTGTAGTTTATATGGGCCAAATGATAAGTTTAGTGAGAAAAACAGCCACTTTATTCCTGCGCTCATCAAAAAAATTCATACGGCAAAACTTAGAGGAGATAAAGTTATTAAGCTTATGGGGTCAGGGAAACCTTTGCGGCAATATTTGTATTCTGAAGATTTGGCTAGAATTATTTTGCTGCTTTTAGAAAAACATAAGGACGGGGACTTCATTAATGTGGCTCCCAAGGAAAACATCTCTATCAAAGAAATAGCTCAGATCGCTTTAAGGGCAATAGAGGCAGAGGATCTGGAGATAGAGTTTGATCCCATGTCTCTGGACGGACAATTTAGAAAAGATTTAAGTGCGGATAAACTTCTTGGCATTATTGGTGATTTTAAAGCTACTTCTCTAGAGGATGGAATTAGAAAAACTTATCAATGGTATTTTAAGAATGCATATGCCCAAAATTGAAGTTGAACTAAAAAATAAAGCTAAATGGGTGCGTACACAATCCATGGAGATGTGTGTTGCTGGTGGAGGTCATTTAGTATCTGCTTTTTCTTGTACTGATCTTTTGGTGGCTCTTTATTATGGTGAAATCCTTTGTCTGAACCCTAAAAATTCTGAGTGGGAAGATCGAGACCGGTTTATACTAAGCAAGGGCCATGCTACTTCGGCATTATATGCAATTTTGGCAGATTTAGGGTATTTTTCTATTAAGGATTTACAAGATTATTGTAAATTCGGCAGTAAATTGGGTTCGCATCCTGACAAGGTTCTTCCTGGTATTGAAGCTACTTCAGGATCCTTGGGACATGGTTTGGGTATTGCAGCCGGAATGGCTTTAGCAGCAAAATTAGATCAAAAAGATTACCGGTCAGTTGTACTTATGGGTGATGGAGAGTGTTCTGAGGGTGAGGTTTGGGAATCTGCGCTATTTGCGGCTAGACACCAACTTAACAATCTTGTTGGTATTATTGATCGCAATCAAATATGCGTTACGGATTTTACTAAAGATTGTATTTGTTTAGATCCTTTAGCAGAAAAATGGTTATCGTTTGGTTGGGATGTTGCTGAAATTGATGGCCATTCTTATGTTGAAATTCTGAAAGCTTTTAGTGATTTTCGTAATCGAAATAGCAAAAAACCTTTGATGATCATTGCCCATACTGTTAAGGGTAAAGGGGTCTCTTTTATGGAAAATAAACCCATGTGGCATACTAAAGTGCCGGCTGGCGAGCAAATTGCATTGGCCAGGAAGGAATTGGCTTGTGAATAACACAGCAATTTCTAAACAGCATATGCGTGATGCTTTTTTTGACCGACTTTATACTATTGCCAAACAAGATAAGCGGGTAATTCTTCTGGTTGATGATTTTGGTGCGCCCAGTCTTGATAAATTCAGGCAGGATTTGGTTGACCAATATTACAATATAGGTATTTCAGAGCAAAGCATGGTTAGCGTTGCGGCAGGGTTGGCGCTTAGCAATAAAATTGTTTATATGTATGCAATTGCTCCATTTGTTACCTTACGCTGTTTTGAACAAATTAAAATTGATTTGTGTTTAATGAATCTTCCTGTTACTGCGGTGGGAGTTGGTGCCGGGTTTGCTTATGATACTGCTGGGCCTACTCATCATGCTGTAGAAGATATCGCGGTGATGCGTATTTTGCCAAATATGAATGTGTTTAGTCCGGCTGATTCAATTGCTGCTGCTGCACTGGCAGAACACTCCTATAAAATGCCTGGACCTAAATATATCCGTTTGGATCGAGGGAAAACCCCTCTTTATTATCAAAACCAAGAAGTTGATTTTAACCGAGGTTTATCAGTTGTCAAATCCGGACGAGATCTTTACATCATTGCTACCGGTTTGATGGTTGGTAGGGCCCTTGAGGTTGCAAGAGAATTAGCTCAGCATTCGATAGATGCTGGAGTAATAGATGTTTTTTGCTTAAAGCCGTTTAACCATACTTCTTTCTTAAAATCTATTGAAAAGGTAAAAAAGATAGTTACTCTTGAAGAGCATCTTGTGAGTGGAGGGCTTGGAAGTATTATTGCTGAAGTTCTATTGGATCATCAGGCAGAGAAACGCTTAAAACGATTGGCTATTGCTGATGAACAGTGTTTTTCTTATGGGGATCGAGGTTCCTTGCAGGCTGCTTGCGGGTTAGATGTTGATACCATTATTAAGCAAATAATTTCATGGAATTAAAGGAGAACTTAAAATGAAAATTCTAGTAACTGGTGGAGCTGGCTATATTGGTGCTGTTATGGTGCCCGAGTTATTATTGGCAGGATACGAAGTTGTGGTTCTTGATAGTTTTATGTATAACCAAAGTTCATTGTTGGATTGTTGTCATAACCATAATTTAACAATTATTCGTGGCGATGTGAGAGATAAAGATTTAATTGCCCGGGTGATGAAAGATGTTGATGTGGTTTTTCCGTTAGCCTGTCTAACAGGAGCACCTCTTTGCAAAAAGGATCCAGTGGCGGCAGAAACAGTAATTTTAGATGCACTCAGGATTATGCTTAAAGAGCGTAGTCCAAATCAAAGAATCATTTTTCCAACAACTAATAGTGGGTACGGAGTAGGTGAAAAAGGTAAATTTTGCACAGAAGAAACACCGCTTAGACCTGTTTCTCTGTATGGTAAATTAAAAGTAGAAGCAGAAAAAATGTTGCTTGACTCTGGAAACGCGATAACCTTAAGGCTGGCCACGGCTTTTGGTATTAGTCCTAGGATGAGATTGGATCTTTTGGTTAATGATTTTACTTACCGAGCAGTTTTTGACCGCTTTTTGGTTTTATTTGAAGCTCATTTTGATCGCAACTATGCTCATGTTCGCGATATTAGCCGAGCATTTATCCACTCGCTTAACAATTTCGATAAAATGAAGAACCAGCCTTATAACATTGGTCTAAGTGAGGCTAATCTTAGCAAATGGAAGCTTTGCGAAGAAATCAAAAAGCAAGTCCCAGAATTCTATTTTGTCGAGTCGGAGATTGGCGAAGACCCTGATAAGAGGGACTATATCGTAAGCAATGAAAAGATTGAGAAAACTGGTTTTAAAACGCAGGTTTCTCTTCAAGATGGGATTGCTGAGCTAGTGAAGGGGTATCAAGTTATCAAAAGGAATCAATATGCAAATGTCTAATTTTGGGAGGTGTTTTTAGATGATCATTACCAGGACCCCTTTTCGAATCTCATTTTTTGGAGGTGGAACAGATTATCCTGTTTGGTATGATGAGAATGGTGGAGCGGTTATTTCTGCTTCAATTAACAAGTATTGTTTTATTACCTGTCGGTATTTGCCTCCTTTCTTTGATTATAAATATCGTATTGTTTATTCAAAAAGGGAAGAAGTTAATTTACTTACTGAGATTGATCATCCTTCAGTCAGAGAATGTTTGGGTTTTATGAATTTAGAACGGGGGATCGAAATCCATCACGATGGCGATTTGCCTGCCCGCACCGGCCTTGGTTCAAGTTCTTCATTTACAGTAGGTTTATTACACGCTTTGCACGCTTTAAAAGGTTGCATGGTTAGCAAGAGACAATTGGCACTTGATGCCATCCATGTTGAACAGGAAAAAATAAGGGAAAATGTTGGCTCGCAAGACCAAACGGTGGCGGCTTTTGGCGGGTTTAATAAAATAACCTTTGCCAAGGATAATAATATTTTAGTTCAACCTGTGATTATGGGTCCGGATAGGCTTGAAAATTTTCAAAATCATTTAATGTTGTTTTTTACTGGGTTTTCTAGAACTGCGTCAGAAATTGCGGAGGAACAGATTAAGCAAACACCCAATAAAAAAACAGAACTAAGGACTATGCATGCTATGGTTGATGAAGCTGTGACTATTTTAAGTTCAAGCCGGGATCTTGATGAATTTGGCAAGCTGCTTCATGAAACGTGGAAAATAAAACGCAGTTTAACTTCAAAAATATCCAACCCAAATATTGATCGGATTTATGAAACAGCTATTAAGGCTGGTGCTATTGGAGGTAAGCTTTTAGGAGCTGGGGGGGGAGGATTTATTTTGTTTTTTGTTAGGCCCGAGAATCAGGCTGGCGTTAAAAAGGCGCTAAAGCCTTTATTGCATGTGCCCTTCAAATTTGAAGGCTTAGGTAGTCAAATAATTTATTATGGCCCTGAGAATCATTAAATAAAATGGATAATGTAAAAAAACAATTAAAAGTTCCTTTTGGTACCATGTCTGTAACTGACGGTGCGAAAAAACTGGTAACTGAGGTTATGGCATCAGGCAGGCTGACCAGCGGGAAATATGTGCGAGAGTTGGAGCAACAATATGCAGCGCTGATTGGTACAAAAGAGGCGGTTGCTCTGAGTAGTGGGACTGATGCGGATGTTTTAGCCTTAGCGGTTCTTTATGATTATGGTGCTAAACGAGGGGATGAGATTATAATTCCTTCCCTCTCTTTTGTGGCTACAGGCAATGCTGTTTTGCACGCTGGATTCACTCCCGTTTTTGTTGATGTTGAGATGGATACTTTAAATATTAACCCAGATAAAATTGAAGAGGTGATCACTGATAAGACTAGGGCGATAATGCCGGTTCATCTTATGGGTAAGCCGGCTAAGATGGACAGGATAATGCACATTGCCAAGAAACATAAGCTTTATGTAATTGAAGATGCGGCAGAGGCTCATGGGAGTAAATACCAAGGTAAAAATATTGGTTCAATTGGAGATATGGCAGCTTATAGTCTCTATGCGGCTCACATGATCTCTTCAGTTGAAGGTGGGATGGTAACCACGAATAATTCTGCTTTTGCTGAAATATTGAGATCGCTGCGTTCTCACGGCCGTTCCTGTTCTTGCCGGCAGTGTGTTGCTAATACTAGTACCCAGAGATGTGCTAAACGCTTTAAGAATGGCATTGATATTCGTTTTGTTTTCGAGCGCATTGGTTATTCCTGTAAAATGAATGAGTTGGAAGCGGCAGTTGGCTTGGGAAATATGGAAGATTGGCCTAAGTATCTTAAACAAAGAAGAGCTAACTTGCTTTACTTGCTTGAACGTTTTGATAAATTTGCTCCACTTTTAACCAGCATTAAGGAGGAGCCTGGAGAATTTATTGGGCCACATGCTTTTCCCGTTATTCTTAGTTCGGAGGCCAAGTTTACTCGTGATCAATTTGTGGAATATTTAGGTCAACATGGCATTGATACCAGAAATTTATTTTGGTCCATGCCAACCCAATGTTCGGGGTTTAATTTTTTAGGATATAAACTAGGGCAGTTTCCTGTTGCGGAATACATTGGCCATAACGGGTTACATATTGGCTTGCATCAGGATTTGAATACTGACCAAATGCAGTATTTTCTGGATGTAACAGAGGATTTCCTTAGGCAGCACAAAAAATGAATAGTAAATCAATTAAAAAAAGAATTTTAGTTACCGGTGGCACGGCCACTGTTGGTGATGCTATGCAGAATCTGGTCTCGGATTATCCTGAGTACGAATTTTTCTTTGTCGGATCAAAAGATTGTAATCTATTGGATCTGTCTGCTGTTAAATCCTTTTTGGTAAAAAATAGGATTGATTCAATAATCCATCTGGCAGCGATTAGCGGAGGGATAGAGCTAAGCATAAAACATCCAGCGACTCTATTAAGAGATAATATTCTAATGAATATTAATGTGCTGGAGGCTGCTAGATTATGCGAGATAAAAAAGGTTGTTATGACTCTTTCTACCGGAATGTACCCGACCAAGGTAGCTTATCCGATTAAAGAAGAATATATTCATGATGGTGAACCTCATCCGTCTAATTACAGCTATGCTTTTGCTAAAAGATTAGTCGAGCCGATGATCAGAGCTTATCGGACTGAATATAATCTTTCGGTTGTTGGTGTTGTGCCAAATGGTATTTTAGGGCCTCGTAGTAATTTTAATACAAAATCCTCCACGATGGTACCTGCCTTGATCAGGCGTTTTTACGAAAACAAAGATAAACAATCCAAGATCACAATTTGGGGGGATGGGTCTCCCTTGAGAGAAATTACTTCTGCTAAGGATATTGCCCGTGCTTGTCTCTGGTGTCTTGATAATTATGATGATCCCCAAATATTGCATATTGGGACAATAGAAGAATTTTCAGTTAAAGAATTTGCTCATTTAGTTGCCGATATATTGGGAATAGACAAAGAAAGACTTGAATTTGACACTTCAAAACCGAAAGGTCAGCTTAGAAAAAACACAGATAATTCAAGGTTTACTGAATTATCTAAATTTAAATATACACCAATTAAAGAAGCCTTAAAAGAAACAATAGAATACTTTTGTAAATATTATAAGGAAAAGGGGAAATTACGGCTTTAAATTGAGTTCATAATATGAAATATAGACAACTTGGAAAGACGGGAATAAAGATTTCTGAAATAGGTTTTGGTGCTTGGGGAATTGGTGGTGTATCAACCGGGGCTTCTTCATATGGCGAAACGGATGATAACGAATCAAAAAGAGCCTTGCGCCGAGCTTATGAGTTGGGAGTTACTTTTTATGACACTTCGGATGTTTATGGTTATGGGCACAGTGAAACTTTAATTGGTGAAGAGTTGCATGGGGTGAGGGATAAAATAGTTATTGCTTCCAAAGTAGGATTTCTTGAACACAAAGGGCCGCTTGATCTTTCTTCTCAGCACATAAAAAAATCAATTGAGGAGAGCTTGAAGAGGCTTAGAACAGATTATCTTGATCTTTATCAGTTACATAGTCCGCCGATTAATTTAATCGAGAAAGATGAATCCATTATTTCAACACTTCAGTTATTAAAGCGGCAGGGAAAAATTCGTGCTTATGGTATTTCACTGGCTTTGCCTAATGATGGCGAGAAAGCAATAAAACTTGGTTTTGAATCTGTCCAGGTTAATTTTAATTTGCTAGACATGCGGGCAATTGAAAATGGTTTATTTGATTTGTGTGTTAAAAATGAGGTAGGCCTGATTGCTAGAACCCCGCTTTGTTTTGGTTTTTTGACTGGTAAATATAATGCTGCTACACAGTTTGCCTTAAATGATCACCGTAGTACCTGGTCTGTTGAACAAAGGAAATGCTGGGCCAATGCTTATAAGCTTTTCCTCAAGGCAATTATGGCAAAAGAAAAACAAACTGCAGTTGATATCGCTTTAAAATATTGCTTGTCGTATCAAGCTGTTTCGACCGTTATTCCAGGGATGCTGCATCCCTCTGAGGTTGAGGAGGATGTAGTTGCCAGTGCTTTAAAACCGTTTACTGAACAGGAATTGCATGAGCTTGAACAAATTTACCGGCAGAACACATTTTTTCTTGGTAAAAACACTTATGTTATAGAGGATAAGGTTGAATGATTACCATTACAGTAACCACAAAAGATCGTTCTGATTATTTAATTAGATTGCTCAATTATTATGCGGAAGTAGAATATAAACATTGGATATTTATTGCTGACTCCAGCAATGAACATCATCTCAAGAAAACTAAAGAAGCAATTGCCAGGTTGGAAGGCAAGTTAAAGATTGTCCATCGCGAATATCCGGGCAAGATTAATGCGGAGTGTCATAAATATCTAAGCGATTTAATAACTACGCCCTATGTAGCTTTTATTGGGGATGATGATTTTCTTATTCCTAACAGTCTTGAAAAGTGCGTGGGTTTTTTGGAGAAAAATCCCCAATATTCATCAGCTCATGGGGCAGCTGTTCTCTTTTCTGCTTATCCGGATGGTCCTTATGGAGAAATGAGGGGGGTTAGGCAGTATTCTCTTCGAGAAAATAATGCGGAAAAGGCTTCTTTACGGTTGAGTGAATATTTGAATAATTATTTTGTGGTAATGTTTGCGGTTCATCGAAGAAAGACGTGGCAGGCAATGTTTAAATATGGCCTTGCGATTAAAGATAAAAGTTTTGCTGATGAGCTTTTGCCTTGTTCTTTATCTCTGGTTTATGGAAAAGCAAAAAAACTCGATTGTTTCTATATGCTTAGGCAGGGACATGAGCGGCGCTATTTGTTGCCAACTTGGTTTGATTGGATTACCAATCCTAAATGGTTTCTTTCCTATGATATTTTTAGAAAGTCTTTGGCGGAAGGATTGGTAAAGCAAGAGGGGGTTTTACAGGAAGAAGCAAACAAGATCGTTGAGCAGGCTTTTTTTGGCTTTTTACGCCGATACCTTATTAGAAAAATTGATCAACCAATAAAGAATCCGGTTCTTAAAATTAGACAAAAGCTTAAGGAGATAGTTAAGCTTTTACCGGGGATTAGACGATTTTGGAATTTTATTAAGGATTTACGACCTAGAGCAGCTGACGACCTTTCACTTCCCGCTTTATTAAATCCAAAATCCAAGTATCATGACGACTTTATGCCGGTTTATCGAATTATTGAGGGGTCGAAATGAAAAGAAAAGCAGTAATTCTAGGGGCTGGACCAGTTGGTTTGATCATTGCATGGAAGTTGTTGGAAAACAATTGGTCAGTAGAGATTTTTGAAAAAGAAGATCAAATAGGCGGCACCTGTAAAACATGGCGCTGGCAAGATTTTCTTGTTGATACAGGACCACATATTTATCATACTCCGGATCAAGAATTAGCTAAATTTTGGGAATCTGAATTTGGCGATATTATGATCCAGGGTGATTTTTGGTGCAAAAATGTCAAAGGTGACGATTTTAATGAATTTTGGGATTATCCTTTATCCTGGGAAAGTATTGCTCGCTATCCAAAACAACTCAAAGAGCAGGTGCTCGGAGAATTAAAAAGTCTGACTTCAGAAGAAAAAGCTAAAGCAAAAAATTATACTGAATACATGGATGCCCAGGTGGGTCCCACTTTGAGAAAGATGTTTTTTGAGAAATATCCTGAGAAAATATGGGGCATAGCTACTGAGGATATGACGCCAGAGTGGGCGCCTAAGAGAATTGAATTTAGACAGAAAGTAACTCCTTTTTATCATAATCAGTGGAATGCGGTTGGTAAATTTGGAACTGGTTGTGTTTTTGATCGCATAAAAGAAAAGATTTTGAAACTGGGAGGAAAAATTAATACTGGCCATGAGGTTTCCGGTATATCTTTTACTGGAAACAGAATAAAGCAAATAGATTTTTCTAATAAAAAGAATATTAAAGTAGCAGAAAAAGATACTATTATTTCGAGTTTGCCAATAACTATTTTATCGGATCTTTTAGGCTATAAGAGTAAGTTGGAATTTCGCGCTTTGCGCACGGTTTATTTAGCCTATAATAAAAAAACTGTTTTGCCGGAAGATATCCATTGGTTTTATTATGATTCTGATAAAACCTATTTCCATCGTATTACAGAGCCCAAAAAACTCTCTCCTTTTGTTGCTCCGGCAGACAAGACCTATTTAACTGCAGAAATAACTTGCAGCAAAGGGGATTCTATATATAAGATGGATTCAGCTGAACTGGCCGAACGAGTGGCAGAGCAAGTAGAGGTTGTTGGTTTGGCAAAAAGATCCTTGCTTTTGGCTAACGATACTCATCGAGAAGATTATGTTTATCCTCTTCAAAGAGAAGGTTACCAAGAAGAGTTAGCAAAAACTCGTTCCGCTATTAGTAAGTTTCAACAGCTTTACTCTTTAGGTACAGGTGGAGAGTTTCATTATTCTGATATTCAAATTGTTTTCCATAAGGCATTTGATTTAGTGGATATTCTTTGTGGCAAAGATTCTGCTTATGCTCAGGTGATCAGGCAGACGCCAAGTTGTGAGTTAAATAGTTCTGTTGTTATTGGCAAAAGAAAGATAGGCGAGGGGGATCGCCCGTATATTATTGCTGAAGCTGGTTTGAATCATAATGGTAGTGTTGCCCTGGCTAAAAAATTGATAGACGCGTCAAAAGAAGCTGGTTGTGATGCGGTGAAATTTCAAACTTTTACGGCCTCCAGTCGTATTTCTAAAAAAATTAAAGCTGTAAAATATGCTGAGACAATAATCGGAACAGAGGAAACTCTTTATGATATGTTTGATCGATTGGCTTTAAGTTTTGAACAACAAAAAGAAATTTTTAATTATGCCCGCAAAAAAGATATCGAAATTTTTTCTACCCCATTTGATTTTGAAGGGGTCGATTTTTTGGAGTCACTAGGTGTTAATGTCTATAAAATTGCTTCGATGGATATTGTGAATTTGCCGCTTATCCAATATGTTGCCCAAAAAGGCAAGCCGATCATTCTTTCTACTGGCATGTCTACCCTTGGCCAGATTGAGGAAGCCGTAAACGTTGTTAAGCAGACAGGCAATCCTAATCTAATGCTCTTGCACTGCAATTCTTCTTATCCAGCTGCGCCGGAAGAAATGAACTTAAATGTGATCAAGACTTTAAAAACATGTTTTAATATTCCTATTGGTTTGTCTGATCATACTTTTGGCTTGTTTGTTTCACAGGTGGCTATTGCCATTGGAGCTAACATAATAGAGCGACATTTTACTTTAGATAGAACAATGGAAGGGCCAGATCATATTTTGTCTTCTGAGCCGGCTGAACTTGCTAATTTGGTTAAAATGGCAAAAAACATCCCTTTAATTTTAGGTGATGGAGTTAAAAAAATTCAACCGAATGAATATGATACACTTAATACACAAAGAAAAAGTTTATATGCAGCTAATAATATAGAAAAAGGGCAAATAATTGGCAAAGAAATGATCGTGATTAAAGGGCCGGGCGGTGGTATTTTACCTAAACATTTGAACATTGTTATTGGTAGAAAAGCTGCCAAAAGAATTGAGATGGACCATCCAATAACCTGGGAAGTTATTTAATGATAAAGATTAACCCCGGATTAAAAGAAAGATTTGAATCTTACCTAAAAAAAATAGTGAAAGGCGATGAGGCCTCATGTTTCACTATTTCTAATACTACTAAAAAGACAGAAACATTTTATTTTACACCTATCCGTACTTTTGAAAATATGCAAATCTGTGGTGTTGTAGTGAATAATACTCAAGAGGCCAAACAATTTGCGGCACTGGCAGATGGTAAATTCGATTATATTGCTGTGGATAGCGAGAAGAAAATAGAACCCGAACGCTATGTTAATCCTGGTGATTCTGGAAATCTAGAGGGTGAAATATTAGATTTAGTCAAGAAAAGCCAGGTGATAAATTTTAAAGCTAATGATGTGACGGTGGATGCGGTTGACGTTTTTATTAGTAATTGGGTTATGGGAGTGCCTAAACGAAAAATAGCTATTATCGGTTTGGGCAATATAGGTTTTAAATTAGCGTTAAAATTAATTGAACGAGGGTGCTGGGTTAATATTTACAGAAGAGACCAAAAGAAATTGCAAATTCAGGCTGAAACAATTAATATAACTAAACCTAAAGGAACTTTAGCAAAAGCGTGGCCTTGTAAAAATTTAGCAGAATGTTTAAAAAATGTCCATGTGGTTGTTGCCACAGCAGATACTTCAAATATTATCTCTTCTGAAGATCTTAAAAATACGGTGCCTAATCCTCTTTTGATAGATTGCGGTAAAGCGTGTTTTACTGATCAAGTTTGTCTTGATATGCCTGTTTATCGCACTGATGCAGGGATGGCCTTGTTGTACCAATTAAAAATGGTTGTGGCTTCTCGACAGCACTTATATCCAAAGTTTGGGCGCAAAATGGTTGATGGCAAAAGGTATGTTTGCGGTTTAAGTGGTGTGAAGGGAGATATTGTTTTACACGATTTAAAAGATATTAGCTCTTTTATTGGTATTTGTGATGGTAAGGGAGGATTGCTTCCGCAATGAATAAACAAGTTGATGTTATTGTCGAGGCCAGGATGTCTTCTACTCGTTTGCCGGGCAAGGTTTTATTGCCTGCCTGCGGCAAACCAATGCTAGAGCTTATGATTGAAAGATTGCGCTTAATTCCAGAACTAACTAATATTATTGTTGCTACAACGACAAATCCAAAAGATGATTGTTTGGTTGAATTGGCGAAAAGATTAAAGGTTGGTTTTTTCCGAGGCAGCGAAGATGATGTTCTGGGTAGGGTAGTTAAGGCTGCTCAGAATTTTAAAACTGATATTATTGTGGAAATAACAGGGGATGATCCCTTACTTGATCCTGAGCTATCTTCAAAGGTAATAAAAACTCTGCTCAATAATTCTGCGGATTATGATTATGTGGCCAATGATGTTGAGTGGACTTTCCCGATTGGTTTTAATACAAGGGCTTTTTCAAGAAAAGTGCTTGAGCAGGTTGAAGCAAAAACCAATCATCCTACGGATAGGGAACATGTGGTTAATTATATTGTTAAACATCCTCAGGAATTTCGTATTTTTAATATTGTTGCCGAGGGGCTATATAAGCGCCCGGAAATACGGCTTACCCTTGATACAGAACAGGATTATCTGGTAATGAAAGCTGTTTTTGAGGCATTGTACCCTAAGGATCGAGCTTTTAGCGCAAAAGACATTATTGATTTTCTTGATGCTAATCCTAAAATTAAAAATACAAATCAAATGGTTGAGCAAAGGACATATGAGTATAACTAATATAAGAATATTAGCTGTTTGTAATCATCCGGGTGGAGTAAATGCTATTTTACCGGTTATTGAGTTGTTTAAGGAAAAATGCCTTGTTATTACAACTTCACGTAACGCTGGTTTATTGCGTGATTTAGACATAAGGCATAAAGTATTATCTGAACAGGTAACAGAGTCTTGTGCCGAAGAAATATTAGTTGCATATCAGCCTGATCTGATATTGCTTGGAACGTCTGAGCCAGAAGATCCGAAAATTGGTAGGCTGGAAGCAATTTTTACTTCAACTGCTAGGAAACTTAAAATGTCCAGTGTTTCAGTCCTTGACTCATGGATTAACGCTAGAGATCGATATAGTTTATCTTCAGCCGGCTTATTGGATGCTTTGCCTGACTTAATTTGTGTGATGGACGATCAAAGCAGGCAAAAACTGGACTCTCTTGGCTTCCCGCTTGAACGCTTGACCGTAACTGGCAACCCTCACTTTGATAGGTTATCAGAAATCAGACAAAAAATGGCAAAAGTTGATAAGGTCTCAATAAGAAAGAATCTTGGCATTGCAATGACCGAGAAAGTAATCTTGTTTCTTTCTCAGCCCTTGATAGAGGACCGGCGCACAAATCTTGGATTTAATGAGATTGAAGTGCTAAAGGATATTGCGCTTGCCAGTCCGACTGCGCTGATTCTTGTTAAGCCGCATCCGCGAGAAAGTGCCAGTAAATATAAATCTGTCGAGAACGACAGGATCAAGATAGTAAATCTAGAAATAGATATATATCAGTTGGGCCTGGCCGCGGATGTTGTTGTGGGGATGTTTACAATGCTTTTGTATGAATATTCCTTACTTGGGTTTAGGACAATTAGTTATCAGCCTGGTAATACGAAAATTGATTTGGGTTATGAAATTAAGATTGTTAATAGTCGTAAACAGCTTGCGGCTTCACTGAGAAAATGCCAAAAAAACAATTCTCAGTTTTCTTTTCCTGCCGAAGCAACAGATAAAATTGTGCAGTTTATAGGACAGATGGGAGCAAGCAGATGAATAATTACCTTCATATTTTAGAATTGCAAAAAAAGAAACTTGATTTTGGCCAGGAGTACAATAGGAGGCTAAATCGGCTAATTTGTGGTTATCATGCTACCCAATCTTTTTTTAGGAATCTAGTAAAGTCCGACGATAATGTTGCAGATATTGGCTGTTATTATGGGCAATGGACATATCCTTTACTGTCTATGGCAAAAGAAGTTAGTTTTATTGATTGCTTTGATAATAAATTTCCATATTTACAAAAACTATTACCTCCTCAAACCAGGAATGCTAGTCTAATCAAACACGATTTTGCAGTTGGGGAACTAGGCCAAGCAAATGACAAGTTTGATTTAATTATTTGCTTGGGCACATTAGAATATGTTGATCCGTCCAATTTAGAGCGATATTGTCAGAATATGTTAGCTTCTCTAAAAGCAGGCGGGTATTTGTTGGTCGATATGCGAGAATTTGATAAATTTTGGGCTTACAGGAGATTTATTTTAACTCTTGATAAGACTTTATTAGTGCTTTATCCTGCACGCCCTAGATCAATGCAACTTCCGATACCCTCGTTCTTCGGCAGGGCGCGCATATTATTGGCCTATCTTAAGGAAGCCTTGCGTGATACGTTGGTTTATTTTCTCAAAGAATATTTGAGCGAAAAAATGCTGCAACGTTTTAAAACATTGTTGAAAAAAAGGAAAGGAATAGGTGTGGTGGGCTTGAAGCAAATTCTAAAAAAACAGGGGTTAGTGGAAACCACGCTTGATGACATGGTTGACATGGAAACTTATGAAATGTGTCGTAATCTTGAAGGATATAATTTGACTAACACTTTTGTGGGGAACTATTTCTGGTTAGCTTTATATAAGAAACCAAAAGGGGAGATCGAAGATGACTAAAACCCCTGCAATCTTAGGCGGACAGCCAACCTTTTCTGAGCCTTTTGTCCCATATTTGACAATCGGTCAAGAAGAGAAAGATGCTGTAATACGGGTTATGGAATCAGGTAGCCTTTCTGGTTTTATTGGGGCGTGGGTGCCACAGTTTTATGGTGGAGAAATGGTAAAGGAATTGGAAAAAAATTGGTGTAAAAGGTTTAAGAAGAAGCATGCTATTGCCGTAAACTCGGCAACTTCAGGATTGTATGCAGCAGTAGGTGCCCTGGGAATTGAACCTGGCGATGAGGTTATTGTTACGCCAACTACCATGACGGCTACGGTTACCGGTATCATCGTTTATCAAGGAATTCCTGTTTTTGCTGATATCTGTCCGCATACTTTTTGTCTTGATCCTGCCAAAGTAGAAAAGCTCATCACTGAACGTACAAAAGCCATTATCGCAGTTAATATTTATGGTGAGTCGGCTAATTGGATAGCCCTACGTGAAATTGCAAAAAAACATAACCTTAAACTAATTGAAGATGCGGCGCAATCAATTGGTGGAATGTTTAATGACAAAGATAGTGGCACTTATGGTGATATTGGAATATATAGTTTAAATCGTCATAAGCACATTCACTGCGGAGAAGGTGGAGTTTGTGTTACAGATGATGATGAGTTAGCAGAGAGATTAAGGCTCATTAGAAATCACGGGGAAGCGGTGGTTGAGGGTATGGGGACACAAAACATAACTAATATTATTGGTTTTAATTATCGCATGACTGAATTGGAAGCGGCGGTAGCCAACGAGCAGCTTAAAAAGTTGGACGCTCTTGTGGATAAACGAATCGAAGTGTGTAATGCGATTATTAAGGCTTTAAAACCATTTGATGGTATTATTTCTCCTGTTGAGTCCCCACTTAAAGATCCAAAATCTAGGCCGGGTCTTTGTCGGCCGGCCGACTATACTGTAAAACATATCTATTATTACCTTTGTTTTAAACTGGAAAAGGAAAAGCTTGGTATTTCCAGAAAAACCTTGGTTGAAGCGCTAAAAGCCGAGGGGGTTCCTATGGGTGAGGGTGGGTATTCCCCACTTTATCTACAACCGATGTTCCAAAAGAAAATTGCTTTTGGGAGCAAGGGGTATCCATTTACAGCTCCATATTACGGAAAATCAATAAATTACAATCGTGGACTTTGTCCTATTGCTGAAAAAATGTGGTTTGAAGAGCTTTTTTATTTTCCGAGCCAATCTTGGGTGCCAAGTCCAGAGGAAAGCGCTCGGTTTGCTGAGGCACTGAAGAAAATTTTAAAATTTAGAAAAGAAATTGAGGCTAAAATTGGCAAGTAAAAAAACCATTAAAGTTGGAATTGTTGCTTTGGGTAGAGCAGGTTGGGATATTCATGTTGCTGCCCTTAGATCTGATAAAAAGTATGAGATTGTTGCTGTTTGTGATTCTTTAAATAAAAGAATCGTACAGGCTGAGGCAGAATTAGGTTGTGTGGGTTACAAAGAATATTCTTCATTTTTGGAACATCCTAGTTTGGAATTGGTTGTGATTGCTTCTCCTACTAAAGAGCATTTTTGGATGACTAAAGAAGCTTTGCGTAAAGGTAAAAATGTAGTTTTAGAAAAGCCACTAGCTGGTACGGTTGGGGAAATAAATGAATTAAATAAAATTGCCAAACAGACCGGCCAAATTTTATGTCCTTTTTATAATTTTCGTTTTAAGCCTGATTTTCTGCTTATTAAGTCAATTTTGGCGCAGGGATTAATTGGCAAACCGTTTCTATTTAAACGTCAGGTGGGCTATTTTAATCGCAGAAATGATTGGCAATCCAAATCTGATGAGTTGGGTGGAATTTTAAATGCAGCTACCATTCATGCTGTGGACCAGGTTATTCAGCTGTCAGGAAGTTCTCCTTCTGAAATCTGGAGTGATGTGCGTCGGATAGTAGCTAAAGGAGATGCTCCTGATCATTCAAAGATTATTATTAATTTTTCTGGAGGTTGTGTTGCTGATGTTGAAGTATCCTGGGTAGAAGCGTTGCCTGGTTGTGATTGGCTGATCTATGGTTCTCGAGGGGCCATTAGACAATATGATAAAAGCTTAAAAGTAAAATGGTTTACTGAAGATGCAGTTGACAAAGGTGTTGCCGTTGATCGTTCCTATTATTCTGGAGAAAAAATAGATTGGCAAGAGAAAACTTATAAAATCAAAGAAGGCGGTACAAAGGATTACTATACTATTTTAGCTAACGCTCTCAAGGGTAAAGAAGCTTTGCCAGTTACAATGGAGAGTGCAATTGCTGCAATGGTGGTGTTAGAGCGGAGTCAAGGAAAAAACTAAATGGCTAAAAAAAGACTATTATTATGTTGGGGAAACCCATATATGTTTCATGAAGTAATTGTTCCACTGATTACATCTTTGGCAAAAGAATACAAGCTTTTTATTGTTTTACAAGATTTTTATATGCCGCATGAGCTGCTTGAGCTTTTAAAGCTTTGGCAAAGAGATGGTTTGATAGAGGGTTATTTGATTGCGCCTAATAACGATCATGTTTTTAAGATGCATTGGTTTATGCGAAAAAAACGAAGATTTTTGCGTAGTTTTAAGTTTGATGTTTTTCTTTCCGGTTCCATGATGCAGGTTTTTGAGCGATATTTGTTAGATTGTATTATTCCACGGAATTGTGTTCGTGTATGCTTCTGGCCACAAATAACTTATTTAATGGAAAATAAACCATTAGCAGAAAAGTTACTGAATGACATTGAGAAAAAATCGGTAACAGCTGAAAGTAAAATAAGTGCAACGACGTCTAGTAATATTTTTAGACGGATTTTATCAAAAATTAAGAGCGGTGATTCGTCTATTGATTTAATAAGTAAGGCTGCCGCTTTGGTCAAGTATCGTTTTTTAAGAGTTTATCGGAAAAAAATAATCAATTACTATCTTAATCGTTATCTTTTGCCGATGTTGTTTTTAGGAAAAAGTTTCTCCTTAGGTAAATACGATCTCTTAACGCAATTAGGATCTGGAGATAAAAATTTTGATGCAGTAGTTTTTTGTGATGAAATTGAGGTAAAAGCATATGCTAAATTATACAATAGTAAAAATATTTATATTGCCCAATATTCAGCGCAGGAAAATTGTCGATGTAAGTTTGATGATAGAAAAAACAAATCCGTGATTTTGTCTCCACTTAGTGGGATTATTGGTCGTGACTATCTTACCGAAGAACTTTTAGTTGCTTTTCATAGGGATTTTAAAATAGTATTGCGAGAATCTGGCGCAAAAAGTGTACATTTAAGGCTTCATCCGCGTGAAACAGGAAACTGGCCATATCAATTAAGAGATTATCTTAAAAATCGAGCGATTGAAGCAGAAGTGGTTGCTTGTGATAAGCCTTTGCGTGAAGTTGTGTGTGATTATTTGGGGGTGGCGGGTTTTGCTTCTTGTTCTCTGAGAGATGCAAGTTTTTTCTGTGATGATATTTTTATTGTTGGTTTTGAAAGGGTTTCAAAAAAACGTTATACGGATCCTAAATTTATTTATGGTAAAGGCGAAGGTTTGGGCTGGATTAATGACGATGGTAATTATGACCCAAAGATATTTCAGCGCAGAATAAATGTGACGAATAAGCACAAAGACTTCCCCTTAGTTTTACGTGAGATAATAAAGGAGAAAATGTTGTGAGATTGTTTTCAAATAAAATAAGACACTTAAAATTTCTGGTTAATTACTGGCCATTGGGGTTGCTGATCTTATTTTCTGGCATTATTGCTGGATTAATGGAAAGCTTTACTATCAGCCTTTTCCTGCCTTTGCTTCAAGGTATCAATGAAGGAGGGGGAGGGCTTGTTCCTCCACCATTTAATTATTTGACCAAGCTGTTTCATGGCATGAATATGTTACACCGCCTTCAATTAATCGCAATTATTTTAGTGTCATCAATAGTAATCAAGAATATTATGCTTTACGTGAAAAATATTTGTAGTTATAAATCACAAATTATTATCAGCCGCCAGTTAAGACTGTTAGGGTTTAAACAAATGATGCGTGTTGGTATGGGATATTATAACAATCAGAAGTCGGGAGATATGCATACGATAGTAGGAATTTATGCCCACAATATTAGCATATCTTTAAATAGATTTATTCAACTTGTTCATTTGCCTTTTACGGTGTTTTTTATTTTAATGATGCTTTTTCTCTTATCTTGGCAAGTAACATTAATTGCTTTGTTCCTGACGCTAATATTGCTTTTTGTTTTGCGTGGCTTATTAAAAAAGCTTGACAAAATAAGCCGGCAATTAAGCCCTGCCATTAAAAACTTTAACAGCACTTTGTTGGATTTTATTTCTGGGATGAAAGTTGTACGCTTGTTTAATTGTGAACAAAAGGCTGAGGATGGCTTTGAAAAGGTGGTTGATCAGTATAATGATGTTTTTTTTAAAATAGGAAAACTCCAGGTATTGGTGGGACCAATCACCGAGATTTTAGGTGGAATTATTGTCGGAATAATAATTATTGTCGGTTCTTTTATTTTAACTAATTATACAAATTATGGCTTGGAAGTTCTTTTGGTTTTTCTTCTGGCTTTTACCCGAATGATGAATCCAATAAATGTGATAAATAAAACTAGAGCTTCATTTCTTGGAGACTTACCCTATTATAGAGACTTTTTTAATTTTCTTGAAGATAACGATAAGGCGCTGTTGGTGAATGGTAAAAAGGTTTTTGATGGATTAAACAAGGGACTTGAGTTACGCAATGTTAATTTTGCCTATAATCCTCAAGAAAGAATAATTCTTAACAATGCTTCTTTTTATATACCAAAAGGCAAGAAGCTTGGGGTGGTAGGGCCTTCTGGGGCAGGAAAATCTACCTTGACGGAACTCTTTTTACGTTTCTATGATCCTCAATCTGGTGCAATTCTAGTGGATGATTGTGATTTGCGCGATCTTGAAATATCTTCTTGGCGCAAAAAAATAGGAGTTGTTTCTCAAGACGTTTTTCTTTTTAACGATACTGTAAGGGCTAACATTGCTTATGCTAAGCCCGAAGCTACACAAGAGGAAATAGATGTGGCAGCACGAAAAGCTTTTGCCTATGACTTTATCCAAGAGCTACCACAGGGATATGATACTTTGTTGGGGGAACGAGGCGTTTTATTATCTGGCGGCCAACGGCAGAGAATAGCGATTGCCCGGGCGATATTAGTAAATCCAGAGATATTCATCTTTGATGAGGCGACTTCCTCGCTTGATACTACAGCGGAAAAAATTGTTCAGCAAGCTTTAGATGAGATTGGCAAAGGAAAAACTGTTATTACAATTGCTCATAGACTATCAACTATTTTTGATTCTGATTTGATTGTTGTAATAGATGCTGGCCAGATTGTTGAACAGGGGACTCACGTGGAACTTATGCAAAAACAAGATCTCTATTATAGTTTGGTAAAACTACAAACAATTGAGGGGCAGGTTCAGGAAAAAGAGGATAAATTAATAAAAACCCATGACTAAAAATCGCGTAATATTATTTGGTTCCAGCTATATGGCAGAAGAATATCTCAAGGTTCTTAAGGTCTTGGATTGTCAAGTAACGGTTATTGGCCGTAATAAAGAGAAAGCCGAGAAGTTAGCCCAAAAATATGGAGCAATTGGTTTGGATGATGGGGTAAAGGCTTTAATAAAAATTGATGCTTCTAAGGTTGATTTAGTAGTCATTGCTTCTGCTATTGAATCACTTAAAGAGATAAGTTGCGCTTGTTTAGAAAAGGGATTTAAAAATATACTAGTTGAAAAACCAGGCGCTCTTAATATGTCTGAGCTTGAAGAAGTTAAGAAAAGGATTGATAAAGGCGTTAATCTTCGCTTAGCCTATAATCGGAGGTTTTATAATTCAGTGCTAGTTCTAAAGCAAAGAATTAAAGCAGATGGTGGGCCAGTTGCCGCTTTTTTTGATTTCACTGACCGAGAAAAAGATATCCTGGGGTCAAAAAAATCAGCCCAAGTTGTTAAACATTGGGGATTGGCAAATTCAACTCATGTGATAGACACAGCTTTTGCTTTGATTAGCCAGCCAGTTGAATTAACTGTATTGAGATCAGGACATTGGGACAAACATCCTAGTGGCAATGTTTTTGTTGGTTGCGGTAAAACTAAGCAATGCTTATTCAGCTATTTTTCCAGCTGGTCAGGTGGAGGCAGATGGAATATTGAAGTTGCCACTCCAGCAGGGCGCTATAAACTTTCTCCTTTGGAAGAATTGCAGTTTTGCCAAAAGAACCAATTTGGTTGGGAGAAGATTGACTTACCAGATGATGACGATCAGAAGTATAAACCTGGCTTATATAAAATGGTTAAAAGCGTTTTGTTCGGTGAATCTAAAGATATCTTGCCAGGAATTGAACAACAAATTGAGCTGGCCAAGTCAGTTAATAGGATATTTGGTTATGAAAAATAATATTGTAATCATTGGTACTGGCAACATGGGCAAGCGGCATTTACAAGCTTGTGCCAAATCATCAGATGAGCTGGAAGTTATTTGTTTTGATAGTAATAATGCGGCGCTGCAATCAGTTCCAGAGTTTTGTCAGAAAAACAACATAAAAACAGCGCAGTTAATCCTGGCTAAAAGTTTGACGGAAGTATTGTCTTTTATCAAAGATAAGACAATTGTTATTGTAGCGACAACTGCCCAGAGTCGGCAGACGATCTTGGCTGAAGTGATCAAACGGAAACCGCTGTGCGTTATTGCAGAGAAACCTTTGACCCAAACATTATCTGAATACGAGTCGGTTAGGGCTTTAGCTTCAGCTATGACTGTGCCTGTTTATATTAATTTTACTAGGCACCTCTATGATTTTTATCAAGAGATTAAAGCTCAGCTGGCAGGGATAAAAGATAAGTCAATGACGGCTGTTTTTCCTAATGGTATTGCTTTGATTGGGATCCATATGTTTGAACTAATGACCTGGTTATTTAATGTAACCCAATATCGGCTGGTTGAATCAAAGGTTGAAGAAGTGTTTGAAACAAAGAGAACTGGCTATAAAGATGTTTACGGCGAACTTGTCCTGGAAATTGATGGCCAAGCTCGTTGTGTTTTTTCTTCCTCTGAACAGCCGGAGCAATGTTATGCTGAAATTATTGCAGATAATAGGAGGTATAAAGTGCTGGAAAGAGCTGGGCAGCTAGAAATTACAGATCAAGCAGGTAACCAGAAAATTAAAAATATTAAGATCCCTTATACTAGCCAAGTCTTAGGTCTGGTTATTAATGATATAATTAAAGAAGGTGTAACTCAACGACTGCCTGACATTGATCAGAGCTATCTAGCACACAAAATCTTGTTCGATTATTTAGCTGCTAATGATTTAGCGGAGGTTAATATCACTTGAATAAACCTGTCTTTATTATTGCTGAGGCTGGCGTCAACCATAATGGTGAGCTTAAATTAGCGAAAAAATTAGTAGACGCAGCTAAGAAGGCTGGGGCTGACGCTGTAAAATTCCAAGCTTTTAAGGCGGATGAGTTAGTTACGAAATCTGCGCCGGCTGCCAAATATCAAAGGGCGCGCTCACAATATGAAATGTTGAAGAAATTGGAGTTATCCGAAAAGCAGTTTAAGCAGTTGTCTGCTTATTGCCGGAAGAAAAAAATAATTTTTTTAGCCACACCATTTAGCTTGCGGGCTGCAATTTTTCTTAATCGTTTGTCGATCAAGATTTTTAAAATTAGTTCTGGTGATTTGACCGACTTGCCGTTCCTGGCTGACATAGCGCACTTTAAAAAGCCGATCATTTTATCGACTGGGATGGCTGATTTGGCCGAAGTAAAAGAGGCGGTCAAAACTATTCTTACTGCCGGTAACAAATCCTTGGCTTTGCTCCATTGCACTTCAAATTATCCAACAAAATATGAGGATGTAAATTTAAAAGGCATGGCAACATTGAAAAGGACTTTTGATCTGATAGTTGGTTATTCAGACCATACCCCTGGTATTGAAATTGCTCTAGCTGCGGTAGCCAACGGGGCAAAAATTATTGAAAAACATTTTACCTTGGATAAGAAACTGCCGGGACCAGACCATCAAGCCTCGCTTGAACCAAAAGAATTTGTAGCTATGGTTAAAGGGATTCGCCATATTGAGCAGTCATTAGGCGATGGCATTAAAAAGGCAAGAAAATCAGAAATTGAGGTGCGCAAGATTGCTCGAAAAAGTTTGGTGGCGGTTGCTGATATTGCTAAGGGGGTAAGGATTAGTAGGCAGATGCTGACTGCGAAGCGACCGGGAACAGGGATTGCTCCGAAATACTTGAAAAAAATTATTGGGCAAAGAACTAAGAAAAAAATTAGCGCGGGGAAAGTTTTAGTTTGGAGTATGTTTTAATGAAAAGAAAAATTTGTGTTATTACGGGGACTAGGGCAGATTATGGAATTCTGCAACCAGTCATGCAAGCAATCAAAGACTCAAACAAACTTCAACTACAGGTTGTGGCCACTGGCATGCATTTAATGAAAGAGTTTGGTTATACAATTAAGGAGATAAAATTTAGAATATCAGCTAAGGTTAATATTTCCTACCAGGAAGATTCTAATTTGGCCATGGCTGATTCTCTTGGCCGCGCGGTTAGTCGACTGGCCAAGGCTTTTAGCCAACTAAAACCAGCTGTCGTGATTGTGATGGGTGATCGAGCAGAAATGTTTGCTGCAGCTATAGCAGCCAATTATCTAAACATTCCCGTTGCTCATATTCACGGTGGAGAATTATCTGGGCATATCGATGGAGTAGTGCGACATGCCATTACAAAACTAGCACACATTCATTTTCCAGCAACCGATAATTCAAAAAAGCGAATCTTGGCTTTAGGCGAAGAACCTTGGCGAGTTCAAACTGTTGGCGCACCAGCACTAGACACGATTCTTAATCAACAATTACCTGATCGACTGACTTTATATCGTAAGTATGGCCTTACCTCTACAGAACCTTTTATTCTTATGGCCCAACATTCCGTGACTGGCGAAGAACACATTGCTGGTCAGCAAATCGCAAAAACATTAAGAGCGATCAAACGCTTAAAAATTAGAGCCATTATTATTTATCCTAATGCCGATGCCGGCGGAAGGGCAATGATTAAAGAAATTAAAAAGTTTGACTATTTATCGACTGTCAAATCTTTTGTTAGTTTGCCGAACAAAGATTATCTCGGCTTGATGAAGTTAGCTACTGTTCAAATAGGTAATTCTAGTAGCGGTCTAATTGAAGCTCCTTCTTTTGGTTTGCCGGTGGTTAATATTGGCCGGCGGCAAATGGGGCGAGAGCGAGGGGTTAATGTAATAGATGTTGATAATGACCAACAAAAAATATTAGCAGCATTGAGAAAAGCTATTGGTAATAGAAAATTTAGGCAAAAGGTGAAATTAACTAAAAATCATTATGGTGATGGCCAAGCAAGCCAACGGATTGTTGCCTGTTTGGCTAAAATAAAAATTAATGATGATCTGCTTAATAAGCAGATGACCTATTAGGAGTAAACGATGCATAAACGATTTGCAGATTGGCAATGTCCGGAGATTAAAGAGGGTCAGCTAACAAAATATAATTGGTTGGTCCAGAATAAACAAGGATTAAAGTTAGAAAAAAATACTGATATTGGGGCCTTTACTTATATAAATGCAAAATATGGGGTCAAGATTGAAGAGAATGTACAGATTGGCTCTCACTGTTCAATCTATTCTGTTTCAACCATAGATAAAAAAACAGGTGAAATTATTCTAAAGAAAAATTGCTGTGTAGGTAGTCACAGCGTTATCATGCCTGGCGTTACAGTGGGCGAGAACTCTGTTATTGGAGCGTTCTCTTTTGTTAATCAAGATATTCCAGCTGATTGTGTGGCAGTTGGGGTCCCGGCCAAAATCATTAAAAAGAAGGGGAACAAATGAAGATACCCTTATCCAATCCAGATATTAGTCAAAAGGAGATTGAGGCTGTTTTAGAGGTGTTAAAGACCCCGAACTTAAGCTTGGGACCAAAATTAGGCGAGTTTGAATCAAACTTTGCCGCTTATGTTGGGACGCGGCATGCGATTGCTGTTAACAGCGGGACCAGTGGTTTGCATTTGTGTGTTAAAGCTATGGGCTTGAGTGATGGTGATGAAGTAATTACCACGCCGTTTAGTTTTATTGCTTCAGCTAATTGTATTCTATTTGAAAGGGCCAAGCCTGTTTTTGTCGATATTCGACAAGATACACTGAATATTGATGAAGCAAAAATTGAGGCCAAGATTACTAAAAAAACAAAGGCGATTTTGCCGGTCCATATTTTTGGTTATCCAAGTGAGATGGAAAAAATCCAGAAAATCGCTGATAAACATGGCTTAAAGGTGATTGAAGACTCTTGTGAAGCAATCGGAGCAAAACTTAATAAAAAGATGTCTGGTTCCTTTGGTAATGCGGCTGTCTTTGCTTTTTATCCTAATAAGCAGATGACAACTGGCGAAGGCGGGATGCTTGTTACGGATGATGACGAGTTGGCCAGATTGGCACGGAGCATGAGGAATCAGGGTCGGGATGAGGGGATGGGTTGGTTAGCCCATAATCGGCTTGGTTACAATTACCGGTTAAGCGATATTAATTGTGCTTTAGGTATTGCCCAATTGAGCAGGATTTCGGAGATATTAGCCAAACGAGAAAAAGTTGCCGGCATTTATAATAATATGTTGGCTGGAGTTAAAGAATTAATTTTGCCGCCACTTGATACTAATCAGATTAAGAGGAGCTGGTTTGTTTATGTGGTTCAATTAAGCAAAGAATATTCTCAAAGTCAAAGAGATGCTGTAGTAAAAAAGCTTAGAGCAGCTGGGATAGGTTGTAATGTATATTTTCCACCAATCCATTTGCAGCCTTTTTATCAAAAATCTTTTGGGTTTAAAAAAGGGGATTTCCCGGTTACAGAACAAGTGTCTGAACGAGCGATTGCTTTGCCGTTTTATAATAATCTGAAAAAAGAGCAAATTGACTGTGTAATAAAAAATTTAATAACTAGTATTAAGGAGGTAAAGGTATGAAAAATTATTTTAAAGGAAAAAGAGTCTTAGTAACCGGAGGTACTGGTTCCATTGGTAGCGAAATTGTCAGGCAGGTAGAAAAATTTGAGCCGGATGTTATTAGAGTTTACAGTAATGATGAAGACGCCCAGTTTAGTCATTCACAAGGGCGTCCACGCAAAGGTTGTGTGCGCTTTTTATACGGAGATATCAGAGAAGAAGAGCGTTTAAGCTGGGCCATGGAAGGCATTGATATTGTTTTTCATGCTGCGGCCTTAAAACATGTTCCTGCTTGTGAGTATGATCCTTTTGAAGCTGTTAAAACCAATGTTATCGGCACTCAAAATGTTATTAAAGAAGCTTTAGCCCACAATGTTGAGAAGGTCATTAACATCAGCACAGATAAGGCTGCCAATCCCATCAATGTTTTGGGTGCAACCAAGCTCTTGGCTGAACGAATTACTATCTCAGCCAATCATTATCGTGGAAATAAAAGAACAATCTTTTCCAGCGTTCGGTTTGGCAATGTGTTGGCTTCAAGGGGTTCGGTTGTTCCGGTTTTTAAGAATCAGATTGAAAACGGGGAATCAGTTACAGTAACTGATCCTGAAATGACTAGGTATATTATGAGTATTTCTCAGGCGGTTGGATTAATTTTGAAATCGGCAGTTGCTGCTAAGGGCGGCGAAATTTTTATCTTAAAAATGCCGGCTGTCAAAATTGGAGCGTTAGCGGAAGCAATGGTTGAAATGTTTGTTCCAAAAGATGGAGTTAAATCACCAGTTGAAAAGATCAAGCAAATTGGCCTAAGACAAGGGGAAAAGTTTCATGAAGAGCTGATGACTCATATCGAATTATTAAATGCAGTTGAAAATGATGGTATGTATATTGTTACTCCTAGCTTGATGGATAAGGTTAGAGGCAAAGAAATTATTCCGGAACATAATTCTTCGCATGCAAAAATATTATCCAAACAAGAAATAAAGAAGATATTAAAAGAGGTTATTGTAACGACATGAAGCTTGCGGAGAAAACACCCTTAATTGATAATGTTGTGTTTGTTAATGGCTTAACCAGGTCAGGAAAATTCTTTTTTAGTAAGATTGTCTGTGGTTTTGATAAAATGGAGCATTTTCTTTATGTGCCGCAACTTGATCAACTAGCTTTTTTAGAACGTTTGGGTTCCTTAGACAAAAACACTGCAACTGTGTTATTGCGTTCAATGGTTGATTACCATGCCTTAAATCTGAGATTAGGCAGGGATTTAAATTTTCGCCGGGATGATGCATCATCATTAGAGAATTCTTATGAAAAAGAACTGTATTTAAAAAGGGCAGCTGCTCCAGTTAATCAGAATATTGTTGGAGAAATCAATAGTGATGGGCGCAACTCGGTTTTTTTGCTTCATGAAAGCTTACCGCAAATAGCTTTATTTCTTAATGCATTTCCCAAATTAAAATGGCTTAATATTAGCAGGCACCCAATTGATCTGGTACATTCCTGGTACCTAAGGGGGTGGGGGCACAGGTTTATTGATGACCCGCTTTCTTTTACTCCTGTTATTGCAACAAAAGATTCTCCCGTTCCCTGGTATTTTTTTGAGCGACAAGAAGAATATGCTAGCTTGACGCAGATGGATCGGATAATAAAAAGCATTGCTATTTTATTTGATCTAGAACAGGCTGCTTATGCCGCCTTACCTGCTAATAAAAAAGAACAGGTCATGTTAGTTAACTATGAAAATCTGCTAGAAAAAACTGAAACAGAAGTAAAAAGATTGGGAGATTTTTTAAAGGTCAATCCTTCTAAGAACCTACCAAGTATATTAGCTAAAGAAGGTTGTCCAAAAGTGATTCCTGCAGCGGCAAGAAAAAAAAAGAAACAGACAATTAAGGAGTTGGCCAGCCCAGAAATATTTGAGCTATTAAATTTCTTGGTGTCAGAATATGAAAAAAGAAAATAAAAAAATAAAGATATTATGCACGCTAGGGCCATCGTCACTGGATGGTAAAACTATCTCAAAAATGAGTAACTTAGGCGTAGACATATTTCGTCTTAATTTGTCACATACAGAGCTTGATCGACTTGAAGAATTAATCTTGTTGATAAAAAAACATACAGCCAAACCAATCTGTCTTGATACTGAGGGAGCACAAGTGCGTACTGGTTATGTTAAGGATAATAGAATCTATCTAGAAGATGACAGTCAGGTGGTAATAACTGGGACAAATCTAATTGGCGATAATAAAACGATTTGTTTTAATCCTGAGTTTGTGCCAGCACTATTGCAACCAGGGGATCAAATCGGGATTGATTTTGAATCGGTTATTCTTCAAATAATTTCTAGCGATCAAAAATCAGCAGTAGCGAGAGTCGTCTCGGGCGGTTATATCGGGAGCAACAAAGCTGTCACGATTGATCGAGAGATAGAATTACCGGTTGTTTCAAAAAAAGATCAAGCAGCAATCAAGATCGGTCGCCGGCATGGCATTAATCATTTTGCTTTATCATTTGCCAGTTGTGGGCAAGATGTGCAGGCTTTTCGCCGTTTGATTGGTGAAAAAAGCAAATTGATTGCAAAGATAGAAAATAAAAGAGGGGTAGAAGCGCTAAAGGAAATATTAATTTATGCTGATGCTATTCTAATCGATCGAGGTGACCTTTCCAGGGAAGAACCGATTGAGAAAATACCCTTTCTGCAAAAATTAATCATTAATCAAGCAAATAAAGAAAAAGTTCCGGTTTATGTGGCAACTAATTTATTGGAATCTATGGTTAAGGTAACAATGCCTACCAGGGCAGAAGCTGGCGATGTGATCAATACCTTAATGGATGGGGCTGATGGCTTGGTTCTGGCTGCGGAAACCGCTATTGGAGCTTATCCTGTAAATTGCGTGGCAATGATCAGAAAAATGATTAGCCAATATTCTCAGTATTCTCATGGTATTTCTTTGTCAGAACTGCAAAGAAAAGAATCCTTTTTGTTAAATGAACCTAATGGTGGTCGGTTGGTTAATCAACTGTTTATTAATCAAAAAGGAAACGAATTATCAAAATATAAGTCATTGATGGTTGATAAAAACGTCTTGCTTGATGCCGAACAGATAGCAATTGGAACTTTTTCACCTGTAACAGGATTTATGAATAAGCAAGAAGTTGACTCTGTACTGCGTGACCATCGCTTGCCTAGCGGGGTAATCTGGCCGTTGCCTATTCTTTTACAGCTGACTCAGCAGGAGATTCAAGGTTTAAAGATAGGGGAAAAGGTAGTCTTAACTGATCAAACTACCGGAGAACCCTATGCCATATTAACGATTGAAGACATTTATAATTATGATTTGGATATTATTTGTCGGGAAACTTTTGGCACGCTTGAGTCCAATCATCCTGGAGTGCAGGTTATAAAAAGTAAGGGAAAATATTTTTTAGGTGGACCAATTAAATTAATCAAACGCTTACCTTCAAAGTTTAAACAATATGAAATCACCCCTAAGCAAGCAAGAAACATTTTTGAGAATAAGGGTTGGAGCAATGTTGTTGGTTTTCATACCAGAAATGTGATTCATCGGGTCCATGAATATATACAGTTACTTTCCCTAGAAAATTTTCATTGTGATGGCTTGTTTGTTCACCCAGTAGTTGGCCCTAAAAAAGAGGGTGATTATAAAGCGGATATGATTTTAAAAAGCTATGAATTAATGTTGAGTAAATATTATCCTAAGGGTAAAGTTGTTTTAGCTGCCTTTCAAAATCATTCCAGATATGCTGGGCCAAGAGAGGCAGTCTTTACTGCTCTTTGTAGAAAAAATTTCGGTTGTAGCCATTTTATTGTTGGACGAGATCATACTGGAGTTGGCAATTATTATGGACCAAAAGACAGCCAAAAATTATTTACATCCTTGGGAGATATTGGTATAACCCCGATATTTTTTAATGAATTACATTATTGTAAAAAATGTGACAGTTATGTGGAACGTTGTTCTCATGATCAAATAAATGTTTTGTCAGTCAGTGGCACGGGGGCACGCCAAATGTTAAAAGCAGGAGATTGTCCCCCAGAATGGTTTATGAGAAAAGAGATTGCTAGTCTGATTATTGATCAGATTAAGCAGGGGCAGGAGGTATTTGTCAGGTGAGCAAAGCCTTAATCTTTTGGTTTACAGGTTTATCTGGTTCGGGTAAAACAACAATTGTTAACCGAATGGTTGAAGGACTGCGGCAACAGAATAAGAAAGTTAAAGTGTTTGACGGGGATGTTGTTCGACGAGAAAAAAATAATCATTTAACCTTTTCTCCTTCGGATATAAAAGAAAATAACCGGCTTATAGTTGAAATGTGCTTAGAAAACAGAGAGCTTTATGATTATATCTTTGTGCCGATTATTGCTCCTTTTCAGGAATCAAGAGATTACGCTAGACGAATGCTTGGGCCGTCTTTTTTTCTTGTTTATTGCTCAGCCGATCTTAAGACAGTTAGCAAGAGAGATCCCAAGGGGCTTTATGCCAAAGTTAAGGCTGGAAAAATAGATAATTTTATTGGTATCCATAAAGAGGTTCCATATCAAGTTCCGGATGATGCTGATTTAGTATTGGAGACCGGAAAAGAAGACGTATTAACCTCGATTAATAAAATGACAGCCTTTTTTCAACGTGTTAATGGTCCTTTATTGCATGCACTTAATGAGGCAGTTGGTGAACTCACCTTAAAAATAGCTAAGGATATTAAAAACTTGGCTTATTATCAGCAAATAGAACAGCAATTAGGCAGTGAAAAATTATTAATGTTTTTAAAATTGAATATAGCCATAGAGATCAAACCTTTTATTAAACAGCTTTTGGCCCAGCAAGCCCAGTTGCCAGCGACATTCCTTTTCCCTTTGAAAAATGATTTTAGTCTGGGGCGTCAGATGATTCGAAGTATGGGGAAAAAAGCAATAGCTTGGGTGGATAAAATTTTGGCCTTAGGTAAATTTACCATGGATTCAGAAAAAGAACCGACGATTGCGGTTCATTACTCAGAAGGAGTTGACTTTGAAAGACGTTCGGATATTGCTTGGTTTAAAAATAGTGGCATAAAGCCCCAACAGCTATTGATTTATTTTGACGGTCTTGACAGTGTTACCAGGCAACCGATCAGTGAAACGGTTTTAGCTCAAATCGAAGCAATGGGTATACGTTGGGTGGCGCTAAAACGCGGGGTTGTTTCACGGCATAATAAAAATGTCTGGGCGCCGCCTTTGTTTATTAAAACGAACTATAGAATTAAAAAGCCCCGAAACCACTTAGAACAATGGATTTACCGACAAGTAAAAAAACTTGTTGCTGAAATAAATTATTGGCAAGCTTTTTATCGAGCCTTTAATGTTAAGTTGCTCTTACTTCCTGAACAAGGTTCGCCTCCCAATATTGCTCAGGGAATTGCTTTTGACCTGATGAGTAAAAATGCTGGATTCACCTTGGGTAAACAACGCTCTGATTTGGGAGTTCCTAGACAGGCTCTCGTCGGGCATCATACCAAGGATGTTTATTTTGCCTGGAATAACAGGTCAGCACAATTCTTAAAATCTCCTTATAACCTAGTAAGGTCAATGGTTGTTACCGGGAATCAAAATGATCATAATTTTAATGGAGTTAATGAGGAATTAAGAGATGAAAAATTAAAATTACAGAAAAACGGAGCAAAGTTCATTATTGCTCTGTTTGATACTGGGCAGGGTAACCCGCTGAATCGGACAGTTGCTTCTATGGAAATGGAGGTCTTTTATCGCTCATTTATCGAGTGGCTGCTTAAGGATAAATCGCTAGGCTTAGTAATAAAATCTAAGAAGCCTTACGTTATAAATTCGTTGCCAAATATCCCGAGTTTGCTGGCTCAAGCTGAAGCAACTGGGAGATGCCTACGCTTACCGCATGAGTTTGGCCGGATGCCGACCGATGCTTCAAAAATTTCTGACATAGCGGTAGGCATTGGCATTAATTCTGCTGTGACTGAAGCAGTTATTGCTGGCTGCAAAGGGATACATTATTTAAACAGCTTTCCTTGCCAAAATGAATATTACCAATGGGGATTTGAGCAGTTAGTTTTTAATGATTTGACTAGAATGATCTCAGAGCTTCAGGCTTTTAAAGCTGCACCAGAAGCTAATCCAGGCTTGGGAGATTGGTCTAAATATTTGGATAAACTGGATCCGTTTAGGGATGGAGTCGCGGGTGAGCGAATGGGGAAATATATGCACTGGTTATTAGAGAGTTTTACCGACGGGTTGAGCAGGGAAGATATTTTAAAAAAAGCGAATGAACGTTATGCGGCTGTTTGGGGAAATGATAGAATTGCAGTATTGAGCAATTAAAAGAGGATATATAGTGGATGATAAAAAACGAAAAATATTAATAACGATTGCTGCTCGTGGCGGCTCCAAAGGAGTAAAAAATAAGAATATTCGGCCCTTATGTGGCTTGCCACTTATTGCTCATACAATCAAACAAGCCAAAAAATGGGGACGAGCAGATAAAATTGTTTGTTCAACCGATTCTGAAAATATAGCCATAGTAGCTAAGGAATATGGCGCTGAAGTGCCATTTGTTCGTCCAAGTGATTTGGCGAATGACACTGCTGGTAAAGTAGCTGTAATTCGGCACGCTTTATTAGAAATGAAAGAGGATTATGATATTATTGTTGATCTGGATGTTACGGCGCCTATAAGAAAAATTAGTGATATTGATGGGGCCGTAAATCTGTTTTTAGAAAAGAAGGCTAAGACTGTTTTTAGTGTTACTTCTGCTCGCCGCAGTCCCTATTTTAATATGGTTGAACAGGCGCAAAGTGGATTTGTTCATCTGGTTAAGAAGCTTAAAACGCCACTGGTTAGGCGACAAGACTCGCCTCGGGTTTATGATATGAACGCTTCGATTTATGTTTACGATAGAGACTATCTTTTGGATCCTACAACCAAAGCTGCTATCTCTGACAAGTCGTTAATCTGGGAAATGGATGAGCTCTCGGCTTTTGATATTGATTGCGAAGCAGATTTTAAATTTGTTGAATTCTTGGTTTCGCAGGGGATGGTAAAGCTATGAAGAACTTAAAAAAACAAGTGATCCTTATTAGTGGGGGCTCGGGTTTACTTGGACAAGAGTTTGTTAAGGCTCTAATTGCCAAAAAGGCTATTGTTGTAAATCTTGATCTTAAGACATCTGGAAACAAAGAAGCAGAATTTATTAAATGTGATATTACTGACAAGAAATCTATTCAAATTGCTTTAAACAAAGTCTTGGCCTCTCACGGAAAAATTGACGCTCTGGTAAGTTGTGCCTATCCCAAAAACAAAAACTTTGGCAGAAGATATGAAGAGGTAGAGTATAACGACTTTTGCGAAAATGTTAACCTTCATCTTGGGGGATATTTTCTACTTAGCCAGCAAGTGATTCATCAAATGAAAAAGCAAAAACATGGCCAGATAATCTTTTTAGCCTCAGTCTATGGAGTTATTGCTCCTAAATTTGAGATATATGAAGGGACTAAAATGACTATGCCAGTGGAATATGCTGTAATTAAGGCAGCTATTATTCATTTGGCTAAATATTTAGCCGAATACCATAAAAACTATAATATTAAAGTGAATTGTATTTCACCTGGTGGAATCCTTGATAATCAACCCGAGGTGTTTGTTAAGAATTACCGTGAACATTGTTTATCTAAAGGAATGCTTGATAAGACTGATGTGAATGAAACACTGTTGTCAATATTGTCTGATCCAGACAGTCATAAGAATGGAGCCAATATCATTGTTGATGATGGATTTAGCTCATGATTATTATTGAATTTATTAAACGAATAAAATTTTGGTTAAAAGCTGACCGGCTAGGGCCTGATATTCCGTTAACATATCACATGCTCTTTTTCCCAAGCTTAATGAGGAGGATTTGCCGGAAAAAGTTCAGACATTTTGGCCAAGGGGCAGATTTTCGACCTGGAGCGCTGGCCTATGGTTGTTCTAATATTTCAATCGGTGATCGAGTTATAATCAGACCAGGAACAATGTTGTTTGCAGATGTGAGAGAAAACGGAGCAGGGATAACCATTGAAAATAATGTTTTGATTGGCAGTGGGGTTCACTTCTATTGTGTAAACCATAAATTTAGTGATCCGAATGTTCCGATTATTAATCAAGGTCATTCTGATTCTAAGCCAGTAGTTCTAAAACAAGGTTGCTGGATTGGTGCCAATGCAATTATTTTGCAGGGGGTCACAGTCGGAAGCAATTCAGTGATTGGGGCCGGCTGCGTAGTTACCAAGGATGTACCTCCAAAAACTGTGGTAGTTGGTAATCCAGCCAGAGTCATTAAAAAATTATGAAAACGTTGTCATATGATATGAAAACAATGTGGGATGTAAACAATGACACCTTATTATTGGGTATTGGTGCGGTAACGGGTGATTTTGTGCTACGTTTGAGTGAAGAAATTCAAAAAACCGCAGCTTGGCAAAAACTGCAAGCTATTTTGCCGAGTGATAAACTGATTGCTTATTTTCAAAGCCGTTTGGGCAAAGAAATTTATCCTTTTGTTTCTCAAATGATGGTTTTGCGGCAAAAGAAAAGCAAAACACCAATGTGGTTGCCCAAGTCTGGAATTTTTACTCTGTTGCGAGATCTTTGGCCAAAAGATGAGGTTCCGCTTAAAAATGATTTTAAAAGAGAATTGCAATTCTTGTGGCAAAGGAACCGTGCTGCTTGGGGAACAGGTTTAAAAAGAAAAATTAAATATTGGCGGAGTTATTTTTTTTCTAAGTCTAAAACAGCTGCTAAAACACCGGTCATCGCTGTCCGTTATTCCGAAGGTTTAGACTTAACCAGAAGGTCAGATATTGCTTGGTTCCCACAAAGCGGTCTAAAGCCTGAACAAGTCTTAATTTGCTATAGTGGTTCAATCAAAGAAAAACCGCAGGGCATGCCAATGGTTTCATTATCATCTTGGCGGCCAGCCAAAACTGCTTTTACTTTATTGAAAGAATATCGATTCTGGACTCTAAATAGTTTAGAGCGCTGGGTAAAAGAAATTGCAGAGGACCTTTTAGCCGAAATTGGCTATTGGTCAGATTTTTACGCTGAATATAATGTCAAACTTTTTCTCTTGCCAGAGATGGGGCAACCAACTAGCATTGCTCAAGGGATAGCCTTTGATTTGGTAGGAGGTTTGAGTGTTGGTAAACAGCGCTCAGAAACCGGTTTCCCCCTTAAAACTTATGTCTCTTTCCATACCAAAGACCTGCAGTTTATCTGGAACAAGAGAATGATTGATTATTTGCACCCGCCAATCAATCAAGTAGCTACTGCAGTTATTGCAGGTTATCTTAATGATGTTATCTTTTCCCCTGTCAGTCAAGAATTAACTGATCTAAAAAATGAGCTCAATTCTAATGGCGCCAAATTTATTGTGACGTTATATGATACGGGCCATGGTGGCGAGACATATTTTTCTTCTCAAGACTTAGAAGCGTTGTATCGGGTTTTTCTTGATTGGGTTTTAACTGATCCAACCGTTGGCTTGGTCATCAAATCAAAAAAAGATTATATTATTGCAACTCTACCTGGGATTCACAAACTATTGGCTCAAGCAGAAAAAACAGGCCGCTGTCTCCGTTTAGGAAATACTTTTGGCCGTTTGGCTTCTGATGCTTCGAAAATTGCTGATTTTGCAGTTGGCTACACCGTTAGCTCCGCAGTAACAGAAGCGGTGATTGCTGGTTGTCGAGGTATTCATTATCAGAAAGCATATCCCAAGCAACATGACTATTACAGATGGGGCTTAGATCAGATTGTTTTTAATGATTTAGTTGGAATGATGCGAGAATTAAAAAAATATAAAGCTGATCCTACCTCAAATCCAAAACTTGGCAATTGGGCTGAATATCTGGATCAACTGGATCCTTTCCGCGACGGGCGTGGGGGTGAGAGGATGGGAACTTATTTGCGTTGGTGCTTAGAAGGTTTTTCTGCCGGGCGAGACCGGGAAGCGGTGCTTGAGCAAGCTAATGAAAAATATACCACAGCTTGGGGTAAGGATAAAATTATGACATTTAAAGGGGGAAATACATGAAGGAATTAAAGGAAAAACTAATTTCTTTTTTAAGGATTGAAAATGTTCGTGTTTTTCTATATTTTTGTTTAGCCGGTTTACTAGCTCATTTAGATAGATTTATCTTAAGATCTTACGCGCTTTTTAAGGTCCATGATACTTTTGATCTGTTTTGGCCATATCAAGTAGTCATGGCTAAGCGGATTTTATCAGGTCAAATGTTGGGTTGGTTGCCAGATTATGTGGGTGGACTGCCTATCTTTTATATGGATTTTAATTGGCTTTCCCCCTCTGTGATTCTGAGTGGGGTATTTAATGGTTTCTGGGGATTTGTTGCTGTAACTATGATGCAGTTTCTTTTAGCTGGCTTTGGTGGATATTTGTTTCTAAAACATTTTTTTGGTACAGATAAATATGCGAGCTTTTTTGGTGGTTTGTTATGGGCACTTGGCGCTTTTACCTTAACCTATTCGTCAAGAAGTATGGATCTTGTGGCTATTCCTTTGATTTTTTATTGTACTGATAGGCTTGCTTTTGCCGAGGGTAGAAAAACGAGATTATTATTATTGTTGGGTTTATTTCTGTCTGCAACTAATGTGTATTTTGCTAAGGGAGCCCCGTTTATTGCTTTTTTTCAATTGTTATTTATCTTTTTCTCTAACCCAGAATGGAGTAAACGAAAAAAAGTATTGCTTACCTATGTCATGGTCTGGATCTCTGTTGTAATCATTAATCTGCCAGTCATAGTTTCTCTGCTTTCTAGCATGAAAGTAGGGCACCGCAGCCTGGCACATTGGATACCCGAGGGAGGGAAAAGTTTAGGGCAGAGATTGTATTATATATTGATCAATCCTGTGGCAATATCTGAGTCAGTGCTAGGGTTTGTCGGTTCATTGGTTTTGTTTTATGGGTTCTTTAGCTTCAAAAAATGGCCTAAGCTGCTTAGATTCATGCTTTATTTCTATGCTGTGGGTTTGTTTTACAATGCTTTTATTGATCAGGCTATCTGGTATCAAACACTTCGGAGTTATCTGCCATTTGCGGAATACCGATTGTCTCGTTTTGTGCTTCCTGTTCCATTTATCTTAGTGATGATAGCTGGGGTAAATTTTAAGAACTTTCTTGAGTTTTTACAGGTAAATTTTAAGCGGATTTTTATTTTTGCTACGGCAGTTTTCTTTGTTTTGATTTATTTTATTATGGACAATTATTATTTCCCCTTAAATGCTAATCATCTTGTTGCTTGTATTTTTTCTTTTGTAGTTTTTGTTGCGGGAATTTACTTACTAAAAAAACGCAATGCCAAACAGCTCTGGATAATCTATTTTATCCTAAGCTTGCTTTTTGCTGAGAAGTTTATTGTTATTAACCTGGTGCGGTTAGGTGCAATTCATCCACCTTCTTTTAAGCATTTTTTTCAATCAGAACTTTACGATAAATTTCGACCAAATAATAAATACGATTACAGAATATCGTATGTTAATTGGCATCCGTCAGCCGGGCTATATAATAATTATCAGGTGGCGGGAGGATACGCTTCGCAATATTTAAGACGCTACGCAATTTTCTGGGAAACTTTGATAACCGGGGAAGAAGAAAAAGAAGAATTTGCAGGCTATCCTTATAAAGCTTATTTATTCAATCATTATTCAAAACGCGAAGAAATTCCACCCAAGACCATCAAGAATTTAACTTTTAACACCGACCTTTTAGCCCTGCATAATGTTCGTTACTTGTTTTTTCTAAACAAGGTTGAGCGACCAGAACGTTGGGACTTAAGCTTAGTCCAGGAAGGTGGTTGGGTTTATTCTGGCTCTATGCCCAAAACCGAATTAGAACGCAAATGGTTGTTGTTTCTTGATCGTCCCAGACGAGTTACGACATCAATTCAATATTATGTTTATGAGCTAGAAAAATATCAGCCTAGAATGTTTGTTCCCAATAGCTTTTTGCTGGTCAATAATGAAAATATGCTCAAAGAACACTTAAGTTCCTCAAGTGTTTATAAGTTGAAAAACCGAGTTGTCTATAATAGAGAAGATTTAACTGCAGCTCAAATAAAAGAATTATCCTCATTGCCTTATCCTAAAACCAAGGCAAAACCAGAGATCACTTACTATTCTGATAATAAAATTGTGATATCAGCTAAGGCTCAACAGCGCCAGCAATTGATACTGATGGAAAATTATATGCACGAATGGACAGCTACAATAAATGGTAAACCGATTTCTATCTTACCGGCTTATGGAACGTTTCGTGCCGTTATCTTGGAAAAGGGTGAAAACGAAATTGTTTTTGAATATCGACCGGCTTATCTTGTTGTCTCAATATGGATTTCCGGGATAGGATTTGTTAGTTTTGTGCTTTTGGGAATCTTTTGGTCATTGAAAGGAACAGGAAAGGAAGACAATAAATAATGAGAACTCTAATCGTGATCCCGGCCAGGCTTGGCTCCTGGCGCTTTCCAGATAAACCATTAACTTTGATCGAAGGTAAGCCGATGATAGAACATGTTTACCGGCGATGTTTGTTGGTTAAAGGTGTTGATGAGGTTGTGTTGGCAATTTGCGAAGACAAGGTAAAAGCAGCCTGTGAATCATTTGGCGCAAAATATGTAATGACCTCTGATAAACCTCAAACTGCCTTAGATCGAGTAGCCGAAGCTGCCCAAATGTTAAATTATGTTCAAGCTGACGATATCGTTTTAAATGTCCAGGGTGATGAACCGGCCGTGCCTCCGATAATGATTGAAATGACGATTGAAAAACTTTTGTCGGACAAGGTTTGTCAATGTTCTAACCTGGTTGAGGAGATCAAGGAGCCCGAAGATCTAAAAAACCATCATCGGACCAAAGCAGTAATATCGCAAGGAGGGAGACTGATTTACATAACCCGCCAAGCTATTCCAGCCACAGTTTTTGACATCAAAAAGAGGGCAGTGTTTTATCAACAAACTGGGATTATGGCTTTTCGTGGTGCATTTCTGCAAAAATTTACACAACTACCCAGAACCCCTCTTGAATTAATTGAAGGCATTGATATGTTGCGTCTGATTGAACACGATTACCCAATTGCAACCGCTGTTTGTCCGTATTCAACTCAGCCGGTTGATACGCCGGAAGATATAGCCAAAGTGATCCAAAGATTAAAAAACGATAAATGGTTTAAGAATGGATATAAAAAGTAAATCTAAAAAGAAAATTTTAATTCTGGTTGACCAACCCAATGATAATTTAGATAAGTGGTTGGCTGGGCCGACGCCTGGAAACAGTCAACTAGATCTGTTGACTTTTGACTGTTCGCCGTCTCAGATTAAGACCGGGAGCAAAATTAATATCTTGGAAACCAAAGAGATTTCAGCCCAAGCAGAGCAAGAGGCCCGAGAATTTTATATTAAGCTGATTAAAGAATTACCTGATTATAAAATTAACGGTCGTTCGGTGGCTGAGCTACTTGCTTGGAAGAAGCGTAACCTCTGGTGGTATTTGGAGATTAGTGAAAAATCGATCTGGCTAGATCGGACTGTCCATCGATTATATGCGCTCTCTCGTTTAGCTAAGGTTTGTCAGTTAGAGCAATATGATCAGGTACTTATTTTTGCTCATGACCGCTTATTAAGCAAGGCAATAGTGGAATATGCTGGCAATAATAAACTTAATTGTTCCGTTATGGTTAAACATAAAAAAGAGGCAGCATCTTTTATTATTAAATATGCAGCAGGCACACTTCGCTTATTTATTAAGATGGGGCTGCAATTGGTATTATACAATCTGTTTAGAATTAAAAACGAAAAAGCAATTGCCGCTAAATCTTTGGCTTTTTTCAGTGTTTATCCCAGCTGGTGGCAAAATCCTTTTTCCGGTGAAGCAAAAGATAAGTTTTTTCAAGACATCCCTAACCAACTGGCTAAAACAGAGCGAGTTTATGATTTAATCTGGGTCCGTCCGGGCTGGCGCACTTTTTTTAGCCGTCGCCAGGGATTTCGCCAGTTCTTAAAAGGGAGGCAGGCGATTATCCTTAATCGTTACTTAAAAATAGTTGACTTGTTCAAGCTTTTCAGCCTAAAGCGGTTGGTTTCTTTTACAAAAGTGCTTAATTGGTCGGCTAAAGCTGATATAAAATACAAAGGGATTAATATCTCTTTCTTTATCCATCAAGAATTGTCTAGTTCCTTGGCCAGTGTCTCTTTATTTGAGTGGCTGTTAATGGACAACTCCTTGCGTCGATTTCCACTCGAGCAATTTCGAGCTGTTTTCTTTAGGTTAGAATTTCAACCTTTAGAAAGGGCTCTGCTTTATAATGCGCCTGGCAGAACAACAACTTTTGGTTTTCAACATTCTGCCTTAAGCAGGAATTTTTTAAATTATGCTTTTGCTGATGGACAATTGGCTGATAGTAAAATGCCTTTGCCAAATTATATTTTAACCAGTGGCCCCAAAGGTTATTCTTATATGAAAAAAGCGGGTTTTCCTCAAGATAAATTAGTAGTTGTTGGGGCAATCAGGCAAAGTTATTTGTTTAAACATATGAATCAGCCGCCGGCTAAAGAGGCTTTGCGCCGAAAGTATTCGCTGCCGCTTGATAAAAAAATAGTTTTTGTAGCGACCACGGCGCTGTTTGACGAAACAATTTCAATGATCCATGATTTGCTGCAGGCTGTTTCTCGGGATCAGGCTCGTTACCATCTAATGATTAAATGTCATCCTAATGTTAGAGCTTTGCCTAGTTTTGTGCCTAAGATAAAGGAGCTATTTAAGCAGCACGGTGGTAATTATTCTTATGATATATTTATTGAACGTAATATCCCACTTCATGATTATTTGCTATTGGCTGATACGGTTCTGTCAACCGGCGGGACAGTTTCACTTGAGTCAATGTTTTTGGGTGGAGCAGAAACGATTGTTTATAATTGTCTCTTTCAATTTAACCATAGTCCATTGTTAGATTATCCAGAAGCGGTTGTGATAGCAAAAGATTTAAACTCAATGGCGGCGGCATTAAATACAGAATGGTCTGAGGTAATGAGGGCAAAACAACAACAGCCGCTTAGCGATATGTTTGGTGATATAACCCAAGACCCGCAGCAAAAATTTATCAGTACTATAAAAAATATAACAGGAGGAATAAAATGAAGAAAATTATGAAAAAATATGTCAAAATATTAAAACGGCATTTGGGTGTACCTAAGGCGCATATCGAGATTGTGGCAGACTTTGTTTTTTCCGAAGCAGTGCCGGGGGATTATTTAGAATTTGGAGTTTTTCGGGGGAGTTCATTTGTAGCAGCCTATAAGACGTTAGAGCACTGCCGGCAAGATTGGACTTCAAAAAAAAGGAATGAGTTAGCCTATTCTGATAAGACAAGGGCGGATGGAAATAAACTTGTTCAAAAAAATGATCTCCGTTATTTTGCTTTTGACTCTTTTGATGGTTTACCAGAGATTAAGGGAATTGATCAGTCAAGCGCCAGGTTTTCTAGAGGGAGATACGATTGTGGCCAGGATGTTTTTGTCTCCGTTCTGAAAAAAAATGGTGTGGATTTGAGCAAAGTTGTTTTGGTTCCCGGTTGGTTTGACCAATCCTTGACGGCCGAGGTAAAAAAACGACATAATTTGCGAGCCGCTTCAGTGGTGATGATCGATTGCGATTTGTATGAGTCTACTAAACCGGTTTTAGAATTTATTACTGATCTTTTGGTAGACGGCACTATTCTGATCTTTGATGATTGGTTTAGTTTTAAGGGTGACCCGGATAAGGGGGAGCAGAGAGCGACACGAGAATGGTTGAATAAAAATCCGCAGATCAAACTGCAGGATTATTATCAGGTTGGCTCAACCCAAAAAAGCTTTATTGTTAACCTGAAAAAATAAAAAGCGGAGGATAAAGATGAAGAAAAAGAAATTTAAAGTGGGGATAGCTGGTTACGGCGTGGTTGGTAAGCGACGTCGTCAGTATATTGATCAGCATCCATGGCTAAAAACAGTGGCGGTTTGTGACGAGAAATTTAAAGGCTCAGGCGAAATGCCTGATGGGGTAAGGCATCATAGCAATTATCTTGACCTGCTTAAAGAGCCGCTTGATATTTTACTTGTCAGTTTACCAAATTATTTAGCGGCAGACGTAACAATTGCTGGCTTAAAGAAGGGTCTCCATGTTTTTTGCGAAAAACCACCGGGCAGAGATATTGGTGATATTAAACGGGTGGTGGCTGCTGAAAAAAAATGTCCGCAGCTGCGTCTTAAGTATGGTTTTAACCATCGGTATCATGATTCAGTTAAAGAAGCATTAAAAATTATCAGGTCTGGCAAATTAGGAGAAATTATTAACCTGCGCGGTGTTTATGGCAAAAGTAAAATTATTCCATTTTCTGGTGGCTGGCGGGCCGAACGTAGTCAAGCTGGTGGTGGAGTCTTATTGGACCAAGGGATCCACATGGTTGATCTGATGCGCTTGTTTTGCGGTGAGTTTGTTGAGGTGAAAAGTTTTATCTCTAACCGTTATTGGGGGCATGATGTTGAAGATAATGCCTATGCCTTAATGCGCGATAAACAAGGGCGAGTTGCCATGCTTCATTCCAGCGCTACCCAATGGCAGCATCGCTTTATGCTGGAAATATCTTTAACCAAAGGATTTTTGGAATTGCGGGGTATTTTATCCGGCTCAAAAAGTTATGGTCAGGAAAAATTAACTATTGGCAAAAAAGACGAGGCTGATATTGGTAATACCCAAGAGTCAACTATCACTTTCTTAGAAGATAATTCATGGCGTGATGAGATTAATGAGTTTGCCGACGCTATTATTAAAAACAAAAAGATTAGAGTGGGCAACAGTGGCGAGGCTTTAGCTACTATGCAATTGGTCTATAGTATCTATTATGCTGATCCACAATGGCGGTCTGCTTATAATATTAAAATATAAAAAGGAGAGAGTAGATGAATAATTTAGAAAAAATGTTTAATGAAACTGACGATGTTGCCAGTTACAGTAAGGAGTATTTTAAATATTTAGCGGAGTTAATGACTCAGATTGATACCCAAAAGATTGCGGTTATTGTTGCTGAGTTGATAGACGCTTATGAAAAGGATAATACCATTTTTATCATTGGCAATGGCGGTTCAGCCGCGACTGCTTCGCACATGGCTAACGACATTGGCTTGGATGTCCTAAAAAAATCAAAATGTCCCAAACCTTTTCGAGTAATGGCTTTAACAGATAATAATTCGGTGATGACAGCGATTGCTAATGATGATGGCTATGACAATCTCTTTATCAATCAATTGAGAATTCACTACCGGCCGGGGGATAAGTTAATTGCTATCTCGGCTAGTGGTAACTCCCCTAATGTGGTTGAGACGGTAGAGTGGGTTAAGGCTCGACAAGGCAAAACAATCGGCCTTTCTGGGTTTGATGGTGGCAAACTGCATCAACGCTGTGATATATCATTATTAGTTAAGACTCCTAAGGGGGAATATGGCCCGGTTGAGGATCTGCATTTGATCTTTGACCATTTAATAGCAACTTGGCTGCAATACCATATGAAGAAGAAAGCTCAATCATGAAAAAAAATGAGATAAAAGTATTATTAGGGCCGTCTAGTTATGGTGCATTAGACGATGCCCCTTTAATAAAACTGAAAGCAGCTGGTTTGACTTTGATTGATAATCCGTATAAAAGAAAATTAACCAAACAGGAACTCTTTAAGCTTTTACCAGGAGTGAAGGGTTTAATTGCCGGACTGGAGCCTCTGGATAGAGAGGTTTTAACCAAGTCGGAGTTGAAAGTTATTTCCCGTTGTGGGGCGGGCTTGTCTAATGTTGATTTAGAGGCAGCTAAGGAGCTTGGGATAAAAGTTGAATATACTCCGACTGGTCCAACAACCGCGGTTGCGGAATTAACAGTTGGCTGCTTATTGTCACTGTTGCGGCAGGTGTCTCAAATGAACAGCTCTTTACACGACGGTAAATGGGACAAAAGGATTGGTAGACAGTTGAGTGGATTGACCGTTGCGGTGATTGGTTATGGCAATATTGGTGGTCGAGTAGGTAAACTACTTTCTGCTTTAGGGGCAAAGATTTTAATTGTTGATCCTCGACTCAAAGAAGCACTTAGTCTAAAAGAGGCACTCAAACAGGCAGATGTTATTACTCTTCATTGTAGCGGAGAAGAATGTTTATTGGGTGAACCAGAATTTGCCTTAATGAAGCAAGGGGTTTTTCTCTTGAATGCTGCTCGGGGAAGCCTGGTAGATGAACAGGCGTTGCTTAATAGTCTCAACAGTGGCCAGGTTGCTGGAGCCTGGTTTGATACTTTTAGCGTAGAACCGTATCATGGAGAGTTGTGTAAGTATCAGCAAGTTTTATTAACCCCGCATGTTGGATCTTATACCCTTGAAGGGAGAAGATCTATGGAATTGGAGACAGCAGATAATTTAATTAAGCATTTTAAAAGAGGGAAAATAAAGTGAAAAAACTTTTAACCTTAGTTGAGCAGATCGTCAAAGAAGCGGTTAAAGAAATTATGCCGGATCTTGCTGGAGCGCGGCAAATTGATCTTGATTTAAACCATGATATTAAAATTAAAGCAGATAAAATTCTTGAAACTTTTATTCTCAAGCGGCTGACCCAAGAAACTAAATATCCAATCCTTGCTGAAGAGAGTGGCTTGAGCCAAGGAGATGTTCTTGGAGAGGGAAATTATTGGATTGTTGATCCTTTAGATGGCAGTCTAAATTTTTCGCGGGCTATCCCTCTTTGTTGTATTTCTATTGCCCTATGGAAAAATAATCAGCCGGTCTTAGGCGTAATTTATGATTTTAACCGCCAGGAATTGTTCAGCGCCTTAGTTGGTACGGGGGCTTGGCTCAATGGTAAACCAATCAAGGTCAGTGCTACGGCGGAAAAAACAAAAGCTATCCTAACTACTGGTTTTCCTGCTGGAACAGATTATTCTAATCAAGCATTAAAACAATTTGTTGACGATGTTAAAGAGTTTAAGAAAGTGCGTTTATTGGGTACAGCAGCCCTTTCCCTGGCTTATGTTGCTTGTGGCCGGGCTGATTATTATTGGGAAGAGGGTATCAAGCTTTGGGATGTGGCGGCTGGCTTATGCTTGGTCAAGGCTGCTGGTGGGGTATATAAAATTTCGAAAATAAGAGATAATTATGCCTTAGATGTTAAAGCAGCAAACTCAAAATTAATTAAGGAGAATAGTTAACATGATAAAAAAAGGTTTTTTGAAACAGCAACTAGCTAAAAGAGAACTGACGATTGGCTCCTGGCTGAATTTTGGTTATCCTCCGGTGGCTGAGGTTATGGCTGCGGCTGGCTTTACTTGGCTGGTGATTGACATGGAACATAGCGCTGTAACTATTGATCAGGCGCAATGTTTAATGCAAGTGATTAAAGGTTCTGGGGTTGTCCCATTAGTCAGAGTTGGAGAAAACAATGCTTATTTAATTAAACAGGCCCTGGATGCTGGGGCGCATGGAGTAATTGTGCCAATGATCAATAGTCGTGCGGAAGCTGAGCGGGCAGTCCAAGCTGTTAAATATCCGCCAGAGGGAACCAGAGGGGTGGGATTAGCTCGAGCTCAGGGTTATGGTTTTGAGTTTGAAGAATATAAGAAATGGTTGAAAAACGAAAGTGTGGTTATTGCCCAAATTGAACATATTCAGGCCATTGATAATTTAACTGAGATATTAACTGTTCCTGGAATTGATGGTTCAATTATTGGCCCCTATGATTTGTCTGGGTCACTTGGTTTTCCGGGTGAATTTGAAAAAAAATCAGTCAAAGAGGCTTTACAACGTTATGAGACAGTTTGCCAGGAATTAAAAAAACCGCTAGGGATTCATTCGGTTGCTCCAGATCCGGAACAAGCTAAACAATATATTAAAAAAGGATATACCTTTTTGGCTGTTGGGGTTGATATGTTATACCTGGGTCAGAAATGCCGCGATGTTTTAAAGGGGATTAACAAATGATCATAGGTATTATTCCTGCTCGAATGGCTTCAACCAGGTTTCCGGATAAGCCGATGGCGTTGATTCAAGGGCTGCCGATGATTGGCCATGTTTATTACCGTTCAAAGAGGGCTAAATCGCTTGATGATGTTTATGTGGCAACTTGCGACAAAGAAATATTTAATTATATAGAATCGATCGGGGGAAAAGCGGTTATGACCTCGGACCAACATGAACGGGCTACTGATCGAGCTGCAGAATGCCTGCTTAAGGTTGAAGCTGATCTTAAAACAAAAATAGATACTGTAGTGATGATTCAGGGAGATGAACCAATGCTTAAGCCGGAGATGATTGATCAAGCGGTTAGTGCTCTCAAACAAGGTGAGGGGGTAGAGGTTGTTAATCTGATGTCTCCATTAATAACAAAAGCTGACCAGGATGACCCTAATGAAGTTAAGGTTGTAGTTGACCAGCAAGGGTTTGCGCTCTATTTCTCAAGAGAGGCTATTCCTTCCCGCAAGAAAGACGGTAAAAATATCTCAGTTTTTAAACAACTGGCAATAATCCCTTTTAAAAGGGATTTTTTGTTAAAATTTAACCAATTAAATCAAACACCGCTGGAAATTATTGAATCTGTTGACATGCTTAGGGTTTTAGAGCACGGCTATAAAGTAAAGATGGTTGTGACGCAAGAGATAACCTACAGTGTGGATACCCTGGCTGACCTGCAAAGGGTTGCCCAGGCGATGCAGAAGGATGAGCCGGATTCATAATAAAATGCAAAACAGTATTACTTTCTCAATAATTATTCCTCTTTATAATGGAGCTAAATTTATTGAAAAAACACTCGCCTCGGTTTTTCAGCAATCATGCCAGGATTATGAAATTATTATTGTCAATGACGGTTCTAGCGATGATTCAGAAAAAATAATTAAGCAAATCCTTAAAGACCGCCCAGACAAAAAGATAGTTTATACTAGGCAAGAAAATCGAGGATTGGGTGGAGCGCGCAATACTGCCTTGCGGCAAGCCCGGGGCAGGATTATTGCCCTGCTTGATCAAGATGATAGCTGGCGGGAAAATAAATTAGCTAAAACTCTTGAGGTTTTCAATAATAATCAAGAGATCATGGTTGTTTGCCATGATGTTGAACTGCTTAAAAAGGGAAAGCTTGGCACCATCTTTCATGTCGGCCCCAATAGTCAGGATACTTTTCGCCAACTTTTGTTTGGTGGTTGTTGCTTAACGCCATCTGCGGTTTCCTTTCGTCGGGAGATAGTAAATAATGTTGGCTTTTTTTCTGAAGATTTGGACAGAGATCATCTAATCGAAGATTACGACTATTGGTTGAGGATTGCTAAGAAAAAATATATTTTTTACTTTTTACCCCAAGTACTTGGTGAATGTCAGATCCATGAGCACAGCCAATCATTAAAGGAATTATTGCCGATTAATGAGCGGGCTTTAAATCTGGTTGAGCGGGTTTATCAAAATTACCAGGATAAAAAAAGATTTGATTTTTTACGGCTAAAATGGAGCAAGGCCAGAAGGTTGATCAGCGTGTTTTTTCGACTGTTTTTATGATAAAATAAGAGAAATAATGCCGAAATTTTCAGTAGTAATACCCTTATATAATGGTGCTGATTTTATAGAAAAAACCTTAAACAGTGTTTTGGGGCAAACCTATAAAGATTATGAAATTATCCTGGTTAACGATGAGTCTCCTGATAATGTTGGTGAAACTGTCAAAATATATATCAAGAAGCATCCCCATACTAAATTTGTCTATTTGGAGCAAAAAAACAAAGGATTAGGCGGAGCTAGAAATACTGCTTTGCGGCAGGCCAAAGGGGAAATTATTGCTATTCTTGACCAGGATGATCTTTGGTACCCTGAAAAACTGGAGAGAGTAGAAAAAATTTATGCACAGCAGCCGGAGGTTGATCTTGTTTGCCATAATTGTAATATAAACAGAAGTGGTAAGATCAAGGGGGTTTATCGCACCGGACCGGCAAGTCAAGAGCTGTACCGAGATATGTTGTTTGGCGGCAATCGTTTATTTACCTTAACTACCACCTTTAAGCGCGCGTTAATAGATCAAGCAGGTTATTTTTCCGAAGAGCGGGATAAACTCCACTTTGCGGAAGACTATGATCTTTGGTTGCGATTAGCCAAAATGGGTTGTTGTTTCTATTTTATGCCGGAGGTATTAGCCGAATATATTCAGCATGACAATAATTTTTCTTTGACCGGCATTAAGCGGATGCTGCAGAGCGAGCTGTATGTCGTCAATAAACACTATGCTGGATTAGAGCAAAAACATCCACTGGATTGGTATCGTTTGCGCCGACGCAAAGCCAAAATACTGTATATGGCAGCTTGCCGCTCTTTTGTTTCGGTTCAGACAAGATGGGGTGGCATAGGTTATTTACTGCAGGCTTTGGTATCTGACCCGCTTTTTCTTTTTCCTTTACTTAATCGAGGGGTGGGGAAAGTCCGCAAGACTATCTTAACTGAAGGAGCTTAAAATGATCTTAGTTACTGGTTCTAATGGTATGGTTGGTTCATATGTCAAAGAAATCTTTAATGATGAAGAATTAGCTTTAACCGATATTCCTGAAATGGATGTAACCAAAAAAGAGTTGGTTTTTGGCTTAGTTGAAAAACATCAGCCTAAATTAGTTTTACACTTGGCGGCTGAAACAGATGTTGATAAATGCGAGCAGGAGATTGATCATGCTTATCGAACCAACAGCTTAGGCACATATAATGTTGCATTAGCCTGTCAAAAGTATGGGGCGGAAATGGTTTATATTAGCACGGGTGGAGTTTTTAATGGTAAGGCTAAGCAGATTCATACGGAATTTGACCAGCCTGATCCAGCCAATGAGTACAGCAAGGCTAAGTATGAAGGGGAAAAAATTGTTCGTGATTTATTGACTAAATACTATATTTTTCGCGCTGGCTGGATGATCGGTGGTGGGCCGGCCAAAGATAAAAAATTTGTCGGGAAAATTATTGAGCTGTGTAAAAAACGGCCAGAGTTAGAAGTGGTCAGTGATAAATATGGTAGTCCAACTTTTGCCAGAGATTTTGTTAAAGGCATAAAAAAAATCATTAAGACCGGCAACTATGGACTTTATCATTTAGTCAATACTGGTATTTGCAATCGCCATGAAATTGCTTTAGAGATAGTAAAATTACTGGGAGTGTCTGTTAAGGTTAAGCCGGTTGGCTCAGATCGTTTTCCGCTGCCAGCACCGCGAGCAGCATCTGAAGCAATGAGAAATTATAAGCTAGACCTATTGGGGATTAACCCGATGCCGAATTGGCAAACGGCGTTGGCAGAATACGTAAAAAGCTGGAAATAAACGAAATAAACGGGAGGGCAAGATGAACTTTGAAGAATTAGCCAGAAAGAAAAAATTAAAGATTGCGGTGGTCGGCATGGGATATGTTGGTTTACCCTTAGCGGTTAAATTTGCTGATGCTGGTTATAACACGGTTGGGATTGATATTGATAAGGAGCGACTGGATTTAATTCTGGCGGGAAAAAGTTATATTCACGATGTCTCTTCAGCGCAGCTGAAAAAAGTGCTTAGCAAAAAAAAGTTTACTGCTACCAATGACTATGGCTCCTTGAGGGTTGTTGATGTCATTTGTATTTGTGTTCCTACGCCGCTTGATAAAAACAAACAGCCTGATCTTTCGTATGTTAAATATGTGGCGCGGGAGATTTATAGCATTTTACGTAAGGGACAGATGGTTATTCTGGAAAGCACGACTTATCCAGGGACAACTGAGGAAGTTTTATTAAAAACCTTTGAAAAAAATAATTTTAAGGTTGGTAAAGATTACTTTTTGGTTTTTTCACCGGAGAGGGTTGACCCGGGTAATAAAAAATATAAACTTGATGCTGTGCCAAAGGTTGTTGGAGGAGTTACACCGGCTTGTACTCACCGGGCGGTAGCATTATATAAGGAAGTTTTTAAGTCTGTTTTTCCTGTTTCTTCACCTAGAGTGGCTGAAATGGAAAAACTTCTGGAGAACATCTTCAGAAACGTTAATATTGCTTTGGTTAATGAGATGGCTATTCTTTGCCGCAAGATGGATATTGATATCTGGGAAGTAATTAATGCTGCCAAGACCAAACCTTACGGTTTTATGGCTTTTTATCCTGGGCCGGGAATTGGTGGCCACTGTATTCCGCTTGATCCTTTTTATTTATCTTGGAAAGCTAAAGAATATGCTATTCGTACCCGCTTTATCGAATTAGCTGGTGAAGTTAACGATGCGATGCCGGAATATGTTGTTAGCCGAGTCCAGGAAGGGATGAATAAAAAATCAAAAAGTGTAAAAGGGGCGAATATTCTTGTGCTTGGAGTGGCTTATAAAAAAGATATTGATGATATGAGGGAATCTCCTGCTATCACTATCATGTCACTGCTTAAAAAAATGGAGGCAAATGTTTATTTTAATGATCCATATGTTAGCAAATTAGTTGATTGCGACTTTGAGGTTCCACGGATTAAAAACCTTGATGCGAAATCACTTAAAACCATTGATTGTGTTGTTGTTGTGACTGCCCATTCTGGATATGATTATGACAAAATAGGTAAAAACGTCGGTCTAATTGTTGATACGCGAGGGGTAGTTAAGACTAAAAACTGTACGGTTATTGGCTTATAAAGAGGGCAGATGCAATATTTAGCTTCAAAGATAAATTTAATTTTCGGTAAGCAGAAATTTTTAACTGCTTTTGTAGTCTATGCAGCGGCGCTGATCTTAATGTACTACTTATCTAAATTTGTTCCGCCCGATAAGTTGATTCTAATTTTTACTGCTTTGGCAGCCCTTATAATATTGATAACAATGCCCTTAGATAAGTGTATTATGCTGATTACTATTTTGGCTGCTTTTAACTATACGTATACATTTTTCTCTGGTACGTTTGCTACCAATGAGCCGGCTATGTTAAAAATAGTTAAAGATTTATTTGTGGTTAGCTTACTGGCCAATTATTTAACGAAGAGTATGTTGAGCGGACGGCTGGGTATTTTTAAGTCTAGAATTTTGATCCCCATTTCCATCTTTCTCTTATATTTACTACTATTGTTTCTTTATTCTTTTGGCCAGGCGGGGATACCGCTGGTCTCTTTGAGATTTTTCTTGCTCTATCCGTTGCTAATATTTGTAGCTGCCAGAGGGCTAAATTCTATGGATAAAATAACCAAGTACTTTAAACTGTTTCTTAATTTGGGCCTAGTTATTGCCGTTATAGCCATCCTGCAATCAGTTTTTAATCTTGGCAATAATGTTTACTCCCGTTACATAATTATTTTTGGCTTAGCTCCGGGACGGGCCACAGCTACGCTGGGTAATCCTAATAACCTGGCTCAGTTTTTAGCCATAGTTTTTCTTTGTTGTTGGGGATTTCGTTCAAAACCTGCCCGAGAAAAATTAAATTTAAAGTATTTTAGCTTTTATCCTATAGTGTTATTTGTTGGAGTATTGCTTACTTTTTCCCGAACTGCTTTTGCCTTTTTGATTATAGTAGTAAATTTTGCCTTTTTGTTTCAGAAAAGGATATCTAAAAAAGCCTTGAGAATATTTGTTATAGTTTTTTTAATCAGTTTGGTTGTTTTTAGTTTATTTTTTGCTTCTCGAGGAGGATTGAAGAATCTGTTGGATGATCAGCGCATCCCGATGTACGCCGAAACTTTTAGCGGGATTATTACGGGTAATTTTAGATTGTTGTTTTTTGGTTTTAGTATGGCTAATAGCAATGTTTCAGGAGACCAATTGGCCCAGGTGTTAGCCGGTAATGATGTTGCTAATCCTTATACTGCGGTGGCTGATAGTTTATATGTTTCAATCTTTAATTTTGCTGGCATCATTGGCCTGTTTATTTTTGTGATCAGTATTTTGTATTTTATGAAGTCTGGCTTAAAATTATATAGCAAGACCGAGGACCCATTTGTTAAAGGAGCAGCTTTTTCCATTGTTTTAGTAATTATCTTTTTGCTGCTGTCTGGGATTTTTATTGCTAATCTGGTTCTTTTTCCCAGTGCCTTTTATTTTTGGATTTTTATCGGTATATTGTTGAACTTGATCAGGATTGAAAAAAACAAGAGGGTAGGTGAAATCAATGGTTAAAGCAACAAAGGCTTTAGTTTTAGCAGGTGGATTGGGAACAAGACTGCGTCCGCTAACTTTTGCCGTACCTAAACCTTTGATTACTGTTAGGGATCGGCCGATTCTTGATTATATTATTCGCCAGCTGGTTAGTTATGGTTTTAAGGAACTGTTTATCTCGGTTAATTATAAATCAAGTTTGATCAAGCTCTTTATTGAAGACAGGGACAAATATGGTATTGCGATTAGTTTTTTTGATGAGGTTGAACCGTTGGGGACGGCTGGCCCGTTAGCTGCTTTTGATAAACGTAAAATTAAGCTGGAAGCTAATGAACCAATTTTGGTAATGAACGGCGATATTATTACTGATCAGGATTTTCAGGGGTTAGTTGATTTTCATCAAAGCAAGCAAGCTGACCTGACTGTTGGTTTTATCGAATACAACAATAAGTTAAGCTATGGTGTGTTGGAGACCGATGCTGACAATAATATCAAGGATATTAAGGAGAAACCAAGCTTCGTTTATAAGGCTAGTGCTGGTATTTATGTTGTTTCGCAGAAATGTCTTTCTTTGGTGCCTAACGGATTCTTTACCATGCCGGATCTAATGTTGGCGGCGCTGCAAGCTGGTTTCATGGTGAAGGCTTACCCGATTGAAGCAAATTGGATTGCCATCGAACAATTAAAAAATTTGGAAGAATTAAATGCTAACGAAACAGAAGATTGGATCAGTAAATTAAAATAAGAAAGGGGAAATGATGGATTTAAAATCTAAAAAAGTGTTTGTTACTGGGGCGGACGGATTTATCGGTAGCCATTTGTGTGAAGAATTGGTTAATATTGGAGCTAAAGTTACTGCTTTAGTCCAATATAATTCACTAAAAAATATTGGTAATTTGGCCTATCTTAGTGAAGAGATCAGAAATAAAATGGAGATTGTCTTTGGTGATATTCAGGATCCTGAGTTAATGAAAAAGCTGATAGAAGGTTGCGAGGTGGTTTTTCACCTGGCGGCCTTGATTGCTATTCCCTATTCTTATTTGGCCCCAGATGCTTATGTCCAGACCAACATTTTGGGGACACTCCATATTTTACAGGCGTGTCGGACCAACAAAGTGGCCAAGATTCTGCATACTTCGACCAGCGAAACTTACGGGTCAGCCCTTTATACACCGATTGATGAACAGCATCCGTTGCAAGCGCAGTCACCATATTCAGCGACAAAAATTGGGGCGGATAAACTCTGTGAAAGTTTCTATAAATCATTTGGGGTACCTGTTGTTACTGTTCGACCTTTTAATACTTTTGGGCCGCGGCAATCAGATCGGGCGATCATTCCAACAATTATCAGTCAGTTAGCTGCAGGAAAAAAAGAATTAACTTTAGGCGCAATCTCTCCTGTTAGAGATTTTCTTTATGTTAAAGATAATGTTGGGGGTTACCTAAAAATTGCCCAGTCATCAGGTTGTGATGGAGAGGTAATTAATTTAGGAACAGGGGTGGGGATAACAATTGGGGATTTAGCGCAAAAAATCATGAAGCTGATGGGCAAAGAAGCGAAAATAATCTGTAAGAACGAAAGAAAACGGCCGACCAAAAGTGAGGTCCAGCAATTAATCTGTAATAATGCCAAAGCACGTAAATTAATTAATTGGGAGCCTAAGCATTCGCTTGATCAGGGTTTGCTGGCTACTATTGAATTTGTAAAAGCTAATATGAAAGATTTTCGTCCAGACGCCTACAATATTTAAGAGGAGAGTTCTCGGTCAGCATGGCTAAAATCGGCATAATTGCAGATATAAATCAACACCATACAAGGCGCTGGGTGCATCATTTTAGCGCCCGTAACCAGGTTATTTTAATAAGCCCAAAAGAGATTGCTGAAAAAAATAAGACGAAATGCACTGATTATCTAAACCAGCACCAAAAGAGCTCTAATTTTAAATCAATATTTATTCCTGTTAATAAAAAAAACCTGATCAGTTGGCTTAATTTTATCGTTAAGTTAAAAAGACTTATCCGTCAAGAAAAAATCGAGCTGCTCTATGTTCACGGGATAAACTTGCCTTCTTTTTTGGCCACTTTTGTAAAAAATACTGCTTTTGTGCTTTGTCCTTGGGGTTCTGACATCTTAATTTTTCCTAAAAAAAGTTTTTTCTTTCGGTTAATGGCCAAAAAGATTGTTGCTCGGGCTAGCAAGATTGCGGCAATTTCTGCTGTAATTAGTGAGGCAAGCCAACAACTTGGCTCTGATAAAGAAAAAATTAAGCTGATACCAATGGGGACAGATATGAATTACTTTAAGCCTGGACTTGATACTGATTATCTGAAAAAAAGATTTAAGCTGCCGGCTGAGGCTCAAGTTGTCTTAAGCCTGCGCAATTTTACTCCGCTGTATAATATTGATACCATTATTAAATCGATCCCTTTGGTAGCCAAACAAGTGCCAGGGGTTAAATATCTGTTACTAGCTGGCCACGGGGGACAAAAGAGCTATGCCGAAGCAATAGACCAATTGATTGCTGATTTAGACGTGGCAAGCTATATTGTTAAAATTGATTATTTGGAAGAAGCAGACATGCCCAAAATATATAATTTGGCGGATGCCATTATTTCTGTTCCATCTTCTGATGCCTTTGGCTGTTCGTTGCATGAGGCAATGGCTTGTAAAACAGCTCTTATTGTTAGCGATCTGCCGGCCATGAAAGACTTGCTGCAACATGATCTGAACGCTTGTATTGTTCCGATTAAAAATCACGAGCGGCTTGCTGAAGCGACCATTGCTTTATTGAAGGATCAGAAAATGAGGCAACGTTTTGTTGATTATAATTATAATTTAGTTAAGGAAAAAGCCAATGCTGAGAAAAATGTTAAACAGCTTGAAATCATCTTTGACGCTTTAATTAAATGAGAACATTGCTTAAATATATCTATGCGCTTATTTTTTTAGTTATTAGAAAGTATATGTTGCGGATTAACCAGGATTTTGCAGCGCGCATTGTTTTGTATCATTCGATTGCTGCGGGGGAGTTATCGGATTTTGAGCGGCAAATAATTTATTATAAGAAAAAATATAATGTTATCAGCCTAAGTGAATTGGTTAATAAGTTAAATAAAAACATGCCGGTCAAGGGAGACTTAGCTATAACTTTTGATGATGGTTTTAAAGACAATTTGGTAAATGCGGCTCCTGTCTTAAAAAAACATGGCTTGCCAGCGACTTTTTTTATAGCAACGGATTTTGTGGAGTTAAGCGGCCAGCAAGAATTGATTGCTCAGTACTGTAGAAAAGCCTTGGGAATAAAAAAAGTTTTGCCAAGTTTAAGCTGGCAGGAAGTAAATAAGCTGCGTCAAGAAGGCTTTGAAGTCGGAAGCCATTCTAATTCGCATAAAAATCTGGCGCGGCTTGAGCAACAAGAGCTGTGCTCAGAAGTTAAGGGATCAAAGGAAAAAATAGAAAACAAACTAGGGGCGGCGGTTAAACATTTTTCTTTTCCTTTTGGTGGATTAAAACATGCTTCTCCTTTGTTGATTGATCAGGTTAAACAAGCAGGGTATGTTAGCTGTAGTTCTGGCGTTAGAGGAAACAATTGTCAGTCGTCAAATATTTGGTTTTTACGACGAGAAAATATGGAACCGGCTTGGCCCAATTTGATGCTTGAGGCCATTTTGCAGGGGGCGTTTGATCGGAGATAAAAAATGATTAATAAAGCAAAAATAGCTGTATTAGGTTCTGGTACTATGGGGGCGCAATTAGCAGCCTTATTCGCCTTTTATAAATATGATGTGATTGTTTGGGATATTCGTAAAATAGAAGCTATCAAGCAAAGCGTTAACGCAGTTGGTAAACCAGGGATTTTCGATAAAATTACGATAACCAACGAATTGGCGGATATTAAAGAAGTTGAATTTGTCTGTGAAGCTATTGTAGAACAGCTTGAGATAAAGAAAAAAGTATTATCAGAGGTTGATAGATTATGTGGCCCAGACACTATCTTAGCCTCAAACACTTCCAGTTTGGATCTTGAGCAAATGGCCAATGAGTTGACACATCCAGAAAGACTTGTTGGGGCGCATTTCTTTAACCCACCCAGGGAAATGAAACTGGTAGAGGTTATTAAAACACGATTTAGCTCAGAGTTGGCGGTACAAAAGACAGTTGAGTATATAAAATCAATGAAAAAACAACCTGTAATTGTTAATAACAGCCCTGGTTTTATTGTTAACCACTTGCTAATTCCACTGATTAATGAGGCCAGTAAAATGCTGATGAATGGTGTGGCTTCAGCTGAGGAAATTGACAAGGCCATGCGTTTAGGTGCCAATCATCCGTTAGGGCCGCTTGCCCTGGGCGATTTGATCGGACTAGATATTGTAAAAAATATATTAGAGGAACTTGCGACGCGCTTGCAAGACGATCACTATGCGCCTAGCCCGTTGCTTTGTGACAAGGTAAGCCAAAATCACTTAGGCAGAAAAACCGGAGCCGGGTTTTATAATTATGCCAAATAAACAATTAAAAGAGTTGATAGCGAAAAGGTTTAAATGGCAAATGTTTCCCTACCAAACCAGCGATGACTCGGCAATGTTAAAGATGTGGCAATTTGCTCATGACCAGAGTCGTGCTTATGAACAAGCATATTTTGATTGGCAATATAAAACTAATCCTGCTGGACATGCCATAATTTGGTTAGCTAAGCAAGATAAAGAAGTGCTTGGCCAATATGTTCTGCTACCAATTAAGTTTAAGCTAGCTGAAAGGGAAGGGCTTGGTTCTCTCTCTGTTAATACTTTAACTCATCCACGCCAACGAGGGAAAGGGATTTTTATTCTCCTGGCTGAGCAGGCCTACGATAGCTGTCGTAAGAAGGGAATTGATTTTACTTTTGGTGGTCCCAATAGTTTTTCATACAATGGTTTTGTACGTAGGTTGGGTTTTACCGATATTGGGCGTTTGGCCTTAATGGTTAAAATGACGGGCTTCTCACGAGTTGTTGCCGCAAAACTGAAAGGGCAATGGCTATTGCCGTTTTTAACTTTTTTAGCCAAACTATTTTTTATTGGTCTACCCATGAGATATGCTTCAGATTTTAGTGTTAAGATAGCCTCGGATATAAACGAAAAATTTGACCAGCTCTGGGATAAGTGCAAAGATCAACATAGAAATATTGGGATTAGGGATAGTCGTTATTTATCTTGGCGTTATCAAAATAAACCAACAGGTAAATATACAATATTTATAGCTGAAAAATCAGAGGAATTATTTGGTTATATAGTTGTTACTGAAGCCTTTAAGCCAGAGGGGACAATGGGTGTGATTGTGGATATATTGACAACCAGTGATAAAGTTGATCAGCTCTTGGTTAAAAAAGCAATTGATCATTTTAAAAAATTACAGATAGATTTAATGATTAGCTTAGTGATTAAGGGATCAAGGAGTGATAAAGTATTTAAGAGATTCGGCTTTAAATCTTGTCCCGAGAGATTTAAAACGAATCCCTTTTCAGTCATCGTCAAAGCTCATAATGATGAACTTGATAATAATGAGCTGTATGATATAAATACTTGGTACTTAACTTTTGGTGATTTTGATGTATACTAATTTTGTGTATAATTAATAATTCTATTGGAGGACAAATGAAAGTAATACAAATAATTCAGTTTTTTTCACCGAAAATGGGGGGGTCAGTTGATAATGCCTATAATTTATCAAAAACATTAATAAAACTTGGGCATCAGGTTACTGTTTGTACAACAGATAGTGAATATGACGAGGACTTTGCTAAATCTGTACCAGGATTAAAAGTATTAGTTTTTCCAAGCAAGTTTGGGAAATTCAGGTACTCGCCGACAATGAAAACATGGCTAGACAAGAATGTTGAAAAATACGATATTTTACACTTAAATAATTACTGGAGTTATCAGAATATTATTGCGAGCTGTTCGGCAAGAAGGCACAATGTGCCTTATATTGTATCTCCTAAAGGTAGTTTGCACATACAATTAAAAGCCTATTTAAGCAAATATTTTTTTGACCTTTTATTTGGCCGGAGGGTATTGCGTGATTCAGGCATGATAGTTGCTAAAACACCAATGGAGATCAAGCAGCTAAAAAGAAAAGGCGTTACTGAAGACCATATTAGGATTGTAGCTAATGGGATTGCTTTTCCGCCGGAAAATTTAAAAGATGGGAAAGAGTTTAGGCAAAGGTTTGGCATCCCTGACCAAGATAAGATTGTTTTGTTCCTCGGTAGAGTGCATAAAATCAAAGGGATAGACCTGCTGATTAATGCGTTTTTTGATGTTTTACAAAAGGATAAATATTTAAAACTGGTGATTACTGGACCTGATTCCGGTTATTTGGCTGAAGTTAAGAAAAGGATTAAAGAAAAAGGTATAGAAAAATCTGTTGTTATAACTGGGCCTCTTTACAAGCATGAAAAATTCTTGGCTTATAAAGCAGCCGCTGTATATGTTTTGCCTTCAAGATATGAGATATTTGGTAATACACTGCTGGAGGCCTGTGTTTGTGGTACTCCTGTTATCACGACTGATAGATGTGGTTTGGCTCCTGTGATTGATCGTAAAGCAGGCAGAGCTGTTAGGTATGATCGAAATGAGCTTAGCCAGGCTATTGAAGAGATATTATCGTCTCCAGAATTAGCAAGAAAATATAGTGAATACGGAAAAAAATTGGCTAGAGAAGATTATAATTGGGAAAAAGTAGCTTATGATTACTTGCAGTTGTATGAAGATGTGATCGCCAAGATGAAAAAAAATGCCTAAAGTATTTATTGATAAGATAAAAGAACAAGAACTTGAGAGCCAAATAAGGCAAGCTTTGAGCTGGATCGGTTTTTTTGACCAGGTTAAAGCAGGCAATAAAGTTTTTTTAAAGCCCAACCTTACTTATCCAAAATTCAAAGAAGGTGTAACTACAACGCCTCCATTATTAGAAGCAGTCATTAAGGGGCTTAAGGATTATGGTTGTCAGGTAATAGTGGGTGAATCGGATGGTGGTTATAATTCATATGAAGTGAAAGATGCTTTTCACGATTACGGGCTCTATGATTTTGAAAAAAAATATGGAATTAAAGTAGTTAATTTGTCACATCTGCCGTATGATTATTTAGAGATCCGCAAATACGGCAAAAAATTCAAAGTTGAAATGCCCAAAATCCTGCTAAACGAAATAGATGCTTTTATTACACTGCCGGTACCCAAAGTCCATGCCATGACCCAAATAAGTCTCTCATATAAGAACCAATGGGGTTGTGTGCCGAATGTCATGAGGCTGAGGTATCATCCTATATTCAACGAAGCGATCTTTGCGGTTAACCAGGCGATCAAAAACAAGTTTACAATTATTGATGGAACCTATGGTTTAACCCGCAGTGGACCTATGGTGGGAGATTCTTTTGCATTGGGTTGGCTGATTGCTTCAAATAGTTTTGAGGCAGCGGATCTTATTACCTCAAAAATGATGAAAGTGGATCTGGAAAAAATCAAGCATTATCGACTGGCTTATAAAAAAAAGCTTGTCCCAAAAATTGAAGAGATCAAGCTTAATCAGGATTATAAACCTTTTATTTCAAATAAGTTTTTTTTAAAACGGGATTTTTGGAGCTATTTAGCCTTGTCAGCTTGGCTGCATCCAATGATTAATCACTTTTTCTATGAATCGATGTTTGCCGACCTGCTTCATAAAATCATGTATACCTTCAGGAAAAAACCGATTGCAGAAAAGTAGATGAATAAAGACAGTCAAGTCGAATATTATTGCCCAAAATGTTTTATAGCCCTGGATCAGGTTGAAGCAAAATTGCAGTGTCCTGCCTGTAGCACCTCTTTTTCAACTAGCAATGATTATTATTGTTTTGATAAATCAAAACGTATTAATGAGATGGATTATGGTCAAGACAATAATGTGCTGGAGACCGAAAATACAGAATTAAAAGCGAGACTGCACCGCTATATTTTGCCGCAAATATTAGGTGGGGTTGCTAAAGGAAAAAAAATTCTTTCTGTTGGTTGTGGTGGTGGTGGTGATGTTGAGGAACTAAATAAGTTGGGGGCAGAGGCGTATGGTATGGATTTTGCTTATCGAACCAAGGCCTGGCGGTTAAATGGTTGCGACCGCGCCAAATTTTTTGTTTCTACTGCTGAAAATATCCCTTTTCCACTCGATTATTTTGATTTTATCTTTTGTTTTGGAGTGATAGAACATGTAGGAGATAACTATTATTTTAACAAAGAGTGGAAGGCCTTAGCTAAAGAACGAGAAATATTTCTAAAAGAAGTAATGGCTAAGCTAAAAAATAATGGTAGATTAATCATTACCAGTCCCAATCGTAATTTCCCAATTGATTTTCAACATGACGCATATGGGCAATCTAGTTTGTTTTCTCGTTATCCGATCTTTTTTCATTCACCATTCACAAAATTTTTGGAATCATATTATTCTCTAAAAAATAAAATGAGGAAATATGCTGAGGTCATAATTGATCCAATGCCCTTAAAAGGTTTTTTTGGTTTTAATATTAGAAAAACCTTGCCTCCAATTTTGCCAATCTTAAGGTTTATGAGGATTTATTTAAATTTTCTTGATCGACTGCCAAAAATAATCAGGCAATCGTGTTTTAACCCTTATTTAGCCGTAAATGTGACAGTAAAATTGAAAAAGAAGCCAAAATATGAGAAAATTAATTAACCGTGAAACAACTAATCCAAAATTATAAATCTGGCGAGCTTCAATTGGTGGAGGTGCCTGATCCTATTTTGCGACCAGGTGGGGTAATCTTGGAAACAAAGAACTCGCTGGTCAGCGTAGGCACGGAAAAATTAATGATTAGCCTAGCCCAAAAAGGTTATCTTGGCAAAGCTATGGCTCGTCCGGATCTAGTTAAACAAGTATTGAGCAAAATAAAAGTTGATGGCTTGGCTGACACTTATAAGGCTGTCATGAGCCGTTTAGATACACCAGTTACTCTTGGTTATAGCTCGGCGGGGGTAGTTAAGCAAGTTAGTGATGGAATAAATAAGGTCAAAACAGGGGATCGGATTGCCTGTTTTGGCGATGGTTTTGCCACTCATTCTGAATTGAGTTATGTTCCTAAAAATATGTTAGTAAAAATTCCAGATAAAGTTTCTTTTGAGGAAGCTGCGTTTGTTGGGTTAGGTTCGATTGCCTTAAATGCGATAAGAGTGGCTAATCTTACCTTTGGAGAAAAAGTCGTGGTTATTGGCTTGGGTTTGTTGGGCCAATTAACAGTGCAAATGCTTAAAGCTTTTGGTTGCCAGGTTATAGGCATTGATATTTCTGAAAGCAAAGTTAAGATGGCAAAAGAATTTGGGGCTGACCAAGTTATTTTGATTGGTAGAGATGAGCTGCCTCAAAACGCAGACGCAGTAATTATTATGGCTGGGTCACAAGATAATAAACCAATTGAAATGGCGGCGGAAATATCACGAGACCAGGGGCGAATTGTTGCTTGCGGCATGGTTTCTCTTGATGTTCCACGGCAGGAGTTCTTTAAAAAGGAATTAAGAGTGATTGTTTCTCGTGCTACTGGCCCAGGCAAGTTTGATCCTCTTTATGAAAATAAAGGGATAGATTATCCTCTTCCTTATGTAAGATGGACCACTCAACGAAATATGGCTTATTTCTTAGATCTTGTTGCAGAAGGTAAAGTTAAACTTAATAAACTTATTAGTCATCGATTTAAAATTGAAAATGCACTCCAAACCTATGAAATGATTTTAAAAGGGGCTGAACCTTATTTGGGGATTTTACTTGAATATAAAGAAACAGGACAAGTTAAAAAGAAAGTAAAGCTTAATTCTGATGTCCAAAGCCCAAAATCTAAGGTTGTTGGTACAATAGGGGTTGGCTTAATTGGAGCAGGTTTACATGCTAATACCAGTATGTTGCCTATTCTTAACAAGTTTAAGGATATTAAACTTATTGGCTTAGCTGATGCAGAAGGCTTTAAGGGTCGGCACACAGGCAAAAAATATGGATTTGATTATTGTGTTTCCGATTATCATGAATTACTAACAGATAAAAATATTGATGCTGTCTTAATTGCCACTCGCCATAATTTACATGCAAAAATGATTGTAGACGCATTAAACGCTGGTAAGCATGTTTTTGTAGAAAAACCATTAGCTATGAATGTAGACGAGATAAAGTTGATTTTATCGGCTTATAAAAAAGCAGGCAAGCAATTGATGGTTGGTTTTAATCGAAGATTTTCTCCCCATGCGCTAAAAGCCAAAGCTTTGCTTGGGGAAGCGGCTAATTTAGTAATTAATTGCCGGGTAAATGCTGGTTTTGTGCCTTCCGAAAGTTGGGTCCATGATGCTTCTGAAGGAGGAGGGCGGGTTGTTGGTGAGGTTTGCCATTTTGTGGACTTAATTCAATATTTATCAGGCTCTTTGCCGGAAAAGATTTATGCTGAAGCTACCAGCGAAAAAGGAGCAGACAATTTAATTATCACTTTGAAAATGAAAAACGGCACAGTTGCTAATATACTTTATGCTTCTCAGGGAGATAAATTGCTTCCCAGAGAAAGGATTGAGGTTTTTAGTGAAAAAGCGGTGTGTGTCTTAGATAATTTTAAAACTTTATTTTTTGCTAAAGATGGACAGTCTAAGAAAGCAAAATTGTTTAGTTTGGATAGAGGGTATAAAGGAGAATTTGAAGCGTTTTTTGAAAATATTATAAAAGGTAGTGCTGCAATTGAGATTGAGGAATTAATTTATACCACTTTAGTTACTTTTGCTATTCTAGATTCTATAAAATCCGGGGAGCCAAAGCTTATTAATGCATATTTTAATACTCTCTGAAGCCTTTCCTCCAGAAACAAAATCTGCCTCGACCCTTTTTTTTGAATTAGCAGAATCTTTGGTTAAACGCGGACATAAGGTTTCTGTAATTACTCGTATGCCCCGTTATAATGTTGCTGATGGGACTAACCTAAAAGAAATTCCTGCGCAAGAAGAAATATCAGGAGTTAAGGTTTTTCGTTTCAAGACCCCGCCATTAGCCAGAACTATACCGTTTGTTCGCGGTTTTGAGCATTTTCTATTAGGGCTGATTTTTTTCTTTGGTGCCTTAAAAATTAAAAATATTGATGCTATTTTAGTTTATTCCCCGCCACTACCTTTGGGAATTACTGGGTATTGGTTGGGTAAGGTAAAAAGAAAACCAGTAGCTGTTAATATTCAGGACCTTTATCCGCAAACCGTTATTGACTTGGGTTTATTAAAGAATAAATTTCTTATTAATGTTTCCAGGGCAATGGAGTCATTTATATACCGCAAGTCTGGTTATATTACGGTGCATTCTGAAGGGAATAAGGAATATGTGGTAAAACATGGTGCAAAAACAGAAACCACTGCAGTTACTCATAATTGGGTAGATACCGATTTGATTAAACCAGGAAGTCGGAATAACAATTTTAGCCAAAAATTTAAATTAGTTGATAAATTTGTGGTTTCTTTTGCGGGAGTAATGGGTTTTGCTCAAGGTCTTGATGTGGTTATTAAGGCAGCCGTTTATTTGAAGGATTATAAAGATATAGTCTTTGTTTTAGTGGGAGATGGGGTAAAGAAAAAAGAATTAGAACAAGAAACAAAAACGCTTCAACTTTCTAATGTGATGTTTGTTCCCACTCAGCCGCGCAGCATCTATCCGCAAATATTACATGCTTCTGAAATTTGTCTAGTGACTTTGCGTAAAGACTTGGCTACACCAGTTGTTCCGGGTAAACTCCTAAGTATTATGGCTTCTGGCCGGCCGGTTATAACTAGTTTGCCGTTAACCGGTGATACTCCCAAGATTATCAATGAGAATAAATGTGGTTTGGCAGTAGCCCCAGCTGATCCTCAAGCTCTTGCAGAGGCTATCCTGAAATTGTATAATGACAAGTCGTTGCGTGAAGAGTTTGGTAGTAATGGCCGTTTAGCCGCTGAAAATATCTTTTCGCGAGAAGTTTGTGTTTCCAGATATGAAGAAATCATGAAGGGGCTTATTAAATGAATAAGAATTATAAGGAAGCATATAAGGGAGCAAAAATACTAGTTACTGGCGGAGCCGGTGCAATTGGCAGCAGTTTGGTTCGTGCTTTAGCTGAAGCAGGAGCGGCTAAGGTTATTGTTTTAGATAACCTTTCTTCTTCTGAAAGATGGAATATTCCTTCTTTGCCTAATGTTTTATTTTCTGAGGGTGATATTTTAGATGAAATTAAGCTAAAAAGAGTGTTTTTTGAAGAGCCTGAATATGTTTTTCATTTAGCTGCTTTTTTTGCTAATCAAAATTCAATTGATCATCCCGAACAGGATCTTGAAGTAAATGGGATGGGAACCTTGAAATTGCTTGAGTATGCTGCTTTAACCAAGGTTAAGCGTTTTGTTTATGCTTCTTCGGGTTGTTCCATTTACGGTAGCAATGCTCCTATGCCGCTTAAAGAAGATTTTATGTCCATGCACTTAAGTACTCCTTATCAAATCACTAAAATGCTTGGTGAATTATACTGCAATTTTTTTCAACATCAATATGCCGTGCCAGTAGTAAAAACCAGGTTTTTTAATTCCTATGGTCCCGGGGAAATCCCAGGACAATATAGAAATGTTATCCCCAATTTTATTTATTGGGCAATGAGCGGAAAAGCTTTACCCATTACAGGAACTGGAGAGGAAACCAGAGATTTTACATTTGTTGGAGATATTGTTGATGGTTTACTGAGGTCTGGGGTAATGGATAAGGCGATTGGTCAAGAATTTAACCTGGCCTCAGGCAGAGAAATTCAAATTAAGCAATTAGCCGAAATAGTTAATGAATTAACAGGTAATAAGGCAGGAATAAATTTTGCTCCTCCTAGAAAATGGGATACTAAAAAAAGAATTTTAGCTTCAGTTGAAAAGGCTAATAAGCTTATTGGTTATAATCCGAATACTACTTTTGAACAAGGACTTCCTAAAGCCATTGAATGGTTTAAGCAAAATTGGGAAAACATCCAAAAAGCAGCTAGCTTTGGACCTGGAGCGTCATCGGCTGTAAGATCAATTGTTACTAAATGATTAAATATTTTTTTATTACTGGAATAGCTTTTTTATCATCGCTTTTATTAACCCCGTTGGTTAAATATTTTTCTTATAAATTTAATGTCTTAGATCAGCCTGGTTCCAGAAAAATCCACGCAAAACCAATTCCTTTGTTGGGTGGCGTGGCTATATTTTTATCTTTTGCTATAGCGACTTATTTTATGAGGGTTTCCACGAGGGAATTATTGGTTATTTTAGGGGTGGGCTTTATTTTTATTATGTTTGGTTTATTAGATGATGCAGGCATTAAAATCCGCGCAAGTTATAAGATTTTGGGGCATTTAGTACTTGCTTCGTTATTTGTGTTCTTTTCTGGGATTTGTTTTAATTTGTTTAATTTTGGTCCTATTAATTGTATTTTAACTATTTGTTTTATTACTTTTATGACCAATTCTATGAATATGTTGGATGGCATGGATGGATTGGTTGCGGGGATTAGTTTGTTAGCAGCGCTTTGTTTTTTTGTTTTAGCTTTAAATAATGATTTGCCGTTAGTGGCTATGCTTTCCTTGGCTGTGGCAGGAGCTACCCTTGGTTTCTTAAGATATAATTTCAATCCAGCTTCAATATTCTTAGGAGAGGCTGGCTCAACTTTTTTGGGTTATATCCTTGCTGTTATTGCACTCAACTTAAAAATATTTAAACTTTGGGGAGTTGCTTTGTTGTTAAATATACCAAGATTACAGTTTGTTTCCTTTATTGTTCCTCTAATAGTTTTGGGAATACCTATTTTTGATACTATGTTTGTTTTTGCTAACCGGTTTTTGCACCGTATTAAAATGAGTACTCCTGGGAAAGATCATTCTCATCATCGAATTAATATGATGGGGCTATCGCAAAAAATGACTGTGTTAGCTCTTTATTGTGTTCAAATAATATTAGGGGCAATTGCGCTGTCAACGGTAAATTCTGATCTCCAACAGTTTTTTTCTCTGCTTTTAATTGTGGCTGTGTTGGCCGCATTTGCTGTAATGTTTTTGCTTAAAGTTAAAGTTTATTCTGTTAATGCTCTATCAGACGATTTCTTCAATACCCCTTAAGGAGAAATGGTTATGAAAAAAATTGGCATAATCGGTGGTTCTGGACTGGATGATCCACAAATACTTAAAAACGCAAAAGATAAAAAGGTTAAGACCGAATTTGGAGAACCTTCGTCCCCTTTAAAATGCGGAGAGATTGATGGGGTTCCAGTAGTCATGTTAGCCCGTCATGGACGCAAACACGAAATCATGCCTACCAAGGTTAATTTTCTGGCTAATATTTTAGCTTTAAAAGAAGAAGGCTGCACTCATATTTTGGCTGCTACTGCGGTTGGTTCACTGCGCAAAGAAATTAAGCCAGGCAACCTGGTTTTTCCTTCTCAATTCATTGATTTTACTAGGCACCGCAACTTAACTTTTCACCACGATAAAGTGGTCCATACTCCTATGAGCGAGCCTTATGACAAGAAATTAACTCAACTTTTCTGTGCGGCTTGTGATGAATTGGGTTATAAATATAATAAAGATGTGACTGTGATTACTATTGAGGGGCCGCGGTTTTCAACTAAAGCTGAAAGTCATATGTTTCGTACTTGGGGTGCGGATATTATTAATATGTCCACTTGTCCGGAAGTTATTTTAGCTAATGAACTGGGAATCCCTTATCAAACCATTGCCATGTCTACTGATTATGATTGCTGGAAGGAAGATGAAGAGCCTGTTACTTTTGAGATGGTAATGGAGAGAATGAAAGAAAATGCTGATAAAGTAAAAAACTTACTTGTCAAAGTAGTAGGGAGAATTTAGTTATGCCGATTAAATCAAGAATTAGAACTGTTCCAGATTGGCCTAAAAAAGGAATTATGTTTCGTGATATTACTACTTTACTTAAAGACCCGGTTGGTTTAAAAATTTGTATTGATGAATTTATAAAGCGCTATAAAGATAAAAAAGTAGATGTGATTGTTGGAATTGATTCTCGAGGTTTTATTTTAGGTGGCGCCATTGCTTATTTATTAGGCAAAGGTTTTGTTCCAGTAAGAAAAAAGGGTAAACTTCCGGCTGCCACTGAAAGAGAAGAATATGCACTTGAATATGGCACTGATGTGGTAGAAATTCACAAAGATGCTATTGAAAAAGGTCAAAAAGTAGTAATTATTGACGATCTGATTGCAACTGGCGGCACTGCTATGGCAGCAGCTAAATTAGTTAAAAAATTGCATGGGGATATCGTTGAAATTGGTTTTATTGTAGACCTGCCAGATCTTGGCGGCAGAAAAAAATTAGAGCAAGCGGGTTATTCTGTCTATGCTCAAACAGAATTTGAAGGCGAATGAGAGTTAAAGATAAAAAATATCGCACGGTTTGGCTGCAAGGTTCTTCAGTCTTTTTAATTGAACAAAATCTCCTGCCTTTTGAATTTAAAATTTTTGAATCTAAAACTTATCAAGCTACTTGTAAAGCTATAAAAACCATGGTGGTAAGAGGCGCAGGAGCAATTGGTGCAACAGCTGGTTTTGCTATGGCCCAAGCCTTCTTACAAAAAGCAGATATTAACAAAGCTAAGAAGGAAATTGAAGCAACTAGACCCACAGCCCAGAATTTATTTTATGCTGTTAATAGAGTATTTAATGCTGCTGATCCAGTTAAAGAAGCTCAATTGATTGCAGATGAAGATGCGGATAATTGCAAGAAAATCGGCGAAATCGGTAGTGAGTTAATTCAAGATGGCTATAATATTGAAACCCATTGTAATGCTGGCTGGTTAGCGTTTGTTGACTATGGTTCTGCTTTGGCGCCGATTTACGCGGCTCACAGCCAAAAGAAAAAAATATTTGTGTATGTGGATGAAACACGGCCTAGGAGCCAGGGTGCGCGGTTAACAGCTTGGGAGCTGGGCAATGAAAAAGTTCCCCACGCTATTATTCCTGACAATGCTGGCGCTTATTTAATGTCACAAGGCAAAGTGGATCTGATGATTGTGGGTGCTGACCGCATTGCTGCCAATGGTGATGTGGCTAATAAAATTGGTACTCTGGAAAAGGCGATTGTAGCCAAAGAATATGGAGTGCCATTTTATGTGGCTGCGCCAAGTTCAACTTTTGATTTAAAATGCAAAAGCGGCTGCGATATTCCCATTGAACAAAGAAACGAGGATGAAGTTCTATATCAGACTGGGCCAAATAATCAAAAAATATTAGTTTGTGCTCCAGGATCAAAAGCGATTAACCCAGCTTTTGATGTTACTCCAGCCAAGTTTATTACTGGTATTATTACGGAAAAAGGCTTGGTTAAGCATGGCTAAGGTTGCCCCAAAGTTTAAAACTAACCTGATTAGTAACAATGTTCCTGATGATTTAGATCTTGATAAACTAAAATATTGGTCCAATGAATTTTTAAGGCGAGGGCTGGCTCCTGATTATGGTGACGGTGCTTATGGAAATCTAAGTTATCGAACTGATTCGGGTTTTATTGTCACAGCGACTAAATTTGGTTTAAAGGACCAGGCTTATGTAAAAGTCCTTTCTGTTGATTTTGAAAATAAAATAGTTAAAGCAGAAGGGACAAAAGAGCCTTCTTCAGAAAGCATGCTGCATTATGCTATTTATCAGCAGCGGCCGGATATTAACGCGGTTTTTCATGGGCATTATGAGCCAATTTTAAAAGCAAATAACTTTCCCATAACTAAAAAAGAAGAAAAATATGGTAGTATTGAATTGGTTGATAGTGTGTTGGAAGTTTTGGGCCAGAATAATTTTATCATCATGAAGAATCATGGATTTATTTCCTTGGGAAAAGATATGGATAAGGCTGGTCAAAGAGCTTTAAATGAAACAAAAATTAAACCTAATTAAGTCCCTCCTCAAAACCCGCAAAGCCCGACGCGAAGAAAAACTTTTTGTTGTAGAAGGCCCGCATTTAGTGGAAGCTGCCATTGGGGCGATCAAGTTTGTGGTTTATGCGGAAAACATGCCTTTGGTTGATCAGTTAAAAGAGCAGGGGATCGAATGTTTAAAAATTACCCGAAAACAGTTTTTAACTTTATCAGAAGTTGAAACTCCGCAATGGATCTTGGCGGTAGTTCGGCAAGAACATTTTCAGTTGCCTGATTTGCTAAAAATAAATAATCCTTTAATTGTATTTTGTGTAGGTGTTCAAGATCCAGGCAACCTTGGTACCATCATTCGCACGGCTGATGCGGCTGGCGTGACTGGCATAATTATTTCAAAAGGCACCGTTGATATTTATAACCCCAAGGTGGTACGTGCTACTATGGGTTCAATTTTTCATTTACCCATTGTCCAGGTCGATTCGGTGGAAGAAACTATTAAGCAATTGGGACTAAAAACCGTTGCTACTAGCTTATCGGCTAATAAAAATTATTATGAAGAAGATTATTCTAAAGAAGTTGTAGTTTTAGTGGGAAATGAGGGTGCGGGATTAGATGAGAAAGTTGTTTCTTTATGTGATGCTAAGGTTAAGATTCCAATTTTAGGTAGAGCAGAATCATTGAATGTTGGGATTTCAACTGCTATCATATTGTATGAGGCTGTAAGGCAAAGACGATAACGTCCCTCACCCTAGTTAATTCTTATTTGTTTGTTTTACCTATAATTTACCCTCTCCCATGGGGAGAGGGGGTGGGTCGGCAACAGATGAGTTATAATTACTATTATGAAAGAAATTAGAGACAATACTCAATTAACCCTTCAAACAACCGATTACTCCCTCTCCCTTTGGGAGAGGGCAGCTTACCGATCACTAATAAATTATTCTACTCCTGGGTGAGGGCTGTTTTATTTGTTACATCTACTATGACTTTATGCTAAAATATCCTCATAGTATGCAAGAAAAAGTTAAACAAATACAAGCAGAAGCAGTTAGGGCAATTGATGAAGCAAAAAGCCTGGCTTCTCTTGACGAAGCTCGAGTTCGTTATCTAGGTAAAAAAAGTGAATTCACTCAAGTTTTAAAATCATTAGGAACACTTTCTGAAGAGCAGCGCCCTCAAATTGGTGCTTTAGTTAACCAGGTAAAACAAGAGCTAGAAAAAAAACTACGGCACAAAAAAATTATTTTAATCCAAACTGAACAAGGCAAAAAAATTGAAGCAGAAAAAGTTGATATTTCTCTGCCAGGAAAAGGAATTAAACTAGGCAAGAGTCATCCTATTTCACAGGTAATGAAAGAGGCCAAAGATATTTTTCTGCGCTTAGGTTATGAAATTGCCGAGGGTCCCGACGTTGAACTGGAATATTATAATTTTGACGGATTAAATATTATGTCCCATCATCCTTCGCGCGATATGTGGGCTACTTTTTTTATTAAAGACGAAGTTTTGCTTAGAACTCATACTTCACCAGTCCAGGTCCGCGTAATGGAAAAAAGAAAACCGCCTTTAGCAATTATTGCACCGGGCCGGGTTTATCGCAGAGATAGTGATGCAACTCATTCTCCAGAATTTTACCAACTAGAAGGTTTTCTGGTTGATACCAAGGTTACTTTTGGTGACCTTAAAGGAACTTTAACTGAATTTTTGCGCCAAATGTTTGGCCGAGAAAAAAACGTGAGATTTCGTCCTAGCTTTTTCCCTTTTACCGAGCCGTCGGCTGAAGTGGATGTTGAATGTGTGATGTGCAAGGGCAAAGGCTGCAAGCTTTGTAAGGGAACCGGTTGGTTGGAGATTTTAGGTTGCGGCATGATTGACCCCAATGTTTTGAAAGCAGTTAAGTTTGATCCAGAAAAATATTCTGGTTTTGCTTTTGGTATGGGAATTGAGCGGATTGCCATGCTTAAGTATGGCATTGATGATATTCGCTTGTTTTTTGAAAATGATATCCGTTTTCTGGAGCAATTTTAAATGAAAGTAGCAATTGACTGGTTAAAAGATTTAGTAGGCTTTAGGGCTGGGGCTGATCAGCTGGCTAAAATGTTAACCATGGCTGGCCTTGAAACTAATGCTGAAAACGATAATTTAATTGAAATTGATATTATTCCCAACCGGGCAGATTGTTTTAGTATTAAAGGGATTGCCCGTGAAATTGCAGCGATTAGCCGGACCAAAATTAAAGTTCAAAAAGCCAAGTTAAAAGAAGCTTCCAAAAGAGCCAGCAGTATTTTACGAGTTGAGGTTAGAGACCGTCACACTTGCCCACGCTATATGGCTCGGGTGGTTGAAAATGTAAGAGTAGGTAATTCTCCTTCCTGGCTGGTGCAGCGTTTAGAATCAGTGGGTATGCGGCCTATAAATAATGTAGTTGATGTAACTAATTATTTGCTGATGGAATTGGGTCAGCCTATGCATGCTTTTGATGGTGACCGTATTGCTGAAGGTGAAATCATTGTCAGACGGGCTAACCCAAAAGAAAAGATTAAGGCGCTTGATGGCAATGATTATGAATTAAAATCTGACATGCTGGTTATTGCTGATCGAGAAAGGCCAATTGCTATTGCAGGGGTCATGGGTGGAGCAAATACTGAAGTATCAGCTACCACAAAAACTATAGTGCTTGAATCAGCTTATTTTGATCCTATTTCAGTTAATAAAACTTCTAAGGCTTTGAAACTGCGCAGTGAATCGTCCGTCCGTTTTGAACACGGGGTTGACTGGGAAACCGTGGGAGAAGCACTGGATCGTGCTGCAGCTATGATTGCCGAATTTGGCAAAGGCAAAGTTTTATCCGGCAAGATAGAAGTGAAAGGCAAACAGCCTAAGTCTAAAGTAATTGAAATAAGGCCTAGTAAAGTTAATCAACTGCTAGGAACTCAAATGTCTGAATCAGAAATGAAAAACATCTTAAAGCATTTAGGTTTTTCTGTATCAGGCCGTAAGGTGGAGGTCCCGGCTTACCGTATCCATGATATTGAACGGGAAGCAGATTTAATTGAAGAGATTGCCCGCATTTACGGTTACTCAAAAATTGAAGAAACCATGCCAAAAACTTCTTTTGCTGGTAAAGAAGTTGACCAGCAGGATATTTTTAGAGACAAAATTAAAGCTTTAATGGTTGGCTGCGGACTTTGTGAGGCTTATACCTTTAGTTTGCAAGGGCCAGCTGATTTTGAAAAAACTGGACTTTCTACCCACGGAGTAGTAAAAGTAGGTAATCCAATGAATGTTAAAGAAAGTTTAATGCGTACCATGGTTTTGCCCGGGCTTTTAAAATCTGTAGTACATAATTTAAATCGCCAGATTGAGGATGTATTTTTATTTGAAGTTGGCAAAGTATTTTTAAAATCAGACCAGAAATTACCTTTAGAAAAATGGGTTTTGTCTGTGGTGGCTACTGGATCTCCTTTTATGAGCAAAATTGATAAGGCTAAAGTTGATTATTTTTATATTAAAGGTGTCTTGGATAATTTATTAGCTAGTTTAGGGGTAAAAGAACAAAAATATATTGAAAGCAATAATGCCTTGCTTCAGCCGGGTAAAGCTGCGGAAATGCCGGGTTTGGGGCTAGTGGGTCAGCTGCATCCGGATGTTTGCCGAGGATATGAAATTGAAAAGTCAGTTTGCTTTTTTGAAATTGATTTGGGTATTCTGTTTAAATTATGCCAGGTGGATAAAAAATATCAGCCTTTACCACGGTTTCCTTCAGTTTCTCGAGATATTGCTATGTTTGTTCCTGCTGGGCTTGAACACCAAGTTATCGTTAGCTTAATTAAAAAAGTTGGAGGAGAACTTTTAGAAGATGTTTTCCTCTTTGATAAATATAAAGATAGTTTAGCTTATCGTTTGGTTTATCGTAATCCAAAAAGCACTTTAACTGATCAAGAAGTTAATGCCCGGCATGAAGAAATTGTTAAAGACCTTGAAACCAAGCTAAACCTGCGTATTAGAAGATAGTTATGGCAAATCAGACCCCCATGATGAAACAATACCTTTCTATCAAGGAAAGGCATAAAAATGCCATCCTTTTTTTTCGTCTTGGTGATTTTTATGAAATGTTTTATGATGATGCGGAAGTTGCCTCGCGCGAGCTTGACCTGGTTTTAACCGGCCGCGGTCAAAATGAAAAACGCATGCCTATGTGTGGAATACCGTTTCACGCGGCTGACAATTATATTGCAAAATTAATTAATAAAGGTTTTCGCGTAGCTATTTGTGAGCAGGTCAGTGACCCTAAGGAAAAAGGTCTAGTTGATCGGGAAGTTATTAAAATTGTTACTCCAGGCACAGTTATTGAATCAAATTTATTATCAGATAAATCAAACAATTATCTTTTAGCCATTACTAAGGAAAAAGATAAGTATGGCTTGGCTTATGTGGATGCTTCAACCGGCGAGTTTAAAATTACAGTATTAGATTCTAAATCTAAATTGTTGGATGAAATCAATCGCATTAATCCGGCAGAGGTTTTAGTTTCCGATATGATGGGAGATGTAGTGCAGACCTTTAGGTCTGCTTTTGGAGTAGCAGGTCTAAAGACCTGCACTACTTTTAAGGATACTTACGATGCGGAAGCAGCTGAAGAGAAATTGAAAGCTTTTTTCAAAGTTAATACGCTTGAATCTTTTGGCTTAACTTCATTTAAAACAGCTTGGGGTGCGGCTGCGGCAATTCTTGATTATTTAAAAGAAGCCCGTAAATCCAGCTTAGACCAGATAAAAAACATTAAGCCTTACCAGATTTCTGATTTCATGTTTATTGACGCCTCGACCTGTAGGAATTTAGAATTAGTGCAAACTATTAGAGATAAATCTTTTAAAGGTAGTTTGCTTTGGGTGTTAGATAAGACGCAAACTTCAATGGGTTCGCGAATGCTTAAGCGCTGGATTTTACAGCCTTTATTAGATAAAAAACAGATTGAAGAGCGTTTAGAAGCCGTTGATGAATTATTTAAAAATACTATTTTACGCTCTGAATTATCTAAAGAAATCAACCAAATGTTTGATATTGAAAGAGTAGTGAGCAGGATTGCTTCAGAATCTGCAAATGCTAAAGATCTAATAGCCTTGAAAGAAAGTTTAAAGCGATTGCCCAAGATCAAACTTCAAACCTCATCCGCCTCGGCGGACAAACCTCAAAAACTATCTCAAATAAATAAATTGTCAGATTTTAATGATGTTCTAGATTTAATTCAAAAAGCCATTGTAGATGATCCGCCTTTTGTCTTAAAGGACGGTGGTTTGATTAAACAAGGTTATAGTTCAGAAGTGGACGAGGTTAAAAAAGCAGCGCGTGAGGGAAAAGAATGGATTGGTCAGCTTGAAAACGAGGAAAGAAAACGGACCGGAATAAAATCCTTGAAAGTTGGATTCACCAGAGTTTTTGGCTATTACATTGAAGTTACCAGGGCAAATTCATCTCAAGTGCCGGAAAATTATATTAGAAAGCAAACTTTGATTAATGCTGAACGTTTTATTACTCCAGAATTAAAAGAAAAAGAATCTTTAATTTTAAATGCGGACGAGCGCATGAAAGAAATGGAGCATAAGGCTTTTTGTGAGGTTCGGGCTAAAATTGCACAGTCCACCGCAGAGCTGCAACATTTAGCCGAAGTTTTAGCTCAATTGGATGTATTTTTAAGCTTAGCTCAAGTTGCAGTTGAGAATGATTATTCTTGTCCCCAGATGTCAGATGATCAGATTATCAGAATATCAGACTCTCGTCATCCAGTTGTTGAGAAAACAATAGGGGCTTATCAATTTGTACCAAATAAGGTTGAGATGGATGATAAGGCCAGCCGATTCCTTCTAATTACTGGACCTAATATGGGTGGAAAATCAACTTATATGCGGCAAGTGGCGTTAACTTGCTTGATGGCTCAAATTGGTTCATTTGTGCCGGCAAAACAAGCGGAAATTGGCCTTATTGACCGTATTTTCACTCGTATTGGTGCGATGGATGATATATTTTCTGGCCAGTCCACTTTTATGATGGAAATGACGGAAACATCTAATATATTAAATAATGCTACGGATAAAAGTTTGATCATTTTAGATGAAATAGGCCGGGGCACAGCTACTTTTGACGGTATGTCGATTGCTGCCGCAGTTTCTGAATATATTCACAATAAAATTAAAGCTAAAACTCTTTTTGCTACCCATTATCACGAAATTACCCAATTGGCGGATAAAAATCCTGGGATGAAGAATCTGCACGTATTGATTAAAGAAGAGGGTGACCATGTTACCTTTTTACACCGCATTGCCGACGGTACAGCGGATAAGTCTTATGGTATTCAAGTGGCAAAATTAGCTGGATTACCTAAAGAGGTTGTGGAGCGGGCCAAGGCTGTATATAATAAACTTGAAATGGTAGAGAATGATTTAGGAGTTTAACTTACGTAAGTCGTACGTAAGCCTTACGTAAGAAAGGGGAATCGATGAAAACAATTAGAAAGTTGCAAATTGTAGGAAAATATAGTTACGCCATCACTATTCCACATTGGATTATTGAAGAACTAAGATGGAAAAAGCATCAAAAACTAGAGTTGATTAAAAAAGGCAGCCAGATTATAGTTAAAGACTGGAAGAAGAAAAAGAAGAGAAAAAAGCGTTAATCCAAAATTTCTTGGGGTGGGCAGTGTAAAATATTTCTCCAATACCATTCAATTGCAACGATTTCTTCAAATGATATTTCGGGAATTCCAATAAAACCGATATCTGATTCAAAATGAGGATCTGGCCGAATTGAAATAGAAAACCTGCCAGCCATAGCTCTTAGCATCTCCCTCCCAAATGGTCTAATAAATGATCTTTCCATTTCTCTGTTTGCATAAGTATTGCCGCGTAAAAGTGCTAAGGTTATGAGTGTTCGGCCTATCGCTTGTCCTCTGGGCAAATTAAGATGTAAACCGCCCAACCAAAGTTCATCAGCAAAATCTCCTGTGAAATTATCTCTCCAGCCAATATCTCTTGTAACAGTTTGTTTCTCGTGTATAAAATTGATTTCTATTTTATGGGCGACTCCTTCGTAATGTGGTGGAGCAACTTCTGAAATAATTTTGCAAGAAATGCTTGGTAAACTAGCAACCCCATCCAAGTTTAAAGTTGCAAATCCTGTCTGAATAGTTTGTTTTGCAGATGGATAAGTGTGGGAAGTCAAAGCTTGTTCCATCCTTTTTGTATCAACCCTAAAAAGAGGATATTGTTTATTAGCAGGTATAACTCTATTTATCATATTATATTATCGGTGTTTTTTAGGGAAAATTTCAAATTATTGGGGAATTTTTTGAAAATGTCTTTGTATCTCGTCCCAATTTTTAACCCTGATAATATTGCTCTTTTTAGTTTCTTTTTGATTCCAAGGATAATCCAGCATTAGAACTTGTTTGCAATGATCTGCCAAGACCTCGCATTCTTCAAAATTATCTTCAATAAACAGATCGCATTGACTAGCCTTACTGTGCTTGGTGGTTTCTTTGGCATAATGCAGCTCGTTAAAAGGAATGTTGTGTTCTTTTAACCAACGTTGGGTCTGCCGGCGAAAAATAAAAGAGCGGCTGGTAACTAATATGATTTGGTGCTGATTATACCAGGTTTGAATAGTTTCAACCGCACCTTTAATTAAACTAACTGATGGCATGACTTGTTTTTTCCAGGCAGTATAAAAATAGCCGATCATGCGGATTTTGTGTTTACGCATGATTTCAACCACTTGATGGGGACTAATTATTCTTCCCATGTATTCGTGGAAAAAAGGATACAAATCATTGTAAGTATTCGCAATTACATTATCTATATCAATACCGATTCTCATATCTATATTTTAACACAGAAATCTTTGTGGTAGAATTAGAGCTATGAAAGTTTTACTCGCCGGTTATAACGTAGATACCGATGTTTTGGAAGATTTAAAGAAAAGCAGTCACAAAAGAAGTGATGTTACTCCAGAAACTTTAGCAGCTTCTTATGCCAGGATTTCAAGAGATCCCCGTCCAATTGACGAGTTAAGAAAAATAGCTCGACAAGAAGTAGAAAAATCCAGAAAATCAAACTCTACTATTATTTTTAAAATGGGACATCATTCCATTGCCGAGCACGCAGTATTTAATTTTGACATTATTGGAGTTTCACGCCTGGCTTTTGAAGAGATAGAAAAATTTAGACTTTGTGCTTATACAGAAAAATCTCAACGCTACCAAAAATTAGAAGACGATTTTGTTGTTCCAGAAGAAATTAAAAAAGCTGGCTTTGAAAAAGAATTTAGTGTGATCATTAAAAAACAAAATGAGCTTTATCATGAAATGGTAGCAGACGAGATTGAACCCGAAGACGCACGCTATATTACTTCGCTGGCAATGCAGGGACAAGTGGGGCAAACTATTAATGCTAGGAATTTAGAATTCTTATTCAGGCGCTTTTCTTCTCATCCTTTAGCTGAAATTAAGGATTTGGGTAAGAAAATGTTTGATTTAGTAAAAGAAATTGCGCCGTCGATTATACTTTTTACTGAAGCGAATGATTTTGATCAAAAAACCTATGGAGAGATGAAGAGGGGATTAGAGGGAGTTAGAGGGCAGCAGAAGAGTTTAGGAGGCAATAGAGGGCATGAGAAGGCGGTGAAATTAGAGGGCTATAGTGATGATGCTGATAGTGTTGTAGTTGCTGCTTTAATTCATAGTTCTTCAAACTTAGATTTTAGTAAATGTCTAGAACAGGCGAAGAAGATGGAAGAGGGCGAGAAAAAAGAAGTAATTAAAACCTGTTTTAAGTTTGCGGAGTTTTATGATCGGCCGCAAAGAGAATTTGAATATGTTGATTTAACTTATAATGTGATTATTTCTGCAGCAGCGTTTGGTCAGTTAAAAAGACATCGCATGGCCAGTATTACGGCACAAGCTTATGATCCTAATCTTGGTATTACTATTCCAAAGGCCATAAAAGAAAAAGGCTATGAGGATAAATTTAAGCAAGTTGCCGATGAAACCAGTCAGATTTTCTATAAAATCGCGGAAAAAGATCCAGTAGCAGCCCAATATGTTTTAACTAATGCACATCGCAAAAGAGTTTTAATTAAACTTAATGCTCGTGAGCTTTATCATGTTTCAAGGTTGCGCGAAGATAAGCATGCGCAGTGGGATATTAGGGAGATTTCAGAGCAGATGACCGCGCTGGCTAAACAAGTTATGCCGTTGACCATGCTTTTTATCGGCGGCAAAGATCATTACACTGATATTTATCAGAAACAATTTGGCAAAAAACCAAAAGTCGTGCCCATGTATTAATGCGATTAATCAAACGGATTATTATAATTTTTGTTCTGCTGGATAATTTTTTAACCAACCTGCCTAAAAAGTATATTTTTAAATCGCAATATGTTTTAGAGGGAAAATGCAAGCAGTGCGGGGTGTGCTGTCAGGAAATATTGCTTAAAATGACTCCTGCTCAAATACGCAGCAAGTTTTTTACTAATTTAGCCATTAAATGGATTTGCTGGTTGTTTGATTTTATTTTGCTTAAAATTGATTATGAGCACGGTTATTTGGCTTTTACCTGCAAACATGTTAGGCCTGATGGTAAGTGTGGCAATTATTTTTGGCGGCCCAGTGTTTGCCGCAACTATCCTTTGGTAGATTACTTTAAAGAACCGATAACTTTACCGGGTTGTGGATTTAAACCCAGGTTAAGGGTATAATTTTACTTTAAATGAAGAAGTTAAAACTATTAATTGGTTGTAGCTGTGACAAGATTCCTGGTAAATTGCTTGCGCTTTTAGAAGAAAACCCCAAAATAAAATTTAATCTACATTTAAGTGGCTTTGTTTATGAGCAGGGTAAAGATAAATTAGCGCTGCTTAAGAAATTGGTTAAAAGAAGACAAATTGAAATTATTTCAGCCGGTTTTTATGATCCAATTTTAGCCCTAATTCCTGACCAGGATAAAGTTGGACAAATAAAAATGTCTAATGATTTTATTCAAAAGGAATTTAAATTTTTACCTTCCGGAGTAAATCTTACCCAAAACATGTGGCAGCCAGACCTGGCTAAACAGCTTTGTTGCGCTAATATAGAATACGCCATATTAGATCAGTTTCATTTTATTTCTCAATCCAATTTATATGGCTATTACCTGGTAGAAGAGCAGGGCAACTTGGTTAAGCTTTTTCCGGTTAATGAGCGGTTAAAAGAGTTTAAGGGTTTAGAGGGTTATCTAAAAGAAGTTCATTCTGCAAATCCTTCTGCTACCATGATTTTGTTTGACCAGCTGGAAAATCTTGATCTTAAATGGTTTGAATTATTAAAAGAGAATTCAAATTTAATCAGTACGTATACTTTTTCTGAATATTTAGAAGAATATGAGGCTATTGGCCGGATTTATCTTCCTTCTGGGCCTTTGAGCGTTAAAAATGAATTAATTAAATATCCCGAAGCAAATAATTTGCACAAAAAAATGCTTTTGGTTAGCCAGAAGCTGGAAACTCTTAAACGAGGAAAAGCTTTAGTCGGTGGTAGTGAAAAAGAAAAACGCTTAAAGAAGGCGGTTAAAGAATTATATAAAGGCCAAAGCCGTATCCAGAATATTCACGCTAAAGAGCAAAGGCAGGAGAGATATCAACACCTAATTAAGGCTGAAGTTGAAATAGAAAAAAATACCCGGGCTAACCGCTCTTTTGTTGATTTATCGGTTATGGATTTTAATAAGGATGGCCAGGATGAGGTGATCTTATCCAATGATTTGTTAAATCTTTATTTTGCGCCGGCTGCCGGAGGTAGCATTTTCGAGCTGGATTATAAGCCTCGGGCGATAAATGTGATGAATAGTTTTTCTCAAGATCAGACCTTTTCTCTGCAGGACCATTTTTTTAGTCCTGACAGTAAACTGGATAACCGCAAAGAAGTAGGAGACTTTATCCGTGGCCAGTATGCCTTTATGCCAAGAAGGATTGGGACTGAAGCAGGATTGCTTTTATCGAAGGATGGCTTGGTGGAAAATATTCCCATAAAAATTGAAAAGCTTATTTCTATCTGTGCTAAACAGTCTATTGTGCAGGTTGAGTATGCGGTGGCTAATATGGGGCAAGAAACGGGTGAGTTTTGGCTGGGTATTGAGTTTCAATTAAGTTTAGGTCAAAAAGAGAAAGTAGATAAAATCAAAGTTAGTCAATACAAAGTCGTTGACGCTGATAACAAAATTGAGGTATTATTAGAGTTAGAAAAACCAGGGATTCTTTGGGTTTTTCCTAATGTTACTTTATCAGGAAGCGACAAGGGTCTGGAGCAGCATTATCAAAACCAGGTGGTTATACCCAGCTGGAAGATAAAATTGGACCCTGGCCAAGTTTGGAAGAATAAACTGACCCTAAGAATTGAGGAATAACACAATATGCCAGAATTAAGAAAAGAGCCTGTTTCAGAACGTTGGGTGATTATTGCTACTGAACGAGGAAAAAGACCTTCTGATTTTAAAGCTCCCAAAGTGCAGGATGAGCAAGGACCATCGGAAAAATGCCCTTTTTGCGCGGGTCGTGAGGCGAAGACTCCGGATGAGATAATTTGCTGGCGTCCAGCCAATACTAAGAAAAATGCACAAGGCTGGGACGTAAGGGTGATCCCCAATCTTTTTCCGGCTTTAGTTTCTAAAGGTGAAGTTAATCGCAGCGGTATGGGTCTTTTTGACATGATGAGCGGGATTGGTGCGCACGAAGTTATTATTGAAACCCCAAAACATGATTTAAATATTCCTGATATGCCGATTGAGCATATTGAAAAGATACTTTGGGCTTATAAACAAAGAATTTATGAGTTGGGCAAAGATTCGCGTTTTAGATATGTTTTAGTTTTTAAAAATTATGGTAAAACTGCAGGAGCATCTCTGGCTCATCCGCATTCCCAATTAATTGCTACTCCGATTACGCCTAGATATGTAAAGCTGGAGCTAACTAATGCAAGACAATATTTTCTAGAAAAAGAGCGCTGTATCTTTTGCGATATTATCCGACAAGAGTTAAGCAGCGGCGAAAGAATTGTTTATGAAAATGAATATTTTGTAGCCATTGCTCCTTTTGCTTCCCGGTTTCCGTTTGAAACCTGGATTTTGCCTCGGCGTCATGAATATTCTTTTCAAGTGCTGCCAGATGAAGAGAGAGCCCTGCTGGCCAAATGTTTAAAAGATGTCTTAGGCCGGTTAAAAAAAGTATTAAACGATCCGCCTTATAACGCGGTATTGCATACTGCTCCCAATCCAACTCCTCGTCCTGGAAAACCGGATTATTGGGGAACGCTCAAGTATGATTATCATTGGCATATTGAAATTATTCCTCGACTGACCAAAATGGCTGGATTTGAGTGGGGATCAGGCTTATATATCAATCCAACTGCTCCAGAAGAAGCAGCAAAACATTTGCGCAATGTTAAGCTTTAAAGGAAAGCTAAATGTTTAAACGATTGGGATTTTGGATTTTAATATTGTTTGTTGTTTGCTGTTTGTTTTTTGTTGTTTACGTTGGCGGTTGTGGATCAGCTGTTAACGATGTTACTACAACTACAACCGCTGCTTCAACAACCAGCACTAGCTCAACTTCAACTTCTACTTCTACCTCTACCTCAACTTCTACTAGCACAACTACTTCAACTACCACAACAACAGCTTTGTGTGCTGTTTCTGGGATGGTCTTTTTTGCTGATCCAAGTTATCTTGGCATAAGAGACGGTGTAACGCTTACATTTACTAATGCTAGTAATGATAGTAGTTATGTTGTTACCACAGAAAGTCAAACCGGTAGTTATGAAGTAAGTGTTCCCTTTGGTACCTATTCTTTGGCTGGTGCTAAAGCTGGTTGGACTATTCCCCCGGCAGCAGTTTTAACCTTTGAAACAGCTACTGCTCTTAATGTGGGTTTGACTGGTACTCCAACTAGCTGGGAAGTCTTAAGAGTAGGCAGTGAAGAGCTTAAATCAGTGCTTATGGCTTCAAGTATGGCAGGGGCAGAAGATTATATTTTTGCGATTGGCGGCAGTGCAACGGGTAATGATGGAGTGGTATTAAGAGCTGCTGCGCCTTATGCGGAAAATGATTGGGAAAGACTTAACCTGCCTAATGGGGAAATTGGCTTGCTTTATATTTTTGAGTTTGATGACACAGGCCTTTATATTATGGATCGCTTTGCCAATCAATATGGCTGTGCTACTGCCGCAGCCACGACGTTGACTTATGATAACCTTACATCCTTAGACTTAGATAGCAACTCTTTCTATAAAATAGCTTTTGCTGTTACCGACCGCACTACCTATGCTTTTACAGAGAAAGACTCACAAGAGTTAATCTTTTATGATTCTGCTAATTTTCATACTGTAACTACTTCAGGCGGTCTGCTTGGCGTGACAAAACATGATAATTCAACCTTGTTGACTGTGGGGGAGGCAGGGGTGTTTTATACAGTAGATATTACTGACCCTACGAATCCAACAGCTACTCAAGTTAGTTTTCCAAGCACGGAAAATCTTACTGATATAGTTTCTGATGCTACTGAACCTGGCTTAGGCGGTTTTATTGTAACAGAGTCTGGTAGTATCCACAGATTTACAGCTCCCAATACTTACTGGACAGAAGTTTCTGGTATTCCTTATCCGCTTACGGGAGCATTTATTGGTGGCGCGCAAGAAAATGGCTTGATTTGCGGTGAGAACGGTCTTATAATGAAACACAAATAAAGAATAAAGGAGATTTTAAATGTTTAAAAGATTTGGGCTTTGGATTTTATTTGGATTTGGGATTTTGGTTTTTGGATTTATGTTTGGTTGTGCTGACCAATCAAATGTTCCAGAAGTCTTGACTATAAGCTCTAAGACTCCGGCCGCAGGAGCTACAGGAGTATCTTCTTTAGAAAGCCTGGTAGCCACTTTTAAATATCCGGTCAGTAAAAGTAGTATCACGGCTTCAAACTTTTTAACTGATTATGCAGAATATGGATCAGGCCATACAGCAGGAACGCCGACTATTGCATCTCTTTCCTGGTCAAATAGTGATAAGACTTTGACCTTGGCAATTTCTGGCTGGTCAAATATCACCAGTGCAGGTATAAAAGCATCATCAACTGCCTCAAAAGAAGTAGAAATAGTAGCACAAAGCAACAAGATTAAAGATATTTTCAATAATATTTTCAGTGGGACATTGTGGGATTATTCAATCGGTTATACACCGACTACCACTACGACGACTTCAACATCAACTACGACAACTACATCAGCTTCAACGACTTCAACTACCACAGCGTCAACCACCACCACAACGTCAACCACCACCACAACGTCAACCACTACAACTACTTTGTCATATTCTGTTTCTGGAGCAGCGCGTTTTTATTATGCAAGTGGTTTAGGAATTCAAGGTGAGGTAACTCTTACTATAACCAATGAGAGCATTACTACTGTTGTAACTACTGATAGTACGGCGGGTACGTTTGTTGCTACAGTTCCGGCTGGAACATATACTCTTTCAGGAATTAAAGATCTTTGGTCTTTTACCAGTGAGGCAGTTGTGGTTACAGATGCTGACTTAAGTAATCAGGATATTATTGGTAACCCAGTTAGTTGGGAAGTGTTAAGTTATGTTCAAGATAGTGACATAACTTTATTAGCAGTTGTTAGTCTTGAGTCTACAGCAACAGATAAACAAGCGTCTATTGTTAGGGTTGGGACGGATGCTAATCAAGATCCTCTTATACAGATAGCTCAACCTCCTTATACGACTTGGACAGATATTACTCCTCCTGATACACTGTTTAGTGTAGTATGGACAGATGAAGATCCACCACAAGCTGGCGATACGGGTTTAATTATTATAGATACTAAAGGTAACAAGTATACATCTGATGATCTTACAACCCCAACTTGGACTGCAGTTACAGCAGTGCAGCAATATAATAGTCAAACTATAGATGATTATGTTGATCTTGCTCCTGCTTCAGCAATATATGGTATTGCCAGTGAGGGAGGTTTATATAAATATACTGTTGCTGGATCTAGTTGGGATGATTATACTCCAGGCACCCCGGCAGCTAATATTATTTCTTTGACAGTAATGGGGCCAATGATGGTTGCTGTTGGGGATGAAGCTGTTTATCAGGTAAAGGTTTCAGACGGAACTGCGACCGAAAAGACTATTGCGGTAAGCGAGACTTTTCAAGGAATTAGGTTGGGTGATTGGGGTGGATTTGTCGTATCAGCCCAGGGAACAATTTTAAAGCTTGTTAGCATAGACGATACTTATGTTGAGGTTTCTGGTATACCGGTTGCCTTGAATGGAATTAGTCTTTATAACCCTAGCCCTGCAGGATCCTTAGTTGTTGGAGCTCAAGGTTTAGTAATGCGACATAAGTAAGTTTGTTTATAGATTCTAATTTATAAAAAGGGAGGGAGTTTTTCCTCCCTTTTTTCTTGTCCAAGTTTATGTTAAAATTATCCTCATATGTCTGGACATTCTAAATGGTCAACCATTAAACATAAAAAAGGCAAGATTGACGCTGCCCGCGGTAAAGTTTTTACCAAAATCATCAAAGAGATCACTACGGCGGCCAAACAAGGCGGTGCTGATCCGGCTGGTAATCCTCGGTTGCGACTAGCTATTGATAAAGCCAAAGACGCTAATATGCCCAACACCAATATTGACCGGGCTATTCAAAAAGGGGCAGGTGGAGGAGAGGGTGCCAATTTAGAAGATTTAACTTACGAAGGTTATGGACCAAACGGGGTTGCTATATTAATTAAAATTATAACTGATAACCGCAATCGTACTGCATCGGAAATAAGAAATATTTTTACCAAAAATGGTGGCAATCTGGGTGCAACAGGCTGTGTAGCCTGGATTTTTAATGATAAATTTGAAGCTTCTTATGATGTTACTATAGAAGATAAAGAAACTGCGCAAAAGGTTTTGAGGTTATTAAATACCTTAGAAGACCACGATGATGTCCAAAATGTTTATGCTAATGCAGACCTGCCAGATGAGGCTTTAAATGAAACTGGAAGTTGATCTTCATGTCCACACTGTATCATCTGGCCACGCTTATTCCACTCTTGAAGAATATGTCAGACAAGCCAAGAAAATTGGTTTAAAAGCCTTTGCCATGACAGATCATGGTCCGGCTATGCCTGGAGCCCCACATTATTATCATTTTTTAAACGCGCTTATGATTCCGGAAAAAATTGACGGAATCCGGGTTTTTCGAGGAGTTGAAGCTAATATAATTAATGCGCAAGGTGAAATTGATCTTTTTGAAGAATGCTTAGAAAAACTGGATGTAATAATGATGGCCATGCATCCTAAGACTGGTTATGATAACCAGGGAGAAGAAAAAAATACTGAAGTTTTATTAAAAGCTTTACATAAATACCCTCGAATCAATGTTATTGCCCATCCGGAAAATGCTAAATATCCGCTAAAAGTGGAAGAAACAGTTGCGGCTGCCAAGGCAAAAGGTGTAGCATTAGAGATAAATAACAGCTCGCAGATGACCCGGCCGGGAACCTTTGATCGGATTGTGGCTTTTGCCAAAGAAGTTAAACGTCAAGATTGGAAAGTGGTTTTAGGTACAGATTCACACTTTAGTACTATGCTGGGTAAGTTTGATTATGCTTTTAAAGTGGTTAAGGAAGCAGGACTTGAAGAAAAGCATATTATTAATACGTCGTTAAAAAAAGTAGAGGAGTTTTTAGGTGTTAGCTAAAAGGATTATACCTTGTTTGGATGTTACTGAAGGGCGTGTAGTTAAAGGAGTTAACTTTGTCAATTTACAAGATGCAGGTGATCCAGTTGAATTAGCAGCTATATATGATAAAGAAGGTGCTGATGAGCTGGTTTTCTTAGATATTACTGCTTCTTCTGATAAACGCTATATCATGCTTGATGTGGTTAGAAGAACTGCGGAAAAAATCTATATTCCTTTTACAGTTGGCGGTGGGATTAATAATGTTGAAACCATGCGCGAAATTTTAGCGGCTGGTGCAGACAAAGTTTCTGTTAACACGGCAGCGGTTAAAGATCCCAACTTGATTACCAAAGGCGCGCAGAAATTTGGTTCGCAATGCATTGTGGTTGCGATCGACGCTAAGAAAAAGGATAACAGCTGGGAAGTTTATACTCATGGAGGTAGGACGCCGACAGGAATTGATGCAATTGAGTGGGCTAAGAAAGCGGAAAAGTTAGGAGCAGGGGAGATTCTTTTAACTAGCATGGACAGAGATGGTACTAAAGATGGTTATGATTTAGAACTGACCAAAGCTATTGCTGATGCGGTAGGGATTCCTGTTATTGCATCTGGCGGAGCGGGTAAAATGGAACATCTTTATGATGCTTTTGCTTTAGGCAAAGCTGGCGCGGCTTTACTTGCATCGCTTCTGCATTACAAAGAATTGACTATTAAGGAGATCAAAGACTATCTTGCCAACCAAGGAATTAGTATCAGGGCAAAATGACGAATTATTCAATGACTAATGACGAATTAAACAAACAATTATCCAAATTTCTTCCTAAAAAGGGAAAATTAGCAAAAGCAATAAGGTATTCAGTTTTCGCAGGAGGAAAGAGATTTAGGCCACAGCTATGTCTTGCAACCGCTAAAGCGCTAGGAAAAAATCCCAAAAAAGTATTGCCGATTGCCTGTGCAATTGAAATGCTCCACACTTTTACTTTAATTCATGATGATTTGCCGGCTATGGATAATAGTGATTTAAGAAGAGGCAAGCTTACTTGTCATAAGAAATTTGATGAAGCAACGGCTATTCTTGCTGGTGATGCTTTAAATACATTGGCTTTTGAAATATTAGCTAAAGAAACTAAAAATGCGCAAGTGGTTGAAGAGGTAGCCAATGCTTTAATGAAAGTGGTCCATGGTCAAGTATTGGATATGGCAGCAGAAGGTAAGAAAATCAGTTATAAGCAATTAATTGAGATTCACGAAAACAAAACCGCAGCTTTATTGGTTGCTTGTGTCAGGGCTTGCGCCATTTATTTAAAAGCCACCAAAAAACAACTTAAAGCTTTAACTAATTATGCTAAACACCTGGGCCTTGCTTTCCAGATTAACGATGATATACTGGATGCTACTTCCAGTCGAGAAAAGCTGGGAAAACCAGTTGGCGCGGACCTTAAAAAAGGATTTCCGTATATTGTTGGGTTAAAGAAGTCTAAGCAATTAGTTAGCTTGGAAGTGAAAAAGGGGCTTAGTTCTTTAAAAATATTTGGTAAGAAAGCCCAAGGGTTAAAACAATGTTTTATCCAGATAAGCAAAAATTTATAAAATTAGCCAAACAGGGAAATCTGATCCCTGTTTATAAAGAAATTGTGGCTGACACAGAAACCCCGGTTTCTGCCTTTAAAAAGATAGAAGGGGAATATTCTTTTCTTTTAGAATCAATTGAAGGCGGCGAAAAAATTGCCCGCTATTCCTTTTTAGGAACCGTGACTAAAAAAGAAGTTCTTAAATTAAAAACTTTTGAGGAAATCAGGAAACGCCTACATCAATATAAGCCGGTTGTTGTCGAGGGATTACCTCGTTTTCATGGCGGCTTAGTTGGCTATATCAGTTATGACATGGTAAGGGGAATTGAAAATATTCCAGATAAAAATCCAGATACTTTAAAAGTTCCTCCCATGATCTTCTTATTAACTGATTCTTGTTTAGCTTTTGATCATTTAAAAAACAAAATCTTAATTATTGCCAATGCGCATGTAGAAAAAGATGCTGAAAAAGCTTATGCCAAAGCTTGTAAACAAATAGAGGCATTGGAAAAAAAACTTAAGAAAAAGATTAAGCTTTCAGATAATAAAGCAAAATCATCTTCCGTTGCCGAAGTAAAATCGAATTTAAGCCAGCAAGAATTTGAAGATATCGTTACAAAATGCAAAGAATATATTAAGGCTGGCGATATTATTCAAGCAGTCTTGTCCCAGCGTTTTGAATCTCCTTTTAAAGGCGATCCTTTTAATATTTACCGTGTACTGCGCACCATTAATCCTTCTCCTTATATGTTTTATTTGAAATTAGGTGATTTAAAAATAGTTGGCTCTTCTCCGGAGGTTATGGTTCGGTTGGAGGAGGGGATTGCAACCGTTAGGCCAATTGCCGGGACCAGGAGAAGAGGAAAAGACCCTCAAGAAGAAAAGAAGTTTGAAAAAGAATTATTAGCTTCAAAAAAAGAAACTGCCGAGCATATTATGTTGGTGGATTTAGGTCGCAATGATTTGGGCCGGGTTTGTGAGTTTGGTTCAATTAAAGTAACCGAAAAGATGATTATTGAAAAGTATTCGCATGTTATGCATATTGTTAGCAATGTTTGCGGAAAACTTTTCAAAGATAAAGACTCAATTGATCTTTTAAAAGCCACTTTTCCAGCTGGAACTGTTAGTGGTGCGCCTAAAGTGCGGGCTATGGAGATAATTGACGAGCTGGAGACTGTTAAACGTGGACCTTATGCTGGTTGTGTAGGCTATTTTGGTTTTTCCGGTGAATTTGACACAGGAATTACTATTCGTACTATAGTTTTTAAAAATAAAACTGCTTATATTCAAGCTGGTGCCGGGATTGTGGCAGATTCTGATCCCTTGGAAGAGTATAAGGAAACTGGAAATAAAGCCCGCGCCATGCTTAAGGCTCTTAAAATATGTTGAACTTTCGTATGCTCAAACTTTCCGACCTATGGTTGTGGGGATCAGTTGGTCTTTTATGTCTAATTGGCTTATTTGCCATTTTTAGTGCCACTCAAGGGAAATTTATTTATATTAACCGCCAATTATTTTCTTTATTAGCTGGTTTAATCGGTTTAATCATTTTCATGTACATTGATTATAAGCATTTTAAACGTTGGTCTTTAGCGCTTTATTTTTTAATGCTTTTAATGTTGCTAGCAGTATTATTTCTTGGTAGTTCTGGCGCGCAGCGCTGGATTGAGTTTGGTCCATTTTCTTTTCAGCCTTCTGAAGTTTCAAAAATATTCATGATTATTTGTTTGGCTGCCTATCTTTCCGACCACAAAAAACTGGTTGGTCTTTGGCATAATGTTTTTCTTTTGGGAATTGTGGGTATTCCTTTTCTTTTGATTTTTAAACAACCAGATTTAGGTACGGCTTTGGTTTTTGTTGCTATTTTAGCTGGTATGCTGATTGTTTCCTGGTCCAGTCCTAGGCTTTTAGTTTATTTATTAACTCCCATGATTTCAATTTTATTCCGTCCGCTGCTTCCTTTGTGGATAATCTATCTTTTTGCTTTGGTTGTGGTTTTATTTTTGTCCCGGGCCGTATTTTGGGACTGGTTTTTGGTTTTAAGCATTAATATTGGAACCGGTATTGCTGTGCCGTTTATTTGGCAGATGCTAAAGCCGTACCAGCAGCAAAGGATTATGACTTTTTTAAATCCAGGAGCGGATCCATATGGGGCAGGCTATCATAGTTTGCAGTCGAAAATTGCTATTGGCAGTGGTGGATTATTTGGCAAAGGCTATTTGCAGGGAACCCAAACGCAACTGCAGTTTATTCCAGAACAGCATTCTGATTTTATTTTTTCTGCGATTGGCGAGGAATTTGGTTTTATTGGTGCTATGCTGGTTCTAGTTTCATTTATTATAATTATTTGGCGAGCCATGACTATTGCTGCTGAATCTTCTGACCGTTTTGGAACCTTGTTGGCCAGTGGGATTGCCTTTATGACGGCTTTTCATGTGTTAGCTAATGTAGGGATGACATTGGGAATTCTTCCGGTAGTTGGCATGCCGCTGCCATTTGTCAGCTATGGTGGATCTTCCTTATTAATGAATTTAATAGCAATTGGAATCTTGCAAAATATCTCTATGCGCAGGCAGAAGATTATCTTTTAATCCTCATCCCAAGTTGTAGTACAATTACTTGTTTATTGATCAAATCCCTTCTCCATCTTCGATAGAGAAGGGTTAGGTTTGTGATAATATATAAAAAAAGCCTTTCCCTCTCCATTGAAAATGGAGAGGGATCTTTAACCGCTAGAGTAGATGAACCTAGGGTGAGGATCTTTTAGAGTGTTAGCTGTGCTTCCACTTTACCAAAAGCCTCAAAAGTTTCGTCAACAATTGAAATGATAACTTTTTTAGCGCTGATCCATTCCTTGTCTTCTTTATCTTTAATAAGTGCATTGCCGGTTAAGGTAATGATTTCAGTTTTGTCATCATAAAGAGCATTGTCAGCTTTGCTTTCCTTGCCTTTTTGATAAACGAATACATTGCCACTAGCTCTGGCATCACCGGTTTTAGTAGAAAATTCCAGTTCATCAGAAGTTAAAATAGTTTTTTCTTTCAAAACTTCCATAGTGTCGGGGTTATCCAGCTTTTTTACGGTTTTTTCTTTTAAGATTGCTTGAGCTTTTTCAAAAATAGCTTTAACATTACCTTTTAAATAAAGATCTTTATCTTTTTGTGAATAAACCCCTTTATCACCAATTGCAATCTTTTTACCTTGTACAGCTTTAATGTTTCCTTTGATATGCATATCTTTGTTGATATCTTCAAAAAATGAGGCATGGTCACATTTAATAATGGTTTTAACCTTGCCTTCTTTAATTACAATAGTTACTTCATGATCTGCTTCCAACTTGTCGTTGTTGCTAAAAAAATCCATTTTATCTGCATAAACTGTTTCATCTTTTCTTTGTAAAATAACATTGTCTGATATATGAGCCACATTGTTTTTGTGTTCAACTAGAATGCGATCTGCAAAAATAGTGCTGTCTTTTTGAAAAAGCTTTACTTGTCCTTTTAGTTCACTTGTTTCCTCTTTAGGAAAATATTTTAAATAGTTGGTGATGATTCTTGACCATTCTTCTTTGTCTCGGTTAGAAATTCTTTCCAGATTAATATAGGCTTTGAGTTTGCTTTCCCCTTTTTCTTGCCCCTCTGGTAGTCCAAAAGCTTCCACAATTTCACTGCGGCGGTGGGCCATAGCGCGGGGAGCAATTAGTTCTTTAATAATTGGTTTGCCATCACGGTAAATTTTGCCTTTACTAACCCGATTCAAGAAGTTAATTTCATGGCGTTTATTAGTCCAGCCTTCTTCAGCAAAAAGTTCCCAAGCCATTTTGCCTTCTTTATGACCAGAGACTCGGGTGTTGGTGAATTCAGTTACTTTTTCAGTTTTACCAGCCACAAAAAATTCAGAGTCCCGCGGTGCGATAAAGAGGTAAGTTAAACCCAATATTATTAAGGAGAAAAATACTCCTATGAAAACTGCTTTCCAGGGTGCGTTTTCTTCCACGTTTCTTTATAAACTCCTTTAATTGGTAATTTATGTTTTTCAGCTACTTTTTTAATATCTTCAAACTCTGGTGCTAGGGTATAACCCATTTTAATTCGAACTTTGCCAACTTTAACATGTTTGCGCGATAATTTTTCCCTGGCAACTGCATATATTCTAACACCAAAAGTGGTAGTTAGCTTAAATATTTTATCTAATATTTGGTCTTTGATTTTTGGATCGCAAAGCACAGTTAATTTAATGGCATTTCTTTGTTTTTTCATTCTAATTGGTTCAATATATGCGTCCAGTGCGCCGGCTTTCATTAATTTCTTAATACATGGATCGTATAACTTAGATTTCATATCATCAAGATTAGCTTCTATTTGAAGAATAGTATCTTTTTCTGTTTGAATACTGGCTTGGCCAATAAAAACCTGTAAATATCCAGGAACTTGCTTGTATATTTTTGATCCAGATCCACGGCCAATGGCTTCCACTTTTAATTTAGGTAAGTTTGTGAAATCATTCACAATCTCGGTTATAATCGCCGCACCAGTTGGAGTAACTAATTCGCCCTTGATCCCTGTGCCATAAGTAGGCACGTTTTTTGTCAGCTCTGCGGTTGCAGGAACAGGTACTGGCAATACGCCGTGAGCGCACTTGATTTTGCCGCTACCAAAGGGAATAGGGGATGCAAAAACTTGTTCAATGCCTAATTTTTCTAAACAGATTGCTGTTCCAACTATATCAATAATTGCATCAATTGCACCTACTTCATGAAAATGGACTTTGTGAATTGATTCACAATGTACTTTAGCTTCTGCTTCTGCGAGGCGTTTGAATATTTTTATGCTTAGTTTTTTGACTTTTTCACTGAGTACGCTTTGATTAAGGATCTTAACAATTTCTCTTAAATTCCGATGCTGTTTTTGTTTTTTAAAATCAACCTCAACGTATAAACTGTTTTTCTTTTTTCTGATTACTAATTGCCAATTACGAATTACTAATTTTTTGAGTTCCTTTTCCAGGTAAGCAGTACTAACTCCAGCATCCAACAACGCTCCAAGGATCATATTCCCAGCTGCACCAGATGAGCAATCAAAATAAGCTATTTTCATAATATTAGGTGAAATTTTTCTTGAATAATATCGAGATTATTATAGCACTTAAGATATTGTAGTGCGATATTATGATGAGAGTTAGTAGACATTTTCAATGTAGTCTTAATACTGCTCATAGGCATATAAAAGCGGTGCCAACCCTACAAGGGGGGCGTAATTATGTTCTAAGCAGAGTGAGTGGACAAGCTTTTGGTTTGGTGCCAGACCACTTGGCCTGTGATGGTCGTCGTTTTTTTCAGGCAAGGGAAGTTGCTATTGCAGATACTGGGGTGCAAAGGAAGTTTATGGGGCAGGAGCTACAGGTTTATTGCGAAGCAGATTTTATTAATGTTGTTAATGAATTATTAGGGTTAGTGCAAGACAGAATAAGTCTTGGTATTTATCGTTATGAATTTTTAAGTAAACATAGAGATGAATTTAAATTTAGGCTTTATGCTAATTATGGAATTGGCGAAGAAAGATATCGTCCAACTGCTTTGTTGATTGTTGATCAAGGCAAGGTATTTCCTCGTAAGGGTGGCTGGCGATTGCAAAATGTTATGGATTTTGTTCTTTCTGTTCAGTTTGGTGCTCAACAACCAAATACTGCAGAAGAACTAATACATTATCTTGCGAGATACCCTTTTGTTGCTGAGGCTATTTAAGACAGGTCTAGTCCTTTAGAATAGTAAACGCCATCACTGCTGCCCCGAAACCATTATCAATATTTACCACCGCCACTCCAGGAGCGCAGCTATTCATCATGGTTAAAAGTGCGGCTAGGCCTTTAAAGCTTGAGCCATAACCTATACTGGTTGGAACCGCAATAATCGGTTTATCAACTAATCCGCCAACGACAGAGGGAAGGGCTCCTTCCATTCCTGCTACCACGATTAAAACTTTGCATTTTTTAATTTTATCCAAGTTGCTGACTAAGCGATGAATACCAGCTACGCCAACATCATAAAACTTTTCAACTTTTATTCCAAGAAATTCTGCAGTAACAGCTGCTTCTTCAGCAATGGGTTGATCAGATGTTCCGGCACTGATTATAGCTACTGGAAAGTTTGAAACTAGTTTTGGTTTTCTAGCATAAGAAATTATTTTGGCTTTTTCATGAAATTTAGCCCTTTTAAAAACCTTCTTAACTGCTGCAAACGTTTTCTTATCAGTTCGAGTAATTAAAACATCTTGTTTTTTCTTAACAATACTTTGGGCGATCTTAACGATTTGTTCAGGGGTTTTTCCTTGTCCAAAAATAACTTCAGGAAAACCTTTTCTTTTTATGCGATGGTGGTCTACTTTGGCAAAGCCGAGTTCTTCGTACATAACTATATTATATCATCAAGTCTAGCCTTGATCTTCTTTTCATAACCAATATCTTTGGGGAAATAATATTGGATCTTTTTTGCCATATAATCTTGCTTAACTACGCCGCCTTCATAATCATGCGCGTATTTGTAGCCTTTGCCTTTACCACGCTCGCGTTCTTGTTTAAAAACCGGGTTTCTAAGATGAATTGGGACTTCTAAAGTAGGATTTTCTTTTACATCTTTTAAAGCAGCGTTAATGCCCATATAAGCTGCATTGCTTTTGGGTGCGCAAGCAACGTAGACTGCTGATTGGGCTAGAGGAATCCTAGCCTCTGGCATACCGACGAATTCAGCTGCTTGCATGGCTGAATTGGCAACTACTAAAGCTAGCGGATCAGCGTTACCAACATCTTCTGCTGCACAAATGACGATCCTTCGAGCAATAAAGCGTGGGTCTTCGCCAGCGTAAATCATCTTGGCTAAATAATAAAGTGTTGCGTCTGGATCTGATCCGCGCATGGATTTAATAAACGCGGAAATAGTATCGTAATGCTGGTCGCCGTGCTTATCATACACCACAGCTTTCTTTTGAATTGATTCTTCGGCAACTGTTAAGGTGATGATTATGATTCCTTTTTTGTTCGGCTTTGTGGAAAGCACGCCAAGCTCAAGGGCTGACAGCGCGCGCCTGGCGTCACCATCAGAAAGTTTAGCTAAATGTTCTAAAGCATCACCTTTTATTTCTATTTTTAAGTTAGAGTAACTTTTTATCCCGCGATTAATAAGGGTTTTTAAATTATCAATACTCAAAGGTGTAAGCTCAAAGATTTGTGATCTTGAAACTAGAGCTGAGTTAACATAAAAGAATGGATTTTCAGTTGTTGCCCCGATTAAAATTAAATTTCCTTCTTCAACATCAGGGAGCAGGGCGTCTTGTTGTAATTTATTGAAACGGTGGATTTCATCTAAAAATAAAATTGTTTTGGTCTTATAATGTTTAATTCTATTTTTTGCTCCAAGGCTAACTTTTCTAATATCATCAACTTTAGCAATTGAGGCGTTAAGCCATTCAAAATGGCCTTTGGTTGAATTGGCAATAACTCGGGCGATTGCGGTTTTACCTATTCCAGGCGGGCCAAAAAAGATAATTGAACTAATGCGATCGGTTTCAATTAATCTGCGAAGTAGTTTTCCCTGGCCAATAATTTCCTCTTGGCCAACAACTTCGTCAATGGTCTTAGGCGCCATACGATAGGCCAGAGGAGCATTTTTCGCTTTATAATCCTTTTCGTTTACGTCGAAAAGACTCATTTCCTTTCAACAGAAATGGTGCATTCGGTAACTAGCGCGGCGATGGCGCCGACTGCTGCCAGGATTGGGGCTAGCACTGCGCCAATAACTCCAATGGTTAGCGGAATGCTTAGGATTACGTTGCCATCTTTATCTTTAATGCTAATCTTTCTAACATTTCCTTCTTTAACTAGTTCCTTAACCTTATTAGTCAGTTCCTTACCAGTTGTTTTGATTTCCTCTGTGAAGTTTTTTTCTTCGCTCGACTCCGCTCGTGGTGCATCTGCCATGTTGAATCCTCCTTTTTGTATGATTGTATAATATTTTCTTGATAAAAGCCAATTTACCTTGACATTCTGTTTTATATTGCTAGAATTTGATCAAAAGGGGGTGAATTATGAAGGAAAAAGTTAGTTGGTTACTTAGAATAGTTTTAGCCGCAATCTTTCTTTATCATGGTCTTACTAAGTTTCCTGTAGCTGCACAAATGGCGAGCATGATGGCTATGCCAATTATTATGATTTATATGTTAGCAGCGATGGAAACATTGGGTGGTATTCTTATTTTAGTTGGTGGGCTAAAAATTAATAAGGCTGAGTTAGCAACAAAAGTTGCAGCTGCTATTTTTGCAGTGGTAATGCTTGGTGCTATTATGTTGGTACACTGGCCACAATGGTCATTTATGCCTACCGCAGCAAAACCGATGGGAGGAATGGAGTTTCAAGTATTAATCCTTGCGGTTTCTGCTTACTTTTTAGTTAAAGGCAACGAAGTTTAGTTTTTATTAATAAGAGGGGAATACAAAGATTGTTTGTGTTCCCCTTTTTATTTTCCAAAAAGAACACTTACACAGAGAAGTAATCCAAATAATAAATGCAATTGGGCTGTCTTAACGTCAATTAATTTTAAATTACCTTCTTTTATTAGCTTAAACGCTACAGGCAATGTTAGGAAAACCAATAAACTTAAAGCAGTCAGAAAATTATAGATTACTAATATTAAAACACTGGTAAAGGCAGATAAAATTAGCAATCTATATAATAACTTTGCTTTATTGCAGCCTAGTATTATAGCTAAGGTTTTTATCTTAGCATTGTTATCATGTTCAATATCTCTTAAGTTATTTCCGCTTAAAATAGCTGCTACCATAAAGCCAATTGGTAGTGAGCTTAGTAATATTTGAAGATTATAAGTTCCGGTAAGAGCAAAGAAGGCTACTAATACAATTAACGGGCCCATAGAAAGAAAAACTAAAGGTTCTCCCAAAGCAAAATATTTATAACCAATTGGTGAACCGCTATAAAAGTAGCCAAGACAAAACCCTCCTAGCAAAAGAAAGAACATGGTTAAGCCTTGCATATAAATTAGGGGAAGAGAGAAAATAAAAGCTAAGGCGAATAATATCCAGGAAGCGATTAAAACTTGCTGAGGGGTTAAAAGGTTGTCCACTAACACTCGGCTTGAGCCCAGAGTATCTTTTTTGTCCACTCCTTTTAAATAATCGTAATAGTCATTAATAAGGTTTGTCCCAGCATGTGAAAATAATATTGCTAGTGTTAAAGGGAGAAGCAGGTACCAATTAATTGTATTATTGGATTTAAAGGCTAGGATTATGCCAAAGAGTAACGGGATAAAGCTGGCAGGGAAAGAATAGGCTCTTAAAGCTTGCAGCCAAACTTTTGTTTTCATAGCTAGATTTTAGCACTTCACATAGAAAATTCAAATGTTATAATATGAGCAATGAAAAAAGTGGTGATCATTGGTTGTGGCTTTGGTGGCTTGAGTGCAGCCATAAAATTATCTGCTAAGGCTGATTTAGAAGTAATGGTTGTTGATCAGCGAAAAAACTTCACTTTTCTTCCTCTCCTTCCTGATATTATCGGTAGAGAGTTTTCCCCTGAAAATTTGATTTATCCGATTGAAAAGCTTAGTCAAAAATATAAGTTTAAATTTGTCAATAATAAGGTGATGAAAGTTGAGTTGGAGACAAATAAAATTGTTACGGGAAAAGAAGAGCTTAATTATGATTATTTAATTATTGCTGCGGGTTCTGAAACCAATTTTTACGGTAATACCCAAATTATGGAAAATGCTTTTAAAGTAGATGATCAAGAGGATGCAAAAAAAATCCATGATTCTGTATTAAGTGGCAAGTATGACACTTTTTTTATTAGTGGTGGCGGATATACGGGGGTAGAAGTAGCTACTAATTTGAAAAAACTATTGAATAAGCATAATAGCAGCCAAAAAGTGATTATTCTTGAAGTAGGGCCATCTTTATTAGGTCCGCTGCCAGACTGGATGAAAGAGTATGTGAAAAAGGGTTTAGCGCGAATGGGAATAGAATATAGAGTGAAGACTTCAGTGCAAAAGATAGAAAATGGTACTATTACTTTATCGGATGGTCAGCAGCTATCTAAAGCAATGTTAATCTGGTCAGCAGGAGTAAAGACCCCGCAGTTTGTTTCTAGTCTCTCTATTGAAAAAACCAAACAAGGAAGATTAAAGGTTAATGAATATTTGCAAATAGAGAATAATTGTTATGTAGTAGGAGACTGTGCTGCTTTTTCCACCTTAAGAATGTCAGCACGTTTTGCTATTCAAGAGGGAAGAGTGGCAGCTGAAAATATTGTTAGACAAGTTGCTCGTCAAGAACAAAAGAAATATCAGGCTTTTGATTGGGGCTATTTTATTCCTATGGCCAATAATTGGTCTTGTGGTATTGCTTTGGGCAATAAATTAAAAGGATTTATTGGAATACTGGGACATTATTTTCTTTGTCTTTGGCTTTCTTATGGATTTAAAAACCGATTAGGAATCCTTAAAAAATTATTGTTCAAATTATCCTGATTTTAGAAAAGCATGGTCTTCTGGAAATTAGCTTAACCCCTATTGAGTATGTTAAAATATCTAAACATGCGCCTATAGCTCAACTGGATAGAGTACTTCCCTGCGAAGGAAGGGGTCGTGCGTTCGAATCGCACTAGGCGCATTTTTTAATGGAAGGGTGTCCGAGCGGCTTAAGGAGCACGCCTGGAAAGCGTGTGTATCGCAAGGTACCGTGGGTTCAAATCCCACCCCTTCCGATTTTTTGGGAGGAGTGGCCGAGTGGTTGAAGGCGGCGGTCTCGAAAACCGTTTCCCGATTTTATCGGGACAGGGGTTCGAATCCTCTCTCCTCCGAATTAGATTAGAAAGGAATTGTGAAAATGATTAAATTTGGAACTGATGGTTGGCGGGCGATAATTTCAGAAGAGTTTACTTTTGCTAATGTTAGAAAGGTAGCCAAGGCGATTGCTTTATATTTAATTAACCATGGTTTTTCCGACAAGCCAATAATCATCGGTTATGATGCTAGGTTTCTCGCCGATGCATTTGCCAGAGAAATGGCTAAAGTTTTAGAAGCAGCAGGGATTAATTCGTTTTTAACTGAACGTGATATTCCCACCCCAATCGTAGCTTGGGAGGTCCGAGATAAAAAAGCAGCTGGTGCTATTGTTTTAACTGCGTCGCATAACCCTCCGGAATATTGCGGTATAAAATTTATTCCCGACTATGCTGGTCCGGCCGATGAAAGTATTACCAAAGAACTGCAAGAAAATTCAAATAAAGATATTGAACTGCCAAAACCAGCTAAGCGAGGTACTTGCGAAAGGTTTGAGCCTCGTGAACGCTATTTTAAATATATAGAAAAGTTTATTGATAAGGATTTAATTAAGAAAGCAAAATTAAAAGTTATTTATGACCCTATGTATGGGGTAGGTCGTGGTTACATGGATATGTTGTTGCAGGAATTTGGTTGTAAGGTCGAAGTAATTCATGGTTATCGCGATGTTTTGTTCGGCGGCCAAAATCCAGAGCCAGATGATGAATATCTGGAAGAGTTAAAAGAAAAAGTAGTAAAACTTAAAGCCCAGGTTGGCTTAGCTAATGATGGAGATGCTGATCGCTTTGGCATTGTTGATGAACAAGGAAAATTCCTAAGCCCAAACCAGATTTTACCCTTAGTATTTAATTATTTGATTACTGAAAAAGGTTTTACTGGCTCAGTAGTGCGTTCAGTTGCAACTTCAAGTTTTGTTGACCGCATTGCTAAAAAACATAAAATTAAAGTGCATGAAACTCCGGTAGGCTTTAAACATATTGCTAAAATTATGATGGCTGAAGATGTGATTGTGGGTGGAGAAGAAAGTGGGGGTCTTTCAATTAAAGGACATGTTCCAGAAAAAGATGGTTTATTGGCTGATCTTTTAATTGTTGAAATGTTAGCTAAGAAAAAACTTCCATTGTCTAGGCTTTGGAAAAACTTAACCAGTGAATACGGAGAAGTTTATACTGGTAAAACAAATTTAAAATTAAACGATAAAACTAAAAAAGCATTAATGGATAAATTAAATAATGATGCACCAAAGAAGGTTGCCGGCCTAAAAGTTGAAACTGTTAATAAGCTTGATGGCGTAAAGTTAATTTTAGAAGATGGTAGTTGGGTATTGGCTCGACCGTCAGGAACCGAGCCTTTAGTGCGAATTTATGTGGAATCAGATAAATCCGAAAAGCTAACTGCCATTGGTGAAGCGATAGCTAATCTAGTATAATAGTATAGAGGTAAATAAACATGGCTAAAAAGAAGAAAACCGCTAAGAAAAAAGTTTCAGGCAAGATCATCATGAACAAGGTTGAGTTTGACCGCGCATTAAAGAGATTAGCCCATAATATTGTTGAGGCTAATGGCGGAGCAGAAAATTTAGTTTTAATTGGTATTATGCAGCGAGGGGTTCCTTTGGCAGAACGGATTGGGGAAATTATTGAAAAACAGGAAGAAGTTAAAGTTCCAGTTGGCGCCCTAGATGTTTCCCTTTATCGCGATGATTTAACCCAAAAAGGTGAATATATTGAAGTTAGAAAATCAGATGTCTCTTTTACTATTGACGGTAAAATTGTAATTTTAGTTGACGATGTTATTTATGCTGGTAGAACTGCTCGGGCAGCTTTGGATGGTTTAAAAGATTATGGCCGCGCTAAAAAAGTTCAGTTACTGGCTTTAGTTGATCGGGGACATCGCGAGCTTCCGATTCAGCCAGACTTTACGGGTAAAGTGCTCCCAACCGCTAAAACAGAGAATGTCAAAGTTGAAGTTTGTGAAATAGACGGTGTTGACCGTGTTATCATCCAGTGATGGCCCGCAATTAATTATTGCCGGGGCCGGAACTGGTAAAACTACGACTATTATCCAGCGTATTGCTGATCTAATTTCCTCAAAAAAAGCTAAGCCCGGTGAAATATTAGCCCTTACTTTTACGGATAAAGCTGCTGAAGAAATGGAAGTAAGGGTTGACCAGCTGGTGCCTTATGGTTATGTAGATGTTTCAATTTCCACTTTCCATGCTTTTGGGGATAGGGTGCTTAGAGAACACGCGATTGATTTAGGTTTAACCTCTGATTATCGAGTGCTTTCTGTTGCCGAGCAGTTAGTTTTTTTTCGTGAACATATTTTTAAATTTCCCTTAAAACAGTATAAATCTTTAAGTGATCCCACTCGGCATATTGAAGCCTTGCTTTCGGCTATTTCGCGGCTGCAGGATGAGGATATCAGCTTCCAAGAATATCTTAAATGGGCTAAATTGAAAAAAGATAAGCAACACATAGAAATAGCCCAAATTTATAAAAAATACCAGGAACTAAAAGCAGCTAAAGGGCTTATGGATTTTGCTGACCAGGTTGGTTTAGTTTTAAAGCTGTTTAGAAAAAAGCCTAAGGTGCTGAAAAAATTTCAGGAAAAATACAAATATATCTTAGTCGACGAATTTCAAGACACAAATCATGCTCAATTTGAATTATTAAGGCTATTGGTTGGTAAAAAAGCTAATTTAACAGTGGTGGGAGATGATGACCAGGCAATTTATAAGTTTCGTGGGGCAGCCATTTCCAATATTCTTAATTTTGAAAAAGTTTATAAAAAATCCAAGAAAATTGTCCTGACCAAAAATTATCGTTCTTCTCAAACTATTTTAGATACAGCTTATCGGTTAATTCGGCATAACAATCCGGACCGCTTAGAAATTAAAGCCAAGATAAACAAAAAGCTAAAGGCTGTGGCAGATATTCCTAATAAAAAGGTTGTGCATTTACATTATGATAAAGTGACGTCAGAAGCAGACGGAGTGGCTGCGATCATTAAAGAAAAAGGCTATAAATACTCTGATTGTGCTATTTTAGTGCGGGCTAATGCGGATGCAGAGCCATTTAGACGGGCTTTAAATATGCAGGGTATTTTGCATAAATCGCCTAATGAACAAGGTTTGTATACTTTTCCAGAAGTAAAATTAGCCATTTCTTTTTTGCGGGTGATTGGTGACTTGGCTGATTCTGCCTCACTTTATAATTTAGCAGTTTCAGAAATTTATCGATTAAATCCTTTGGACCTGCAAAAAATTAATACCTTTGCCAGCCGCAGAAATTATACTCTCCATCAAGTATTTAGCCACTTGGATGATGGTGGAGAATATGAAGTTTTAAGCGATATTAAATCCGTAAGCAGGGTTACGATTAAAAAAATCATGGATGATATTAAATATTATCTTAATCTGGCTAAAGAAAAGACTACGGGTGAGGTTTTATATGTATTCTTGAAAAAATCTGGCTTCTTAATGCGTTTAACCAAAGAAGAAAGTGTTAGAAATGAGCAGCGTTTGAAAAATATTGCTCGGTTTTTTGAAAGGGTAAGGGAGTTTAGGGAAATCGCAGAACACGACCATGTATCTGAATTTATAAAACATTTAAATGTGATGCGTGAGGCAGGTGAAAATCCTGAAACCGTACTGATAGACGATGATCTGGATGCGGTTAACATTTTAAGTGTGCATAAAGCTAAAGGCTTAGAGTTTAGAGTTGTATTTATGGTTTGTCTGGTGACAGATAAGTTTCCTGTACGCCATCGCAAAGATCCAATTGAAATTCCACAAGCTTTGTTAAAAGAAGATCTTCCTAATAAGGATTTTCATATGCAAGAAGAAAGACGGTTGTTTTATGTAGGTATGACCCGGGCCAAAGAAGAGCTTTATTTAACTTCTGCCTTAGATTATGGCGGAAAACGAAGCCGTAAGGTTTCAAGATTTGTGCTAGAAGCTATGGACCAGCCCAAAGCTGACCTGACGGCCATCAAAACTTCTAGTCGTGATCAGATTGAATTATTTGCTCCAATTGAAATAGATAATATCCCAATCCTGAAGAAAATTAAAAAAGGTGAACCTTTGCGTTTGAGTTTCTACCAAATTGATGATTATTTAACTTGTCCTTTAAAATATAAGTACGTGCATCTTTTACGGGTGCCTTTGCTGCCTAATCACGCTATTATTTATGGAGCAGCGCTGCATAATGCGGTGCAGGTTTACGATAATGCCTGGTTAAAGGGTGGTAAGTTTACCCAGAAAAATTTAATTAATGCCTTGCTTAAAAATTGGTCTTCAGAAGGGTTTATTTCAAGAGAACATGAAGAAGCCCGCCTGGAAAAAGCCAAGCAAGCTTTGAAATTATTTTATAAGAGCGAGAAAAAATCCAAACGTAAAGTTAAGTCGGTTGAAGAAAGTTTTTCAATTCCTAAACAAAATATCATTCTTCGCGGCCGTTTTGATCGAGTAGATGAATTAGCAGGTAAAACTTATATTGTTGATTTCAAGTCTTCAGAAGTTAATAAACCAGAGGACGCTTTAAAACGGGCAAAAAATAACTTACAGCTTTCAATTTATGCTTTAGCTTGGAAGGAAAAGTTTAAAGAGCTGCCGCATCGCTTAGAATTATATTTTCTCGAATCCGGCTTAATTGGCTCAGTAGAAAAAACCGAAAAAGATATTGATAAAGCTTGGGATAAAGTTCTAAAAGTGGAAGAGGGTGTTAGAAAGTCAAATTTTGTAGCCACTCCAAATTATCGTTCTTGTTCTTATTGTGCTTATAATGAGATTTGTCCAGCTTCAGCAGCTTAATCTTTAAGCGGTAAAGTTTCTTGTGGTTTAATTTCCAGCGATTCTAATTTGTCACCAAATTTACCCAAACGTTTTTCTGTATTGTCATAGCTGCCAGAAAGATTTTTAAGATGAGTGCCCATTTTTTGGAAATCATCGGTTACACGGGCAAAGTCGCCTTCTAGTCGAGAAATGTTTTTTAAGATTTCCTGAGCGCGTTCTTCAATCCGCATTCCTCGCAGGCCCATTAAAATAGTTTGCAAATAACCATAAAAGGAGTTTGGTGAGACAGGAATTACTTTACTATCAATGGCATATTTAAACAGGCTTTTTTCGTCCTCTAAATTTTCATCCTTAATGATTACTTCGTAATAGACATTTTCAGCTGGGATATACATTAGCGCAAAATCAAAGGTTCCTTCATCAGGTAAAATGTATTTTCCTGCAATAGCATCAATATGTTTTTTGACGTCTCGAATAAAGATCTTTTTAGCGCTAATTTTTTCTGTTTCGCTTTTCGCCTGGATCACTTTTTTAAAGTTTTCCAGCGGAAATTTTGAATCAACCGGTACCATGCCATCTTTTAGTTTTATGACTGCGTCAACAATTTCCCGGCTTTTAAAACGATGCTGTAGTGTATAACGGGAAGTAGGCAGAATCTGTTTTAAAAGGTCAGATAGAAAATATTCGCCGATGCCGCCTCTGATTTTTGGTGCTCTTAGAATATCTTGTAATGAGGCAATATCTTTTGCCACTTCATTTACTTGTTTTGTGGATTCTTGAACTTCTCCAAGTCGGCCATAAACATCTTTTATGGCTAAAGCAGCTTTGTCCAATCGATCTGTGGTAGAGTCTTTTAACTTTTGGATATTTGTATTAAAGTCTGAGTTTACTTTTTGCAGAATATTTTGTTGATTAAGAAAGTTTTCCATTTGCTTTTGCATAAGCTCAACGACCTTATCTTGCATAACGTTGTCTTTGTTTTGGTTAAGTTTTAGGAACAAGAAAATAACCGCAACTAAGGTTAAGATAGAGGTGATTATGGCTAAGATTTCCATACCATTATTATATCAGATGTGGTAAAATTTTGTAAGTTTATGAGAAAATTAGTTTTATTTTTAATCCTGTTAATGGTCTTTATCTCCCCGCTTTTTGCTTTTGAACCGGATGCCATGAAGATTGAAACGGTTAATCTGGAAATTTCAAAGATCAAATCTGAAATGGAAAGGCTGGAAGACCGAAAGATGAAATATCCAGCTAAAGCCGCGGTTTATGACGGGCTTTTAGAAGAACATCGAATCAAGCTAGAGAAACTAGAACAAGAGTTAATAAATCTGCAAAGTCCACCCGAGATAAGTGTTCCTGTAGAAATTATTCCAGCAACACCTGAAGTTGAAGAAGTTAAGAAAGAAGAACCTTCGGTAGGGCAGAAATTGCCCTTTGAAATTGGTGGTAATTTTGGTGCATTGGCTGGGGCAACTTGTGTTAATGCAGAAGCTAGATTTGATTTGCCTTATGTTTTAAAAGCAGCTAACAGTTCTTCTAGAATTTCACTTGGATATGCTTTTGGCCAGGATGATGCAAGAAAGTATGTTCCTTTTTGCGCAGATATTATGCTTAATCTTCCTCCAGGAAAAATAACAGGCATGGATAATTATCTAGGAGTTGGTCTGAATTATGTAGTTATTACCTCTGGCCGGGTAGCCGGAACAATTGGTGGTCAGATGTTTTATGGGGTGGAGGCAGAGGGGTTTGGGGGTAAGTTATTTGGTGAGCTAGGCTATGGCATACTTCGGACTGGTTTTAGCTCTTCTCACAAAGGCGTTACCTTATTAATTGGCTTTAGAAAAAGCTAAATAATGCTTGACAAGATGCATAACTAAGCTATAATCACAAACAAGAAAGGGGGTGAAATATTTTGAAGAAAATTATTGCTTTAATTGCTGTTTTAGCATTTGTTATTACAATTGCTAGTACCGTTTACGCACAAGTTGATAATCGAGCTCCTGCTGCGAAGTTAGCTTCTGGCAGAGCTTATCTAAAGTTATTAGATCAAAAGATTATCAAATACCGAAACTTGGGCAACAATGCGATGGTGAAAAAGTTACAGGCTCAGAAAAAGGGCACCATTGCAAGAATGAAGGTCTGGAAAGCACAAGCTGCTTCTCCAGGATCTGTTGCTCCAGCGCCACCTCCACCGCCTCCAGTAGCAGTGAGACCAGCAGCCGCACCTGGTGCGGGATTGTTTGGTTTGGGTCTATTGACCTCTGCTGATATTGGTTACATTGGTGGACAAGGCAGCACTGCATCAATCCTACTTGGTGGATCATTGGTTCTTGCTGATCCGCTAGCATCTGGAACCTGGATTGGTCTTTCTGCAGACGCTGTTGAGTATAAGGTTGGTCTTGGTTTAACCTATGGTAAAGATTATGCTGATGTCACCATGAACGCTGTTTATGTAAGCGCAGATGGAATCCTTAATCTGCCTGCAGAATGGATGGGTGGTATCGATTCTTACCTAGGAACCCAGGTTAACTATCCAGTTTACAAGTCTGATGTATCTGGAACGATTGGTGGACTTGTTTATGCTGGGATCAAAGGAGATGTTGGTCTTGGTGGAGACAGTTATGCTGAGGTTGGCTACGGCGCAATCCGCAGAACTGGAAATTCAACCAAGGGTATAGACGTCAAGGTTGGTCAAGAAATTCTGTTATAAAAGTATAGGGCCCCAAATTTTCTAAAGGAAACAAGGTTACTTTAGGGGATCGGGCCCTAACTTTTTTGTTTTGACCCGTATAAAATTAGTGGTGAGGCCTTCGCCAGTTTTTTCAATTAAAACTTCAACTTCTTTGTTTAGATATTTAGCAGCGAATTCTTGCATATATTTATTTCTTAACACTTCTAGTTGTTTTACCCTTTGTTTTATTGTTTTAGGATTAATCTGGCCAGGTAATTCTGCAGCTTTGGTTCCTGATCTTTTTGAATAGGGGAAAATATGGATACGGCTAAATTTTACTTGATTAACTAAATTAAGGGTGTTTTGAAACTGTTCTTCTGTTTCATTTGGAAAACCAACAATAATATCAGTTGAAACCCCGCATGTCGGTATTTTAGACCTTATAGTTTCAACCTGTTTAATAAAATCTTCTCGAGTATAGTTTCTGTTCATAGCCTTTAAAACTTCATTATCTCCGCTTTGAAGTGGGATATGAAGGAAATCACATACCTTCGGTGTATCTGCTATACAATTGATCAATTCTTTGGTTAAATACATTGGTTCTATTGAGCTTAGACGGATGCGAAGGAGGGAAGGGATGGAATTTAGATCGTGGAGGACTGAACATAGAGCACTGGAACCATAAGTTCCTAAATTTATGCCAGTTAAAATAATTTCTCTAGCACCAGCTTTTACTAAATCTTTTGCTTCCTGGATAACTTGATTAGAAGGTTTACATTTAATTTTCCCGCGAGCAAAAGGAACAATGCAGTAAGTGCAAAAATTTTCACAACCATCCTGGATCATTAAATTCATGCGTACTCTGGGTACCTTTTTGAATTCTAAAGATTTGAAGGAAGGGGGTTTTAAAAATTCAGCCTCTGGGAATGCTTCTTGCAGTTCTTTTTTCTTTAAATTAACCATACAGCCGGTGACAATTATCTTTTGTCCGCCGGAGGCGGATTTATTTTCTCTTATTGCTCTTCTTATTGCTTGTCTGGATTTTCTTTCTGCATCATGTGTAACCATGCAAGTATTAATAATCAGGTTTGAGGTTTGACATTGCAGCGCAGCTGTCTGATATTGATTTGCTCTGCAGCCAAACGTTTTATTGTTCGTACTCATAGTTGATCATGGAAAGGATGGTGATTCCAGCGGTTTCTGTCCTTAGAATTCTTTTTCCCAACGAAACTGAGGTGAAACCAGCAGCTTTTGCTTGTTCGACTTCTTTTTGGCTGAATCCGCCTTCGCTGCCAATTAAAACTAAAATAGTTTTTAAATTATTTGATAATACTTTTTTAATATAGTTGTCTGTTTCAAGTTCCCAGGGGATTAAAGCTAAATCATAATCTTTGGCTAGTTTTAAGATTTCTTCGAAAGGGATCAAAGGTTTTATTGTAGGAATAAAACTTCCGCCCGATTGTTCAGCTGCTTCTTTAGCCAGCTTTTGCCAGCGTTCTGGTTTTTCGCCTTTAGCCACGGTTCTTTCTGAAATTACTGGAATTATTTCAGCCACTCCCAATTCAGTGCATTTTTGGATAATTAAATCCATTTTTTTGGCTTTAGGTAGACATTGGGCAATAGTCACTTTAACTTTTGAATTATCAGTTGGTTCTTTTGTTTCTAGTATTTGACAGGTAATCTGGTCTTTTTTCATTTCTTTTATTTTGCAGCCATAGATTTTTCCGCTTCCGTCAGCAAGTTCCAGCTTATCACCGGGTTTCATGCGCAATACGGTTTGGATCTGGCGCGCGTCAGAGCCAGTGATTACGGGTATTTGTTCTATGGGTATAAAAAACCTATGCATTTTTGTATTGTTTAAGCAGTTCTTCTTGTTGTCTGGTTAATTTGGTCGGAATTTCAATTTCAACTAATACGTAGAGATGACCTTTTTCTCGCTGGTTTAAGCCAGGCATACCCTGGTTTTTAATTCGAAAAGTAGTGTTGGGTTGAGTGCCTTTAGGTATTTTTAACTTTGCTTTCCCAGTTAAAGTAGGTACTTCTATCTCACCTCCTAAGACGGCCTCAATAAAAGAGATTTTAATTTGATGGTATAAATTATCTCTGTCACGATTAAAAAACGGGTGAGGCTCAACCATAATAAATACGTAAAGATCTCCGGCTGGAGCGCCTTTTTCACCTGCATCCCCAGCGCCAGCTACTCGCAAACGATAACCCGTATCAATGCCAGAAGGGATTTTCAATTTAATTTTATGCTTTTTCTTTTCTCGTCCGGCCCCTTGGCAATGAGGGCAAGGATCTTTAATAATTTGTCCACTGCCATGGCAAGTGGAGCACGCGCCAACTTGTGAAAAACTACCCAGAATAGTTCTCTGTGTTCTTTTAACTTGGCCAGTTCCATTACAAGTTGAACATTTAATTGGTTTGCTGCCTGGCTTTGCTCCTGAACCTTTGCAGCTTGAGCAAGAAACAAAGTGGGGGATTTCAATTTCTTTTTCAAAGCCTTTGGCTGCTTGTTCTAGGGTTATACGCAGGTCGTAGCGAAGATCTGATCCTCTAGACGGTCCTTGTCTTCTGCCTCGGCCACCACCTCCACCAAAGAATACGTCAAAAATATCAGAGAATTCACCAAAGCCTTCAAATCCACCAAAGCCTGCTCCTTGTCCGCCACCCATGCCAGCTCCAGCATCACCATAATAATCATATTGAGAGCGTTTATTTGGATCAGAAAGAGTTTGGTAGGCTGAGTTGATTTCTTTAAATTTAGCGTCTGATCCGGGTTCTTTGTTTACGTCAGGATGGTACTGACGGGCTAATTTTCGGTAAGCCCGCTTAATTTCGTCGGCTGAAGCGTCTTTTTGTACTCCCAGCACTTCATAACAATCACGTTTAGACATTATTTTTTATCTTTGTCTTTATCGTCTTTTATTTCTGCCTCAGCATCAACTGTTTTTTCGTCTTTTGGTGGTTCTTGGTCTGGTTGAGCGCCTGGTTGTGGGCCAGCTGCTTTATAAAGCTTTTCCGAAACAGCGTAAACTGATTTTTGCAGGCTTTCAGTTTTAGCTTTAATATCTGCAGTATCTTTACCCTCTAAAGCTTTTCTCAATTCTTTTATCCCGTTCTCAATCATTTCCTTATCACCGGAATCAATCTTATCACCGGCATCCTTAATGGTCTTCTCTGCTGTATAGGCGAGAGCATCAGCCTGGTTTCTAGTATCAACTTCTTCTTTTCGTTTTTGGTCTTCGCTAGCATGAGATTCGGCTTCTTTTTGCATTTTTTCTATTTCTTCTTTGGAAAGTCCTGAAGAAGCGGTTATGGTAATCTTTTGCTCTTTGCCAGTTCCTTTATCTTTAGCATGCACATTTAAAATACCATTGGCATCGATGTCAAAAGTAACTTCAACTTGAGGAATGCCTCGTGGGGCAGGAGGAATTCCGTCTAGATGAAAGCGTCCTAATGAGCGGTTATCAGCTGCCATAGGCCGTTCTCCTTGCAAAACATGAATTTCAACGGAAGATTGTCCGTCTGCAGCAGTTGAAAACACTTGTGATTTTGAAGTAGGGATAGTGGTATTCTTTTCAATTAAATGGGTAGCTACTCCGCCTAGGGTTTCAATTCCTAAAGTTAATGGTGTAACATCCAGCAATACCATTTCTTTAACTTCACCAGCTAAAACTCCGCCTTGAAGAGCGGCACCTAAAGCTACAACTTCATCCGGGTTTACCCCTTTATGCGGTTCTCTACCAAAGAATTTTTTTACTGCAGCTTGAACCATAGGCATTCTGGTTTGACCGCCCACTAAAATTACTTCGTTAATATCAGAAGCTTTGAGTTTTGCATCATTTAAAGCTTTTTTACAAGGTTCAATTGATCGATTAACTAAGTCCTCACACATTTGCTCAAGTTTTGCTCGAGTAAGTTTGATAACTAAATGTTTTGGCCCGCTTTGATCTGCAGTAATAAAAGGCAAATTGATTTCAGTTTCAGGAACGGTTGATAATTCACATTTTGCTTTTTCAGCTGCTTCTTTTAGTCTTTGCATAGCCATGCGGTCTTTGGATAAATCTACTCCCTGATCTTTTTTGAATTCATCTGCTAACCAATGGATAATTGTTAAATCAAAGTCGTCACCACCAAGGTGAGTGTCACCATTGGTAGCTTTTACTTCAAAAACCCCGTCGCCAATTTCAAGGATAGAGATGTCAAAAGTTCCGCCGCCCAGGTCATATACGGCAATTTTTTCGTTCTTTTTCTTGTCTAAACCATAAGCCAACGAGGCTGCGGTTGGTTCGTTAATAATCCTTAAAACTTCTAAGCCAGCAATGGTTCCAGCGTCTTTGGTAGCTTGCCTTTGGCTATCGTTAAAATAAGCCGGAACGGTGATAACTGCCTTTTTAACCGGTTCGCTAAGATATTCTTCGGCCGATTGTTTCATTTTTTGCAGGATCATGGCGGCAATTTCCGGAGGAGAATAAGATTTGTCGTCGATTTTAATTTTTGCTTCACCTTTGCCGCCTTCGGTTACATGAAAAGGTACATATTTTAATTCCTGTTGTACTTCGTTAAATCTTCTGCCAATAAATCTTTTGGAAGAAAAAACAGTATGTTCCGGATTGGTTACGGCCTGCCTTTTTGCTACTTGACCAACGGTTCTGCTGCCGTCTTTTTGAAATGAAACAACCGAGGGAGTAGTCCTGCCTCCTTCGGAGCTGGGAATTATGGTTGCTTCTCCACCCATCATTACCGCCACGCAGCTGTTTGTTGTACCCAAATCAATACCGATAATTTTCTCTTTAGACATCTTTTTAGTCCTCCTTTTGTTGACACTTTTTAATTAACAATTAATCAATTAAAAATTAACAACAATGTATCCGCCTGCGGCGGATGTTATTATAATAACGTGCCGAAGGCACACAACGTTGTTAATTTAGTCATTGTTAATTATTAATTTTTTTGAAACTATGACCATTGTTGGTCTAATTACCTTTCCATGAAATGTGTAGCCCTTCTGAACTTCCTCAATTACTATATTTTCCGGTCCTTCATCTTCTTTTAACATAATAGCCTCATGTAAGTTGGGATCATAAGGCTGATTAAGAGCATTAATTTCTTCTGCCCCATGTTTTTTTAAAACATCCTCAAGTTGTTTTTTTACCAGACTTAATCCGGTTTTCATTTCATCATTACCTTCTATTTTATTTGCTGCAGCCATTGCTCGGCCAAAATTATCCACCACAGGCAGCAGTTCTTTAATTAAATTTTCATTGGCAAACTTAATAAATTGTTCTTTTTCAACTATGGCGCGCTTTTTAAAATTGTCAAAATCAGCTAAGCAGCGCAGCAGCCGATTTTTAGTTTCTTCTAATTCTTTTTTTATTTCTGGTTGTGCTTCTTTTTTCTTCTTTTTTGGGTTCATTAGAAAATATCTCCTGCAGACAATACGTCGGAAAGTTCATGAGCTACATAATCAATCAAAGTTGATGCTTTACTATAGTACATGCGAGTAGGGCCGATTAAGCCAATGGCACCAATGATTTCGTCTTCTACTTTAAAAGAAGAAACTACCATACTGCATTCTTTCATTCTTTTAGTCGCGTTTTCAGAACCAATTTTAATAGTTAGATCTTGGTTTTTGGTGTATTCCTCAACTACTTCAGCTAATTCCTCTTCTTCTTCAATCAACTCTAAAAGCTGTTGCATATGTCTTACATCTTTAAATTCTGGCTGACGCAAAAGATTTGATGCTCCAGAAGAAAATAGCCTGCGGTGTGATCCAAGATTAACCACGATTGCGGTGTAATCCAAGGTATGGGAAAGAATCTTGGCTGTCTGGTGCAGGATTTCGTCTAAGGCTGGGCTGCTTTTGTGCAGATAAGATTTTACTACCTGAGTTTCTCTAACTGTTGGTCGGGTGATACGCATTAAGCGGTCAACGTAAAATCGATAGCCAATATCAGTAGGAATTCTTCCGGCAGAAGTGTGAGGTTGTTCAATATAACCTTCTTCTTCTAAATCTGCCATTTCATTTCTGATTGTGGCAGGGGATAAGTCGTGTAAATGAGTTTTAGTAATGGTTCTAGAACCCACTGGTTCTGCGGTGCGTTGGTAGTCTTTTATGATTGCGTTTAATATTTTTTTCTTGCGTTCGTTTAGCACTCTAACTCCTTGAGTGCTAATTGTAACATAGAAAGAAAAACCTTGTCAATAATTAAAACCTCACCCCCTTAATCCCCCTCTCCATCTTCGATGGAGAGGGGGAAACCCGAACGAAGTGAGGGAGGGGGTGAGGATGTATTTGTATTATGTTATAATTTATCAGCAATGAGGCTAAAAGCTTTTGTTTTTATTTTTGGTTTATTGTTAATCATTGGCTGTGGCGAGTCAGGCATAGTCACGGTTGCTGCGCCGACTTTTTCTCCTTCAGCTGGAACTTATGAAGCAACTAGTAAATCAATTACCTTAGCAACCTCAACCGTTAATGCTTATATTTATTACACTACTGATGGCAGTACGCCTAATCAACAATCCACTCAATACACTGCCGCGATTAGTTTAACCAGTTCAGAAAGCTTTAAAGCCATTACTTATGCTGGTGTGCGTAAAAGTACGGTTACTTCTGCTAAATATGATTTAATCTGGTGGTCAACGGTTGGAGATGGAGCAGGAGCAGATGTTTATGCTTTAGAGTTAGATAGTAGCAACAACCTTTATGTTGGTGGTCTATTTACTAATGTAGCTAGTTTTGAATACGCAGATTATATTGCTAAGTGGACTGGTTCCAGCTGGGAAGCTTTGGGCGAAGGCTTAGGTTCTGGAGTTTATTCTATTGGAATAGATAGCGCTGATACTTTATATGTTGGCGGTGCTTTTAATAATGCAGGTGGTTTGCCTTATGCTAATTATATTGCAAAATGGGATGGCAGCCAGTGGCTAGCTATGGGTACGGGTGCAAATAATAATGTTTGGGCCATTGAAGTTAATTCTAATAATGTGGTTTATGCGGGTGGGGAATTTACTTCAGTGGGTGGGGTGGCTAATACAAAAAGTGTTGCCAAATGGACAGGTACTTACTGGGCAGCTTTGGCCGGAGGATTAAACGGTACGGTTTACGCCTTAGCCTTAGATAGTAATGGCAATCTTTATGCTGGTGGTGAATTTACCGGTGTTAGCACTAATATTGCTATGTGGACTGGTGCCACCTGGGAAGCGGTTGGCAGTGGTTTAACAGATACGGTTTTTGCTTTAGCTGTTAATGCTTCTGATGAAGTGTATGTGGGGGGGGATTTTTTAAATGCGGGTGGGGTTGCTAGTGCTGATTATATTGCCAAGTGGACTGGCTCTTCTTTTGAGGCAGTTGGCACTGAAATAGATGATCGAGTTAGAGCTTTAACCATTAATTCAAACGGTTATCTGATCGCCGGCGGCTTATTCAATGATGTTGGCGGTGATATTTTAGCTGATTATGTGGTTAAATGGAATGCTTCTAATTGGGTGTGCATTGCTGATGGTTTGAACGAAGGCGTTTTATGTCTTAAATCTAATTCTTCTGCTAGCACTTATGTTGGTGGGGAGTTTACTTTGACTGGTGGTGATGAATTGGTTAATCATCTGGTTGAGTGGGGAAAATTGTAGTAAGATAGTATATGATTAAAAAAGGAGGGAGATTATGAGAAAAATTTTAGTTAGGAGGAAATAATTATGAAAAAGATGATTGCATTGCTGTTAATATTGGCTTGTCTTACTGGTACGTCATTTGCAAAAATAGGAGTAGGATATAAGCTTTGGTTACTTGTTCCCTATAGTTTTTCTGTTAGTTCATGGGATAAAACTAGCGGTTATGGATTTAATGCTACCGCGGATTTTGGAAGTTCTCCTTTTTCGTCGATGTGGGCCGAGTTCATTGAAAAACTCTTCTTTTTTGGCACTACTACTGTGGGCCTCAGTTTTTATACTCTTTCTGTGAGTAAGGATTTTATGCAAGATGAGGCATCGCATACCTATGCCAGACTAGGGGCAATGATTGTGCAGGCAAAGGTAGGTGCAGGATCCCAAGCAAGAACTGTCCCCTTGCTTGGAGTAGGAAGAGAATGGTTTGGTTTTTTTGGTAATGATAATTTGACTTCCTCTGTGGAAATGAGTTATCCGGAAGCTTTACTTTTTGGGACACATTATTATTTTTAATTAATTGATATTTATTATTAAAAAGTGAGGGTAAATAATTATGAAAGCTTTTTTTGTTATGTTGATGGGTTATGTGTTAATTAGCTGTTTGTTGATAATTTTTTGTATGGGGTGTGGAACTGGCTCAACGACTACTACAACTACTCTGCCTAGTGGATATTATATTATAAATGGTTCTCCTGAGGCTGCGGCTTTTTATGATCCTGAAGGAATTGCTTTAGATAGTTCTAATAATATTTATATAACCGCAGATGATAAGAAGGTATATAAAATAGATGAAGACGGAAATGTTTTGTTGAGTTTTGGTTCTTATGGCACAGGTGACGGGCAAATGAGATATCCCAAAGGAATAGATCTTGATTCATCCGGAAATATTTATGTGGCCGATAGTGCGAATGATAGGATTCACAAGTTTGATTCAAGTGGTAATTTGTTGTCTACGATTGGTTCTGTCGAGGGCAGTGGAAATGGCCAGTTTCATAGTCCCTACGGGATCGCTTTAGATTCTTCGGATAATATTTTTGTGTCTGAATTGTATAATCATCGTATTCAGAAATTTGATAGCAATGGTGCTTTTGTTTTAACTTTTGGGGGTTATGGGGATTCCGAAGGTTCTTTTAAACGGCCTCATCATATTGCTATTGATTCTTCGAATAATGTTTATGTTGTAGATACTGATAATCATCGGATCCAGAAATTTGACAATGATGGTACTTTTGTTTTGGCTTTTGGAAGTTTTGGCCTTGCTGATGGCTGCTTTTTTTATCCTCGTGGCGTAGCCGTTGATACGGATGGATATATTTATGCGGAAAAAGTTGCTATTCAAAAGTATAATAGTACCGGTACTTATCTCTCTAAATTTGGATCAGCTGGATCAGGAGAAGCAGAGTTTCGTGATGTTCGTGATTTTGAGGTTGATGCAGATGGAACTGTGTATGCTACGGATAGCACAAACAATCGTATTCACGTTATACCGGCGGCAGGCTTTAATTAGTTTTTATTATAATCTGTGATAAGGACTTTTTGGAAGTTCAATATCAATTGAAAAGCCGACTTTTTTGAGTTCTTCTATGATTTCCGCTCTTGTATATCCATTTTCCTTCATCCAATTAATAGCGCTTTTCATCTTATTGTTAAGCTGTTCTTTGCTTTCTCTGTGGTGTGTTTCTGATAATAATTTAAGAGCTTGTAGTCTTAGTGAAATCTTGAGGGGGCTTAAGTTAACGAGAGCGCATTTTGTATTTTTTATTTTATCAAAAACTGTTCTGGCGGCTGAAGGTTTATCTTTCTTAAGTAAGGCGATTGCGATTTTTGAGTAAGCGGCATCTTTATCGTCTTGCAAAGGAATTTGTCTTGTAAGCTCTATTGCTTTATCAGTATGTCCTAACTCAACCATAGTTTGGGCTAGTAAGCATTTGGTCAATGAATTTAACTTGGGATTAGAAAATAGTTTATCAAAAAGAGCAAACAATTCTTTTTCAGGTAGTTTTTTGAGGTTGGAAAGGAGTAATTTAGAAACATCCGTACTTTTAAATAGTATAGACATTTGCTCATTAACAGTTTGTGCTTGTTTCAACTGAATGCCTAGAGTGTTTAATTGATCAACCAGGGTTTCGGCCTCTGCCGTATTTGTTTGCTTTGCACCGGCTACACCAGTTGCGGGGTTGGGTTTTCCTTCATTGTGTATTCCTACTACCATTTTGTTTCCTCCTAGCTATAACTTGCTCTACAAGTATATTATCGGAGTAAATAGGCAAAAACTTGCGCTTGCGGGTGAGTTTAGATAGGTATATAATTTGCTCAAGATGTGCCGAAAAATCATTCTTTCTTTATTGTTGCTTTTTCTAGTTACTTCTTTAGCCTTTGCTGCAAAACCTGAAGGAAAACTCTATATTTATCCCCAAAACCTTGATGATGCTGTTTATGTGGACGGATTATTGGTTGGACAGGGAAACATATATATAGAAGCTTTAGAAGAAGGCGATTATTTTGTGGAAGTTGATGATCAGGCCGGTTTAAAAGTCTACGGCCAAAAGGCTAAGGTTAAAGGCAATCAAACTACAATTATAAAAGTAGGGGGACAACCTCTGCCAACTAAGGGAGCGGTGGAATATACGCCAACCTTTACATTATATATAGGCTATCATCGCTTAAGTGTTACTAGCGGACAAATTCAAAGTTCTGGCCTTGCGCCGAATATTGTTGGCCTTGAAATTAATAAGAATATAACGGATTCGCTAGAGCTCTCGTTAGGTTATGCTTCATTTTTTGGAAACACGTCTTCTACAAGCGGAACAGGCAGTATTGCTGTTGGGGCGCTGCAAGTGAATTTACGTCGGGTTTGGGAAAGTGATAATTGGTTTAAAGTGAATTATATTGGTGGTGGATATAATAGTACTAATTGGAATGGTATAGTGACCAGTTCTGGCAATGGTTATCAATTTTTCTATGGTGGATATTCAGAGCCCTGGGGATATATCGGAGCATTGCAGACAGAACTAGGCTGGACTTATTTCTCTGGACCAGGAGCTGTGGTGGCTAATGGAATTTATTTGAAAACAGGATGGGCTTTTTGAGAAAATTATTAACAACTTTATTGATATTTGCTGCTGTAGCTTCTATTGCTGGGGCGGACATGTATTTTGCTGGTGGGCAGGAAGTCAGAATTAAAATTCCGTCTCGGGATCTTTCTGTTAATCGATATTATATTACTTCAGCTAGAGATCCACAGAAGATCAAGAAATTTGGAAGGTTATCGAAAAAAGGCAAAAATCATAGAGCAAGTGTAAATACTAGAGGCTGGAAACCAGGGCATTATAAAATAGTGTATGCCAAGGGGAAAGCCAGGCATGAAGAAGACCTCTATATTTCAGCGCTTTCCAAGACCAAGCCTAAGATTTTTGGCAGGCCTACCTTAACTCCTGATGGCAATCCTCTTTTTGTTAAAGGGGAGCTTTTAGTTAAGTTTAATTCCGAAGTAATATCTGTTGTTAACGGCGAAGTACAGCTTAAGCGACCATCGCTTGTTGCATTGGCGCAGAAATTAAAGGTTAAGCAGAAAAAACAATATTTTAAGCTTGCCAAGACCCCGGAACAGATTAGGCGAGAGTTTCCAGAAAGAAGCGTGCGGATTTCCGAAGGGGTAGAGGTTCCTGATCTTTCCACTGTTTGCCTCTTAAGAATTCCTGAAGACGCAGATGTGTGGGAGGCAGTCAATCAATTTAGTGCCAATCCTGATGTGGAATATGCAGAGCCGAATTATATTGGCTATGCAGATAAAACTCCCAACGATCCATTGTTTCCGGATTTGTGGGGAATGCAGAAGATTGAAGCTGAAAAGGGTTGGGATACTGAGACCGGCAATGCTGGCATAGTAGTGGCTGTGGTGGATACTGGAGTAGATTATAATCATGAAGACTTAAATAGTAATATCTGGATAAATCCTCTTGAAGACATAAATAGTAATGGCCAGGTTGACCCGGCTGATTTTAATGGTATAGATGATGACGACAATGGATATATAGATGATATAAGGGGTTGGGATTTTGTATATTCTGATAGTGACCCAATGGATGGACACTCACATGGAACCCATGTTTCCGGGACAATTGCTGGGATAGGTGATAATAACATTGGTGTTGTTGGTGTAACTTGGAATTGCAAGATAATGCCAGTGAGAATTATGGATGATGGTGGCTACACTAATGGAAATCAATCATTAGGGATTGAATACGCGGCTGAAAATGGGGCCGATGTTATGAATAATAGTTGGGGTGGATATGGAATCAGTGAAACAGAAGACCTAGCAGTAAAATATGCAGAAAGCCTTGGAGTTGTGGTGGTCACCGCGGCTGGAAATGACACTGAAAATGCTCTACTTCATAATCCTGCTAACTCGGAATACACACTTACCATATCCAGTTTTACCGATGAAGACAAGATAAGCTGGTTTTCAAATTATGGCATTAAGATTGATGTTGCTGCTCCTGGCTCTGGAATTTTATCAACTGTTCCAGGCAATGAATATGATAGCATGAGCGGTACTAGCATGGCTGCACCTCATGTGGCTGGCCTTGCAGCACTTATTTTATCCCAGAATCCGATGTTAACTCCGGAACAGGTGAGACAGGTAATCAGGAATTCAGCAGATGATGTGGGTACCCCGGGCTGGGATAAAGAATCAGGTTATGGTCGGATCAATGTTGATAAAGCATTAAAAATTGATTCAGCTTGTGAAGCTAATATTACCAGTCCTACAGTTAGTCATGTGTTTTGTGCTGGAAACATGATAGATAAAGCTCTGTCAATTGTCTCTGGAATGATAGCTATAGGGGGCATTGCCAGCGGACCGAATTTTAAAGAGTATCGAGTTGAATATGGGAGCGGTGAAAATCCACAAAATTGGACTACCATTTTAACCAGCGATTTGCCCGTTGTGGATGGTGTTTTGGTGGATGCTTTTGATGTGAGTAATGTTGCCAGTGGGCTGTATACACTAAAGCTAATTGTGGAAGATACAGATGGGAATTATTATGAAGATAAAGCACAAATAAATGTAGGAGTATTTGGTTTCATTAGTTATCCGATCCGTAAAAGAGTTGTCATAGCTAATACATTAGATGTTTATGGAATAGCTGAGGGCCAAAACTTTAAAAATTATCATTTTGAATATGGGTTGGGATGGGACCCTAATGAGTGGTATCTGATTGGTGACGAAATGATAATTGCTGTTGAGGGAGAAGGAGAACCGAATGGACTAATTATTGATTCTCCCCTTCTATATCAGGCCCTTCCTCTTGATGAGATTCCTGAGGGAAAATTTGTCTTAAAACTGGTTATAGAAGATAGTTTTGGTGGGATTTACGAAGATAAAATTCCACTTAGAAAAGATCTTACAAATTTTAATTACCAAGAAGGTTGGCCGGCGGATACGCTGAATACATATTCTAATCTGGCAGTAGGAGATTTAGATAATGATGGCAAAAATGAAATTGTTTATGGTTTTCACCAGACAGTAAGGATTCTTAGTAGTGATGGAGTTCTAAAGAAAAGTTTTGAAGTGCAAAATGGTTATTCTTATGCTGATATTTTTTATCCGACCCTAGGAGATTTAGATGGTGATGGAAATCTTGAGATTGGAATTCTTTCTCGTGAGGGCAACAAATTATATATAAATCTTTATCGTCACAGTGGAGAATTGCTTCCAGGATGGCCAAAGGAGGTAACAAATTATTTAGATTGGAGAGCTAGAAAGGCAATTGTTTTTAGGGATGTAGATGGTGATGATCAATTAGATGTTATTTGGGGAACATGCGATAGCAAAGAAGGGGAAACCAAGGGGAGGGTTTATGTTTATAAATCTAATGGAGAATTAATTTGGCAGCAGGATACTGTGGGGCCGGTACTAGGTACGCCAGCGGTTGGTGATATTGATCATGATGGATGGGCAGAGGTTGTAGCTCTTGATTTTGAGGGTTATGGATATGCTTGGAACCATGATGGCACTTTGGTATCTGAGAATTGGCTTTATCAATATGAGGAGGGCAAGAAGTCTTTTGGCAACCCTATACTTGCGGATTTAAATCATGATGGTTATCGAGAAATATTTTTTTCTAATAGTGCACCAAGTATGGGACACTTGCGTTTGCTTAAGTACGATGGAAGTAAGATCCTTTTGTATCCCTGGTGTAATTTTGGTAGTGCTGGAGATATTGATAACGATGGGGAGATAGAGATTGTTGGAATTGATGATATGGACATTATTGGAACCAAAGATAATGAATTAGTGGTGCTAGATATCTCTACTGAAGTATATGCAGTAAAAATGTCAGATAATAGTACTGCATCTCAGCCATTCTTTATATTAAACAATATAAAAGATACATTAGCAAGACACATTAACTATGGCTATTGCCACTTAATTCCTTTGGTAGGTGATGTTGATGGTGATAATAATGTAGAAATAGTAATTGCGCGGGAAGAATCTTACGCTATATATGGAGTTGATCATGATGCAACTTTAATTGCTGACCCACGCTGGCCAATCTGGCGTGCAGGAGAAGGCTTGTCATCAATAATATGTGATTTGGATGGTGATGGAGATACTGAAATTATTTCATTGGATAAAGAAGTAAAAAAGATTTTTGTTTGGGATCTTCCTTTTACATACCATTCGGATAAAATGGAATGGCCCATGTTTCAGCATGACGCAAAACATACAGGATGTTATAACAAGCCCCCGATAATTGAGTCTTTTTCCCCTGTAAATCTTGAGATAATGGTTACAGAACAGGATCCGCCTTTAAATTTTGCGATAACTGCCTCAGATCCAGATCTGGATGTATTAAAATATCAATGGGAACTAGATGGAAACGTTGTTTCAACTGCAAACAATTACGATTATGCCGGTAATGGATCCCATAAACTTAAAGTAATGGTTAGTGATGGAGATTTAGTGACTGATATGGAATGGAAAATCAAAGTTGAGGGGGAGGAAGTTCCACCAACTATAACTTTGGTTGCTCCAAATGCTCGAGCACAGGGATGGAGCGGAAATATAACGATAAGCGGCGATGATTTTCAAAATGGTGCGGGATCTGATTTTGGAAGTGACATTACAGTTAATTCCACCAATTATATTAGCAGTAGCCTTCTAAGTGCGGATCTAATCATTGCTGAAGATGCTTCTACAGGTTTAAGGGATGTAACTGTGACCAATCTAGATGGTAAGCAATTTTCTAAGCACAATGCATTTGAGGTAAGCCTTAAACCAGTCATAAATCAAGTAATCCCCAACAATAAAGCTCAGGGTTGGAAGGGCGAAATAACAGTATATGGGGATAATTTTCAGGGAGAGGATTTAAGCTTTTCTGGAGAAGGAATAACCGTGGATTCGGTTGTCTGTATGAGTTACATTGACGCGAAAATAACAATTGCTGAGGATGCTCCTTTAGGTTCAAGAGATTTGATTCTAGTTAATTCAGATGGGGGGCAGGCGATTAAAAATAATGCATTTACGGTGAGTTCTAAAAAATTGAGTATTGTTATGTTAGAGCCTAATAAATTAAAACAAGGGGAATCTGAAGTTGTTTTTGTCGGTGGTTCAGGATTTAAGCCAGGCCTTGAATTAGATTTTGGTGAGGGGATAGAAATTGATCTTGATTATAATAATGGCAAGCATTATATCACCGATGTTGCTGCTGTTGCTTTTTTGGATGTTTTGGATACAGCGCAGCCTGGTTTAAGAGAGGTAACAGTAACTAATCCAGAGGGGGAGAACTATACAGCCCAAGGAATTTTTGAAGTTTTAGGAAAACAATATATAACTTCTGTTAATCCAGATAATGGAGTACAGGGTTGGAACGGGTGGGTAAACATAAGCGGGGGTGGTTTTGAGCAAGGAGCGATTCCAAATTTTGGCAGTAGTATTGAAGTGGAATCAACTAACTATCTAAATGCTGGTTATCTAAATGCAAATATAACTATTGCCAATAATGCAGTTACAGGTTTAAGGGAGGTAACGCTAACTAATCTGGATGGCAGCCAATGTTCTAAAAGTGATGTATTTATGGTAAAGGCTGAACCATCTAAACCGATTATAGCCTCGATTAGCCCAGAAACTGGGTTGCAGGATTGGAGTGGAGATGTTGCTATAATGGGTGAAAAGCTTTTAAAAGGGGCTACTGCCAAATTTTATATTTCCGGAGATGTTAATAATAATGGTGGGGTTAATATAAATTCAGTCACCCATGAAAGCGATGCTAAACTCATTGCAAATATATCGATTGCTAATAATGCGATTTTAGGAGATAGAAACATTTTAGTTATAAATCCCAGCCAGCTTAATGGTTATAAGACTGATTGTTTTACAGTAATTGCTCAATCAGTTGAACCGACCATTGTTAATGTATCTCCAACCCAAGGCAAGCAAGGTGAAACAGTGGAAATAGAAGTTACGGGAGAGGGTACCCATTTTGATTCCACTACTCAAGTTCACGTTACTTCCCATTGGGAAGGGGAAGATCTGCCTCCAGCTGATTGGGTAGGGGATATTTCTACGGCCTCAAATGTTCAAGTCATTTCTCCTACAAAAATTAAGGCAACCTTTAATATCAGTGCTGATGCTAATTTTTCTAAACGAAATGTAGGGGTAAGTACTCCTAATATTAATGGGACGGGTAAAGCGGAAGTCTTGTGGTTGAACCAGTCGTTTGAAATAGTGCCCTAATCACACAAATCTCTCAAACACCAAATTCCCTAAATACAATCCCTTGCGGGTGAGTTTGTAGTTGCCGTTTTCTTGCATAAGTAATCCGTTTTCTATGAGTTCAGCCACTTCTTGTTCAAAGCCTTTGAACTTGTCTATTGGCAGACCTTCTAACATTCTAAGACCCATGAAAATCGTATTGCGTTGATCATTATCAGGGCTTGATTTTGCGCCTGTTCCAATTCCAGTCCATTTCCCCATTTTCCAGTAATTAATATTGTGCTGGCATTCAAAGCCTGGTTTAGCAAAGTTTGAAATTTCGTAATGCTTATAGCCAGCCTTGGTTAATGTTTCAATCGTGTATTCGTACATCTCCAACTCTTTATCTTCGCTTAATTGTGCCATGTTGCCTTCTAAGCAATAACATGATAAATGTTCAGGATCTAGCTCAATTGCGGTTTGCAAGTCATTTTTCCATTCAGCCAAAGTTTGGTTAGGCAGGGCAAAGATCAGGTCAAGGTTAATGTTTTGGAATCCAACTGCTCTAGCATCTTCATAAATTCTAAATATTTCAGCAGCATTATGGATCCTTCCCAGGGTTTTTAGGTGATGATTGGCAAATGACTGCGCACCGATGGAAAGTCTATTAGCACCCAAATCGTGAAGTGTTTGGAGCTTAGCTTTATCGGCAGTGCCGGGATTTGCTTCGATGGTGATTTCCGAAGCAGACCTAAAGGTCTGCACTACATGTTCTAATATTTTTTTGAAATGCCTAGGTTCTAAAAGAGTAGGGGTTCCACCTCCAATATAAACAGTTGTGTAGTTGGGAGTGAGGGCTTTTAATTCTTTAACCAATTCCTCCACATACTTATCAATTTCATTTTCCTTGCCAGCGTAAGATAAAAAATCACAGTAATCACATTTTTTCTTGCAAAATGGAATGTGGATGTATAAGCCAGTCATTTGTTTATTCGCAGGACAGCCAAAAAAGCTTCTTGAGGAATATCAACTTTTCCCACACGTTTCATTTTCTTTTTACCTTCTTTTTGTCGCTCAAGCAATTTTCTTTTTCTTGAAACGTCACCACCATAACATTTGGCGGTAACATCTTTGCGTTTGGCTCTCACTGTTTCGCGGGCAATAATTTTGCCACCAATAGCTGCCTGGATAGGTACAGCAAACATTTGTTTGGGTATTTCTTCCACTAAACGTTCGCATATTTTTCTGCCGTAATAAGGAGCCCGGTCGCGATGGACAATAAAAGAGAGAGCGTCAACTGGTTCCTGGTTAATTAAAATGTCTAGTTTAACTAGATCTGACGCCTGGTATCCAATAGGTTCATAATCCATTGAGGCGTAGCCTCGGGATACGGTTTTAAGCAGGTCGTTAAATTCAATAATAACCTCTGACAAAGGCATTTTATAAGTGACAATAGCGCGTTTAGGGTCAAGATATTCCAGGTTAATATAGTTTCCCCGTTTTTCGTTGGCTAACTGCATGATTGAGCCTACATATTCTGCCGGTGTAAAAATACTAACTTTAAAATAAGGTTCTCCTACTTTTTCAATTTTTTGTACTTCAGGAAATTTAGTTGGGTTATCAATCATTAGCTCTTGTCCGTTTGTTAAAGTAATTTTATAAACTACGTTGGGGGTAGTAGCGATCAATCCAATATTAAATTCTCTAGTTAATCTTTGCTGGGTAATTTCTAAGTGTAGTAGGCCCAAAAAACCACAGCGAAAACCAAAGCCCAGGGCAGTGGAGCTTTCTGGTTCAAAGAATAAAGCCGCATCATTTAAGCGTAATTTTTCCATGGCCTCTTTTAAAGCTTCATAATCTTCGCCGTTAATCGGATAAAATCCACAAAAGACCATAGGCTTGATCGGCTTATAGCCTGGGAGTGATTCTTTAGCCTGACTATTAACAATAGTGATTGTATCTCCGACGTGGGCATCAGCAATGTTTTTGATGTTACCGATTAAATAGCCCACCTCACCAGCGCTTAGTTTTTTTTGAGGAACCAATTTTAACTTGAAGGTGCCAATTTCCTGAGCTTCAAACTCTTTATTGGTTTCCATAAAAATGATCTGATCATCTTTTTTTAAGGTTCCATTCACTACTTTTAAATAAACAATGACTCCGCGGTAAGTATCATAATGCGAATCAAAAACCAAAGCTTGTAACGGTGCTTTTGCGTTGCCAGCTGGCGGCGGAACAAAATTAATAACCGCGGCTAACACTTCTTCAATTCCCAGGCCTTCTTTGGCTGAAACCAAAAGCATCTCGTCCTCACTAAAACCCAGAGTCTTAGTTAATTCATCTTTAACCATTTGGATTTCAGCCCCAGGTAGATCGATTTTGTTTATGACTGGAATAATTTTTAAATTGTGTGCCATGGCTAGATGAGTGTTGGCTAGAGTTTGGGCTTCAATTCCTTGAGTAGCGTCAACAATTAATAAGGCTCCTTCGCAAGCAGCCAAGGATCTTGATACTTCGTAGCTAAAATCAACGTGGCCAGGGGTGTCGATCAAATTTAAAATATGGCCTTTGTATTCCATCCTAATGGCCTGGGCTTTAATAGTGATTCCGCGTTCTCTTTCCAGTTCCATGGTATCTAAAACTTGTTCTTTCATATTTCTTTTATCAATGGTTTTGGTGTGTTCCAGCATCCGATCGGCCAGGGTGGATTTACCATGGTCAATATGGGCGATAATACAGAAGTTACGGATCTTTTTTTGCATTGAATTATTGTATCATAAGTAGGTTGACTTTAAAATTAGCACAGTGCATAATATTTCTAAGATGCGCAAACTATTATTAGTTTGTTGGGCAATGTTTTTCTGCTCGACAACCGTATTAGCTGCAATTGATTTGTCTGACCTTGGAGTAGGTGCGCGTTGTCTTGGTCAGGGTAAATATTATGCGGCTGGAATTGATGATGCTTCTGCTATTTTTACCAATCCAGCGGCCTTGGCTTTTAGTCGTGGTTTTAAAGCTGTAAGCATGAATGGTACCCTTCTTTCCGACGTTAATTATCTTCTTTTGGGAGCTAGTGATGATTCAGCTTTAGGCCATTTTGGAATTGGATTTATTAATGCTTCGGTAAGCGGAATTCCTATTACCACGGTTGAAGGCAGCGGAGCTACCCGTACGATTATACATAGTGGGGACACGGAATATAGTAACCGGGTAATTTTATTTTCCTATGGTACTAAGTTAGGTAGGATTTTTCGCGGCAAAGGAGACCATTTATTATTTGGTTTAAACCTTAAATATTTTCTGCAAGGTTTTTCTGGTGGTGGGGTTGTGATGAATGATGCGGCTGGAGCTGGCATGGATGCGGATTTAGGATTGATTTGGGATGTTAATCCTAGGACCAACTTAGGATTAAGTGTACATAACTTTCTTCCAGCTGATTGGGGTGGCAGGTTTATTTGGCAAAAAAATAGTGTTACTGAATCAATTCCCATGACTGTTCGGCTGGGGGGTGATTTTCAATTAAATCAGCAATTAAATCTTGGGATTGATTATGATTTAAGTCGGCAAACTGGCAAACCTTCGCTCTGGCATACTGGGTTAGAGTTTTCCCCAATACAAATCTTAGCTTTGCGGGTAGGGATTGACCAAAAAGCTAAAGCAGAAACCAGTGGTAGTATTGGTACTGATAATAATATGACTGCTGGAGTAGGCCTTAATTTTAAAGGTTTCACTTTTGATTATGCGTACAGCCAGTTTGGAGAAATTGCCAATAATGCTACTCACTTTTTCTCAATTGGTTTTAGAGAGAAGCGAGAAGAAGATAGAGGATTCAGTTATGTTGGGCAAAAGAGAAAAGGGCCAACCTCTGTTACGGTTATCCCTAAGCCAGTAATCCGAAGTTTTAAAGATGTGCCAAATGATTATTGGGCCAGGAAGCCGATTGAATATTTAGCAGCCTTAAAAATTATGTCTGGCTATGGTGATGGTACTTTTCGGCCGGATAAGGTTTTAACTCGAGGAGAATTAGCCGCAATCTTAGTTAAAGCTAAAGGTTTTAAGGTGGCAGATTATCCGCCGGTAGATTTCTTAGACCTTTATCCTGGAGTAGGTTTTGCACCTTTTATTTCGGTTGCTGTACAGCGTGGTTATATGAAGGGTTATGCTGATGGGACCTTCAGGCCCAAGGCGATTGTTACCCGGGCTCAGGCTGCGGAAATATTTGCTAATTATGCCGGGCTTTATCAAAAAGAAAAAGTGAGCCAAAATCCTTTTCCTGATGTGTCGAAAACTCATTGGGTTGCTCCAGCTTTGGCTGCTTCCAAAAGTGCAGGGTTGTTTGAATATTTAGGGGGCAAAGATTTTGGCCCTAAAGAACTTTTAACTCGAGCAGAGGCCGCAGAAATTTTATCCAAGGTTCCTTTTGTTAAAGAAGAAATTAAGGAAATGATTTCGGGTGAAAATTAGATGACCTGTCTTTTTTGCAAAATCATTGACAAAAAAATTCCCGCTTCAATTGTTTACGAAGACGATAAGGTTTTAGCTTTTAACGATATTAATCCTCAAGCGCCAGTGCATATTTTAGTAATTCCAAAAACTCATGTGCAGGGTATTGCAGAATTGGAAAATACTGGTATTATTAATACTTTGTTTGTGGTGATGAAAAAATTGGCCACGGAAAAAGGTTTGGATAAGACTGGTTATCGAATTGTGGTTAATCATGGAAAAGATGCAGGCCAAGCAGTGCTGCATCTTCATTTTCATTTGTTGGGTGGCCGTTCCATGTCTTGGCCCCCAGGATAGTTACAGGTTATAAGTTATTTGTTATTAGTTAATATGGAGGGATGGCAGAGTGGCTGATCGCACCTGTCTTGAAAACAGGCATCCGTGCAAGCGGATCGGGGGTTCAAATCCTCCTCCCTCCGCCAATTCGCTGAAAGCGAATTGGAATGACTAATGACAAATTAAAAATGACAAATGAATGTATCGCTTCGCGATGTTATTTATATTATAATGAATAGTATCCGCCGAAGGCGGATTCCTTCATTTGACATTAGTCATTTGACATTTGAAATTACGAACGAAGTGAGTCGGAGGAGTACTCAAGTGGTCCAAGAGGGCAGTTTGCTAAACTGTTAGGCCGGGGTTTCCCGGTGCGAGAGTTCGAATCTCTCCTCCTCCGTTCCTTTAATAAAAATGGAAGACCAAACATTTCATAAAGTATTAGTTTTAAACGCAACTCATCTTCCAATTAACATTACGAGTTGGAGAAGGGCGATGGTTTTGCTTTATAAAGGTAAAGCTTTAGGCATAGAGTTTAATGGTGCAATGATTAATGATAAATTTCGTTTGCCAGAAATTATAAAACTTAGCCAATATGTGCCGTTGCCTTATATTGAAGTAGTTTTGTCCAGAAAAAATATTTATCTGCGTGATAACCATACTTGCCAGTATTGCGGCAAAACCGGTGGCAACTTAACCATTGACCATGTTATTCCCAAAAGCAAAGGCGGAAAAGAGACTTGGGATAATATGGTGGTTTGCTGTGCCAAATGCAATAATCGCAAAGGCGATAGTACCTTAAAAGAAGCAGGAATAAAATTAAAGTTTAATCCTTATAAGCCGCCGTCAAGTTTGTATTTACATATGACCCGGCTTTCCAATGTTCCAAAAAGCTGGTATAATTGTTTTTTCAAAAAGAATTAGGGGCCCGTGGTGTAGCCTGGTTTATCACGCCTGCCTGTCACGCAGGAGATCGAGGGTTCAAATCCCTTCGGGCCCGATTCTACCTCGCTCGTACTATATCTTTAATCTTCATCAGCGAAACGATGTTTTCGCGTTCCATTTCAGAGAGGCGCATTTTGATGTAGCGTACGTTGCCAGAAACTTCAGGAATTAAAATATATTCTAAAGCATTAACTCTTCGTTTTATCTCAATAATAGTGGAAGCAATTACTTCAATGGTTTTATTCTGCTCTGCTAAAGTGACTAAATCTTTTAAAATTTCCATAAACTCTTTTAAGGATTGGTCAAGTTCTGCTGGTGTGTCAGGAAAACTGTAACAAAAAGGATCACCTTGGCTTTTTAGTTCGTATTGCGGGATTTTAACGCCCATTAGATTTTTAATGTTGACATTAACCGAAGTAGTTACTTTTGAGCATTCAACTGCTGTGGCTAAAGTCTCTTCGCTGATTTGAGCGGAAGCAATGGCTAGCTTTTGAAAAATATCAATCAGCTTTTGTTCCAGCAAACCACTTAGCTGACGATAAGATTTAACTAGACCTAAAATTTGCCGAACCAATCCATCCAGCTTGTCTTTTAAAAGCTTGTGTCCTCGTTTGGCCAAGGCCAGCTTTTTCTTTTGCTGCAAAAGCTGCATGCGGGTCGCGTTAATTCTGGTGTTACTAGCCATTTTTTTTCATGTACTTTGCGATCATATCGTCTTTAATACGTTTTAACTCTTCTCTAGGTAACATTTCAAGCAAACTCCAGCCTAAAGTTAAAGTATCTTCCACGCTGCGGTTTTCGTTTTCACCTTGCTGCAAGTAATGTGTTTCAAATTGCTCGGCAAACTTTAAATAAAGCTTATCAACATCGCTTAAAGCTCCTTCTCCCAATACGACTACCAGTTCACGAACTTCTCGTCCTTTAGCATAAGCGGCAAATAATTGGTTAGCTAATGGAGCATGATCTTCACGGGTTTTTCCTTTACCAATAGCTTTGTCGCGTAATCTTGAAAGTGAGGGGAGTGGATCAATTGGAGGGAAAATATTTTTACGCTCAAGGCCTCGGTCTAAAATAATTTGTCCTTCAGTAATATATCCGGTTAAATCCGGGATAGGGTGGGTTTTATCATCATCAGGCATACTTAAAATAGGAATTAAAGTAATAGAACCTTTTTTGTTTTTAATCCTGCCGGCACGCTCGTATAAGCTGGCTAAATCAGTATAAAGATAACCAGGATAACCGCGACGTCCTGGAACTTCTTTTCTGGCTGCAGAAACTTCACGCAAAGATTCACAATAATTGGTCATGTCAGTTAAAACAACTAAAACATGCATACCTTGTTCAAAGGCTAAATATTCTGCGGCAGTTAACGCGAATCTAGGTGTAGCAATCCTTTCGATAGCTGGGTCATTGGCCAGGTTGATGTAAAGTACTGCATTTTCAATTGCTCCGGTTTTTCTAAAATTATCCATAAAGAATTCTGCTTCTTCAAAAGTAATTCCCATAGCGCCGAACACTACGGCAAATTTATCCGAGCTTTTCATAACTTTGGCCTGTCGGGCGATTTGGGCAGCTAATTGAGAATGGGGCAGGCCGGATCCGGAAAAGATTGGCAGTTTTTGTCCTCGAGATAAGGTGTTTAATCCGTCAATTGCAGAAACACCGGTTTGAATAAAATCATTAGGATAATTTCTGGCATAAGGATTAATTGGTTGGCCGTTAATATCCATTTTCTTTTTGGGGATAATTTGAGGCGCACCGTCAATTGGTTTTCCTAGGCCAGAAAAAATCCTGCCTAACATATCAGGTGCAAGGTTAATTTCGAGTCCGCGACCTTTAAGTCGGAGTTTTGTTGACTTAATATCTAATCCAGCTGTACCTTCAAAAACCTGGATCATGGCTTTATCTTCGTTTACTTCTAATATTTTCCCGGTGCGGATTTCACCGTTTCCCAGTTCAATATCAACTACTTCATCATATTTAGCGCCATCAATTTTTTCCGCGATTAACAGTGGTCCGGCAATGCCGGTAACGGTTTGATATTCTTTAGTTTTTGTCATTGTGCTGCTCCTTTAAGATTGGCGGTTTCTTGTTTAATGGATTTTTCAATCTTGGCTGCCTCATCCACCATTTTTTCTTCTGGAATTAGCCGGGCGCGGGCGATCATGGAGATAGCCTTAAGCGCTTTTATTTTTTCAAGTTCCGCTCCGGCTTCAATTGCGGCTAAAGATTCTTTATAAAGGGTGATGATTAAGTTCAAAAGTAAATGCTGTTTAGTATAACTGGTGTATTGATCAACTTCATCAAAAGCGGATTGATAAAGAAAATCCTCACGAATTGATTTGCTAACCAAAAGGATCAATTGTTCACGTGCAGAAAGAGATTCAATTCCGACCAAACGCACAATTTCATCCAGTTCTGCTTCTTCCTGTAGCAGCCGCATGGCTTGGGTTCTTAGTTTGCTCCAGTCAGGAGAGATATTTTCTTTAAAATAGTCTTCCAAATTATTTAAATAAAGAGAATAACTGTTAAGCCAGTTAATAGCAGGAAAATGTCGTTTGTGGGCTAGGGCATAATCTAATCCCCAGAAAACTTTTACAATGCGTAATGTATTTTGTACTACTGGCTCAGATAAGTCTCCGCCTGGAGGGGAGACTGATCCAATAATGGTGAAAGAACCTTTGCGTTCATCTTGTCCCATGCAAACTCCGTAACCAGCTCTTTCATAAAATCCAGCTAAGCGGGTTCCTAGGTAGGCTGGGTATCCTTCTTCACCAGGCATTTCTTCTAAACGGCCTGACATTTCACGTAGAGCTTCGGCCCAGCGTGAAGTTGAATCAGCAAATAAAGCTACGCTGTAACCCATATCACGGTAATATTCAGCTAAGGTTGCGCCAGTATAAACACAAGCTTCGCGTGCGGCAATTGGCATATTTGAAGTATTAGCAATTAAAACCGTTCTTTCCATCAAGGGTTTGCCTGTTTTTGGGTCTTTTAACTCGGGAAATTCAAGTAAAACGTCAGTCATTTCGTTGCCACGCTCACCGCAGCCAATAAAAATAACCACGTCAGCATTGGCCCATTTTGCCATTTGGTGCTGGACCACGGTTTTGCCTGATCCAAATGGTCCAGGGATAGCAGCTGTGCCGCCTTTGGCAATGGTAAATAAAGTATCAATCGTGCGCATACCGGAAATTAATGGCTCTTTAACCGGAAGTTTTGTGGCAAAAGGCCGTGGAACTCTTACTGGCCAGCGCTGCAGCATGCTGATTTCTTTGCCGGATATTTTTGCGATAATATCTGTTACAGTGAATGAACCGGATTTAATATCGTCCAGCGTGCCTTCTATTCCAGGAGGAACCATTACCCTGTGCTCTAAAATAGAACTTTCTTGCACTGTTCCTAAAATATCGCCGGTTTTTACTTTAGCACCTTTCTTAGCAGTAGCTTTAAAGTCCCATTTCTTTTTACGGTCAAGCGCGGTTACTTGAATGCCGCGGCCAATAAAATTACCGGTTTTTTCAAATAAACCGGGTAGAGGGCGTTGTATTCCATCAAAAATAGAATTGATTAATCCTGGTCCAAGCTCAACTGAAAGGGGTAGATTGGTTGAAACAACTGGATCGCCAACGCCAATACCTGCGGTTTCTTCATAAACCTGAATAGAGGCCATGTCTCCATTTAATTCAATAATTTCTCCAATTAAACCCATTTCCCCAACTTTAACTACGTCGGCCATGCGTGCTCCTGGAATACCTTTTGCTATTATCAAAGGCCCTGCAACTTTAGTAATAGTTCCCTCATTTGTCATTTTTTTCTTTTACCTCCTAGCAATTACTTCTGCACCAATTGAATTTTTTATTAAGGCTTGAATGCGGTTTGCTTCCAAGCCAATACTGCCGCGATTATCAGGAATAGCCACGATATTTATGTCTGCTTTTTTGTTTAACTCGAGAATCTTTTCCTGTAAATCAACTGCCAGCCGTTCACTAATAAAAATTAAAGCCGGCTCTTTTTTGGTGGTGGCTGCTTCTAAAGCGTTAGCTGCTTCTGCTTCACTATCAGCCGGAAAAGTTTCAATTCCTAAGATTTTTAAAGGACCGATTAAATATTTTGGTGCAATAAATTTAATTTTATACATTAATAAGTTACCCGGACTCTTTCTTTGATTTTATCCGACGGAACAAAGTTCTTTTTGCAAATCAATATAAAACGAAGAGTATTAATCTCATTTTCTTTGGCTAAATAAAAACCAATTACAGGTTCGATCCCAGAAGCCATGTATTTGGCTTTTTTAAATTGGGCCAAGATATAATCGTCTATAAGTTTATCCAGCTTTGAAAGATCGTTTATGCCTTCCTCAATAAAAGGCAGGTAAGGGGTGTAACTTAGGCGCTCGATGATTTCCGTGGCGCTTTTGCTTTTTATTTCTTTTAAAGTATCAAGGTCTATTTGCCCGCCGGCTAAAAGATAGAGGTCTGGATCTTTGTTGATGGCTTGGCAACGTAAGACAGTTTTTATATTATTCAAGTCAATAGTGGCTGGTGACGAATAATTTTTAAACTGCTCAAATTCTGGAGCCAATTTTTGCAGCAGTTTTTGCAACTGTTTGCGTTCTAAGCGAAAAAGCTCTTCAAAATCAAAAGCCTGTTTTAAAGAATGAAGATGTGCTCCGTAAATAGTTTCAGACAGCACAGAAAAAGCAGCTTCAAAATCATTGGCTTGAGCCATGCGGCTGATCTGCTCGCTAGTAAGCAAGGAAGTTTCAATGGCTCTTATTCTGGCTACGCTATAAAAATTATCCATATAATATTTGGGCTGCTTTAATTTCGGTTAATTCCCTTAATTTTTCCAAGTCAGCTTTTGCCAGCTTTTTTTCTTTTTGAACTTGATCATAAACCTGGCTAATGATCTTTTGCTTTTCTTCTAGGATAGTTTTGCTGGCTGTCATGCGGGCAGGGACTAAGATAGAGCGTTGTGCATTTTGCGCTTTTCGTTCTGCTTCACGCAGAATTTTGTCTTGCAAAGCTTGCTTTTCTTTTTGATGGAATTTATTGAGCTTTTCCATCTCTTTTTTATTTTCTGCTTCTATCTCTGCTGCACGCTTATTAGCCTCTTCAATTATTTTATTTTCAATATCTTGTATGGCCATGTTTTATAAAGTAATTCCACTCACTATCAAAATTGTGGCTAAAAGGCCGATAACTGCGTAAGTTTCAACCATGGCAGGAATAATAATAGCTTTACCCATTTCTTCTGGTTTTTTAGCAATTAAGCCAATTGACGCGGCAGAGGCTTTTCCTTGATAAATTCCAGAAATAAGACCAGTGATTCCTACGGGTAGGGCGGCGAATAATAAGCCCAAGCCGGCCATTACTGGTACGCTTTGGGCCCCGGTTAAAAGTCCAATCTTCATCATGATATAAAAACCACCTAAGAAACCATAAAATCCTTGAGTTCCTGGTAGGGCGATCATAACTAACAGTCTGCCAAATTTATCCGGGTCTTCGGTTAAAACTCCAGCTGCTGCTTCTCCCGCAATAGCGACTCCCCAAGCGGATCCCATTCCTCCTAAAAATACCGCGATTGCGACTCCAGCCAATGATAATGCTAAACCTAAATCCATTTAAGTTACCTCCTTATAATAGTGTACTCGGCTTCCCGCTTGAATGGTTTAAACTCCATTCCACCTCCTTCGTAAAATTTACTAAAAAATTCAACCATTTGCAGACGCATTGAGTGTACAAATGCGCCTAGGGTGCTGATAATTAAATTAAAAACGTGTCCAAAGATAAGTAAAACAATCATTAATATAAAACCTAAAATAGGTACGCTGCCATTTAGCATGCCGGCTAAAATATTAATTACCGAACCGATAATAGCAGAGGACATGCCCAAGGCTAAAAGTCGAGAATAAGATAATGTGTCTCCCATATAGCTGGTAACCTTATAAAGGCTTAAGAGCCCACTTAAAAACTTTTGAATAATATTTTTCTTGTGCCTTCCTTGGGTAAGAATTAATGAAATAGCCCCAAGGATGCTCATTTTTGAAGCGATGGCAGCGCTTTCAAGCGACATAGCGGAGGAAACAATTAAAAACACTAAAGAGCCCAGGAAAAACATCCAAAAAGCATCGTCAAAAAGCGCTTCCAAGTATCTTTTGTTGCGGATGTTATTGTAGATTTGCAGGGAAATGCCGAAAAAGATTTGAATAACTCCCAGAGCTAAAGAGATGATTAGCATAGTCAAGGGATTTTTAATTGGATTAACAATTTGTAACGAAAGCAAAACGTTTTTTAAAGGCAAAAGGGTGTTTGGAATTCCATCCGGGGTAAAACCAAAGTAGGTGCCGGTTAAAATTCCCACCAGCATTGCAACTCCTCCGCCTAAAATAAAGAGTTCAAACAAATCTTGGCCACCTTGCGGAAGCTTGTATTTTTTTAAAAAGTAAATTGAGATAAGGATAAGTGACAAGCCATAGCCAAAATCGCCCAGACACATTCCAAAGAATAGAGCAAAGAAAAAGGAAAGGGGTAGAGTAGGGTCGAGTTCATCGTTTTTTGGATTACCATAGACTTTAGTTATTAATTCAAAAGGGCTGGCCAGTTTAGGGTTTTCAATTACGACTGGGGGCTTTTCGTTTTCTTCGGGTTTGATGCGATAAAGCTCAAAAGCTTGAGTTAGAGATTTAAGCTTAACTTTTAGCCTGTTAAAGTCTTTTTTCTTGATCCAGCCTTCTATAACAAAAGTGTGTTGGCTCATGAAGAAGTTTTCTTTAGCCAGGAGCTGATTTTTTTGTTCTAAAAAGTAATCATAAGTTAACTTTAATTTACTTAAGTTGGGTAACAATTGTTTAGCTTCTGTAAGCTGTTTATTTGTCTCTTCCTGCGCTTCTTTTTTTACCTTTAGGATCTGTGCCAGTTCTTTGCTTGCCGCGCGTTTGCTGCTGGGTAAAATAATCGGGTTGAAATCAGTTTTAGGTAGTAGTTGATTAAAAGCTTCTTGATTCTCGTTTAAATAAACTAAAACCAAATAAACTTGAGCCCTTGATTCACTAACAATATTTATTTCTGTGTTCCTGGAAAGAGCGGTTATTTTATTTTGAAATTCTTCCAGATTCTTTTTCTTTACTGTACCGGTCAAAATACGGGTTTTTTTGCTGCAATTTAGAGTTTCAAGTGGAATATCCAAGCTGGCCCAAGGCGCAACTTTGTCATATTCTGTTTGCAGCTCATTAATCAGGTTTTTTAAATTATTAAGTTTATTTTCAAGCTGTTTATACTGATTGATGATTGCTTGATAATCAAAATTGTTAAGAGTATTTTTTATTTCTTCTTGGGTGATTTCATCTTTGGGTGGAACAAAGGATTCAATAAAACTTTTTTTGTGTTGGCCAATATGCCCTAAAAAGGCAATGGTTGATTTAAGTTCTGCCAGTTTATAGTCAAAATCATTTTTAACAATTGGTTGATCGCTGATTTTAAGGATATGAATTAGTTCGCAATCTTGTAGTAGTTGGAGGATTTGATCTTTATATTGAGAGAAGGCAATTAAGTTAACCTTTTGCATCTCTACTAGAGACATGCTTTTTTAGCCTCGCTGATCTTTTTTGCGGTTTTATTTTGTAAGTCTTTAATTTGGGCTTGGGTTTGTTTGTCAATTTCTTCGGCTTGTTTTTGGGCGGAAATTTTAGCTTGTTTAATCAAGTTTTCAGCTTGTTTTTGCGCTTTTTGCTCTGCTTGAATGGTTTCATCTTCTTGCTGCTTATGCAAATTCTTTAAAGCTATTACAGCTTTATGTTTTGCATCTTCAACAATTTTTTCGGCTTTTTCTTCAATTGAGCGGATTTTGTTTATGGTAACTTTTGCCATAACCTTAGGATATTAGCACGAATTATTTATTTGAACAAGACTAGAAAATTATGGTATAATATATTCCCAGAATGCATATATACCTGCTAACTTTCCTGTCTGCCTTTATTGTGACCTACTTGTTAACCCCTGTAGTTAGGAAAATTGCCCCCAAAATTAAAGCGGTTGATATTCCTAATAATCGAAAAGTTCATTTAGTGCCAATTCCTAGATTGGGTGGAGTAGCAATCTTCATTGGTTTTTGTGTTGCCCTTTACCTGGCTTATTTATATGGATATAGAGTTAATCCTGGAATTATAATTGCTGGCTTTGTTTTGGTTTCAGTGGGAATTATAGATGATATTAAAGGTATCCGGCCTACCACCAAGCTAATTTGGCAGATTATCTGCGCTTTCATTATTATATACTTTGGGCTGGAGATTAATTTTATCTCTAACCCTTTTAACGGGGTAATCTATTTGGGTTTCTTTGCTATCCCTTTAACTTTATTCTGGATAGTGGGTATGACCAATGCGATTAATCTAATTGATGGTTTGGATGGTCTGGCTACCGGAGTTTGTGTTATTGCTGCCTTTACGTTATTTGTAGTAGCCATGCGTATGGGACAAATCTCTACTGCGATAATAATGTTGGCCTTGGCTGGGACCAGCTTAGCTTTCTTGCGCTATAATTTTCCTCCGGCTTCTATATTTTTAGGTGATTCAGGTGCAATGTTTTTAGGTTTTGTTTTGGCCGCAGCTTCAATTACCGGAGTTTTAAAAACAACCTTAGTGGTTGCCTTGTTGATCCCGATTGTTATTCTGGGAGTTCCTATCTTTGATACTTTATTTGCTATTGGGAGAAGGCTTAAAAACAAAAAACATCCTTTTGAAGCAGATGATAAACATATTCACCATATGCTGCTTAGAGCGGGATTTAATACTCGTGAAGCAGTGTTTGCTATTTATATTGTTTGTTTTATTTTGAGTTTTATTGCTTTATTTATGGCGGTGCAAAGATGAAGAAGAAAGTAATGTTTGTGTTTGGGACTAGGCCGGAAGCTATAAAAATGGCGCCGGTTATTACGGAGCTGGAAAAATATCCGAATAAATTAAAAGCCTGTATTGTGGTAACCGGCCAGCATCGGCACATGTTAGATCAGGTTTTAAAGATTTTTAAGATTAAGCCGGATTACGATTTAAAGATTATGTCGAAAAACCAGACTTTAGTGGACATTATTAATCGAACGTTAAGGGGTCTTGAGAAATTATTAATAAAAGAAAAACCAGACTTACTTCTGGTTCAAGGTGATACTTCAACTGCCTTTGCTGCAGCGTTGCTTTCATTTTATTATAAAATCCCGGTTGGCCATATTGAAGCTGGCTTACGTACTTTTGATAAATGGCGGCCATTTCCAGAAGAAGTTAATCGTAAGTTAATTAGTACAGTAGCTGACCTTAGTTTTGCTCCTACCAAAACCTCAGTTAAGAATTTGCTGGCGGAGAAAGTGGAAAAAGATTCAATATATTTAACAGGAAACACGGTGATCGATGCCTTGTTTGCGGTGATAAAAAGAAAATTTAATTTGAAAAAGGTGGGGGTAAAATTAGCCCCTGGTAAAAAAATAATTTTAGTTACCATGCATCGAAGAGAAACTCTGGGCAAACAGCAAAGGGATATGTGTGGTGCTTTAGCCCGTTTAGCCAGAAAATATCGTGATGAAATTGAAATTGTTTTGCCGGTTCATAAAAACCCAAAAGTTTCCAGTACTGTCCGGGAGGTTTTGCAGGGAATTGGTAACATCCAATTAATTGAGCCTTTGGATTATGAACCATTTGTGCATTTGATGAAAGCCAGTTATTTAATTATTACTGATTCGGGTGGGGTGCAGGAAGAAGCGCCATCACTGGGGGTTCCGGTTTTGGTTATGCGTGAAAAAACCGAGCGGCCCGAAGCAATTAAAGCTGGGACTGTTAAATTAGTTGGAGTTTCTGAAACAGGAATTTTTAAAGCAGCAGATAACCTGCTGACAGATAAGAAGTTATATAATAAAATGTCAAAAGCTATAAATCCCTATGGTGATGGCAAAGCGGCTAAACGTATTGTAAAGGTAATCAATGAGAAAAATTTTAATTAAAGGTAAAAAAAGATTAGAAGGAATAGTTAATATTTCCGGAGCCAAGAATTCGGCCTTGGCTATTTTGGCGGCCACAATTTTACTGCCAGGAAAAACTACTATTAGAAATATTCCCAACTTATTAGATATTAAAACCATTATTCGGGTGCTAAGAGCTTTGGGGCTTAGGGCAGAATATTCTGGCTCTCAAAAACATACAGTAGAGATTTGGAATAATAACATTAAACATGTTGCGCCTTATGAGTTGGTTACCAAAATGCGGGCTTCCTTTTTTGTAATTGGTCCTATTTTAGCCAGAAAAGGTTTGGCTAAAGTTCCTCTTCCCGGCGGCTGTGCCATTGGTTCGCGGCCGGTTAATTTGCATATTAAGGGACTAGAAGCTTTGGGAGCTAATGTGCAAATGGAACATGGTTTTGTTATTGTTAAAGCTAAGAAATTAAGAGGGGGAAGGGTTTACTTGGACTTTCCTTCGGTCGGGGCAACGGAAACTATTATGATGGCGGCAACTTTGGCTGAGGGTCAAACCGTGATTGAAAACGCAGCTCAAGAACCAGAGGTAATTGACTTAGCCAACTTTTTAAATTCAGCGGGAGCAAAGATTGACGGAGTAGGTACGGATGTTATCAAAATCAATGGAGTGCAAACCTTGCATCCGGTAGAGTATTCCATTATTCCAGATCGAATTGAAGCGGGCACTTTTATGGTTGCGGCTGCAATTACTAAAGGTAAAATCCAGATTAAAAATGTAATTCCGCAACATATTGAAGCGACTATAAGGAAACTACAGGAAACTGGCGTAAAAGTTAGTATAAATGGAGATGAAATAACTGTGGTGCAAAAAGACGGCATTAAACCGATTGACGTAAAAACCTTGCCTTATCCAGGATTTCCTACGGATATGCAGGCACAGCTTACGGCCTTGCTTTGTTTAGGTAAAGGGACTTCAGTTATAACTGAAACCGTATTTGAAAACCGTTTTATGCATTTGCACGAATTAAAGCGCATGGGCGCAAAAATTAAATTAGAAGGACAAAGCGCGATTGTTCATGGAGTGCAAGGTTTATCCGGTGCGCCGGTTAAAGTTTCAGATTTGCGGGCAGGGGCGGCATTAGTTTTAGCTGGTTTAGCTGCTAGCGGTGAAACTATTATTGAAGACCGTGATCACCATATTGAAAGAGGTTATGAGGATTTGCCAGCTAAGTTACGTGCGCTAGGGGCAGAGATTAGGATGATCTGATGTTTGAAAAATTAGCACAGGCAATTGTTAAAAAAGAAAAAGGCAAGGGTAGAGTAAATATATTAATTATGGATGATAAGGCAATACATAAATTGAATAAAAAATATCGAAAAAAAGATAAGCCCACTGATGTTTTGTCTTTTCATATGGGAGAAGAAGGAACATTGGGTGATATTGCTATTTCAAAAGAAACTACTAAGCGCAATGCTAAGAAATATGGCGTAAGTTATAGTCAAGAATTAAAAAGATTAATTATACACGGGACACTGCATTTGTTGGGTTATGATCATGGAAAGGAAATGAGGAATGCCGAGAAAATTTATCAAAAGCTTTAAATATGCCCAGGCGGGTACAAAACACGCGCTAAAAACACAAAGAAATTTGTGGATCCATTTTATTATTGCTTTGCTGGTGTTAGCTTTTGCTTATTATATAAAAGTAAGTTTATTAGAAATGGGACTTTTGGCTTTAGCTAGTTTTGGAGTGATTGTGGCGGAGATGTTAAATACGGCAATTGAAGAACTAGTTAATATTTTATCACCCGAACATAGAGTTGAGGCTGCTTTGGCTAAGAACGTCGCGGCCGGGGCAGTGCTTTTGGCGGCTTTTGGCGCAGTAATAATTGGATGTATTGTATTTTTGCCCAGGATTCTTTAGAATAAAGGGGTATTATAATGTATGAGTTAATTTTATTAATTGTATTATTTATATTGTCAGCCTTCTTTTCAGCTTCTGAAACCGCGCTACTTTCTCTCCCGCGTATAAAGCTAAACCGTATGGTTGAACATAAAGCCCCAGGCGCAAAAATTGTAAAAAAATTAAAAGAGAATCCAAGCTTATTATTGTCTATTATCTTAACCGGAAATAACCTGGTAAATATTGCTGCCTCGGCCGTAGCTACTTCTATGGTTATTAGGTATTTAGCCGCAAAGGGGTGGGGCAATATGGGGCTCGCAGTTGGAATTGCTACCGGTCTTATGACTTTCTTAATATTAATTTTTGGGGAAGTAATTCCAAAAACTCTGGCTATTCGTAACACGGAAAAGTTTTCTTTATTTTTGTCTCCCATATTAATGATTTTTAAGCCTATCTTGCAGCCGATTGCTTTTTTGATTGGTTTTATCAGCCGGCCTTTTATCCGTTTGTTTGGCGGGATTGCTCCCAAAAAAGGTCCTTTTATTACTGAAGAAGAAATCCATTTGATTTTAGCGACCGGCGAAAAAGAGGGGGTAATTGAAGAGGAAGAGCGGGAAATGATCTCTTCTATTTTTGAATTTGGAGACACGGTAGTGCGCGAAGTAATGACTCCACGGCCGGATGTTAGCGCGGCTGACGCGAATAAAAGCTTAGAAGAAGTTAGAAAAGTTATGATTGAAAGCGGACATTCGCGTATCCCGATTTATGAAGGTAATTTGGATAACGTGATTGGGCTTTTATATGCTAAAGATTTATTAAAAGGGGACAAACCCAGTGTTAGAGATTATTTGAGGCCGGCTATTTTTGTGCCGGAAGCAAAAAAGATTGATGAACTGCTGCACGAGATGCAAGCGGCACGAATGCATCTTGCCATTATTGTGGATGAATATGGTATAGCTTCGGGAGTGGTAACTTTAGAAGATTTGATTGAAGAAATTGTGGGTGAAATCCACGATGAATTTGAACGCGAGGAAAAGATGATTGTAAAACTCGATAAAAATAGCTGGCTAGTGAATGGTAGAGTTTCAGTTGCGGACTTAAATGACCAGTTAAAAATTAATTTACCGGAAAGCGAATATGATACTGTGGGCGGATTTGTGTTTGGCCAATTGGGGAAGTCTCCTGCTGTTGGCAATACAATTCGTTATGAAGGAGTAAAGGTGAGTGTTGAAAGGATCCATCGACGCAGAATTACCCGAATTAAAATTGTGAAAATTCCAAAAAATCTAGAAGAGGAAATGGTGGGCGGATGAGCACAAAATATATATTTATAACTGGCGGGGTTGTTAGTTCGTTAGGAAAAGGAATTATTGCTGCTTCTTTGGGCAGAATTTTAAAATCAAGAGGAATTACAGTTACCATTCAAAAACTTGATCCTTATATTAATGTGGATCCGGGTACGATGAACCCTTATCAACACGGCGAAGTTTTTGTGACTGAAGATGGTGCGGAAACCGATTTGGATCTCGGCCATTATGAAAGGTTTATTGACGTTAATTTGGGTAAGGGAAACAATGTTACTACTGGTATGGTTTATTGGTCAGTTTTAACTCGGGAAAGAAGAGGGGATTATCTAGGGGCAACCGTTCAAGTTGTGCCTCATATTACCAATGAAATTAAAGAACGCATCCGACTAGTTACTAAAGAACAAAAATTTGATGTAGTGATTTGCGAAATCGGTGGAACGGTTGGTGATATTGAAGGCTTGCCATTTTTAGAAGCAATTCGACAATTTAGAAAAGAAGTTGGTCGTGGTAATTGTGTTAACATCCACGCTACTTTGGTTCCTTACTTAGAAACGAGCCATGAATTTAAGACTAAGCCAACTCAACATAGCGTCATGAAAATGCGTGAGATTGGTATCCAGCCGGATATTATCATTTGCCGCTCAAAGGATCCGATTAGTAATGAGTTAAAAGAAAAAATATCGCTTTTTTGTGATGCAGGTAAAGAAGCGGTAATTGCCTTAGCTAACGTGCCGTTGCTTTATGAAGTTCCGCTGGCGCTGGAGGAAGAGGGGTTAGGAGATATTGTTTTACAATATTTAGATCTGCCTCATCGTCGCGGTGATTTAAAAGACTGGAAGAAATTGGTTGAAGAAACTTTACAATTGGAAAAAGTGGTTCAAATTGCTATTGTGGGTAAATATACTGCGCTGGAAGATTCCTATATTAGTATTGTAGAGGCCTTAAAACATGGAGGCATTAGCAATAAAACTAAAATTAACCTTAAATGGGTTAATGCCGAAGATCTGGAAAAAGAAACTAATATTGAACCGATTTTTCGTGATGTGCATGGCATAGTAGTTCCCGGAGGGTTTGGTCCTCGTGGGATTGAGGGTAAAATTAAAGCTATTCGTTATGTTCGGGAAAATAAAATTCCCTTCTTAGGCTTATGTCTTGGTATGCAGTGTGCGGTAATTGAGTTTGCGCGTAATGTTTGCAAAATGAAAGGGGCGAATTCTTCGGAGTTTGCTCCAGAAACAAAATACCCAGTGATTGATTTGCTTCCCGGTCAAAAAAATATTTCAGATAAAGGTGGCACCATGCGTTTGGGTGCTTATCCGTGCAAGATTAAGAAAGATACGTTATTGCATCAAGCTTATAAAAAAGAAAAGGTAAGTGAGCGTCATCGCCATCGTTATGAGGTGAATAATGAGTTTCGGCAAGAACTGGGTGAAGCAGGCTTAATCTTTTCTGGTATTTACCCCAAAGCGGATTTGGTTGAGGTTATTGAAGTAAAAGATCATCCCTGGTTCCTGGCTACGCAGTATCATCCGGAATTTAAATCCAGGCCTACCAGACCGCATCCTTTGTTTGAAGATTTAATTAAAGCAGCGACGGAAAAACTGGAAGAACAAGTTGCCTTATTTAACGCGAAAAAGCTTGCAAAAAAGTAGGGTAGTGTTAAAATTAATGTAGTCTTTAAAAAGGAGGTTTCTTATGAAACGTGTTCTTTTATCTTTATTTTCTTTGATTTTAATTGCTAGTATGTCTTTTGGTCTGGGGACTGCTTTTTCAAAAGTTGCTTTTCAAGGGTATTTAACCGATGCCAATGGAGATGCTATTACGGGTACCCCTGATCTGACCTTAACTATTTATGATGCTTTAACCGGAGGGAATACACTTTTTACTGAAATCCAGACTGATGTCACAGTTACTAACGGTGTTTTTGATTTGATTATTGGAGATGTGGGGACTATGGCAGATGATGCTATATTTAGTGGGGATATCCAATATCTTGGGATATCCGTTGATGGCGGAACAGAGCTTTCTCCTCGCACACAGTTAGTCATGGTTCCTTATGCTTTTACTGCCAGCAAAGTTACTGGTGAGTCTGTTTATGTGAAAAATGAAGGTGCACAAGATTTACCAATTTACGCACAAAACACACAGGGAGTGGCAATTTATGCTCGGGGTGGTTCTGGAGCAGGGGTATTTGGAACAACTGAAGCAACTAATGGTTATGGAACAGAAGGGCATGCTTTAGGAGATTCCGGAGTTGGTGCTTATGGTCAAGCACATAATTCTACTGGTTATGGTGTAAATGCGGTCAATACTGATGCTACAACCGGTAATCATTCTGGGGCAGCTTTATATATTCAGGGGAAGATAAACGTGGAGGCTGGCGAAACTTATTCTTCAATTGGAAGAGGTCAGGTTACTGCTGGAACTACTGGGGAAACAGTTGCTAATGATAATGTTACTGATGCTAGTATGATTATTTTAACTGTAAATCAGGATACAGCAAATACTAATGGGGGTGTCAGGATCCATTCAAGATTAGCGAGCAATTACTTTTTTGTGGGGACGATGGATGGAAATGTTGCTTCCAGTAATATTGGTTTTTATTATTTGATTATTAACTAAAACAAATGAAAAAAAATATTGCAATTGTTTTATTTTTACTGTTTACCGCGTTTATAGTTTGTGCGGCGGATGAGACGTTAAGTAATCCGACTATTTCAGGTGGAGCGAGTGATTATGGGACTGCGGGAAGATTTATTGGCACAGCCACTTCAACTAACAATAATTTAGGAATTGGAATTTGGCGTATATTGAAGCGTTCTGTTACTCCAACTACGTTGCCTCAAACTCAAAGACCGCAGTTAAACAGTGTTGATTACAATGTTTATCAGCAAGCTTTAGTAGCGTCGGTTCGACCTAATGTTGCGGGTGATTTAATTTTAAAATCCAGTACAACTGCAATATCAACTACCACAGTTACTGATGCTACGGCTACAATTGAGATCACTGTTGCAAATGTTACGATTGATTTGGCTAATACAGCTATTCGAGCTTGGGTTGGAACTTTTAGCTCCGACGCTATCTTACCTACTTTTAATGTGCAGCAGCTTTATCTTTCTCTTCCTGGTCAAAGTTATACTGCTGGTAATTTAAGTCTTTATGCTAATATTGCTCAATCAAACCAAGTTAATTTCAGGATTGAGAATAAGAGCAATAGTTCTCAAACTTTTATCCTTAAGGCCACAGAAACAGGTTCAACTTTCTGGAGAAACAATTATTATGATAATGGTACTGATATTACCAGCTCAATAACAGGTAATGGTTATGAGAAAATTCTGGCCGGTGCAACTAAATATGACAGCATTTATGCTATTTATACGCCACTTCAAACCACATCAGATAATTTAACGGTTGACCTTTCTTTTTATCAGGAAGGTTATCCTAATAATGCAATTACTCGACAAATATCAGTTATTCCTTCCACTGCGCCAGAGGGTGGCAGCCCAACATCTGCAATCGGTGTGGATCCTAGCACTGGCACACAAAAGATTTATTTTAATTTACCAGCAGGTGAAAGTACCGGGCTTTCGGCTTCTTCTACCGCAGAAGTAGTGGTAAAACTTTATGTTTTTAATTTGGCGGGGAAACTGGTTTACCAAAAAGATTTAAGTGGACAGGTTGGTTATAATATTGCAGATGTTCAAGCAAGTTTAGGTAAGGGGACTTATGTCTTCCAAATTGTTTATAATGGAAGAATAATTTCCAGCGGAAAATTTGTCAACGCTAATTAAAATTGTCAAAAAAATTAATAATAATATTTTTATGCCTACTAATTCTTAGGCTAGCTTCGTTAGCTTCCACTAGTTTCTTTGATCCTGCTGAATTTGGTAAAGGGGCCCGTCCGCTTGGATTGGGTAATGCTTATGTTGGTTTGGGCGATGATGCCAGTGTCTTGTTTCTTAATCCGGCTGGATTGGGAACTATTTCTGACCGTCAAGCCACTTCAATGTATTCAACCTTGTTTGGCGATATCCGTTATTTAGTTTTGGGTATAGCAGAACCTTTTCCCTCTGGAAATTTTGGTTTTGGCTATATTGATGTTTATTCTCCGCCCACAGCAATTTATGAAATTATCAACGGTAGACTGGTTTATATTGGCGAGTCTACCCAGAGCAACCGCGTAATTTTACTTTCTTATGCTAAACCAGTTCAGGATAATTTATTTTTCGGCGGCAATTTAAAATATTTCAACTTTGCTCTTACTGGTGGCGGCTCAACTTATGAGGCCAGTGGAACAGGCCTGGATATTGATTTGGGTTTAAAGTTTTTGCCCAGACAATGGCTTTCTTTGGGTTTATCGTTAAAAAACACTCTTCCTGCTAGCATGGGTGGAAAATTTAACTGGTCAGATGGGACAAGTGAAGGGATTCCTGCGCGTTTTATCGTAGGAACTGCTTTTAGATTAGTTGGCAAAGATGGTTTGCGTGAAGATAAGAGCAAAGAACTTAATTTTACTTCAGATTATGAGTTTTCAAGGAGCGGAACATCTGCTACCCGTTTTGGTGTTGAATTTTGGCCGGTTTATGCTTTTGGTTTGAGAGCGGGGATTGATAGCAATCGTTTGGCTTTTGGCGCAGGTTTTAAAAATAAAGGAGTTACGTTTGATTATGCTTATAATGTGATGCAAGGAGTGGGCAATGTTTCGCATTCTTTTTCCCTCGGTTATATTGGTGAAGAAAAAGAGCAAGATTTTACTTCTTTGAGCAAAGAGGAAGTAAAACCTAATGAATACAAGTTAAAATATTTTTCTGATGTTCCCGAGGGTTATTTTGCCAGAGAACAAATTTCAAAACTTGTAGCTTTGGATATTATGAGTGGTTATCCGGATAATACTTTTAAACCTGATGAGCAAATGTCACGGGCTGAATTAGCTTTAATTTTGGTGCGCGCCTTAAATATTAAATCTCCAAAAGTTAATGGTCGTTTTATTAAGGATCTTCCTCCTGATTATTGGGCTGCGCCTTATGCTAAAGCGGCTTTAAAACAAGGGCTTATGACCGGTTATGCGGATGATACTTTTCGTCCTAATTGGCCGATCAAAAGAGCGGAAGCTGTAGTGATTTTAGGCCGTTTTGATAAATTCCCGGAAAAAGTATTTCAAAACGTTGCTTATGCTGATGTTCCTATTAGCTATTGGGCAGAGCCTTCTGTTTCTATTGCCAAAGAACAGGGTATGTTGGGTTTTATTAAGGGAGATATGTTTGATCCAGAACATAAAATTACTCGAGGACAATTAGCTTATATGCTCTATTATACTAATTTTTTTAAGAAAAAATCTAAGGAGGTAATCTGGAAATGAGATTGAATAATATGAGGAGAAATGTTACAATTAATATCATGAAAATTAAAGGCATTACGCTGTTTTTTGTGGTGCTTTTAACAACATCTGTCCTGGCAGTTGTTCCTACTTTTACGTCGGTAAATCCTGGAAGTCTTCCTCAAGGCGCGATTGATGAGCTAACCATTGTTGGGACTAATTTTCAAAGTGGAATTACAGTGGAAATTAGTGGTAGTGGAGTAGTGGTTCCATCGGTTGCTTTTGAGTCCTCAACCCAGATAAAGCCCAATGTTATAGTAGCTTCGGACGCAACAGTGGGAGCCAGGGATATTTTACTTTATAATCCAGGTGAATCAGTTGTTAGGGCTTCTGGTTATTTTTCCATCACTGCTTCTGGTACAGGTCCTGCCATGAGTGTTTGGTTTAGTGGAACAAAATATACCAATCCTAGAGCCGCAGCTGTTTATCCAACTATTACTGTTGACCCAACCTTTGAGGTTAGAATAAAATTTGAATCAACTGCGCCAGCCACGCTTTCTGCTGCCAGCTTAAATGGTAGTATTGTTACCTATACTGGTAGTTCAACCAGTGCCATTATTACCGCTTCTTCTCAAACTATTCCAGCTTCAGCTATTACTATTTTAGATAGTGGACAAACAGCAATTGCCACTGTTTCTGTTAGTTCTCAAATAAGCAGAGGATCAATTTTTAACTTTGCGCTTGGAGCTTCTGATGCTAACGGCAATACCAGTACTAATACTTATTTAATTTATAGTGCAACTCTTCCAGATGTGGATACTCCTTCGGATATCCCAATTACTGCTGAAGTTTCACGTACTGATAAAGTATTGGTTGTTCCTATTCAGAGTAGAATTAATGTAAAACAAACTAAGACTATTCCAGCGCAAATCCGTATCGCACCCGGAAGGTCAGTTAGGAATTTCACTGTAGTTTTATATAATTCCAATGGAAAGGCGGTTTATAAAAAAGATTTTTCTTATGCTAATGACCAAGTTAACAAAATAAATATTAACATGGTGTTGGGTAATGACATTCCAGTTGAAACTGGTATTCACACTTTTATGGTGTTTGAAGGAGATAAAAAGATCGGCAAGGGTAAGTTGGTTTTTACTGGTTGGTAATTAAATGAAAAAATATCTGGTTGTTTTTTTAGGTTTATTGTTATTAGCCTCTCAGGCTAATGCAGTATTTTTTGCGGTTGACCCGACGAGAAATATTCCCAATGGCAGAGTTTTAGGCCTAGGTAAAGCCTATACTGGCTTGGCCGATGATAGTGGCGCTATTTTTACTAATCCAGCAGGACTAGCTGGCGCACAAGATTGGGAAATGACATCCATGTCTGGTACATTTCTTGAAGAATATCAGTATTTATCTTTCTCTGGTTTTTATCCTACTAATTATGGTGTCTTTGGGGTGGGTTATGGCGGAACTTTTATTGGTGGGGCTTTTCAAAGTACCATTGAGGCTGGTTCTGATCCGGATGATCCTATTTACACTATTATTACTGATAATCCAATGGAGAATAGAAACACTGCGATTATCTTAACTTATGCTAATGAAATTAAAAATGTGCCTTATTTAAAAAATTATTCATATCTTGAAGGTTTTTCTTTTGGAACCAATATAAAATCTTTCCAAGCTTCAATTACCGGAGGTAATATTGCTGCTGGTTCTGGTACAGGTTCTGGCAGTGAGCTTGATTTGGGTCTAACTTATCAACCTAGAATAAAATGGATGAAATTTGGCGCTGTTGGTAAAAATATTCTTCCTTTTTCCATGGGCGGCAAGCTTGCTTATGGTTCTGGTCACGAAGAATCTTATCCCGCAGCCTTAAAATTTGGATCAGTATTTAATATTTTAGGAATTGAGAATTCTTTTCGTCGGCTTGGTGGTCATGAGTTGCGAGCTATGATTGATGTTGATATGCATCCGACAATTTCTAATTATCCCATGACCTGGCATTTGGGTGCCGAGTGGAAGCCGGTTGAAATGCTTTATTTAAGAATGGGTCTTGATCAGGATGCTGGGGATGATGGCAATCAAAGTTTAGGCACTTATTCTGATATGGCTTATGGTGTAGGGCTTGATCTTGGTGGTTTTCGTTTTGATTATGCTTACCATACTTTTGCCGGAGCACCAGGCTTGACTAATAACTATTTTTCTTTAAGTTATGGCGCAGTAGCAAAACCAAAACCCAAAGAAGCGATCGTGCTTTCATCGCCATCAGATAAGAGCATTACTTTTGAAACTACTACTTTTGTTAAGGGAACTATTCTTGATAATGATATCCGCACTTTAAATGTTAACGGCGCACCGATTAAGTTCGATTTAAAAGGTAATTTTAAGACTTTGGTTGATTTAAGAATTGGTAAAAATGCGGTTCTGATTGAAGGTAAAAATAATCGTGGTGAAGTGATTGCCAAGACCAGGGTTAGAATTTTAAGACTGACCAGCTTCCCAGATGTTCCAGCTACTTATTGGGTAGCGCAGCCAATTTCATTACTGGCCATGTCAGATATTATTACTGGTTACCCAAGCGGTGATTTTAAACCAGAGGGTGAAATTACCCGAGCTGAAATGTGTACACTATTGATGAAAACCGGCAATAAATATGCTACAACATCAGAAGTAGCGGCTTTAGCTAGAGAATCAATCAGTTTTGCTGATGTGTCAGCAAATTACTGGGCAGAGGTTTATATTTCTGATGCGGCAAAGCTTCGAGTGGTAAAGGGTTATCCAGATGGTTCGTTTAGACCAAAAAATAGTATTACTCGGGCCGAAGGTTTGGCCATGATTTCTCGTTTTGCCAAAGTTAGTGAAGAAGCGTATAGTAACGAGTTTGTCGACATATCTTCCAGGTATTGGGCAGCCAGAATTATTGCTGGTGCTTATCGAGCGGGCATGCTTGGCTTCTTAGCTGATGGTCCATTTCAACCTAAGAAAAATTTACTACGAGCGGAAACAGTTGAGATGTTATACAAAACGCCGTATGTGAAGAATTTATTGGAAAAAGATTTACTTGATTGGGAGTCATATTGAAGAAATGACGAATTTATCAATGACGAATGACGAAAGAATGATCAATTTTAAAATGATTAAATTGAGAATTGGATTATTGGAATTTATTTCGTCATTCGAATTTCGTCATTGAATAATTAAAAAGAAAAAGGGAGGATACGAAGATGTTAAAAAGAATATTGATTGGTTTGATTTTAGGTTTGGTGGTGGTTTCGGTTTCCTGGGCGGTGGTGCCAGAACATTTTAATGTTCAAGGTCGATTAGGTGATGAGAATGGTCCGCTTGCTGAAAGAGAGGTTCTAATTACGCAATCAACTGATAAAGTTGTGCTTGGTCAAGCAACAACAGATAGTAATGGTGTTTTTAATGCTCAAGTAGATGCAACAATAATATCAGCTGACTTAGTTAATTTTCCTGAAACATTAGAAATTGATATTTACATTGATGATACTAATGGAAACCCATTAGTGGACAATCAAGCCATTAAATCAGTGCCTTATTCATTTTTAGCGGAAAATTTGACACCTGGGGATAAAACTATTAATGGAACATTGACTGTTACTGGTGATTTGAATGTTGAAGGTGATACTAATCTGGGAGGCAAGACCACGGTTAATGATATCGATATTCTGGGGGATATTTACCAAAATGGACAACCATTTACACCGGGAGAAGTAGCAGGGGATTTTGTTAAAAAGAGTGGAGATACGATGACTGGAACGTTGAAAATTGGCGAAAATCAACCATTTCCTTCAACTGCATTGCAAATAAAAGCAGCAGATAAAGGCGTTGATGGTTTTGGTAACAATATTGGACTTCAAGGATTAAGTTATAAAATAGGAGTGAAGGGAGTCCTAGTTGGTGGAAATAATGTTGAAGAAGCTGTTGGTTATTTGGGAAGAAAACATGAAGATAATGGCATTTCATATTATTATGGTGTAGAAGGTGAAGTTGCTAATTTAACAAAAGGAAAAGGTTATGGTGTGTATGGATTTGCTTCTGGTGTAGCTGCAAGAGCCGGGGTTTTGGGAAAACTAGATTCCGATAAGTCAAAAGGAAGCGCTGGTGTGGTTGGAACAGTTGGTGAACCAGTAAACGATGATTACCCAAGCTATTATAGTTCTGGCGTTTTTGGTTATAACAAGGATGGATATGGAGTTTCTGGAAAAGGTAAAATAGGAGCCTATTTTGAATCCAATTCAAAATTACAAGGTCTAAAAGCAATAAATAATAAGTTTGATTGGGATAACCCCTTTACTTCTTCTGGTGTGCAGGGGGAAGGTGGACTTGGTGTATTAGGAATTTCAAATAAAGGTGTCATTGGTGTTGTGGGTTTATTAAATGAAAAAGCAGAAGAACTAACCAAAAAGAAAGGCGTAAAAGGACTTGCTGTTAAAGCTGGGGTTTTTGGTGGATCTGATGCTGCTTATGCAGGGGTTTATGGGATTGGTAAACCAGGGGTTATTGGAGAATCAAAGCAAGCTAGTGGAACTGGCGTTAAGGGACACGCAACCTTGAATATTAGTGGGTTTCCTAAGGTATCTAAGGGTGTAAGTGGTACATTGAGTCAAGGTATAGCTACTCAAGGAGATGTTACTCCTTTTTGTGAGGGAGTTTTAGCAACAAGAGGAATAGATGATCGTGGTGAAGAATATATTGCGGGTGTTTATGGAATGGTTAATGACAAATTGGCAAAAGACTTTGCTCTTTTTCGCTATGGTGGTTATTTTATGGGTGGAAATATTGGTGTATATAGTGAAGGAACCCAGCATGGGATTTTAGCTAAAAGTTATAGTGGAAGTGGAGTGAGGGGGGAAAGCACTAAATTTCATGGTGTTATAGGTGTTGGAGGTGGAGTGCAAAATGCGGGTGTTTATGGAAACAATCCAGATAAAGGTGGAGCAGGAGTTCAAGGATTTAGTAGTCATGGTACCGGAGTAAGAGGATCGACCTCTGATGGTTTAGCGGGTGAATTTATAGGAGATGTTAAAATTACAGGGCAATTAATTTCCTCAACCATTCAAGATTTAGTAGCCGAAAACCAGCAATTAAAAAGCAAAGTAGCGGCTTTGGAAGTGAAACTGGATGAATTTATGGCAGCTTATCAGAGGGAAAGAGAAATTGCCAGCAGATAGATAAATGAAAAAACTTTTCGCTTTAAGAAATAAATGCCTAATGAAGAATGCCGAATGCCTAATGAAGGAATCGCCTTCGGCGATGTTATTATATGAAAAAAAATATTGATATACATGATAGATTATTGAAGTTTGCCATAAGAATAGTGTGTTTTGTTAAAATATTGGCGAAAAATCCTGAAAATAGAGGCATTGCTAATCAATTGGTCAGGTCTGGTACATCGGTTGGTGCCAATATGCAGGAAGCGGATGCGGCTTCTTCGAAAAGAGATTTTATTAATAAGGTGAATATTTCAAAAAAGGAAATACAAGAAACAAATTATTGGTTTAAGGTTGTTAAGGGTGCGGAATTGATTAATAATAAAAATAATCAGGCCGAATTAAATAGTTTATTATCGGAGAGTGAAGAATTGAAAAAGATTGTTGGAGCGATTTTATTTAGAGCTAAGGAAAACAAGTGATAGATAAAAAATGCCTAATGAGGAATATCAGAGAGAAAATGCCTAATGAAGAATGCCGAATGCCTAATGAAGGAATCGCCTTCGGCGATACTATAATAATGTGCCGAGCGAAGTCGAGGCACACATTAGTTAGGCATTTATCATTAGGCATTAGGCATTGTATCTACATCTTTCTTGTTTTCTGTTTCTTGCTTCTTTCCTCTGCATCAACTTTTGCAGCCGATCTTCACGCTTACCCCAGCTCCGGTGGGCAAAGTTCGCCTGGTTTTATCGACAATAAAGCCGAGCCAGCGATTGGGGTTATTGTTGGGCCAGATGGGACCAAAGCGGAATTGGGTGGGATTTATACTTTTGGGCCTGGTGGAAAACCAGGAGATTTTGAAATTGTTGATGATGAAGGCCCGCAGATTGTTGCGATTCCGGTTGTAATTGAAAAAGTGGATGAGATTGGTGGAGACGGTATTGATGATTCGATTAAGCTTACTTGGGAAGAACCCGATAACCTGCCTCCAGGTGTTACCCTTGCTCCTCTGATGCTAATTGGTGATGGCACTGGATTATATACTGATACTCTTAGCGTCGATAATATTATTGTTTATGACCAAGATAATCCAGGCCCATTTGATTATGATCAGGATAAAGGTAAATGGCTGGTTATGTCTGATGATGCTGATGTTGCCACCATTATAAATGTTGATATAGATGATTCTAATGTTGATAATGGGGAAATAATTTTGCTTGGTCAGGCTAATGGACAAGGCATACCAGACAAAGCTTATTACAGTGAATTTTATATTAAATTATTATTGGTTCAAGGGGATGGGATGCCGGATTTTGACAATCCTAATTTCCAAACTTCTTTTGCTAATGCAAATTGTGTGGGGAAAGCCGATTATACTTTTGGAACAGGAAATAATTTCTTTACTTACCCGTTTGTTAATACTCAAGATATAAATGATGTTTTTGGAGTGACTGGATATGCACCTTTAAGTAAGATATTAGATTATTCAAAAGGCAATGATAATTTTAATGCTTCTACTTTAATTAATGGCCAGTGGGATAATCCTTTGGTGCTTGAGTTGGGTAAGGGGTATATTTTTTATAATTTTGGATCCGAAGTATTGACTACCTTGGTTGGCGACGTGAAAACTGCAGATCAGCCATTTGCAAAGTCAATTACCGCAGGGAACAACTTTGTGGGCTTACCTCTGCCTGCTAAAAGAACTTTAGGTCAGGCTTTTACAGATCAGCCATTAAGTCTTGATAAGTTTTTGAATTACCAAAAAGCAACAGATAATTTTCAGTCAATAAATTGTTCTACTAATACTGTTTTTGATGATCCTGATTATGAAGTTAGCCCTTTTAAAGGGTATCTGTATTATAAATTTAATGGGGATTTTCAATGGTCTCCGCCAGATCAATAAAGGAGGAATTTTGTTATGAGAAGAATTTTTAGGAATCAAAGGTTCAGAGTAATCTTTATAATGGTTAGCTTGTTATTTATGTGTACCTCTGTTTATGCTATTGATACAAATGGACAAATTATTATTAATAGTATTGATGGAGAAACCCCTAATATAGCACCACCGGGTCTTCCTACAAATATGCTTTTTATTCTTGATAATAACAAATATAATCCAACACAGAATGCTGGTAATATAGCTCCTGCGCTGATTACACCGCAGATGTATCAAGGTGATTATACCTATGATTTCAATGTTGTTGGCACGGTAAATATGCTAGTAAAAAAAGTAAACACATATGGGAGAACTAATGTTGGTAAAAACAAGAATAAGGTAGGACTACCGATTGAATCGATGTATATTCCTGGAGGAGGAAACTACAAAGCTTTTATCGTAGATCATATTGATAAATATTATAATATGGAAGCTCCTCCCGCTCCACCGATTGTTGGCGAACACGAAGGTTATGATCCTGATTTAAGGCCATTGTTACGGGTTGCGATTAACAATTATAGTCACCCTAATCATGAATTATCTGCTCCCAACTATCGTTATGAGGTTTATGACAAAGCTGTTCCAGGGAATTTAATTGATAGTGCTGAGATAAATGCTACTGAATGGCGACCGGATGAGACCTTATTTGATCCTATTCAAGCACCCAAGATCTTTGTTTTTAAAGTTAGTGCCCATAACTGGTATGGTTTTAGTGATCCCGTAACACAGATTGAAGTTGATGTGCCTGCTTTAGAGGGTGGTGTTGCTCAAATTGATCCCGGGACTATAACTCTTAGCAACGGCATAAATTTCATTTCCATGCCGTTTAATAGGAAAGCTGATGGGACGATTGAGTGGTTTGCGTATGATGGGGCAGCTCCTAATCCACCTATTAATGTGAATGGTACTAATAAAATAGAAACCCCAAGAGATTTGATAAAGATTATTAATGAATTTGCAAAACCAAATGCAAATGGACAAAATGTTGTTTCTACTTTTGGCAGATGGGTACAAGAGGGCCAAGGTAGCAGTGATAAAGGAAAGTTAATTCCAGATGCTGGTGGAATAATTAAAAATATAGATGCAATTGCTAATGATGCTAATGATCCAAATGGGGTTTTAGATAAACCTGCTTTATTGCGATCAGAAGAAGGTTATCAGGTTTATATTAGTGGATTAACAGTGGATACTATTGAATTTAAAATTTATCCTAATCTAATTCAACCGTAATAATAAAATTATTTATTGGCAACCAACTATGGAAAAGTAAGTTTCCCAATTTCCAAAAATTCCACTATCATTATGTCGACCGTCTGTCCATCCTAATCCTAAGATGTCTTCTGTCTCATTTAGTGCAAGGCTAGGAACGGTTGTGGTGAAATTCGGGTGATTAAGAATATTTGAATTATTAATAATAGATCCCTCGGTATTTAATCTAGCCATATGTATATCTTGTTTTAAGCCGCTATTAGGGGTTTGATTAGTCCATGCGGTAATATAATTTTCTCCAAAGGAGAGCATCGTTGGCCATGTATAATATTCGCTTTGCTCATATATTTTTTCTTGTCCAATGATTCCACTTCCATCCGAATTAACTCTTATAAACTTAGGTGTTTTGTACCAGTTTTCTCCGCTCCAAATAATTCCACATTCTTGCTCTTGGCAGGCAATTGCTGGATAACCATCTTCGTTTTGTGAGGAATCACCAGCACTATTATTTGTGATTCTTAGGTCAGCTCCAACTTTATCCCCATTATTATCAACTTGTGCATAATAGATCTCTCCCACAGATATGCCGGGTGGATCATCTCGATGATCTTCAAAAGCTACTCCATAGCCATTGTTGTTACAGTTTAAAGAAAGAAAACCTGCCTCCGCGTTTGAGTCTGAAATAGTAGTAATATTGCTAATTTTGTTTCCATTTTCATCAAGTTTAACAAAATTAATTATGTCATTGTTCCAGAAAGCAAAAGCCAATTTTCCAGAGCACCATTGCATATCAAAGACGCTTAAAGATGGGCAAATATTATCTTCAGTAGTTATAATTTGAACATTTCCACTAACTTTTGTGCCGTTTGAGTCAAACTTAGTAAACATTAATTCTGGGAAGCAGTAAATATCTGGTTGAAGAGAATAATTATCATTTTTCCAAACCACTAAAAATTCAGAACCATTCCATTCTACTTTTGGTCCGTATCCAACACTGGCCCCCGTCGTGAAAGCTGTCTCTGGAACAAGAATTGATCCATCATTGCTAACCATAGCATAATAACCGTTATAGGATCCTTCGCGGTTATCTTTCCAGGTGATGAAAAATACATTGCCATTAGTTGCAACACTTGGATCCCAGGATTCTGCTGGATCATTACTTAATCTAATTTCTGGTGTCAACTTCGCAAAACTAACTTGTCCATCACAATTAAAATCAACATCAATACATTGGCCAGCAGGGGCGGCGGGATAGGCATCTGGGTTGGTATCGTCACAGTCTGTTCCCGGAAGAGAAGAACACTCGGGGTAATCTTGTTCAACACATTGAAAACTTTCGCATTGGCCGGTCGGCGATTGCTTAAAGAAATTATCTCCATCTTCATCACAATAATAATTGTTAAAACAAGCACCCGGGTTATCAATCACATCATCACAATCATTATCTAAACCATCACAAGCTTCAAATTGCGGTGTAACTAATGGTTGTTCTATTTTTAAAACACCCTCATCATTGCAAACTTTAATCTCTGGCTGGCAAAGACCAATATAGTCAAAACCAGAGGAAATGATTTGGGTAGTGTCTTCATCAGTTTCATCATCACAATCATTATCTTGAAGATCACAAACTTCATTGTGAGGTAGGGTGGGGAAAATCACGGTTACCATGTTTCCACCCAAGCATATTTGAGTTCCTGGTTTACAAAGGCCAACTCCTTTAGTTACCGGATCAGCTGGATAATAATCCTCATCCGGTGGCATGTCGTCGACAAGATCATTGCAGTTTTCATCTTTGCCATTACAAATTTCTTCTGCCAAAGGATTAATGTTTGGATTAGTATCATCACAATCCTGCCCCGGATTTAAATTGCAATTTTCTGGAATAGTTTCCAGTGAATTGGTTGATCCGGAAATAGTGGTGCTAAAAGCTCCGTCTTCGTCGCTATCACAATAATAATCATAGGTTTCACAGACAAGACCTTCGTCAATTTGTCCATCACAATTATCATCTTGGCTATTACAAGTTTCGATTATGAAAGGATTTACAAGCTCGTTGTTATCATCACAATCTTGTCCAGGCAAGGTTACGCAGTCATTGGGCATGCACTCGTATTCATTGCAAGTGCCAGAAGCAATGGAGCTGATAAAACTGTCTTCGTCATTGTCGCAATAAAATGAGGTTAGACAAATATTACCGTCGTCAATAAAACCACTGCAGTTATTATCTTTACCATCGCAGGTTTCTGGTTGAGGAGGGAAGGCTGTGGCAGAGCAGATTAAATCAATCATCTCATCATCGCAAATTAAAACTCCATAAGCTTTACATTCTCCCAGACCATCTTCACAAGGTTTGCCAAAGTCTGGATTCTTCCAACAAGCGGGCAGTTGATATTCGTCTTCTTCTATGTCCTCGGTATCCTCGGTGTCCTCGATATCCTTACTATCCCCATCTGGCTTGATATCCTTGGTATCCTGGGTATCCTCTTCATGTATCTCAAGGACATCCAGGGTATCGAGTTCAGGGGGAGTGTCAAGGGGTTCAATGACATCAAGATCAGGATGGGTTTCAACTTCAAACTGTAAGTCAACGTAGTCTAAATATTGATCATATTGATTACCATCATCGTCTCTCACATCACCGGGATCACCGCCATCATTTCCATCACCGGAATCGTATACATCACCGTCATCACCGATATCAGGATGACCAACAGGATCGTTAGAACAACCGACAAGGCCATCCACGGAACCGGCCTTGGTTTCGGGTTGGGGTTCTTTTTTACCGAAGGTTAACAAACCACTCCAAGGGCTATCGCTTTTAGTGACAGCTCTTGCGGCAGTTGCGGCTGAGAGTAATATAGCGCCTAGTGACACTTTTAAGTATCCTCTTTCAGCAGATGGTTTTGTGCTATCTCTTTATCGGAAGGAAAACTGGAAAATTTCACTTAAAATGGGGAATTAGTAATTTGTAATTCGTAATTGGAAGAGGTTTTGGATGACTATAAATCTGTGCAGTACGGCGAAAAATGTGGTATAATATGATTGTTCTGAGTTAAAATGTATAAAAAACTTACATATTTAATATTATTGACTTCCGCTTTATTGTTATTAACAAGTTGTGCTCCTCCTGCTGAACAAGTAGCTCCTTCTCCAGGTACAGATCAGTATGAGATTGAAGTATATTCACAAAACAGTGAGCTTCAAATAGATGGTATTTCATCAACAGATATTACGGTTAAGGTGAAGAAAAACAAACAGTATATGGAAAATTTGCCTTCTGGCTGGAATTTATATGCGCATCATATTTATGGTGGTTCAACCTTAATTATCCCTGATCAACAAAACAATGAATATAACGGAGAATTTAATGGAACATTATCAATTATTAAAGTTTCACCATTGGCTGTTGGTGTGAATGTACCCGTTAATATTGAATGTCAGGTAGATCCGAATAAGGTAGAAAGTAACTTTGTTTTACTGTTGAGTGTTAAAGATGAAAATGGTGAAGAGATAGATTTTGAAGATGAATACATGAGTGTTGGCTCTACCAGTTATAATCTTAGTTGGAATAGTTGGGGCATGCATGATCCTGGAGCGTATTCTATGCAGATTTTAATGGGTTATTATGATGATAAAGATGAATTTGTGCAAAAATATGCTTCTCAAACAGTATCTGTATATATCAAAGGGGATATTGGTGGTATTGATGTCGCAATACCTTATGTAGGCAGTAAATCAATATTAAATTTAACTTCTCCAGCCAATGCAAATCATCGTGATAAAGATAGTATATATGTAACTTTAAAAAACAATGTTGGTTTAGAAAAGGCTTCTAACTTTTCTGATCCTCTAGAAATAGTATTTTTAATTCCTTCATTATATAGGGCGCAAGCAAAAGCAATTCCTGCTTTTAATTTGACTTCAAAAGTAGGGGGAATTCCAGCAGTATTAAGTTTTCCAGGGACAGGAACTGGTTCAAGTAAAATTATTGAAGTAACTATTTATAAGGGGGATCCAAAAAAGCAGATTGCGTATCAGTTAAATATGGATAATAAGAACATAAAAATTATTTCGATTTTAGGGAGTCAAAAAGAATATTATTATGGAACAGATGAATATAAGGACGTGGCTTATATAGTTGCAGACATAGTTAATGAAATAACGCAACAATCATGCGAGGAAATCGGGCTTAAAATAGATAATTCATATACTGTTCAATTAGATAAAGAAACTGGAGGCTACGATATTGATATTTGGACAGATAATAATGTTGTTACTTATAAGATGAAAGGTGCTGGAGGAGGAGAATATTATTTTGAATATGATCCGAATACTTTAACACTAAAGTCTCCTGATGGATTAAATATAGAAAGCTTGTATAGTATTGATGTTAATCAACTTGATGTTTGGTTAGCTAGTTTGCCTCAAGGAAGTAATGCTGTTTTGCCAAGTGTTGGCATAGCTGCTGCAGATGTTAAAGCGCAATATATTAGTTGGAATGATATTCAAAAGCTTATTGGGTTGGCAATTATAGCGCCAACCTGGTTACATCATACTGCAAATTTAGTTGTTGGTACCATATTAGTTAGCCAATCTTGGCCAGAAGAGCTTTATCCTCACGATTATCCTGGTCCCGTTGAAATAACCTATGGTTATCTTGATGCTCAAGGGAGTTCTTTAAAATATATCCAAGGAACAGCAGCTGCTTTTAAAACAATCGAACTATATAGGGAAGGTGGCTATATTGATCAAACAACAACTGATAGTAATGGTTATTGGCAAATTGATAATAATATGGGCGAACTGGATTTAATGCCTGGTATAAACAAATTCAAGGCAAAAGCTACTGATTATGAAGGCTGTGAGGCTGAATCTGGGGAAATAACTGTTAATAACGAAGAACCTTATTTTGCTTTGTTGTATCCGGGTGATGGCGAAGTGATTTGGGGTCATTCTCCTGATTTAGATGGTAGGTTAAAATGTGCAGTGAGATTGTCTGTTTTTGCTCCAGAGGGGACAAAAATCCATGTTAAATCTTCTCAGGGGTTGGAAAAAGGCCCTTTTTTAACAGATAGTAACTGGGAATTTAAAAATGATTATAATCTTATTGATGCTGATTTCGAGGAAGGAGAAAATACTTTAGAATTTTTGATAATTAAAGATGGTAAAGAAAAAGTAATTACAAAGAAAATAATTGTTGCCTTTGACTTTGAAAACAAAGTTATTAGCAAAAAATATGTTTTAAGAAAGGGGGACATGCTTTTTTGTACAAAAGATGACAATGATCTAGATGCTTTGCCAAAAGAACCAGATCATGTTGGGATATATATTGCTAAAGGAAAAGTATCAGAATCTTGGAGAGGTAGAGGAGTTTGGAGCCATCCTATATATTTTGATGGTATTTCGGAAGTTAATAAGGATTTTCTTAATCATCGTTTTTATTATTCTGCCCAACCAAGGAAAATTGTAAATGAAGATGTCAGAAATAAGGTTGTACAACGTACGAAGGAACAAGAGGGTAAACCTTATGATATGCCATTTTTAGCACCGCTTTTAAATAGAAAAGATGGCCAAAAAATTACCCTAAATATTTTGGGTCATTATGATGGAGAAACTAATGGTTTTTACTGTAGTGAGCAAGCTTATTATGTTTGGGATTGGGCAGCAAAACAGAGTAATAAAAATATGAAAATTGATTTTGGTATTGATAAAAATGAGGTCTTGTGGCCGTGGAATGATGAGAATGTTTGTGCAATGTTGCCAGCAAAATTGGGATCGGAATTAATGGAATGTAGGAGGTTACAATGAGAAAGACAGTTTTAATGATTTGTTTGTTTTTTATTTGCTGTTTTGGAATAGCTAATGCATCCTTGCCTAATGAGGGAAATTATTTTTTTGATGAGCCTGAAGGTATAGGTTGTGATTCAGAGGGCAATATTTATGTGCATGGGAAATTAGAAGATAGATATTATGGTACTTTATTGAGATTTAGTAATAATGGAGAATATATAGGCTCAATAGCGGCTAGGTTGTTTGATATGCATCAACGTGGCAGGGGAACATATGATGGGTCGGCGGCTGTAGCAGATTGGAATGCATATATAATTCAAAATGACAATAAAAAGGTTCGTTTTAAAGATAAAGAAATTGCTAGAGAAGTGCTTAAATATTTGGATATAAAACCTGATGTTGATAAGTTTTTAAATAAAGTAATTAAACCATATCCTTCTCTTACTTATAACAGCAGAGGCCAATTATGTGTTTTTGGCACGCGTTTGACTTGGTCAAAAATAATTAAAAAATATAATTGGGGTGTTAGCACGAGCGAAGTTAGAGATTATGCGGTGGGTATTTTGGATCAAAAAGATGGTCATCCTATAAAGGTTTTTGGGGAATTTGGCGCACAAGAGGGGCAGCTGGGAGCCTTAAAAGATATAGCGGTTGATGCACAAGATAATATTTATGTTGCAGATGGTGGACGGGGAACAGTGCTTAAGTTTGATAGGGACGGCAATTTTATTGCAGAGTGGGGTAAGTGGGGTAGGAAAGAAGGCGAATTTTTTGGCTTAAAGTATCTAGCAGTAGATAAGAAGAATAATTTAGTTTATACAGGTGAAGATAGATTTATTATGGGGGATTGGGATGCTGGTATGCATCGAGTGCAGAAATTTACTACTGATGGAAAGTTTATTGCTGCCTGGGGGGAACCAAAACCAGACTTTTTATTGCCTTGGCAACAATGGGAAGAAAAATTTTACTCAGTAGAAGGTTTAGATGTTGATGTTGATGGGAATGTTTTTGTGTTGAGCAGTGACCCAGTTGCTTGTGCAGTAAGGAAATATAATCCTGAAGGTGAAGAAATTGCTAGATTTGGTGAAGGTATTTTAAGAAGAAATATTTCTGGTTTAGTTATTGATCCTTTCGGCAATATTTGGGTCTGTGATACGTATAACAATCGAGTTGTTAAATTTAGTAAAAAGGGAGAAATGTTACTCGAAATTAAATCTAAAAAATGAGAAAAGTTGCTTTTATATTTTTAATAGCAATTTTTTTACCTTTATCAATAACAGCGTCTATGGTAAAGGTGACTACTTCTTCAAAAGGAATTTATAGGCTTGAAAAGAATGTTTTGAAGGTTGACTCTCAAGGAAAAATCTTAGCTTCTTCTGATTCCGCGATTAAATTTAACAATCCCCAAGCAATTACTACTGATGACAATGGTGATATTTTTGTTGCTGATACTGGTAATCAGAAAATTATGCAATTTTATGATGCTGGAGACAAAATTGACTATATAAAAACATTATCTAAGCCAGCGAATAAATGGCATCCTTCAGATTTATTTCTTGCTGAAAATAACGATCTTTATGTGAATGATCCGATAAACAATAAAATTTGGGTTTATACTGGCAACAATAAATATTCCGAAATTAAGATGTCTAGTAATAAAGTTTCTGTGTTTTCTGGTTCTTCAAAAGTTGTGCATAAAGTCCATGGTATAGATGTTGATCAAGCTGGAAACATCTATATAGCTGACGATGTTGATAACGCTATTAAAAAATATTCTTCTAATGGTACTTTGTTGATGGATTTTGGTATCAAAGGAAGAGGAAAGGTTAACTTTTTATATCCAAAAGATATTGCTGTTGATCCCAATAATAGTATTTACGTTGCTGACACGGGAAATAATAGAATTCAGAAATTAGATCAAGATGGTAAATTTGTCACTTATTATGGAGCAGATGCTTTAGGGGAAGGAAGTATTGATTCGCCCAAAAATCTTTCTGTCAGTTCAGATGGGAATCTCTATGTAATTAGTAATCAGGGAGATATTGTTGTTTATAGTATTGCTGTTAAGTTTAAAGATGTAGAGGAAACAAGCAAAAGGATATCGCCGAACGGAGATGGCTCTAAGGATAGTTATATATTGCAATTCGGTTTGGATGAATCTGCTTATATTGATGCGGACATAAAAAACGCTACACAAACAATGCTAATTAGTACTCTAATTGACAATAAAAAATATAATCCTGGCAATTACCAAGTAGTGTGGAACGGTAGAGACAAAGAAGATGAAATTGTAAATGATGGAGACTATTTATTAGATCTAAAGGCTGTTAGTTTGGATGGTAAAAAAGAATCGTTTCCTGCTGAGTTTGTTATCAGTGTTGATAATACTAAGCCTGCAGCTATTAAGTATGAACTGTCTAATCTATTAATTTCCCCTGATAATAATGGCATCAATGATAACCTAGAAATTAATTATCAGGTATCAGAAGATTCATTAGTTTTAATAACTATTGTTACAGGAGAATCAGAAGAAATCGTTGGGCAGCTCCCAACGATTAAGGTTTCTAAAGAAGTGGAGTATATTAATTTTTGGCCTGATAAGGGTGAGACGGCTTTTTTGCCTGATGGTTATTATAACTGTAAGCTTATATTAGAAGATGAAGCTGGTAATAAAAATCAATATTATAAGCAATTTTATTTGGATTTAACCCCTCCTCAATTTAATAATGTAATTTTAGACAACGAATATTTTTCCCCTAATGCGGATAATGTAAAAGATACTATTATTGTTTCTTTTGAGGTTTCTGAGGCTATAACCTATATTAGTGCAGAAGTTGTTGATTTGGATTCTAATGAAATAATTAAAAGTCTGCCCGTTTATATAAAGGATAATTATTATAAGGTTTTGTGGGGTGGATATGATGAAAATGACAAGATTATTAAGGATGGTCAATACTTAATTAATATCTTTGCTCAAGATTTAGCTGGAAATATTGGATATGCTAATCAAGAAGTGATGATTGACACCATCCCACCAACTCTTTCTTCTGCCGCCAACCTTTACGCCTTTTCGCCTAATGGAGACGGGAAATATGATTCAATTACTTATGAAATGCAAATGAATGAAAAAGGCGAGCTTCATTTTAACTTTGGTGCCTTGCTTGATGACACTGTTTCTGCCGAAGCGGATAAAAATTATAATTACGAACTGGCGCAGGACAAATTTGAATCAAAATTAACTGACGGCCTTTATAATGTAACTATTTACGCGGTTGATCGTGCTGGTAATGTTTCTCCAAATTCCAGCTATAAAGTTTATGTTGATACCAAGGCTTCTGAAATTCAAAGTTTTAGTGCCGACCCAAACCCGTTTACTCCTAATGATGATGGAGTTAAAGATAAGACCATTTTTGCTTACGCACTTTCAGAACCGGTTTATGCCAGATTAAAGATATTTAGAGAAGATGGAGCTTTATTTAAACAATACGAAAACCCAACTGAAAATTTTATATACCCAACAACCAGCGAGGTTGTTAGTGGTCAATTGTCAGTTGGTAGTTATCAATGGGATGGTCGAGGCAGCAAGAATGAATTAATGGGTGGTCTGTATTCATATTATATTACTGTGGAAGATTGGGTAGGAAATATTGCTACTTCTGAAGTTAAAACTATTACCATTGATAAATCTCCTTCACTGGTTCCTTTTGCTTTTGCAGAACCGGATCCTTTTTCTCCGATTAATGAAAACAATAATTATACGGAGATTAAATATTATTTGTCCCGCGATAATTTAGAAGTTTCTATTGATATATTGGGTGAAGGCAGCAAGTCAATTCGCAATTTGATTAATGAACAAATTCAAAACAAGGGTGAGCAGACCGTACGCTGGTATGGTGATTTTATGGCTGATTATGATGGTCCCAAGGCAGTTAAAAATCAGTATCGGGTAGGGGATGGTTCGTATGAATTTATGGTTTACGCTATTGATCCCGAAGGCGGTAATCCAGCTGTAGTAACCAATACGGTTTTAGTTGATAATACTCCTCCTTCTATTGTGGCTAAGCCTCTTAGTGTTGATTATCAACAAAACAGAGCAGTGCTGGAATATAATATCCCGGAAAAAGCAAAAGTAAGCGTTAAAGTTTATGATCTTGATGGCAATGAGATTGAAACCTTGCTTTTCAACGATGAAGTTTATCCGGATAACTATACTATAATTTATAATTTTGATGAGAACTCCGAAACCAGCCATAACCGCTATATTAAAGTTGTGGCAGAAGATCAAGCTAAGAATATTGCAGAGAAAATCACGGAAACCTTTGCGCTTAATCCAAATCCGATTACAATATCTAACCACCAGGTTTTTCCATCAACCTTTACTCCAAATGGTGATGGTCACAGCGACTTAACCAAAATGTCTTACACGCTTGATGGCGGAGTTATTGAATATAAAGTTACTATTGATATTTTAGGTCCAAGTGGGGTAACGGTTAAGCGTTTGATTGAAAAGGAAACCCAAACTCCAGGTACTTATTCTTTTTATTGGGATGGCAGCATGGATTTCGACTTAGAAACAAAAGATGGAGAGTATCAGTATTTAATAACTGTTGAAGATTTGGTAGGGACCCAAGTGCAGGCTTTTGGAAATATATTATTGATTGCCACAAAACCAGAAGTTAATTTAAACATTAGTCCAGCTATTATTTCTCCTTATATTAATGTTGCCATGAGTTATTCCATTGATTATCCATCTCAATTCATAACCCAGGAAGCCCTGGTAAAAATAGAAGTGATTAACTCAAGCAATGAAGTTGTTTTTGAGAAGATGTTTAACCATACAGCTGGCATTTATGGTTATGAGTGGAATCCAATTACAGAAAGCTTCAATGTTAATAGTGGTCAATATTATGTAAAAATATCCGGGCAAGATGGTCTTGGGACCATGGCTGCGCCTGAAACCCTTGATTTATTGGTTGATAATGATAAACCGGTTGTGAAAGTTGAAGATATTAGCCCTAATCCTTTTTCGCCGGATGGTGACGGGCAAAATGAAGAAACTGCTATTGCTTATTCTCTTTCAGAGGATGCCGATGTTTCATTTCACATTAAAAAACAGAATCATGAATTGGTGAAAACTCTTGTTTCAGCTAAACGTGTTGAAGCTTCAGGCCTTACCACTTTTACATTGCCCACCATTGTTTGGGATGGAACCAATATATCTGGCGAAGTGATTTCTGATGATATTTATTTAATTCATGTGCAGGCTACTGATTTAGTTGGCAATACTGGTGAAGCTTTTGAATCTGTGACGATTGAGACGGTAATTGTTGAAACTCCTACACAAGAGGAAACAACTCCAACTGCAGAAGTCGTTGTAGAAATACCTTCACTAGAAGTTAAAAATATTGATATTAATCCTCTTTATGTTAACAAAAACACAAAAGTATTCATTGATTTCAGCCTTTCACAAATAGTTGATTCGATTCCTGTTATTTATATTGGGAATAACCTTGCTTCTTATGACTCATCCGAAAAAATAAACAACAGCCGTTATGATTATCACTATTATTACATAGTAGGTGATGAACCTGATGGTACTTTGCCCATTTCTCTTGAGGTTGAATACAATGATTCTTTATTCATTTATTCGCTTGCCCCGAGCGAACTTGTAGCCGACTCCACCTCCCCGGAAGTAACCGTTACGTCCATTGATATCAGTCCAGCGCCAGAGGGTGAGGTAACCCTGGCTTTTACTGTTTCAGAAGTGCTTAAATCAACACCAAAAGTTTATGTAACCCAAGCTTCAGCAGAAACCATCCTTGCCACGGTCAGCGACCAGTATACTGCTAAATTCGATATCATCTCTGGTTTTGATGGCCCTGTTTTAGTTACAATTGAAGCCACGGACTTAGCTAATAATAAATTAGTTCATTCTCTTTCTGATTTGCTTGTAGCCGACACCACACTTCCAACCATAACCAATCTTCTTTGCGAAACACCAAACTTAAGGAATGGAGTATATTACGCCAAACATAATGATGATGTGGATATTTATTTTAATGTTTCTGAAGATCTTCCATTAAACCCAACTGTTAAAGTTAATGATGAGCCAGCAGAATATCATGAGTTGATTGATGATGAGTATCATTATAAATATGTATTGGATAAAGATATGGTTGATGCTAATGAGAATAATGAGTATGCAATTATTTCTGTATCTGCTTTAGATTCAGCTGGCAATGAAGGAGCTTTGGAAACCACTGGTAATTTTATAATTGATATTGCTACTCCCGAGGTAATAAATATAGTTGATGAAAACAATGATGATTTAATTGCTAATCCGCATCATTTTGCTACTAATGCTGATCCTGGTGGGAGTATCCCGGTTCTTACTACTTTACATTATAAGTTATCTGAAGATTCAAAGTTAATTTTAGGCGTGCACAAAATTCCTAATGATCAAGTTTCTTATAAGAAAGAAGACTTTACCGATGATAATAAAGTAACAACTTTAATAGATGGTCAGTGGAAGCAGGGTGGTGTGGATCATGCTATTCAATGGAATGGTATTTACAATCAAGACCAGTATGCTGAACCGGGGAAATACGCTTATATTGTCACTGCCCAGGATGCAGCTGGTAATGTTACCGAAATAAAATATGGTGGTACTTTTTGGATTCAGGATAATGCTTTAAAAATTGTGCCTCCTGATCAGGAAATAGTTAATAATCCTGACCCATTAATAATTTCTCCTTTTGGCAATAGCGAAGATGGCTCAAATTATAAAAGAGCCAAGCTATATTTTAAGATAAACATTGGTATTACTCCTTCTGCTATTTATCCTTCTGAATGGATCAAGGCAATGGATTTGGATATTGATTGGGATAAATATGTGGGCAGTATGAAGAAGGTGGGAACTTATCAGGTTAAAGTTTATGATGCAGATGACCAGTTAGTCTGGAGCTCTCCAGTTGAAGAAGCCTTGTCTGCAAAAGATATTTATGTTGATTGGCCAGGGGTTGAAACCAATGGTAATTACAAGCTGGTGGTTGAGGTAAAAGATTTCCGTGGGCAAGTTGCTAATATAAACGAGCTGGGAGACAAATGGGTGGCGATTGATAATACTGTGCCGCAAATTACTGCTTTTTCAGCTTCACCAGCTTATTTTGCACCTGGGAGTTTAAATTCTTCCCAAAAAACAACTACTGTTAGTTATCAGATTTCTGATAATTCTGGTAAAGCTAAAGTGAATATAAAAGCTTATCAGGGTGATGTGCAAAAAGCAGTCATTCTTAATGATACTGAAAAGGAAAGTGGCAGTTATTCTTTTACTTGGGACGGTAGTAATTTAGTTGATGGCCAATACGCCTTGAAAATATTCTTAACTGATGATGCTGGTAATAGTGCGATAATTAAGTCTCAGAATGTAGTTATTGATAAAATAGCGCCTTCTGCCGATATCACTATTAACAATGGTAATCCAACTTATACTCTTTCTTCCAGTGTAAATATTTACTGGTCAGCAACAGATACTGGTTCTGGTATTGATAAGGTTTGTCTTTCTAATGGTTCTGCTGCGAGCAATTGGAGCAGTTATCTCAACCCGCAAGCCTGGACATTGCCGGGCAATGATGGAAGTAAAACAATTTATGTAAGAGTTATGGATAAGGCTGGAAATTATTCTGATGACTTTGATACGATAACCTTAGACCTTAATGATCCATATTTTACTTCCGGCCCAACTATTACTAGTGGGCATTTCAATAATACTTGGTCAACCAATAAAAATGTGTCCATGTCTTTTGGTTCAAGCGATGGAAGCGGTTCAGGAATTAATCATTATGGAGTTATTGTTGATGGTATAGAAACCAATTTAAACAAAAGCACTACTTGGTCAACGCAATTTAGTGATGGATCGCACACAGCGCAATTTAAAATATATGATAATGCAGGTAGAACAAAAACTTCGTCAGCTACTACTTTTAAAATTGACACAACCGCTCCGAACGCTCCAGATTTATCTGTTTCCCATACACCAGTAAATACTTGGTCAAATCATAATTCGCCTTACATAAGTTGGGCTAATCCTGGGGACAATGGTGGAAGCGGAGTGGATCATTATGTGGGATATATAAATGGTGTTTCGCAAGGTAATGTGCTTTCACCTTGGCATCCAACACTTTCCGATGGTGAGCGTACTATTTATATTAAAGCCGTTGATGTGATGGGATATAGCAAGGATTCAAATAGTAAAGTGTTTAAAATAGATACGGTTAAGCCTGATATGGTATTTAATTCTGTTAGTCCTAATCCTTTTAATCAATTATATGAAACAGCTGAATTAAAATGGACTATAACCGATAATTATTCTCCTACTGTGAAATATAAAGCTTCTATCTGCAAAGGTGATTGGGTTACAGTAAGAACAATTCATACATTAGAAGATGGTTATGTTGAAATTGGTCAGAAAACCTATATCTGGGATGGTAAAAATGATAGCGGTGACTATGTTAATGAAGGTAATTATTTATTTGTAGTAGAACCTTATGATGAAGCTAGTAATGGCAATGTTGATTACGCTGTTAGTGTTATGGCAGAAGATGATAAAAATTTAGTTAAAGAACAACAAGGTTATTTTAGTCCTTATATTGAATGGGGTGCGGCAAATGTAATTCATGCTTATTGGTACAAAGAGGTTCCTGGTGACATTCATATGTTTGGTAGAGAAAGCAATAATAATGGAATGGCATGGGGAGTAAAATGGGGTCCAGAAACAGGAATTGACAATGTTTTAGAAGGGCAAGATATAGTGAAAGGTAATAACTATTGGCATAGGGTATATGTTCAGAATAATGAAATCTATTATCAGAGATGGCAATATGAAATGGAAGGGTTGATTGGTACAGCAAAATTAACAATTGATAATATGTCTGATAATGACCCTTGTATAATTGCTGATGAAAATGATAATGCTTATGTTATTTGGAAAGGTGTTTATGTTGATTATTGGAACGCTTATTTTCAAAAAATACCATTTGATTTTGCTCCAGTTAAGGGAACTGTAACCGAAAATCCTTCTGGTTCTCAAGCTTTTAATGTTATTGATACAGGAATATATATTACCCAATCGCTCACTCTCGAAACCCCAACTCTCATTTCTCCCAATGACACAGCTGATGTAACTTCAATCCGACCAACTTTTGAGTGGAAACATGTCAAGGGTAATGCGCAGGAATACAGGATTGATTTGGCAAAAAATGATAATTTTACTATTTTATCCCAGAACTTCTTAAAATCAGCTAATACTGGGTCTGTTGATAAAGATGATTCTAGTTTGTTTTATTACACTTATGCTATCCATGAATTTGATCCAGGCTTGGATAAGGATACTTATTACTGGAAAGTTACGGCTTTTACAACTAATGAATCATCTACTTCTGAAGTTAGATCGTTTACTCTTGCCCCATCAATTACTTTAACTGGAGTAACAAATTATCCAAACCCGTTTAATCCAAATCGTGAAGTTACTAAAATTCGTTACCGTTTAGGTGCCGACACTGATTCGGTTACGATTCGTATTTACGATATAACAGGCAGACTTGTAAAAGAAATTACCAACTGCCCAACAGATGGTGAGGGTGCCAGTGTTTGGAGTAAGTACAATGATGTTGATTGGGATGGCAGAAATGACCGAGGCGATCTGGTGCTTAATGGAATTTATCCATTTGAAATCCTCGCAACTTTAAATGGCCAAACCCTATCTGTGCGAGGAAAGGTCGCGGTGCTCAAATGATTAAACGATTTGTCATTTGGATTTTATTTGGATTTTGGATTTTGTCATTTGGCTTTGCCGCTTTTGCCGATGGCCAAGCCGGTCTCGACATAGCCGTCCTCAACGTTGGAGTAGGAGCTCGTCCTCTTGGTATGGGTGGTTGTTTTGTTGCGGTTGCAGACAATGCCGATGCTCCTTATTGGAATCCGGCTGGTCTTGGTTTCATAACTGATAATGAAATCACTAGCATGCAGACCAAGCTCTCAACTGATGCGGATCATTATTATTTGAGTTATGTAAAACCTCTTCTTGGCGGCACCCTTGGCGTTTCCTGGGTGCAGATTGGTATGGGGAATATTGTTACCACTTCTTCTGAAGTTGACAATAACAATGAAGTAGTTGATCTTAGCTCGTTCAGCTATTTTTCCAATGCTTATTTGTTTTCTTACGGTAAAAAGGTTAATGACAATCTTTCTTTAGGCTTAACCACAAAATATCTGACTTCAGATATGTATACTGTTGCTGGCGGACAGGCTAGCGGATATAGTGTTACTCCAGCAATTTTAGCTAAGCGAAAAATTAAAGATGCTGAAATTAGAGTAGGGGCGAGGGTTGATGATATGGTGAATGCCCAAACCTGGGGAACGGGTGCTTCAGAAACCTCACCACCCAAACTCTGCCTTGGCTTTGCTTATGCTAAAAGTAATCCTGGCTTGTTTGCAGTCGATCTCGTTCAAACCTTAAGATCGGGTTATAGCGCGGCATTAGCGTTGGGTTATGAGTATGTGCAAGAGGGATTATCTATGAGATTGGGATATGCTGGTAACGGCCTATCTGCTGGTGCTGGTTTTGAGTCAGAAATCGCGAGAGTTGATTATGCTTTTGTTTCCCAAATGTCACTTTCCACCTCCAACGTTCATCGCATTTCGCTATCAGGCAAATGGTAGTATAATGTTTTCGTGGTAAAAGATAAGTTAAAAACTCCTATTCAATACTTAAAAGGGGTAGGCCCCAAGTTAGCCAAGGTGATGAAAAAGGTGGGGGTTGAGACCATTGAAGATTTGATTTTTTACTTTCCTCGTGAATATGAGGATCGCACAAAATTAAAGAAAATTGCAGAACTTCAATCGTCACCATTTGAGATCATCAATGCTACTGTTGAAAGGGTAAATCATAATTTTACTCGCAATCGCTATTCTGTTCTAAAGGTCAAACTCTCAGACAAAACTGGAACCATTAATGCCGTGTGGTTTAATCAACCCTTTTTAATGAAACTTTTTCGACCAGGGATGAAAATTTTTGTTTCAGGACGAATAGAACAATCAGAATTTGATGGAGATCTACAGCTAAGTGTACGTGAATTTGAAGTGGATACTGGTGAAAACTTAAAATTTATCCCTCGCTATAACCTTACGAAAGGGCTTTATCCTAAAAAGATAAAAAGCATGATCCAAACCGCTTTGCTTAATTATTTAGAACAGATTCAGAATATCCTTCCCCCAGCATTAATTAAAAAGTATAAATTAATGGAACCCCAAAAAGCCATTAACATATTGCATTTTCCCGAAGATTTAACTCAAATAGAAGAAGCCCATCGCAGATTTGCGTTTGAGGACTTTTTTATCTTCCAACTGGGTATTGAACTGCGTAAAAAGAAAATAAAAAAGACCAAAGGTATTAGTTTTGAGCTTGAACACTCTAAACTTGATCTTTTCTTGAATTCCTTGCCTTTTAACTTAACCAAAGCACAAGAAAAAGTGGTGGCTGAAATTGTAACAGATATGAAAAACCCACACCCGATGAATCGTTTGCTTCAGGGTGATGTTGGCTCTGGAAAAACCATTGTGGCTACTATTGCAGCTTTAAATGCTATTCATAATGGTTATCAGGTCGCTATTATGGCTCCGACCGAGATTTTGGCGGTCCAGCATTACGATAAAATTTCCGCTTTGTTAAAAAAACAAAAGATTAAAGTTGGCTTGAGAACTCGAGCTGTTAAACACATTGGGGCAGATCTATTTATTGGTACTCATGCTTTGATTCAAGAAGAAATGAAGTTTGATAAATTAGGTTTGATTATTATTGATGAACAACACCGCTTTGGAGTTTTGCAGCGAGCCGAGCTGGTTAAAAAAGGCCTGACCCCTGATGTTTTGGTTATGACTGCAACACCGATTCCTCGCTCATTATCTTTAACTTTATACGGTGAGTTGGAAAAATCAATTATTGACGAGCTGCCGCCGGGAAGGACACCGGTAGAAACCCTTTTTGTTCCAGAAAGCAAAAGAAAAAGCAGTTATGAATTTATGCGTAAAAAAATCAAAGAAGGCCGTCAACTGTTTGTAGTTTGTCCTTTAATCGAAGAGTCTGAAAAGGTTGATTTAAAAGCGGCTAAGGAAACTGCGGATAAGCTACAAGAGCAGGTTTTTCCCGAATTTAAGGTAGAACTTATGCACGGTCGAATGAAAGCTAAAGAAAAAGACAAAATTATGAATGATTTTAAAAATAACAAAATCCAAATCCTGGTTTCAACTACAGTGATTGAAGTGGGCATTGATATTCCCAATGCAACTATTATGGTTATCGAGCATGCTGAACGGTTTGGTTTATCCCAATTGCACCAACTGAGGGGAAGGATAGGTCGGGGTCAGGAAAAGTCATATTGTTTCTTAATGGCCAACCCTAAAAGTGATGATTCAAGAGCTCGAATTAAAGCTATGTTGGACACGGCCGATGGCTTTAAAATTGCTGAAATGGACTTAAAAATTAGAGGTCCAGGTGATGTTTGTGGGGTACGTCAAAGCGGTTTGCCTAATTTTAGAGTGGCTGATATAATTAAAGACGAAAAAATTCTCCTAGAAGCTCGTAAAGCAGCCCTAGAACTAATTGAAAGCGATTATAATCATGCGGATAATATCTGGCAAAGCCAAAGGCAGAAAATTAAAAGCTCCTAACAATAGCATCCGTCCGCTTTCGGATCGAGCTAGAGAAGCTTTATTCAATATTTTACAGAACAAGATTGCTGATTCATACTTTCTAGACCTTTTTGCCGGAACCGGGGCAGTGGGCATTGAAGCGCTTTCGCGCGGGGCAACTCGTTCCATTTTTGCTGAATTAGACAAGAAAACTGTACGGTTTCTTAAAGAGAACCTTGAAAATTGTCAGGTTTCTGATCAGGCGGAGGTTTATGCTTTAGATGTGATAAAAGCGCTTAAAATACTTAAGAAAAAAGAGGCAAAATTTGATATAATATTTATTGGTGCTCCCTATGATAATCCTATTTTAAAAAAGGTTTTACAGGAATTGTCAGATGGTAGTTTACTGAAGGAAAAAGGAATAGTAATAGCAGAGCACCGCAAGCAACATCAGGTTGAAGCAACATACGAAAAGCTTCAGAAATTCAGAGAAACAAATTATGGGGAGACGGAGTTAACTTTTTATGAACATAGCAGTGTATCCGGGTAGTTTTGATCCAGTTACCAATGGTCATATAGATATTATTGAGCGGGCGGCTAACTTGTTTGACCAGGTAATTGTGTCTGTAATTAAAAACCCGGATAAAAAATCCAAATTCTCTCTTCTTCAACGTGAAAAGATGATTGAAAAATCCGTACCTCATTTAGACAATGTTAAAGTAGAAAGTTTCGAAGGGCTTTTGGTTGATTACGCTAAAAAGAAAAAAGCCAGAGTTATTGTTAGGGGGCTAAGAGCTGTTTCTGACTTTGATTATGAATTTCAAATGGCACTTACCAATCGCAAAATGGCACCTGATATTGAGACTCTTTTCTTTATGACTGATTATAAATATTCGTACCTTTCGTCCAGTTTTGTAAAACAGATTGCAAGTTTAGGCGGTGATATTAAAGATTTAGCGCCAAAGGCTGTGGCCAAAGCATTGTCGAAAAAAAGGGGGAATAAATAATGGAGATACTAGGATTACTGGATACGCTGGAATCGACTATATTGGATGGGTTTAAGATCCCGTTTACTAAAAAAATGTTAATGGATGAAGAAAAAATACTATCCATTATTGATAAAATGAGATTGGTAGTACAGGGCGGAGAAGGCTTGGCTAAAGAAGCCATTGCCACTAAGGGTGAAGGGCGAGAAGTAGCTCAAGTTGAAGGTCAACCAAAAGATAATAGCGAAGCTAAGGCGGTGGAAGTGTTGCAGCAAGCTTATCAAATGGCAAAAGAAATCCGTGAAGGAGCAGATAGTTACGCGGACGATGTTCTAGCTAATTTAGAAGCTACCAGCACTAGAATACTGAGAACTGTTAGAGCTGGCCGGGACCGTTTGAAGGGAGAAATGAAAAATGAAGAGAATCGACAGCAGAAAACCGTCTGAACTACGACAAATAAAAATTACCCGTAACTTTTTAAAATATCCCGAAGGTTCTGTTTGTATTGAAATGGGTAATACCAAAGTAATTTGTACTGCTTCGGTTAATGAAGGAGTGCCTCATTTTTTAAGAAATAGTGGGCGAGGTTGGGTAACGGCTGAATATGCGATGCTTCCCCGGGCAACCCAACAGCGCACGAACCGCGATCAAAAAGGTAAAGGCCGTACTCATGAAATCCAAAGATTAATCGGCAGAAGCCTGCGGGCTATTATTGACATGACAAAACTGGGGGAAAGAACTATTTATATTGATTGTGATGTGATTCAGGCTGATGGTGGCACACGCACTGCTTCTATCACTGGTGCCTACATTGCTCTTTATGACGCAATTGCTTTGTTGAGAAAAGATAAAAAAATAGATGAAAATCCTCTTAAAGAACACTTAGCCGCAATAAGTGTGGGGATTATCAATGATACGTCTTTATTGGATTTGTGCTATGAAGAAGATTTTAAAGCTGATGTAGATATGAATGTGGTAATGACTGAATCGGGTAAATTTGTGGAAGTGCAGGGAACAGCTGAAGGCGAAGCCTTTTCAAAAGAATTAATGGATAAAATGATTACTCTTGCCCAAAAGGGAATCAAAGAATTAATCAATAAACAAAAAGCATGCTTGAACTTAAAAAGAAAAAAGTAGCGGTTTTTGGTCTGGGCAAGAGTGGGACCGCTGTTTGTGAAAAATTACAATCTCTTGGCGTGGATTTTTTTGTTTCAGCCACCGAATGTGGCGGCCACACATTAAAGGATTTAGAAAACACTGACCTCATTGTTGTTAGTCCCGGTATTCATCTTGATATTCCGGTTTTAGCAGAAGCTAAAAAAAGAAAAATTCCCATCCTTTCTGAAATTGAATTGGCTTTTCAGTTGCTTAAAAAACCTATTATCGCTGTTACCGGAACCAATGGAAAAACTACCACAACAACTTTGATTGGTGAAATGTTAAAGGCCGGTGGTAAAAACGTTGCAGTGGCTGGCAATATTGGTGTTCCGCTTGTTTCAATTGATGATTCAAATTTAGATTATATTGTGGCAGAGATCAGCAGTTATCAGCTAGAAGCTATTCATGATTTTAAACCTTGGATCAGCTTAATTCTAAATATTCAAGAAGATCATCTAGAAAGACACGGATCAATGCAAGAATATGTTAAACAAAAAGCTCGAATTTTTGAAAATCAAACTAGTAATGATTATCTAATTTACAATGTTGAGGATCCACTGGTCGTAAAAATGGTTGAGCGAGCAAAAAGCAAGAAGGTTCCTTTTTCCAAACAAGAAAAAATCGAAAAACTGCGTATTCCTGGTCAACATAATGTAGAAAACGCCTTAGCCGCTAAAAAAGCAGTAGAAATTTGTGGAGTAGGGGCAAATGTTATTAAAGTGGTGCTAGAAACTTTTCCAGGAGTTCCGCACCGCATAGAATTAGTTAGAGAAATTAAGGGTATTAAGTTTTATAATGATTCAAAAGCCACTAATCCTGATTCAACTATGGTGGCGTTAAAAAGTTTTCCTGGGAAAAACATCATTTTGATTTTAGGCGGAAAAGATAAGGGTACCAATTTAAAGCCACTTCGTGAAATGGTTCGTCAGCAAGCTAAACAGGTGGTGCTGATTGGGGAAGCCACCGAAAGATTTAGAAAAAACGGTTTTGAAAAAGCTGTGTTAGCCCAAAATCTTGAGGAAGCAGTAAGCAAAGCTTATCAATTAGCAGAAGCAGGGGATATCGTTTTGCTTTCCCCGGCTTGTGCCAGCTTTGATCAGTTTAAGAATTTTGAAGAACGAGGAAAACTATTTAAACAATATGTCAAAAACATTAAAGATTGATTATTTATTATTGTTTTCAACTTTATGCTTGTCAGCCATTGGCTTGATCATGGTTTTTTCTGCCAGTCCTACTATGGCCTTAAAATTAGGTGATACTTATTATTTTATCAAACGTCATATTTTATATTTATTGCTTGGTTTTTCAGCTTTGTATTTTGGATTAAGAATTGATCTTAAAACTCTAAAAAGATGGTCAAATTTGATTTTTATAGTTTCTATTGTGCTTTTATTATTAATTTATTTACCGGGTTTGGGTAAAAAGATTAGTGGAGCTTCGCGCTGGATTGATCTGATGATTTTTACTTTTCAGCCATCTGAATTAATTAAATTTACTATGATTTTATTCTTGGCAAACTTGCTTTCTGGTTGGAAAGAGAGGATTAAGAATTTTGGGCAAGGTTTGGTTCCAATCTTAATTGTTATGGCTTTGGTTTGTGGGTTAATTATTGCTCAACCGGATTTGGGTACTGCGATCATGATTAGCATCACCTCTTTTATTATGTTGTTTGCTGCTGGGGCAGAACTAATTCACTTGTCGGCGTTATTTGGAATAGGAGTTATGGGAGTGTTGATTCTGGCTTTAAGCTCGCCTTATCGCCTGCGCCGTGTTGTTGCTTATCTTGATCCTTGGCAGGATCCGCAGGGAATAGGTTTTCATATTATCCAATCTTTATATGCCATTGGTTCTGGTGGGTTGTTTGGCTTGGGGCTAGGTGCTTCCAGGCAAAAATTCTTTTACCTTCCACAACAATTTACTGATTTTATTTTTGCTATTCTTTGTGAAGAAATGGGATTTATGGGTGGGATAACAGTGGTAATTTTATTTATAATATTTGCCATTCGTGGTTTTAGAATTGCTTTTTTATCAAAGGAGAATTTTAATTATTTGCTGGCAACAGGATTGGTTTCCTGGATTTCTCTTCAAGCTGTGATCAATTTAATGGTGGTTGTGGGTTTAATTCCTACTACCGGCATTCCACTTCCTTTTATTAGTTATGGTGGAACTTCTACTGTAATTGGGCTTTTTTCCGTTGGCATTTTGCTTAATATTTCGATGGAGACCAAACAATGAAAATTGTAATTGTTTCCGGTGGAACCGGTGGGCATATTTATCCAGGCATTGCTATTGCTCAGTCATTTCAGGGTGAAGTCTTGTTTATTGGTAGTAGTGAGGGCTTGGAAAAAGATATTATTAAAAAATATGGCTTTGCTTTAAAGCTTATCTGGGCGCGAGGTTTATTGCGTAAAATCTCTTATAAAGCGATTAGTGCACCCTTTGTTTCTATAATTGGTTTTTTTCAATCTTTATTTATTTTAAAAGAGTTTAAACCCAGAGTAGTGGTTTCAACCGGTGGATATGTGAGCCTTCCTGTTGTTTTAGCCGCAAAAGTGCTGGGTATTCCAATTATTTTACAAGAACAAAATTCATTGCCTGGGATGGTTAATAGATTTTGTGCCAAGTTTTCTGATCATAATTTCTTAGCTTTTGAGCAAGCCCAATCTTATTTAAAAGGTGACGTAGTTGGCAATCCGGTTAGATCTGAAATTATTAATGGGGTTAATCAGCAAAAGGCCAGGGAGCTTTTAAATTTACCACAGGACAAACAAATAGTCCTGGTTGTAGGTGGAAGCCAAGGTGCACGCAAATTAAATGAATTAATACTTTCAATCTTAGAAAAAATTGATTCTTCATTGTTTGTTTTGCATATTACTGGCAAGCGTGACTTTCCCTGGGTGATGAAAAAACTGGGTAACGTTAAATCAAAAAATTACCGACCAGTGCCTTATGCTGTAAACATCACCTCTTATTTGGCTAGTGCTGATTTAGTTGTAAGTCGAGCCGGAGCTACGGCCCTGTCAGAGTTTAGTGCGGTTGGGTTACCTATGATCTTGATTCCTTTTCCTTATGCTGCGGAAAATCATCAGTTTTTCAATGCTAAAGCCATGCAAGAAACTGGGGCGGCGATTCTAATTGAACAAAAAGAGGCTACCCCGCAAAAAATGCTTAGTATTATCAACAATTCGGAAGCTTATTATGCTAAAATAAAAAAAGCAGCAGAAATGGTCGCAAAATTTAATGCTGCGCAGCAAATTGTAGATTATATTTATGGTTCATATCGATAAAAGAAAAACCAAAAACATTCATATGGTAGGTATTGGCGGCTGTGGCATGTCCGGCATTGCCAAGATCCTGCACGAAATGGGCTTTATTGTTACTGGCTCTGATGCAAAAGAAGGAGCTAATACCCTGCGGCTTAAAGATTTAGGCATTAATGTTTCTATTGGTCATAAGACGGATAATGTGCGGCAGGCTGATATATTAGTTTTCTCTTCGGCCATAAAAAACGGCAACTTGGAAATGAAAAATGCCAAATTAAAAGGTATTCCTGTTTTAAAAAGAAGTGAAATGCTTTCTTGGATCATGGACCAGAGTAAAACTAGAGTTGCAGTGGCTGGAACTCATGGAAAAACAACTACCACGGCTATGCTTTCAAAAGTATTGGATTTTGGAAAATATGCGCCAACCTTTTTTATTGGCTGCGATATGGATTATATAGAAGGTAACGCCCGAATGGGTAATGGTAAATTTGCCGTGACTGAAGCGGATGAATCAGATAAATCTTTTCTTTATCTTAATCCAACGGTTGCGATTATTACTAATATTGAAGAAGACCATATGGAAAATTATGGCAGCATGAAAGCCATTGTTGATACTTTTATCAAGTTTGCTGGTAATGTTTCTAATGATGGTTTTATTGTTATTGATGCTACTAATAAACATAATCAACAGCTAATGCAAAAGGTGGATAAAAAATATATAACTTATGGCTTGTCAGAAGAGATGGAATATAGTGCCAAAAATTTAACCTATAATCAATTTAGTTCCCATTACACTTTGATGCGAAAAAGGCAAGAGCTGGGCCAGGTTAAGCTTTCGGTTCCTGGCTGGCAAAATATTTTAAATAGCTTAGCAGTTTTTGCCGTAGCTTTTGAATTTGGCCTTGATTTTCATACTGTTGCTGGTGCGCTACGTACTTTTATTGGGGCTAGAAGAAGATTTCAAACTGTAGGCGAATATAAGGATGTTTTAGTTATAGATGATTATGCCCATCATCCTACGGAGATAAAAGCTACTCTAGCAGCTGCTCGCTCTGGTTGGCCAGGCCGGCGTATTGTTTGCATTTTTCAGCCTCACCGTTATAGCCGCACCATGCTTTTGCAAGATCAATTTATTACTGCTTTTGCTGATGCAGATAAGGTGATTATTACAGATATTTACGCTGCTTCAGAAAAACCTATTCCAGGTATTACTGGTAAAATTATTGCTGAAGGTATTAAAGATAAACAAGTTGAATATATTAAGCGTAAAGAAAAAATCCCAGAATATTTAATCAAAGAAATAAAAGAAGGAGATATTGTTTTAACCTTAGGAGCAGGAGATATTTATACTACAGGAAAAGAAGTCCTGGCTCGGTTAAAGATGCAAGATGAAATTTCTACGTAATGAGTCCTTAAAAAAACATAATTCCTTTCGCATTGGTGGCAAGGCAGATTATTTTTGTATACCTAAAAACATTGAAGAACTAAAACAAGCACTTCTCTTTGCTAAAGAAAAAAAACTTGAAATAGCCATTGTTGGCTGTGGCACCAATCTTTTAGTTCGTGATCAAGGGTTTAAAGGCTTGGTTATTAAAACCTCAAAACTAAATGCTGGTATTAGTCTGCCTCGATTAATAAAATCTTTAGCTAGTAAAGGACTTGGTGGTCTTGAGTTTTTAGCTGGTATCCCTGGTTCAGTGGGAGGAGCTGTGGTGATGAATGCTGGAGCTTGGGGTAAAGAAATTTCAAGAGTGGTTAAAGAAGTTGTTGTACTGGATTATAATGGCAAAGAAAAAGTTTTTAAGAAAAAGGATTTAAAATTTGGTTACCGCAGTAGTCGTTTTCAAAAAGAGAAATATATTATTGTGGAAGTTGTTTTTCGCTTGAAGAAAAAAAAGAAGAGTTTGATTAAGAAAGATATCAATAAATACTTGTCTATGAGAAAATCAAGGCAGCCTTTAGGTAGCCCAAATTGTGGTTCGATTTTTAAAAACCCTAAATCTGGCTTTGCTGGTCAAATTATTGAATTAGCTGGTTGCAAAGGCATGAGAAGGGGAGATGCGCAGGTGAGCCAAAAACATGCTAATTTTATTGTTAATCTAGGAGAAGCCAAGGCCCGCGATGTAATTAGATTAATGACCGTGATTCAAAGTCGCGTCAAGGTAAAGCTGGAACCAGAAATAAAAATATGGTAAAATTTTTGTCTATGCTTACTCTAAAAAAGAAAAAAGAATTAGAAAAAATTGCCAAACAACTCCGTCAACATATCATTGAAATGACTTGTGCAGCTGGTTCTGGTCATCCGGGTGGAAGCTTGTCTGCTGCTGATATTATTACGGTGCTTTATTTTCATCTGCTTAATCACGATGCCAAAGACCCTGCCTGGAAACAACGAGATCGCTTTGTCTTAAGCAAGGGGCATGCTGTGCCGGTTGTCTACGCAGCTTTGGCTGAAGCAGGTTATTTTTCCATTAAATATTTAAAAACTTTACGAAAATTGGGCAGCTCTTTGCAGGGGCATTCTGATATGCTTTCCTTACCTGGCATTGAGATGTCAACTGGCTCATTAGGGCAAGGTCTTTCTGCTGCCAATGGTATGGCTTTAGCTGGTCGATTGGATAATTTAAAATATACGGTTTATTGTCTGTTGGGTGATGGTGAATGTCATGAGGGGCAAATTTGGGAAGCAGCTATGACTTCTGCTCATCATAAATTGGATAATTTAATTGTAATTGTTGACCATAATAAGTATCAAATTGACGGCGCGATTGAGGAAATAAAAAATATCCAGCCGTTTGAAGATAAATGGGCGGCTTTTGGCTTTAAAGTCTTTCGTTGCGATGGTCACAACATAGGATCTATTGTTTCTACTATTGAAAAAGCTAAAAAAGTAAAAGGAAAACCTAGCATTATTATTGCTGATACTGTAAAAGGCAAAGGGGTTTCGTTTATGGAGCAAAATCCTTTAAATTATCATGGTAAAGCTCCTTCTCTTGAAGAACAAAAACAAGCAATTTGTGAACTTTGCAATATAAAGGAATTTGAAGAATGAAAGAAAAAAAACAAGCCGCTACTCGAGATGCTTACGGAAAAGCATTAGTTGAATTGGGCAAGAAAAATAAAAATGTTGTAGTTTTAGATGCGGATTTGGCAGCCTCAACCCGCACTATTAAATTTGGCAAAGAATTTCCTGATCGTTTTTTTGATATGGGTATTGCAGAACAAGATATGATTGGAACTGCGGCAGGATTGGCTACTTGCGGCAAAATTGCTTTTGCTTCTACTTTTGCTGTGTTTGGTTCAGGCCGAGCCTGGGATCAGGTAAGGGTTTCTGTGGCTTATACCAGACAAAATGTAAAAATTGTAGTTACTCATGGGGGTATTACTACAGGAGAAGATGGCGCTTCGCATCAGGCCAATGAAGATCTTGCAATTATGCGTGCGCTACCTAATTTAACCGTAGTAGTGCCGGGTGATGCTTTTGAAGCTGAGAAATTAATTAAACAAGCAGCAGAGTTTTACGGACCCATGTATATTCGTTTGAGCCGTTCCAGCACGCCTTTGTTACATGAAGATGCTAATTTTGATTTTGAAATTGGCAAAGCCTCGATTTTAAAACCAGGCAAAGATGTAACCATTATTGCTTGCGGTATTATGGTTGATATGGCTTTGGATGCAGCTGAAGAATTAACTAAAAAAGGAATTAAAGCTCGTGTAGTTAATATGCATACTATTAAGCCAATTGATAAAGAGATGATTATTAAATGTGCTAAAGAAACCGGAGCAATTGTGACAGCTGAAGAGCATTCTATTATTGGTGGACTAGGTAGTGCAGTAGCAGAAATTGTAGTAGAAAACGAATCAGTTCCCATGGCCAGGGTGGGGATCAAAGACATGTTCGGTGAATCTGGCAGTCCCAAAGAATTACTAGTTAAATATGGCTTAACTCCTCAAGAAATTGTTCGTGCTGCGCAAAATGTAGTAAAGAGGAAAAAATGAAACGACCAAGCTGGGATGATTATTTTATTAAACTGACTCAAGATGTTTCAGAGAGAGCCACCTGTGTAAAGCGCCAGGTTGGGGCTTTAATTGTTAAGGATAAACGTATTCTAGCCACTGGTTATAATGGTGTTCCAAAAGGATTTAAGCATTGTGACGAAGTGGGGTGTGTGCGAAAAGAAATGGGACTTCCTTCTGGCCAGCGCCACGAACTTTGCCGTGGGCTTCACGCCGAACAAAATGCTATTGTCCAAGCTGCGGTCCATGGAGTCAAAATCGAAGGCGCAACCATTTATTGTAATTATCAACCTTGTGTTATTTGCGTAAAGATGCTAATTAACGCTAACATTAAAAAAATAGTTTATGCTGGTGGTTATCCAGATGAGCTGGCACAAAAGATGCTTAAGGAAAGTAAGATTCAGGTAGTTAAGTATGAGAAAAAGGGAGTAAAAGTATGAAAGTAGGTTTTTTAGGACCTGAAGGTACTTTTTCTGAAGAAGCTAGTAAGCTGTACAGTAAAAGATTGCCTGGCAAAGCCCAATTAATTCCTTATACCACTATCCACGACCTGCTTTACGCTGTTCAAAAAGGAAAACTTTCTGAAGCCATTGTGCCAATTGAAAATTCGATTGAGGGAACCATTGGTGTGGTTACAGATATGCTAGCTAAAGATGTAAATCTGCAAATAAAACAAGAAATGGTACTGGATATCTTTCATTATATAATGGCGCAAAAAGGAATCAGGCTTTCAGATATAACAGATGTTATTTCCCATCCTCAAGCTTTGGATCAATGCAAAGATTTCTTGCAAAAACGCCTGCCTAAAGCAACGCTACATTTAGCCAGGAGTACTTCTGATGCAGTTAGGCAAGTTTCGACCTCTCTGCGAATTGGGACGTTTGCCGCTGTTGGTAATATTAATTCTGCTAAACTTTATGGTTTAAAGGTTTTAGCCTCAAAAATTAATGCCAAAGATAATCAAACTCGTTTTGTGGTTTTAGCAAAATCCGATCATGCCAGAACCGGTAAGGATAAGACTTCCATTGTTTTTTCTATTCGTCATGATCGCCCAGGCGGACTGCATGATGTTTTATCGGTTCTCGCGGAAAAAAATATAAATTTAACTAAAATTGAATCTCGTCCTTCCAAAAAAGCCTTGGGCGAATATTTTTTCTTTGCAGACATGGAAGGCCATCGCAAAGATAAGAAGATCGCAGAAGTCCTTAAAAAAATCAAAAGTAAGAGTTCTTTCTTAAAACTTTTAGGTTCTTATCCTAAAGCAAAAAAGCGTTGAAAGATTAGAGGATAGGGGGTAAAATTAAGCATAATGAGTGATAAAAGATTTGTTCACGGTCTACTGTTTGGTGGATTGCTTGGCGCTGCCCTCGGTTTAGTTTTTGCCCCTGCTACTGGCGAAAAAACCAGAGATAAGATTAAAAACAAACTAAAAGATTTGGAATTAGATCAAATAATAGATGAATTTGTGGAAGCTTTTGAAGAAGGAAAAAAAGAAGCGGAAAAAGAATTAGAGAAAGAATTAGAGGAGGAAAATAAAGATGTACGAAATCCTGATTAATGCGTTAGTATTTTGCATTATACTTTTAGTTATTGCCTTAGTTGTGGCAGTGATACAGTCGATTTTAATCCTGCGCGAAACCAGAAAAATGACGAAGGAAGTGAGTGATAAAGTGTTGGCGGTTTCTTCTTTACTTGATATAGGTGCTATATTTTTTCAAGGCATAACCGGGCTAAAAAGAAAATCTGGTGAAGGCGCCAATTTGTCGGCAGCTATTGCTGGTATCAAAAAGGGATTACAAGTATTTTTAAGTAAAAAGGAGGAAAAGGAGTAATGGGAAAGATTTTTAAGAGCTTAACTATTGGTAGTATTGTTGGTGTTGTGATGGGACTTTTGTTTGCCCCTCAAAAAGGTGAAGAAACCAGAAAAAAACTGCAAGACTCACTTGAAAAGGGTAAAGGGAAGTTTCAAGAGATTAAAGACGAAATAAAAAAAGAGAAAGAAAACATCGATTAACCGCTAACCGATGCTGCAACTAATTATAAAAGCCCTCCTTAAGGAGGCAGCCCCTGATTTAGGTGAATTTCGAGTAGAAATACCACGCCACGCTAAGCAAGGCGATTATGCGTCTAATATTGCGATTGCTGCTGCGAAAAAACTAGGCAAAAACCCACTGGAACTGGCTAAGCAGATTGTTGAAAAGGTTGATAGAAAAATCTTTAAAAAAATCGAAATAGCTAAGCCAGGGTTTATTAATCTTTTTATCAAAGAAGAATATCTTCAAGCCAATTTAAAGCAAATTCAGGAACAAGACCATTCTTTTGGCAAAAGCAACAGTACTCAAGGCGAGAAAGTTTTAATTGAATTTGTTTCTGCTAACCCAACTGGACCACTACATGTGGGGCATGGTAGATGGGCTGTGGTAGGAGATATTATTGCTCGGTTGCTTGCTGCTGCAGGCTCAAAGGTTTCTCGTGAATATTATGTTAACAATGTTGGCAATCAAATTGAAAAGCTTTATCTCTCTGTCCAAGCGGTACGAGAAGGAAAAGCAATTCCAGAAGGCGGTTATGGTGGAGAGTATGTTAAGAAATTAAAGGGTGATTCAAAAGAAAAAATTGTTAATTATATTCTAGCCAAGCAAAAAAAGACCCTTGAATCATTGTCAGTTTATTTTGATCGTTTCTTTTTTGAAAGTGAGCTGCATAAGAATAATCTGGTAAAAATGGGAGTTGAAAAATTAAGTGAAAAGCAGCGTACTTTTAAAGAGGGCGGTGCGATTTGGTTTAAGGCTCAAGAGTTTGGTGATGATAAGAATCGGGTATTGATTCGCGAAGATGGTAACCCTACTTACTTTGCAGCTGACATTGCTTATCATCTGGACAAATATCAACGTGGTTTTGATCGGTTAATTGATATCTGGGGTACTGACCATCATGGTTATGTGCAAAGATTAAAAGCTGCCATTAAAGCTTTTGATGAACCAGTTGAAAAATTAGAAATTATTATTGGCCAATTAGTAACCCTTTATCGAGGAAAAGAAGCTATCCGCATGTCAAAGCGAACCGGAGAGATGATTACTTTAAAAGAAGTGATCCAAGAAATTGGGGCTGATGCTACTCGCTTTTTCTTTGCTGCTTCTGATGTAAATTCTCATCTTGATTTTGATCTAGAACTGGCTAAGAAACAATCAAGTGATAATCCAGTGTTTTATGTGCAGTATGGACACGCCAGAATCTGTTCGATTCTGGCAAAATCCAAAATCCAAATGTCAAAATCCAAACAAGGAATTGAACTATCCGAATTAAAACATTCGGCAGAGAGAAAATTAATGCTGAAATTGTTGTCCTGGCCGGATGTGGTGAGAGAATCAGCTAGACTTCGACATCCGCATCGGATAACAGAATATGGTAAGGAATTAGCTACAGTTTTTCATTCTTTTTATGAACAATGTAAGGTTTTAGGCAATCCTGGCCGTTTAGTTCTAGTTAACTGCTCTCGGATTGTACTTAGAAATGTGTTAGAACTGCTGGGAATCTCCGCGCCGGAAAAGATGTGATTTTTTTTAAATGCCGTTATAATATTTCCTTTCAAATTCTTGGTTGATTGCCATTCCAGCGCGTGTACAGCGTGCGCCAAAAGGAAAACAGTTTTCCTGTGGATCAAAGCTTTTTCTCTGGTTTTCAGCGACCATGGCCAGGAAACGGTCATAGTCAGTGGTCATTTTACCCAGGCGACAAGTAGAGAAGTTAGAGGCAGCAGAAGAGCAGCAGCGATAAAAATACCCGTCCGCACCAAGTGTGATTTCATAATAGCCCATGAAACAATGTTTGAATGTCATTTGATTGATATCCTGGGTGGAAGGGGACAAAGCAAAAATCAGCGGTTTTTCATCTCCATCTTGCGATAAAAAAGGTTTTACTCTGTTCCACACGGCTTGAAAGAAAGGAAGTTCGAAATGTAAGTGGTAGTCTAGGCACTCTTGCATGGGGGTTCTGTAAGCAGCGTAGGGAATGGAAAAACGCAATGAGTCAATTTCTAATGACTTCAACAAAGAAGTTATCCCTGCCAATTCTCTTGTAGAGCAATTAAACCTGTTTAAGAGATGGGTGACGCGAGTTTTTAAATGCGGCTTGAGCTTGTCTTTTGCTAAAGCATCGATGAGTAAAAATGCTTCAAGAATTTCATTAAATTGTCCAGGAACTGCGCCTTTGATGCGGGCAAAAGACTCTCTATCTCCTGCGTCCAGGGCAAGGCTCAAATAATCTTTTTTGTCTGAAGAAATATTGTATAGACGAGTAAGAAAACCCTGGCTTGCTTCAAGCCGGGTAAGCAGCATTCCATTGGTGTGAAGCCCAAAATGAGATCCGGTCTTTTTGATCAATTCGAGCAGGTCAATAAGTTTTGGATTTAAAGTAGGTTCAGTGAAATTGCCTGAAATTATAAACAAAGGAATTCTGCCGTCAAGAGTTTCAATTAAAGAAAAAAGTTGATCGTCATACTGGACCATGCTTTTCTCTAAATTCCTGCCCTGGCAGTGAAAGCATTTTGAGTTGCAGGGAATTGTGGTTGGATTGGGCAAGTGGATTTCTAATTGTCTGGGAAGAACTGGGTTGTTTTTAAAAGGTTGAAAGCCCTTTTTCCCTTGGCGCCCTAAATGTTTGGCAAAGAGTTTTATATATTGATATGCCGAAGGTCTTTGAGATACTTTTGGCATTTTATTCTCTTATCCTCCAAATGGAACCTGCTTCACATATCTATCGACCCTTTTTCCTGGAAATTTCACTTATCTGCCTAAAAAATATATGCTATAATTTACTTATGAAATATGCTTATTTTAAAGGTAAAATAGTTCCGTTTGAAGAAGCAAAAATTAGTATTATGACCCATGCTTTTAATTATGGTACAGGGGTTTTTGAAGGCATTCGTGGTTATTATAATGCTGATCAGAAACAAATGTACATTGTTAAACTTAAAGAACATTATGAGCGCTTGCTGCGTTCGTGCAAAGCTATGCATATTAAAGTAGATGCCACGCTTGAGGATTTGATTAAGATTACCATTGAACTGGTTAAGGCTAATGCCTATGAGCAGGATGTTTATATCCGTCCTTTAGCTTATAAATCAGAAGAGAAAATTGGCTTAGGACTACATGGGGTAGAGGATGATTTTGCCATTTATTTAGCTCCTTTTGGCGATTACTTAGATACTTCCAAAGGTATTAAAGTTATGCTTTCCAAATATAGAAGGATTGCATCACATGCCATGCCTCAGGGTACGAAATTAACTGGCACTTATTTTAATTCCTCTCTAGCTAAGGCAGAAGCTTTGCAAAAAGGTTATGTGGAAGCAATTACATTATCTCATGCGGGGAATGTGGCTGAGGGCAGTGGTGAAAATATTTTTAAGATTAAAAAGGGTAACATAATTACTCCGCCATTATCTGATGACATTTTGCCAGGAATCACCCGCAAAGCTATTATTGAATTAGCTAAAAATGAATTAGGCATAAAAGTGCAGGAAAAATCCTTTAAGCCAACTGAACTTTATAAAGCTGATGAGCTGTTTTTCTGTGGCACCGGAGCTCAGGTAGTTCCCATTGGTCAAGTCGACAAAACAAAGATTGGCAATGGCAATATCGGTCCGTTGACCAAACAGATTCAGGAAATTTATTTTAAAGCAGTCAAAGGCGAAAATCCAAAATATAAGAAATGGCTAACCCCGGTTTCATGATAAAGGGAATCGGCATTGATGTTATTGAAATAGACCGCATCCGCGAAGCAGTAGAAAAGCACGGTGAAAAATTTCTGGAAAAAGTTTACACTCCTCACGAAATTAAGTATTGCACTCATCGCAAAAAATATCGTATCCCAGAATTAGCCGTGCGTTTTGCTGCTAAAGAAGCTTATTCTAAAGCAATCGGAACCGGAGTTTCTGGTTTTGGCCGCAATAATCATGGGATTAAGTGGACTGAAATAGAAGTGATTAATAATAAATTAGGCAAGCCACAGCTGGCAATTAGTGGTAAGATATCAGAAAAGGTCCATGTTAGTTTGTCACATTCAAGAGACTTTGCAGTAGCAAACGTTTATGTTGAAAAATAATTTAAAAAAATTATTACCAAAAAGGGACCCCAAAGCCCATAAAGGCAGTTATGGCAAAGTTTTAATCATTGCCGGGTCAGAAGGTATGTCGGGTGCTGCGATTTTGTGTTCGCGCGGATCAATCAGAAGCGGTGCTGGCCTCACTTATTTAGCAGTTCCCAAAAATCTGGTTAACCTAGTTGATTTAGCCACTCCAGAAGTAATTACTTTGCCAGTTGAACGCTATAGAAGCATAAAAGCTAACTCAATTGCGGTTGGTCCAGGTTTAGGCGTTTCTTCTAAAGCTAAAAATATCCTTTTAAACTTAACCCAAAAATATATTCCTTTAGTAATTGATGCTGATGGTTTAAATATTCTAGCTAAAAATTTAACTCTTTTATACAAATCAAAAGCCAGCGTTATAATTACTCCTCATCCTGGAGAAATGGCTCGTTTAATTAGAAAAACGGTAAGTTATGTGCAGGATAACCGTGAAAAAGTGGCCCAAGAATTTGCCAAAGAGCATGAATGCGTGGTGGTACTAAAAGGCCACAAAACTGTTGTGGCAGAACCTTTGGGCAGAAAATATATTAATGATACTGGCAACCCTGGTATGGCATCTGGTGGAGTGGGTGATGTTTTAACTGGGATGATCGCTGCTTTTGTGGCTCAAGGATTAACTTTGTTTGATGCAGCTAAATTGGGAGTTTATATTCATGGTTTAGCAGGGGACCTAGCTGCCAAGGATAAAGGTGAATATAGCTTGATTGCAACTGATTTAGTGGAGAAAATACCTCATGCATTACGATGAAGTAGCAGAAAATATTGGAGATAAAGTTTTTGATGTACTAGCTGAATTTGGCCATGTTGCCACGCTAGGTTTTAATACGGTTAAACTTATTTTTCAAAGAAAAGTTAATTGGAAACTCACTTTTGAGCAAATGGTAAAGATTGGGATTGAATCCTTACCATTAGCCATGGTTACCGCTGCTTTTATTGGTATGGTTTTTGCTTTGCAGATTGCCAGCGAGTTTATTCAATTTGGTGCAGGCAAGTATGTGGGCGGAGTTATGGCAATTGCTATGGCCAGGGAGCTTGGGCCAGCTATTACCGGGATTGTGGTGGCTGCCAGGATTGCGGCAGCTATTACCGCAGAACTGGGTACTATGAAAGTAACCGAGCAAATTGATGCTATTCAGGCTTTGGGCAGCAGTCCGGAAAAATATTTGGTGGTTCCTCGCTTTATTGCTTGTACTATTATGCTTCCTTTAATCACCGTTTTAGCGATTATGATTGGTTTTTTTGGAGGCTATTTTGTTGCTACAATTGGTTCTAGTATTAATTCTGTGCAATATATGGAAACCGCACAACAATTTTTAGGCTTATGGGATGTTTATGGCGGAATATTTAAAACCGTATTTTTTGGCATGATTATCGCGATTATAGCTTCTTACCGAGGATTAACTACTAGTGGTGGGGCCAAGGGCGTAGGTGAAGCAACCAAGTCATCCGTGGTGACGACCTTGATTACTTTGTTTATTGTAAACTATTTCTTGTCGACATTATTTTTTAAATGATAAAAATAAAAAACTTAAAAAAATATTTTGATAATAATAAAGTTTTAGACGGAATTGATATGGAGATCCCAGATGGAGCCACTTATTCTATTATTGGTCCTTCTGGTTGTGGTAAAAGTACGCTGCTTAGACTATTAATCAGGTTAGCTGATCCTACTGCTGGCACAATTTTAATTAACAACCAAGACGTAAGCAGGCTTTCTGGAGAGCGTCTAATCGAGCTTAGAAAAAAAATTGGCATGATTTTCCAGACTTCCGCGCTTTTTGACTCATTAAATGTTTATGAAAACGTAGCTTTTGCCTTGCGCGAACACACTAATTATCCAGAAAGCAAGATAAGAGATATTGTAAAGAAAAAACTTACAATGGTAAATTTGGAAGGCACAGAAAATTTAATGCCTTCTGAGCTTTCAGGCGGAATGCAGAGAAGGGTTTGTATTGCCAGAGCGCTGGCTTTTGACCCTAAAATAATCCTTTATGATGAACCTACTACTGGACTTGACCCGATTACAGCTGTGACAATTGAAAATTTAATGATAAAATTAACCAAAGAATTAAAGGTTACCTCAATTGTGGTAACGCATGTATTGCAAACGGTTTATCGGACTTCTGATCGAATATTTTTGCTTGATAAGGGAAAATTTGTTGACGCTGGTTCACCCGAACAGACTCAAAAATCTAAGGACCCAGTTATAAAGAAATTCATCACAGGAGGCTTAAAATGAAACTTTCCAATCCAGCCCGAATAGGTATATTTACCCTGGTTGCTATTTTTGCTTTGAGTATTGTTATCGTCTGGAAAACTGAAATCTTTATGCTTAGCAAAGGCTATGAAATGATCGGTGCTTTTAATAGTGTTGAAGGTTTGACAGTTGGTTCAGAGGTAAGATATCGTGGTCTTCGGGTTGGCAAGGTTATGAAAATTGACCCGGGTCCATATCAAATTACGATTAATTCAACTGTTGATCGTAAAATAAAGATACCAGATGATTCAAGGTTGCGGGTTTCTTACGATGGTATTGTGGGTGAGAAATTTCTTGAAATTGTTCCAGGTACATCTGCTGATATTTATAAGTCCCCCGAAGTATTGCAGGGAGTTAAAACCTCAGGCATAGTGGATTTTGTCGATATCGGAGCGCAGAATTTGCAAGAAACAAAAGCTATATTGCAAAACATTAGAATGATTGTAGAAAATCCTGAATTACAAAAGGCTTTTCTTAACACTGTTTTTACTGCGGATAAGGTTGCCACTGATCTTGAGTATTTAACTACAGAACTTCGCCAGACTAATGCTGGGATTCGGGATATTGTGGCTGACCCACAATTTCAACAAAGCGTAAAAGGGACCATGAAGGAAACCGAAAGAACTCTTACTTCGGCTAATGACTTCTTTGATGCAATCAACAAGATTAATATGCGTGCCTCAGCAGGCATTGATGTTGGTTCTCGCTCCAATACGGTAAAGGGCGATATTGATATTGTCCGCAATAATGAAAATTATTTCCGTCTTGGAATAGGAGAGGGACCTAGTAGGGCGCCTAGCTTACTAGATATGTTGTTTAGTTCAAAAATTAATTCCCGCTATGGTTATCGTTTGGGGGTTATTAATAACCAAATTGGTGGTGGTCTAGCCCTTTATCCAAACCGATATCTAGTTTTACGCGGCGATCTTTATGATGTTAATAATCCTAGGCCCAATTGGCCCAAATTGCGTTTTGGCTATGAACAACAAATCATGGAATATATGGATCTGACGCTAAAAGCAGACGATGTGCTTAATAGCGGGAATCGCAATGTTACTTTTGGTATTAGAGTTAAGGGACCCGGGGAGCAAATGTATTAATCGAAGGGGGTGAAGTATGTTGAAAAAAGTCGTTTTATTGTTTTGTTTATTGATTATTGCTAGTTCTGCACAGGCATTAGTTGGGATTGGGGTTCTGGGTAGCAGTTATAATACTGCTGGAACCACGGTTTACGGCTATGGCATAGATATTGAAATGCCAATCATCCCGCTTCCTTTGCTAAAAAGCAGGATTGAAGTAAGCTATGTTAACCAATCCACCTATACGCTTATGCCTATACTTTTAACTGGAACCTATGGTATTCCAATGACGCCAATTTATGTAGGGATTGGTGGCGGAGCAGTTATTTATAACCAATCTGGCGCAACTGTTCCTACTGCTATTAACTATAATGCGTTTGTAGGCTATGAAAAACAGGTCTTTCCTATGTCTAGCTGGTTTATCCAAGCAGGGTATGAGGTCATGAAGATTGACTATACTATTGCTGGTGTTTCTTTTAGCCAAGACTTTAGCGGAGCTAGTATCAAAACCGGTCTGCATTTCGGTATCTGACCCTTATATTTACAAGAAAAACCCATCAAGGCTAAGGCTTCGGTGGGTTTTTTCATGCAAGAAGTAGGGCGTTTTATACGATATATACTATAGTAGTCATCTTAAAAAAGAAGGCGAGGTATAAAATACCCATGGAAGGATCAGTTAGTTTAATTCCGGTTCAAGGAAGACCTAAAACGCATAAAGCCCCTCAGTGTAAAGCCGAAGACCGCCGCAGAGTGATTAAATTATTAGGTGGAGTACCTTTTAATGTGTGTAATACAGTTCCAAGAGCAACCAAAAGAATAGACCAAAGTATTCTTGTTAGAGAAGAACTTCCTAAAATCAAAGCGAAAATAGAAAAAATAGAAGCAGAATTAGTATTTATCGGTAAATTACTCAAAAACAGGAACCTTTCTCGCAAAAGGCGTAAAGAAGTAAAAGAAAGAAAAAAATATCTTAAGGCCCAACTTAAAAATCTTCAGGAAAATCTTCAAGAAAAATTAAAGGCCCAATTTTATTATACAAAAGCTTACTATATGCTGGAAAGCACTTATGAAAAAGCAAGAGAAAAGCTTAAGGAATTAAGAAGAAAAAATCCAGGGGTAGATGGTTATGGTGTTCATGAGTGGATGACGGGCATGTTGGGACCAGAATTTCTGGCAGCTTATTTTTATGCTCCAGATCATGTTATTGAACTGGTTGTTGAGCATGTTCCCCAAAACATTTTGGATAAACTGGAAACATTGGAAGTTGATGGTAGAAAGTTGAATTACAGAGAAAAGGTCCAATATTTGACTTATTTAGTTGTTAGATTCCTTGCTTTACTTAGAACAGAGAGCAAGTTTGATCCAAGAGCTCAGTGGAAAGGCACTACTAGTGTACGGGCAACAAAGTTGATGCCAGAGGCCTTGGGCAGCTTACTAGTTCAGCTATTAAGTACGTAATGAATAAGACTGGCTGGGACAAATGTGATGCTTTTAATCCAAAGGACAATATAAGATTTGCTTTTTACTATTGGGTTGAACAGGTTTTAGATGTGAATTTAGATATAGCTTTAGAAGTTGGCGGTGGAATTCAGCATAGAACCTCTGATTTGGGCTACAAATATGGGCCAAGCAAGGTAAAGTCTTCTATTAGGAAGTCAAAAGGTAGCTTTTCAAAGGCAGTAAAAAGGCTCCATTTTGCTGATGAGAGGGTAGAGAACCTTGGAGATTACACCTTCTGGTTTGAGCAATTATACGGTTCTAAGATAAGAAAAATGATTGCAAATAAGTATTATCCAGGAGTAATTTTAGAAGATTTTGCTGAAGCAACTGCTTCAAAGCTTGACCAATTAAACCGTTACTTACTAGACATAATGCCTAAGTAGACCTTAAATACCCCTTAAAAAACCCCTATAACCAGTGTCGCATAATATATCTTATGTCAAGTTGTGACTGGGTGATGAATAGGGGGTATTTGGCTTTTTAATGCGGAAAATTCCGTCACCCTACTGTTATCCACAGTGGTTATACACGGGTTTTATAAGCGTATCAGCGCATCTGAGTATCAGTTGGAAGATCATCAGCATATCAGAAGATCAGATTTAATAAAACCTGTTATGCTGATTCTCTGATATTCTGCATACTGATACGCCGATATCCCGATATACTCATGCAAATAATCCAAAAAACATAAAATCCTGGAATTTTCAAAAAAGCGCCCTATTCTATACAAGTATAAAAAATCAGTCTTAAATGGGTGCGATTTAAGCCACGTTAGATTTGAAATACATATCTAGGGAGGCTAACTCTTGTGTTTTTGTCGACGAGAAAATAAACTGAAATTTCAATCGATTTTTGTCGAAAATGGTTTAGGAATGAATAGAATTATAAATATTAATAGCTTAGACCCAAGAGTTGCATCTTTTAGACTACCTGCTTTTAAAAAAGTAGCTGATGCAGTAAAAAGAGCTAATGGTAAATGCATTATGCCAGTACATTTAGGAGATTCTCAAGAGATTTTATTTAAGGGTTCAAGAACGGCAAGGCAAAATCTGGATAGACTTGAGTACCACACGAATTATAGACCTTCCTCTGCTGAACACAATGCTTTTTTGGTTGAAACTTATGATTATTTAAGCACGAGTGCTTTACCTGTTTTCTTTATAATAGATTTATTTATTCCTCCAGATAGTTTTTTTGATAGTTTTGGAAATTCAGCTATTGGCATTCCCTGTTGTAACGTTGGAACTCCAAAACCAAAGATGAATTATGCATTAGGACACGCTTTTAGGTTTCATTGGCCAGCACTTCTGTACGTAATGAGCTTTTTAGGGATAAAAGAAATCGAATTTGTTGGAGAATTATTTGCCCACTTAGTTTCAGACACTTATTTTCCTGAAGAAACAATGAGTAAATCAGAATGGAAAGATACCTTACACCCAAAAACACGTCAGCATCTTTATCTATGTGTTGACGCAGCTTTAATGGGTTTAGCGAGCGCTTTTCGAAGTAAAATCCAAACAAGCATAAAATACCCCTATACTTTTCCGGGATTAATAAATATAGATCCAGGAAAAGAAAGAAGACTCGGTTTAGCAGAATATTTGGCTCTAAGAACTAGCTTAGATACCTAAACGCTTAAATATCACATAAGTATTACGTAAGTAATAATTAATATCAAAGGCTTGTTCAATCTCTTTTTTATCCAAATATTTAAGTGCTTGCTTGTCGCTCAAGATTAATTCTTTTAAATGCTTACCTGAAGCTCTGGCTTTCATAGCTGCAGCCTGGACAATTTGATAAGACTTTTCTCGAGTTAATCCTTTTTCAGTAAAAGCTAGCAATAAACGTTGAGAAAAAGTTAAACCTTGTGATTTTTCAATGTTTTGCTTCATCTTTTCAGGAAATACGACTAGATTATCAATAATATAACTCATTTTCTGCAGCATATAATCAACTAAAGTAGTACTGTCTGGAATACAAACACGCTCAGTGGATGAATGGCTGATATCTCGTTCATGCCACAGCGCTACGTTTTCAAATGCTACTAAAGCATTAGCTCTAATAATCCTGGCTAAACCGCAAATACGCTCACAAGTAATAGGATTTTTCTTATGTGGCATGGCAGACGAGCCTTTTTGACCTTTCTTAAAAGGTTCTTCCACTTCACCAATCTCGGTTTTTTGTAGTCCACGGACTTCTAAAGCAATCTTTTCCAGCGTTGCAGCAACAATCGCTAAAGTAGCGGCAAATTCAGCATGGCGATCGCGTTGAATAACTTGATTTGATATTGGAGCTGGAACTAAATTTAGCTTTTTGCAGGTTAAAGTTTCAACTCGAGGATCAAGATTAGAATAAGTGCCAACCGCACCAGAAATCTGGCCAACATTTATGGTAGCCCTGGCTTGAATCATACGTTCTTTGTTGCGTTCCATCTCTGTCATCCACAAAGCAAATTTGAGACCCAAGGTCATTGGTTCTGCGTGCACACCATGACTGCGGCCCATCATGATAATTTCTTTATACTTTTTAGCCATACGCTTTAATATTTTAATAAAATCTTCAATATCTTTAATAATAATGTTAGCTGCATCGCGCATTACTAAGGAAAGCGAGGTATCAACCACATCAGAAGAAGTTAATCCCATATGAATATAGCGGCTATCTTGACCAACATTTTCAGCTACAGCGGTTAAAAAGGCAATTACATCATGATCAACGGTTCTTTCAATCTCATTAATTCTGTTAAGAGAAAACTTAGCTTTGCTCTTTATCTTTTTTAAGGCAGAAGAAGGGATTTTTCCCAGTTTATTCCAAGCTTCACAAGCAGCCACTTCAACTTCCAACCAAGTGCTGAATTTGTGTTCTTCAGACCAGATTTGTTTCATTTTTGGCAAAGTATATCTATCTATCATAACTTTTCTCCTTATTTAAGAGCCATGGATTCAATTTCATCAAGCAGAACTTCCACCATTTCAGCTTCTGTAACCTTGCGCACAACTTGCCCTTCCCTAAAAATCAAACCAACCCCCCTGCCGCCAGCCAACCCCACATCCGCGTCAGCTGCTTCACCTGGACCATTAACTTCACAGCCCATTATAGCAACATTTAAAGGTTGTTTAATATGCCGGGTTTTTTCTTCAATCTCACGGGCAACCTTAACCACATCAATATCAGTCCTGCCGCAAGTTGGACAGGAAATTATGGTTACTCCGTGAAAAGTAAGCTGCATGGATTTTAATATCTCATAACCAACTCTTACTTCCTCTAAAGGATCACCGGTTAACGAAACTCTTATGGTATCTCCAATACCCTGAGCAAGGATAGATCCAATGCCAGCGGCAGATCTAATTGAGCCAATACTAGGTATGCCGGCTTCCGTTATGCCCACATGCAACGGATAGCTGACTTTTTTAGCAATCATTTGATAAGCTTTAATGGTCATAGGCACATTAGTAGCTTTAATGGAAATAATAATGTCATTAAAGTCAAGTTTTTCTAAAATTCGGATGTTATCCAAAGCACTTTTAACTAAGCCTTCGGCCGTAATATGCCCGTGGTATTTTTTGCGGATTTTGGGATCAAGCGAACCAGAGTTTACGCCTACTCGAATAGGAATTTTATGCGCTTTGGCTGCATCAACCACAGCTTTTATTTTTTCTAGGTCACCAATGTTACCTGGATTAATTCGAAGTTTATCCACTCCAGCTTCTGCCGCAATAATGGCATATTCATGATTAAAGTGAATATCAGCTACCAAGGGAAGGTTTACTTGTTTCTTAATTTCAGCTAAAGCTCGAGCTGATTCTCTGTCTGGCACTGCGCAACGAACAATCTGACAACCAGCGTATTCTAAAGCATTGATTTGTTTAACAGTTGCGTCAATATCAGAGGTCTTAGTTTTAGTCATAGACTGAACACTAATGGGGTTTCCGGCTCCTATTTTGATATTACCAACTTTAATTTCTTTGGTCTTATCGCGGGTGGTGATCATGTAGTTAACTTTTTAAAAGCTTCCAGATATTTTTCACGGGTTTTTGTAACCACCTCATCTGATAATGGTGGTGCTGGGGGTTCTTTATCCCATTTAATTGAAATCAAATAATCTCTAACAAACTGCTTATCGTAACTAAGCTGGGCTCCGCCTGGCTTGTAAGTATCTTTAGGCCAGAACCTGGATGAATCCGGAGTCAACATCTCATCAATAACAATGATTTGGTTGTTAACCTTGCCAAATTCAAACTTAGTATCAGCAAGAATCACGCCTTTTTTATCCGCGTAATCAGCACAAGTTTTATAAATAGTCAGGCTTTTTTCTTTTAAGAAATCAGCCACTTCTTTACCTACAACTTCTATGGCTTGTGCCTGGGTAATATTTTCATCATGACCGCTTTCTGCCTTAGTCGAAGGAGTAAAAATAGGTTCAGGTAGCTTATCTGACTCTTTAAGTCCAGCCGGAAGTTTAATTCCGCAAACTGTACCTGATTTTTGGTACTCTTTCCAGCCAGAACCAGATAAATAGCCTCGGACAACGCACTCGATTGGAATACTTTCAGTTTTTTTACCAATCATTGAGCGTTGATCTAGTTTATCCTTATATTTCTTAAGCTCTTCTGGATATTCAGCCACATTAGCAGTAACAACGTGGTTAGGTGCAATATCTTTAGTAAAGTTAAACCAGAACAAGGAAATTTGAGTTAAAATCTTGCCTTTGTCTGGAATACCATTTGGCATAACAGAATCAAAAGCAGAAATGCGATCAGAAGCAACTAAAAGAAGTTTATCGCCTAAATCAAAAACATTGCGAACCTTACCTTTGCGAAATAATTTTACACCTGGGATTTCAATATCTAGTAATGCTTTATTTTTCATAAAGAGAATTATAGCATATCTTTGTTTGTGGCTGCAATATCTATAAAGCGTTGCACAAGCTCTTCTCCTGACCTGGCCATGTCTGGATCAAGTCTGGGAGCTACTTGTGCTTTCCAATTAGTTAAATAATTTGCTAATGCATCATGTTCATAATTAAAAGCAAAACGCATTATTTCGAGGGGAAACAACATTTTCATGCTCTGAGCAGCCACTAGTTTTCCAAGATTATTAAATAAAGACGGCAGTATAAATGGGCCAAAGAGTCCTCCTGCTTCCTGCTGCAAACTTAAGTTAAGCCATATAACAGAATCATCAAAGTCACCCATAAACTCTTTAAGTGGTTCAGCACTAAATGGCTGCGAAACAAAATCGCCAATTGCTGTAGTCTTTGAAAAAATTAGACCTCGTTGTTTAATTGGATCAGCATCATCTTGCAAAAAATCTAGTTGAGGACAAAAAGCAACAAAGGAACAGAAAAAATCAAAGGCCTGACTAAATTCTTGACCAGCTAAATCTATTCTTTGCTGAATAAGGGGTGGCATTTGTATGCCTAAAACAAAAAGCATATTTTTAGTAGCTAAATCTATTATTGCTGTTTCGTCTGGAGCCTGTTTTGTATCTTGCCATCTATGTCTACCAATAGTAGGTCTAGTTGAAAATCTAAACTGCCCTATTTGTCCTGGTGCAGGTGTAAGCCCATTTTTAAAAGCAATAACACTCATGGTAACTTTTTATCGGAAAGTTTGTGAGGAAATTTCACTATTTATGAAAGAAAATAATCCAAACCCCAATGCTCGGCCGCTCGCTTAAAAGCATAGATAACAGTGTCCCAGGTTTGATGGCGTTTGTTTGCTTCTGGTTTAGTCATTTTGCGCAGGATTTTATAAATTATGGCTGGAATATTATGATCTCGAGGCAACTCGCCTCTTTCAACTTGTTCTTCAGAAAGAACTTTTCCAGTTAGCATTTCGTAAATATTATAACCAAGCGCAAAGATATCAGTATGTTGACCAATCTCTTGTCCTTCTCTTTGCTCTGGAGCAGTATAATGAGGGTTATAAAACATTAGGTCAGGTTCATTCTTTATTAAATATTGGTAAGTTTCTCCTGATAGGTCTAATAACTTAAGGTTTCCTTCTTCATCAAACATAATGTTGTCCGGCTTTAAATCGGCATGTACTCGTATTCCTTTTTTAATGGCTATTTCTAAACCATAACAAATGCTCATCGTGATTTCGATTGCTTCAGGCACTGATAAGCGGCCTTTTTCTTCAAGAATGGCTCTTAGGGTTTTGCCTTTGATATAATCGGCAACTAAATGACCTGTTTTTGGATCAAACCCTCTAATTTCTGGCGCAATTCCAGTACCTCTTAAAGCCATTAATTCTCTTGATTCTGCTTCAAGAAAAGGTAAAAAGGATTCTGCCCGGGGTGCTTTAATAACTACTGCTCTTTGTGTGCTTGAATCAACTGCTAGATAAACCTCTCCTACTCCACCAGTACAAAGATGTTCGCTTACATCATAGGCTAAGCCACTAACAATAACTTGGGTGGGTATAAAAAGAGCTTGATAAGTGCTTAGGCCAGAATGGATAGGAGTAGTATTCTTTGGTTGAGCAGGAACCGTAGGTGTTAACACCTTTGGTTTTGCTACTTGTGTACGAATTGATCCAGATATGTAGCTCATGGCTATCTTGTCTCCTTATATATATATCGACAATTTTAGATCAAAATTTCACTATTTAGAGGTAAACATCAACCATAAAAAACGAGGTAAAGCCAACTGCCGTTTCCAGCGCGAAGGCTCGGTAATTAAGCGGTAAAGCCACTCAATATAAAGCTTTTGAATCCATTTTGGAGCACGTTTTTTAAGGCCGGACAAGACATCAAGACTACCGCCAATTACCATGGATACTGGTACATTCAAATCTTTTAGGTGACGATTGATCCATCTTTCCTGCTGACCAGCTCCTAAGCCCACAAACAATATATCTGGTTTCGTCACCTTAATAGCTTGAACAACTTGATTATCATCGCTATCTTGAAAATAACCATGATGATAACCAACTACATTTGGAATCATTTTCGCAGCAGCTTCCACCACCTCAGGCTTTCCACCCAGTAAATAAATCTTCTTTTCCGCTCCATAAACCTTGATAATTTCCTGCATTAGATCAATGCCTGTAACGCGCTCTTTTAAAGGTTTGCCCAGTATTTTTGAAACCACTACCAGGCTAATGCCATCAGGCAAGCGCAAAGAAGCATTATTAATGATTTGTTTTAGTTCTTGATCTTTTTGGCAGGCAACAATAATTTCTGGATTAGGTGTAACTATTAAATGGGTTTGATTAGAACCGAGGAACTCTCCAACTTTTTCAACCGCTTGCTTAAGGGTTATATTATCAACCTGAACTCCGGCAAAGTTATTGACTGAAGAATAAGTCAAAGTTTAAAGCTGCCTTTCGCTGCAGTAGAGGCCGCAGATGTTCCAGCTGGCGTTTGATTGAGTGTTTGTGGGATAAGACTTCTTCTAATCTTTCTTGCATCTGGCTTAAACTTAAAACTCGAACGTCAACAAAAGGTTGATTAACCCATTTCATAAAAGCAGCAACTTTGGGGTCATAAGATAAACCTAGCATAGGAACCTTATTTAAAAGCGCAAAGATTAAAGCATGAAGCCGCATCCCGATTACTAAATCAAGCTGAGAAAAAACAGCTAGCAATTCTTCGGGCTCTGAATAGCGCAAAATCAATTTTGAGCTAATATCTGCCATATGCATTACTTCGGTAGCAAATTCTAAATCCTGGGCAGGCTGGAAAGGAATAAATATTGGAGTGAATTTGTGTTTTCCGCGCAGCCATTTTAGCGAATCAGCAACAACTTGAGCTTTATCTTCTGGCAACTTTCTTAAAATCACTCCAACCAAAGGCTTTTTAAAATCAATTTTTTCAGCATGCAAAATTCCTGCCCCTACTCTGGGCTTGGGCACTTGCAGCATGCCAGTTGGATCTCCAGTTAAACAAACCGGCGGTTTTTTAACGCCTAATTTATGTATTTCATTAAAAGAAATGCGATCTCTTAGCGTAATTAAGTTGGTTTGGTTAAGGATAAGCTTAGTAAATAACCTTGAAAAGAAGCCCTTAAGCGGCCCAAACCCTTGACCAAAGACTACTACTCTTTTGCGCAGTAGTTTAGCCAGCAGGATAATCGTTAAATAATAAAATAAACTGCGGCGGCTGGTCTTATTTTGAAATAGCGTGCCGCCTCCGCTAACTAACACATCAGTATTAAGTATTTCAGAAAAAGTTTTAGTCCAAGAACGGCCAGTTAAAACTTTAACTTGGTGAGATAAAAACCCGGTTTTTAAAGTTTTTAATACAGCTTCATCCCCTGCATTACCAAACCCATAATAGCCTGAAATTAATATTCTCATGTTTGCTTACTTAATATTTTATTACTTATGAAAGCCACAATCAATCCAATTATTACGCCCAGCTCAAGGCCATTAAAAGTTCGGATAAGGGAAACTATAATTGGTGTGTGGATATGGGTAAAAGAATTAGTGACTGAAACAACCGCTACCGTTCCCAGCGCGGCAAAAAGCCATAACCAAGTTTTGTGGTTAGTGATCTTGTAAATGGCAGCTAGAAATAAAAATGGATAGCCGAATAAAAATTCTTTGGTGCGAGGCCGGATAAGCAAGATTGACTCAAGCATTTGTCTGGCAAATTTTTCAAATCCCGGTACTGGAATAACAAAGTTGCCTGATCGAGCTACTAATATTAATAAGGCAAGCAATATTATTGCTCCGCAAGCCACCACAAACATTTTAACTTCGCTCTTTAAAAAGTCGATAAGTCCGCGTTTCAAAATAAAGTAAGCCGCAACAATTACTATAGGTAAAAGTAAAGCAAGTTTTACTCCAGTAAAAGTCTCTGCGCCTATCATAAATCGGTAATCTGCTAATAATCCTACAATTAAAAATATGCCAACCATGGTTTCGGCTAATATGTTTAAAACCATAAAAAGCGAATCCCAGATAGTAGTAATGCGTTTATTTTCTTTAGAAAAAGTTGAAATCACAGCTAAGGACGGAAAAGTAATCGCAGCTAGAAAAGCCAAACTTTTTTGCAATAAAGTAGTATAACCAATTGCGCCTAGGAAAGTAATTTTTAACCCACCTATAATAGTAAGTATTAATAATAGCCAATAAGGGATTTTAACAAAATAGCGCACTAAAAAGAGAAATCCAATCATAACTCCTAAACCAAGAATTAAAATCTGCCAGCCAGCAGGCCTGATTTTAGGAATTTCTTCTGCTCTGCCTAGCACAAAGCCATTCTTTTCTAAATCTGTTTTTAAGTTCCCCACAAAATCTAAAAAAGGATAGTCAAAAGGTCTTAGATAAAGAACTTGGACTTTTCTTTCTTTGGCCGCGCGCACAAAACGCTTGCTAACTTCATCATAGTTTAACTTCTTAATTTCATCTTTAGAAATGCTGTGCACTTTCTTTAGATCGTTTTTCATCAGGCGGCGTAGATGTTTGTTGCCATACTGGTTAATGATTTCAATATAACCATATTTAATTTTGTTATCTTTTAATGCTCTGGCTGTGCCGGCAATTTCGTTGGGAAAGCCTACAATCTCTTCTCCTTCAAAAATAATCAGGCTATAGTCTTTTAATTTGGAAAACTTCTCAACTAAATTATCGTCGGTATAATATTTATGATTCCAAACCCGAGGGACAATCCAAAAACCTTGATTAGATAAGAAGCTAGCTTGTTTTTCCGATAAACCAATGGGTAGTTTTCTTAATTCTTCTTCAGGCGCATCCACTTCTAACACATCACTGCCTAAAAATTTCAACTTCGATTTACCTAACGCGATTTTTAACTGTTCAGATACCCTTTTTCTTACTTTTGGATCAGTTATTTGAATATAAGTTTTATCAGTACTAATTAAGCCTCTTTCAAACAAACCATATAATCTGGGATTAATATCTTTTAAACTTGCAATAGAACTGCCTTGAGTATAATAAAGTTCACCTAAAGCTACCGCGTCAGGCAAAGTTTCTTCAAAAAGGCCAATTGAAACTACCCCTCGCTTTTTTAATTCAGATAAATCAAGGTTTAAGCCTTTAACATCATTATAATCAACACAAAGCTCAATATTTCTAGATTGAAGCTCAATAAAATAACGGGTATAAACCAAAGAAGCTCCGGTTATAACTGAAATCGTTAAAATTGCCACTAAAATCCACTTTGATATTTTGTTGATCATGCCTATTTCCCTTTCTTGCGCAGCATAGCTTCAATAAAAGGATCAATATCACCGTCAATAACCGAATCCACATTTCCCACATCAGTGTTAGTGCGATGGTCTTTTACCATAGTATAAGGTTGAAACACATAGGAACGAATTTGACTGCCCCATTCGATCTTCTTTTTCTCGCCGCGCAGCTCTTCCAGCTTTTCTTTTTGCTGGCTTTGCATCATTTCATATAATCTAGCTTTTAAGAGTTTCATAGCAGCTTCGCGGTTTTGCAGCTGCGATCTTTCTGATTGGCATTGGGATACCATTCCTGTTGGGATATGGGTTAATCTGACCGCAGAATCAGTCTTATTAACATGTTGTCCGCCCGGACCAGAAGCACGGTAAGTATCCACTCTTAAATCTTTGGGATCAATATCAACATTAGCATCGTCTGTCATTTCCGGGATAACATCAACCGCGGCAAAAGAAGTGTGGCGTTTTCCATCAGAATTAAAAGGCGACATTCTAACTAAGCGATGGATCCCGTTTTCTGATTTTAAATAACCATAAGCATAAAGCCCGGAAATAATTAAAATTACTGATTTAATGCCAGCTTCTTCACCATAAGAGACATCTGGCATTTCAACCGTATAGCCTTTACTTTCTGCCCAGCGAGTATACATTCTAAGCAATATCTGAGTCCAATCTTGGGCATCGGTTCCACCAGCACCCGCGTTAATCCCAAGAATGGCATTGTTGCGGTCATATTCTCCACCTAATAAAGCAGAAAGCTCAATCTGATTAGATTTCTTCTTTAATTCATTAAAATCTTTTTTCAGCTCGTCAAGATCTTCTTCTTTAGCCAGTTCTATAAAAGTAAGCAGTTCTTCAATGCCATTAACCAGTTCTTCATAATTACCAATCTCTTTTTCTAAACCTTTTTTCTCTTGCATTACTTTTTTAGCCCGATTCTGATCTTGCCACAGCTTGGGATCAGCCGATTCCTGTTCAACTTTTCCTAAAGCCTGTTTTTTGTCCTGAATCTTAGCGATTTCGCCCAGTTCTTTTGCTTTATCTTTTAATTTATTTAGTTCTGTTCTAAGTTCATGCAACATTTTTTATATTTTTTCCCTGATCCGCAAGGACACTGGTCATTTCGACCAACTTTTAGTTTATTTGGTTCAATTTTCATTTTTTTAGGTTTTGCTTGCGGCCCTTCGGTCACCTGCACTTTAAGAATCATATCTATAATTTCTTCTTTTGCTCCCCGCATCATAGCTTGAAACATGCCATAACCTTCAATCTTATATTCAACCAAAGGATCTCGTCCTCCCATCCCTCTCAGCCCAATCCCCTCTCGTAATGAATCCATGTTATGTAATTGCTCAATCCAGGCTTTATCTATTACTTTTAGCATAACCATTTTTTCAATTTGTCTCATTATTTCCGAACCCAGTTCAGATTCTCTTGTTTCATAATCTTTTTTAAGCTCTTCATAGTTTTCCTGGCCAATATCCTGCATCATTTCTAAAGCTTTTTCTTTTAAATCACGACCTTCCAAAATTCTTCTGCGCAAGTTATAAATGGTTCCTCGTTGCTTATTCATAACGTTATCGTATTCTAAAACTTGTTTGCGAATAGAAAAATGGTATTGCTCCACTTTATTTTGGGCTCGCTCAAGAGCATTAGTAATTAATTTGTGTTCAATCGGAGTATCTTCCTCAATTCCCAAACGATCCATCATGCTCGATATTCTATTGGAGCCAAAAAGCTTCATTAAATCATCTTCTAGTGATACGTAAAATTTTGACGAGCCAGGATCGCCTTGTCGGCCGGTTCGCCCTCTAAGCTGGTTATCAATTCTTCTGCTTTCATGCCTCTCTGTGCCCATTACATATAAGCCGCCCAAATCAGTTACCCCGTCACCCAAAACAATGTCAGTTCCGCGGCCAGCCATGTTGGTAGAAATAGTAACCATTCCTTTTTGACCGGCTTTAGCCACAATTTCCGCTTCTCTTTCATGTTGCTTAGCATTAAGCACATTGTGTGGCACCCCACGCCGCTTTAACAATTGCGAAATGAGTTCTGAGTTTTCAATAGAGATACTCCCCACTAAGAGAGGACGGCCTCTTTTGTGTTCTGTAACAATGTCATCTACTACTGCTTTAAATTTTGCCCGCTTGTTTTTATAAACTACATCAGACAAATCTTTTCTAATCATAGGTTTGTGAGTAGGAATAACCATTACTTCCAAACCATAGATTTTCCATAACTCGCCTTCTTCCGTTTTTGCGGTTCCGGTCATTCCGGCTAATTTATTGTAAAGACGGAAATAATTTTGTAGAGTTATAGTTGCCAAGGTTTGAGCTTCCTGCCGAACCTCTACTCGCTCTTTTGCCTCAATTGCTTGATGCAAGCCGTCGGAAAAACGCCTACCCTGCATTAAGCGGCCGGTAAATTCATCTACAATAAGTACTTCACCGTTTTTAACCACATAATCAACATCTTTTTCAAACATATGACGGGCACGTAAAGATTGAGTAATTTGGTGAGCCATCCCCATGGTAGAAATATCAAATAAATATTCAATACCTAGCATTCTTTCGGTTTTCTTAACACCTATTTCAGTTAAGACTGCGTTTTTTGTCTTTTTATCAGTGGTAAAATCACCGCCGTAGACTAGCTTCCGGGCAAGTTGATCAGCTTGCAAATATTCTTGAGTAGACCCATCAATCATACCGGAAATAATTAAAGGGGTTCGGGCTTCATCAATTAAAATACTATCAACTTCGTCAATAATGGCATAGTGTAATTCTCTTTGCACACATTGTTCCAGAGAAAAAGCCATGTTATCGCGTAAGTAATCAAAACCAAATTCATTATTAGTGCCGTAAACAATATCACCGTTATAGATTCCTCTTCGCTCTTCCGGTTCCATCCAGTTTTGAATTGCACCTACTGATAATCCTAAGGATTTATAAATTGGTCCCATCCATTCACTGTCTCTTTTTGCCAGATAATCGTTAACCGTTACAACGTGCACTCCCTTTCCTTGCAACGCATTAAGATAAACCGGCATAGTAGCGGCTAAAGTTTTTCCCTCACCGGTTTTCATTTCTGTTACTTTACCCTGGTGAAGAATAATTCCACCTAAAACCTGAACATCAAAGTGCCTAAGGCCCGTAGTTCTAACAGAAGTTTCTTTAACTACCGCATAAGCTTCGGGAAGAATATCATCCAAAGATTGTCCGTCGTTTAAACGTTTTTTAAATTCAGGGGTTTTATCACGCAGTTCTTCGTCTGAAAGTTTTTTTAGTTCTGCTTCTAAATCATTAATACGGCTTACGATTGGCTGGCAAACACGCAGCCTTTTTTCGTCACTTTTTACAAATAGGTTTGTAAGCCATTTAAACATCTGAAGTCAAAGAGCGGAATAATCATGCTTGGTTTTTCCAGCTTTTCTTCTTTCTTTAAAAACCACTTTTTCTTTATGTTTGGAAAGCTGGGTTTTGATTTCAGCTTCAACCAAATCGATCGCCGCGTAGATATCCTGACCTGCTTCTTTAGCCTGGATAAACTTTAAACCGGCGGCCCAAACTCTCATTTCTGCCACATGGCGTTTGGTAGCATCCGCAATGTGATTAAACTCAAGCACTACCTCAATCTTTTGTATGTTATTGAAAAACTCTTCTAATTTAGCTGCCTTAGCATGAGCATAGTCACGCATAGAAGGCGTTAATTCTGTTCCTCGAGCAGTTACTGTAATTTGCATTTTATTGATTCCTCCCTATCCCTATTTTATCAAACTTCTACGGCTCTTGAAAGAGTTAAAATTTCTACCCGCTTGGCTCCGGCAATCTTTAAGGTTTTAGTACATTCGGCAATAGTTGCTCCAGTAGTATAAATATCATCCATTAATAAGATTCTTTTTTCGTAAATAGACTTATGGTCATTAACCTTAAAAGCTTGGTTAATATTTTTAAATCTTTCATTCCGGTGTAAATCAAATTGGGCTGTAGTATCCCTGGTTCTTTCTAAGGCAGAAACAACTGGTGTGCCAAAATATTTTTGCACAACTTCAGCCAATAGCTTTACCTGATTATAACCACGTTCGGTTTTTCTTTTAGGATGCAACGGCACAGGAATAATGACGTCAATCTCTTCAATTCTAAGCACAGGTGTATGTGTTAAGTATTTAATTAATAAAAGACCCAAGGGTTCTGCTAATTTTTTGCGCTTTTTAAATTTAAAGCGATGGATAGCAATCTTAAGCGCATCTTCGTAAACCGCTACAGAATGGATTCCTAAATGCGGCTTCATAAACTTAACTTGCTTAAAACAATCAAAACAAAGAATTTCTTTACTGTTTTGGCCACAAACTTCACAGCGGGGAGGAAAAATTAAATCTAAAGCCGCATCTAACAACTTTTTCATTGAATACTATTATAGCATATGCTACTATTCTTTCACTATGACTTGGCAAGATATTTTAGGTCTTTTAGAACAGGGCGAAGGCCAATCTGTTGAGTTTGAAAAAAGTGTCCCCACCGAAGATGATATCGCCCGCGAACTTGTAGCTTTTTCCAATGCTGACGGCGGCAAAATTATTTATGGCATCGACGACAAAAACAAACATTTAGTCGGCATTGACATGAATATTAATTTTGAAGAAATGATTAAAGGTGTTGGGAAAAAAAGGTGTACCCCTTCAATTGATCCTCAAGTAGGCGTAATTGATAAAGCCGGTAAAACTTTAGTAATCATTAATGTTTCCGAAGGTGACGATAAACCTTATCGCAGCGATGAAATTTGTTATGTGCGGGATGGAAAGATTTCCCGGCCAGCCAAAGAAAACGAAGTTCAAGAATTAACCAATCCCTGGTCTGGTAAAGGTTTAAATAAACGGCAAATTCGCGCTTTGCAAATGATTTCTGAACATGGCAGCATTACTAATCGCGAATATCGTGAAGCTTTTAACGTATCGCATAAAACCGCGCATATAGAGCTTACTATGATGTCAGATATGAATTTGGTATTAACCGAAGGCGCCGGCCGCTCTACTCGCTACATTCTTCCTCAACAGCCTGAGGAATAGCATGTATTGTTTGGTTTTCAATAGCTCTCATTGATAAAGAAAGTGTGCCAAAAACTTCTCCCCCGCTATCAGCAACTGTTTCTGCGTAGGCAAAAGCAATTATGGGAGATGAGGTCATCATACCTTTGATATCAAATCTTTTACTTAAAACAAGATCCTCACTTAATCTTCTGCGATTATTTGGTTTAATTCCACTTTCTTCTCTAAGAGCAATGCGGCCATAAAAAATGTTTCGATAGCCATGTTCGTCTGGACGCTCCATTATTAATAAAGAAGAGCTTATGGTTAAAGCAATAATAAAGGATTTGCTATGGCGAGAAATTGCTCCTATTGCTCCTGGATTGGTTGTGTAAAGTTGAGAAAGTGCAAAACCGTTTTCTTCCGCAAAGAGAAAAAAGACTCTTTTTTTAGCTACCCAGCTTTTAGCAAATAATTGCTTGAATTCCTCTCTACTCATCTGCTCTACTCGATCAGATGTATAAGATTTTCTTATTAAATTCTCAACATTAAGTCGGCAATTAGCAGGAATTAAACTAAAATAATCACCATCAGTGACTTCTGCTTCAACCTCTACTAAAGCCCTATCTGTTAGTTGTTCTATTTGTGTCTTTTGGTCTGATAAAGGTGTTTCAGGAACAGCAACTTTAGCTGCTGGTTCTTCTTGCTTTTCTTCTGTTATTACTCCTTCATTATTATAAATAACTGGTATCCAAATAGTTTTAATACCTTGTTTTTCTTTACCTAAAGGTAGCAAAATAATATCATTAGGCTTTAAGTCAAATTCTGTTGCAGCGATTTTAAAGTCTACTTCTGTTCCAGTTAAGTCAAAATTGGTTATTTGTGGCTGGCTATAGGAGCTTAAATCTAATAAATGATATTTTTTTGCTTCTGAAGCATAATCTGGATCTCTTTCTTTTGGTAAATGAAAAATAGTGGTGCTGTCATTGCTTTTTGGTCTAATTATCAAAACCCCGCGATCTCCATTTACTTCAAGCTTAGATACATTAATGTTTATGTGATTTGGCCCTAGATAACCTTTTTTATGAATTAAGCTAGTAAGTGATCTTAATTTAATAGAAACTGTATCTCTAATAGAAGCTCCAATAGATATAGAAGCTTTTTCATCAAGCATTATAGTTTGTCCGCCGATGTCTATAGAAGGAGAAGCTTCACTTACGCGAGGTTTTTTTGCCAGGAGACCAGGACGAATAAATCTTTTTCCTACTGGTGCGCGATATTTAATCTGGCTAAAAGAAGACAAAAATCTTATGGCACTCATTAAAATAGCTCCTTTAATATATATCGTGAAAAAAAACAGGAAATTTCAGGTAAGTTAGTTAACAACCAGAGGAATAAAACATTGATTTTTCGCAAGTTTTAGCGATTTTAGCCATTACTTTAACTGCATAAAGTGGATATTTTCCCACTGAAGTTTCTTCTGAAGTCATAACCGCGTTGGCTCCATCAAAAATAGCATTGGCAACGTCAGATACTTCAGCTCGAGTGGGAGTTTCTTCGTTAACCATAGATTCAAGCATCTGGGTTGCTACTATTACTGGTTTGCAATAAGCATGGCAGAGATGAATAATCTCTTTTTGGATAATGGGAACATTTTCTAAAGCAACCTCTACCCCTAAATCACCTCTTGCAACCATAATTCCATCGCTAACATTAACAATCTCTTCAATGTTTTTCACTGCTTCTGGTTTTTCAATCTTAGCAATAAGGGGAATGTTCGCTTTCTTTTTTTTCAAAATCTTTTTAACATGCAAAATATCCTTGGCTGAACGCACAAAAGATAAGCCTAAAGAATCCACTTTTACAGAAGCTGCCCAGTTAATATCTACTTTATCTTTATAAGTTATAGAAGGTAATGAAAGTTTAGTGTGAGGAAGATTCGCTCCTTTTCGTTCACCTAGCACGCCCCCATCAATTATTTTGCAGACAACCTGATTCTTTTTCTTTGAAATGACTTTTAATTCAATAGTTCCATCGCAAAGAAAGATTGCATCGCCTTTTTTTATGTCTTTGATAACTGAAGCTGGAGAAACAGAAATAATCTTTTCATCACCTTTGATTTCTTTTGAGGTTAGAATGATTGTAGCCCCGGTCTTTAAATATACTTTTTTATCTTTTAATAATCCAGTTCTGATCCGAGGACCTTGTAGATCAGCATGAACAGCTAAGTCTGGACAGGTTTTTCGAATACGTTTTACGCGTTCGGTTTGTTCTTCTAAGGTTCCGTGAGAAAGGTTCAGCCGGCAAACATCCATACCAGCCTTGTGCATCTTTTTTAAAAGCTTGGGGTCGTCACTAGCTGGACCAATAGTACAAATAATTTTAGTTCGGCGCATTAGAAATTATTATAACAAAAATACCATGGGGATAATAGTGTAACTGGTAATTAGATACTCTTTCTATTTTTTCTTTACCAGCAAATCACACCAGCACGCATAGCAACAGTCTCTTGACTAGGTAGTGATAAATTTAATGTCCAAGATCTTCCTCCAGCCATAAAAGAAACTAGATATTGCTGATCATTTACCTCTATTGGGAAAGGAGAAATATTATCTAAAGAATGATGTCCTACTCCAACATGAGTTAAGAAATCACTACAAATTCCTAGGCCAAAAAGAGCTAACATATTTTCAAAATGAGGGCCTTCTTGTCCTGGCTCTTTTAGTACAAAGGCACTTCTTTGATCTTTAATGTCCCTACAAACAACATCTTGCCAGGTTCGGACCCTGTCGTGACGAGTTCTTGTAGATTGCACATCTAGAGCTCCCGTATTACTACGAACAAATCTCCCATAATTAAAACTAATATTAGCTGATACTCTCATATTGATATCCTCCTAATATTTTTATCGAAAGATTTTTTAAGAAATTTCACTTTTTCTGATCTTTACAAATAGGCAGATTTTGCTATAATGACATTTCTGTGATCAATAAAGAAGGGATATAAGAATGAGAAAAATTTTAATGGCCGGGAACTGGAAAATGAACAAGACCGAAAGTGAAGCAGTTGATTTTGTAAAGCAGTTAAAATCCCTGGTTTCAAGCGTTTCTGACAAGGATATCTTAGTTTGCCCCCCATTTGTTACATTATCTAAAGTAAATGACGTAATTAAAGGCTCAAACATTGCTTTAGGTGGCCAAAACTTGTTTTGGGAAGATAGCGGCGCTTTTACAGCAGAAATTTCTGGTCCAATGCTTAAAGCAGTTGGCTGCACTTATGTAATCATTGGCCACAGTGAAAGAAGGCAATTTTTTGCTGAAACCAATGAAACCGTTAATAAAAGATTAAAAGCAGCTTTAAAACATGGTTTAAACGCTATTGTTTGCGTTGGCGAAACTTTAGACCAACGTGAAAAAGGCGATACTTTTAAAGTTATTGAAAAACAAGTTAAGGACAGTTTAAAAGAATTAAATACAACTGACTGGTCACTAATTACTGTTGCTTACGAACCAGTTTGGGCCATCGGAACCGGTAAAACCGCCAGCCCTGCCCAAGCACAAGAAGTGCATAAGTTTATCCGAGGACTTTTACCTAAAGAAGTAGCAGAAAAAGTTAGAATTCTTTACGGTGGATCAGTTAAACCGGATAATGTTAAAGAATTAATGAGCCAACCAGATATCGACGGAGGATTGGTTGGTGGAGCAAGTTTGAAGGTCGACTCGTTCGAAAAATTGTGTAAAAACCCCTCGACATAGCTCGGGGCAAGAAAAGGAGAAAAAAAATGGCAAAGAAATTATACGAAGAACTAGGATTGATTAATACAAAGGAAATGTTTAAAAAGGCAATGGCAGGCAAATATGCTATTCCAGCATATAATTTTAATAATATGGAACAGCTGCAAGCCATTATGCTGGCCTGCGCAGAAAGTAAATCCCCGGTTATTATCCAGGTATCAAGCGGCGCCAGAAAATATGCCAACCAAACATTATTAAAGTATATGGCTCAAGGCGCAGTTAAAATGGTAAGAGAGGATTTAAAGAGCAATATTCCTATTGTTTTGCATTTAGATCATGGGAATAGTTTTGAATTGTGTAAATCTTGTGTTGATTTTGGTTTTTCTTCGGTTATGATTGATGGTTCTCACCTTTCTTACGACGAAAACGTTGCTTTAACCAAGAAAGTAGTTGAGTACGCGCATAAATTTGATGTAAGCGTTGAAGGCGAGCTTGGTGTTTTGGCTGGGATTGAAGATGAAGTAAGCGCAGAACATCATACTTACACTGATCCTGAACAAGTAATTGATTTTGTTTCAAAAACTGGAGTAGATAGTTTGGCCATTTCAATCGGCACCTCTCATGGCGCTTTTAAATTTAAATGTAAACCTGGTGAATCCCCTCCTCCATTGCGTTTTGATATTTTAGAAGAAATAGAAAAGAAGCTGCCTGGTTTTCCAATTGTGCTTCACGGCTCTTCTTCTATTCCCCAAGATTTTGTTGCCATGATAAATAAATATGGCGGAAAAATGGAAGGTGCTGTTGGAGTTTCGGAAGATCAATTGCGCAAAGCAGCTAAATCTGCAGTTTGTAAAATTAATATTGATAGCGACGGCAGATTAGTCGTAACCGGTGTTATCCGCAAGGTTTTTGCGGAAAAACCAGGTGAGTTTGATCCTAGAAAATATCTTGGCCCAGCTCGTGAAGCTTTAAAAACACTGCTTATACATAAAAATGAGCATGTTTTAGGGTCTGCAGGAAAGGCGTAAGTCATGAAAGTACAATTCGAAGGCAAAGAAATCAATATTCGCAAGATCGGGATTTTAACTGGCGGCGGAGATTGTGCTGGACATAACGCGGTGATGTTTGGTTTTCTTAGAAGAATAAGTGAAGCTAATCATAACCTCCCTGATGATGAAAAAATGGAGCTTTGGGGACTGTTTGAAGGTTGGAAATCATTAACCAAAGATCCTAGCAAGGTTCCAGCTAATAAAATCATGACTAGATTGAACCGTGAACACCTGGAAGACAGCTTTAAAGAAGCTGGTACTATTATTAAATCATCCCGCACTAACCTCTTTTCTAAAGCGAGTCTTGAGAAAAAACTGCCTGAAAAAGCTATGGAAAATGTTAAAAAACTTGGTTTGGATTGTTTAGTGGTCTTAGGTGGTGATGATACTTTGGGTGCAGCTGGAAAACTGGGAAAACAGTTTACCTTTCCTATATTTGGTGCACCAAAAACCATGGATAACGATGTGGCTGGAACAGAAAGAACTTATGGCTTTAATTCTTCGGTAGAAGAATCGCTCCACTTTTTAGAAAATATTACTACCACCTCGAAATCACATAATCGTGTTTTTGTGGTAGAACTTATGGGACGGCACGCTGGCTGGGTGGCTCTTTATGCTGGTGTTGCTGCTGGAGCTGAAATAGTACTTCTCCCTGAAGAAGTGGTTAATCTGGATAATTTATTTAAGCAAGTAAGAAAAGCTATGGCAGCTCAGAATTATTGTATTATAGTAACTTCTGAGGGTGCCCGCTTGTTTGACAAAAGTTATCCAGATGAAATCAACAAGCGTCATGAAGAATTATTAGACGCAGTTTTAGTTGATCCTAAACATGCTTTAGTTAAAGCTCGCCATGAAATGCCTAAGAAAAAAGATTCTTTTGGTAATGAACAATTAGGCGGTATTGGTGAATACTTTTTTGCCCTATTGCAAAAACATGTGCCAGAATTTGAATATCGTCTCCAGGTTTGTGGTCACGCTATCCGTGGAGGTATTGCCCACATGGAAGATCGTATTTTAGGCCTGCGTTTTGGTGATGCTATTTTTGAATTTATGAAAAAAGGTCAATTTGGTGTATATCCTGGCCTTGAAGCAGATAATGTTGTAGCTAAGAATTTATTGGAAGTTAAAGGGGAACGATTTATTCCTCAAGACCACCAACTCTACAAAATGCGCAACGCTGTTGATTTTTATTGATCCCGAGCTTGTCGAGGGGTTAAGTTGCCAACATATTCGCGATACGGAGTTGGGACAGATCAATTTTCTTTGAGCCTTTAATTGCTTTTTTAAGCGGCGTTAAACAAATCTGATCAGAAATTGCTCCTACTAAATAGCCTCTTTCACCTTGAATTAAAGCTTCTACTGCTCCTGCGCCTAGTTTACAAGCTATTTCACGACTAAAAGCAGTTGGTGTGCCACCGCGTTGGACATAGCCAAGCACGGTTAAGCGAACTTCAATATTAGGCAGTTTCTTTTGCAGCTTCTTCACAATTTCCCTGCTATCCCCTGCTCCTTCAGCTATTACAATAATAAAGCTTTCTTTGCCTCTCTGATGGCCCATTTTAATGTCTTTAACTATTTTATTTAAATCATGTTTAACTTCAGGAATAATTATTGCTTCTGCTCCACAAACCATCCCAACATCCAAAGCAATAAAACCGTTTCTTCTGCCCATTACTTCGATAACAAATAACCTTTCATGCGAAGTGGCGGTGTCACGAATTTTATCAATAGCATCAACCGCAGTATTAACTGCTGTATCAAAACCAACAGTATAGTCTGTGCAAGGAATATCATTGTCTATGCTGGCTGGAATAACATTAATCGGTGTACCAAAATCTTTCATAAATTGACAAGAAGCACTCATTGATCCATCGCCGCCAATAACAACTAAACCTTCAATTTCTCTTTCAACTAAATTATTGTAAGCAATTTTTCTGTTTTTCTTTTCTCTAAACTCTGGACAGCGGCAAGTGTGGAGAATGGTTCCGCCTTTATTAATAATTCCGCCTACTGATTTAGGATTCATTTCATAAATCAAACCATTAATTAATCCATTCCAACCTTTTTCAATACCCCAGACTCTTAAATTATGATAAAACGCAGTTCGCACCACAGCACGAATAGCTGTATTCATCCCCGGCGCATCTCCACCCGGTGTTACCACGCCAATTGATCTAATTTTCTTTTTCATTCTCTTTTTCTCCCTTCTTAATCATTCTTCTTTACTATTATATACCAAATATATTGAAATTTTTGAATTTTCTTTACGAAAGATAGTTAGCATGACAGCAGCATTTAACATAAGGCGTAGCATTCGAGTAAAAAGAGCTCTGCTCAATAATCCAGTAACTAAAGCTTTTAGCCGGCCAATTGGAGCAGCCTTAAAATTTATTACTCGAGGCTATTATACTCCTGGTTTAACTTTTGCCAGTGTGGAAATCGCTTCTAAAAGACTTCCTTCCAGAAGCAAATTAAGATTAACACCAGAGGGAATTTATCGTGGTGATGGAAGACGTGGCCGCCACGCTATAGCTAAAAATTTCCTGGCGCATCTTTTACCAGAAGCAGAAATAAGATTTGAGTCATATCAAGGTGGAAATGTAGCAAAGCATTTCCGTGCCATAAGACATGCAATATATAGATTTAAAAGAAAATATAAGGCTATTGCATATAAAAAAGTAATCGCTGCCCTTCTGGCAAAAATAACCACAGTGAAACAATTTAAGGCCTGGGAAAAGGTAGTTTATACCAAATTTCAAGCTTTTGCTCAAAAAGCTAATGAGGAAAAAGACAATGATCTTAGAATTAGATTATTAGCTGCTTATCGAAATGTTTTATTGCTCTGTATCATAAAAACAAAAGACCAACAAGGTTTTCAAGGCTGGATAGATAGAGCTGATACCGCATTAAAAGATAAGCCTTTACGTTATGTTTATATAGTAGGAGTTTTATTAAAAAAAACAACAGGTCCGAGAGATTTTTCTTCTTGGCACCGTGAAGTCTATCCAAAAACAAAAAGGCTTCCTCCCGCAAAATTAAGAGCCTTGGTAAGAGGGCTTGAGGCAGTAAATACAATTGATGAATTTAGACAGGGGTTTAAGGGCTAAAAATAGCATGAAATTTTTGAAAGATATAGCTGATAAATAGATAGTTAGAAATCGGGAAAATTTCTTAGAAAAGGTGTCGAAGATATTTTGGAGGAATCATAAAATGAAAGCAGGAATTATTGTTAGATCATACGCTCCATCGTCAAGATTGATCCATGGGCCAGACCAAGCTCGAGGTTGGGATTTTAGTCAGACGCTTCATCCTCCGGTAGTTCGTTCAAATACTTATCGTTTAGGAACTACGCAACAAGGACACGGTGCTTTTTGTGCTTTTGGTTCCCCTCAATCAGAACAAGCAGGCGATTCACCACAGTACATTTATGAAAGACTGCATAGTCCAAGTAAAACCACTCTTCAGGATCAATTGGCAGAACTTTCAAATGGAAATGCGGCTCGTGTTTTTGCTACTGGAATGGGAGCAATTAATGGCGCATTAGGAACAGTTCTTAACGCAAAACTTGGTCATAGAATTTTATCTGATACTATGCTTTATGGTTGTACCTGGAGTTTGTTTCATCGTGGAATACCAAGAAGAGGAATTGCGGTTGATCTGGTTGATACAAGTAACCTTGCAGCAGTAACCCAGGCAATAACTGATCAAACCAGAGTTATTTATTTTGAAACCCCCGCTAACCCGGCATTAAAATTAACCGATATAACTTCTCTTCAAGCCATTGTTGCTGAAATTAATACTAAGCGCGAACCTGAAAATCGAATTTACATAATACCAGATAATACATTTGCTACTCCTTGGGCACAAAAAACACTTGATCTTGGTGCGGATATAGAGGTTATGAGTTTAACTAAAAACATGAATGGTTTTGGAACTCGAATGGGAGGTGTCGTAATTTTAAAAGATATAGACGAAAACCTTACTCACCTTGATCTGGAACTTAAAGATGGCGGAGCAGTAATGCTGGATGAAATTGCCTGGGATTATATCGTTTACAGCTTGTCTACTCTTAATATGAGAATGCCTGTCAAAGTATCAAACGCGCAAAAAATGGCAGAATTCCTTGAAGGGCATCCAAAGATTGGGCAAAGGAATGTCTTTTTTCCTGGACTTAAATCTTTTCCTCAATATGAATTAGCACAAACGCAATTATCTACTGGAATAGCAGGAGAATTTAGTCCTGGTGATATGATTTATTTTCAGCTTGCGAAAAAAGATGGAGAATCAAGAGAAAAGTATCTTGCAAGAACAGCCGCTTTTCTTGATTATATTGCAAAGCATTCTTATGTTGCAACTCTTGGAGTTAGCTTGGGAATAATGAAAACCATGATTGAATCCCCTGCTCTTATGACCCATAGCTCATATTCAGAAGACGATTTAATTAAAGCAGGATTGCTTCCTGGTGGAATTAGGTTTGCACTTGGTTGCGAAGATCCAGATGATCTTATAGCAGACACGGATGAAGCCTTAGATCAAGCTGCTTAATATAAAGGGAGAAAAATTAAAAATGGCTGTGAATAAAACTCTTACTCGAACCACCCGATTAACAAGGTTAGTACTTGCCCCGCTTGCCGGTCACATGGCAAACAAAAAATGGACAGCTACACTAGCTCAAAGAGCTTCAAAAATTGGTTCTTTGTTGTCTTTAGCCCCTTTTTCTGGTTGGCAAACAGGAGCCTCTTTGCAAGAAGCAGCTAACAAAGCAAACGTTAATAGTTATGCTGCTTTAGTAGCACATCCACTTGCTTATGATGCTATTCTGCAACAGGGAATACTTGATATAACTGGTCAAAAATTATCAGAAATAAAACAATTGCTTCCTAGTGGGACCGAGGTTTCCTCTAGGGTACAAGTTGCTTTAGCCAGATGGATTGGGGCCGAAGCAGCATTTGAAAGATTTGAACATTCGGTTCAAGAAACAATTAATTCTGGAGCAGATCAGACAATTATTAAGTCAGAGGAAAAGAATGCAAGAACTCATTTGGAATATTTGCAAGGACAATTTCATGAAGTATCTAATCAATTAGGTTATGAAGATGCCGTAACTCTTAGAAAAATTCTACATGTCTATCAAATACTTAAATATACTCCCAAGGGTATCCAAGAGCAGCAAGAGATGAGAAAATATGCCTATTTTAGTGAAGACGGCCAGTGGCATCTTAAACCAGAGGCTATGCAAATTACTATTACCGAAGAAATGCTAGATGCCTATAGTGAAAGTAATCCTAATGGCCACAACATAGAAGCGGTGATTGATCATAAAGGCAGGAAATATGCTATTTCTACAGCTGGTTACCGCGACAACCAAAATACTCATTTTCCCTGGGACGGCAACTCTAACTTTGGCTTTTTTGAAGAAGCCATTACTGCTTATTCTCAAAATATTACTTTAGCTTTAATGGCAACACGTGAGGATCAAGACTTACAAGCAGGTGTTAGCGCACTTAAAGATCTAGTTCGTAGTCATAGAGAAGAAGAAGGATTAGGAAAAGATGTTAGAGATAGTGCCATACTAGCAGAATTGATGAATGGTGAAGACAATCAAAACATTACAGATTTATTTGCAGATGTTTGTGGTCGCTTAGAAAAACTAGCTGGCGGAGAAGTCAGGTTTAATACTGATATGTATCAAGGACTTTTTGTAAGGATTGCTGCAGCCATGGGAATTACTGTTCATACCCCACGCTTGGAAGGAAAAAGCAAAACCAGTATCTGGATGGCCAGCTTTCTTATTTTTACCGAAGACTGGGATATGGGTAATTACTTAACTAGTTCACATGCTATGGCAAAATATGGCTGTTCAAAAGATTTATCAGATGAAGGCGCCCAATTTTTACCAGAAGTATCCATGAGCTTTGCCGGGGTAAATAGATGGGTGGTAGACCAGATAAGAAAAAAAGGATCATTTACGATTGAGGTTGCAGCAGTAGATAACTCAAATATAAAACAAGATGTAGATGGTAAGAAAGAATATCTAGAAATGTTAGAAACAAGTGTATTAACTCCAGCTAATCGAGAAATTGTTACTAGAGCAATAAGGGAAAATGGATATGATATTGTTCAAGATTGTGTGGCAGGATGTATGGGACCAATAATGGCTGAGTTATATACAATGGCTGGAATCAGAGAAGCAGTTGTACAACTCAATCCTGATTACGATCCTTTCCAAGCTGGGATTGGCAAAGCAATGATTATTGAGGAAGTCAAACTATTTGATAGTAAATTCGAACAAAGAGCCATATTACCAAAATTAATTTATGATGATGAAGGCTGCGATGCTAGTTTACAGGTTGTAGTAGAAAGAATGTATTATACGCATCACCTTAAAGACAAGTCTATTGGCCAGATAGTTACCAATACTGATCCAGATGGAGATCGTTTGGTAGTGGGACAGATAATGAAAAACGATGCCGCAACTAAAGCTAGATTAGCTGAATTCGGCATTAAACATATTGAAATTAATGAAAGCAAGCTTTTCTGTTATTACAGCCCTAATAAGATGTTTTTGATGTCTACTGCTTATTATCTTAATCAACTAGTAGCAAATGGCAAGCTTAAAAAAGGAGATACTGCTCTTGTTATGAAAACTGCGCAAACTTCTTATGCCTTTAATGAATTCTGCGCTGCTTTTGAAAAGAAACATGGAATCAGAGTAGTTTGTATTGAACCTACAGTAGGCTTTAAAGAAATAGCCGCTATGCAAAGGGATATTGAAGCTCAAATAAAAGCTAACGAAGCTAGGGCCCAATTGAAACAACTTCTGCAAGACGTTATTGTTACTGATGCGTTGGGACATACCTATAATTTGGGAACAGAAAAAATTCAATTAGTCACTGCTTCAGAAGAAAGCGGCGGACAAGAATCTGCCCCTCCTGGTGGAATAACCAGTAAATCAGGACGTTTTGCTCTAGGCAACAGAGAAAAATCTGCTGGAGTAGCTTCCTTCTTAGCAATTGTATTTGGAGCAGAGCTGTCCTTGCAAAAGAAAACAGTCTTAGATTATTGGGATGAATTAATAGCTAAATATGGGCTTACTTTTGTTCAAGATGAACGCCATGATGAAAGGCTGTTTAATCCCGGCATTCCTGATCCAGTTAAGTATAAGCTAGCAGAAGCTAATGGTAATAGAATCAAATTATTAAATAATGGTTTTTGGTGGAATTTGGCCAGAGCTTTTGAAGAAGGACAACTTACATTAGATGGAGTAAAAGAAATTTTAACCACAACCTTTCCTGAGGTAGATTCAGATAAACTAAATACACTTATAGAAATTAAGCCAGTACTAACTGCAGGAGAAACAGATGCTGATAGAGCTAAAGATGGAGCTTATCTCTTATTTGCAGACTTCTATCTTGCTATTCGGCCTTCTGGCACTGATCCAAAGATAAAAGGATATTATTCTGGAACATTTGACCCAGTTGAAGGCATGGCAATTGCCAAAGCTATGGCAGGTTATGTCCCAGAAGTAACGCCTGAGTGGCAGCAAGTAGATTATTACGCAGAAGATGTTTATGCTTAGTGTGAAAAATTAAAGTTTTACAAACCATCTGAATTCAGATAGAATTTAGAAGTTGAAAAAGAACATCCTTGAAGGTTAAAAAACGAGGAGTAACAATAATGGCAATCAATAAAACCCTAGCCTGGCAAAAACTAAATTTTCATGCTCTCGGAAGAAAAACAGTTCCTTTTAATTTAAGAAAAGCTTTTGCTCAAGACCCAACCCGCGCCACACAAATGTCAGTTAGAACAGAGCATATTTACTATGATTATTCCAGACAATTAGTAACCCCTACTACCATGCAACTCTTGTTTGGCTTAGCCCAAAGAGCTGGCTTAGGTTTAAAAATTAATGCTATGTTTTCCGGAGTGAAAATCAATACAACGGAACAACGTGCCGTGCTCCACACTGCCCTACGCCAACAAACAGACGAGTCAGTTGTGGTTGATGGCGTAAATGTTATTCCAGAAGTCAAAGCTGTACTTGCAAAAATTAAAGCTTTTTCTGAAAAAGTTTTAAGCGGTGAATGGAAAGGCGTAACGGGAAAACCAATTAAAAATATTGTTGCCATTGGTATTGGCGGATCTTATCTTGGCCCAGAATACTTGGCCGAAGCTTGTAAAGCCTATGCTAAACCTGGTATGAATTTAAGATTTGTAGCTAATGTTGACAGCGCTGATTTTGCTAATAAAATACAAGATTTAAATCCAGAAGAAACAATGTGCGTAATTGTTTCTAAAACTTTTACTACAGCTGAAACTATGAAAAATGCTGAAACAGCTAGAGATTGGATGATGTCAAAACTTGGCGATAAACCCGAGGTTATTAGCAAACATTTTGTTGCTGTTTCTACTGCCACAGAAAAAGTTAATGCTTTTGGTATTGATCCTGCCAACATGTTTGGTTTTTGGGACTGGGTTGGCGGCAGATATTCCGCAACGTCTGCGGTTGGCGGTGTTCCCCTATCTCTATTTCTTGGTTATGATAAGTTTGAAGAAATATTAAAAGGCGCCTATTGGATGGATCAGCACTTTAGAAAGACTGCGCCTGAAAAAAATATACCAATTATTTCTGCTTTAATTGATATTTGGAACATTAATTTCTTAGGTCACAGAATTAGAGCTTTACTGCCATATTCACAAGCTGCGGCAAAACTGCCGGCTCACACTCAACAGGTTGAAATGGAAAGTAATGGTAAAAGAGTAGATCTCTTAGGTGAAATTGCTTCTTTTGCCACCGGCGAAGTTGTTTTTGGTGAACCTGGTACTAATGGACAACATTCTTTTTATCAACTTATCCACCAAGGGATGGTTGTGCCGGCTGATTTTATTGGTTTTATCTCATCTTTAACAAATATGGGAAAAAATTCAGCGACTTCTGTTTCCCATCAAATGGAATTAAACTGTAATTTCCTAGCTCAACCAGATGCGTTGGCTTTTGGACAGGAAAACTCTGAACCTCATAAGTTTTTTCCAGGTAACCGGCCATCATCTTCTTTATTATTAGAACAACTTGATCCCTTTACAGCTGGAGCTCTTTTAGCCTTAACAGAACATAGGACTGCAGTAAAAGGCTTTATTTGGGGAATCAATAGTTTTGATCAATGGGGAGTTCAGCTAGGTAAAGTGCTGGGAGTTGATATGCGCAACAGAATGCTAAAGTACTTTGCTGGTGACGGCATTGATACTGCTGGGCTTAATTCTTCAACTGCAACTATGTTAGAAGCTGTTTTAACAGGGAAATTACCTAGATAACCATCTTAATAAACTCGGCTTCCGAAATAATCTTAACCCCGAGTTTTTTGGCTTTCTCATACTTTGAACCTGGATCTGTTCCTGCCACCACATAATCAGTATTTTTAGACACTGATGAATGAGACATACCACCTAAATCTCGAACTAACTGTTCTGCAGCTGGCCGAGTATATTTTTCCATTCCACCAGTAAACACAAACGATTTTCCAGCTAAGGGTTTTGGTCCTTTTTTAGCTTTTGAAACTAAGGTTATCCCCGCTTTCCTTAATTTTTCAATTAAATGCTGGTTTTCTTTTTCCTTAAAAAAGGTTGCAACCGAATCAGCTACCTTAGGCCCTATTTCATGAATCTTGGATAATTCTTCTTCTTTAGCTTTCATTAACTGCTCAATCTTAGGATAGTGTTGCGCTAATACTGCAGCAACATGTTTGCCTACTAAACGAATACCTAAGGCGTAAACTAAGCGCTCAAACGGTCGGTCTTTACTATTATTAATCGCAGCAATAATATTTTGCGCAGACTTATCACCCATACGCTCCAGTTTGCTTAATTTTTCCGGCTTAAGCGAATATAAATCAGCTACATCTTTGATTAAATTCTTAATTACCAGTTGATTAACCACTGCCGGCCCCACATGCTCAATATCCATAGCTTCCCGCGTGCAAAAATGGCGAATCCGCTCTTTAACTTGAGCTGGACAACCAGCATTAGTGCATCTAGCCACTGCTTCTCCTTCGGCACGATGAATATCTCCTCCGCAAATTGGACATTTTTTTGGCATATGAAATTCTTTTTCATGACCGGTTCGTTTTGATTTAATCACTTCAACCACTTCAGGAATAACTTCCCCTGCTCTTTGCACTTTGACCTTGTCCTTAACCTTTATCCCTTTCCTCTTAATCTCATCTTCATTATGCAGAGTTGCCCGGCTAACTGTAACACCTGCTAAATGCACGGGTTTAAGCTTTGCAACCGGGGTGATTGCTCCAGTACGGCCAACTTGGACATAAATATCTTCAATAATGGTTTCAGCCTGCATAGGCGGGTATTTAAAAGCAATGGCCCAGCGTGGATGATGGCCAGTAGCACCCAACTTTTCTTGAGCTTTTAAATCATTAACCTTAACCACAATACCATCGATTTCATAATCCAATTTTTCCCGCCTCGTGTCCCAGTCTTTAATATATTGTTTAACTTCTTCAATACCCGTACAAACTTTGATATTAGGATTAATTTTAAAACCTAATTTCTTAGCCTTTTGCAAAGCTTCATAATGAGAACCAGGTGTATGCGCATAGTAAATAAAGATATCTAACGGCCGGCTGGCAGTAATTTTTGGATCCAACTGTCTAAGGGAACCTGCTGCAGCATTGCGAGGATTAGCAAATAAATTCTCACCTTTTTCATTGCGGTCTTCGTTTACTTTAACAAAATCAGCATAAGGTAAATAAGCTTCACCTCTTACTTCAATATCAATTGGTTCATTTAAAACAATTGGAATTGATTTAATGGTCTTAAGATTATGAGTAATATCTTCACCAGATTTGCCATCTCCTCTGGTTGATCCCACTTCAAACTTTCCTTTTTTATAATGCAAACTAACTGCTAAGCCATCCATTTTCAGCTCTGCCACATACTCAATCTTGTCTTTGCCCAAACCTTCTCTAACCCGCTGATCAAAATCCATTAGTTCTTCTTCATCCATGGCGTTGTCTAAAGATAAAAGTGGTTTTTTATGTTTGTAAGAGTTAAATTTTTTAAGTGGGACCCCGCCGACTCTTTGAGTGGGAGAATCTGGAGTAATGAGTTCTGGATGCTTTTTTTCCAGCTCTTTTAGCTCTCTAAAAAGCTTATCATACGCCTGGTCAGAAATTTCAGGTTTATCCAGGACATAGTATAAATAGTCGTGATGATGGATTAATTTTTTAAGCTTTTCTATCTTGTCCACTTAGCACATCCTCTACCGAAATTATAACATCTTTAATTTTACCGTGCTCTGCCAGAGTGATGATTGTGTCCATGTTTAAGGCTTGGGAAATGTGGAAAGGATGAGCATAAGTTCTGGTAAGTTTTGATAGGTGCGCACCACAGCCTAAATCATCACCAATATCAACAGCTAATTGACGGATGTAAGTACCTTTTGAACAGACTACTTTGAATGAAACTCGGGGTCCGGTAATGTTCGTTATTCGTAGATCGTGAATTATAACCTTTTTAGGTTCGCGTTTAATTTCAATTCCTTTTCTGGCTAATTTATAAAGCCGCTGACCATTAACTTTCTTAGCCGAAAACATCGGCGGCACCTGCTCAATTTCCCCAATGTATTTTTTAAAGGTTTCAATAATTATTCCTTCATTTGTCATGTTTAATTTGTCATTTGTCATTACCGGCTTGCCGGTTGCATCTCCACTATCCGTCTTCACCCCCAAAGTCATCTCCGCCGCATATCCCTTATCTCCATTCAGAAAGTATTTAATTGATTTGGTAGCTTTTCCTAGAAAAATTGGAAGTACTCCCGTAGCCATAGGATCTAAAGTTCCAGAATGCCCTACTTTTTTAACCTTGGTTAAATTACGGATCTTAGCCACCACATCAAATGAGGTCCAGTCTTGAGGTTTATTGACTATAATTAAGCCTTCCACGATTATACTAAATACTTCAAAGTTTCCGCTAATACTTTTTCACGCACACTTAACAAAGAGCCCTCCATAATAACACCAGCAGCTTTGTGATGACCACCACCACCCAAACGATTAGCAATCGCTGAAACATTAATATCGCTTTTTGCTCTAAAATTTACTTTTACTTTTCCTTTGTCTTCCCTAAACAAAATTGCTACTTCTACACCACTAATCGCTCGAATCTGGTCAACCAAACCGATTAAATCTTCACCTTTTGCCTCTACCTTTTGCATCATTTCTTCGGTTACCGAAGTCCAAGCAACTTTTTTGTCATCAGCAAACTCAAGCTTATCCATGGCTAAAGCAGATAATTTTACCGAAGCAAGACTTTTATTGTCATATATACGGGTAGTAATATCGTGTGGATCTATGCCGGTTTGAAATAATTCAGCTGCCATTTTAAAAGTAGCTGTTCGGGTGTTTTCATAACGAAAATTACCAGTATCAGTTATTACAGCAACATAAAGGTTTTCTGCCATATCACGATCAATTTTAACTTTTAAATATTTTGCCAATTTAAAAATCTGTTCTGCGGCTGAAGATACTTGTCCAACAAAATTAATATCACCAAACTTCTTGTTATCTGGATGATGGTCAATATTAATTATCTTCTTAGCCATCTTTTTTAAATCCACTTTATCTCCTACTCTTTTAAGCACTGAAGAATCAAGCACTATGGCTAAATCAAAATGCAATTTTGCTGGAACCTTGTTTAATACTTTTTCCGCCCAAGGAAGGAATTGGTAAACTTTGGGGATTCCGTCTCGAGAATAAATAACTGGTTTTACTTTTAACTTTTTAAGCAGCATAGCCATGGCTAAGGATGAGCCAATAGCGTCTGCGTCCGGATCAACATGGGCAGCAATAATAGCGGTTTTAGCCTTTTTTATTGCTTTTTTTATTTCTTTTAATGCTTGTTTTTTCATTGTCTAGTTTTGAAATGATATCTAAGACCTTGCTTCCTTTTTCAAGAGAATCATCCTGGATAAAACTGATTTCCGGAACGTTGCGACTTTTAACCATTTCCCCTAGTCTACCCCGAACAAAACTGGTAGCAGAAGTAAGGCCGGACATAGAATCATTTTTTTGTTTATCATCACCCAAAATACTAACAAATATCTTGGCATTTTTTAAATCAGGGGAAATATCTACCGCAGTAAGGCTAACAAAGCCAATACGCGGGTCTGACACATCTTCGCGTATAATCTCGCTGACTACTTCTTTGATTAATTGCTCAAAACGCTCTATCCTGTTACTCATTTTTTACGCGCTTTTTCCCTTATCTCAAAGCATTCAACTGTGTCGCCAACTTTAAAATCAGTATAGCCGGGAATAGCTATTCCACATTCAAAACTTTCCTCCACTTGCTTAACATCATCTTTAAAACGTTTAAGCGAAGGCAGTTTGCCTTCGTATATTTGCTTTTTATCACGCGTAATGCGTATGCTTGCTCCTCTTTTAAGTAATCCATCAGTAACAAAGCTTCCAGCAATTGCTCCTACTTTAGAAAATTTAAATAATTGCCTTACTTCTGCGTGACCAATTACTACTTCTTCAAATTCTGGTGCAAGCATCCCTTCCATGGCCAGCTTAACATCATCAATTAATTTATAAATGATATTATATTTTCTAACTTCAACCTTTTCTTGTTGGGCAACTGCTGCAGCATTGCCTTCTAAGCCAACATTGAATCCGGTAGTAATAGCATTAGAAGCACGAGCCAACATAATATCTGATTCGTTAACCTGACCTACAGCTGCATGGATAATATTTACTTTAATATTACCAATAGTCATATCTTGCAGCGACTGAACAATTGCGTCAATTGATCCTTGTACGTCAGCTTTAAGAACCAGGTTTAGATTCTCTTTTTCTCCTTCTTTAATATGTTCAGAAAAGTCCTGCAATGATAAAATCTTGCCTCTAAAAGCGCGGTTTTGTTGATCACTTCTCTTTTCCGCTAAACCTCTAGCTTCTTTTTCTGAAGACATTACTTGAAGACTATCACCGGATTTAGGAACGCTAACACAGCCTAACACGGCTACCGGGGTTGACGGCCCAGCCTCTTTCAACCTTTCACCCTTATCGGAAAATAGTGCTCTTACTCGACCAGATGTTCCTCCAATGGTAATAATGTCGCCTACTCTTAATGTTCCGTTTTTAATCAGGATATTAGCCACTGGCCCTCGACCTTTTTCTAGCCTAGATTCAATCACTACCCCAGACGGAGTACCGTTTGGATCAGCTTTAAGTTCTTGCATTTCTGCCACCAATAAAACCATTTCTAATAGTTCTTTAATACCTTGTTGTTGTTTAGCCGAAGTTGGTACCACGACGGTTTTCCCACCCCAGTCTTCAGGAGCTAAACCATGTTCTGACAATTGCTGCTTTACTCTATCAGGATTTGCTTCAGGTCGGTCAATTTTGTTAATCGCAACTATAATCGGGACCCCAGCGGCCTTAGAATGGTCAATTGCCTCTATGGTTTGAGGCATAATCCCGTCATCAGCAGCTACTACTAAAATAGTAATATCAGTAACTTTTGCCCCTCTAGCGCGTAAAGCAGTAAAAGCTTCATGGCCGGGAGTATCAAGAAAAGTTACTTTTTTGCCATGGACATCAACTTGGTAAGCACCAATATGTTGGGTAATACCACCGGCCTCACCTTCTGCAACACGGGTTTCTCTTATAGCATCCAAAAGCTTGGTTTTACCATGATCAACATGGCCCATTACAGTTACAATTGGTGGTCGAGTAATTAGATTATCCGCTTTTACTTCGTGCTCTACTTCTGCAACCACATCTGGAGTTTTAATTATAATTTCTTTGCCAAGATTGCTAGCTACGTCTTTAGCCATTTCAGCATTAATGCGCTGGTTAATGGTAGCCAAGGTACCTTTTTTCATTACTTCTTTGATTAAATCCGAAGATCTAACCTGGATTAAATCAGCCAAGTCTTTGACTGAAATATCTTCAGTTTCAATTATCGGAATATTGGATTTAACTTCTTGTTTAACAGGCTCTTCTTTTACTTCTTCAACCACTTCTTCAACTTTTTCAACCGGTTTTTCTTTGGGTTTAACAATCTCTCTTATTACTTTGGCAGTTTCTTCTTCTACTGAGGAAGCAGATGTCTTAACTTCTACTCCTAAATCCTTGAGCATTTTAATTAGCTCTTTAGGATCCAATTTAAGCTCTTCAGCTAAAGCTTTAACCTTTATTTTATTTGCTTTCTTTTGTGTCATTAGTTTCCTTCACTTTTTTAACTGCTTCTTCTGGAACAATACTATTAGCAGCTTTTACTTCGTAGCCCAGTTCAGCTAATTTTGCAATTAGATCTTTACTTTTTAAGCCCAACTCTTTTGCCAATTCATGTGTTTTAACTTTATTGTCCTCTTTTACCGACGCAACAGGGCTTGTTAAAGTCTTTTTACCTTCTTTGCTGACTGCTTTACCCTTCTGGCTTTCCGATAATATATCAATTTTCCAGCCGGTTAGTTTAACAGCTAGACGAACGTTTTGCCCTTCTTTCCCAATAGCCAAGGACAATTCTTTTTCAGCCACATAAACTTTAGCGCTTTTTTCTTTTGCATTAGTTTCCACACTGCTTACTTTAGCCGGACTTAAAGCATTTTTAATAAAACTAACAGTATTTTCTTCCCATTCAACAATATCTACCCGTTCCGGGCCAAGTTCTTTAACAATATTCTGGATCCTGGCTCCCATATGTCCAACACAAGTTCCTATTGCTCCGATTTTTTCATCGTTTGAATGGATGGCAATCTTGGTGCGTCGGCCTGGTTCTCGGGCTATAGCTTTTATTTCTAAAACCCCATCTTTAATCTCTGGCACTTCCATCTCAAAAAGCTTTTTAATTAACCCTGGATGAGACCTGGAAATAATAACAAAAGGTCCTCTAGGAGTTTTACGCACCTCTACCACAAACAGCTTAATTCTTTCTTTTTCTCTTAAAATTTCGCCTGGAATCTGTTCAGTGGGCGCAAGCACGGTTTCAATCCTGCCTAAATTAATGAGATAACCGCCATATTCTCTGCGTTGAATAATCCCGGTGATTAATTCACCCTGTTTTTTAGCAAACTCTTCATAAGATTCTTCTTTTTCCGCTTCACGAATACGCTGTATAATAACCTGTTTTGCAGTTTGGGCAGCTAGTCTGCCAAAGTCTTTTGGAGTAATATCTTTGCCATCATGCAGTATCTTAAATTCGCCTTCATCCGAAATAGTAGCCTCTAAATTAGGCTCTTCTTCCTCTTTAAAGCGTTTTCTAACCGCGGAAATAATGGCGGCTTTAATAGCTTCGATCAAGGCTTCTTTATGAATACCTCGTTCGCGCTGTATTTCCTCTAGCATTTCATGAAATTTATTGATCTTCATACCAAAACTCCTTGCCCTAAAACATAATAAAGGGCTATTTAAACACAAAAGTGGGAATAAATCTTCCCACTTAAGTGCCTAAATTATAACAAGCTGAATTTAACTTGTCAATCTACATCATTCCTGGCATACCGCCCATTCCACCCATTCCTCCCATACCGCCTGGCATTGCTGGAGCCTTTTCGTCTTCAGCTTTTTCAGCCACTAATACTTCGGTAGTAAGAAGAAGTGCAGCAATGGAAGCAGCATTTTGCAATGCGGATCGGGTTACTTTAACTGGATCAACAATCCCAGCCTTGAACATATCAGTATATTCAAAATTCTGGGCATTAAATCCAACTCCACCCTTTTCTTTTTTGACCTTTTCTACAACAACGGAGCCTTCCATGCCTGAGTTAGTCGCAATCTGTCTAAGCGGCTCTTCTAGAGCCTTTCTTACGATTGCCACACCAATGCGTTCATCTCCTTCGGTTCCAGCTTCAAGCTTAGCTACTGCTTCTTGAATATGGATAAAGGCTGAACCGCCGCCAGCAATAATTCCTTCTTCCACCGCAGCTCGGGTAGCAGAAAGCGCATCTTCAATACGATGCTTTTTCTCTTTAAGCTCGGTTTCAGTTGGCGCGCCAGCTTTAATAACCGCTACTCCGCCAGAAAGTTTGGCTAATCTTTCTTGAAGTTTTTCCTTATCATAAGAAGAATCAGACATTTCGATTTCCTTCTTAATCTGGGCAACACGGTCTTTAATGGCAGCCTCAGTTCCGGCACCTTCTATAATAGTAGTATCTTCTTTCTTCACCACTATCTTTTTAGCCTTACCAAACCATGACTCAGAAATAGTTTCCAGGTTTAAGCCTTTTTCTTCTGCAACCACTTCTCCGCCGGTAAGGATAGCAATATCTTCTAACATTGCTTTTCTTCGATCACCAAACCCAGGAGCTTTTACCGCTACAACGTTTAAAGTTCCTCGCAGCTTGTTAACTACCAAAGTAGCTAAAGCTTCGCCTTCAATGTCGTCGGCAATAATCAGCAATGGTTTGCTGGCCTGTACCACTTTTTCAAGAGCTGGAAGCAGGTCTTTTACCGCGCTGATCTTTTTTTCGGTGATTAAAAGGAAACAGTCATCTAGTACACATTCCATTCGTTCACGGTCTGTGACCATGTATGGAGAAGCATAACCTTTGTCAAACTGCATACCTTCTACTACATCTAAAGATGTTTCAATTCCTTTAGATTCTTCAACCGTTATAACTCCGTCTTTTCCAACTTTATCCATGGCATCAGCAATTAAATTACCGATTTCCATGTCATTATTAGCAGAAATTGCAGCAACTTGGGCAATTTCTTCCTTGTTTTCCACTTTTCGACTTTGCTTTTTTAGTTCTTCTATGGCAAAGTTTACCGCGTTTTGGATTCCGCGTTTGATTGCCATACGACTAGCACCAGAAACAACATGCTTTAAGCCTTCTTTAAAAATTACCTGGCCTAAAACAGTAGCAGTAGTAGTACCGTCACCGGCAATATCATTGGTTTTGGAAGCTACTTCTTTTAAAAGCTGGGCTCCCATGTTTTCATACGGATCTTCAAGATCGATTTCTTTAGCAATGGTAACACCATCATTTGTAATAGTTGGTGATCCCCATTTCTTTTCCAATACAACATTTTTTCCACGTGGTCCTAAAGTAGCTTTTACAGCGTCAGCAACTTTAGCAACTCCAATAGCTAACTTTTTCCATGCGTCTTCAGAAAATAACATTTCTTTTGCAGCCATCTAAGTGCACCTCCTTTTTATGATTTTGTAGCTAAGATATCTCTTTCAGACAAGATGATATATTCTTCTCCATCTATTTTAACTTCGGTTCCACCGTATTTGCTATAGATGACTTTATCACCTATTTTTACTTCCAGCGCAACCTTTTGACCGTTATCTAAAACTCTTCCTGAACCAACAGCCACCACAGTTCCTTCTGACGGTTTTTCTTTGGCTGCATCAGGAAGCACGATTCCAGACTTGGTTTTTACTTCCTCTGGCGCAGGTTTTACTACCACTCTATCGCCAATCGGATTTAAAATTGCCTTGTTACCCATAACTCCACCTCCTTAGTTTTGTTTGATTGTTAGCACTCATCAACCGAGAGTGCTAATATTATAATATGTAAACGCGAGGGTTGTCAAGCGCTATAGCATAAAGTATAATCTAGACATGGAACAAACCCTTGTAGTTATTAAGCCAGACGGGTTGAAGAAGTCTTTAACTGGCAATGTCCTCACTCGATTATCAGAAACCAAACTGCGTATTGTTGGAGCTAAAGTAGTTCAAGTTTCAAAAGAACTAGCTGAAAAACATTATGCACATTTAAAAGAAAAACCTTTTTTTAATGAAGTGATTAAATATCTCCAAGGAGAACTTCATGGTAAACAATATAGTCGAGTTTTAGCCTTGGTTTATCGTGGTAAAGATGCAATTGCAAAAGTTAGACAATTAGCCGGCACAACTAATCCAGAAGAAGCTGACCCAACTAGTATCCGCGGTCAATTCGGCCGTTTAACCACTGCCGGGTTATTTGAAAATGTACTACATTGCTCCGCTGACCCCGAAGATGCAGAAAGAGAAATTAAACTTTGGTTTGACCCAAGTGAAGTTGTAGATAAGATTTTCCCCACCAAAGAAGCTGATACCCCTACTAGAAAAATTGTTTGGAAATAGTTTATTTTAAACTGAAATTTTTCAAAAACCCAGGCGATATACTTTCATGAGGTATTTTTATGGGAATAGTTAGAGGTGCAAGCAATACTTTTAATAATTTTTGTACTATTGGTTTAAATAGAGCTTCAATAGCAATCTATTTAGCTGCACACAAAAGGCAAAAAGGCACTCTGCGCCGAACAACTAAACCTGTTGAATTAGATAACAAAGGAACTATCCTTGGCTCAACGCAAGACTACCCTATCTTAGCCTTAATGCGTCAACGGTTAGGAATAAAGTCTATTTCCTTGCAAGATCCATCTTGGTTTAGACTACGTGAAATAGCAAAAATCTCAAAAGATTTAAGAATATTGCGGAAGACAACAGATTCAGAATCTCTTCCAATTCATAAGTTAAAAGCTTTGAGAATTGAGCAAATTGATCCCCTTCTACCTCAAGCAAAAGAAGTTTCTCCTCTTCTTGCGCGAGCATGGGAAATGAGAACTATGTTTAAAAGCATGGCAATAATAGCTCCCCTAGTGGCTTTAATTAATTTTATTGCAGGTATTGTCACTTTAGGAATAATTTTTAGTTTGGGCCCTTCTTTTGAACAAAGTATTTTAAATTTTATAAAAAAAGAAGATCAAGTTGATTATCTTCATGCCACTACACTGAGAAGGAAGTTTCAGTATATTAAACTGATTTTTAAAAATTGGCGGAACAAGTAAATTAGAACTCTTGCAGAATACTACACAGAAAAAGGAGAATTCGCTTTAGTTCCCATGGTACTCACTGAATAATTACTTATCCAGCAAACAAGCCACACCAGGTAGAGTTTTACCTTCGAGGAATTCAAGAGAAGCGCCGCCACCAGTAGAAATGTGAGACATTTGGTTGGTTAGACCAGCTTTTTTTACAGCAGCCACAGAATCACCACCACCAATAATAGAAATTGCGCCAGATTTAGTGGCTTCACCAACGATTTCGGCTATTTCCATTGTACCTTTAGCAAATTTATCAAACTCAAACACACCCATTGGCCCATTCCAAACAATAGTTTTGGCCTCTTTAATAGCATCCTTAAACTTTTTCACTGTATCTGGCCCAATATCCATACCACGCCAGCCAACTGGAATAGCAGTGCGAGGAATAATCTGGCTTTTTGCATCAGCAGCAAATTTATCGCCTACCACATGATCAAGTGGCAGCAAAAAAGTCACTCCAGCCTCAACAGCAGCTTTTAAAATTTCTTTAGCAGTATCAAGCTGGTCATCTTCTACTAAAGAATCACCAATCTCTACGCCTTTGGCTTTAAAAAACGTGTAAGCCATACCACCTGCAACAATTAAAGTATCAACCTTGGTTAATAAATTTTTAATCACTCCAATTTTACTGGAAACTTTCGCTCCACCAATAATAGCCACAAAAGGTTTTTTAGGATCAGCTAAAGCCTTGCCTAAGAAATCCAACTCTTTTTGCATTAAGAAACCAGCATAAGCAGGTAGAAATTTGGCTACAATTGTGGTTGAAGCATGCGCACGATGAGCAGTGCCAAAAGCATCGTTTACATAAAGTTCGGCTAATGAAGCTAATTGTTTGGCAAAGTTTTCATCACCCTTAGTTTCTTCCTTGTGAAAGCGAACATTTTCAAGTAGAAGAACTTCTCCATCTTTTAAAGCTTTAGCTGCAGTGTCAGCAACCGGCCCCACACAATCATCAACTTTTGCAACCGTTTGATTTAAAAGTTCTCCTAAGCGCTTTGCCACGGGGTCCATTTTAAGCTCAGGTTTAACTTCACCTTTGGGCCGGCCCATGTGGGAAACTAAAATAACGCGGCCTTTGCGCTCAAGTAGATACTTAATAGTAGGAAGAGCAGCTTTTATGCGAGTATCGTCGGTAATTGTAGCGCCGTCCATGGGGACGTTAAAATCAACACGGACTAAAATACGCTTCGAAGCTATCTCGTTGTCCTTTAAGTCAGCAACAGATTTCTTATTCATGGATTCTTTCTCCTTAGAGTTTAGAACCCATTAACTGTGCCAAGTCATTCATTCTGTTAGAAAAACCCATTTCATTATCATACCAAGATAGGACTTTGAACATGTTTTTTCCCATAGCTAAAGTCATTTTAGCATCAAAAACAGATGAATGAGGATTACCAATAATATCAGTTGAAACAATTGGATCTTCTGTATATTGAAGAATCCCTTTTAGTTCACCTTCGGCAGCCGCTTTGATCGCTTTGTTAATTTCTTCAACAGAAGTCTCTTTCTTAAAATTAACAACCAAGTCAACAACAGAAGCATCGGGAGTTGGCACGCGCATAGCAATACCATTTAATTTACCGTCAAGATTTTTCAAAACCTTACCAACAGCTTTAGCTGCACCTGTTGATGTTGGGATAATTGACATGGCCGCAGCTCTGGCACGTCTTAAGTCCTTATGTGGCAAATCAAGAATTTTTTGGTCATTGGTGTATGAGTGAACAGTTGTCATTAAACCTGCTTCAATTCCAAATTTTTCATCCAAAACCTTAGCCATTGGAGCTAAACAGTTGGTAGTACAAGAAGCATTGGAAACAATGTTGTCAGTAGCTGCATTATATTCTTTGTCATTAACGCCCATAACAATAAACTTACACTCACCCTTACCTGGTGCAGAGAGAATAACTTTTTTCGCACCGGCATCAAGATGTGCTTTAGCTTTTGAGCTATCAAGAAACAAGCCTGTACATTCCATAACAATTTCTACGCCTAACTCTTTCCAAGGCAATTTTCCAGGATCTCTTTCTGATAAAACCTTAATTTTGGTTCCACCAATAGAAATTTCTCCTTCACCGGCTGTAACTTTTTGGTCTAAAACACCATGGACTGAATCGTACTGCATCAAATAAGCCAATGTTTTCGCGTCTGTTAGGTCATTAACAGCCACAAATTCAATATTTGCCCCTGATTTTAAAGCTGCTCTAACTACGTTTCTGCCGATCCTGCCAAACCCGTTAATCCCTACTTTTACCCTTTTCGCCATTTTAGAATCTCCTTCTTGCCCCGAGCTCTGTCGAGGGGCTTTTTTATTTTTCACACAGAAAGAAAATTATAGCATTCAAAGAAACACATTTCAAGGCTCAGGATATTTTTAGGATTTTATATCTCACTGTTCCTCTTGGAGCTTCAAATTCCACAGTGTCGTTTACCTTGCAATGCAACAAAACATCACCCAACGGCGAAGATGTTGAAATTTTATTCTGAAAAACATCCGCTTCTAATTCTGACACAAGAGTACATTCCCGCAGCTCCTTTGAATCCAAATCCTTAAGCTTAACCGTTAAACCGACTACCACTTTATCTTTGGGAATATTTTTATCGTCAATAATCTTCACGTCGCGCAACTTTTCTTCAAGCTCGGCAATTCTCATCTCATTTAAACCTTGTTCTTTCTTGGCTTCGTGGTACGCGGAATTCTCCTTTAGATCACCATGTTCTCTGGCCTCTCCTATTGTTTTTCTTAGTTCCTTCCGCAGCACACCCTTCATGTGCTTGAGTTTCTCACTCAATTCTTTGTAAGCCTTCTTACTTAACTCAGTCATAGTTTCTCCTTTTAATATATTTATTTTAAGGTTTCAAAAAATTTAATACAAAGAACAAAGATGCCAGGGTCAAAAATATCCAGAGCACATAAACGTTTAAGCTTCGCCGCATAATTTTTTTAAGCATATTGCAAAGTGTTTCAATTAACGCGGCAATAGAACAGTATAGTTTATCCAGGCTTAAATAAAAAGGGATCTTGTTTTGGGATTTTTTAATTTTTAACCATTTACTTTTTATGCCTAAAACATAAATCAAGCTGCCCAGCAATACAATTAATAAAGTGTCAAACAAAAGTTTTGAAGTGTAAAACTGATAATCTATAAATATATTGGTGGCTGGGTAAATTAATTCACTGAGCACTTGCTGTGGAAAAAGGCCAATAACTAAGCATAAGCCAGCCAAAATAAACATGGAAAAACGCATTAAAAACGGCACTTCTTTGGTGTTTTTTAAGCCTTGAGGTATTTTACCGGCAAAAACATGTAAAAATAATTTAATAAAAGCCGCTAAAGTCCCTGCCGCAGTTAAAATTAATAACAATTTAATCCAAAGCTGGCTTGAAACAGCTTCAGAAATCAAGGCTTTACTGGCAAAACCATTAAAAGGCGGAATCCCGGATATGGCTAAAGCAGCCACGCAAAAAGTAGCCGCTGTCATCGGCATACGCTTGCCCAAGCCACCTAAATTTTCCAGTTCCCGCTTATTGGTAGCATAAATCACTGCTCCCATACAAAGGAAAAGCAACATTTTAAAAGTAGCATGGTTAAGCATATGAAACATTGCACCAGTTAATCCCAACCCACTACCAATGCCTATGCCTAACAAAACATAACCCATTTGACTAATGCTGGAGTAAGCCAATAACCTTTTAACATTAGTTTGTCTTAAAGCCAATATCACTCCAAAAAGCATAGAAATAATCCCAATAAGTATTAACCAAGAATTAAAACTTACACCGTTCATAGTAAAAAAGAATCTAATAACACCGTAAGCACCCATTTTAATCGCTATTCCAGAAAGAAGAGCAGAAACAGGCGAAGGCGCAACCGGGTGCGCGTCCGGAAGCCAGACATGAAACGGAACTGCGCCTATTTCAAATAAACAACCAATCACAAACAAAAGGGCAATAAGCGCAATAGAAGAGCTAGGAAGAGCTCCCGCAACACTGGCAATGATAAACATGTCAAAGGTTCCAGTTAAATTATAAAGCATCAGGATTGCCACCAAGATAAACAATCCACCAGCAAACATCATCAGAATATATTTAAATCCAGCTGGAAATGATTCTTTTTTAGTATTATCAATAATTAAGAAATAAATTCCTACGGTCATCATTTCAAGAAAAATATAAAAGCTTAAGAAATCTCTGGTTAAGACTGTTCCGATAATACTACCCAGAGTTAGAAAAAGAACAAAATAGTAACGAAACAAATTACGTTTTACATAAGATAACGAATAGATAAAAATTAAAGGGGCTAAAACAGCAATTAAAACCAGCATAAAAAAGGTTAAGCCGTCAATTGGCAAAAATGGAGTTGCAAATATCATGGTAATAACACCTTTATAGCTGGATGAATTAAATTAAGAATAAAAGCCGGAAATATGCCGATTAACAAACATGCTCCCGCAAAAATATAGGTGGCTAAATGCTCAAAATGCCCTACTGGTTTAGGCACAAAGTCTTGTTTGTGGTGAAATTCTTCCGGTGAAAAAAACGTCTGGATAACTCGAAAATAACAGGCAGCAGTTAAAATAATTCCTAAGAAAAGAAAAAATATTATCAGATAATTTTGCTTCATTAAAACAGCCTGAATAATAAAGAACTTGCTAACAAATCCGTTTAAAGGCGGAATCCCAATCACAGCTAAGGATAACAGACAAAAAGTAAAGGTAACTCCAGGCATTTGCCGCCAAACACCTTTCATTTGATGAATTTTCCAAAAACCAGTTTGGGAAATAATAATTCCAGCACAAAAGAAAAGAGCCGCTTTAATCATGGCATGATTTAAAATATGAAATAAAGCTCCTTGCAAACCTAAATAGCTGACTAAGCCTGCCCCTACCAAAATAAAACCAATCTGACCAACACTGGAATAAGCTAAAAGCCGTTTAAGCTCTATTTGTACCAAAGCCATGCCCGAACCAAAAACCAGTGAAACAATACCAAAGAAAATTATTATATTGCCAATCCCTTGAGCCAACAAAATCGCGCCAAAAAACAAGTAAAAAACCCGCAGCATAGCGTATAAGCCAACTTTTAAAATTAAACCAGACAGCAAGCTGCTAACCGGTGTGGGAGCTTGAGAATGGGCTTCTGGGATCCAAGTGTGCAAGGGAAACATACCGCATTTGATGCCAAAGCTGATCATCATTATCGAAAAGACCAGATAAACAACTTGGGGATTAGTTTGATAAATATGAGGCATTTGGGCTGCAATTATATCCATGTTTAAGGTTCCGGTTAAAGAATACAAGATAGCAATAGATAAAAGAAAGAAAACCCAGGTTGCTTCTGTCATAACCAAATACTTAAAGCTGGCAATAATAGTGCGCGGCTTATGCTTATAAGTGATTAAAACATAGGCAGCCACAGCCAGGATTTCAAAAAATACATACATATTAAAAATATCACGAGTAAGAATAATGCCCAGCATCCCGGAAACAGCAATCAATAAAAGAGAATAATATCTTCGGGCATAAAGGTAAATTCCTAAAGAATAAAAAACAATTAATAAGGCAATGCCTAAAACCAACGCCGCAAAAAAGAAACTCAATCCATCTATTTGCAAACTTATACCAAAGGGAGCTGGCCAGCCTCCTAATCTATATTGCATGTTTCTAGCCGACGAGAAAAGAATAGCCAGAGAAGATACTAGGGCCGTAGCCGCTACCAGCTCTGCCCCTCTTTTTATTTTGGCATACTTAGTCAAGTGGGTTAAAAAAGCCGCTAACAAAGGAATCGCAATAATTAGTATTGGTGCGTTAATCATTTTGTTTATTTATTAAATCCCTTACATCCAAAGTTTTATACTCTTCATAAATTTTTAAAGCCAGAGCTAAGGCCAAAGCAGTTATTACTAACGAAATAACAATAGAGGTTAGCATTATGGCTTGAGGCAAAGGATCAACCATAAGTTTGATCCCCTCGCCAAAAATAGCTGCCTGGCCACCGGCAACATAACCCAAACTTATAAAAAACAGGATAACACCAGAATTCATAATATATAATGACATAACCATTTTTATAATATTCTTTTTAGTCAAAACCCCGTAAAGTCCGATTAAAATAATAATTATTCCAACACTTAAGCCATTAAAACCCATTAGTTTTCACTCCCAAATCTGGCTGAGCGATAAAAAATTACCGCAATGCCTGTTCCAACCATAAAGCCAATGGTTAAATTAAGAAAAAGAATTAAACCCGCGCTTGGAACAGCCCCTATTTCTCCTCTAGGCATAAAATCCGAGAGAAAATAACCGCCAAAAAATATTCCCGTAAATCCGATTAATATAAAAATAAGCATGCCAATGTTTTTGATCAAAGAGAGCAGGTTTTCTTTAAACCTTTTTTCGGTAACTCGCACTCCTTCTACCAAACCAAGTAAAATAAGAGCAGAACCAAAAATTACTCCACCTTGAAAACCACCACCAGGAGATAAATGGCCGTGAGAAATAAGATAACAACCATAAAGCAGCATAAAAGGAAAAAACTTTCTCGTAAATATTCTTACTACTTCTGATGTATGTCTCAATCTTTTTCCCCTTCCCCGGGTTTTCTAAGCAGCATAAATACTCCTAAGGCTGCAGCAAAAAACACAGTGGCTTCTCCCAAAGTATCATAGGATCGATAATTCAGATAAATAGCAGTAACAATGTTTAGTGCCCCGGTATCTGCCAAGCCATGAGTAAGATAATAAGACGATATTCCAGGTTTAGGATAACCATATTCTATTTTTAAAGAGCTAAAAAGAAAAAAAGCAATTATTATTAAAAGAATAACAGGAATAATTCTCTTCATTATTCGTGCCTCCGGGTCTTACTAATAGCAACCACAAACAAAACAGTTGATACTCCTGCCCCAATTGCAGCTTCTGCCATTGCCACATCCAAAGCATGCAGGCTAAAGAATAAAAAAGCTAAAATTAAGCTAAAAGCAGCCAGCACAATGGCCGCGTTTAAAAGATCTTTCATTTCTACTGCAATTATTGCAGTAACAATTAATATTATTAAGAAGATTTCCATGGTTTTATTCCTGCTTGTGTAGCGCCTCTAGCTATAGCATGAGAAGCAACCGGACCGGTAATTAAAATAAATAAAGTTATAAGAATGATACGCAAAGAAAACAAAGAAAACCCACAATAAATTATTAAACCAATAAAGATAGAAAGCGCTCCTGCTATCCCTGCTTTACCAGCCGGATGAAGTCGAGTAAACAAATCTGGGAAACGCAACATCCCCAAAACACCAAAAAGCATAAAAATTATTCCCAAAGAGAAAAATAGATAAATCAGTATAATCATTGGTGTAATTCCCTGCCGGTTAGATATTTTGAAATAGCGATCACAGAAATAAACCCTAAAATAGCATAAACCAAAGCCACATCCAGATAAACAAGGTGATTATAATAAACTGCCAAGATTACAATTATTACGGTAATATTAGAAACCATTAGATTTAAGCCAATTAATCGATCAAAATGAGTTGGCCCTCCCACAATACGTAATAAGCACAAAAAAGCAGTAATAGACAACATAGAAACCATTAATAAAAACAGATTCAATAAAATATCCTCCGCAGTTGGGTTTCAAAGTTTCCCTTTATCTTTTTATCGGGCTTGCTTGATAAGCAATGAACCAGAAGCTCGTCATCATGTAAATCTATGGTAACTGTTCCCGGTGTTAAGGTAATAGAATTTGCCAGGACAGCACGGGCAAATTTTGATCCAAGATCTGTTTTAATTTTTACTACCTTCGGATTTATTTTCATAGTGATAACCGAATATATTACGCTAAGACTGCCCAAATATATTTCGCGGATAAGTACAAAAATATAAGCGAAAAAATATTGGAACTTAGGAAAATAGCCTTGTTGAATTCTTTCCTCTTTTTCCACGAAAAGGTCATAAGAAACTAAAGAAATTACAAAAGAAAAAATAACTCCCAAAAGTAGAGAAAATGGGTTTAGGCTAAAAGTAAAAAGCAGCCAAAGAATTAAAAGAAAAATAAACGTAATAGCAATCCTATTAATAGTTCCGGTTTGCTTTAATTTCATATCTTGGGAATTATATCACAAAAGCGTTTAAATCTCTGATTAACTCCACTAACCGACCATAACTTTTGCGGTTGAAATTCATCACTAAACGAGGAAGATGAACATGATCTTTTTCTCTAACTTCAACTGGCAGAGGACCACTGGGCTTAATTTCACCGGAAAGCAAAATATCTTTAAATTTCTTATTAAGCAGTTTTAATTTTTTATCAGATATTCTTTGATTTAATCGAATAACTGTTTTACCCCAGGCATAACGGATAGAATGATAAACTTTGTAAAAACTAACCACTTCAGCCACAGCTTCTTTAACAGAATGTACAATCCGAAACATATTTAAGTCCTGCTCTCTTAAACACTTGCTTTTTATTGGCCCTTTTCTCAAAAATTCCAACCAGGATTTCCAATAAGTGCTGCCTTTTGATTCAACAAAAACCACAGGCCGAGGCACACATTTACCGGTTTGCAGCAGAGTTAAAACTTCAAAGCCCTCATCATGAGTGCCAAATCCTCCGGGAAATAACACCGTAGCATCGGTTTCTTTGATAAAAGCCAGTTTTCGAGTGTAAAAATATTTAACATGCACAATTTTTTCTTTAGGAATATATTTGTTTGGCTCAAATTCTGCTGGCAGCTTAATTTTTACGGCAAAACCTTTTTTGCCAGCACCTTTATTACTAGCTTCCATAATTCCACCACCCCCACCGGTCATAACCATAAAACCTTTTTCTGCTACTTTTTTAGAAAACTCTTCAGCCATTTTATAATCCAGACTTTTTTGAGGAATACAATGAGATCCAAAAACCACCACTTTCCTGTTATCACGGTATTTAGCAAAGAAACGAGAAATGTGGCGAATTTCTTTTAAAGTAACATTTGCCAGATAAAGATCATGGTCATCCGCATTATCTAAATGAAGTTTAACCACCGTGGTAAATAAATCATGGATATGTTCCCTAGTGTAAGGAGAACTAAATTTCCTGGCTATTTTATCAATTTCGTTGTCAATATCCGGTTTACCGGTTTTATATTTTTTAAACATCTAATCTTTCTTGTGATAGACTTCATCAATATCACGAACCTTAGTCAAATCTATGGTCGCTTTTTTTATAAAATCAGCACATTCCTGCAACCCTTTATCAGCCAGTTCTTTTAAAATTGGCCCAAGCTGCATACTGTAGCGCTTTGTAATCGTTTCAGGCTCCATGCCAGGCCAACCCCACATTGAGGTATGATAAATACCGTTTACCATATAATAAGGATCAACTAAGGTTGTTGGCCGCATAGTTTCAATCGGAGCATGATTTTCAGGGTTAGAAACCAGATCAACAATCACAGAACCCTTTTTAAATAACTTTAACATTTTTCGCTTAACAAAAAACGGTTCCTTCTTAACATCTCTGCGATAAGGGCGGTTTAATCCATCAACCAAAATATCCGTACCAGGAATGTGTTTTGCCATCTCCTTAATTTGCTGTTTATTCAATATCTCAACCTGGGCAAATTTTCGAGCAGCACAGCGAATAGCTCCAACTGCCACATTGCCATAACCCATAATTTTCACTCGAGCAGTGGCTGGATTTTTTTTCCACAGTTTAAAACCATACTCCATTCCAATTCGGCCAGAATCAAGCACTGCTTCAACCCGGCGGTTTCCAAAAGCATCTTTAAGGTTTTCCATCGGAATGGCAATTAATTTTTTCCTGCGCAGCGCAGCTTCTAACTTGGGGCGGCAGCGCAAGTGCAGCATACTTATAAGAATGGAGCGTGCTTTCATAAGCTTGATTTCTGCAAAACTCGGCTCTTTTATACGCAGTACTATATCGCAGGCATAAGCTTCTTCTTTTGTAACAATATGCGCCCCAATTTCTTCATACTCATAATCCGAAATCCGAACTCCTTCTCCTGCTCCTCTCTCAACAAGAACTTCATGATCAGAGTCAACTATTTTAGCCAACTCCAGCGGCCTCATTACTACTCTTTTTTCCCGGGGACGATTTTCAGCAACAATTCCTATTTTCATAATTTCTTTTTTCTCCCTAGAAGCTCCAAAAGCTCCTTCATATTAATAAATTTACCATATCTTCTTAAAATTAAAAGGGCTAATCTTATTTTTAAGCGCATGCGTATAGAAGTAAAATCATAAGTATGGGCTAAAACAGAAAACATCTGGATACCGTTTTTGTTGCGTAAGAGCTTGGCTTTTTTCCAAATACTGAAAAGCGATTGTTTTTCAATGTAAATTCCCAAAGGGATTTCAAAAACATTGCTATCCCCTTCTTTTCTATGATCTTGATAAGACAATCGATAAAAATGATCCGGCGCCCCACGCCAATCTGAAATAAGAATATCTTTGTGTAATAAATGACGTCCCGACTCACAACTAAAATCAAGAAAAATCTGGTTTTTTTCAAGGATAGGAATTGTTTTAGGACTAAAAGTCATAAAACCACCACGATAAGCAGAAACAGTTAAGCCATTATTGCGTAAGCTGGTTGCCAAATAACCAATGGTCCTGGCCATCCTGGTGGCGTCGTCAAAAAACCAGGCACTATACAATTCTTCTTCATGACAATGCACTCCCACATCCCCACCCCTTTGTTCCAGCTCTTTCCATAAATACATAAACCCAGGCTGCACAAAGAAATCCCTAACTAATGGTGAGGTATGGACAAAGTGAATAAATTTACCATTTAATACTTGGGAAGCCAATACAATTTCTTTGCAAATCATAGAAACCAATTTCTTTTTATTGGGCCTACGTTTTTCAACTGGCAATTTAGTCTCAAAATATTCATCCCAATCGCCGTCTATTGTAAATACAAAATATAAACTCATAATTTAAATTTCAAACCTCCAACTTCGAATTTCAAATTCCTCGACTTCGCTCGGAATGGCGAGCTTGTCGAGCCACCTCAAATGTTTACTGATTCTACCAAAAAACTTCTGGAATAATCTTCCTTAATAACTTTATAAATCTTTTCTGCGTCAGCTTTAGTTTTTATTATACCAAAAACAGTCGGCCCAGAGCCAGACATTTGTGCTTCAGAACAGCCTAGTTTAACTAGTTTTTCTTTAATTTCAGCAATAATTGGATATTTTTCAACCATTCCTGGTTCCAAATCATTTTTAATACCCGCAGGAGCCTTAATTTTTAACTTATCAAACTCATCATAAGCTTCTTTGGCTGATATCCTGATATCCGGATTTACCAATATATAATATGTATGAGGAAAAGGATCTAACTTTTGCACATCTTCCCCTCTTCCTTTAACCAAACAGGTTCCGCCTATCATACAAAATGGAACATCGGATCCAACCTGTATCGCCAGTTCTTCCGCATTTAAAGCACGTAAAACAGCAGCCGCATCAGTAGATCCTCCGGCTAGTCCTGCGGCAATAGGAATATTTTTTTCAATGTGAATTTTAATTCCTCCGGATCTCAAAGCTAGCTTCGCTGCTTTATAACAAGTATTTTCTTCACCAACCGGAACAGTGGGATCACTACAAGTAATCTCTATGCCAGAAGGAAGACTATTTATAATAATATAATCGCAGAGGGAAACAGATTGCATGATTGATTCGAGGTTGTGAAATCCATCAGCGCGTTTTTCAAAAACACGCAAAGATAGATTAATTTTGGCAAAAGCTTGAAACTTCACTACTTAGCTGACTTATTAAGTTTCTTTAATAATCGAGACTTTTTGCGCGCGGTTTTATTGTGATGAACAATCCCTTTTTGAGAGGCTTTATCAAGAAGGGAAATAGCTTTTTTAACTAGGTCTTTGGCTTCGCTAGCGTTTTTTATAATTGCTTTTTCAGCTACTTTTAAGGCTTTTTTAATGCCTTCTTTTACTTTTAAATTTCTAGCCTGTCTTTTGGCAGACGTTTTAATTCTTTTTTTGGCTGATTTCTTTCTTAATCCCATAATTTGTCTCCTCCAGGGTTGACATCTTACCATAATCTGAACTATCATAGCAAGCACTTTGAGTATTCACGACTGGTTTAAACGAAAGAAGAAAGAAAAAGAATCCACTAACGTACGGGAAAAGCTGGATATCCCCGGCCACCTATGGATTAAGTGTTTTAAATGCAGCGAAGCTATTTTCAACAAAGACTTAAATGAAAACCTCAAAGTTTGCCCCAAATGCCAGTATCACTTCAGATTAACCTCTAGCGAAAGAATAAAACAACTAGTAGACAAAAATAGTTTTAAAGAAATAAATCCCAATGTTAAATCAAAAGATTTTTTAAAGTTTACAGATTCAAAACCCTACTCTTCCCGCATCGAGGTTTCTATGCTTAAATCCGGATTAAAGGATGCAATCGTTACTGGAGTAGCTAAAATCGGAAAATACGAGGTTGCCTTGGGTATCATGGATTTTTCTTTTATGGGTGGGAGTATGGGATCAGTGGTGGGAGAAAAAGTAGCCCGCATTATTGAAAAAGGGGTAGAAAAAAAGATCCCGGTAATAATTTTTTCCGCTTCCGGCGGCGCCCGGATGCAGGAAGGGATTATGAGTTTAATGCAAATGGCTAAGACTTCAGCTGCTTTAGGCAGATTAAGAGAAAACGGCCTGCCTTATATATCTGTATTAACAGATCCTACTACCGGAGGAACTTCTGCCAGTTTTGCCATGCTAGGTGACATTAATATTGCCGAGCCTGATGCTTTAATCGGATTTGCCGGACCAAGAGTTATTGAACAAACTATCCGGCAAAAGTTGCCACCCGGTTTTCAACGCTCAGAATATTTACTTGAACACGGCATGGTAGATGTTATCTGTCAGCGAAAAGACTTAAGAAATACTTTAATTAAAACTATAGGATGGTTTAATGAAAAAACAAACGGCCAAGAAAAATATACTGCCATTTGAAAAGCCTTTGCTTGAGCTTTATGAAAAACGGGACAAGCTAGAAGAAGTAGCTGAATCCGGCAAAATGGATATGAAAGAAGAAATCAAAATGCTTAAAAAAAGCATTGAAACTCAACGCCGCAAAATTTTTACTAACCTAACCCCCTTACAGGTTGTACAAATTGCCCGACACATGCAGCGGCCCACAACCTTAGATTATATAGGGGAAATCTTTACTGACTTTATTGAGCTGCACGGTGATCGTAATTTTTCCGATGACCCGGCCATGATCAGCGGCATTGCAAAGCTTAACGGACAACCAGTAGTCATCATTGGCCAGCAAAAAGGAAAAACCACCAAAGAAAATATTGCCCGCAACTTTGGCATGGCAAATCCTGAAGGCTATCGCAAAGCTTTGCGCGTAATGCGTATTGCTGAGCGTTATGAAAAACCAATTATCTCTTTTGTTGATACTACCGGCGCCTACCCTGGTATTGGGGCAGAAGAACGCGGCCAAGCAGAAGCTATTGCAAAAAACTTAAGAGAAATGGCAGAATTAACCGTTCCCTTTATTTCAATTGTAACCGGCGAAGGCGGATCAGGCGGAGCACTGGGCATTGGCATGGGCAACCGAGTCTTAATGATGGAATACTCTATTTACTCAGTTATTTCTCCTGAGGGTTGCGCTTCGATTTTATTTAGAGATGCAAAGAGAGCTAATGAAGCAGCGGTTGCTATGAAAATTACTGCAAAAGATTTGCTAGAGCTGGGAATTATTGACGAAATTATCAAAGAACCAGCCGGTGGAGCACATAATGATCAGAAACAAGCTGCAAATTATATTAAATCTGCTATAATAAAAAACCTAGACCCCTTGTTAGGTCTTTCCCATCGAGAACTTATTGCTGACCGTTATAATAAGTTCAGGAGAATGGGAGTTTTTCAAGAAGATTAAATTGTGGCAGGCACTGAGCCTGTCGAAGTGCCGCTGTGGCGGAACTGGCAGACGCGTGCGACTCAAAATCGCAAGCTCTTATGGGTGTGTCGGTTCAAATCCGACCAGCGGCATTTTTTCTGCCGCGGTGGCGGAACTGGCAGACGCACTAGCTTCAGGAGCTAGCGAGGTTAAACTTGTGGAGGTTCAAATCCTCTCCGCGGCATTGACAATTAAAAAAAAACATAATATAATTAAAAGGTAAGACAATTCAAAACAAACCACACCTTTATTTTTATTTCCAACAAGGAGGACATTTATGGATATCGTAGAACTCGAAGGCAAACCAGCAGCAGAATTACAGCAGATCGCTAAAACATTAGGGATTATAAACATTAAAAAACTAAAGAAACACGACCTCATATTTAAAATTCTGGAAGGACAAACTAAGAAAAACGGCAACCTGTTTGCCAAAGGGATCTTAGAAATATTACCAGAAGGATACGGATTTCTTCGCACCAATGGATACTTGCCTAGCCATGAAGACATTTATGTTTCCCAAACCCAGGTCAGAAGATTTGACATGCAAAACGGTGATTTAGTCTCCGGTCAAATCCGCCCGCCAAAAGAAGGAGAAAAGTATTACAGCTTATTAAAAATCGAAGCAATTAACAATAGTAACCCGGAACAAGCCAGGGAAAGAATCCATTTTGATGTTTTAACTCCAATTTTCCCGGACAAACGTTTTACTTTAGAATATGCCAAATGCCCAATTGCAGCCCGCCTGATTGATTTGCTGGCACCAATTGGAACCGGACAGCGAGGCATGATTGTATCACCTCCTAAAGCAGGCAAAACTACTATTTTAAAAAACATTGCTAATAGTATTATTGAAAATTTTCCTGAAACCATTATCAAAGTATTATTAGTTGGGGAACGCCCGGAAGAAGTTACTGATATGTCACGATCGGTAAAAGGCGAAGTTGTGGGCTCAACTTTTGATGAGCCGCCAGAACAGCATATTAGAGTAGCAGAACTCATGCTTGAACATTGTAAACGTTTAGTTGAAAGTGGAAAAGACGTTGTTATTTTACTTGATTCAATGACTCGCTTGGCTCGCGCTTACAACTTAGTTACCCCACCCTCAGGCAGAACTCTTTCTGGTGGTCTTGATCCCACTTGTTTACACCGACCTAAAAGATTTTTTGGTGCAGCCAGAAATATGGAAGAAGGCGGTAGTTTAACAATTATTGCCACTGCGCTAGTTGACACCGGCTCCAGAATGGATGATGTTATTTATGAAGAGTTTAAAGGAACCGGTAACATGGAACTTCACTTAAACAGAAAACTTTCTGATCGAAGAATTTTTCCTGCAATTGATGTTAAACTTTCCGGCACAAGACGGGAAGAACTATTGCTTGAAGAAAAAGAATTAAGGCGTGTCTGGCTGCTTAGAAAAATTATGGATAGCTATGATGCTGCCGAAGCTACTGAACAGTTAATCGAAAGGCTTAAAGAATTTAAATCTAATAAAGCTTTTATGGATTCAGCTGAAGTAAAATAAAAGAATGAACCCTGAAGAGTTAATCATATCAATTGACTCAAGAACCGTAAAACCCGGTGAACTCTTTATCCCCATTAAGGGCCCTAATTTTGACGGGCATGATTTTATTGAAGAAGCACGTAAAAAAGGCGCTCTCGTCCTAAACGTAAAAGACGGCAATAAAGCTCTACAAAAACTGGCCAAAGAACAACGCACTAAATTTAAAATTCCAATCATTGGTGTAACAGGCAGTGTTGGCAAAACTACGACCAAAGATATGCTGGCATCCATCCTTGCCCAGGAAAAGTTAACTTTAAAAAATGAAGAAAATTATAACAATGAAATTGGAGTGCCGCTTACTTTATTAAAGTTAAACAAAAAGCATAAATACGCAGTAATTGAAATGGCTATGCAGGGATTGGGCGAAATTGAGCTTTTAGCCAACATAGTCAGACCCAACATTGCTATTATCACCAACATTGGCGAAGCTCATCTTGAATTTTTAAAAAATAAAAAAAATGTGGCTAAAGCAAAAGCAGAAATCTTTAAATATCAAACTAAAAAAGATTTTGCAATTATCAATGCGGATGATGAATTTTTTGGCAACCTATCAAAAGCAGCCAAACAAAAATCAAAAGTAGTAACTTTTGGAATTATTAAAAAAGCAGACATCACCCCAAAAGATTTAAAAGGAATCAAACTCCCCCTCCCCGGCCAGCATAATATTTATAACGCCCTAGCTGCCATTGCCGCAGCTAAGCTTTTGGGTATTAAAAAGAAATCAATTAAAAAAGGATTGGAAACCTTTAAAGCTTCCAGTAAAAGAATGGACATTTTTGACCATCCCAACGGGATTAGAATTATCAATGATACTTACAATGCAAATCCCCAATCCATGGAAGCGGCTTTAAAAGTTTTATCCATCCACCAGGCCCGAAAAGTGGCCGTGCTGGGAGACATGTTTGAGCTAGGCAAAAAATCAATCCCCGCCCACAAACGAATTGGGAAACTGGCTAGAAAATTAGGGGTTGATGAATTTATCACTGTAGGAAAACTTTCAAAAAATATGAAAGCTAATCATCACTTTAAAAACAACCAAGCTGCAATCATTGGCCTAAAAAAATTAATCCTCAAAGGCGATGCCATCTTAATTAAAGGCTCTCGCGGCATGAAAATGGAAGAGATTGTCGCTGGCCTTACTTCATGTTAAAATCCTCTTGAGCTTGCATCGAGCTTGTCGAGATGCCTGGGTGGTGGAACTGGCAGACACACCAGCTTGAGGGGCTGGCGCCGTCAAAAGCATAGGAGTTCGAATCTCCTCCCAGGCATTTAATTTTTTCCCTTGACGGATGCAAGTTTATTAGCTAAACTTTCGATAAATATTATGGAGGCTATGTGATAGAACAAGTAACACAAATTTCTCCTTCCGATTCCAACCTGTTAACGGATTCATATGCCTCAAACTCTTCTGATTCCAACTTCCAGCAATATCTTGATAACGAACAACAAAGAATTGCCTTTTCCTATTCGCCCATGGCCTTTTTTAACTTCGACTCTTGGTTTGGCTATGCGGATAATTCGAGCAAAGAAAATAAAAGCAGCAGCTTGCCAAAAATCTTTTCCGACATTAATCTTTATCAAGATCAAAATATCTCCAATCAAACAGAAGAATTCGGCACGCAAAATTTATTGTCAGATTATAATTTTAATTCTAGCGAACCCAAAAATTTATTATTGCAAAATTTGCTGCAGGAAACCGGCTGGCTAACTCCAAATATTTCTGCCTTGCCTATGTTTGCTTTTGCGCAAAACCAGGGCACTTTATTACAAAATATTGACTTACAATCTCTCGTCGATAAAATAGTTTCTCAGCTTAAGATAGTTAAGGAAAAAGGTGAAGCAAAATTAATCATGGGACTTAAGCCAGAAAATCTAGGAGAAATCCTGTTGACTTTAACTTCACGTTCAGGCATGATTGCTATACAGATTGAGGCAAACGAAGAAACTAAAAAGATTTTAGATCAGCAACTAGAAAAATTGGCTTTGGCCCTAAAGAAAGCTAAGGTAAATTTAGAAGATATTAAGGTTATTGCCAGCAAGGAGGTAGCTAAACATGTTTAACATGATGAATAATGCCAAGAACTCCATTATGGCTTTAAACACTGCCTTGCAAGCTACCTCTTCTAATATTGCTAACATGAATGTTACTGGTTATAAAAGAGTTGATGTTTCTTTTCAATCAATTTATGAACGAGTACTAAGATCTGGCACAGCAGCTTCTAACAATATTGGCGGCACTAACCCTACCCAACTGGGTCAAACCATGGGAGTATCAAACGTAAGTGTTGATTTCTCACAAGGATCTTTTGTAGATGGTAGAAATATAAATTTAGCTCTTAACGGACAGGGCTTTTTTATTCTTTCTCCTGACGGAGGATCTACTCGTCGCTACACTCGCGCAGGTAATTTTACTATTGATTCTTCTGGAAACTTAACTTCAAACGGTATGGTGGTTTATGGTCATGATGCCTCAGGCAGCTTAGTTCCTATTACAGGCTTAGCCTTTGGTGATGATGAAGCTTATAGTTGGAATAGTTCTGGAAATCTGCTTTATAACGGAACTACAACTGGTTTTCAAATCGCACTCACCTATTTTCCCAATCCTAATGGCTTAGCTCAAGCACAAGGCACTAGTTTTGCAGAAACTTTAGCTTCTGGATCAGCAGTAAGCTCACAAGGCGGACCAGGCGGAGCTTATGGAAATATTCAAACCGCACAGTTAGAAGAATCAAACGTATTTTATTTGGGTGAAACCATTGATGCTAATGAGATACAAAGAGCCATGAGTGCAAATTTGACCATGTTAAGCTTGGCATCGGATATGATTTCATCGTTTATTAATAAGTTATCATAAAAATAAAATAATGAGTCAGCATAAATGATAGAAAAACAGGCAACAAAACCTGAGATTGCGGCTCAAAAGAAAGTTATAAAACTTCCGCCAGCAATAGGAGACTGGACTACTTATAAGCCTCCCCGAGTGGTGGTGAAAAAAGTAAAGTCTGGCCTCTATGGCTTTGACCGTCTTTCCAAAGAAGAAATAAATTTATTCCTTCAAATCCACTATCGTTTCTTACAAGATTTAGCTAAAGAGCTTAAGATTAATCTAGGCATGGCGGTTGAAATATTTAGTGTTAACGTAGAACAAACTACTTATTTAAATCTCTTACGCACCTTATCCGGACCTATTGTCCAGGGAAAAATTAAAATCCCAAAAATCCATGATGCTGTCCAGTTAGTATTTGCTCTACCGGTTGCCAACAGTTTAATTAATTTTGCTCTAGGCAGCCATGATATTGAACCCTTAAACCGAGGCTTAACTGAAGCAGAAAATATTACGCTTAGCACCTCCTTAAATGAATTCTTGCCCCATTATGCCAAAGCTTTTGATAATATTTTTGAATCCCCAATTTATTCTGTGGTAAGCTCTCCAGATGCAACCATTGATAATTCAATTAATACTTCTTCCACCTTTGTTTGTTTTAACGCAGAAATCGCGCTGGGTGACAACCCTCCAGGAAGAATAACCATCGGTTATTTAGGCAGTACTTTAAAGGCTCTGCTAACCCGGTATAAACGAAAAATTGATTCTAAACCCTTAGACTTTTCTATTCTTCCCAGTTCCTTATTAAAATTAATTAAAGTGCCTATTTCAATTAAGCTAGGAAAAACCACACTTACCACTAACGAGATCAATGGCTTGGAAAACGGCGATGTAGTTAATCTAGACAAATCTATTGATAATGCTTTTGAATTGATCGCTGGCAAATCTTTCAAACTGCTTTGTCAGCCTGGAACTACAGATAAAAAATTAGCAGTAAAGATCAGCGCTTCAGCTGAATCCGAAAAAAACTTAGTGCCCCCTCCTACTCTTAAAGAAGAAGCACCAATAAAATCAGTTCCAATAGAAAAACCTATTTCCCCTCCCACCGCTCCAAAAAAAGACGCTTTTGATTTAGATGATGATTTCTTAGACGATGATTTTGAGGACGAAGTTTCTGAAGGAGACGATTTAGCCGAAGAAGATGATTTTGATGATGACGATGATGATTTTTTAGAAAAGGAGAAATAAAATGGATGTAAAAAACGTACAATTTCCTGAATTTGGAGCAGAAGAACAAAAAGGAGAAAAGGTCGCCCAAAATTTCTTGCACGATATCCCGGTTGAAGCCACGGTTGTGCTAGGAGGCACCGAGCTTTCTTTAAAAGATATTTTAGATCTTTCTGAAGGTTCTATCGTAGAGCTTGACCGACTGGCAGGAGAACCACTAGACCTTAAAGTAGGCGGACAGCTTATTGCGCAGGGAGAAGTAGTTGCTATTGATGATCACTATGGGCTTCGTATTACGAACGTAGTTATAAAACAATGACAACAGAAGCTTTAGTTTTACAAACATCACCGATCATCACTTTTGGCTATGTAATGCAAGTGCTTGTTTCTCTAATTGTCGTAATTACTCTGATTTATTTATCTGCCCGCTTTCTACTACCAAAACTAAAATTCGGCAGTACCGGCCGTCTAGTCAAAGTGGTTGATCGAGTTTATTTGGAGCCAAATGTTGCCGCTTACGTTCTTAAAGTTGGTAAAGCTGCTTGGCTGATAATGAGCAGCAATAAAAATATCACTAAAATTGATAGAATTGATGAACTAGTTGATGAATAAGAAAAATTTCTTTATAGCTTTATTTTTAATTGTATTAAGCGGTCTGGTTTTTGCCCAAGCCAGAACCCCCTTAAGTGCTAATGTTGATCTGGAAAGTTTAATGGCCTCCCCTCAATTTACTAATAGTATCCAACTGGTATTGTCCTTGTCTTTAATCTCATTGATCCCCTTCTTTCTTATTTCGGTTACTTCTTTCTTGCGGATTATCATTGTTTTTTCGCTGGTTCGGACCGCGATTGGAACTCAACAAGTTCCTCCCAGCTCGGTAATCGTGGGACTTGCCTTTTTTATGACTGTATTCATTATGAATCCGGTTTGGCAGGAAGTTAATAGCACCGCTGTTGAGCCTTACAATGCCGGCAAGATATCTCAAGAACAAGCTTTTGAAAGAGGCTTAAAGCCTTTGCAAAAATTTATGATCAAGCAAACCAGAGAAAAAGACCTGGCTTTATTTGTCCAATTTTCAAAAATCTCTAAACCGAAAAGTGTGGAAGAGGTGCCAATTTACGTGCTGATTCCTTCCTTTATGATTTCAGAGCTAAAAACCGCTTTTCAAATCGGATTCTTGTTATTTATACCATTTATCGTTATCGACTTAACTGTAGCAAATATTTTACTTTCCCTTGGTATGTTTATGTTATCACCAGTCATGGTTTCTTTACCGTTTAAGGTTTTATTATTTGTATTAGTCGATGGCTGGAATCTAATATCGCGCGGACTCTTAATGAGCTTTAGGTAATACATATGGGACAAGATTTTGCCGTACAAGTAATATATCAGGCTATAACTACCCTACTAATGATTTCAATGCCAATAGTAGGGGTTGGACTTTTAGTCGGATTTACCATCAGTTTATTCCAAGCAGTAACCCAAATCCAAGAACAAACTTTAACCTTTGTGCCTAAGGTAATTGCAGTCCTGCTTATGCTTTCCCTTATGTTTCCCTGGATGTCAGCCATAATGGTTGATTTTACTACCGTACTTTGGTCCACTATTCCGAGTATGGTGAGATAAGATGGCTTTAAGCCTTCAACAACTAGTAGTTTTTGTTTTTATCCTTGCCCGTATAGCCGGAGTTTTTTTGCAAGCCCCTATTTTTAACTCCAGAAGTATTCCGTTTGCCATAAAAACTGGCATAGCCGTCTGGATTGCCATAGTACTCTGGTTTGTAACTCCGGTTAATCCCAACTTACCAGATACCGGTCTTATGTTTGTGTTCTCATTGGTGTTTGAAGTGGTAATTGGTTTTTTAATCGGTTTTATCTGCAACCTGATTTTTCTTGGTATACAAGCTGCCGGAGAAATTATGGATATGCAGATGGGCCTATCGGTTGCTACAGCACTCGATCCGGTATTTGGCGCAGTTATCTCTGTAATTGGGCGCTTTGCTTTTATGGTAGCATTAATTATGTTTATTACCGCCGATGGCCACCATTTAATTCTTTCTGGTTTTCACCAAACTTTTACCGCTCTTCCAGTTGGCAAAATGGCTAATATTGGATCGCCCCTATTAGCGGAGCAATTAATAAATTTGGGTAATATGTTTTGGACTACAGCTATTAAAGTCGCGATCCCAATCATATTACTTATTTTCTTATCTGATTTTACTTTTGGTATTGTTTCCCGAGTCGCCCCTCAAGTTAACGTGTTTATGCTTGGCTTTCAGGTAAAACCACTATTGGGAATATTTGGGTTTTTAGTTGCTTTGCCTTTTATTGTAAAATATATTAATAAGCTTATAATGGTAATGGCCGAACAGTTGATCTTGTTTACCAACGCTATAAAATGAGGTAAAACATGGGCGAACAAGGCGGAGATAAAACCGAAGACCCTACGCCGCATAGGTTAAGAGAAGCACGCGAAAAAGGACAAATCGCTAAAAGCAAAGAAATTACAGTAGCGGTTGTTTTGTTGCTTTCTTTTATGGTTTTTCGTTATATGGCTCCATTTATGTGGCTTAACCTATTAGAAACAGCCCGCAGCATTTTTTTACTTTTTCCCGAAGCAATCAATTTTAATTTTTCTTTTGCCGCTTACATTCTAGTAATTGGTATTCGGGGCTTACTTTTAACGGTTTTACCAATTTTTGCGGTGGTGTTTTTAGCCACTTTTATTGCCGAAGCCCTGCAAACCGGTTTTGTTTTTGCCACTGATCCACTTTCGCCTAAAATTGAAAAGCTCAATCCTCTGGAAG
>CAZMPJ010000002.1:0-159700 GCA_964568455.1 uncultured bacterium
AAAGGTAAGAAAATGAGTAAGTCTTTGGGTAATGTTATTAGTCCGCAAGATGTGGTTAAACAATACGGAGCTGATATCTTACGCCTGTGGGTTGCGTCTACTGATTTTCGCAATGATATGGCTGCTTCGCAAAATATTTTAAAGCAGGTTAGAGAGGCTTATCTTAAAATTAGGAACACTTGTCGATTTTTATTGAGCAATTTAAATAATTTTGATGATAAAGTGGATTATGGTGATATGTTAGAGGTTGATAAGTGGATTTTGTTAAAACTGCATCGTTTAATTGAGCGTGTAACCAAAGCTTATGATAATTTTGAATTCCATATTGTTTATCACTCAATCTACAGCTTTTGTGTTAATGATTTATCGGCTTTTTATCTGGATATGTCAAAAGACAGGCTTTATTGTGATGGAAAAAATTCAATTGAAAGACGCTCGGCGCAAACTGCTATACAGGAAATACTTTTGACTTTGATTAAACTAATGGCTCCAGTACTTTCGTTTACAGCCGAAGACATCTACCGCTATGCGGTAAATCCAAAATCCAAAGCCCAAAATCCAAACAGTGTATTTTTATTGGAGATGCCTAAAGCAAATGAAAAATACTTAGACAAAAAACTAGAAGCCAAATGGGAGAATATATTTAAGTTAAGGGAAGAGATTTATAAGAAACTGGAAGAGCTTCGAGCAAAAAAAGAGATTTCAGCTTCAGTTGCAGCTAGTGTTGAAATTGGGACTAAGGGTAGGGAGTGGTTAAAAGATGTGGCTTCGGTTTTGCCTATGGTTTTAATTATTCCTCAAGTGCGATTAACTGAAGGCGATCAGATTGTTGTTAAGCCTGCAGCTGGCAATAAATGTGAGAGATGTTGGCGCTGGTTAGAAGACGTTGGGTCTGACGGCGATCATCCAGAAATATGTGGCCGTTGTGCTAGCGTAGTTAAAAAGTTATAATAATTAAAAAGGAGAATCCGAAAATGGTTAAGTCTGATGTTAAAGATAAAAAGTTAGCAGCAAAAGGAAAAAAGAGAATTGAATGGGCAGAGCGAGATATGCCGGTTTTAGCCCAGGTCAAAGAAAAATTTAGTAAAAACAAAGTACTTAAAGGGAAAAAGATGAGTGCTTGTTTGCATGTAACAGCTGAAACTGCCAATTTAGTCAGAACTTTAAAAGCTGGTGGGGCAGACATTGTGCTTTGTGCTTCAAATCCTTTGTCAACTCAAGATGATGTTGCTGCTTCTCTGGTTGAAGATTACGGTATTTCAGTTTACGCAATTAAAGGTGAAGATAATGATACCTATTATAAGCATTTGATTGCTGCGGTTGAACATTCCCCAGTTACAACCATGGATGATGGCTGTGATTTAGTTTCTGTGATTTCTGCTAAATACCCCAAGATTGCCAAGCAAATTATTGGCAGCATGGAAGAAACCACTACCGGAGTTATCCGCCTTAAAGCTATGGAAAAGGACGGAGCTTTAAAATTTCCAGTGTTTGCGGTAAATGATGCGCAAACCAAAAATTTATTTGATAATCGTTATGGCACAGGACAAAGTACGGTTGACGGTATTATTCGCGCTACTGATTTTTTGATTGCCGGCAAAAATGTAGTTGTAGCTGGTTATGGCTGGTGCGGTAAAGGCTTTGCTATGAGGATGAAGGGTATGGGAGCCAATGTCATTGTTACTGAAATTGCTCCGGTAAAAGCTATTGAAGCTGCTATGGATGGTTTTCAAGTTATGACCATGGCCCAAGCTGCTCCAATCGGCGATCTATTCTGTACTTTAACTGGTGATATGCATGTGTTGCGTCCAGATCACTTTAAAAAGATGAAAGATGGTGCCATTGTTTGTAACTCTGGTCACTTTGATATTGAAATTGATATTAAGGGACTAAGAAAAATAGCAAAAAAAGAAAACAAAAATGTGCGTAACTTTGTTGACCAGTTTGTTCTTCCAAATGGACGAAGCGTTTATCTATTGGCCGAAGGAAGATTAGTTAACTTGGGCGCAGCTGAAGGCCATCCTGCTTCAGTAATGGACATGAGCTTTTCTACCCAAGCTTTAGCCACAGAATATGCCATTAAAAATGCTAAAAAGTTAAAACACAAAGTCTATGATGTTCCTCAAGAGATTGAAGATTGGGTTGCCACGGCTAAACTTAAATCAATGGGTATTAAGATTGATAAGCTGACTCCAGAACAGGTTAAATATCTGGCTTCCTGGCAGGAGGGAACGTAGAAAATGACAAATGTCAAATGTCAAATGACAAATGATGAGATAAAACTAATGCAGAGTCTGGATGGTAAAATTGGTAAGTTGGCGATATCTATGGAAAAGGCGAGGATTGATGAATACACTACTATGCTGACTCATCCTTGGAAGTTCTTTTTCTTAAATTTAGGGGCGGGGATTTTTCGGGGAGTGGGTATGGCCGTTGGGTTTACTCTTATTGCTGCTCTTTTATTTTATGTTGTAGCTAAAATATTAATGACTATGGTTGATTGGCCAATTATTGGTATGTATATTGGGGAAATAGTAAATTTTGTTGGCCAGTATACAAAAGGAATACCGACTAATTAATGCTTTTTTATATTCTGGCTTTAGTAATTTTGGCTATTGACCAAATTATTAAATATTTCATATATGCTTCAATGTATTTGGGGCAATCTATTCCTTTATTAGACGGTGTACTGCAATTAACTTATGTAAGAAATACTGGAGCGGCTTTTTCATTATTTTTAGGTTTTTCCCCTTATTTGATTGTGGTGGGTGTTGCAGCTGTGGCAGCAATATTTTATTTTCACTTCAGAAGCTCAAAAAAAGATTATTATCTCCAAACGGCCTTGGCTTTTATTTTAGGCGGTAGCCTTGGTAATTTACTTGATCGCATTTTGCGTTCCTATGTGATTGATTACGTTGACTTTAAATTTTTTCCGGTGTTCAACTTTGCGGATATCATGATTAACATTGGGGTACTGTTAGTAATAATTAGGCTAATTAAGGAGGAGCAAGATGTTTCCGATCTTGTTTAAATTAGGTCCTTTTTCGGTTTTTTCCTATGGGGTAATGGCTGCCTTGGGGTTTTTGGCTGGAATTTTGGTTTCCCTTCATTTTGCTAAAAAAGAAGGATTAAGTGCTGAAACTATTCTTGATTTAGCGGTTTATGTTATTATTGGCTCGATTATTGGTGCGCGGCTGTTATATGTCTTGGGCCAATGGCATCTGTATAAAGATAATTTGCTGGAAATATTTATGCTTCAGCATGGGGGGTTGGTGGTTTTGGGGGGAGTGATTGCCGCGATTTTAGTGGTTTTTTGGTTTGCCAAGAAAAAAAAGATTTCTTTTTTAAAATTATTTGATATTTGTACTCCAGCAACGCTTTTAGGCCTGACCATTGGCAGGATTGGTTGTTTTTTAAACGGTTGTTGTTTTGGGGTGCCAACTGATTGTGCTTGCGGAGTAAATTTTCCACCTAGATCTTTAGCTCATTCTTATTTCCCGCACGAACATTTATGGCCCACACAATTATTTTCCTCAGCCGGTTTATTAATTGCTTTTTTGATTATATTTGTTTTTTATCAGCGCAAGAAATTTGACGGCCAGGTGTTTTTTATTGGACTAATTTTTTATTCTATTTATCGTTTTACCGTGGAATTCTACCGCTTTAGCCCTATGCATTGGCTTGGCTTAACTCCTTCTCAATGGGTAGTGATCCTGCTTTCAATAATTGGTGTTTGGGGTTTGATCCGCAAATCCTCATCCCAGATTACAAGATAATTTTTTGCTTATAAGTTAAATCCCTTCTCCATTGTGAATGGAGAAGGGTTAGGTTTGTGGATTAGGGAAAGCTTTTCCCTCTCCATTAAAAATGGAGAGGGATATTTGACCAGAAAGTATACAAGTTTAGAAAAGCCCAGGGTGAGGATTTTATGCAAGATAAGTTTGAATATATCATTATTCCAGACGAAAAAGATCAACGCTTAGATTATTACTTAACGCAGAAAGAACAAATTCCTGTTTCCAGGTCACAGATTAAACGGCTGATACAAGAAGGATTTGTAAAAGTTAATGATCAGGCAGGCAAGCCGGGTTATAAATTAAAAATTGACGATAAAGTTGCTGTAATTATTCCTCCGCCCAAAAAATCCGCCATTGACCCCGAAAAAATAGAACTTGATATTGTTTATGAAGATAAAGATTTAATCGTAATAAATAAACCAAGGGGTATGGTGGTGCATCCAGCTGCAGGAAATTACTCCGGCACTTTAGTTAATGCTTTGCTGCATCATTGTGCCGGACTTTCAAATGTTGGTGGGGTAGAGCGGCCGGGTATAGTTCATCGCCTGGATAAATTTACTTCGGGTTTATTAGTAGTAGCAAAAAATGATAAAACCCACCAGGAACTTTCCAAGCAATTTGAGCAAAAAACCATATTTAAAAAATATATTGCCTTGGTTCATGGCGTAGTTAGAGAAAATCAGGGAATAATTGACGAAAATATTGGCAGAAATCCAAATAATCGTAAAACAATGGCTGTAATCAAAGATGAGGATATAAAAAGCCGGAAAGCGATTACCGAATATAAAGTGATTAAGTATTTTAAAGATTATACCTTGCTGGAAATAATCTTAAAAACAGGGCGCACTCATCAAATAAGAGTGCATTTGACTTCAATTGGTCATCCGATTGTAGGAGATCCAACTTATGGCCACAGAAAAGAAGCTTTTGCGGTTTGCGGGCAACTTTTACACGCGACAAAACTGGGGTTTATTCATCCAAGAACTAAAAAATATGTTGAATTTGAAAAAGCCATGCCAGAAGATATGAAGACGGTGCTTAAAAAATTACCAGAGCAGTAAAAATTCCCAACATAGCAGGGAAGCCAATTATAAAAGTGGATTCAACATTACCCAGGTTAATCCCAAAAAAGTTAAGCATAAAATAAATTAATATTCCTGCGATTAAACCTGTACCCGAACCAACTAAAAAATAAAGACTTCTTTCTAAAAGAGTAACAGCTTTTTCTTTAATTGATAGCCGTTGTTTAGGCAGAGCAGGTTGGTCAGATGGTTGGACTATTCTTATTGCGTAGTTTCTGGCTTTTTTCATTTAAGCTCTCCTATATAGTTATCGGCAGGTTTTTTGGGAAATTTCAGTATTTGTGATATAATTTTTAAATGATTTTAGTCATAGATTTAGGCAATACTAATATCGTTTTTGGGCTTTACAGAGGCAAAAAATTAGTCAAACAGTGGCGTTTTTCGGTTTATGCTTTTAAATTTCCTAAAATAAAATCTTCAATATCTAGCATTATTGTCTCTAGTGTGGTGCCCAGTTTGAGCTCTAAGCTAAAAAAAGGCTTGAAAAAGCATTATGGAATATCAGCTTATTTTGTAACTGCAAAAAATGTTTCTGGTATCAAAGTTAAGCTCAAAAACAAAGCAGAAATTGGAGCAGACCGAGTAGTAAATGCTTTGGCTGCCTACGCCTTATATAAAGGACCAATAATCATTGTTGATTTTGGCACAGCCACTACTTTTGATTTAATTTCAACTAAAGGAGAATATGTTGGTGGGGCAATTGCTCCAGGCATTAATTTAGCTAGAAACGCGCTTTATGAACATGCGGCAAAACTGCCCAAAGTTAAAATTAAAGCACCTAAAAATGTGATTGGTAAAAACACGGTTTTAGCTATGCAAAGCGGGTTGGTCTTTGGGTATGTTTCTATGGTTGAGGGGATGGTGCAAAAAATCAAACAACAAAAAACAAAAACTATTAAAGTCGTAGCAACCGGAGGGTTGGCTCCACTTATTTGCAAGTATACGAGGGTTGTTGATACAATAGATACAGAGTTAACTTTAAAAGGTTTGAGGATAATAGGAGAAGAAAATGTCAGAAGAATTAAGTGATTTGTTAAAAGTAAGAAGAGAAAAGCTGGATGAAATCAGGGCTAAAGGGATAAATCCTTTTCCTTATACTTATGATCAAACCAGCCATGCTCAAGAATTGCTGGAAAAACATAAAGATTTAAAAGAAGGCGAAGAAAGCAAGGAAGTGGTTTCAATTGCTGGTAGGTTGATGAGAAAACGAGGACATGGTAAAGCTTCTTTTGCTCATTTGCAAGATGAGTCGGGGAAAATCCAAATTTACGGTAAGCAAGATGTTGTGGGCAAAGATAAATATGATATTTACCGTAAGCTTGATATAGGCGATATTATGGGGGTTAAAGGCCATGTTTTTAAAACCAGAACCGGTGAAGTAACGATTAGGGTAGAAGATTTTGAAATTCTTTGTAAATCGCTTCATCCGCTGCCCGAAAAATGGCATGGTTTGCAAGATAAAGAACTGCGCTATCGTGAACGCTATGTTGATTTGATGGTTAACCCTCAAGTAAAAGAAGTTTTTGTAAAACGCACTAAAATTATTTCTTTAATCCGCAAATATTTAGAAGAACGTGGTTTTCTGGAAGTAGATACTCCTGTTTTACATATGTTGCAGGGTGGGGCAGCGGCAAAACCGTTTGAAACCCATCACGATGCCTTGGGTATGCCTTTATTCTTAAGAATTGCGCCCGAACTTTATTTAAAACGCTTAATTGTGGGTGGTTTTGAAAAAGTTTTTGAAATAGCCCGGGTTTTTCGCAACGAAGGAATTTCCTATAAGCATAATCCTGAATTTTCTATCATTGAAATTTATCAAGCTTATGCTGATTACAATGATATTATGAAATTGACCGAAGAACTAATTTCTGGTTTAGCCAAAGAAATATTAGGCAGCTATGAAATTGAATTTAGAGGTAAAAAAATCAATTTAGCGCCACCCTGGAAAAGAGTTTCCTTGCTTGATGCCTTAAAAGAGCATGGAGTAGATATTATTGGTAAAAATGAAAAGCAGATTAAAGAAATTGCCAAGAAAAAGGGTATTGAAGGTTATAATGAACTTGGTATTGGCAAAATTATTAATGTTTTATATGATAAATTCGTAGAGCCAAACTTAATCCAGCCCACTTTTATTATTGATCATCCAATCGAAACCTCGCCCTTGGCCAAAAAACATCGCAGCAAAGAAGGTCAGGTTGAGCGTTTTGAATTAATTATTGCGGGCATGGAATTAGCCAACTGCTTTTCCGAGTTGAATGATCCGATTGACCAGAGACAGCGCTTTGACAAGCAAGCAGAGTTAAAAGCGGCAGGAGACGAAGAAGCAGAAAGCATGGATGAGGATTTCTTGCGAGCTTTAGAATATGGCATGCCGCCAACCGGTGGTCTTGGCATTGGGATTGACCGTTTGATCATGATTTTAACCAATCAAGATTCAATTCGTGATGTTTTATTATTTCCACACATGAAACCACTGCCTCGCGCTAATCCTGATGAAGATGAAATGGGGATCTTGGATTGAAGGTTCCGAAGGGGCGCAATGAAAGTAATTGACGTATTAAAAAAGAAGAAAAGCCTTTCTTTTGAGTTTTTTCCGCCTAAAACCCCGGAACAAGAAGAAGCTCTTTATCAGGTTATTTCTGATTTGAAAAAGTTTAACCCTGATTATGTTTCAGTTACTTATGGGGCGCTGGGAACCAGTCGCGCAAAGACTTTTGATTGGGTTTCAAAGATCAAACAAGAGCTTAGCATTGAGCCAGTAGCTCATTTAACTTGTGTAGCAGCTAGTAAAACAGAGATTAAATATCAGATAGAAGAACTGGTTAGCAAAAAAGTAGAAAACATCCTAGCTTTGCGCGGTGACGCTCCTGAAGGCGAAGAAGAATTTGTTCCACCCAAAGATGGTTTTCGTTATGCCAATGATTTAGTTAGTTTCATTAAACAATGTTGTCCCAATATTTGCTTAGGAGTTGCTGGTTATCCAGAAAAACATCCTGAAGCTAAAAATTTACAAGAGGATATTGGCCATTTAAAAGAAAAAGTTGAGGCTGGTGCTGATTATGTGGTTACGCAGTTGTTTTTTGATAACAATCATTATTTTGATTTTAAGGAAAAATGCGAACAAAAAGGAATTAAAGCGCCAATTATTCCTGGAATCATGATTATTAGCAGTTATAAATCACTTAAAAAAATGACGCAGATTTGCGGAGCTAGTATTCCGGAAAAATTGTTGCAAAAAATAGAAAAACATAAAGATGATAAAAAATCAATTCAGCAAATTGGGGTTGAGCACGCTTTAGTGCAATGCAGTGAGCTTAAAAAGTCAGACATTCCTGGACTTCATTTCTTTGTGATGAATCAGTCTGGGCCAATTACGCAGGTTTTGCAGCAGCTTTAATTACATCCTACCGCCGACAGTAATTTCTGGAATCCTAATCGTTGGTTGGGCATCTCCCACTGGTGCATGATCGTATTTTCCGCAAATCCCGGCTTGAAAACCAATGTCAGAGCCAACCATATCAATGATTTCTAAGAGTTTTGGTCCGTTACCGGTTAAAATGGCTCCACGCACCGGGTTTTTGATTTTTCCATTTTCAATTAAATAACTTTCAGTTATCTCAAAGACAAAATCACCGTTAGTTACGTTAACTTGCCCGCCGCCCATTCTTTTAACAAATAATCCATTGTGTACAGAAGCAATAATTTCATCAGGATCCATTTGGCCGGGAGCAATGATAGTATTAGTCATCCGGGGTTGGGGCTTAGTCTTAAAGCTTTCTCTTCGTCCGTTACCGGTTTTTTTAATATCCACATATTTGGAAGTGAAATGGTCGGTTAGGTAATTTTTTAATATGCCATTTTCGATTAATATGGTTTTTTGGCCTTTAGTGCCTTCGTCATCAAAAGCAAAAGTGCCAAAACGATTGGGTAGGGTTGCATCATCAATTACTGTAATGCCTTCAGCTGCCACTTTTTCTCCAATTTTGCCCGCGTAAACCGAAGTTCCTTTCATGATAAAATCTGCTTCCAGGCCATGTCCGCAAGCTTCGTGAATTAAAGTGCCGCCAGCTTCGGAAGAAAGCACTACCATCATTTTGCCGGCGGGGGCGTGGGGAGCATCGAGCATTTTTAAGGCTCTTTCTGCGCATTTAGTGGCCATTTCTGCTGGAGGATAATGTTCGAAAAGTTCAAAGCCGCAGGTTTCACCCGGTGCTTCATAACCAGTTTGTAAAACGCCATTTTTTTCGGCAATTACATTGACATAATAGCGAGTGCGAATCCTATTATCTTCAACATATTTGCCTTCAGAATTAGCAATGGTTACAGCTTGATTAGTGTCAGCGTAACTGGCACTGACTTGTTTAATTTTATCTCCAAAAGCGCGAGCAGTTTTATTTAAAAGTTCTACTTTAGCTTTTTTCTCATCCATAGAAACTTCGTGGGGCCTGATTTTGATATTTTCCAGCAAATTAGTAATGTTAACTTGAGGAATTAATCTTATATTGTCGTGTTTTTTTGTGCCGGAGATTGATTTTGATATTTTTAAAGCAGATTCTCGCAAAGCTTCAAAAGATGTGTCAGATGAAGCGATATAAGCAGTCTCTTTGCCAGAAATCACTCTAATTCCAGCGCCAACTTGTGTGCCAGAGCTGATTTTTTCAATCTTATTGTCTTCGCAGACAATTGCAGTGGTATTTTTCTCTTCAATAAATATGTCGGCAAAATCAGACCCGGAATGAAGGGCGGTAGCTAGTAATTCTTGCAGGTTTTCTTGGCTTAGCATGATTTTATTATAGCTTGAAATAGTGAAATTTGCCAGAAAAGGTAACGATAAATAATTGAGTTATGGTTGTGCGTTCAATTGGACCACGAAGAAGGACTCTTAGTACTCACCTTAGACTCTTAAGGCGGAGACGATTTCCTCTTATCAATTATCACTATCGCAGAGTTGCCCTGGCAGCCCCCTCTATAAGCTTTCCTACGCTTGGAACTTTAAGTCCCCAACCTTATCTTGATCGAGTAATGAAACTTGTGCAATGTTTTGATCCTAAAGAAAAAAATATTCATTTGATTTACAAGGCTTTTCGCTTGGCCTGGGAAAAACATGGGGGAGTTGAAAGAAAAAATAAACTTTATCCTTATATTGAACATTCTTTGCAGGTGGCAGAATTAGTCAAGAGTGTGAACGGGAGCGTTGAAGGGGTTGCTGCTGCTTTGCTTCATGACACTCAAGAAGACACAGATATTACCAAAGGAAATCTTATAGAAAGATTTGGTTTAAAAATCGCGGAAATGGTAGATGCGGTAAGTAAATTTGAATCAGACCTGGGAAGTATTGAGCTTGACAGCGAAGAATTAAAAGTTGAAACCATAAAAAAATTGATTAGATATGTTGTTGAACAAAATAATTTGAGTGCAATCAAAATTAAACTGGCTGATCGCTTGGTTAATTCCAGGGATTTTGAAACTCTTTTTAGGGAGAACCCAGAGAACGCTAAGATAAAAGCAGAAGAAACCCTTTATGTTTATGTCAGATTAGCTAAGTTTTTAGGTATGTGGTCATGGAGCAGGGAACTGGAGGATTTAGCTTTTGAATATGTTAATCCAGACGCTTATAGGGACATTGAGCAGGCGAGGAGTAGAATTATTGAAGAAACGGGCGAGAAAATGACTGCCTTTGCCAGTGTATTGAGGAGTAAATTGTTAGTGACCTGGATAAGTGTGCCAAAAGTGAAGATGGAAGAAAGAAAAATTTATGAGATTTATCAAAGGATGCAAAGATGGAATATTGATCTTAAGGGTTTAGATCCGACTGATATTTATAGAGTAAATATTATAGTGGCAAAAGAAGAAGATTGTTTTGTAATGTTGGGTCGATTGGGTAAATATTATCCTCCAATGCAGGTTGGTAAGGAGGGGACGCGCTGGGCTTTTCGAGATTATATTTCTGAACCGCACCCCAACGGACATCGTCTTTTACACGTGTATGCAAAAAAAATTCCTGGCCCAAAAACGCTTTTGTTCCAAATTAGAGATGAAGAAATGTGGAAGCAATATCAGTTTGGCATAATGGCAGATGTAGAAGAAAAGAAAATAGACCTGGTGGAAATTCTTGGGTTTTTAAATTCAATATTACTTGATCTTACCAAAAGAGATGTTAACAAGCTGGCCGATGTTTACCGGTCTTTGCTTAGAGAAGGGGCTCGGATGCCGGTTTATACTCCAGCGGGCGAGGTTAAATACATTCCTATTGGTTCAACTGCCCTAGATTTTGTCTGGCATATTCACGAGGAATTACTCCTGCACCTTCAAAGCATTACAATTAATGGTAAAAGTGCTAGTATTTTTGATCGAATTCCCTATAGAGCTGCAGTAAAAGTTTTTGCGGATACGAATGTTGCGCCTACGCCCACGCTTGAATGGCATGACCATGCGGTTAGTCCTCATACCCAAAGTGCCTTAAGAAGCTACTATGCAGTAAGGGATTTGGGTATAATCATTGCGGATGCGAAAAGAAAATTACAAGAAGAAATTGACCTCGCCAAATATTTTATTCCGATTGAAAATTTATTGGATTCTGCAATTTTTAGGAGATATTTAAGTGCTCTAAATATTGATGTGCAACAATTACTTTTTGAAGTGGGCACTGCCAGGAGGAATGCGTTAGAAGTAACAGGAAGTATAAGGGAAATATATTTAAAGGAAAATCTTAAGGCTAAAGGCGGGCCTTGGGAGTTTACTAGTAATGAATTTACAGTACCACAAAATTTAACAACTCTGGTTCATAAAATTTATGATAATTTTAATGATTTAATTGATTTGGATCAAGTTTCTGCTAATGAGGAGCAGGTTCTTCTTGCTCTTTTAAATAATGTTTTACATTGTACCGATCTATACGATCGCCATAAAGAGGGATTTTCTGATCACATCTTACCCGATGATATGCTTCAATTAATTGACATTACCCGGGATTATAGGGGACAAGCGTTTGATGGTTTCTCATTTGGCATGCAAAATAATATTGTTCATTTAAATCGGTTGGTCTTGGAGCATGCTTATCCGCAGCTTTGCCTGGCTAAGCCCCCTGGCTGGATGTCTATACCATATTTTATTGCTCTTAATATGCTTAATCGAAAAGGATTAATTAATGAGCTAACTAGAGGATTGCGTGAATTAGGCTTTAATTTGTATTCCTTTCCCTTAACTGAAATCGAGGGAAAAAGGATTACTGTAGTTTTTGCCCCGGAGGTTTACGGAGAATATACAGCAGTAGACCAAAGAGTAGTGGGAGGCGGTATGCTTGGCCAGATACAGAGAATTCAAATACGCACTTTTGCAAGAGAGTTTGCTGGTCCTCATGGAAATAGCCAGGTGCTTACACTTGATGAAGTTATTAAACATGCAGAAGGTCAGCTGGAAGATTTGCGTTATTTAAAACAATGGTTGACTAGGTCACCGGAAGAATAATTACTTAGCCTCAGCCCAATTTTCCCCAACCCCAATATCAACTTTTGTTGGCACTTTTAGTTCTAAAGCAGATTCCATTTTTTCTCTGATTAATTTTTTTAATGTTTCCGCGTCTTTTTTATGACATTCGAACACCAATTCGTCATGCACTTGTAAGATTAATGACGAATGACGAATGACTAATGACGAATTAAGGAATTTATTATTTATATTAATCATTGCTACTTTAATCATGTCAGCAGCAGTACCTTGTATGGGCATGTTGATGGCAGATCGCTCTGCAAAAGAGCGTAAACCCTGGTTTGGACTGTTAATGTCGGGAATAGGGCGTTTTCTTCCAAGTAAGGTTTCAACAAAACCATTTTCCCGAGCTTCCTTTTTTAAACGATCAAGAAATTGTTTTACTCCTTGGTATTTAGCAAAATATTTACTAATAAACTCAGCTGCTTGAGGCCGTTTGATTTTTAATTGCTTGGCCAAGCCAAAATCAGACATCCCATAGATTATGCCAAAATTAACAGTTTTAGCCTCTGATCTTTTAATGCCTAATGCATCAGCTGTTGCTTGGTGGATGTCTTTGTCTTCTTTAAAAGCCTTAATCAATTCCGCGTCTTCACTCATATGAGCTAAAATGCGTAGTTCAATCTGCGAATAGTCAGCGGCAATAATAACCCAGTCCTTTTTATCCGGGATAAAAGCGGATCTTAAGTCTTGAGGAATATTTTGTAAATTTGGCTTAGAGCTGGAAAGTCGGCCGGTTGCAGTTATAGTCTGGTTAAAGGATGAATGGATGCGGCCGGTTTTTGGATTAACCAGAGTAGGGAGTACATCAACATAGGTGTTTTTAAGTTTAGTTAACTGACGGTAATCCATTAACCTTTGGGCGATTTCAAATTTCTGATCGGCCAACTCTTGCAAGACCTCAACATTGGTGGATGCCCCGGTTTTAGTCTTTTTTAGGACTGGCAGCATTAATTTCTCAAATAATATTTTTGAAAGCTGCTTAGGTGAATTAATATTAAATACTTCTCCTGATATGGCGTAAATATGGGTTTCCAGCTCTTTTAATTGTTTGGCCAGGTCTTTTGACATTTTATTAAGCAATTTTTCGTCAATAGCAATGCCGTTCATCTCCATTTCAATTAAAACCCGAATCAAAGGCATTTCCACTTCATAAAAGAGTTTAGCCAGTTTTTGTTTTTCTAGTGCCAGCTTAAAAATCTCATACAAGCTAAAAGTTGATTCTGCGTCACTGCAAGCATAGTCTTTGGCAACTTCAATTGGTATCTGGTCAAAAGTTTTATCTTTGCCCAGCAACTCTTCAAGGTTGATCATGTCGCGGCCCAAGAATTGTTTGGCTAATTTCTTAAGTGACAGTTTGCGTGAAATAGGGTCGAGTAGGTAAGCTGCAACCATGGTGTCAAAAAGTGGACCTTTGACCTCAATGCCATTGTTTTTTAAGACTTCAATGTCGTATTTAATGTTGTGGCCGATTTTAAGGGTTTCTGTCTGGAAGATGGGGGCAATTTCCTTGCAAAAGGGTAAATAATAGGCAGATTTACCTTCGACAGAAAAAGAAATGCCTACGATTTTAGCTTCGAAAACATTTAAACTAGTGGTTTCAAGGTCAAAAGCAAAAGCTTCGGACTTTTTTAAGATTTTTATTAGCTCATTTACGTCTTTTACTAAATTAAAATCAAGTGCTGATATTTTTTCTCGTTTTCTTTCAATGATTTTTTCAGTTTGGCCTTGACTGTATTTTTTTATTAGCCGATCAAACTCAAATTTTTCAAAAATCGGAACTACTTTGGTCCAATCAGTTTCTTCGTGTTTGCATTTTTCAAAATCAATCTCAATTGGTGCGTTAGTTACAATGGTTCCTAGCCTTTTGCTTAAATCAGCCAAGGCGCGGTTGTTTTTTAAGCTTTCTTTTAAAGCCTTTTTAGTTATTTTATCCAAGTTGTTATAAATATTATCTAAAGTTTGAAATTGTTTAAGCAGTTCGCTGGCAGTTTTTTCGCCAACCTTGGGTACGCCCGGAATATTATCTGAAGAATCACCTTTCAAAGCCTTAAAATCAATTAATTGTTCTGGTTTTAAGCCATAACGTTCTTCAACCTCTTTTTTCCCGTATAAAACTGTATCAGTTAAACCTTTACGAGTAGTTAAAACTTTGATTTTGTCGCTTACTAGTTGCAAAGGATCAAGATCGCCAGATAAAATTTCTGCTTCAAGCCCTTGTTTTTCTGCTTCTTTAGCCAAGGTACCAATTACATCGTCAGCTTCGTAGCCGGATAATTCATAAATTGGAATATCAAAGGCCTTTGCCACTTCTTTGATATGCGGCATTTGTTCATACAGGGTAGGTGGAGCTTTATCTCGAGTGGCTTTATATTCCTTGTATTCTTTATGTCGAAAAGTTGGTTCGGGTAAGTCAAAAGCAATTGCCATAAAGTCTGGTTTTTGATCCAAAATTTTAAGCAGCATAGTGGTAAAACCATAAATTGCGTTAGTGGTAATACCAGAGGTGGTCTTCATGGTGTCAGGTAGGGCGTAAAAAGCTCGATAAACGAGAGAGTTGCCGTCGATTAGGATTATTTTTTTATTAGGACTTTTCACCCAATTGATAACGGGTAAACCTGCGGATAACAATGTTTTCCCCGATTTTAGCGATTAGATCAGTGAGTAATTCCTTAATATTTTTTTTAGGATCCCTAATAAAAGGCTGTTCCATTAGACAAATCTCTTCATAAAATTTTTCTGTCCTGCCATTAACAATTTTCTCAATGGCTTTATCCGGTTTGCCTTCTTGTTTGGCCTGAGTGGTTAAAATATCAATCTCATGTTCAATAATTGCGGCAGGGACTTCTTCTCTTACTATATATTGAGGGTTGCTGGCGGCAATTTGCATTGCTACATCTTTTACAAAAGCTTGAAATTCAACATTTTTGGCTACAAAATCGGTTTCACAGTTTACTTCAACCAATACTCCGATTTTTCCGCCGGTGTGGATGTAAGAATCAACTAAACCTTGGGCAGCTGTGCGGCCGGATTTTTTTGCGGCACGAGCCAATCCTTTTTTCCTTAAGTGATCAATAGCTTTTTCCATGTTGCCATTGGCTTCGGCTAAGGCTTTTTTACAGTCCATCATGCCGGCGCCGGTTTTTTCGCGTAGTTCTTTTATATTTTCTAGGGGAATGCTCATTTTAGCCCTCCTTGGCTAGAATCCAGTACGCTTTTCTGCTTCCTTAGTTGGAGTTGCGGCCAGCTTTTCTAGACGCTCTTCTTCAGACAAAGCTTTTACTTCTTCAGGAACCGCTTCAGCGTTTTCTTTAATTGGAGCGGTAATTTCTTCTGGAGCAGCAAGTTCTTCTGGGGCAGGGCCTTCTTCTACTGGTTTTCCTATTTCTCTTCCGGTAATTATTGCTTCGGCTACAAGTCTGGTAATGAGCTTGATAGCGCGGATAGCGTCATCATTACCTGGGATAGGATAGGTGATTTTTTCTGGATCAGAATTAGTATCTACAATGGCTACTACGGGGATCTTTAGTTTTATAGCTTCTTTTAAAGCCGTATCTTCTTTATGGGTATCAACGATAAAAACAATACTTGGATGAGAGGTCATATCTCTGATCCCGTCTAGTCCTCTGAGTAATTTTCTATATTCACGATCAATAGTGATAACTTCTTTTTTGGGCAGGCGATCCATGGTTCCGTCTTCTTTCCACTGTTCAATTTCTTTTAAACGGGCAATATTTTTCTTTAAAGTCTTAAAATTAGTTAAAGTCCCGCCTAGCCATCTTTCGTTGATGTAAAACATGCCACAACGCTTAGCCTCTTCCTGTACGGCTTCTTGCGCTTGCTTTTTAGTGCCTACAAAAAGAACGGTGCCGTTTTCAGCTACTGCGTTTTTAATGAATTCATAAGCTTCTTCGATTAAGGGAATGCTTTTGTGAAGGTCAATAACATGAATGCCGTTTCTAGGGGCATAGATGTATTTTTTCATTTTTGGGTTCCAGTTCTTACTCTGGTGGCCAAAGTGTACTCCTGCTTCAAGCAGTTCTTTCATGGTTACTACTGACATGTAAATAAGTTCCTCCTTTTGTCGCAAAACAAAGAGTCATTTTATCATGAAAAAATCCTTTTGACAAGACGAAAACTAGGGTATAAAATGGCAAAAAAGGAGGAAAAATCATGGCAGCAAAATTTGCGATTGGTGAAGCGATTGGTTTTGGTTGGGAAATAGTTAAAAAGAGGTTTTGGTTTTTAATAGGATTGTTGGTATTGGTAGCTTTAGTGCATATTGGCACAGAGCTAATTTCTGCTTTGGTTGAATATTATTCTCCTCTAGCAACACTTATATTGGGTTTGGTGTTTTTTGTGGTTACTACTGTGGTGCATTTGGGGACATTAAAGATAACTCTGTTATTGGTGGATGATAAGCCAGCTAGTTATGGTGAGTTGTTTAAATATTTTAATCTTTTTATTCGTTATGCAGTAGCTTCCATTCTTTATGCTTTGATTGTTCTCGGTGGTTTTATTTTATTAATTGTTCCTGGTATTATTTGGGCAATTAGATTCCAATTTTTTGGTTATTTTATTGTTGATAAGGAAACTAGCATCATTGATTCTTTAAAAAAGAGTGCGCATGTTACTCATGGGGCGAAATGGACTTTGTTTGTGTTTGAAATGGCTTTGATATTGTTAAACATTGTAGGCTTTTTCTGCCTATTTGTAGGCCTTTTAGTCACAATTCCTATCTCAATGATTGCTTATGCTTATATCTATAGAAAATTGCAGCTCTTAGCGCAGGCTTAAGAAAATATCTTGAGGGCCTTCGTAGGGCCAGCCAAGTTCATCAAAGCTGATGGATAAGTAATAAGTAGCATTGTTTTGGGCGTAACTGTGATAAGCATAGTTCAGTCCAACCCCAGCTAGTTTTAAAGTTAACCCGTAAGTGAAGTTGGCCTGATCAAGCCCAGCGCGAAAAGTTAAGGCGCGGTTCGGGGAAAGTTCAATTCCCGTATGGGTAGTGGTAGGTTTAGAATTTTCCAAACTAAAATAACCATCCAGTATGTAATTAATCTCAATAGGAGAGAGTCGAGCTGCCCCATATCTTTCCCCGGTCAGATAAATTTTGGTGCCAACTTTTAATACTCTTTCTACAGTTTCTTCTTGGCCGCTATTAAAACGAATCTTATTGTTAAGAATGTTTTGAGCGGTGATTCCCAGCGAAAAAGGTCCTAGCCCTTTTTGTAAAACCCCAATATCTAAATTCATACCTGTTCCGTTGCCATTGCTATCTTCAGTGCCGTTTTGATTAAAAAACTTTAAATTAATGCCCAATGAATATCTTTTATCAAATTTTTTGCCTAAAGACAAAAATAAAGTGCTATTGCCAAAATTTGATCGATTTAAAAATGTTCCAGCGCTATCTCGTAACTCTATGCCGGTTATATTTGCACTTATATAGCCAATGCCTAAAGCGGTTCGGTTGCCCATTGGATAGCTTATGCCCAGCATGGTGTAGCTTACTTCTTCAAGTAGTTTTCCCGACATGCTGGTAAATTGGAAAGTATCTATTTCTCCCAACCCGGCGGGATTTGAAAATAAAGTGTCTGCTTCTTCGCCCACGGCTACATAAGCTCTGCCCATGCCCATGGCTCGAGCGCCAACCCCGATTACCGAAGAATCAAAAGTGGTTTGGGCCAAAGCACAAGATACAAAAGACAAGATACAAAGAGTTATTATTACTGATTTATGACCCATATTTTGCCTTTGCCGATTCTTTGATTGCTGGTGGATATAATTTGGTAAAGATAAACGCCGTTGCCGACTTTTTGATTATAATTACTATACCCGTCCCAAGTGGTTTTATTAGCAGTATTAGCACTTAAGTTAAAAGCTTTGCGTAAGACTTGTCTAGCTGACATATCGTAAATATAAAGGTAAGCGCTAGCAGCTGCGTCTGGGGTGCATTCAACAGTTGTTACCCCTCCGGCATTAGGGTTAAAAGGGTTAGGGTAGTTAGTGATGGTTGCTGCCAAAAGTAAAATTAATAACCAGCTTGATTTCTTCATGGCTTATCTCCAGATTATGCTATAATAAATTTATCCTGTCAATTAAAGAAAATTAGACAGACACTTGACCTTTTTGCTATAATACAGCCAGGATAGGGGGAATAAAATGGTAGAAAACTTATTTAAACGAGCAAAAGCTTTTATTGGTTTAGAAGAAGAGGGTGCTGAAGAGCAGGATTTTGGTCAGCAAATGGATATGGGTCCATTGCTGCGCGGAAAAAAAGAAAACAAATCAGGTGATGCAAATTTTGAAATTATTATTTATGAACCCAAAGTTTATGAAGATTCTTTAAACATTTCTTCTCATTTAAGGACTGGTAGTCCGGTTATTATTCATTTAAAGCATCTTGACCCAAATGAAGGGACCCGTTTAATTGATTTTGTTTGCGGCACAGCATATGCCATTGACGGGCATATGATGAAAATAGGGGATTCAATATTTCTTTATACTCCTCCTAGTATTGCTATTACCTCAGCAGAAGAAAAGTCTTCTTTAGACGAGAATATGGCGTTTGATACTGAAAAAAGAGAAGGCTTCTTTTCTAGATAAAATTTAAAATATGAAAAAAATTGCATTTATTGGCGCAGGTAAAATGGCCGAAGCTTTGATTTCAAAGCTCGAGGCTAAAATCATTGTTTCAGATATAAAAAAATCTCGTTTAAATTATCTGCAAAAAAAACACAAGGTAAAAATTGCTAAAAACAACCAAACAGCTTTTGAGTTTGCAGATATAGTTGTTTTAGCGGTTAAGCCTCACAATTTAGACGATGTAGTGGCAGGGCTTACTTTGCCCAATAAAAAAGGAAAATTGATCATTTCCATTGCCGCTGGAATAGAGTTGGCTTATTTACAAAAGATGTTGCCAGGTTTTGCTATTGTAAGGGCTATGCCTAACAATCCCTGCTTAATTGGCATGGGGATTACTGCTTTGGCAAAGGGTAAATTGGTTTCTGCAAAGCAATTTAAACTTGTCCAAAAAATATTTAAAGCAGTGGGTGAGGTAGTGGTTATTCCTGAAAAGTGGATGCATGCAGTGACTGGTCTTTCTGGTTCTGGCCCAGCTTTTATTTATCTAATGATTGAGGCTTTAGTCATGGGTGGAATTAGCGAAGGCTTGCCTAAGCCTTTAGCCTTAAAACTAGCCTTACATACAGTGTTGGGGTCTGCCGCAACCATTATCCAGACCGGAAAGTCTCCTCAAGAGCTGACAAAAATGGTTGCTTCTCCTGGAGGCACTACTATAGAAGGTTTAAAGGTGTTGAAAAAACATAAGCACGCCAAAGCTATAGCTAAGGCAGTCGGAGCGGCGGCCAAAAAATCAAGGAAGCTTTCAAGAAATAAATAATGGATTTAGATTTTATCATTTTTGTGATTAATTTTATTTTTTCAATTCTTTATATTGTGATTATTTTGCGGGCGTTGCTTCCTTGGATTCCAAATAGTCGCAATAATCCGATTTTGGGCATAATTTATGCTGTAACTGATCCAGTTTTAAATATTATTCGCTATGGTTTACCGCCTAGTGCGATTGGGATTGATGTTTCTCCTTTCATTATTTTAGTTTTTGTTTGGCTAATACATCAATTTATTTTACGTATTATTTGAGTAGGGCAATGCTTCGTAGGGCAAGGCTTTTAGCCTTGCGAATAAAAGAAATAGCAACCCTAAAAGGGTTGCCTTACAAGGGAAAGGGATAAAACATGACAGTTTTAATTGTCGGTACTATTGGTTTGGATACTATAGAAACGCCTTTTGGTAAAAAAGAAGAGGTTGTTGGCGGATCATCCGTACATGCCTCTATTGCAACTAGTTTTCATTCTCCTGCCGCAATTGTAGGGGTAGTGGGCAAAGATTTTCCCAAGAAACATTTAGAATTTTTAAACAAGCATGGTGTAGATACCAGTGGAGTGCAACTTAGCGAAGAGAATACTTTTCGCTGGTCAGGCTATTATGAATATGACATGAACCAGGCGCATACACGCGATACCAAATTAAATGTTTATTCTCATTTTGATCCTAAGATACCGGAAGAATTAAGAAAAAGTGAATATGTGTTTTTAGCTAACCTTAACCCGGAGTTGCAGCTTAAAGTGATAGAACAACTGAAAAATCCGAAATTGATTGCCATGGATACCATGAATTTTTGGATTGAAAATAAAAAAGAAGCCTTAAAAGAAGTGATTAAGCGAGTGGATTTTGTCTTGATGAACGAAGGAGAGCTTGGGCAATTTATGCAAACTCCTAATATTCCTTCGGCTGCTTCTCAGCTTTTAAAATTGGGGGCAAAAGCGGCCATTATTAAAAAAGGGGAGCATGGGGCACTGCTTTTTAAAGAAGGGGATCATTTTTCAGCTCCTTCTTATCCGCAAGATGTTTTGCGTGATCCTACTGGTGCAGGAGATTCGTTTGCCGGAGGATTTATTGGTCATTTGGCTAAGAGTGGGGATTTGAGTCCGGCTAATATCCGCCGGGCAATTATTATTGGTTCAGTTATGGCTTCTTTTAATGTTGAGGATTTTAGCTTAGATCGCATGAAAAGGCTTAAACCCGAAGAAATTATTGAGCGTTTTAATGAATTTAAGCGCTTTTCAGAATTTGAAGCGCTGGCAATGGCAAATGTTGCCTAAGGAGGATAAGAAATGTTGAAACAGTTTCAAAGGATCGGAAAATTGCTTTCTGAAGAAGGTTTGATCGGGATTTTTGAAGGGACAATTGCTTTTAGAGATGAGAGTAAAGTATTTATTACTAAAAGACAAGCTATCCTATCTGATTTACAGCAAGAAGATGTTTTAGAATTAGATTTAAAAGATAGTAAGCTGGAAGATGTTTATAAGGAAATATTTAATAAAACCGGGGCCAAAGCTATTATCCATGCCCGTCCAGTCAGCGCTATTGCTGTTTCCTTAACCGATAATAAAATTGTTCCGCAGGATAGTCTCGGAATGTCAAAAATTAAGTCAGTTCCTATAGTAAGGGTAAGGGAAAATGAATTAGCCGGCATGCTGCCAAACTTTTTAAGTAATAAGGTTGCGGTGGTTAAGGGGTTGGGAAGTTTTGCTATTGGCGAAGATCTTGAAACTGCTTTGTTTTATACTTCTACGGTGGAAAAGTCTTGTAAAATCTTAATTGCTATGCGTTCTAGTAATAATAAGAGCCAGCAAAAAGAACACCGTCGGGATCCAAGAAAACATAGTACGGGCATTCCTCCAGGTATTGGGGTAATGGATCGCAGCCGTAACCAAAATCGCTATGGAAGACTTCGATAAGCTTTTAGCCAAAGTAAAAAAATATAAGCCCAAAGCAGATTTAGAGTTAATCAAAAAAGCTTTTAAATTTGCTCATGAAGCGCATGTTAGCCATAAAAGACTTTCCGGAGACCCTTATATTACTCATCCTCTAGCTGTTGCTCATGTTTTGGCGGAGATCAAGCAAGACGAACAAGTATTAGCTGCGGCCTTGTTGCATGATGTGGTGGAGGATGCAGATGTAACCAATCAAGAATTAGCTCAACTATTTGGCAAAGAAGTGGCCCATTTAGTAGAAGGTGTAACCAAGCTTTCGCAGTTTAGTTTTATCAGTCGCGAAGTTCAGCAAGCAGAAAACTTCCGCAAAATGTTTGTGGCTATGGGTGAAGATTTCAGGATTATTCTTATTAAACTTGCTGACCGATTGCATAATATGCAGACTTTACAGTATTTACCCCCGGCTAAACAAAAAGCAACCTCCCTTGAAACCCGAGAAATTTTTGCGCCTTTGGCTCATCGTCTAGGTATGTGGCGGCTTAAATGGGAACTAGAAGATTATGCTTTTTTCTACTTAGAGCCAGATAAGTATGAAGAAATAAAAAGCAAAGTGGCAGAAAGCCGAACCGGACGCGAAGACTATATCCAAAAGTTTATCCAAGAAGTTACTGCCATGCTGAAAAAAGTTAATATTGAATGCAGAATTTATGGCCGGCCCAAACATTTTTACAGTATTTACCATAAAATGGTTGACCAAAACATTGATTTTGATGAGATCTACGATTTAACTGCTGTGCGTATTATTGTAAAAAGCGTAAAAGAATGTTATGCGGTTTTAGGGGTAGCGCACGCAGCCTGGAAACCGATTCCCGGACGATTTCGTGATTATATTGCTATGCCAAAATCAAATGGCTACCAGTCATTGCATACTACTTTAATTGGCAGCCGGGGAAGGCCGGTGGAAGTGCAAATTCGCACCGAAGAAATGCATGCTATTTCTGAGCATGGAATTGCAGCTCATTGGCGTTATAAAGAAGGGCCTACCGACGAAAAATTAGATAAAAGAATGTCCTGGTTTAGAGAAATGATGGAGTGGCAGCATGAGCTCAAAGACGCTAAAGACTTTATGGATAGTTTGAAAGTAGGCCTTTTTGATGATGAAGTCTTTGTTTTTACCCCCAAAGGAGATGTTTACAGTTTGCCCATTGATGCTACCCCGATTGATTTTGCTTATCGGGTGCATACAGAGGTGGGGCATCGCTCAATTGGAGCCAGGGTTAATGGCCGCATTGTACCGCTAAACCATGAGTTGAGCAGCGGAAATATTGTAGAAATTTTAACCGGTAAAAAAGATAATCCTTCGCGCGATTGGCTGCGTTTTGTCAAAACTCCGGGAGCCAGGGTTAAAATTCGTAATTGGTTTAAGAAACATAAGATTATTATTAAGCCGGAAGAAAGCATATCTGTTCCCGCGCCCAAAAAGCAGGTTGTTCCAGCGTTAGGAAAAACGCGAAAAAAATCAAAAAGTGGAGTCAAGGTTACCGGGTTGAGTAATGTTTTAATTAAAATTTCCAAATGCTGTAATCCTATACCAGGAGATAAAATTACTGGTTACGTGACTCAAGGACGAGGAATTGCTATCCACCGCAGTAAATGTAAGAACGTAAAAATCGAAAAGATCGCAAAAGACAAATTTGTGCCGGTAGAGTGGGAAGTAAATAAAGACTTGTTCTATTCAGTAGAACTTTATATAGAAGCTTTTGATCGGGTGGGGATATTTAAAGATATCTTGGGTCAGGTGGCAGAAACGAAAACTAATGTTTCAGCTGCCAAAGTTACTACTAAACGCGGCAGCAGCGCTATGGTTAAATTGAGTGTGGATGTTAAAGATGTTAAGCATTTAAACCAAGTAATTATTGCCATTCAAAAAGTCTCTGATGTCTATAATGTACATCGTTAAATAGCCGTGTTATAATAAATTATGCCTGCTCGTACGCAAAAAATTCTTGAAAATATAGCGGCAAATAGCCGAATTGCGTCGGCTTATATGTTCTTGGGACCGCCTCAAAGCGGAAAACAAGTTGCAGCAGAGTCTTTTTCCGAAACTCTTAAATGCAGTAAGCAAGATCAGTTTGTGCTAAGCCCGGATGGGGCCAGCATTAAAATTAATCAGATAAAAGATTTGCAAAGTATAGTTCGTTACGGCCCATCAATCAGTCCTTATTTTGTGGTAATTATTAAAAAAGCAGATAGCTTAACTGACCAGGCGGTAGCTGCCTTACTTAAGACGCTAGAAGAGCCTCCGAAAGGTGTGGTTTTTATCCTTTTAGTGGAAAGAGAAGATAAAATCCCGGCAACCATTCACTCTCGCTGCCAAAAGATAGTTTTTTCCGAAGCAGTGGTGAGTTGGCAGGAAAAAGAAGAATGGAAAAGTTTTTATAAAGCTTTGGGGCAAATACAAAATAAAAGAAAAAGCGAATGTTTGCTCTTAGCCAAAGAATTAGCCGGTCATAAAGATGAAATTGAAGAAATGCTTTATGATTTTGCTTGTTTTTCCCGCTATAGCTTGCTTAAGGAAAAATTTGCTAGAATAATACTGGATACAGTGCGCTTTATAAAGCGTCGGGCCAATCTTAAGGTGGCTTTAGACGTGATGTGTTTGCATTTGGGGGAAAATTATGCCGGATAAAAAGAGTAACAATGCAATAGAATTAAGAAAGTTTAAAAGACTCTGTCCTATTATTGGCTATAAACAAGAGTCAATTAAAGTAGGGGCGGCGGTTATTATCCAAACGGATCGTGGAATTGAATTTGGTAAAATCTTAAAACTAAAAAAGGGAATTGGTCAGGGGCCAAAAGATGTTAGGCTGAAAAAAATAATCCGTTATGCTACTGCTGAAGATTTGGAAAAAGTTAAAGCGCTGCCTGATCTTGAACAAAAGGCTTTTCAAGTTGCCCAACAGAAAGCCCTGGAACATGAATTGCCAATTAAGATTGTTGAGAGTGAATATCTTTTTGATACCAATCGTGCAATTGTTTATTATAAGGTTGCCAGCGGGAAAAAAGTAAAAAATATGCGGGATTTATCTCGCGACTTATCAACCACTATTAAGGCCCGGGTAGACCTGAGGCAGGTTTCTCCCCGGGATGAAGCTCGGTTTATTGGAGGTTTGGGGCATTGCGGAAGAAATCTTTGCTGCAGTTCCTGGCTTGAAAAACCCCGGCACGTAACGGTTAAAATGGTTAAAGAGCAGGGGCTTAGCTTGTCACCCACCAAAACCTCAGGCATGTGTGGTAGGCTTATGTGTTGTTTGGAGTATGAGCATGAAAAAAAATCTAGTAGGAAAGGGGGCAGGACAATAAATGACCAGGGTAGAAATTAGAAGAAAAGAAGACTTAGAAAGAGCTTTGAGAAAGTTTAAAACCAAAATTAAAAAAGAAGGAATCATTGACGAAATCAAGAAACGCGAATTTTACGAAAAGCCTTCTCAGAAAAGACGAAAACGCGCAGAAGCCGCTCGTCGAAGGGAACTAAAACGCCGTAGAGAGGCTGAATGAAGGTATTAGATCGCTATATTTCGATTGAGATAATTGGCCCCTTTTTAATAGGGGTGGTGGGGTTTGTCATGGTAATGACGGTTGATTTACTGTTTACTATGGCTGACCTCATTATTAATAAAGGGGTTCCGCTTTGGGCCGTGCTCAAGCTTTTAGTTTACAAATTACCCTCTATTATGGTGCTTACTTTTCCGGTATCAACTTTATTTGCTACTGCTATGGCTTTAGGCCGTTTTTCTAAAAATAATGAGATTGTGGCTTTGCGCACTTCCGGGGTTACTATGTTTCGTATTGCCCTGCCGATTTTAGCTATTGGACTTTTAGTTAGCCTAGCTTCTTTTATTACTAACGAAAAAATTGTTCCCCACGCCAATCATGTGGCCACCAATATTATCCGGCAGATTATTTACAAGCGACCTCTTCCAGAAGTAAAAGAAAACATCTTTTTTAAAGATGCTTATGATCGCTTTTATTATGCTAAGCGCGTAGATATGAAAAACAAGACTATAGACGGCGTAATGGTTTATGAGGTTGTTGGTGAAAAATTTCCTCGTGTTATTTTAGCAGACAAAGCCCGTTTTGAGGGCCGTATTTGGGAGCTAGAAAACGGCACTCTCCATAAATATGACCAAGAAGGTTTTCTAAAATACGAGGCTTCTTTTTCCGATATAAAGCTTAATGTTTCTGAAGATGTGCTGGAGTTTTCTAAAAATAAAAACGCAGAAGAAATGAATTCGGGTGAGCTTTCCGGGATGATTGGTATGCTGGAGAGTGGAGGAGTAAAAACCAACGCCTTGCGCACCGAATTATTTATGAAATATTCTGTGCCTATTACTTGTCTGGTTTTTGCCTTAGTAGGAATACCTTTTTCTCTGCCTTCTCCTCGGTCGGGTCGGACCTGGGGTTTGATTGTAACTATAGTTTTTATGTTTACTTTTTATGTTTTTGCTTCGGTATTTAGGTCGTTGGGGAGGGGTGGTATTGTGAGTCCATTTTTTGCGGCGTTTACCCCGCAGCTGACCTTTGCCGCAATTGGAGGGATATTGCTTTTTAAGGAGGGGTGGTATAAATAATGAAAAACCCATCTGCTCTAAGGGAAAGCGCTAAACTTTCTTTAGGCCAAGAGGATTATCGCCTGGCTCAAAAGGGTTTTATGCAAGCCATCAAACTTTGCCCCCGTCTTCTTCCAGAAGTTATCTTGGATTATGAAAAGGAAATAGAAAAACACCCGGAAAAAATAGGAATTTGGCTTTCTTTGGCCGGTTTTAAGGTGCAGATCGGTGAAATTGATAATGCCGTCTTAGAACTGGAAGAAGCGCTGGAAAAACACGATAAAAATATTGAAGCTTACAACTTGCTGGGTAAAATTTATATAAAACAGGAACGCATTGACGATGCCATTATCCTTTTGGAAAAATCGGTAAGGCAAGGGATAAAAGATATTTCCTTAGCGGAAATTTTAGCTGGAGCTTATTTAGAAAAAGGCAGAATAAAAGAAGCAACGCAGTTTTATAATGAAGTTTTAAAATACCGTCCGAGCGATAAAAATATTTTACGAGTACTAGGTGATTTATATACTCGCTTAGAAGAATATCATAAGGCGGCAGAGTGTTATCAAAACATGTTCTCTGATGACCCAGAGGTTGGCCGCGAAGTAATTCAGCGTTTAGAGGAATTATTAAAAAAAAGGGAAGGCAGTATTTATATCCGGGAAATATTGTCTGATATTTATATGAAATCGCTTAAGCCGGAAGAAGCAATAGATAAATTAAAAGAAATTGTAAGATTAGATCATACTAGGTTGGAAGATGTTACCGTTCGCCTAAAAGGTGTGTTGCGCAATTATCCTGGACACCCAAAAACAAGTTTGGCTTTGGCAGAAGTTTTGCGCATGCAAGGCAATTACAGCGAAGCTTCTGAAGTTTACCGTACTTTGGCCAAGGATAACCCCGATTATATGGGAAGAGCGATTGCTGGTTATCAGGATATTTTAGATCTTTGTCCAGAACAAGCCTTGGCCCGGCCTTATTTAGCCGAAAGTTATCTTTTTCAAAAACAAGTAAAAAGCGCTTTACAAGAATTTGACCAGATGGTTAAGTATGATCCAAATAATGCTGACATGGTTATTCGCCGTGCTAGAGAAATCTCAAAAAGCCAGCCTCAACTTTTATATGCCCATTATGTTTTAGGTCGGGCTTACCTGGCTAAAGGAGACTTGCAAAGGGCACTGGTTGAGGCAGAAAGCATTCTTGCTGTAGACAAAAAATTTATTGAAGCTTATTTGCTTATTGGCGAAACGTATTATCAAATGAAAATGTCAAGAAAAGCTTGTGAAACTCTTCGCCAGGCATTGGCCATTGATCCCTACAACCGTTTAGTGCAGGAAAAATATAAAGAAGTTAAAGAAAAAGAGTTGGACCTGGAAATAGCTTCTTTAAAAGAAAAAGTTTCTCAAGATCAATGGAAAATGGCGTTCCATCTTGATTTAGCCAAGCTTTATCTGCAAAAAGGAGAAGAGGAAACCGCCATCAGGGAATTACAGTTGGCTTTAAAAGAAAAATCCCGCGCGCCTTTTGCTTATAATTTATTAGGTTGTATTTATCGCGGACAGGGTAGATATGATTTGGCTGCCGCTCAATTTAACCGTGCTTTAGAAATTGCGCCCAAAGAATTAGCCGAGTTTTCTCGCTCAGTTAAATTTAATATTGGTACCACGCATGAAGCCCTGGGCCAGCTGAAAAAGGCTTTAAAAATATATGAGTCTATTTTGCAAGAAAACATTGATTTTGGGAATTTAAAAAACAAAGTTAAATATTTAAAATCTACCAGTCTGCAAAGTATGCGTAATCGCGGGCTTTTGGCAGTGGTCTCTTATTTTGGCCGGGACGACATTGTTGCAATGTGGGGTAGAGAGGTAAAAACAGGCCGTGGTAAAAAAGAAGAAGTAAGCTTATCCTTTGGGCAAAATCATAATACAGATGGTTATGATCTTTTTATGAAAGGAATGTACAAAGCTGCCTTGGAAGAATTTCAATTAGCCGTGCAGCTCGATACTAAATTTGCCAACGGTTTGAATAATTGGGCGATTGCTCTAGCTAAAGAAGGCCGTTTTAATGACGCTAAATCAAAACTTGAAAAGGCAGTGGATATTAGCCCTAGTTCACCTGTTTTTCGCAATAATCTGGGTTTGGTTTATTTTATTTTGGGCCATTTAAAAAGTGCAAAAAAGGAAATCGAAAAAGCTTATGCCATTGATCCGGATTCTTCTGCCATTGCGATTAATCTAGGAGATGTTTGTTATTTGAAAGGGGATATCGAAACCGCACTTAAGCTTTACCAAAAAGTAGGTAAGTTTGATATGTTATCTGAAATTGCGGAGCGAAGATTAATTCACAAAACTTCTAATTAAATGAAACATTCATTGATTATATTTTGTATCTTGTTTCTTGCTTCTTGTGTTTTAGCCGAAGAAATCCCAGTAAACATCAAAGCCGAAACCTTAAAATACATTGAAGATACTGGAGTTATTCACGCCACCGGTTCGGTTGAGGTTTACTTAAAAGACGCTTATATCAAGTCTGATTCCCTTTTTATTGATCCCAATACTAATATTGCAACTGCAGAGGGAAATGTTTATTTAATTACCAAAAAACACCGAGCTAAAGCAGGCTATTTTACTTATAACATTAGTACCGAAGTTTCTTCCTTTGTTAGTTTTGAGGGGGTTGCCGGCCCAGGCCTTCATCTGAGGGTAGGCAAGCTGGAAGAAAGAAATAAAAATTATTTTGGCGAACAGGGATTTATTACTACTTGTGATTATGAAGAAGAGCATTATTATAATGTTGCCCAAAAAGTTGAATATTATCCTGAAGATAAAATTATTGGCTATAACGTTACTACTTATGTGGGTAGGGTGCCTATTTTTTGGACACCCTATTTAATCTATGATATCAACGAGAAGCAAAAAACTAACTGGCAGATTGGCCATAACGGTGTTGAAGGTGATTATGTTAAATCAAGCTGGCGATATCCTTTAGGCATCCTTTACCTGGATTATATGGAAAAAAAGGGTTTTGGTAAAGGGACTAGTCTTGATTATGCGATTGCGGGGTTTGGGTTGGGAAGCCTTTATTTATATCATTTGCAGGAAAATGATACTAATACTACTGACTGGATAACCAAAATCAGGCATGCAAAACAGCTTGATGCCAATACCAAACTCAATTTTAACCATGATTACATAGTTACTTATTTAATTCCTTCCGGCAGGCGTGACCAAACTGCGGTTAATATTAATTTAAATCATAAAAGTGATTCGAAATGGAACATTAAAATGGATAGTCTTGATGATCGTATGGGTTCCTTGGGTAAATATACGTTAGGACTAAATCATTATTACGACAAAGCCACTACTAATTATTACTATGATTATAATTATTTAAAAAAAGATCCGGAATGGAGAAGACTTAGCCAGCGGTTTTATCATCGAAGACCTTTGGGCTTTAGCAATGGTAATTTTACTACTCGAATTAACTATTCCAGCAATAAGGCTAGTGAAGGGGCGCCGGCTGACCAGATCATGGAGCCAATGGTAGAATTTACTGGTAAGGAGAAATATTTTTCCTGGAAATTAACCGAAAACTTGTATGTGGATGTAGACGGAGCAGAATATCAAGACGATGCCGACCACCAATATTTAGAAAAACTGCCAGAACTGGATATTAATTTAAATTCTTACAATACTCCGTTTTTTAGATTAAGGCCTTCTTTTGGTTATGGTTATTATCACGAAGTAAAATATTTAGCTGCCATGCGTGGCAACCGTGACTTTGCTACTTCAAGATACCGAGGTACTTTGAATGCGGATAAGAATTTTCGAGTGGGCCGATGGTCAAGGTTAACTTTGCGAGCAGGCATCGACCAATTTCAATATGGGCCTGGAGACCAATTATACGCTTATCGTGAAGGAGTAAATTTAAGGACAAATGCGGGAGGATTTTTCCGCAATAACATCGACTATAAAAAAGGCTATACCAATGGTAATACTCCTTTTTTGTTTGACCAAATCGGTACCCGCTATAATAGCATAAACGAAAAAATGACTTTTTATTATCTCAGTAATTTTAACTGGAGTACCACCGGCGGATATAATTGGCAAACCTATAAATGGTTTGATGTGATGACCAGTCTTTTAATCCGACCCAACAGTGTTTTTTATTGGAGTCTAAGGACTGGTTGGGATCTTGAAAACACGGTTTATAAGGATTTGGTTCAACGTTTTACCGTAAATCCGGCTAGTTATCTGGGGTTGCAGTTTGCCACGGTTTCCAGTTTAAATAATGGTGAAATGAGATCAGGCAGTATTTTATATAATTTTAAATTGCTTGAAGGGCAAAAAAATGAGTGGAAAGTACAACTTAGGCAGGTGCTGGATACTACCTCAAGAGAATTTAAGCTGCGTGATATAATGGTGGTTAAAGATTTACATTGTTGGCGGCTAACCTATACTTATTCAGATTACAGAAAAGAATTCAGCTTAAAAGTTAGCTTAGATGCTTTTCCTGATGATCCAGTTGGTTTTGCTACCGGCAAAGGTTTTCATTATGAGGGTGCGGAAAGAAGACTTAATGAGATGAAAAATGAATTAAAACCCGAAGGATCAATTAAAAGGTATTAATGAGAAATAAATTTTTTATATTCTTTATATTGTTGGTTTTTGTTGGGGGTTGTGCTAAGACAGTTACTCCTTTAGTAACTTTTGGAGAACAGATGATTGTAACGGTAACCATGCGGGGCACGATTGATGTTATTAATAGTCGCTATTTCTTGGTTTTGAGTTCCAGTTCCAGCCTAAATGTTCCTCTTCCTCCGCCGGATAATGTGGAATATGAAATGATTGAACCGGGCACGGAGCCAGTGCAAGGATCAGAAGAAGCTTATTACACAGATTATTATTCTACCTGGAGCGGCTATTTAATTGCTGAGCCGGGTGGTTATTATCTTGTGCCTGGTCCATTTGTGCAAGGTCAAATTACTACTAGAGAATCTTTGGCTTTTATCGACCAGATCAATAATACTTTAACTTACAGTTTTGACGTAAGCAAGATATTTGGCACTACTGTTCCAGATGATATTTATTTTGATGTAGTCAGTGTTGATTGGCCAGATGGCCAGAAAAAACTATCGCAGGATCATTTAACTTCAACCAATGCTTATATTTCCAAAATTTCTGGTTCAATTATTGAAATAGATGATGGAATAGATAGCGAGCTGGCAGCTGATCTTGATATAATAAGCTGCAAAGCAGAGATGCAATGATGAGTATATTATCAGCTATTTTATTAGCCTTAGCTTTTCCAAAAACTGCTTGGTTTTGGCTGGCTTGGGTTGCCTTGGTCCCGTTTTTTATAGTTTTATTTAAAACTTCTTCCTGGAAACAAGCTTTAGGCCGGGGTTTTGTTTTTGGTTTAGTTTTTTTTGGTATAAATTTATTCTGGATTAACACGCTTAACCGTTTTGTGGGTTATTGGGCGATACTGGGTTGGTTGGCCTTGATTGTTTTTCAGGCTTTATTCCTAGCTCTATTTGCCTTTTTAGCTTATTTCATAATAAGCAATGTGCAGAAAAAAACAATTAAATTAATTGGCATTGCTTTAGTTTGGGTGGGGGTTGAATATCTACGAGCTTTGGGAATATTTGGTATAACTGGGGGTGGAGTGGGTTATACGCAAGCGCCTTTTACACTTTTAATTCAAATTGCTTTTTTTACTTCGGTTTACGGGATAAGTTTTCTAGTGGTTTTATTTAATGCTGCTTTAGCCGCTTTTATTTTAAACCGTAAAAACTGGCTGGCATTACTGATTGCCATTGTTTTAATTGGGGCTTGCGTTGGTTATAGTGGCCAAGTTTTAGATCAAGATAAAACTGATTATATTGAATTAGCTTTAATCCAGCCCAATATTGATCAAATAGAAAAAATGAATCCAGCCAGTATTGGTAAGGTTTTTAAAGTCCACAAAGAGCTTAGTTTGCAGGCGGCAAAATCAAATCCTCAAGTCATTATCTGGCCGGAAACTTCCGTGTTTACTTATTTATTAAAAGACCAGGGTTATTTTGGAAGATTAAAAAAACTAGCGGCTACGACCGAGGCTTGGCTAATTATTGGGACTCCTCATTATGAAAAATCAAACCAGTCTTATAATGCTATTGTTTCTATTTCCCCTTCCGGAGAAGTTGTTTCCACTTATTATAAGCAGCACTTGGTGCCTTTTGGTGAATACTTGCCTTTTAGAAAAATATTATTCCCTTTGCTTAAAAGTGTGGGTTATTTTAATTATGACTATGCTGAGGGAAAAAAATATAATAATTTAAAAGTTGACAATTTAAATTTAACTGTTTCTATTTGTTTTGAGTCAACCTTTCCCTGGTTAATTAAAAAAAGGGTGGGCCCGGATACTGATTTTATCTTAAATTTAACAAACGATGCCTGGTTTGATGATTCTTCTGCTCTTTATCAGCATTTGGATTCTAATATTTTCCGGGCAGTAGAAAACCGCAAGTATTTTGTGCAAGTAGGCAACACGGGGATCACTACTCTTATTGATCCTTACGGGAGAGTTTTACAGAAAACACAAGTTAATGAGCAGAAGGTGCTACAGATTAAGATACCGCTTCGCTAAAATTATCGCCGCATAATTATCTATTGGTTCTGAGATGATGCGTAAACTTTCGGGGATAAATTTCCAGATTCCTTTTGGTTGATTCTCTTGCCAATATAATTTACGAGCTTCTAAGGTAGAGTTTTTTTCAGAAATAAGCTCTATTTCAATATTACTCAAACTTTTTATAATTTCTTTGCCCGAAGCACTGTTTCCCATAATGATTTTATGGTTTGACTGTTTTCTGATTAAATCTAATATGTCAGAGCGAGGAACTATTTTATGTTCAATAATTTTGCCACTGTTTTCTACTAGGGCAATTCCGCATTTTTCACTTCCCGGATCAATAGCTAATATCATTGGTAGTAAATCTTAAAATCAATTTCCAAGGGGCCGATGGAAAAGGTTTTTTGTCGGGCCATAGTTTTTAAGATAACTCCCTTGTTGTACATTTTGATTTTTTTAGACAAATCAAATATTTCAGAATAGGGGATGCTGCCGATTGAGCCGTCTGATCCGGGAACAATGCCTGCTTCTTTAGCGATAGCATGGGTATTAGCTAGTAATTGTTTGATTAGTTGTTCGATTTCAGGAGTGGAAAGATTGGCCGGTATAGTAAGGCTGGCAATTTCTTCGTTTTTTGTGTAAATCAAACTATTTTTTTCTATTTCAAAACGAACATTAGCCGACTCACCCCATAAAGTGTTTTGACTGACTACCACTTTAACAATGTTTTCTCCGCTGCGAGTTTGGAGCAGTGCCACCGTATTATTAAAATCTTTTGGTTCAATGATAATCAAAGGTTTGTCTGATTCAAAGCCTAGCCCTCTGATATAAAAATCTGCAGCAGAAAGAATTTGTTTTAGTCCGCTTTCCAGTTTGTCTTTTTCTGGCCCGGCCTGGATAACGGAAGTGATTAAAACATCGTCCACCCTAAATAATACCGAACCTTCTCTTGAAAGTTTAATTTCTTTTTCCAGGCTTTTTTTGGTTTTATGTAGTTGGTTAATATCTTTTTGGGATTTTTCCAGTTCTTTTTTGCTTTTTTCCAATTCTTGATCAATTTGTTCTTTCTCGGCTATTTTTTCTTTTATTTCAGCTTGTTGAGTTTGCAGAGTGTTTTTTAGTTGATCCAATCCAAAAAATGCGGTGCGCGCGTCTTGAGATACCGCCAAGATGATTGATATGGTAATTAAAGTAATCAAGATCCCGGTTAAAACAGTAAAAATAATAGCAGTATATCTTGGCCTTAGTTTTAAAAAAGAAAGTCTTTTTCTGCCAATTGAGCGTCCAATATAATCGCCAATATAAGCAATTGCCGCGCTAACTATTATCAGCAAAAGTATAATTCTGGTTCCAAAACTAAAAATCATTGTATTGTAGCCTTGGTTAGAATTCGCCAGCCTACAAAGGCGGTAATAAAATTGGGCATCCAGGCTGCCAGAAAGGGGGAGATGACTTTTAATTCCCCAATAGCTATGCTAATAAAAGTAACAATGTAGTAAAAGAAAATTACTATTATAGAAAGTCCCAGGCCCATTGAAGAAGATGAGCGCCGGGGAGAAAGTCCCAAAGGAGCTCCCAACAAGGCAAAAACCAAACAGGCAAAGGGCAGGGCTGTCTTAATATTAAGCTGGATCTTAAAATCAGTGACATCGGTCCCCATTTTTTCTTTTAAAGCGATAAACTTTCTTAGTTCTCTAATGGTCATTTCGTCTGGATTGCGATCGCCAATATAAAAGTCGGCCGGAGTATATTTAATAGCAATGGATTGTTCTTCGAATTTAATTAAATGTTTATACTCTCCGCTTTCCGCGATCACATAAATGATGCCGTCTTCAAATTTCCAGGTATTATCTTTTGACTGCCACTTAGCTTGCTTGGCAGTCAAAATTTGGCTAAGTTTCCCATCACTAAATTCCTGCACAATAACATCATTCATGGTGCTGCCGGTAATATTTTCCGCGTAAAAAATGCGTTTTAAAACCCCGTTTTTGAGTTCCGGCACAAAAACATTATTTTGTATTTTAGGGCTGTGCTTAGTTGAAGTCTCAAGCAGTAAGTTTTTGGATGCCTTGTTTGATTCCGGTACCACAATTTCCGAAAAAGCCAGGTTGGTTAACGAAACCAGCAAGCCTAAAAATAATACTGGATACATTAGGCGAGTAAGGGAGATACCAGAAGCTCTAAAAGCCACAACCTCGCTATTGGCAGAGAGCCTGCCAAAGGCTAGCAAAGCAGCCAGTAGCATTGCCATGGGAAAGATATAAATTACAATGCTAGGAAGCCGATAAATAAAAATTTGCAATGCTACTAAAAGTGGCATGCCTCTTAAAATTACTGCCCGAACCAGTTCAAATAGGATCATGCTGGCAGAAAGGATGGCGGTAAAGGAGCCTAAACCGAAAATAAAAGGTTCAAACAATTCTTTGAAAATATAGCGGTCGATGATCTTGATTTTAATCAAAGTTCAAAATTCTCCCCAAGATAAAATTTCTTGGCTTCAACCGATTTTGAAACTTCTTCGGAATTACCAGAAGTCATAATCTGGCCTTTGTGCATGATATAAGAGCGGTCAGTAATGGCCAGGGTTTCTCGTACGTTATGGTCGGTAATTAAAACGCCAATACCTTTTGATTTTAAATGGCGCACAATTCCTTGCAAGTCAGCCACTGATTTAGGATCAATTCCGGTAAAAGGTTCGTCTAGTAGCAGGAAAGCAGGGTCAGTGGCTAAGGCTCTAGCGATTTCCACTCTTCTTTGTTCTCCACCTGATAAAGTATAAGCTTTTTGTTTTCTAAGAGAGGTTACGCCCAGCTCGTCCAGCAGGGCTACAAGCTTCTTTTCATATTCATCTTTTCTAACTTCTGGCATGAGTTCCCAAAGCACTAGGATGTTTTCTTCAACTGTTAGTTTTCTAAAAATAGATGGTTCCTGGGGAAGATAGCCAATGCCCATGTGAGCGCGGCGGTGCATAGGAAGTTTTGTGATTTCATGATCGCCCAAATAAATTCTGCCGGTGTTAGGTCTAACTAATCCCACCGCCATGTAGAAAGTAGTGGTTTTCCCTGCTCCGTTTGGCCCCAGTAATCCGACAATTTCTCCTTGTCTTACTTCAATTGAAACATCATTAACTACAGTCTTTTTGCCGTAAGTCTTCATTAAATGTTCTGTTTTTATATGCATAATTTCTCCTAGGTATTAGTAAATTTTATCAACTCTTCCAATTTCTTATTTGCTGCGCCAGAATCAACTGACTCTGCTGCCAACTTAAAACCTTCTTTTAAATTCTTAGCCTTGCCAGCTGCATAAATTGCTGCAGCAGCGTTCATTAAAACTATATTCCTTTTAGCACCTTTTTCTTGGCCTTTTAAAATTCCAAGAGCAATTTTGGCGTTTTCTTCTTTTGAGCCGCCTAGGATTTCAGAAAGTTTGGCTTTTTTTACACCAAAATCTTCTGGTTTAATTTCATAAGTTTTAATTTTGCCGTCTTTTAATTCTGAAACTTTAGTTTTATCTGAAATTGTGATTTCATCCAATCCATCTTTGCCATGAACTACCAAGGCATGTTTGATTCCTAAATTTCCTAAAACTTTAGCCATTGTTTCAGTCAAATCAGCACTAAAAACACCTAGGACTTGTGCGGCAGCGTGGGCAGGGTTGGTTAATGGTCCTAAAATATTAAAAACAGTTCTAATGCCAGTTTCTTTCCTAGCTGGCATAGCATATTTCATGGCCGCATGGAATTTTGGTGCAAAAATAAAGCCAATACCAACTTCATTTATGCATTCTTCAACTTTTTTCGGTTCAAGATCAACTTTTACACCTAAAGCTTCGAGCACATCAGCTGATCCGCATTTAGAAGAGACTGATCGATTGCCATGTTTCGCAACTGGAACTCCAGCACCAGCAACTACTAGGGCTGAAATAGTGGAAATGTTGATAGTTCCAGATTTATCTCCACCAGTTCCGCAAGTATCAACTAGATTTTTTTGTTGAGGGTAAATATTAGCAGCATGCTCACGCATTTTTTCTGCACAGCCAGTAATTTCATCTATAGTTTCGCCTTTCATCCTTAAAGCAGTAATAAAAGCAGCGATTTGAGAGGGAGTAGCTTCCCCTTCCATTATAGTATCCATAGTTAAGGCGGCTTCTTCGCGAGTTAAATTTTTGTTTTCAACCACTTTTTTAATTGCTTGTTTAATCATATTTTCTCCTAAAAAGAATGAAATTTCTTTTTCAAGTTATCGATATTATTATAGCCCCTCGACAAGCTCGGGGCAAGCTGAAGAACCAATTTAAGGCAACTATTTATATGAAAATTACAACAAGATTGCACCCATCTAGAACACTTGTCACTAGGCAAATTCGCCAGGCAGTAAGAGATGGTAAATCGCTTTGTATGTTTGGCCTGCCGGGAATAGGAAAAACAGCTTTAGCAAAAGAAATTGCCGGCGAAATAGGCTTGCCAGAAAAATCATTTGTTAATCGTAAAGCAGACTGGGGAATGGATGCTTGGCTTGGGCCGTCGAGGGATGTTTTTGAGGCGGCTCCACAAAGAGGCAAAAATGGACCAAAAGTATTATTTTTAGATGATATTTATCCTTCTTTAATTTTTAATGGTCGTGATCAAATCAGAGCCCTTATTAGTAGTGGCTGGCAAATGATTTTTGTGCATTCCAACCTTGGTAGAGGTATCCTTACTGAACTTTCCGAAGAAGCCGGGCTTGAAACTTTTATCCTTCCTCCGGCAGATGTTGACGAATTTGTGAGCGACTTAAAAAGTTCGCTTCCTCGATCTTGGCAATCTTTGGTTAACATAATATTAAGCAAATATAATTTACCTGGTTTTTCTGATGAAACATTGAAGACATTACATGCACTTAGCGGAGGCAATTACATGGTTGCCCAAATTCTTTTACATGTTTTGTCTAAAGCTCCTTCACAACTAGAAATTAAAAGAGAATATGAAACAGAAGGCGGTTCTCGTGAATGGGGAAGGAAGGTTGTTCTGCTAAGGCATGAAGAAGATTTTGTTGCTGGCAAAGGGGTTGAAGAGTTGGATGTGCGGTCTCTTCATGAAGAAATAAAGGAACTTGCTCTTAATGAAGCTCCGGCTGACGCTGACTGTGCTCCCGCTCCACAAGAGGGTGTTTGCTCTAATTTTGAATCCGATTTTAGAGCGCTCGATTCCTATAGTTTAATGTCTCGCGGTGTTTTTATTCAGTCCCTAATACAAGGGATAGATCTGGCTACTGTTGCTGGTTTTCACCTAGAGGTCCAAAGCAGTATCAGCCGTTGGTTAAGTTATGGCTTGCTTACTCAAGTAGATGAAGTTATTACTTTTAGAGGAGAGTTAATCAAGCAAGCGTTTCTGGAACAGGTATATTAACTTCCTTTTCTTTTGAATTCAAACTTCTTTTATGCTACTATTTCGATAGTATCGTGAAAAAACTTACCTTTCAACAAATTATCGATAATTTGAATCAATTCTGGGCTGATTATGGCTGTGTTATTCGCCAACCTTATGATATTGAAAAAGGTGCAGCTACTATGTCGCCGGCTACATTTTTTGGAGCTTTAGGATCTAAACCCTGGCAAGTAGCTTATATTGATCCGGTCAGACGTCCAGCTGACGGTCGTTACGGAGAAAATCCCAATCGTTTATTTCATTATTTTCAATACCAGGTTATTCTTAAACCTTCGCCTTTAGAAGTGCAAAAAACTTACTTAGATTCTTTGCGTGCAATTGGTATTGAACCAAAAAAGCATGATGTTAGATTTGTAGAAGATAACTGGGAATCACCAACCTTGGGGGCGTGGGGTACTGGTTGGGAAGTCTGGGCCGAAGGTATGGAAGTTACTCAATTTACTTATTTTCAAGAATGTGGTGGTTATCCTTGTAAACCAGTTTCAGTTGAATTAACTTATGGTTTAGAACGCTTAGCCATGTTTATCCAAAAAGTAGACAGTGTCTATGATATTCAGTGGAATGACAAGGTTAAATATGGTGATATTTATCTTCCTCAAGAAAGACAACATTCCAAATACAATTTTGAAGCTGCGGATATTGAAAGCTTAACTTTATTATTTGGTCTTTATGAAAAAGAAGCAGATCGCTTGCTTAAACAAGAACTAGTTTTACCGGCTTATGACTATGTTTTAAAATGTTCTCATGCTTTTAATATTTTAGATGCTCGGGGAGCGGTTTCAGTGACTGAGCGAATGGCTTATATTTTAAGAATTAGAAAATTAGCTAGGAGATGTGCAAAAGTATATGTTGAAGGCACTGCTTGAAATAGGTTGTGAAGAAATCCCAGCACGGTTTATGCCGGGATTTTTACAAGATTTAAAAAAACAAGCCCAAGAAAAGCTTGAACGGGAAAAATTATCTTTTTCCAGCATCCAAACTTTGGGTACGTATCGACGTTTAACCCTTGTAATTGAAGGCTTAGCCAAAAAACAACCAGATGAATCATTAGAAATAAAAGGTCCTCCAGCTGAATTCGCTTTTGATGGTGCCGGAAAGCCTACTAAGGCAGCTGCTGGTTTTGCCAGAAGCCAGGGAGCAACTTTAGACGATCTAGAAGTACGCACTTTAGGCAGTAAAAACTATGTTTTTGCTAAAGTGACTAGAAAAGGACAATCAGCAGCTAAGGTTTTAGCAAAATTGTTTCCCGAAATCATTAGTTCTTTATATCAACCTTTGTCTATGAGGTGGGGGAGTCAAGACTTTAAGTTTATCCGGCCAATTCATTCTATCTTAGCCCTTTGCGGAGACAAAATTGTTAAGTTTGAGCTAGCTGGCATCAAAACGTCCAATAATCTGAAGATTAAAATTCAAACTTATAAACAGCAATTAAAGAAAAAAGGCATAATAGTTGATCAAGATGAAAGAAAAGCTTTAATTAAGAAGCAAGTTGAGGCTGCGGCGAAGAAAGTTGGAGCCAAGGCTTTAGTTCAAGAAGATTTATTGGAAGAAGTTAACTTTTTGGTTGAAAATCCTATTGCTTATGTAGGCAAAATTGATAAAAGTTTCTTGAGTCTGCCGCAAAAAGTTTTAATCACCTCCATGAAAAAGAATCAAAAGTATTTTCCTCTAGTAGACAGTAAAGAGAAGTTAGTGGAAAAATTTGTCTTGGTTTCCGATGGCTGTAAGAATAAAGGTATTGTAGAAGGCAATCAAAAGGTTTTAACTGCCCGACTTTCAGATGCCAAGTTTTTCTTTGAAGAAGATAAAAAACAACCTTTGCAAATGTATACAGCTGACCTGGATAAAATTGAATTTTTTAAAGGTTTGGGAAGTTTAGCGCAAAAAGTTGAGCGTATGCAAAAGCTTTCTCTTTGGATTGCCAAAAGATTAAATCAAGACGGACCAAAAACACCAATTATTGAAAGAATCTGCCAGCTTTGCAAAGCTGATCTTTCTACCCGTATGGTTTATGAGTTTCCTGTGTTGCAAGGGATTATGGGCAGAGAATATGCTTTGCTTTCAAAAGAAGATCCTAGGGTTGCTCAAGGGATTGCCGAGCATTATTTGCCTCGTTTTGCTGACGATAAGTTGCCTGAATCAAAAGAGGGTATGATTGTAGCTTTAGCCGACCGGATTGATTCTATTGTTGGTTGTTTTAGTATTGGAAAAATTCCCAGTGGATCTCAAGATCCTTATGCTCTGCGCAGGGCCGTGCATGGAATTATACGTATTATTATTGAGAATAAATTAGATTTGCTTTTAGATGAAGTAATTGAGCATAGTTATAAATTATATGAATCAAGAAATCCGCTAGGAAATGTACAAAATCAGATTTTAGCTTTTATGGCTAGCCGAGTTAAACCGATTTTGCTTGAGAAAGGCATCCGCTATGATGTGGTGGATGCGGTTTTATCTGGATTCAATGATATTTTAGATGTTTTTGCCAAAGCCAAACAAATAAATGGTTTGATTTCAGAAAAATGGTTTGTGGGAGTGGTTAAATCAGCTGATCGGGTTTCTCGTATTGCTAAAGGAGCCAAGGAAGAAGCGATTGATGAGGCGGCTTTTGTTGAAACTGCCGAGAAAAAGCTTTATGAACTTTATATGAAAGTTAATTGGGAAGTAGGGGAAGCGATTAACAAAGAAGAATGGCAAAAAGCCATTAAGCCGTTGGCGGAACTGACCGATCCAATTGAATTGTTTTTTGAAAAGGTAATGGTTATGCATAAAGATGAAAAACTGAAGAAAAATCGCTTGGCGCTTTTAAAAGCAATTGAAAAAATGTATTTGGGAATAGCAGACTTTAGGAGGATCGTGTTGCAATGAAGCGTTATTTATTAATTTCCCTATTACTATGTTTATTTGTTTCTCCAGTTTTTGCTTCCTATATTAGCTTAAACACTTCAGTTACGGCTAAAGTGGTAGGCAATCAACTAAAAGTCTTAGTTACCGCGGTTAATAAGGGCGATGAAGCAGCTTACAGTGTCCAAGCCGAATTGCGGGCTGGTGGCAAAAAAATACTAGCGGAAAAAGTTCAAAAATTAGGAGTAAATCAAACTTATAAAGGTTATGCGACTTTTAATTTAAAGCTTGATAAGGCTGGTCATTACCCCTTGGTAATAGTTATGCATTATGCTGATGCAAACCAGTATCCTTTTTCAGCTTTAACCATTCAGACCTTTGCTTATAAGGCTCAAGATATGCCTAGAGACCTTTTTGGCCGCATGAAAGCGACTACTTTTTGGGAAAATGGCAGTATTGAATTAACTTTAAAAAATAGCAGCAATGTTAGTCTCAAAGCCAAAGCTGATTTAGTGGTTCCCAAAGAAATAACTGTGTTGGGTAATGTAAAAGATATTACTCTTGCTGCCAGAGTGTCAGATAAAGTTAGATTTGACTTGGAAAATTTTTCCGCTTTAAGCGGCAGTAATTATCAGGTTTACGCGGTTAGCGAATATAATAAAGATAACTTGCATTATACTGTGATTACGCCGGGGATGATCAAAATCATGGAAAGAAAAAGTCTTTTGGGAATTGATTATCAATATTTATTAGTGTTTTTAATTGTCTTAGTGGTAGTATTTATCCTTTTTCAAGTATTTAAAAGTGAAAAGAAATAATTTAATTGATTTAACCGTACTGGTTTTTGTCTTTTTATTCTTGCTCTCATTTTTTGAGCCTGGTCTTTTACTTTCAAAAACCATTACCGCCGGAGGGGATACTTGTTCTCATTACCCAACCGCGGTTTACATGAAAGAAGTGTTTTTCCCAAACTTTAGAATAATGGGTTGGGATATGGGTAATTACGCTGGATTTCCGGTTTTTTATCATTATTTTCCTTTAACTTTTGTGTTGATGGCTGTTTTAAATTTTGTGATACCCATGCAAGTTTCTTTTAAATTAATTTCAGTCTTAGGCATTTTTCTTTTGCCGTTGTGTACTTATTTTAGTTTTAAGTTTTTAAAATATAAATTTCCCATTCCTATTATTGCTTCCACTTTTAGCTTGGCTTTTCTTTTTATGGAAGCTAATTCCATGTGGGGAGGCAATATTCCTAGCACCTTAGCTGGCGAATATTCTTATGGCCTGGGCCTGTCTTTAATAGTTCTTTTCTTTGGTACTCTTTATAGTGGGATCGAAAATAAGAATAAGATTATTGTAAATGCTGTCTTGGTGGCTTTAATTGCTTTTTGTCATGGCTATACTTTAATTTTTTCCGGAGTACTGGGCTTGTTTTTTGTTTTTAATTTAAAAGACTTTTGGGTTAATTTTAAATATTTATTCAAAGTATATGGGTTAGCCGGACTCTTAATCTCTTTTTGGTTTATCCCTTTTCTGTTTAATGTTCCTTGGGTAACTAGTTATGTAACCCGCTGGTATATTTCTTCAATTTGGAGAGCCATCCCTCTTATTTTGATCCCTTTCTTTGTTTTAGCGATTGTTTCTTTTTTCTTAAATCTATTTGACCGCCGGACCCGTTATTTTGCCTATGCTATTTTTGCCAGCTTAATTTTGTATTATTTAAGCCCTAATATTGGCATGCTGGATATTCGCTGGCTCCCGTTTGTGCAGCTTTTTTCTGTAATCTTTTCTGCCACAATTTTAGCGGTTTTCTTAAATGAAATAAATATTCCGCAATTTTTGCCTTTTATCATTTATCTAATGGTTGCTTTGTGGATTATTCCTAATGTAACTTATATAAAAGGTTGGATTAAGTGGAATTATAATGGCTTTGAAAAAAAAGCCGCCTGGTCGCTGTTTAAGCAGATAAATGGTTATTTAGAAGAAACTGGTCCAGGTAGGGTGGTGTATGAGCATTCGCCTGATCATAATGTATTTGGCAGTGAGCGGGCTTTTGAAAATCTACCTTATTTTGCTAAGCGTGATACCCTGGAAGGACTTTACATGCAGTCTTCTATTAGTTCGCCTTTTGTATTTTATATCCAGTCCGCAGTATCAAAAGTTCATTCTGGTCCTTTTCCACAATATAAATATACCCGCTTAAACTTGCCAGTGGCAATTCCTTTGCTGGAAAAATTTAATGTTACCCATTACATTGTTAAAAGTGATGTAGCCAAAAAGCAGGCTAAGCAAGTTCCCGAATTAAAGCTGGAAAAACAATTTGGTGAATATGAAATCTATCGTTTAACCACTAATGATGGTAGCTATGTAATGCCAGTTGATTTTGAGCCAGTTTTGTTTGAAACCGATGATTGGAAAATGGATTTCTTCAATTGGTTTAGATCGGGCAGGACGCTGGATGTTCCTTTGGTGTATGCTCCTGATTCAGATGAGGGAAGGTTTAAGCAAAAAGCAGATGAATTATTTGAAGTTGAAAAAATTCCTATTAAAAAACCTCAAGCGGAAATAAGTGAAAAAATTGGCAAGGAAGATATTGAATTTTCTACTAATTTAGTTGGCTATCCTCATCTAATCAAGGTTTCCTACCATCCCAACTGGCAGGTTGAGGGGGCTGATCAAATTTATTTAGTTTCTCCTTCCTTTATGCTGGTTTATCCAAACCAGGAGCAGGTGCGCTTGTATTTTGGTAAGACGATTTATAACTATACGGGGGAGGCTTTAAGCCTGATTGGATTAACAATTATGCTGTTTTCTGGTATAATTTTTGTTATCAATGCTAGGAAAACCTGAACTCTCTATAGTTATCCCGATTAATAATGAAGAAGGCTCACTGGAGATTCTTTATGATTGTCTTTCTACTGTTTTAGTTAACCTTAACCTTTCTTATGAACTGATCATGGTTGATGACGGCAGTACGGATAATTCTTTAAAGATTTTGCAGAACTTAAACCAAAAAGACCATCGAGTAAAAGTGATTAGTTTTTCCCGAAATTTTGGCCACATGATTGCGCTGTCAGCTGGCCTTGATTCTGCCCAGGGAGATGCAGTTATTACCATGGACGCTGACTTACAACACCCACCAGAAATGCTTCCTCAATTAATTGAAAGATGGAAAAACGGAGCAGAAATTGTCAGCGCGATTAGAAAAGGGACAGAGGGTGCAAGTTTTCTAAAACAAAAGACTTCATCCATGTTTTATTGGTTAATTAATAAGATTGGCAAAATTAATTTGCCGGCTAACTCTGCTGATTTCCGCTTGTTGGACCGTAAAGTAGTAGATACTTTAAAAAATACTCGGGAGCGTTCCAGGTTTTTGCGAGGACTTATTAGTTGGGTAGGCTACAGCCAAGAATTTATTCCTTATATTGCCGGACCCAGAAAAATTGGGCAAACCAAATATTCTTTTTCTAAAATGTTTGCTTTTGCCGTAGATGGAATTACTTCTTTTTCTACTTTTCCCTTAAGAGTGGCTACCTATTTAGGTTTGTTGACTGCTTTTATCAGTTTTTTATATATTCTTTATGCTATTTACATTAGAATTTTTACTAATCAAGCAATTGCCGGTTGGACCTCAGTTTTAGTTGCAGTCCTTTTTATCGGCGGTATCCAATTAATCTTTCTTGGTATCATTGGCGAATATCTAGGCCGGGTTTTTGAAGAAACCAAACAACGTCCGCTTTATATTATAAAAAATAAAATTGGATTTTAATGCTAAAATCGCTAAGCCAAGTTCTGGAAAATTATAAACAGTTGTTTTCTTCGTTTAAGAAGCTGGATTTTAATAAGATCGCCTTCTGGCTGGTTATTGTGGCTGTTGTTTACTATATAATAGTCTTTTCGCTTTACACAATATTATTGCAAGAAGTGTTTTGGACTCAGGCTTTTGATTCAGGTATTGATGATCAGGGTATTTGGCTACTTTCGCGTTTTATGAACCCTTTTGTAACCGTTCGCGGATTAAATCTTTTTGGTGATTCAATCACATTTTACCATGTGTTTATCGCGCCTTTTTTCTGGTTGTGGAATAATATAAATGTTTTATACATAATCCAGACAATTTTTATTGCTCTTGGAGCGATCCCTTTATTTTTATTTGCCAAGGAGCGTTTAAATAGTCCTTTCCTTGCTATTTCAGTGGCTTTGTCTTTTTTGCTTTATCCTGCCTTGCAGAATCTTAATTTGGACCAGTACCATTCTGAGGCAATAACTGTATTTTTTATGATTTTGACGCTTTTCTTCTTGCTGAAGAAAAATTTCCCATTATTTTATGTTTTTCTTATAATTAGTTTGCTGGGTAAAGACGAAGTAGCTGCGACAGGTGTTTTTATTGGCTTGTTTTTAATCATCTTTAAAAAAGAATTTCGCCATGGCAGCGTTGCTTTGATAATCAGTGGCATCTGGTTCTTATTGTGCTCAAAATTATTAACGCCTTTTTTTAATGGCATAAGCGTTTTTGCACCTCAGCCATTAACATATTCGCATTGGTTTAGAGGCCTAATGTCAAATCTTTTTAATTTTAATTTTTATTGGCACAATATTTTTCACTGGGAGAGTTTGGTTTATTATTTTCATTTGTTAATTCCTTTGGCGTTTATCCCCTTGCTGGGCGGGTCAATTTTATTTTTATTAATTCCTTCAATTGCTGTTAATGTTTTGAGCGGTACTGGGTATTTACGCTCAGTTTTTTATCATTATAACTATGTCCAGTCGGCTATTATCTTTTTTGCCTTAATAGAAGGATTAAATTTCTTAAAGAACAAAAGTTATAGTATTGGGTTAATAAATCGCAAGAAAACACTTGTTTTAGCTTTTGTTGTTTTGCTTTTTGCGTTGATTTCAAATGCCATGCTTAGCAACTTTCCTTTATATAAGCAGTGGGCTATGTTGAAAGAGAAAATAGTTTATCTTAATTCAAGCGAGGTTCAAATAAAAAAAGAAGCATTAAAATTTATTCCAGCCCAAGCTAATGTTTCTGCTTCTTATTCTTTTGTGCCCCAGCTTTCCCATCGCCAGGAAATTTATATGTTTCCCAATCCATTTATTCCGGCATTATGGGGGCAATGGTTTCAAGAAGGGAAGGGTATTCCTCCAGCCAAGGGGCATGTGGATTTTATTATTGTTGATTTGGGCAATCTAGGCAAGGAAGATAGATTATTATTAGATTATTTAACTGGTGATGGCTTTTTTAAGATTATTTTTGAGCAAAGCTCAATTGTAGTGGCTGAAAAAACCTCAAAATGGGATACTTTTGATTACAGTCGAGAAAAATTTGATTCAGAAAAGAAGAATTACCGTAAAAAACGACAGAATCGTAAAAAGAAAACAGTTGGTGCTAATTTGCTGGAGAATCCAGGATTTGAACAAGAATATGGCAATGTTCCCCAAATTTGGGAGCTGGTTGAATGGCAGGAGGAAGATGCCAACTGCTCTTTTTCTCTTGAGCCAAAAGTAAGGAAAAAAGGCAAAAATAGTGTGAAATTAGTGCATGATGGATTGGCGGATTCAAGATGGACGCAAAAATTATTTTTAAAGCCTAGTACCTACTACAAATTATCAGGCTGGATAAAAACAGAAAACATCCAAAATAAAGGAGCCGGAGCTTATATTCAAATTGATGGGGCAAATAAAAAGACCAGGGAATTATTTGGTACGAATGATTGGCAATATGTTGCAATAGAATTTAAAACCATGTTAGCCCAAAATGAAGTGACAGTTTTGTGTCGTTTGGGTAATTATGGAGCGCCTAATAGTGGGACAGCTTATTTTGATGAGATTGAATTAAAGGAAATCTTATGAAAAATAAAATAATATTTTTTCGCTTCTTCCTTGTGCTGATAATTATCTTAACTGGTTTGGCCATCTTTGCTGCCTGTCAAAATGCCCGTGTAAGTATTAGCGAAGGGCTGCCTTGGAGCGAAAACCCTGCCCAATACAATCAGGTAATGTGGAATTTGGTCCATCACGGAAATCTTGCCTGCTCAACCTACTCAACTCCTTGCTTTCTAAGCGGCAAATTTGACCTACTCTTTTTTCTGATTGCTCCAATTTACGCTCTTCATCCAGGGATGACCATGCTACTCGCTATTGGTATTTTCTTTCTGTGGGTCACAGCCATTATTATTTACCTGACGGCTTTCCAAATTACGAAAAATAGTTTTGTTTCTTTTCTTATAGCCTTACTTTTTTTCCTTTATCAACCCGCAATAAATCTTTCCCTGATTAGTTTTAGAGATTCTCACTTGACTGTTCCTTTCATTGCTTTGGGGCTTCTTTTTTTTCTAAGAAAAAATTTCTGGCCGATGATGCTTTTTCTGATTCTGGCCGCTTTCAGCCGGGAGGATGCCCCCTTATTGTTGCTTGGTTTTTCATTTGTTGCGCTAGTTTACCGACGAAAATTAAAATGGGTTCTGGCTCCTGGAACCTTTGGAATGGTTTATTTCCTAATAATCTATTTATGGATTATGCCTTGGCTTAACAGTCTGCCTCTTCCTTTTGAGCAGGTATTCAGGCCAGATGTGGCTTCAGTTGGAGGGATTGGCGGGCCAAATTTTGCTACCTATGGCCATTTTGGCAACACGCCCTTAAGTGTGCTAATCGGTTTCTTTTTGCACTTCGACCGTGTCATTGCCCTGTGGTCCCGGCCGGAAGTCGCAACATTTTTAAAAAATCTGCTGTCACCGTTTTTTTATTTGCCGGTTTTTTCGATTTTTGCCTATATTCCCTTCAGCGAATATATAGTTACCACTCTTTCGGACAGAAATTATTTTGCCAGCATACACCATCATTACTTTGCTCCCATCATGCCTTTTCTGTTTGCTGGACTTGCAGGGACACTTGGCGCAATTTCCAGTTTTATCGACCGCTTCCGGAAATTTCGTTTTTCAAAATTACACCTAGGTACACTGATCATTATTGGACTGCTCCTACTAATGATTTGGAACCAAAAAAATAATGTGGAATTTTTCGTGCGCGGTTTTGAGGCTAGACCCAAGCCCTCACCAATACAACTGCTTTCGGCAAAAATACCTACCGAGGCGGACGTAACCGCGCAATTTGGCTTGATGCAGTTTTTATCGTCACGAGAAAAATTATTCGTGCTTACCTCGTATCCCAAAACCACTTATATTGCCATTGATACCACTGGCAATACCTGGCCAATGGCAAAAGAAGATTATGAGGCAGACCTTAAACGAATTTTATGCTTCGGTGATTACGGCTTGATCGATTCATCGGGTAACAATATTTACGTTTTCAAAAAGGGATCTCCACCGGACCATCATGCTGAAGTTTTTCGCAAGCTTTTTCCTAAGGCAGGGGAGAATGAATACGCCCGGTTGGTTCGCATTCATAAATCAAAGCTTAGGCGTTTGGCGCAGCTAACTCAAGCAGTACCCAATTTGATAAAAAACAGCAGTTTTGAGGATTTTAGTAAAGATCAACCTAATGACTGGACAATGCGAAATTGGCAGGAACCAGATCGCAATTTCGTTTATGCTGTTACCTCAGTTGAAAGTTATGCTGGAAAATATTCGGTTATACTCGACCACTCTCAGGGCATGGCTGACTCACGCTGGTGGCAAGAAGTCAGCGTGCAGCCCAATACTTGTTATGAACTGTCCGGATGGATCAAGGCTAAAGATGTTAAAGCTTTTGGTTCCGGTGCGCGATTGGAAATTGAGGCGTTGGGAGTGGCTACTCAAAGTATCTTCGGCAATAGCGACTGGAGAAGGGTAAAAGCTGACCTACGCACGAAAAAGGATCAAAATAAAATTATCGTTCAATGCCGATTGGGTGGTTCCGGCTCGCCAACCCAAGGATTTGCCTTTTTTGATGATATCAGCCTGAAGAAAGCAATTGCGCCAATGGAATTAGAAAACTGAACTTCTATTCTTTTTTCGCTTTCCGGGTCATCAAATCCGAAATCGCTTTATAAGCGTCCTTTTCTTCGTATAACAATTTGTAAACTTCTTGAGTGATTGGCAGTTCAACTTTATATTTTTTACCCAAAGCTAAAGCAGCTTTACAAGTAGTAACTCCTTCGGCCACTTCATCCATATTAGATAAAATTTCGGCTAACTTTTTGCCTTTGGCAATCTTTTCTCCAACCATATGATTTCTTGAAAGTTTGCTAGAGCAGGTTGTGATTAAATCGCCCATACCAGAAAGCCCAGCAAAAGTTTCAGACTTTGCGCCTAAAGCTATGCCCAATCGGGTGATTTCTGCAATACCCCGGATCAACAGCCCAGCTTTAGCATTGTTGCCCAGGTTTAAGCCATCAGCAACGCCAGCAGCAATAGCAATAATATTTTTTAAAGCGCCTCCCAGCTGGACTCCGGTTGCATCAGAACTGGTATAAACCCTAAAGCATTCTTGTATTAAGGCTTTTTGTACGCTTTTGGCGGTTTCTAAATCGTCCGAGGCTACAGTGGCTGCAGCGGGAAGCCCTTTGGCAATTTCTTTGGATAAATTCGGACCAGAAAGGCTGGCCAATTTTTTAACTTTTAATTCCTGCTCTAATATATTAAGCGGCAGATCCAGAGTTTTTTCTTCTATGCCTTTGTTGGCTGCAATTACAATGGCGTTCGGATTAATAAAATCTTTTGCTTGTTTGGCAATGTTACGTAGAAATTGAGTTGGTACCACAAACACGATTAAGTCTGCGTCAAGGCCTGGTTTTAATTCAGAGGTTGGCTCGATATTTTCAGCTAATTGAAATCCAGGCAGATATTTTTTGTTTTCTTTAAATTTTTTAATTTCCTTTACCAACTCTTTTTCGTAAATCCACAGGCTGACCTCGTGTTTGTTTTCTGCAAAAAGGATAGAAAGGGTGGTGCCCCAGGCTCCGGCGCCAATTACAAAGACTTTCATAAGCTTTTCTCTCCTATTTTTCTTTCAGTTCCACTTAGCAAACGTTTAATATTAGGAATATGACGGGCAATGATGATAATGCTGATTAATCCGGCTGCTAAGCTGTAGGGCAGCGGTCGGCCAAAAGCAAGAAGAGCAATAGTTACTATTATAGGTGTAATAATAGAAGCCAGAGAAACATAGCGGCTTATATAGATTATTAAAGCTGCAATGGCAACTGCGCCAACAAAGATATCGGGGGCTATTCCAAGTAAAATTCCCAGGCCAGTGGCAGCTCCCCGGCCGCCTTTAAATTTAAGATAAACCGGATAAGTATGACCAATTACCGCAGCTATCCCAGCTAAAATGATTAACCATGGGTTTAATCCTAGTTGAATGGCTAAATAAACCGGTAAAGTGCCTTTTAAAAGATCCAGTACAAAAACAATGGTTCCAGGCACAGGACCCAAGGTTCTAAATACGTTAGTGGCCCCAATATTGCCGGATCCAAACTTGCGGATATCAATATTCAAAACTTTTGATATCAAATATCCGAAGGGAATGGAGCCGATTAGATAAGCTGCTATTAAAATAATTATGATAAACATAAAATTATTATTGTTATTATAGCTTTTAAGTATGACGCAGTAAAGGTTCTTCGCCTTCTGGCAAGTTAAACCATTGCAGGGCTTCACGATATGCTTTTTCTGGATTTTTATCTTTGGTAAGCAATTTTACTACCTCTTGCCATTCTGGTGTTTTTGCGATTAACTGGGGCTCATTACTTGAATCCAAGTGAATTAAATTTTGAAAAAATAAATCTTCAAAAGTGTCTCTCATATAAGCAAAGTAACATCCAGAAATTAGACTATAAAATCTCACAACTTCTTCTTTTACTACTTTTCTTGTTCTTTCCCATGCCCGGTCACTAAAATTTCTTTCGCGAGATCTCTCGCCAATTACACAATAATAAGAAATGTCTGTATCTTCTGCTAACAATTCATGGCCTGCATAGCAACCGTCTAAGACCAAGATATTAAGACAATCAGGGTCAGGCCAGAAAAACATGTTTGTTTCTTGTTTTTTGGGGTCCCAGACACCTAATTTTTTATCAAAAGCATTGTTTCTTAAGAATGCCAGGGTTGTACTAGCTTTTTGCATGTTATACCAAAAGTCAGGATTCATAAGATTTGGCTTCCTAGCTTGACCCAGGGTATGAGTTTTTAAGTGTGCGATACGTTTTTTGCGCAAAAACCAATCCATCTGCATTATTCGCACAAAAGGTTGTATTTCAATGCCCAGCTGTCCGGTATTTAGGTAGTCGGCAAATTCTTTAACTAAGGTTGTTTTGCCTGTTCCAGCTGGTCCATCAAAACTTAAGACAACTAAACTTTCAGGTCCTTTCCTTGCGGCCAAAGCTTGATTATATATGCGTTGATATGTAAAGGCAGCCCTCTCGCTTGCTCCTGTGCCTCCCGCACGATAAGTTGGCCTTTCTAATGCGCTTGTTGTTCCAATTTTTGTTATTCTCATATTGTAAGTTATTATCTGCAAGATCAGCCAAAAATTTCATGTTTTCTGAATTCCTTTGCTTGAAAAAATAGGTAGGATTTAGTATACTTTTGAGGTTATGGCAATCTCCATCAATGAAATAAAACCAGGGATAACTGTTGAAATTGATAAACAGATTTTTAGATGCCTGGCCTACCATCATCAAAGAGCCGGCCAGCAAAGCTGGATTCGCATAAAGCTTAAAAATTTGCGCAGCGGAGCTATTATTGAAAAAACTTTTAAACCCGGCCAAAAATTTGAATCAGCCCATATTGATTATAAACAAATGCAATTCCTGTATTTTGATGAAGATTTCTTTCATTTTATGGATCAAACCACTTTTGAACAAGTTCAGATCCCAAAATCACTAATTAGTGATGATGCTAAATTTTTAAAAGAAGGCTTAATAGTTAACATTGCTTTTTATGAAAGCGAAGCTTTAGACATTACTATTCCAGGTTCAGTAGAGCTAAAAGTAACCGAAACTTCCCCAGGATTTAAAGGGGATACGGTTTCAGGTGGCAAACCTGCGACTCTAGAAACCGGTTTGGTAGTCCAGGTTCCGTTTTTCATTAATGTTGGGGATGTTTTAAAGATCAGTACCAAAGAAGGCTCTTATGTTAGCCGAGCTTAGGAGGAATTATTATGGTTGATTGGGATTTAGTCAGGAAGTTAATTCAAGTTATAAAAGAAGAAGAGATTTCTGGTTTAGCGGTTGAAGAAAATGGAGTTAAATACGAAGTCCATCGTAATGCTAATGGTGCGATTATGACCAATTTTCCCGCTGTTCCTCCACCAACTTCTGCAGCAGCTCCTGCGTCAACTCCAACCGAATCTGAAGAAGAAGGGCTAGCGGCTATTACTTCTCCTATGGTTGGAACATTTTATAGTGCATCATCTCCAGAATCTCCTCCTTTTGTAGAGCCAGGACATGAGGTGGAACCAGGCAAAATAGTTTGTATTGTAGAAGCTATGAAGCTTTTTAATGAGATTGAATCAGAAATCAAGGGTAAAGTAATTAAAGTGTTGGTTGAAAACGGTCAACCCGTTGAATACGGACAAAAACTGATTCTAATCAAAAAAGCGTGAATACTTCATTATGGCAATTATCAGAGCCTAATAAAGAATTAGCTCAAGAGGTATCTTCGAAGTTTAATATTTCTCCTTTTATTGCCCAGATTTTAATTCACAGAGGCATAAAAAACCCGGACCAATTCTTGAATCCTCGCTTAAAAGACCTTTGTGATCCTATGCAAATTCCCAACACAGAAAAAGCAGCTAAGAGAATTCTTTTAGCCAAAGAAAAAAATGAAAAAGTAGTGGTTTACGGTGATTACGATGTTGACGGTGTTACTGGCACAGCAATTTTAATCCACACTTTAAGGTTTTTAGGTATTAAAGCTGATTATTATATTCCGCATCGTTATGGAGAAGGTTATAGCTTATCTATCGAAGCGATTGAAAAGTTGGCAGCGGATGGCGCGAATTTAATTTTAACGGTTGATTGCGGGATTTCTAATGTTAAAGAAATAAAAAAAGCCAAAGAGCTAGGCTTAGAAGTAGTGGTAACTGACCATCATAATATCCCAGAACAATTACCCGAGGCTTTTGCTTTGGTAAATCCAAAATTAATTTCCCAGGAACACCCTTCCCGCTATTTAGCTGGGGCAGGGGTGGCTTTTAAATTTGCCTGGGCGCTTTTAAAGGTGGCGGGGATTAAAGACGTTGAATTTTTATCTTCACTGCTTGACTTAGCTGGTTTGGGAACTTTTTCTGATGTAGTGCCGCTAAAAGATGAAAATCGCGTTTTGGCCATTAACGGTTTAAAACAAATTAATGCACGCAAACGACCAGGGATCAAAGCTTTACTTGAAGCTTCCGGGGTAAAAGGTGAAGTTAAAGTAAATAATATTTATTTTGCTTTGGCGCCACGCATCAATGCAGCTGGCCGATTGGAGCATGCTTCAAAGTCGGTTGAGCTTTTATTAACGGATGATTATGAACAAGCCCAAACTTTGGCCCAGGAGCTTAATCGTATTAATGTGAAGCGTCGGGATATTGGTAGTAGCATGCAAGAGGAGGCTTTTGCCCAAATTGATGATGATTATGTTGCAAAAAATAAGTTGGTTATTCTGCATGGCAGCGATTGGCATCCAGGGGTAATTGGTATTGTGGCTTCCAGGATTGTTGACCGTTACTCTCGTCCGGCAGTTTTGATAGGGGTTAATGAAGGGGTGGGGAGAGGTTCAGCGCGTTCCCTTAAAGGGGTCAACATGTATGAGTTGCTTAGCAATTGCAAAGATTTATTTACTGATTTTGGTGGGCATGAAGGGGCGGCTGGATTTGAAATTGTCCCGGAAAAGATTCCTGAACTTAAAAAAAGATTGCAGGTAGCTATTGATGCAATGGTTTCATTTGATGATTTGAAAAATAAAGTTATAATTGATTTAGATTTAGAGCCAAAAGATATTGATTTTAGTCTAGTTAAAGCCTTAGAAGCTTTGGGTCCTTTTGGAGAAGGAAATCCTGTGCCAGTATTTAGGTCAAGAGGGGTAAAAGTTCAAGAAATGAAGACTGTGGGCAAACAAAACAAGCATTTAAAGATAAAATTCTTTAAACAGGATGTAGTGTTGGATGCGATTGGTTTTTCCATGGGAAGTTTTGAAAAAAAACTAACTTATAGCAAAAATTATGATATTGTTTATAACTTAGAGAGCAACGAGTGGAACGGCTTTGAACGTATCCAGCTTAATTTAATTGACATCAAGGAGGCTGAGTGATGAAAGTATTAGTAATCGGTGCTGGTGGTCGTGAAGATGCCTTAGTTTGGAAGATAAATCAAAGCCCAAAAGTTAAAAAGATCTATTGTGCGCCGGGAAATGCAGGTACTGCGCAGTTAGCGGAAAATTTAAATATTAAAGCCGACGATGTTGCAGGTTTAAAAAAGTTTGCCAAAGAAAACAAGATTGATTTAACCGTGGTTGGTCCGGAAATTCCGCTGGTAGCTGGCATTGTGGACGAGTTTGCCAAAGAAGGCCTAAAAATATTTGGTCCCAATAAAGCAGCTGCCATGATTGAAGGCAGCAAAGTTTTTTCCAAAGATTTTATGCTGAAATATGAACTTCCTACTGCACAGGCTGGGATTTTTGATAACTCCAAAGAAGCAATTGCTTATATTGAAGAAATGGGTGCGCCCATTGTGGTTAAAGCCGACGGTTTAGCTGCGGGTAAAGGCGTGATTGTGGCTAAAACCAAGGAAGAGGCTATCGCTGCGGTAAAAGATATTATGGAAAAGAAGCAATTTGGAGAAGCTGGCAATAAAGTAGTTGTTGAAGAATGTTTAAAAGGCGAAGAAGCTTCAATCATTGCGATTACTGACGGAAAAACAGTTCTTTCTTTAGCTTCGTCTCAAGATCATAAACGAGTTTCTGATAATGATGAGGGTTTAAACACCGGTGGAATGGGAGCTTACAGTCCTGCGCCGATTGTAACTGATCAATTAATGGAACAGATTGATCAAACGGTTTTAAAACCTTTTATTGCTGGCATGGAACAGGAAGGTATTGATTATAAAGGAGTAATTTACGCGGGGATTATGGTAACCAAAGAAGGGCCAAAAGTTTTAGAATTTAATGCTCGCTTTGGAGATCCAGAAACTCAACCAATTATGATGCGTATGCAAAGTGATATTGTGCCGATTTTTGAAGCAGTAATTGCTGGTAAATTAGCGGGGAAAAATATTGAGTGGAAAGATAAAGCTGCAGTTTGCGTGGTTTTAGCTTCGGGTGGTTATCCAGGTAAATATGAAAAGGGCATTCCAATTTCCGGCATTGAAAAAGTTGATCAATTAGACAATGCTTATGTGTTTCATGCTGGAACCAAGCTTTCGGGAAAAAATATTGTAACTTCCGGCGGAAGAGTTCTTGGAGTTACAGCTTTGGGTGATGGGATCAAGTTTGCAATCCAAAATGCTTATCGGGCGGTTGACCTGATTAAATTCAAAGGTATGCACTATCGCAGGGATATTGGAAAGAAAGCATTAAAATATGAAAGGTGAGTAATTAGTAATAAGTAATGAGAAAAGAAATTTTAGTTGTTACCTCTAATAAACACAAGCTTAAAGAAATTCGCAAGATCTTAAAATTAAAAGTTAAAGGCCAAAACTCTAATGTTAAAGAGGATAAAAGAACTTTTGAAGGCAACGCAATAAAAAAAGTTAAGGCCATTAAATTAAAACCTGGGCAAATTGCGATTGCGGATGATTCTGGGCTCATGGTTAATGCTTTAAATGGAAAACCGGGTGTTAAGTCAGCTAGGTTTGCCAGTCCTCCAACGCCAAACAATCTGTGTTCAAAATTATTAACAAAAATAAAGAATAAAAAAAATCGTTCTGCCAAGTTCGTTTGTGTAATAGCTATTGCTTATCCATCGGGAAAAATTAAAACTGTAAAAGGGGTTTGTCCTGGGAAGATTATTCATGAGATGAGGGGGAAGAGTGGGTTTGGTTATGATCCAGTGTTTGTGCCAAGAGGATATAAAAAATCTTTTGCGGAAATGAAATCTGCTATGAAAAATCGGTTAAGTCATCGAGGTAGGGCATTGAAAAAACTAAAAGCTATTTTATAATTTCCCCAGGATGTGAATGTAGCAGATAGACAATGCTTCCTACAATCAGAATTGCTCCTAAAACAAAAGTTGTACTTAATGTTTCACCCAAAAACAATATAGCTAAAGCAACTGACACTACAATGGTAAACATGGAAATAGTTCCGCCTTCAACCACATTACAATATTTATAAGCATAGGTAAGTAAAAGCTGGGCAATGGTAGCAATTATAGCCATTGCGATTCCTAACATTAGTAGGTTGGCACTGGGAATGATTATTTTATTAATAGAAAAAAGACTGCCAAAAATAGTTCCACCAATCATTAAAGATAATGTTATGCCCCAAGAATTATCATATTTTCTAAGTTCCCTTATGCTAACTACTGCCATACCAGCTAAGATGGCAGAAAAAAGAGCATAGTTATAGCCAAAGTTCAAATTTGTAAACTCTGGCTGGATAATTAAATAAATACCAACGAAAGCGGTCAGTAAAGCAAAAAATGCTCCAGATTTTAATTCTTCTTTTAACCAGAAACTAGCAAAGAGCGTGGCAAAAATAGGATAAGTAAAAGAAAGTAAAACTGCGTCAGACAAGGGGATCATGGAAATGGCTTTAAAATAACAAGTAATAGCTGCGCCACCTACTAATCCGCGGAAAATTAATAAAGGTTTATTTTTAAGGTCGAGTTTTATTTTGCCAATAACTAAAATTAATATGAGACCAGTTAATCCAACAAAAAAGCGGATGAAAACAATTTCTGCGGCAGGTAAATAAAAGGAAAGCACTTTGGCCATAAAAGCCATAATGCCGAATAATATTGAAGCGGTTAACATTGCCCACATAATAAATTTAAATGCGCCAGGGAGGACTTGAACCCCCAGCCTACTGGTTCGAAGCCAGACGCTCTATCCAATTGAGCTACTGGCGCATGTTTACATTATAGTACATTATTCATTGCAAAAAAATAATTATTTTGTTACAATAAAAAAAGAATAATTATTTTGTAAGGAGAAAAAATGTCAGAAAAAAAATATGTAAAGTTTGCAGGGAAAATATTGATTATTGGCTGCGGTTCGGTTTCGCAATGTGCTATCCCTCTGATTATCCGCCACATTGATGTTGATCCTAAGCGAGTTACTATTATGGATTTTGTAGATAATAGCCATCGAGTAAAAGATTCACTGGCTAAAGGCGTTAAATATGTTAATGATCGAGTTACGCAAGATAATTATCAACAATTGCTGGCAAAATATGTTGGTAAGGGCGATTTAATTGTTGATTTAGCCTGGAACATTGATTGTATTGCTATAGTTAAATGGTGTCGGGATAATGAGGTGCTTTATTGCAATACTTCGGTAGAAGAATGGGATCCGTATAAAGATGCAGAAAGAAATGATCCAGGGAAATATACATTATATTCAAGGCATATGGAAATTAGAAGAAAACTGGAAGAATGGGGCAATGAAAATGTTACTACTGCCATTGTTGACCATGGTGCTAATCCAGGATTGGTTTCTCATTTTACCAAACATGCTTTAATTGGTATTGCAAAAAAGATTCTTGCGGAAAAACCAAAAGACGAAAGGGTTGAACCATTAAAAGCGGCTTTAAAAGATAAAAACTTTGCAAAATTAGGCCAATTAACCGGAACCAAAGTTATTCATATTTCAGAGCGTGATACCCAGATTACTGATAAACCAAAACAGGTCAATGAATTTGTAAACACCTGGAGTATTGAAGGCTTTTTTGAAGAAGGGGTGGCGCCGTCCGAATTGGGGTGGGGCACACACGAAAAATATATTCCAGAAGGAACTTATTTTCACAAAGTTGGTCCGCAAAACCAGATTTGCCTTAAAACTATTGGTATGAAAACCTGGGTAAGGTCTTGGGTTCCTTGTGGTGAAATTACTGGAATGGTGGTTCGCCATGGCGAAGCTTTTAGTATTTCTGATCGCTTAACTGTTTGGGAAAACGGCAAAGCAGTTTATCGACCCACTGTCCATTATGCTTACTGTCCTTCTAATGCAGCGATCAATTCTTTGCATGAACTGGAAATGCGCCAATTTAATCTGCAAGAGAAGCAAAGAATTATGAACGATGAAATTATTGATGGCGAAGACCAGCTTGGAGTTCTTCTAATGGGCCACGATTTTAAGTCCTGGTGGTGCGGCAGCTTGCTTGATATTCACAGTGCCAGAAAATTGGTTTTAGGACAACAAGCCACCACCATGCAGGTAGCTATATCAGTTGTGTCAGCTGCAGTTTGGATGATTAAAAACCCAAAAAGAGGATTTTTAATGCCAGACGATGTTGATCATGAGGCAGTTTTAGAAGTAGCCATGGATTATATTAAGCCTTTTGTTTCAAAAGCAGTTGATTGGACCCCGCTTAAAAATCTAAATAGTAAATTTACTAAATTTGATATCCCAATGCCAACTGAAGAAGATGTTTGGCAGTTTACTACTTTTTTGGTAGACCATAATATGCGCGCAAGAGCTAAAAAAATATGAGCGACGGTATTGAAAATTTAATTAGACGTAAGGTTGAGCAGCAAGGCTCACCGCTTATGCTGATTAGCCGCAAAACTCTGCGCCAGCAATATGAGCGCTTTACCCGTTATCTTTCTATGGTTACTCCTTATTACGCGATTAAAGCTAATCCTCACCCAGAAATCATCAAATACTTTATAAAACTGGGAGCAGGTTTTGACGTGGCTAGCGCTGCGGAAATGAATTTGGTGCTTAGCTTAGGAGCTGACCCTAAAAAAATTATTTTTGCTAATACAGTTAAATCTAATGAAGATATTGTGAAGGCTAACAGGAAAAAAGTACGCTTTATGACTTTTGATAATGAATCCGAACTTTATAAGATTGCTAAACATTGTTCTGGAGTCAGAGTTTTAGTCAGAATTAAAGTTAGCAATGACGGCAGCACGGTTGAATTGTCCCGCAAGTTTGGCGCTGATCCTGATCAAGCTATCTTCCTTTTAAAAAAAGCCAAATCATTGGGGCTTAAGCCAGCTGGAGTTTCTTTTCACGTAGGCTCACAATGTGTTAATTTGAAAAATTTTCTTCAAGCGTTAGATCTTTGCGGCACAATTTTTAATGAGGCTAAGGGCGTAGGCTTAAAGTTAGATACACTTGATATTGGTGGAGGGTTTCCCATTCGTCATTTTGACAGTGACGACCATATGACTTTAAAAGAGATGGCTAGACATTTGCGCAAAAAAATGAAAAGGTTGTTTGATAAAGATACTAAGTTTATTGCGGAACCAGGAAGATATTTAGCTGGCCCTGCCGGAACCTTGGTTACTCGGGTAGTGGGAAGGACCTTTCGCAATAATCGCAATTTTTATTATATTGATGACGGTATTTACGCGGATTTTTCCGGTATGATTTTTGATCATTGCCGCTATGAATTTAAAACTCTGCGCCGCGGCCAAAAATTCTTAAGCACTATTGCTGGACCTACTTGCGACTCTTTAGATATCCTTTCGCATAACGAAGATTTACCCGAGCTTGAAGTAGGTAATATTGTTTACGTAAAAAATATTGGAGCTTACTCTTGTGCCTCCGCGGTTCCTAATTTCAATGGTTTTAAGCCCGCGAAAATCATTATGGTATAAAGGAGGATTTTTATGCCAAAGAAAAAGAGTAAAAAGAAAACTTCTCGACAAGTTCGAAGTAAGAAGAAAACCGTTAAAAAAGCCTCAAAAAAAGTAAAAGCACTTAAACCCATTGCCGAAATAGAGCATTTTTTTGGAAAAATTAATGTTGCGGCTTTCAAGTTAAAAAAACCTTTAAAAATTGGTGATAAAATCCATATTAAAGGAGCCACTACTGATTTTGTTCAGGGTATTGATTCAATGCAGATTAATCATAAAACTGTTACTAAAGCGGCCAAAGGAAAAGATATTGGCATAAGGGTTAAAGGAAAATGTCGGGTAGGGGATAAAGTATTTATTGCTGCAAAAGATGCAGGTATTACTGCAAAACCTAGTGCTCCCAATTTTATGTTTCCTATGATGCAGCCCACTAAACGTCCAGAATCGCCAAAGCCAATGAAAAAGCCGCAACCGCCTAAAAAATCGGGTGGATATGAAGAAACGAAGTTCTTAAGTTTCTAATTTATTCGGATTTTTATTTGGGGCGGCCAGTGGGAATTGAACCCGCAATAACAGAATCACAATCTGTCGTGTTACCACTACACTATGGCCGCCACGCTTTTATTATCATACCAAAAAGCTTGCCCCGAGCGCAAGTCGAGGGGTATAATTAGGGCAATGCGTTGGCTATCGATTACTTTATTATTATTTTTTGTGTATGGTTGCTCTATTCAACAATCTTCTAGTGCTGATCTTCAAATTATCAGTTTAAGTGCGGACGGCGACACTATTACCACTAGTATTTATAATCAGGGTGACGGGGATGCGACTGATGCCACGATTACTTTTAATTTAGATGAAATTTATTATGCTGATCCCAATAGTATAACTTCAACCATTAGTCTTTTGGCAGCGGGCGGATTTTTAACTGTTGAAACCACAAACAGTTTAACTTCAGAAGGTGGGGTGGGTCAACATTATTTAAAAGCAGATACTGGGAGTGATACCAGCGCGCTTTATTACTATGATGGAGCTTATACTAGTGCTTACAATTATATTAACAATAATAAAAGCACCTGGATTTCTACGATTAGGGATCGCTGTCAATTGTATTATAATTGGCCGGCGTCAGGTAACTATAATATGCAATTGCTTGATGACATGACGAGTTTGGGTAGAAGAAGTACCAGGACTATTTTGGGAACCTCTACTTCGGTTCTATCTTTAGATCTAGAAGCCGCGGCAGATGGTTATTCTGCCTATTATTGGGATGGAGATCGCATTTCTTATAATACATCCCGCGAAATTGTTTATCATGAATATGTCCATGCTTTTCATCGGGAATATGTGGTGCAATATGGTAGCTGGAATAATGCACCTACCTGGTTTAAAGAAGGTATAGCTGTTTTTACTGCTGGTCAGGGCCCTAATCGAGTTAAATACTATGCTTATCGCTATAAAAATAATTATGATTATACACAATATGAAACCCGCGAAGAAATTCTAGAAGGAGTTTGTGGTGGTAGCAGTCATACACATGAGTCCAATGATTATGCTGGAGATTATTTAGCCATTCAATACATAATTGATAATTACAGTTATGCAACACTCCGAAGTATTATTTACGATAATGCTAATGGTGAAGATATCGAAGATGCGATTGTGGATAATTTGTCTAATGTTAGCAGTTGGACTTCTTTTAAAAGTAAACTTAGGTCTTATACCGATGATGTTTTAGATGACTATTGGGATCATTTGACAAGTTCTTCTGTTTCTGCGGCTGATATTACTATGCCACCTGAATCAGAATTGATTGATTAAAACTGGTTAACAAATCCTAGAATTAACAAAAGTCTTTCGCTAAAATTACTGCCAGTAATAGGTTTTAAATTTCGCACCCCAACCATAAAATCACCCAGCCAAGCTTCTTTTCTTTCAATGGCCACGGAAAAATCAACTAGGTTGCTGTTGGAAAACAAAGAAACATTAATCGGCATAATAAAGTTAAGGTTTTCCGCCAGCTCAATTTCAGATAGTAAACCAAAATCAATTGGAGTGGTAAAACCTGTTTCAGGGGTATAAATAAACTGATAGCCAAAGATTGCGGTAGGTAAAATCATATGCCATTTTTCCAGTCCCAAAGCAAGTCTGTAACTAACAATGTAGGATGAGCTAAGCAAAATTGGATTATCTAAACTAATATAGGCAATTTCAATCGAAGTTCTTTCTTTAACCGGATAACCCAGGGTTACAGCAGAAGAAAGTGATGTTAAATTAGCTGAAGGTAAAAGATCAAAAACATAGTAAAGCTTTTCTTCGCTTTCAAACTGGAAGCGGAAGGCAAGGGTTGAGGAGGCAATGGATATTATTAATATAAATACCAATAAGAATCGCATTGGACATATTGTAGCATAATTGACTAAAAATAAGGCCTATGTTAAACTTTTTAGGTCATGCGGGAGTAGCTCAGTTGGTAGAGCACGACCTTGCCAAGGTCGGGGTCGCGAGTTCGAACCTCGTCTCCCGCTTTTTTAATATCGGGGTGTGGCTCAACTTGGCTAGAGCACCTGCTTTGGGAGCAGGGGGTTGCTGGTTCAAATCCAGTCACCCCGATTTTTTTGGGCGCCCGTAGCTCAGCTGGATAGAGCAACAGATTTCTAATCTGTAGGCCACAGGTTCGAATCCTGTCGGGTGCGCGTTTAATGGGCGAGTGGCGGAACTGGCAGACGCACTAGACTTAGGATCTAGCGGTTTATCCGTGGAGGTTCAAATCCTCTCTCGCCCATGTTATTATGTCAAAGTGCGGGAGTAGCTCAGTTGGTAGAGCTCCACCCTTCCAAGGTGGATGTCGCGAGTTCGAATCTCGTCTCCCGCTATGCGCCACTAGCTCAACTGGCAGAGCAGGACACTCTTAATGTCAAGGTTATAGGTTCAACTCCTATGTGGCGCACTTTTTAATATTGCTGAATTGATTTTAGGGGTTTGACCAAGAAGCTCCATCCCATTTTGCAATATAAGCAAAGGGTGAAGTGACTTCCCAAGTAAAAGCTCCGCCAGCATATAAATTGCCAGAGCTGTTAAAAGCTAGTGTTTTTACGTAATCATTCAAGCCATCTCCTAGGGCAGACCAAGAAGATCCGTTCCACTTTGCAATACGGTTAACCGTAGTTGTTTCTGCGCTAGTAAAGTTTCCTCCAACATATAAATTTCCACCACTGTCAAAAGCCAGTGTATTTACAATTCCATTTAAACCATCTCCCAGGGTAGACCAAACCAGGCCATTCCATTTGGCAATATAATTAGCGGAAAGACTGCCGGCAGTGGTAAAAACTCCGCCAACGTATAAATTATCTGAACTATCAATAGCTAATGCATTTACATCTTGATTCAATCCTGCTCCTAGACCAAACCAAGATGATCCATCCCATTTTGCCACACGATTAGCTGAAGTACTGCCGATAGCAGTAAAACTTCCTCCAATATATAAGTTTCCCGAGCTGTCAAAAGCCAGGGCATATACATTGGCAGAATTAATATTGCTAGATCCAACCGCAGACCAAGCAGCGGTGTTCCATTTAGCAAGATAAGCAGCTGAAACAGTACCGGCTGTAGTAAACCCTCCGCCAGCATATAAATTTCCAGCACTATCAAAAAGAAGACTTAGTACTGTTGAATCAAATCCAGCCCCTAAGGCAGACCAAGAAGAACCATTCCATTTAGCCGTGTAATTAAAAGCAGTGGTTAAAGTTGATTCCCAGGTAAAAGCTCCACCAGCGTGTAAATTGCCAGAACTGTCAAAAGCCAATGCGTTTACGTCTTTATCAAACCCATCTCCTAAGGCAGACCAGGTAGCTCCATCCCATTTGCCAATGTAATTAAGGGAAGTGGCCCCGGCTGTAACAAAAGAACCGCCAACATATAAATCTCCCGAACTATCAAAAGCAATTGCTTTGACAACACTATTTAAAGTAGAACCTGAACTTATGGTTGTAGTAGTACTAGTGGTGGTAGTTGTTGTGGTAGTGCCAGACTGTCCACAACCTGTAGTATAAAAAACAAACAACAAACAACAAACAATAGCCAATATCAAAATACTAAATTTTTTCATAATAAATATTATAACATGCAAAGAGATTTTTTAGGTATGTTATAATAAAAATGTGAAACCAGAATTATTAATTCCAGCCGGAGATTTGGAAAAGCTTGAAACCGCAGTGCGGTTTGGGGCGGATGCGGTATATGTGGGGGGAGGGGATTTTTCTCTTCGGGCTGCACAAACCTCGTTTTCTCTTGATGATTTAAAAAAAGGGATTAAATTTGCTCATCAGCATAAAGTTAAAATCTATTTAGCCATTAATATCTTCGCTTTTGATGAAGACTTAAAACCCATGCTTGATTATTTAGACCAAGCAGTTAAACTGGGAATTGACGCGGCAATTATTTCAGATCCTGGCTTTATATATATAGTAAAGCAGAAATATCCCAAACTAAAGATCCACTTAAGCACCCAGGCTAATAGTTTAAACTCTGAAACAGTTAAATTTTGGAAAGAGCAGGGAATTAAACGCATTGTCTTAGGCCGTGAATTAAGTTTAGACCAAATTAAAAACATTAGAAAAACGGTTCCAGATATAGAGCTTGAACTTTTTGTCCATGGTGCCATGTGTATGTCTTATTCTGGTCGTTGTCTGCTTTCAAAATTCATGACGGGGAGAAGTGCGAACCGAGGAGAATGTACTCATCCTTGCCGCTGGCAGTATCGTTTAAAAGAAATGGAGCGGCCGGATGAAGAATTTTTAATTGAGGAAGATGAACGCGGCACCTATATAATGAATTCAAAAGACCTTTGTATGATTGAGCATGTTGCTAAACTAATTGAAGCAGGTGTTAATTCATTTAAAATCGAAGGCCGCATGAAATCTGCCTACTATGTTTCTATTGCCACTAAGATTTATCGCCAAGCCATTGATCAAAATCCAAAATATGATCCAGCTTGGAAATTCGAATTAGAAAATATTTCCCACCGCAATTATACGACTGGATTTTATTTAGATGAAGATGATCGGGAAAATGTTGGCGATAGCTCTTATCAGAGAAAATATGCTTTTGTTGGCGTAGTTGATGACTGCAACTCTAAAAAACAGGAATTAAAAGTTAAGGCCCGCAACTATTTTGCAGTTGGCGATGAGCTGGAGATAGTTGATCCAAAAATAGATGAAATCAGGCGGTTTAAAGTTCGAAAAGCTATTAATCAAGATGGTTTAGATGTGCAGAAAGTGCATAACCAGAATTATGTAAGCCTTACATATGATGGTAAGTACGACGTAAGTAAGTATTCATTATTAAGAAGGAGAGTAAGTTGAAAACAGCAATTATTGGATCCCCGCAAGCAGGCCAGCAGGAATTATTTTGTCTTTTAACCCAGATAGATCTGGATATGGTTAGGCAAAAACCATTGGATGTGCATTTGGGTATATGCGAGGTTAAAGATCCACGCATTGACCAATTGGTAAAAATATTTAATCCTAAAAAAATCACTTATGCCCGCATTGAGTATATGCTTTTGCCGGGTTTTAATCTTAAGCAAATGAAAAACGCAGATGAAATCTGCTGGGTTACTCTGCTAGAAAATGCAGAAGCTGATATTGCTAATTTTGTGGCCGAAATGATTATTTCTGACCTGATGCTAATTGAAAAACGACTGGAAAATATTGCTAAAGACCAGAAAAGAAAGTTTGATCAGCAAAGGGAAAAAGAAAAACAATTCATGGAGCTTTGCAAAAAGCAATTAGATCAGGAAAAATCTTTGAGCCTTTTATCCTTTTCGCCAGAACAGGCAAAAGAGATTAAAACCTATCAATTTTTAACCATGAAGCCGATTATTATTGTAGTTAATGTGCCAGAGGATAAAATTAATGATTCAGCTATAACAGAAAACATTATTTATCCAAGTGTGCAATTGAGCATTGGGCTGGAATCAGAAATTAATCAATTAGATCCAGCTGATCGCGGAGCTTTTATGCAGGAAATGGGGATTGACCAGCCGGCAGTAGAGAAAATGTCGATCATGGCCTATGAGGGTCTGGGTTTAATTTCATTTTTTACCGTAGGGGAGGATGAGGTAAGGGCTTGGACTATTAGAAAAAACTCAACTGCAGCGCAAGCGGGTGGCGCCATTCATTCTGATATTGAAAAAGGCTTTGTGCGGGCAGAGATGTGTTGTTATCAAGATTTGCTGGCAGCGGGTTCAGAAGCAAAGTTAAAAGAAAAAGGTAAATACCACCTTAAAGGCCGCGATTATATTGTACAGGATGGCGATGTGTTAGCTTTTCGATTTAATGTTTAGCTTTGCTGAGAACAAAGATTTGAGATTTTGGGAATCCCGAAATATTCACGAAAGACCTAGGCGCTAAAACCCGAAGGAATTTTCTCAAAAACTCTAAAACCCAAATCATCCCGAACATTATTATAGTTTTTGGGAAGATTTGGGTTTTTGGATTTTCGGGCTGTTTCTTCGTGTTTTCGTGACTGTCAATCTAGTGAGCATTTCGTAATTTCGGATATTTGTGAATAAAAAACATTGAAATTTCTTAGAAAACCTGTCGAAATAGAAGTAGCAAAAGTAAAGGAGGAATTTATCATGGGAATAATTACGAATTCATTAACCAGTGCTTATTATTGTGCTAGGCGAGGGGTGCAGATTGTAAAAAAACAAAGCAATTATATGAAGGGTTTGCATGCTTTTACTTGTTTATTTAGCCAGGCTTTGTTTTCACAAAAGGATATAACTATTAATGTTAAAAATAGGGAAATTAATTACGACGGTTATATTCCGGATTTCTGTAGAAGTGTATTGCCAAAAGGAATTACGCAGGCTTTAGAAAATAGGCAAATTGATGTAGTGCAAATAAGAGTTAAGAGCACAGTTGAAGATTCTTGTCCCGATGGAACCATTAAATATTTACTAAGGAATAGCTTCCGTGCTTTAGCCTTGCATGGCATAAAGGATATGTCGATTGAGTACAATCTTGCTAATCAAAGTGTAACCGGGCTTAACTTTTTTGTGGATGGTGTAGCGCAAATATCGCAAGCTCTGGGTGTTGAAAATGGGATTGTGATTGATATAGAGATTAGTCAAAGGAACTAACAAATGTTTAGAGTTGCCCCCAAAACAGGAATAACCCCCCGTGGTAAGATTCTTTTTGCCAGTAGGATGACGGATCCTAAAGGCTTTGACAAGATATCTAGTAATTTGGGCTTCATGATACCTCCTTTACGAGACCATGGTTATGAAGTATTAGTTAGCCAAGCTAATGTGGGTCTTATGCGTAGTTCTGCGGGGTTTTTATTTATGGAAGATTTGCAAGCTGGAGAACGTTTTAGAGAAGACTTGGCGAGATCTGAAAAACAAGTGATTGAGACTATGCAAGAAGAAATAGACGTTCATGAGCCGGATTTTGTGGCCTTTTCTGCATATGACATAAATGTTTTAAGTATTTTTAATATTGCTACTGCTTTAGCTAAAAGTAATCCCACGGTTGCGTTTGTTTTTGGCGGACATTTTATTACTATTAATCCGCAGGTGGTCAGAGATAATTTTACCGACTTTCCTAATATAATCATGATAAATGGAGAAGCCGAATTTGCTTTACCCCAAGCTTTAATGGCTTTTCAAGATTCCACAAAAATTGAATCACCAGGAATTTTTATTCAAAGGATGGATGCGCTTATTGGTGATACTTTTGATCAGCGTGTAAGCCTTACCTCAGAAGAGCATGCTGGTTTAGAGTTTTATCTTGATGTGCAAGCAGACCAGTTAAGGTTTATGTTAACAGAATTTAATGAGCCAGGCGTTGATCTGTTTACTTCAAGAGGATGTTTTAGAGGTTGTTCTTATTGTGCTGCTAGTTCAGCCATAAGAAGTCGTTTTGTTACTTGGTCTGCGTCTTCTATTGTGGAACAAATTAGCCAGGCTTTTAGCTGGGCCAGAGAAAAAGTAGGTCTCCATAAATTAAATATTGGTTTGATAGATGATGATCGATTAAGATCACCTAGGATAATTAGCGAGCTTATGACGTTAATTAAAGCAAGCGACTTGCGCAACAAGATAAAATTGCATATGCAAGGATGCTTTTCTGGTTTAGTTGATGGAGAAGGGAATGTGCGAACAGATTTAATGGATGAAATGCAAGGTGTGGTTGGTTTAATAAATATTGGTGGGGATTTTTGGGACACAGAAGGACGTTTGCGAAATAGGGGTGGGGATGAAAGCAAGTTGTCTAATGCAAAAATTAGGGAAATTATAAAAGAGTTAGCCAAAAGAGAAATAGCGGCTCGCTTATATTGGCTTTTGGGTGACGAAAAAACAACCATTTCTGCCATGACCGAAACAGCTTTGTTTTTAAATGAGCTTTATCTTGATTTCGCTCCTTTTATAAAACTTGATGTTCCTGAACCTGTTTTTCCCTATTCTGGCACTCCTCTTCGTCAGAGATTAGAAGCTTCAGCAGAAGGAAAAAAGCTTCTTAAGGTTGCCTCTCGGTTAGGTTCTTTTCCAATTTATGATTTTATTCTGCCTCCTGGAAAGTTAATCGCAAAGGTGTATAGGGATGTGTCTTTAAATTGTCATATGGTTGGGAGTGAAGTGACCCCTAGTGTTTTCGTAAATTATCTTTATCTCTTTAGCAAACAATGGCGTTCTAGGATGAGAGAAAATCAGAAAGATATATTAGATGAAGCTGTTGATTTATTGAAACAAGGTATTTCGGTTACACAAATAAGACAGTTCTTGCCGGAAATAGAAAAATTGCCTACCATTTTTAGGTTTGCCGAAGAAGAACCTCGACAGTTTAGTATTGAAGAATTATTAGAAGCTTATCATGCCATGTTAAGTATTCCTGAATATTATGGTACACGTGAGCTTCTAAGGGCAGAAGAATCAAGAAGAAACCCGATTTTAGCTAAATCGCACAGCGGCGAGATAGATCATAGAGGGAAAAAACTAAGAAAGAGACCCAACGACCCTTGTCCTTGTGCTAGTGGTAAAAAATATAAAAAGTGTTGTGGGGTGGGGAAAGTTGGAAAGAAAAAGAAGAAAAAGAAGAAGAAACAGTAACTTTTCACGCAATTTTTGCATTCTTTTTAATAAACTTAGTTTTTTTATCTTGACAAAAATATTAACTACCATGTATGCTTATAAAATATGAGTATATTAGTACCAAAAAGAATTTTTTTAACTAAAGGGGTTGGCCGACATAAAGAAAGATTGGCTAGCTTTGAGATGGCGCTGCGGGATGCAGGTATTCAAGCAGTTAACTATGTTCAAGTTTCTAGTATTTTCCCTCCTGGTTGCAAACAAATTTCTAAAGATCAAGGTTTAAAATTAATTAAACCCGGAGAAATTTCTTTTATCGTCATGGCAAAAAATGCGACTGACGAATCTCATCGCCTAATCTCTGCTTCGGTTGGCATGGCTATTCCTACTGATGTTACTTCTTATGGTTATCTAAGCGAACATCATGCAGAAGGGGCGACTGACGAAGAATGTGGTGAGTATGCCGAAGATATTGCCGCTCAAATGCTGGCAACTACTTTAGGCGTGCCTTTTGATGAAGACTCAAGTTGGGACGAAAGACAAGATCAATGGAAACTTTCTGATCAAATTGTTAAAACTACTCATATAACCCAAAGTGCTATTGGCCAACGAGGAGGGTGGACTACTGTTGTAGCTGCGGCCGTGCTTTTGCTTGACCACCAAGTTCAAGATGAGCCTGCAAGTTAAAGGATTCATTGAAACCTCTTTTTTAGATTGGGACGGCAAAATTGTTTCCACTCTTTATGTTCCCGGCTGTAACTTTCGTTGTCCCTTTTGCCATAATTCTGGTTTAATTGAAAATCCAAATCATTATGATACTATTCCCTTGGAAAAAATTAAAAGTTTTATGTCAGAACATAAAGATTTTCTAGATGGGATTTGTTTAACCGGCGGAGAACCTTGTCTGCATAAAAATTCAGGATTAGACGACTTTTTAAAACAAATTAAAGATTTGGGTTTTCAAATTAAATTTGATACCAATGGTACTGACCCGGAATATTTAAAAAAGTTAATTGATCAGCAGCTAATTGATTATGTTGCCATGGATATTAAGGGTCCACTGGATGAGCGTTATGACCGTTTAACCGGGATTAAAACTGATTTAGATAAAATTAAGCAAAGCATAAAAATTATTATGCAAAGCAACCTTGCTTATGAATTTAGAACCACGGTAGTGCCTACGTTATTGGATAATAAAGATATGGAAGATATTGCTATTGAGCTAGAAGGCGCTAAAAAAATCGTGCTGCAGCAATTTGTAGCGGAAAATTGTTGGGACGAGGGCCTGCGGAAATTGAAACCTTATGAGAAGGAAAAATTAGAGGAAATGGTCAAGATCATGAAGCCTTATGTTTCCAATACCTTAATTAGGGGGGCGTGATGAAGTATGTTTATGGTCCTGTTCCCAGTTGGCGGTTGGGTAGGTCGCTTGGGGTGGACTTGATTTCCGGTGAGCATACTTGTTCTTTTAATTGCCTTTACTGTCAACTCGGTGAAACCAAAAATAAAACCAGGCAGAGGAAGGTTTTTAATTCGACCAAAGATATTATTAAAGATATAGAGCAATTGCCAGAAGTGGAGTTTGATTACATCACACTTTCTGGAACAGGTGAGCCAAGCTTAGGCTTAAACTTGGGTGAAGTGGTGCGAGAACTTAAAAAACGATTTGATAAACCAGTAGCGATTTTAACTAATGCAACTTTAATGTCTGATCCTAAAGTTCGCGAGCAACTTAGCAATTGTGATTTAGTCATTGCCAAGTTAGACGCAGCGGAAGAGGGTTTATTGCAAATTATTAATCAGCCGGTTGAAGTTGATTTAGCGGCAATAATAGAGGGAATAAAAAAGTTTAACCAAGAATATCCTGGTAAACTGGCTTTGCAGATTATGTTTGTTGAGCAAAATAAGAATCAAGCAGCTGGATTAGCTAAATTGGCCAAAGAAATCAATCCAGTTGAGGTGCAGATTAACACTCCGCTTAGACCTTGCGACATAAAACCTTTAGCCAAGGAAGAAATTGATAAAATTAAAAAATTATTTTCTCCTCTACAAGTTACTTCGGTTTATGATGCTGAAAGACCAAGGATTAAACCCTTGGACGAACAACAAACCAGGAAACGAAGGCCAAGATGATTAAAGAGAATGTACAAAAGATATTAGCTGAGTTGCCAGAAGGGGTGGGGTTGGTTGCAGCAGCGAAAACTCGTTCTTTACCAGAAATTCAAGAAGCAGTGGCAGCTGGAGTAAAAATTATTGGCGAAAATTATATTCAAGAAGCAGCGCAAATAGTTGGAGAGGTTGGGAAGTTGGCTAAATTGCACTTTATTGGCCATTTGCAAAAAAATAAAGTTAAAAAAGCAGTAGAAATATTTGATTTAATTGAAACTGTTGATTCTTATGCACTGGCCCAAGAAATCGATAAGCGTTGCGGGCAGATTAATAAAATCATGCCAATTTTAATTGAAATAAACAGTGGTCAGGAAGGTCAGAAGTCTGGGGTCCTGCCACAAGTAGCAGAAACTTTAATCAAACAAATTTCCGCGCTGAAAAATATTAAAATAATGGGTTTAATGACCATGGGGCCTCTTGCCAATTTCCGTCCTTGTTTTGTAGCAACTAAGAAGCTTTTTGATAAAGTTAAGGCGCTTGGTTTGCCTGGAGTAGAGATGCACTATCTTTCTATGGGCATGACCGATTCCTACAAAGTTGCGATTGAAGAAGGGGCTAATCTGGTTAGGATCGGCACTAAGATTTTTGGACAAAGAATAAAATAGCGTGTATTTTTGCCCTCTTATTTTTAGACGGCCACTTGAAAAAAAAGTGAAATTCTAGTATGATTTTCAGGTCGTGTATTGACCGGCTAGCTCAGCTGGTAGAGCATCTGCCTTTTAAGCAGGTGGCCCTGGGTTCGAATCCCAGGCCGGTCATAGTGGCGCGGTAGCTCAGTTGGTAGAGCAGCGGACTGAAAATCCGCGTGTCGCCGGTTCAATCCCGGCCTGCGCCACTTTCGAATAAATTTCAAATGGGGAGAAGAAGATGACTGCTAGATTTACTAAGGTTTGGCTGACTTTATTCGCAATCATTTTAATCTTTCTTGCCATCAATATTTTTATTTCCCATCGTAATCAGCCTGGCATCAAAGAAGTTTTAACTAAAAACAAAGTTTCCGCATCAGTAGATTTTTCTATGGTTATTACCAGTTTACTTGCCCTTTCTTTGGCTACTGTTTCAGTGGCAAAGGGTTATGAAGTATTAAAAAGAAATAAAGACATGGCAGAGATGGTCTTAGACGAAGAAAGCGATCCTTATCATGATGAAAAAATGGAAGAATTGGATTTTACTATAAACGAATTACAAAAAGAGGTAGCAGAGTTTACTTCAAGTAGCGAAATTATCAAACGAGACAATGAAGAGTTAAAAAATCAAATTAAAAGAACAGCGCTGGAGTATGTTGAGATTAACAAGATGGAGCAAATGCTTAGAAAAAGTAATATTGCTTTAAGTAAAGAATGTGAAAATTTAAAATCTGAAAATGATAACTTATTGGCCGTCGCTCGGGGTAAGAAAAAAGCCCCTCGACTCGCTTCGCTTGCTCGGGGTAAAAGGAAAAGAAAAGCATGAGGAAAACAGTTCTTGTAGGGTTGTTAATATTATTTTTATCTGCTGCTTCTGGGGCGCAGTTTACTTTTCATCTTATTGATAATTTTGAAGATGGAACCTTTAACCGTGATCCTAAGTGGTGGCGCTTTGGCGACATTAAGCCAGAAATTGTTGGTAACGGTAGAGTAGAAGCTAAACGAGATCTGATTTCAGAATCTTGCGGCGATTATTCATTAAGGCTAACCGGAAAAACCAATGATTGGTATATTGGTGGAATTGGATCTGATATTGGAGTGGATGGCTCAAAGTTTTCTCGTTTTCAGATAGATATTTTTGGCCATAAAGATTATAAAGGCAAATTAAAACTGGAAATCTTTGATGATGACAACATGAACTATTCCATTGAGCAAAACCCGCAAAAAGGATATGAGCCGGTTTATGATGATAAGTGGGTGGCAGAGGTAAATGTTCAAGGCCGAGGCTTTACTCGGGTCTCTATCCCTTTTACCGCATTTAAAGATGCCAATCCTGGGATAGGAGACGATATTTGGAATCCTAATCAGGAAAATGGTTCAGGCGGACTAATGAAAATGCAGATGGTTATTATTTCTGAAGATCAAAAAGGCGATATAGATTGCCGGATTGATAATCTTTTGCTGACTTACTAAGTTTGATTAATAGGAGGCTTTTATGAAAAAAATAATTTTGTTTCTACTCTTGGTAAGTGTTTTATCTATTAGCGCTTCTGCGGAAAAATATAATGTTATTGATAAGCAAGATATTAGTATTAAGGCTGGACCAACTGAGCCAGGAGAGGCACTTTCTTTGGTTTGGCTAGAAGCTTTCTTGTACCCAAAAAATGTTAAAGAAGACCGTGTGGTTGCCTTAGGGGTAAAGTTGCCTGGTAAAGCAGAAAGTATTTCTGCTTCTTTTGATTTTTTAGGACACCCGATCTTTCTTACTTCTAATGATGGAAAAGATTGGAGCGCGGTTTATCAGCTTCCGCCAGGTATTGGCGAAGGGTTGCACGTGGTGCGTTATAGTATTAAAGGAAAAAGAGGCACTATCCAGCGCACTTTAGATTTCTTTGTCAGCAAGCCAAGTAATTTAGTTAAGAATAAAGTTTCTGAAGGGGAAGTGGCAGAGCTTGCAGGTATTCCTTTAACCGTTGCTTCTACTTTTACTGCTCATGTTGATGGCTTAACCCGTATTCTTTATGCCGGACAAAAAATAACCGGTATTTCCAAAGTTCCTTGGTATAAAGTAGTTTTAGAAGATGGCAAAGAGACCTGGGTTCCTTCCACTTTAGTTAACGAGCCGGTGGAAGAATATTATCAATTAGGATATAAGCATTACACGAACAAGGATTTTGCAAAAGCAGTAGAATCTTACAGCACGGCTATTGCGATTGATCCAGAATTTGTCAAAGCCCATATGTGGCTGGCAAAAAGTTATTATAAATTAGGCAATTTGGACGCGGCGTATGATTCTATTTTAGAAGCGCTTAGCCTTGATAAAAATGATATGCCCAGCCGCTTGTTTGCCCAAACTTTGGCTCGAGAATTTTATGGGATAGCTAATCAAAAACTTAAACAAGCAAGATATAATGAAGCAATTTCTGCTTATCAAAAAGTAGTGGCTTTAAAGCCAACTTCTTATGCTTCCTGGATTGAACTGGGCAATAGTTACCAAAAATTAGGTTTTTATCAGGAAGCTAGGTCAGCTTGGAAAGAAGCGTTAAGAGCAGATCCGGAAAATCCTTCTGCTTATGCCTTGCTTAATATTAAGCATGACCAGGCGGCTTTAGCAATTCGTCCTCGGGTAAAAGAAGAAATCAAAATTGTAAAAGCACCTAGGGCAGTTCCAGCCGCAGTGGCAGATGATTCTTTGGCAGTGGTCAAAGCCAATAAAACTAAAAAAGGTACTAAGATTGAATCAGCTTTAAAATCAGTTATTACTTTAACTAAGTCGCTGGGTACTCCAGTGGTTGAAAAGGGTTGGGATGTAAAAAAATCAGGCAAAAAGTTTATGGTTTCTTATTTAGTGGAACAGGGTAGTGGGGCTCTTGAAGCTTTTGAATGGATGGTTGATGTTGATACTAAGCGCGTTTCTGCGAATAACGAAAATGCCCGGGTCCTAATGTCTCGTTGGTAATCATGCCGCTGTAGCTCAACTGGCAGAGCAACTGATTTGTAATCAGTAGGTTGTCGGTTCAATTCCGACCGGCGGCTTTTTTTTGATCATAACGATGTATTTTCATATGTACTCGTTTAAAACCTTGTAAATAGTCCACAACCGGCTCGGGAATAAACGGGCCGCTCATCCAGTTTCCAATTGCTATTCTTATTTCTTCTGGATTTGTAAGAATTCCTCCGGAAAAAGTGGAAAGGACTGGAATATCAGGGTAATTAATTTCGAGTTGGTTGACTAAGGGTTTGGCCGTTGCTTCAATTTTTGCTAGTTTTTCTGAATGATATTTTAACCTTACTGGTATTGGATAGGCAGTAAAAGGAGCTTGGGCTATGACTTTTTGAGCCTTTTCCAAATCTTTTTCTTTGATGGTTATGCATATGCCATCCTCATAAGGTGTTACAATTGCTTCGAAGTCAGCTGTTTGTGATAAGAAATCTATAATTGGGATAGGGCTGTTTTGAAAAGTTAAAAAAGAACATAAATTAGAACAAGTTAAATCAGCTAATTCTGCAAATTTTAATATAATTTCAAATGCAGCTTGATATCTAATACTATTGGCCATAACCAAGGCAGTAAAGTTGCCAAAACTGCTGCCAACTATTAGATCCGGATTACCGTGCAAAGAAACATAATGTTCTCCTACAGCATGACTGGCAACAAAAACAGCAGTGTAACATTCTTTCCAGTTTTGATAAAAATCTTTGCTTTGGCAAAGATGAGCAAGGTTAACTCCTGTAGCTGCCTGAGCTGTTTTTAATCGTTGTTGTATGTCGGGAGCATTAAATAGCTCTTTTTTCATAGGCAAAGCTTTAAATCTAAGGCCTGGATATACATGCGCAACTTTCATAATATATTATCGTTATTTGTTTTAACCGATTTCAGTCCTATATGTTATAATTAATTTTACATTTGCTTAGGTGGGGATGAGGATTATGAAAATAAAAATCATAAAAGTAGGTAGTTTACAAACCAATTGCTATATTGTTAGCGAGGAGAAATCAAATCAGGCGATGGTGATTGATCCTGGGGCTGAAGCGGAAAAGATCTTGCTAGCAATTAAAGATTTAAACATTTGTGCTATAGTCATTACTCACGGTCATCCTGATCATTTTGGCGGTTTAGACCAAATAAAACAAGCAACCAATGCTCCCATTTACATGAATCCGGAAGACAACTGGTTTTTAGTTCCAGAAAAAGAATTAAAAGATAACGATGAGCTTAAGTGCGGGGATTTAAATTTTAAAATTATCCATACTCCAGGACATACACCTGGTTGTATTTGTTTGTACACTAAGGGTCATTTGTTCAGTGGAGACACTTTGTTCTATGATACTTATGGCAGAGTGGATTTACCTGGAAGTTCTCCTAAAAAGATGAAACAATCATTAAAACGGCTGGGGACACTGCCAGATGATACAGTGGTTTATCCCGGTCATGGTGATTCAACCACAATAAAAGACGAAAAGGAGCGAGGGACCATTGGCTAATCTTTATCTTTTTTATGGCAGCGAAGATTATTTGATTGATCAACGCATTAAGCAGTTTAAAGCGCAAAATATTGAAAGATTAGACGGAAAAAGCGCGAGTAAAGAACAAATTTTAGAAACCTTGCAAGGCCAATCGCTTTTTGCTCAAGAAAAACTGGTTATTATTGATAGTATTGATTTTAGAGAAGAAAAATGGAATGAAATTGTTCCCAGCTTAAAAAATCTTTCTTCTCAAACCACTCTGGTTATTGTTGCTAAAACCGCGCCAGCCCGCTCTAAACTAGTTAAGTTTATAAAAGAAAAAGGGGAGGTCTTGGAATTTAAGACTTTTGCTGATTGGGAAGAAGATCAGGTAATCCGTTGGATTGAAAATCAGGTAAAAAAACAAGGCAAAAAGATTGAGCGCCAGGCGGCTGCTACCTTGCAAGAAGTTTGCGGCAAAGAGCTTAGAAAGCTTTGTTCTGAAATTGATAAATTAATCACTTTTATCGGGGCCAAAGATAAAATTGAAACCGAAGATGTCTTAACTTTGGCTTCTCCAGGAGAAACCAGCGTCTTTGCGCTGCTGGATGCTTTAACCGACAAAAATGCTAAAAATACTTTAAGTAATTTTATTAATATCTATAAAAATAAGGCAGACGTATTTCGCATGCTGGGATTACTAGCTCATCAGTACCGCATTATGCTTTTTGTAAAATCCACTCCTGTTAACCAGCGAAATCCTTTTAATATTGCCAAGCAAATTGGGGTTAGTCCTTATTTTGTAAAAAAATGCAGTCAGAAAATTAATAAGTTTAGCGAAGCAGAACTGCAAAAAGCCTTAGAACTCATCTTAGAAACCGATTTAAAGCTTAAAAGCGGCCAGTCTCAAGCTGCCAGTCTGGAATTGTTGCTTACTTCCTTGTGTGCTAAGTAAATATGGAAAATAAAAAAACAAAAATATTAATTTTGTTTATTCTCTGCCTGGTATTATTCCTCTTAGTTGTAATCCGCTTGATCGATGTACAAATTATCCATCATGAGTTTTATCAGAAAAAATCGCAAAAGCAGCGCACTCGCATTATTGAGCGGGCGGCTCAGCGTGGTGATATTTTTGACCGCAATGGTAATTTACTGGCTACTACTATCGACACTTATTCTGCTTTTACTCATAAAAACGGGGTTTTTACCTGGATTAAGAGAAAGTTACCGCAAGCAACGGGTGAAAAGATCAAACAAAAGAATCCTGCTAAGATTGGTTTAATCAAAGAAAAGAAAAGGATTTATCCTAAAGGTCAGTTAGCTTCCCAGCTTTTGGGATTTGTTGGCTTGGATAACGAGGGGCTTTCTGGGATTGAGCTTTCTTATGAAGAAAATTTAAAAGGTAAAGAAGGTAAAGTTATAACCGAAGGGGATCCAACCGGTAGGGAACTTTATGGCGCTGTCCGCGAAATTGAACCGGGTTCAGACGGAATGAATATTACTTTAACCATTGATGAAAATATACAGTATGTTGCTGAACGGGAACTTAAAAAGCAGATTAAAAAGTATCGAGCATTATCAGGTATGTGTATTGTCATGGACGCAGAAACCGGTGAAATTTTTGCGCTGGCTTCTCTGCCGGGCTTTGATCCTAATAGTTATAAAAAGTTTAATGCCAAACGCTGGCACCCGCGCTTTTTGGATCCTTTTGAACCGGGTTCTACTTTTAAAGTGATTACCGTAGCCGCAGCTTTAGACGAAGGAGTAATTTCTCCTGAAACCATGTTAAAGAGTATGGATACTATTACTGTGGGCGGAAAAGTGATTGGTAATGCGCATGAAATTGATTGGCCAGCCAGAAAAATTTCTGTTTCTAAGATGCTGGAAGAGTCGATTAACACAGGAATAGTTCAGGTTGGCTTAAAACTCGGTCCAGAAAAGTTTTACGCTAAGATTAAAGATTTTAATTTTGGTCAGCGTACTGGTTTTGGTTTATACGGTGAATCAAGAGGGATTTTGCGTAATTGGAAACGCTGGTACAAGCCAGATATTGCTATGATTACCTTTGGTCAGAGCATTGCAGTAACTCCGATACAGCTTTTAGTAGCTTTTTCTGCTTTTGCTAATAACGGAGTAATGGTCAAGCCTTATTTAGTTAGAAAGATCGAAGGAATTGATAGTAAATTTGTTAAAGTAAATACCAGGAAAGAGATTGGTCGGGCGATTTCTAAAAAAGCGACAGAGCAAACTAAAGAATTGATGTTAAATGTTGTTAGGTTAGGTACGGGTAGGCCGGCCAGGATTACTAGTTTTAAGGTGATGGGTAAAACCGGTACTGCGCAGAAGACCAGGCCAGGCGGCAAAGGTTATTTAAAAGATCATTACATTGCTTCTTTTATTGGCTTAGCACCCTTTGATGATCCAAAATTAATTTGTTTAGTTATTGTGGATGATCCCCGCGGTAAATATTGGGGCAGCACAGTTTGCGGTCCAGTATTTAAGAGTGTAATGGAATATTCACTGCGATACCTAAACGTTAAACCGGATATGATTTGATTCTCTAAACTGACCATATCTGGTCACTTTTTTCCCTCTCCCACGCTTAAATATACCTGGTAATAACGTTGCTATAACTATTATTAGGAGGATTTAACCATGAATGAACTGATACCAATGGAACGGATTGAGAGTAAAATATTTATTATTCGAGGCCAGAAAGTAATGATTGATAGAGATTTAGCTAAATTATATGAAGTTGAGACAAAATATTTAAATCGTCAAGTAAGGAGAAATAGAAAGCGGTTCCCTAAAGAATTTATGTTTCAGCTTAACAGAAGAGAGAGGGGTGAACTGGTGACAAATTGTCACCGGTTTGACAGTTTAAAGCATTCATCTTCTTTTCCCTTCGCTTTTACAGAGCATGGAGTTGCTATGTTAGCAGGTATATTGAAAAGTAAAAAAGCTATAGATATAAGCATTTACATTGTTAAAGCTTTTATTGCCTTGAAGAAATATATTTATACACACAAAGAATTTGCTAAAAGATTAAACTTGTTAGAACAAAAACACAAAAAACATGATGTTGAAATAGAGACGATTTTTGAAGCGATCAAGCAGCTTATTAAGGAAGAAGAGCAGCCGAAGAAAAGGTTTGGGTTTCAAATTGAGTAGGGCGAGAGTCTTGAATCAATTAATCATTCTGCGTCCAGGCAAAAACTCCAAGTGGCATGATGTTTTAGTAAAAATTGTTTAAAGCCTGCTTGATTTTCTGGTTTTAAGGCAACAGTAGTAAGAGCCCAGGTTAGCTTAGGATTGTCTAAGGACCAATGAGCAACGAGTACAGAGGGATCGGTTAGATCGGTGTGCTGATCAGGGGCTAATGCTTTTAAAAGCACTTGTTGTTGAAAAGGGGTTAATCCCAGCGATTGCATAAGAGCATCATTTTTTATTGATTCTTTTATTTCCTGTTGTTCTTGATCTGTTATTTCTTCTGGTAAATCATGCTTTCTAAATTCTTTTAAGGCTGCTATTAGTACAAATCCTTCATAGCAGTGCCAATCATAAATCCAGGTTGGTTTTATAGCGGACGAGAAAGCGCTGGCAATAGCTTTTACATTAGGATCATGATCTTTGGCTGCATAAATCACTACTTGATAAGCGCCTAACGGGGGATCTAAGCTTAATTTAAGCGCGAATAATTTGTTGTCGGTAAAACAGGGCATTAAAGATTCCACCATTTCTAAACCTTTTTCCAGCGAGCCAGTAAAAACAACCCATTTGCCGGTTTCCATGTGTGTATCTTTTTGGACCCTGGTCAAACCGTTTTTGCTTTTTATATATACAAAAGAAGGATATAGATATATGGGAAACACCCCTTCTGTGTTTTTAGCTGACTGATATAATCTTTTAAAAGCAGCTATACCTGTTGTTAGTTGGTCTTGCTCAATAATATCTTCCAATTTGATTCCAGACCAGTCTGTTATTTCTTTAATAGCTCTTTTGCTTACTATATTTACGAAAAACCTGAAAGTAAGCATATGTCTTAAATTTTCAAATGGTTGAATAGCCCTTGTCTCACCATGAAATTTCTGATAAAAATTGTCATTGCATAAGAACCAATCTGTGTAATTACGCTCTCCTCCTGCAAAACCAACCAATTCTTCGTTGCTAAGCCCGGCCAAAGCAGATTCAAAATTATGCCACAGTTCTGTTTTAAAGAGCCCGTTATTAAGTGCAAGAAGGGCGTCGGGACCAAGAACCATGTAACAGTTGTTAAAGGAAAATAGTGAAGGAATGGGCCGATCCGCCATAATAGTTGGAGCGTTGGAGCAAGCAGCAGCAGCTGCTGTTGTATTAGGCGCGCTTACCACAAAGGGTAGGGGCTTTTTTGCAATGGGTCTGTTGTGATTTGGCAAGCCAAACCCAAGCACAGCTACTGTTGTTGCAAAAAGAGCTCTTCCTCGTGTAATCAGCATATATTATTATCGTTATAAAAACAGATAAATTTCAGGGGGATTTCTTTGTCCGGCCCAATCCATGCCTTAAATGACGAATTCCTCAATGACGAATGACGAATTAATGTTTCAATTGATCAATTGTTCAATTGGAATTTCTTTCGTCATTCGAATTTCGTCATTGAATAATTAATCTCTTTCCATCTTTTGCTTCCCCCCATTTTATATATTATAATGATTTATTGCTGATTTTGGTATAAGGATGGGGAAAAATTAAAAGATGTTTGAGCAATCATTTAAAAATATAGACAATATTCTCTGGAAAGACGCTGGGGTTTCGAGTGAGCTGGATTATGTTGAACAAACTTCTTGGATTCTTTTTCTTAAATATCTTGATGATTTAGAAAAAGATAAAAAGACCGAAGCAGAGCTTGCCGGTAAAAAATATAAAAATATTATTGATCCCAGGTTTAGATGGGAAAACTGGGCAGTCCCCAAGGTTGCTGACGGGAAAATTGATCGCAAAGAAGCCCTTACAGGCGATGATTTAAAGGATTTTGTTGACCACAAACTTTTTCCTTATCTTAAAAGATTTAAAAGCAATGCTTATGAGCCTGATACGATAGAATATAAAATCGGTGAAATATTTAATGAACTAAAAAACAAAATTCATAGTGGCCGTGTTTTACGTGATATTTTTAATGTTATTGACGACTTACATTTTCGCTCGCAAAAGGAGAAGTGTGAGCTTTCTCATCTTTATGAAGGCAAGATTAAAAATATGGGTAATGCTGGTCGTAATGGGGGAGAGTATTATACGCCGCGTCCGTTGATCAAAACCATTGTCAAAGTAGTGGCCCCTAAAATTGGTAACAAAATATATGATGGAGCCGTTGGCTCGGCAGGATTTTTAGTTGAAGCTTTTGAGTATCTTAAAGAAAGCAAGAATCTTTCTACCAAAGACTTAGAAACATTGCAGAAAAAGACCTTTTTTGGAAAAGAAAAAAAACCACTGGCTTATATTATTGGTATTATGAATATGATCCTTCATGGTATTGAGGCACCGAATATTATCCGTAGGAATACGTTGGCCGAGAATATTTTGGATATTCAGGAAAAGGATCGCTACGATATTGTTTTGGCCAATCCTCCTTTTGGTGGTAAGGAACGTGCCGAAGTTCAGCACAATTTTCCTATTAAAACTGGCGAGACGGCTTTTCTCTTCTTACAGCACTTTATAAAGATTTTAAAGGCTGGAGGAAAAGGCGGCATAGTCATTAAAAATACGTTTCTTTCCAATACTGATAACGCGGCTGTTTCTCTGCGCAAGCTTTTGCTGGAAAGCTGTAATCTTCATACCGTACTTGATTTACCGGGAGGGACTTTTCAAGGTGCTGGTGTCAAAACAGTAGTCCTCTTTTTTGAAAAAGGCAAGCCGACGAAGAAAGTTTGGTACTATCAGCTTAATCTGGATAGAAATTTGGGTAAAACCAATCCGCTTAACGAAAAGGACCTGGCGGAATTTTTGAAATTGCAAAAGAAAATGGCAAAATCGGAAAATTCGTGGTCAGTGAATGTGAAGGATATCGATCAAAAGACTTTTGACCTGTCGGTGAAGAATTCGAATAAGGGTGGGGAAGTTGCGTTGAGGGAGCCTAAGGAGGTTTTGGAGGAGATGAGGAAGTTGAATTACGAAAGTAAAAAGATTTTAGAAATGATTAGGAAGGATGTTTAGATGACATGGCAAAACAAAATAAACAAGAGTATCTAAAAAGCAACCTAAGAACTAAAAAGGTGTTTTATTATCGCGATGATAAAGAGGGGATAGACGTTTTGTCTCGTGAAGTGTTTAAAAGGAAGTTCCTTGAAATTCATTATCCTTTTAATAGAAATGGTAATCAAAAATACAAATTCATAGGATCTATTGAGTTCCATGGAGTCTCTCCGAGGAATATAAATGGCATATATAAAGCCGTAAATTATGGGCTTGGCTTTACAAAAAACCTGAGCCCCATAATTTATAGTTTAGAAAAATTCCCTTCAATAATTAAAATTGTAATTTCCCAAAATGTTAAATCAAAGATAATGAAAGATGCTGTAGTTTTTAGTGTAAAAGATTTGGAGGGCATATTTAACACAATTAAACCTTTAAAGGAAGTTCAATCTTCGGAATTAAAAAGAGTTGCTAGTAACACGCTATCTGAGGTTTTCCCTGGAAAAATAAAACATAGGGCCCGATCATATAATAAAGGTGAATTGGCTTTGTTTATTAAAGACAAAAAGGTTTCTTCTGCGGGACTCTCCGACACAGATGTTAGTAGATTGATAGAAATAATTCCTGAAAAGATTAAAGAAGAGAAAGTCGTCTATAGGGCTGAGGAGAAAATTAGATTTATAAAACTTGAAAGGGTTAAAAATGAATTCCTGAGAATAGTAAATCAAAAAACAGACACTAAAAAACTTGAGGAGAAGTGCCAACTATTCTTTGCAAAAAATAGCTGGATTCTCTCTAACATCTTATCTATGCCTGTTGTATTTCTTAATGGCAAGGCTTATGTTGGAGGGAAAGGATGTGATAACAAAGGAGGAAAAGAAGCGGACTTTTTATTTAGAAATAAATTAACAAAGAATGTATTTATAGTTGAGATTAAAACTCCTCTAAAGAAAATTATTGATGGTGATGCTCCGTATAGAATGCCCAATATTTTTAGTATGGGAAAAGAACTGACTGGAGGAATCGTTCAGGTCTTAAATCAGAGAGACAGCTTACAAAAGGAGTTTTACTCTATATCAAAAGGCAAGTTTAAGGCGCTCAATCCGAAGTGCGTGTTACTGATTGGTCGACTCAAAGGCTTAAAAAAGGAACAACTGGAGTCCTTTGAGTTGTTTAGAAGCAACATTAATGATTGCGAAATTATTACATACGATGAGCTTCTTGCAAGAACTAACTTAGTGTTAGGGCAATTCGTTGATAAAAAAAAGAAAAAGTAAAAAATCTGATTGGCAAACAAAAAAACTCGAAGACTCTATAGAAAAAGTCGTGTACCCAAATAAAATCCCAAGGAAGAAATTTTTAGTATCAGGTATATTCCCTGTTATTTCGCAAGAGGCTGATTTTATAAATGGATATTGGGATGATGCGGCGGATGTGTTCAAAGTTGGCGCTCCTGTTATTATCTTTGGTGATCATACGCAAGTCTTAAAGTATGTTGACCATGATTTTGTTTTAGGCGCGGATGGGGTAAAAATCTTAAAGCCCAAAAAGTTTTTAGGTGCGAGGTTCTTTTATTATTTTCTGCAAAGCATTGATTTAAAAAATTTAGGGTATGCTAGACATTACAGATTGCTGAAAGAAATTGAAATTTCATACCCTGAATCCCTCTCCGAACAATGCCACATCGTAAAGAAATTAGATAAAATCTTTGCCGATATCGAAAAAGCCAAACAGAACGCCCAAAAGAATCTCCAAAACGCCCGCGAGTTTTTTGAATCATATTTGCAGGGTACGTTGGCCAAACCAGGTAAAGGGTGGGGGGAAAAGAGGTTGGGGGATGTGTTTGAGATTCAAAGAGGGGGTTCCCCGAGGCCTATTCAGAAATATTTGACAGATGATGAGAATGGTATTAACTGGATTAAGATTGGAGATACACAGGGGATCTCTAAATATATTTATAAAACAAGGCAGAAAATTAAACCAGAAGGTGTAAGGCGATCAAGATTGGTAAAAGAGGGGGATTTTATCCTTTCAAACTCAATGAGTTTTGGAAGACCATACATAATGAAAACAACCGGGTGCATTCATGACGGCTGGCTGCTTTTAAGGGAAAAAACAGAAACGGTTGATAAGAATTATTTATACTTCATGCTTGGATCAAGTTTAGTATTCAGGCAATTCGATAAACTTGCAGCAGGTTCAACTGTGAGAAATCTAAATATAGGTTTAGTAAAAAGCGTAATTATTCCTATTCCTCCACTCTCAGAACAAAAGCGTATCGTTGCCAAGCTCGATGCCCTTTCTGCCAAAACCAAAAAGCTGGAAGTAATTTATCAACAGAAACTGGCCGATCTGGAAGAATTGAAAAAAGCGGTACTTAATAAGGCGTTTGCGGGGGAATTATAGTATTATATGGATATGAACGAAGCCGAAACACGAGCCGAATATATTGACCCAAAGCTCAAAGCGAGTGGGTGGGGTGAAGTAGAAGGATCAAAAATCCTACGTGAACATCGTTTTACTGAAGGTAGGATCAAAATAGGTGGAAAGCGTGGTAAAGAGGAAATTGCTGACTATCTCCTGGTATACAAAAATCAAAAACTAGCAGTTGCTGAAGCTAAGAAATTGGAGTTACCCGTTGAGGAAGGGGTGGCTCAGGCAAAAACATACGCGGAAAAGTTAGGGATTCCTTATGCCTATTCAACCAATGGCAAAGAAATTTACGAAATCAATATGATTACTGGACAAGAAGGTCCAATTGATAGATTTCCAGATCCAGAAGAGCTGTGGAATAAGATTTATGCTGATCATAATGATTGGAAAAAGAAATTCTCTACAATCCCGTTTGAAGATGTTGGAGGCACAAAAACGGTTCGCTATTATCAAGAAATAGCGGTTAATAATGTCCTTGATGCCATTGCCGAAGAAAAACAGCGGGTTCTACTTACAATGGCTACTGGAACAGGCAAAACTTTTATTGCTTTTCAGATAGCGTGGAAACTTTTTCAAACGCGTTGGAACTTAAAACGCGATGGCGAAAGACGACCAAGAATATTATTCCTGGCTGATCGCAATATTTTAGCTGATCAAGCCTTCAATTCTTTTTCACCCTTTCCAGAAGACGCTTTAGAGCGCATAAAACCGTTAGATATTCGCAAAAAGGGAAGTGTCCCAACTAGCGGTAATATATTCTTCACTATCTTTCAAACTTTTATGAGTGGGCCTAATAATACGTCTTATTATGGCGATTACCCCAAGGACTTTTTTGACATCATTATTATTGATGAGTGTCATCGTGGTGGAGCTAATGATGAATCAAACTGGCGGGATATTATGGAGTATTTCTCTCCGGCAGTTCAGATTGGTTTAACTGCTACACCAAAAAGAAAAGATAATATTGATACCTATCGGTATTTTGGCGAGCCAGTCTATATTTATTCGCTTAAAGAAGGGATCGAAGACGGGTTTTTAACGCCTTTTAAAGTAAAACGGATCAAAACTACTCTTGATGAATATGTCTATACTCATGATGATCAGATTATTGAGGGGGAAGTAGAGGAGGGTAAGATATACGAGGAAGAAGATTTCAATAAAATTATTGAGATTAAGGCAAGAGAATCCAAGCGAGTGAGAGTTCTACTGGATGAGATCAATCAGAAGGATAAAACAATCGTCTTCTGTGCTACACAGATTCATGCGGCAGCTGTCAGAGATTTAATTAATCAATATAAAGATAGTTCTGACCCTAATTATTGTGTCCGAGTTACAGCTAATGATGGTTTGCGTGGTGAGCAATATCTGAGGGAGTTTCAGGATAATGAAAAGACTATACCAACTATTTTAACTACCTCACAAAAACTTTCAACTGGTGTAGATGCGCGTAATATCCGCAATATTGTTTTTATGCGACCCATTAAAACCATGATTGAGTTTAAACAGATCATTGGTCGTGGTACCCGACTTTTTGATGGAAAAGAATATTTTACTATTATTGATTTTGTAGATGCATATAAACATTTTTCTGATCCTGCATGGGATGGTGAACCGATTGATGAAACAACAGAAAAACCAAAAAAACCCAAAGAACCAAAGGAGCCTCCGCAACCGCCAGACCCTCCACCGGATCCTAGGAGAAAGTTGAAGATCAAGCTACGTGACGGCAAAGAACGTGAGATTCAACATATGGTTGCGACCTCTTTTTGGGGTGCAGATGGCAAGCCAATTTCTGCGGAAGAATTTCTGCATAATATCTTTGGAGCGTTGCCAGATTTCTTTAAAAGCGAGGCCGAACTAAGGAAAATATGGTCTAATCCAACTACCAGGAAAGCCTTTTTGGAGCAAATTGCTAAATTGGGGTTTGGTATTGATGAATTGGAAATCTTGCAGAAATTGATTGAGGCCGAGGATAGCGACTTATTTGATGTCTTAGCCTATGTTTCTTTTGCTGTTCCACCTATATCAAGGCAGGAAAGAGTGGCAGAAGCAAAGCCAAGTATTTTAAAAGACTTAGACAAAGAACAAAAGGATTTTTTGGGGTTTGTCTTGGCAAAGTATGTTGATAAAGGGGTAGAAGAGCTGGCTGAAGAAAAACTACCAACTCTACTAAATTTGAAGTATCAAGCCATTGCAGATGCCGTTAGAATACTTGGAGAAGTTGAAAAAATTCGATTAACTTTTTTCAATTTTCAGAAATTGTTATATATGAAATCAAGTTTGAATCGGTAAAAAGGAGTAGGATGGAGGATGAATAAATAATAAAATGAATGTAATAGAAAAACACAAAAATGAAATTAAGGATTATCTCAAGGAAACTATAATTCTTAAAAGAGGTTTTGTTACCAATCTTTGCCTTATTAGTGCCGCTGTAGCTTCGTTTTCGATGCCTCTTTTTCTATTGTCTTCTTTAAACCATTATTTTTTATTTTTGGGTATTGTATTATTTTTCTTTGTTATTGCAGTGGGTTGTTATGGCCTCAAAAAGGATCTAGAAAAAGATAATGATTCTCTTTTGCAAACACTCAGAGCTTTATCAAGGGGGAATTTTGAAGAATTGCAACGTCTTGGTAGCTTATCAGAAAAACGGGAAGGAGAAAAAGATCATATTTTTGATTTTATGGTCTATCCATTAATCTTAGGACTTATATCTATTCTTGTTGCTGTTTTGTTTTATCTTATTTACTCTCCCAAAGTAATTTAAAATATATATCATGAAAACCTTAACCCAGTATTAGAAGGGGATTTCGATTAAGGATTGGGAAAAGAAATGAAAATAACAAAAAACCCATTAAGAATTTTAGTTTTAGATGAAAACCAAGCTTGTTTTGAAATGTACAATATGATTATCTCAAAAGAAGTTGATTGTAATTTCAAATGGGTAACTAACGGAGAGGAAGCTTTAAAAGTGCTTAAAAATCAAGCTTTTGATTTGTTAATTACGGATACAATCCATCCTGGAATAGATGGAATAAGTTTACTTGAAACAATAAAAGGGCTCTATCCCAACATGCAGCGGGTTGTAATCACAGCAATTATTAACAAAGAAAATGCTAAAAGAGCTTTAGCCGCAGGAGCAATGGAATATCTTAATAAACCTTTTTTATTAGAAGAGACACTTGATATGATTAGGAAAGTTAAACAAAAAATAAATGCCAATCCAAACTGACTATCTTTGCGATGTCTCAAAGCAAGCATTTAATAGTAATTCATTCACAGCTTCAGCCCATTTTTTACCATATGCGCTTTTTTCGGGATCTAAGAAGTTTGACTGAGGCGGCTCAAAACTTGGATCATTCTTTTTCTTTTTAAATTGACAGACCCAACACATAATATTATCCATTGCATTAGATAATAATAAATAATCGTTTGACTCATGTTCTTTAGATAAAGAATCAAATTTTTCCTTACTATGTTCATTCCCATTCATTCTCCACCTAAATTCACCACAATTATTGCATATAAAAGTAATGCCCCAAAATCGCCCCGGTTTATTTGTGTTTTTATTGCTGTCATTCATATAAAAAATTATATCTTTAATAATATTTAAATGCAATTTATTTTGTAAATTGATTAATTGAGCCTTCATTCGTCATTCGAATTTCGTCATTGAATAATTTGAACGTGCCCTTGGATATGCTATAATCAAAAAGTGAGAAAACGAGTATTATCTGGTATTCAGCCGACGGGGGAGCTTCACTTAGGCAATTTGGTTGGTGCGATTGAAAATTGGGTGAAGCTGCAAAACGAGTATGACTGCTATTTCTTTATCGCTGACCTCCATGCCTTAACCACTGCCTACGAAGAATCAAAAGGAATGGATAAAATTATCAATAACGTAGCCATTGACCTCTTGTCAGCTGGCTTAGATCCTAAAAAATGTGTAATTTTTAAGCAGTCAGATTTGTCCGAACATTCAGAACTGCATTTAATTTTCTCCATGATTACGCCGTTGTCCTGGCTAGAACGAGTGCCAACCTATAAAAGTAAAAAAGAAGAACTTAAAGGCAAAGATCTAAGCACTTATGGGTTTTTGGGTTACCCAGTACTGCAAGCTGCGGACATTTTAATGTATAAAGCAGCTTTGGTGCCAGTAGGGCAGGATCAACTGCCTCACATAGAGTTAACCAGAGAAATTGCCCGACGCTTTAACCATCTATACGCACCAGTCTTTCCAGAACCAAAAGAGCTTTTAACTAAATTCCCGGTTTTACCAGGAATTGACGGACGTAAAATGAGTAAATCCTATAATAACACCATTGCTATTTCTGATTCAGCTGAAACTATTCAGCAAAAAGTTTCTGTCATGGTGACTGACCCTGCTCGAGTCAAGAAAACTGATCCTGGCCACCCTGAAGTTTGCCCGGTTTATGCTTTTTATCAAGTTTTTGGTAAAGATTTAACTGATAAGGTTTCTACAGAATGTAAACAAGCAAAACGAGGCTGTGTGGAATGTAAAAAGCAGTTAGCCAAAGTTTTAATTGATTACTTAGCACCAATTCATAAAAAAAGAAAAGAATTTGAAAAGTCTCCGCAAAAATTGCAAAAAATATTAGCTCAAGGGTCAGAAAAAGCTAGAAAAATAGCGACTAAAACCTTAATTGAGGCTAAACAAGCAGTGGGAATTATTTAATGACAGAAGAACTGGCTTATAAAATTCAGCAAGAGGTTTATCAAGGGCCGTTTGATTTATTAATCCAGGCAGTGGATGCAGGCGAGATTAATGTTTATAATATTTCTCTTAGCCAGATTACCTCTTCTTATTTTGAATACTGGAAAAGGATGGAACCGTCTTTTGTGCTGGCTTCCGACTTTTTAATCATGGCTGCTTATCTTATGGAACTTAAGTCCAGATCCCTCTTGCCAGCTAAAGAAGAAATTATTATTGAAGAAGACCAAGAAAATCTAGAAGGATCGCTCTTAGCTCATATCCAGGAATACCAGGTCTTTAAAAATGTGGCTCAAACCCTAAAACAACGCAAAGAAGTCTTTGAAAAGATTTATCCACGGCACGAAGGTGAGCGTCAAGAAGCAGAATTTGAATTAACTGATGTTTCGTTAAAAGATTTATTGCAGGCTTTTCAGCGTATGTACCAGGAAGCCAGCAAGCGCGAAAAAGTTGTTACTATTAAGAAAGAAGAAGTCACTATTGAGCAGCGGATTAAAGAAATTAAAGATATCTTGGCGCAAAACATTGAAGGAGTGCCGTTTGAAAAGATATTTATCCGCTTTACCCGCATGGAAATAGTAGTAAGCTTTTTGGCGGTCTTAGAGTTAGCGAAACAAAATGCTATTCGCATTGTTCAAGGAGGAAAATTTTCCTCTATTATGCTATTTGCGAAAGGAGAAGACAACGTTGGAAGCACAAGCACAGACACAGCCACCGCAGAATCTTAAATCAGCTATAGAATCAATCCTTTTTGTAGCTAGAAAACCTTTATCAGTAAAAAATATTGAAGAGGCGCTGCAAATGCCTAAAAAATTAATTGAAGCTAGTTTAGAAGAATTAATAACTGAATATCAGCCAAAGGGAATCAATATAGTTAAGGTTGCTGGTGGTTATTTAATGGGCACTAATCCGGATAATGCTGATTTTGTCTATAATATTCTGCACGAGAAAGTAAAAACCACTTTAAGCCCGCAATCTTTGGAAGTTTTATCCATTATTGCTTATAAACAGCCGGTTACCCGAGCAGAAGTAGAAAGAGTGAGGGGAGTAAATTCTGATGGTCCAATTGATACCCTTTTACAAAAAAAATTGATTGAAGATGGGGGACGCAGTGATGCAGTGGGTCGACCTTATCTTTATGGAACTACCAATGATTTCTTGCGCCATTTTGGTTTAAAGGATTTATCAGAGCTGCCGCCGCTGCCAATGTCTCAAGAAGAGCAAGAAACTCTATTTAAATCCGCTTTAAAAGAAGAATGAGCACAACTGAAGCGCAAATCTGCGAAATATTTTCTTCTATCCAGGGAGAAGGCCTGTATCTGGGTGAACGCCAAATTTTTATCCGCTTTGCCGGCTGTAACCTTAATTGTAGTTATTGCGATAGTACTCAAGCTTTAACCATACCTAAAGAATTTAAAGTGGAAATTGCTGCTGGTAGCGGGCAATTAAAGAAATTTAATAATCCAGCTACAGCTCCTCAATTAATTGAATTAGTAGATTCTTTAAACCAGCCCAAAGCGGTGCATTGTTCTGTATCTTTAACCGGCGGAGAACCGCTGCTGCAGGTTGATTTTTTAAAAAACTTTCTCCCCACTTTGAAAAAAGAGGTGGGATTACCAGTTTATTTGGAAACCAACGGAACTTTGCCAGATCATTTAAACGAAATTATTGATTTAGTCGATATTATTGCTATGGATATTAAAATTCCCAGTGCTACTGGATTGTCTTCATATTATAAAGAGCATAAGAAATTTATGGAAACCGCCTTGCTTAAAGAATTATTCGTAAAAATCATCTTTACTAAAGAAACAAAAATCAAAGAAATAGATGAAGCGATTTCTTTGATTGCAGAGGTAGAAAAGGGGATCCCACTGGTGCTGCAGCCGGTAACTGCTCATGGCAAGCCGGATACTGCACATGTTTTTGCTTTTTACAATTTGGCCAAGAGAAAATTAGAAAAAGTTAGAGTGATTCCGCAGATTCATCCTATGCTGAAAATTGCTTAAGCCACCTAATCGTTTTTTCGCGCTTTTTATCAAAATCCATAATTTGCAGCGATTGCAATAAACCTAATTTATACTTAGCTGCTTCAAGGGCTAGTTCTTTTAATTTGGCGACTAACCAGTCTTTTGCTTCCGGCTTAACCGATGCGACTGATTGAGCTACTATTTTTTTCGAAAGGGCATCAAACTCGTGATGGCTTTCGGTTAACAGCCTTTTTAAGTGCAGCTCTTTAATCATAGAGATTAAATGGTGAAGTTCATCCTGACCTAAGGCAAATTTTTCTAAAAGTTCTTTAACATCAAATTTTAATTCTTTAGCCGCGGCAATAGTTTTTTCGTGAATTGCTTTTTCTTCACCAATGCTGGGCGTATCTTGTGCCACGGTTCCTTCTTCGTCTGTTTCTGCTTTTTCGCCTTTGAACGGAGATTCTTTTAACATCTGTTTGTGTTTGTTATAGCGGTTTTGTACGTCTTTTACGTCAAGAGTGGCGCGGACAGGAGTAGCTTCGTTTTCTACTTTAGGCACATTGCGGTTGCTTCTTTGGGCAATGGCTTCTTGAAAAGAAATCTTGCGGTCCATCACGCCGCCTCTTTCTTCAATGATTTTTCTGTCCGTAGCAGTAAAGATAGCCGCAGATGATCCTGCCACTGCTTCACTCTGCGCACTAGTATTTTGCCCTATGGGCATTATTGGTTCGGCCATATAAATACACTCCTACATATAATATATCGTATTCTAACGCGAAAAACTTGCATTGGCAATAATTTCCCCTTGACAATGGCTAGCGACGATACTAAAATCCAGTAAAGGAGGTGCAAAAAATGACAACAGGATATTGCGTAAAATGTAAAAAGAAACAAGAAATGAAAAGTGCAAAGGCTATCACTATGAAGAACGGAAGAAAAGCTACCAAAGGTGAATGCCCAAAATGCGGAACTAAAATGTTTAGGATTGGTGGTTAATTAGCCCCCTTCTTTAAACGGTTGGGTTAAGGCTATAGGTCGTAACATGATTCTTGCGGCTTATAGCCTTTTTTGTTAAAATGGTCTTCTATGCCTCACACACATAAATTTGTTCATCTTCATTGTCACTCGCAGTTTAGCTTGCTTGATGGAGCAGGCCGCATCCCCGGTTTAGTTGCAGAAGCTAAAAAATTAGGCATGCCTGCTTTGGCTTTAACTGACCACGGTAATATGTATGCTACTGTGCAATTTTACCTGGCAGCTAAAGAAGCCGGCATTAAACCCATTATAGGCTGCGAACTTTATGTTGCTCCCAGGACCCGGCATGATAAAGAAACCAAAGAAGACCGTTCTCCTCATCATTTAACTTTTTTAGCTAAAGATTTAAATGGCTATAGAAATTTAATTAAACTGGCTTCAATTGCTTCAATTGAAGGATTTTATTCTCGGCCGCGTATTGATAAAGAGGTTTTAGAAAAATATAAACAAGGTTTAGTAGTACTGTCTGGTTGCCCAGTAGGTAAAATCCCCTCGCTTTTAAGGCAGGATAAATTTGAAGAAGCCAAGCAAGAGGCTTTATGGTTAAAAAGGCTTTTTAAAGAAGATTTTTATCTTGAAATGCAGGAGTTGGGTTTAGAAGATTTTAAAGGGCTTAATGCCAAAATTATTGAACTGGCAAAAGCAACTGGAATCAAATTAGTTGCTACTAATGATGTCCATTATATTAAAAAAGAAGATGCTTATGCTCAGGATGTGCTTTTGTGTATTCAAACCGGATCCTTTTTAGATGAAGCAAAACGATTAAAGTTTGATACCCAGGAGTTTTATTTAAAATCCCCGCAAGAAATGATTGAGCTGTTTAAAGACACACCCGAAGCTATTAGCAGCACGCTTGAAATAGCGGATAAATGCAATGTTGATCTTGAAATCGGGACTATGCATTTGCCTAACTTTCCTGTGCCCAAAGGGGAAACACCGGATACTTATTTAGAAAAACTGGTTTGGGAAGGAATTAAGAAGCGTTATGGCAAAGCAGAAGAAAAAGTTATGCTTCCGCCAGAGGTTATTGATCGAATAAAGTATGAGCTTTACACCATTGAAAAAATGGGCTATGCAGCTTACTTTTTGATTGTGCAAGACTTTATTAATGCAGCTAGAGCCAAGGGTATTCAGGTGGGGCCGGGTCGGGGGTCTGCAGCTGGCAGTGTGGTTTCTTATGCTTTGAAGATTACTAATATTGATCCGCTAAAGTACGGCCTACTGTTTGAACGATTTTTAAATATTGAACGAATCAGCATGCCTGATATTGATATTGATTTTTGTATTGAGCGCAGGAGCGAAGTTATCGAGTATGTCTCAAATAAGTATGGTCAGGATCATGTGGCCCAGATTGTTACTTTTGGTACTATGGCGGCCAGGGCTGCCATCCGGGACGTAGGCCGGGTGCAAAGGGTGCCGCTGGCTTTTGTGGATAAGATTGCCAAGATGATTCCTTTTATGCCGGGAATTACTATTGCCAAAGCGCTGGAGATGGTAAAAGAGTTAAAAGATTTATATGACAAAGATGAAATAGTTAAGCATCTTTTAGAAACCGCTAAAAAACTTGAAGGCTTATCCCGCCATGCGTCAGTTCACGCTGCTGGAGTAGTTATTTCAGAAAAACCACTGACCGAATATGTGCCTCTGCAACAAATTGATAAAAAAGTAGTTGTAACTCAATATCCTATGGGCGATTTAGAAAAAATGGGACTGCTTAAGATGGATTTCTTAGGCCTTAGAAACTTAACCATGATTGCCAACGCGCTAAGAATTATTAAGCGTACTCGAAATATGGATATAGATATTGATAACCTGGCAGTGGATGATACCAAGACTTACCAGCTTTTAATGAGCGGAGAAACCATGGGAATTTTTCAGCTGGAAAGCCGAGGGATGAAAGCCCTGGTTAAAGATCTAGCTCCCAGCAGTTTTGAAGAAATAATTGCCTTGCTAGCGCTTTATCGTCCAGGCCCTTTGGAAAGCGGCATGGTGAGCGACTATGTCAAACGAAAACATAAGCAAGTACCGATTAAATACATGCTGCCGCAGCTCCAGCCGATTTTGCGCGAAACTTACGGAGTAATTCTTTACCAGGAGCAGGTAATGCAGATTGCCAGTAAAGTTGCCGGCTTTAGCCTGGGGCAAGCAGATGTCTTGCGCCGTGCTATGGGTAAGAAAAAAGCCAAAGAAATGCAGCAGCAAAAAGAAATTTTTGTTGAAGGAGCGGTCAAACGCGGGGTTACACATCATAAAGCTACTGAACTATTTAACTTGTGCGCTAAATTTGCTGGTTATGGCTTTAATAAATCTCACTCGGCAGCTTATGGCGTAATTTCTTACCAAACCGCTTATTTAAAAGCTAATTATCCAATTGAGTTTATGGCCGCGCTTTTAACTTCGGTTATGGGTAATAGTGATAAAGTAACTGCTTATGCTAACGAATGCCGCCGGCTAAAGATTAAAATACTGGGTCCTGATATTAATGAAAGCTACCGTGGTTTTACAGTTACCAAAGAAGGAATTCGTTTTGGCCTTTCGGCTATTAAAAATGTGGGAGTAGCAGCGATTGATTCTATTATTAACGCAAAAAAAGAGGGTGGAAATTTTGAATCTTTAGCAAATTTCTGCAAACGAATTGATACCAGGGCTTGCAATAAAAAGGTGATCGAGAGTTTAATTAAAGTGGGTGGGTTTGATTCTTTTAATTTAGGACGAGCTTATTTGTTAAATGTTTTGCCAAAAACCTTAAGCCGGGTTAATAGCGAAGAAAAAGAAAAAGCTAATGGCCAATCTTCTTTGTTTCAAATGGCAGCCAGCAATAAACCAGCAGCAGACGGGAATAATGGTAATGTTGAGGTGGAAGAGTTTCCTCCCGAACAAGTGCTTAAAATGGAAAAAGATTTGCTGGGACTTTATATTTCTTCTCATCCCTTGGAATATGTTAAAGATTCGCTGGAAGGCCAGGTTAAAAATAATATTGCTGATATTAGTGATATGAGGGAAGGGGAGCCAATTAAAATTGGCGGGCTTTTATCCGAAAGCCGGCGTATTACCACTAAAAAGGGTGATGCTATGCTAGTGGGCAAGCTGGAAGATTTGTCTGGCACGATTGGCTTAGTGGTTTTTCCCCGCACTTTTAAAAAATGCGAAGCGCTTTTAACCACTGATGAAGTAATTATTATAAAAGGTAAGGTTAATCGGGATATGCGCAGTGATGAGCTTAATGTGGTGGCAGAAGAAGTGCTGCCCATGGAGCAGCTGGAAAAAGTGCGCTCTTTGTATGTTGAAGTAATAGATATAAACGATGCCGCGGTTTTAGCGGAGATGAAAAGAGTTTTAAACCTTTTTAAAGGTGATGATCCGGTCTTTATAAAGATGGAAGGCAATAAAATCGCCCTAGGCAAGAATTTTCATGTTAATATAACTCCAGAACTGGTTGAGCAGCTGGAAAATTTATTAGGTAGTGGTTCAGTTCGTGTTGAGTTCCGAGCGGTTAAGAAAGAAAAAGAGGAGGTAAAAGCTTAATGGATATTAATAAGATTAAATTTAATGAAAAGGGATTAGTTCCGGTGATTGCGCAAGATTATAAGGATGGGGCAGTCTTAATGCTGGCTTATATGAATAAGGAATCTTTGCAAAAAACGCTTGAGAGCAAAGAAATGACCTACTGGTCTCGCTCTAGAAAAGAACTCTGGCACAAAGGTGATACTTCTGGTCATATCCAAAAAGTAAAAGAAATGTATTATGACTGTGATGCAGACGCTATCTTAGCTAAAATCGAACAAGTGGGCGACATTGCCTGCCATACTGGAAAGCGCAGCTGCTTTTTTAATAAGCTGGTTTAATGCCAAATGCTTTCGCATCTTTAATTTTTCTGCTAAAATATAAGATTCAATGAATGCAGATAAAATAATTATTAAAGGTGCTAGAGAGCACAACTTAAAGAATATTAATCTTGAACTCCCCCGCAATAAATTAATTGTTTTTACTGGTCTGTCTGGTTCAGGAAAATCTTCACTGGCTTTTGATACTATTTATGCAGAAGGACAGCGTAGATATGTAGAGTCGCTGTCAGCTTATGCCAGACAATTCTTAGAGCAAATGCAAAAGCCGGATGTGGATTCAATTGAAGGTTTGTCTCCAGCCATTTCCATTGACCAAAAAGCACCACCTAGAAATCCCCGCTCAACCGTTGGCACGGTAACTGAGATTTATGATTACTTCCGCTTGTTATTTGCCAACATTGGCATTCCCCATTGCCCCAAATGCGGTAAAAAGATTGAAAAACAAACTTCACAACAAATTGTTGACCAGATTTTAAAGCTGCCTGCTGGCCAGCGCATTATGATTTTAGCTCCAGTAATCAGAGGCCGCAAAGGTGAGTATAAAAATTTGTTTGCCGATATTCAAAAAGACGGTTTTGTCCGGGTTAGAGTAGACAAGAAAATCTATGATATTGCCGATGTGCCAGCTTTAAATAAAAAAGTAAAACATGATATTGAAATTGTGGTTGACCGCTTGGCAGCCAAGGCTTCTAATCAAAAACGCTTAAATGAATCGGTCGAAGTCGCGCTTAAGTTTGGTAATGGCATTGTAATGGTTTTAGCTGATAAGGCGAAAAGTAAACCAATTATTTATAGCGAAAAATTTTCTTGCCCAGAATGCGGTATCAGTTTAGACGAAATTACTCCGCGCATCTTTTCTTTTAACGGCCCTTACGGTGCTTGTCCTACTTGCAGCGGGCTAGGGGATAAGCTGGAGTTTGATCCGGATCTGGTTATTCCGGATAAAAAATTAACTTTAGCCGATGGTGCGATTGTTCCTTGGGGCGATGTCACTAGTTATTATCTCCAAAAATTGGCAGCGGTGGGCGAAGAATATGGTTTTGATCTGCAAACCCCAATAAAAAAATTAAATAAAACTCAATTGAATGTAATTTTGTATGGTTCAAAAAAACCAATTATGTTCAAATATCAAATGGATCGCGGTTATTGGGAGCATGAGGGTGAGTTTAAAGGCGTAATGAATTGGCTTAAGCGCCGCTATCTTGAAACAAAATCAGAAAATGTGCGTTTTCATCTGTACCGTTATATGAGCAAAGTTCCTTGTCCAGACTGCGGTGGGCAAAGGCTGCGGCCCGAAAGCTTAGCTGTTACAGTTGCCAATAAATCCATTGCTGAATTATCAGCCTTATCAGTTAAATCCATTGCTGAATTTATTAATAATTTAAAATTAAATGAAAGAGAGCAGATCATTGCCCGGCAAATTATTAAAGAGATTAAAGAACGGCTGCAATTTTTAGAAAATGTTGGCTTAGATTATATAAGCCTTAATCGCCAGTCTTCCACTTTATCTGGAGGCGAAGCGCAAAGAACTCGTTTGGCCACTCAAGTGGGCTCTGGTTTAGTCGGCGTACTATATATATTAGATGAGCCATCCATTGGTTTGCATCAGCGGGATAACCGACGTTTAATCAAAACCTTAGAACGGCTAAGAGAATTAGGCAACACTATTATTATAGTAGAGCATGACGAAGAAACCATGCGCTCAGCTGATCTTTTAGTTGACATTGGCCCAGGTGCCGGCAGAAAGGGTGGTAAAATTGTTGCCACTGGTTCAGCCGCTTCAATTGAAAAGAATAAAAACTCTATTACCGGCCAATATTTATCCGGCAAATTAAAAATTCCTCTGCCAGCAGAAAGAAAATCTGGCAATGGCAAACAATTAGTCATAAAAAAGGCCAAACATAATAATTTAAAAAATATCACGGTTAAGTTTCCTTTAGGCTTGTTTACTTGTGTAACTGGAGTTTCCGGCTCTGGCAAAAGTTCTTTGATTAACGATATTTTATATAAAGCTTTGGCTAAGAAATTTTACCGCTCTCTTGAAAAGGCTGGGGCGCACGAAGAAATTAAGGGCATTGAAAATATTGATAAAGTAGTAATTATTGACCAAACCCCAATTGGCAGAACCCCTCGTTCCAACCCGGCTACTTATACTGGCGTGTTTGATCATATTCGTAATCTTTTTACTATGACCCAGGAATCACGCATCCGTGGCTATAAGCCTGGTCGCTTTTCATTTAACGTCAAAGGTGGCAGATGCGAAGCTTGCCGCGGAGATGGTTTAGTAAAAATTGAAATGCACTTTTTGCCAGATGTTTACGTGCCTTGTGATGTGTGTAAGGGCAAACGTTATAATCGCGAAACTTTAGAAGTGCGCTACCGCGGTAAAAATATTTATGAAGTATTGGATATGACAGTGGACGAAGCAAAAGATTTATTTGAAAATATTCCACAAATTGTAAGAAGATTACAAACTTTGCAAGATGTGGGATTAAATTATATTAAACTAGGCCAATTTGCTACTACTCTTTCTGGTGGTGAAGCGCAAAGGGTAAAGTTGGCCACAGAACTTGCTGCTAGATCAACTGGTAGAACGGTTTATTTACTGGATGAGCCAACCACTGGCCTTCATTTTGACGATATTAAAAAACTTTTAAATGTATTGCATCGCTTAACTGAATCAGGTAATTCTGTAATTGTAATTGAGCATAATTTAGAAGTAATAAAAACCGCAGACCATATTATTGACTTGGGGCCCGAGGGTGGGGATGAGGGTGGTTTTATTGTGGCCGAGGGCACACCTGAAGAAGTTTCTAAAATTTCTAAAAGCTACACTGGCAAGTATTTAAAAAAAGTCCTGTAGGGTTGGTGAGTCACGAATTCTATCTCGTATCACTTGTCACAAATTAATTCGAATCGTTGCTCCCCGAATTCATTCCCAAATCCAAACGAATATCTACGAATAGGAAGCAGAGAATGATTGACAAGAGTATCAATGGTTTCGTGTTAATTGGAGAGATTTGAGACTTAATTCGTCTTTGGCAATTCGAATTAATTCGGGACAAAAGATAAGTGATAAAATTATATGATTCGAGATGTTTTACATCCTCCATGCAAGTTTTCTTTTAGTACTCCCGATATATTATATGTAAGTCTGTTAATAAATTTTAGGGAGAAAAAAAATGATTAGAACTTGTTTTAACCCAGCTAAAGCAGTAGAAATCTATAACGCGGATAAAGAAATTTCATCTGGCGCGCAGCTAGTGGATGTTGAAGAGCAAGTGGTGGTGGTTGATGATCAGGGAAATGAAAGAATTTATAATCCCAACAAAGAAACTGATGTGGCTAAGTATCTTGAAGACAACATGAAGTATGGGGCCAAAGATATTTATCTTCATCCCACCTCAATTTGTTTAGAGAAATAGTGAAATTTTTTCTAAATCCTTCTGATATATATGTGTGAAACTACAAGTTATTAGTGGATATACGTCCAATATGGGTGTTTTCAGACAGAGATTTGAAACTCCTCCTATGCAAAGAGGACTGGTTTTTAATTTAAGAGAAGAAGTTGGTCCTGCGGAGAAAAGTACTGGACCTACTACTCATAGAAGATTGTCTCAGCAAGACCCTCGCAATTTTCTCTTTTTTGCTTACTATCCTTTAGGAAGATCTCAAACATTAGAAGGAATTGCCTTGGCAGATGAACAAGCTAATATTTTGTGTGGTTTTGATCGCAAGTTTATAACTTCTCTTTCTGCTGCTCAAGTGAGAAATCAAATATCTTGCCTCCGTTTTAGAGCGGATATTCCTTTGGCGCAAACACAGCTAGGGGAAGCAATTGGTTTAGGATCTGATGGAAGATGTTATTTTAGGCCTGATGCAGAAGTTGATTTTGACCCAGTAAATAATTTAAGGAGAAAAGCTACTGGTGCGTTTTTTAGCGCTCCTGGCAATCCTCTTAACTGGGAAGTTTTGGATAGTGCCTGGTTAATTACTATTGAATACTTAAGGGTTAATGTAAGAAGATTTATGCAGGATAGGGATGTTGTGCTTGATTACAAAGGTCAACCTGGATCTCGTTTTAGAAATCCTATGACAGTAGAAAGTCCCACACCTTTATTTGGTGGGTCAGTGCAAATACCAGAACTTGCGCCACTTGACGAGTGTTTTTGGGAAAACATGACACCAGAGGCATTAGCTGCCCAAAGAGCAGAAGAAGCGGAACAGGTGGCGGCAGGCATAAGAGCCAAAGAAGAAGCTAGCGCTAGAAGGGAAGTAGAGCAAGCAACAGCATTACAAAAAGAACTTAAACGAAACGTGCTTGATAATATTGGATCTAATTTGCCAATGACACTACAAAAGCATCTGTTTAAATTATATTTCACTATGACAAAAAGAGTTCCCTGGACTAGCAATAGGGTTGTTTTTACTTTGCATGCAGGAGCTGAAGATAAAGTTAAAGAATTTCCAGGTGTATTACCTGAAAGTGTATTGCCTAATTTCTCTAAAATAACCATAGATGAAGAAGTTTGGTCAGAAGGAATAAATTGGCTTGAACTGTTAACGCAATTGTCTACCCGCACTGATTTAGTTCATGTGAATATAGCAGACACTAGAAAAGTAGATTTAGCTTCGTTTTTAAGTTTAGGCTTAGAAGCAGAAGTGGAAATTTATTGGGGGGAGATCAAAGGAGAAGATGATCCGGTTTTGTTTTTAGACTTTAATGTTCCAGAACAAGAAAAAGATATGTTGGTTTATTCTGAAAAGCCTCGCGCTCGAGTGGGGAAAACGAAAGTACAGAATTTTCCTTATTGGTGGGATATTTTTGAGACTGATCCAGCGCATCCTGATTGTGTGCTGCCAGTGCGCAATGCTCAAGAAATCGTAGAACTTTTATTAATTGATTCTAAAATGAAAAAAACAATAAAAGATTTTCTGTGGAAAAATTTTGAGCGTGATTCACAACCAGTTACAATTGAAGCCTTCCGTTTTGTTTGCCGCTGTAATGGAACTTTACCTCGTTTAGCTGATTAATTTGTTATAATACTTTTAAAGGAGAATTATCATGGAAAATATAAGTTTTGCTGATTTTCAAAAAATGGATCTTAGGGTTGCGCAGATTTTGACTGCAGAAGAAATCGAAGGTGCGGATAGATTGTATAAATTAACTGTTGAGCTTGGAAATGAACAAAGAACCTTGGTGGCAGGCATAAAACTTTTCTATCCCATAGAAGAATTGCCGGGTAAAAAAGTTATTATGCTGGCAAACCTAGAGCCAAAGACAATTCGCGGAGTAGAGAGCCATGGCATGGTACTTTGTGCGCATAGCGAAGACCGCAGCCAATTGGTTTGCACTACTGTGGAACAAGATATTGCTGCAGGATCTAAAGTAAGCTAACCCCAACTTATTGAATCAAGCTTTAATATGCGGTAAAATAGTGTCCTATGGCACAAGAGAAGATTCCCCCACAAGATTTAATCGCAGAGCAGTCAGTACTGGGTGCTATGTTGATGGATAAAAACGCAATTTCGCGCGTGGTTGAGCTGCTTGATGCTGATAGTTTTTACCGCGATGCCCATCGTTATATTTACGAATCAGTACTTAACCTGTTTGACCGAGGCGAACCCATTGATTTGGTTACAGTTACGGATGATTTGCGAAAAAGCGGAAAATTAGATGGAGCGGGAGGTTCTGTTTATATTACCGACCTTTTAAGTGCGGTGCCTACTTCGGCTAATGTTGAATATTATGCCAAGATTGTCGATGAAAAATCCACGTTAAGAAAATTAATTGATGCTGGAACCAATATTGTTTCCCATTCTTTTGAAGAAGTAGAAAACGTGGATACAGTGCTTGACCGGGCGGAAAAAATGGTTTTTGATATTGCTTTAAAACGGGTGCGAGTTGGTTTTCATAAAATTGATTCAGTTGTGAAAAGTGTTTTAGACAAAATTGATAGCCTTTATGATAAAAAAGAAGCTATTACCGGTACCCCCAGTGGCTTTGCTGATTTGGATAAATATACGGCTGGTTTTCAAAACTCGGATTTAATCATTATTGCGGCCAGACCTTCGGTGGGTAAAACCGCGCTAGCTTTAAATATTGCGGCTAATGCAGCCATTAAACACAAAGTTCCAGTAGCACTTTTTTCTTTGGAAATGAGCAAAGAACAATTAGCCCAAAGATTGCTTTGCAGTGAGGCAGAGGTTGACGCGCAAAAGTTAAAAACCGCCACCTTGTCTGATGTAGGTTGGAAAAGATTAACTCGGGCATTGGGTCGGCTTTCAGAAGCTCCAATTTTTATTGATGATACCCCATCCTTAACCATTACTGAAATGAGAGCAAAAGCTCGGAGAATGAAGTTGGAAAGAGGCTTAGGCTTGGTGGTAATTGATTATATGCAATTGATGAGGGGCAGGAGCCGCTCTGAAAATCGAGTGCAGGAAATTTCTGAAATTGCTAGATCGCTTAAAACTTTAGCCAGAGAATTAGATGTTCCAGTGGTTGCGCTTTCTCAGCTTTCTCGTGCGATAGAGAAAAGGGATGATCGGCTGCCGCGCTTGTCAGATTTGCGTGAATCAGGCGAAATTGAGCAAACCGCCGATGTGGTAATGTTTATCCATCGCGATGATTATTATAATCCGCAGTCAGAGCGCGCTAATATTGCAGAAATTATTATTGCCAAACAACGCAATGGTCCAGTTGGAACTGTAGAATTAGTTTTTCGAAGAGAGATTACTAAATTTCATAGTAAAGAGATTCGATATGAGGAAGTAGCTTAAGCTAATTTCAAATGTCAAATGTCAAATGTCAAATGAATGTATACCTCACTTTCGCTCGGCATTTATTTTTTAAAATAATTATTCCTTCATTTTTAATTTTTAATTTGTCATTTGTCATTATTTCCAGTGCTTTGGCGCAAATTAGTGAGACAGATTTAATTATTAATGGTGAAAATGTGTCTTATGATAGCGATAATAACCTGGTTGAAGCGTCTGGTTCTGTGGAAGTCAGTTATAAAGATATTGATTTAACCGGACACCACATTTTTTACCATACCAAAACCGAAAGTATTTCCGCGGAAGGTGGGTTTTCTCTTTACTACGAAGGTATTACCATTGAAGGTCAGACTTTAGATTATTTAATTAAAGAAAAAACTGGTACAGCCAAGGATGTCAAAATTTACTATGGCGGAATTCATTTACAGGGAAAGGATATTGCTTTTTCCAAAGATGAATTTAACTTAAACGGGGCTTATTTTACTACTTGTGATAGGGGAGATTACTATGTAACGGCTAAAGATATTGTTTTTTATCCCGAACATGGTTGGATGGTAGCTTATTGGGGTTATTTCTGGTTTTACCGTTTGCCTCTAATTCCCATGCCTACTTATATTTATGACCTTTACGCTGCGGATAAGGAGAAGAGAAATCTACCGCCTTTCCCAGAAATCAGTTCTAATGATGAGGATGGTACTTATGTTAACGAAAAATTGGCCTGGCATTTAAAAAGAGAGCTTTCTGGAACCTATAGCCTATCTCATGCTTCAAAAAAGGGTTTTGGTTTTGGCGCGGAAGCATTTTATATTTTAAACGATAATAATCGCGGGCGTTTACGCTCTTACTGGAATCAGACGGATCTTTGGTCTGGCGGAGGCACCCATAGCATTCTTTTTGGCCGCCAAATTCAGGACGAAAGTATTGCCTTGAGTTTTATCCCTCGAGCTAAATATTATCAATATAGTTTGGACACAACTGTTTCTTATCGAGAAAGGATAAATTACCAAAAAGTAAGCTTCTTACCTTTGGTGGAACTCAAAGAGAGAAGCGGACGATTTTTAAACAGTCAACTGAATTATGATGCTAGTATTAGTGCTGGACTAATTAGCGAACGGGGTAATATCCGTTTAACTCGTTGGTCTGGAAAATTTACACTTTTTAAAGATTTTTATGATGGATTTGGCAAGTTGACTCCTAATTTAGGAGTGGATGCCAGCAAATATTCCAATGAACAAAGTTGGTTAAAGTATACTGGTGGTTTTGACCTGACAAAACCGTTGTCTGATACACTTTTGTATGAAGGCGGCTATTTGCATTATTTTAAAGTAGACGGCCAAAGCCCTTTTAATTATGAAATGTATAAGTTCAGAGCCGTGGATAAAGTTTACTCAGCGTTTACCTATCGTTTTGGTATTCCAGCGGTTAAGGTTTACGCTTCTTATTATGCCGACAACTGGAGTCCAGAAGATATAGATTATTCTTTATTTTTTAATATGCATTGCTATAATGTATCTGTTACTTATCGCTCACTGCGAAACGAGTTTAGCTTAGGCTTTGATTTGGGAAGAATATGAAACAATTAATAATTAACAACAATGTTGTTAATTGTGTCATTGTTAATTGTTAATTTAATCGGAGGTTATTGTGTTTATAACTTTAGAAGGACCAGAAGGCTGCGGTAAAAGTACCCATGCCAAGTTATTAAAAGAATATTTAGGCGATAAACTGGTTTTAACCCATGAGCCGGGCGGCACTGAAGTAGGGCAGAAGATAAGAGATTTACTGCTCCATTCTGGAATTAAGCTGGATAAAATAAGCGAGCTTTGCTTTTTTGCTGCTGATCGAGCAGAGCACGTAGAAAAAGTGATTAAGCCGGCTTTAGAGCAGGGTAAAATAATCCTTTCTGATCGTTATGCTGATTCAACCACTGCTTATCAAGTTGGCGGCAGTCAATTGCCAGAAGATTTGGTTGCCAGCATTAATAAGATAGCTTGTAAGGGTTTAATGCCGGATTTAACTATTTTATTGGATATAGAATCTAGTCTTGGTTTAAAAAGAGCCCGGGTAAAAGGGGTGGCTGACCGTTTTGAAAAAGAAAAACTGGATTTTCACCAACGGGTAAGGAATAAATTTTTGCAAATCGCCAAAAACGATTCAAAAAGAGTTAAAATAATTAATACTGAAAAAGATAACATTAAACAGGTGCAAGAAAAGATTAGAAAGGTGATCGATGAAAAGCTCGGAAATTAGAGAAAAGTTTTTAAAGTTTTTTGAAAGCAAAGGCCATAAGATTTTGCCTGGATCTTCTTTGGTGCCCAAAGATCCAACCGTGCTTTTAACCTTAGCCGGCATGCTCCAATTTAAACCAATTTTCTTGGGCCAGGAAAAAGCAAAGTATAAAAGAGCTACTACAGTTCAAAAATGTATCCGCACCAATGACATTGATCAGGTAGGAAAAACTGCCCGCCACCAGACTTTCTTTGAAATGTTGGGCAATTTTTCTTTTGGTGATTACTTTAAGCGAGAAGCTATTGTTTTTGCTTGGGAGCTGATGACGCAAGTATATAAAATTCCCCAGGAAAAACTTTCAATCGCGATTTTTGAAAAAGACGATGAAGCTTTTGATATTTGGCATAAAGAGATGGGCTTAGCCAAAGAAAAAATATTCAGATTAGACGAAGAAAACAATTTTTGGGCAGCGGGGCCAACTGGTCCTTGCGGTCCATGTTCTGAAATCTATTATGATATGGGCCAAGAGCATGGCTGCGGCAAGCCAGATTGTCAGCCAGGCTGTGACTGCGATCGCTTTTTAGAAGTCTGGAACCTGGTTTTTATCCAGTATGACCGCAATGCTAAGGGAGATTTAATCCCTTTAAAACAAAAAAGCATTGATACGGGTATGGGCTTAGAAAGAATTGCATCTGTGTTGCAAGGCGTGGATAATAATTTTAAAACCGACCTTTTTATCCCTTTAATTAATAAGGTTAAAGACCTAATTAAACAACCAAACCCTTCTCAAGCTTCCTTGCATATTATTGCTGACCATGTTCGAGCAGCTGCTAACCTTATTTCTGACGGGGTAATACCAGAAAATATTGGCCGAGGCTATATTTTACGCCGCTTAATCCGCCGAGCAGTGCATCATGGTATCCTGATTGGTATTAAAGGCACTTTTTTATCTAAGCTTGCTCAGGAAGTTATTGTTGATATGAAAGATGTTTATCCTGGCTTAGGAGAAAAAGCTAAGTTAATTCAAGAAGTGATCAAAACCGAAGAAAAACATTTCTTATCAACTTTAGAAAAAGGTATGCAGCTTTTTAATCAAATAGTGGAAAAACATAAACAGGATAAAATTATTCCAGGGTCTGCGGCTTTTAAATTGCATGATACCTATGGTTTTCCTGTTGAGCTGACTAAAGAAATGGCAGCTGAAAAAGGCTGTCAGGTGGATGAAAAAGGTTTTGAGCAGGAAATGGAAAAACAAAAAGAACGGGCTCGCGGTAATGGAGTTGCTGGCGATAAGCAAGCTTTAGCCCATCTTAATTTAGAGGGAATAAAGCCGACTAAGTTTGAGGGCCATAAAAATACTAAAGTTGATACAAAAATAGTGGTAATTTTTCCAGAGCAAAACTTTGTAGTGTTAGAAAAAACTCCTTTTTATGCTGAGCAGGGCGGCCAAGTAGGGGATAGTGGAATTTTAAAATTAAAGGAAAAAGATGTCAGAGTTTTAGATGCCTTAACTTCTCCCCAGGGAGTGGTTATGCATAAGGTTGAATCTGTAGCAGGCTTAAAAGAAAAAGATAAAGCCACGGCCATTATTGATGCTTCAAAACGACATGCAACTACTTTGCATCATACTGCTACCCACTTGTTACATAAGGCTTTGAGTGAGGTGTTGGGTAGTCATATTAAACAAGCTGGTTCTTATGTGGGGCCAGACAAACTACGTTTTGACTTTACTCATTTTAGTGGGCTTAAGGATCTTGAAATATTAGAAATAGAAAAAAGGGTAAACCAAAAAATTAAACAAGGGATAAAAGTTGAAACCCTGGAAAAATCTTATGATGATGCCATGGCAATGGGGGCGACTGCTTTGTTTGGCGAAAAATACGGAGACAAAGTTAGGGTTCTAAAAGTAGGAGATTATAGTTTAGAGCTTTGTGGAGGAACCCATGCTAAAACTTGTAGTGAAATCCTCTTTTTTAAAATTCTATCTGAAAGTGCGCTCGGTTCCGGCGTAAGAAGGGTTGAAGCAATCGCTGGAGAGCGGGCCAAAGTGAATCTGGTTTATAAAGCTAAGACCATGCGGGATGAAGTGCATGAATTGGTACGCAAATATAAGATGCAGCAGATGATTATTGAAAGTTTGGGCGGGAAGCAGTTTACCGAAACCGATATTTTTGAAATTGAAGTTACCGAGCTAGAAAGAATGGCTAAGGCAGTGGATGAGCAAGATGTGGAAAACGTTAAAAAATTTTTAGATCATTTTCAAGGCCGGATTGATTGGCTCAAAGAGCGATTGGCCAAATCCGAAAAAGAAATCAATGATTTAAGACTAAAAACCACTTCCCAGGAAGCCGTGGCTTATGTACAAGAGTTAAAAGAAAAAAATGGTGTCAAAATTTTATTAAAAGATTTTAGTGAGTATAGCATGGAAATGCTGCGGACTATTTCTGATATTGTCCAGAACCAAGCTAAATCTTGTATTATAGTTTTAGCTTCAGTGCTAAAAGGCAAGGTCCGCTTTTTAATTACTGTAACTCCTGATTTAGTAAGCAAGGGTTATTCTGCTAAAAAGATTGCTGATGTTTTTGGTGGGGTGGTTGGAGGCAAGGGTGGGGGCCGGGATATAAAAGTAGAAGGTGGAGCCAAAGACCCCTCTAAAATAGCTGAAGCTTTTACCAAAGTGTGGCAAGAATGCGTGTAGTTGGTATTGACTACGGCGAAAAACGGATTGGGGTAGCTATTTCTGATCCTCTTGGTATAACTTCTCAAGGCATTGGTGTGGTTGGTAATATTGTTGAATTAAAAGAGCTTTTAAAAACTTATGATAATATTGATGAAATTGTTGTTGGCCTGCCTAAGACTATGCGTGGGGAAATAGGCATCCAAGCGGAAAAAGTTTTAGAATTTATTAAAGAATTAAAAAACAACTTTGAAGTGCCTATTAAAACTCAGGATGAAAGATTAACCACTTCGCAAGCTGAAAAAGTATTGATTTCTGCTGGGTTAAGCCGGCAAAAACGCAAAAAAGTAATTGATAAATCAGCAGCCGTCTTAATTTTGCAAAATTATTTGGATAGTGGGAGGAGAAAACCCTCATCCCCCTAACCCCCTTCTCCCAGAGGGAGAAGGGGGACCCATAGCTTTGGGCATCCCCTCTCCCTCTGGGAGAGGGGATTATAGGGGTGAGGGCTAAAGATATGAATAACTATGGGATAAAAATAGGTTTAACTTTAATCCTAGTCTCTCTTTTAATTTTTATTGCGGCTTTATTTCAGTCAGTAAATATTTTTGATAAGACCGAAAAAATTGTTATTATTCCTGCGGGAGCATCAACTAGCCAGGTTGAATCAATTTTAGAAGTGGAAGGCATCCTGCGTCCTGATAGTAGTTTTACGGTTGCGGCCAAGGTTTTGGGCCTCTCAAAAAATATTCAAGCGGGTAGCTATAAGTTTTCTCCTTCACAAAACTTGATCAAGGTTTTGTTAAAGCTAAAAAGAGGTGAGGTTATTCCACCTGACCAGATTAAGGTTACTTTTCCCGAAGGAACTTCGATTTATAAGATGGGTGAGGTTTTAAAGGGAGCGGGTTATGCCGACTATAAAAAATTACAGGCTTTGACCTCTTTAGAGGGTTATTTGTATCCGGATACTTATAACTTTTATCCAGAAGCTAAGGTTGATGTTTTAGTTGATACTATGGTTAATCGTTTTGATCAAATAGTAATGCCGGTTTGGGATAAAACCAAAAAAGATACTAAATATAATCTGCATGAGATTTTAACTTTAGCTTCGATTATTGAAAAAGAAGCACAAAAACCAGAGGAAAGAACAATTATTTCATCGGTTTACCATAATCGTTTAAACAAAAGAATGTACTTGGCCGCTTGCCCCACAATTAAATATGCTCTTGAGCGACCGACTAAAAAAGTTTACTTAGACCAACTAGAAGTTGATTCGCCTTACAATACTTATAAGAACTTTGGCTTGCCTCCAGGACCAATCTGCAATCCTGGGATTGAATCAATTAAAGCTGCGATTTATCCAGCCAAGACTAATTTTTATTTCTTTGTTGCTAAGCCAGATGGTTCACATGAGTTTTCTAAGACTTATGAGGGGCATCAGAGGGCAAAGAAAAAACAATCCTCACCCTAAGTTTTTCTAAATTTGTTTGCTTGAGTGAATAAAGATCCCTCTCCATTAAAAATGGAGAGGGAAAGGCTTTTCTTAAAATACGAACCTAACCCTTCTCCATCCCGAGCTTGTCGAGGGAATGGAGAAGGGATTTAGCTTATAAGTAAAAAAATATTCTACAAGCTGGGATGAGGATTACTCCCACTCAATAGTTGAAGGCGGTTTTGAGGAAATATCGTAGACAACGCGATTGACTTCCGGTACTTCGTTTACAATCCGGCTGGAAATTTTCTCCAGTAAATCATAAGGCAAACGAGCCCAGTCAGCTGTCATAGCATCTTTTGAATTAACTGCGCGGACGGCTATAGTATTTAAATAAGTTCTTTTATCACCCATAACTCCTACTGTCCTAATTGGTAGCAACACAGCAAAGGATTGCCAGGTTTCTCTGTAAAGTCCGGCGTTTTTAATTTCTCCTACCACAATATCATCTGCTGCCTGAAGAATTTCAACTCTTTTTTTGGTCACTTCACCAATAATGCGGATGGCAAGACCGGGGCCGGGGAAGGGTTGGCGGCTAACAATATCTTCTGGTACGCCTAGTTCTTTGCCTAAAACCCGAACTTCATCTTTAAACAACAATCTTAAGGGTTCAATTAATTTAAAGCCCATTTTTTCCGGCAATCCGCCCACATTGTGGTGGGTTTTAATTTTCTTGGCTACTTTACCGGTGGTAGTTCCAGGAACCGCGCTTTCAATTACATCTGGATACAGGGTGCCTTGAGCAAGATAGGGGATGTCTCCCAGTCGTAGGGCTTCTTCTTCAAAAGTGCGAATAAAATTTTCCCCAATAATTTTTCTTTTCTTTTCTGGTTCAGTTACTCCAGTTAGTTTTCCAAAAAAGCGCTTTGAAGCGTCAATGTGAAGAAAGTTAACTTTAAACCTTCCAGTAAAAAGCTCATTGATTTTCTTAGCTTCATTTTTTCTCATAAAGCCCTGGTCAATAAACATGCAAATCAACTGGTCTCCAACTGCTTTATTAACTAAGGCTGCAACAGTAGTTGAATCAACTCCGCCGGAAAGAGCCAGTAAAATTTTGTTTTTACCAATCTTTTCTCGTAGAAGTTTAATTTGTTCTTCAATAAAGTTGGCTGTGGTCCAAGTTGGGTTGCAGGCGCAGATATTTATTACAAAATTTCTAATTATTTCTAAACCTTTTGGGGTGTGAACTACTTCTGGGTGAAATTGCACGCCATATAATTTCTTGGCAACATTGCCAATAGCAGCAAATTGGGTGTTATCAGTATGAGCTAGTTGTTTAAAACCTTTTGGCAAGGAAACAACCGTATCTCCATGACTCATCCAGCATTGCAGATGGATTGGCAGGCCGTTAAAAAGATTAGTTTTATCGTCAACAAAAAGGTCAGCTTTGCCATATTCACGCTTCTTTTCCTGTTTTACTTCACCACCGGCTTCTTTGGCCATTAATTGCAGGCCATAGCAAATGCCCAGGATGGGAATTCCAGATTCAAGTAGTTTTTTATCTGGTTTAGGTGCATCTTTTTCATAAACAGAAGCTGGACCGCCAGACAAAATTATGCCTTTAACCTGTCTTTTCTTGAGTTCATCAACTGAAACATCGTGAGGAAGTACTTCGCAGTAAACATTACATTCGCGCACCCGTCTGGCGATTAACAGGCTATATTGAGCGCCAAAATCGAGTACTGCAATAAGGTCGTGTTTTACGTTCGCCATGGGAGAGTATAACACATACTACTTATACATTCCAAGCGCCTGCGCTTTTTGATAAACTTTGCCTTCAGTAAGAATTGAAGGAGCAATTACCACTTCAACTTGCTGCATTTCTTTCAGATTAGCTGCGCCTAGGGTACCCATTGAAGTTTTTAAAGCGCCGGCAAAGTTCATTGAGCCATCGTCATATTTGGCAGGGCCAAGTAAGATTTCTTTTAAACTGCCAATGGATCCAACTTTAATTCTTGAACCTCGAGGAAGGGTAGGCGATGGTGTGGCCATGCCCCAGTGATAGTCTCCACCAGGAGATTCGGTAGCTCTAGCAATTGGCGAACCAACCATGACTGCATCTGCTCCACAAGCAATGGCTTTACAAATATCCCCGCTTACTGCCATTCCACCATCAGCAATAATAGGTACATAAATGCTATTTTCTTTAAAATAAGCATTTCTAGCAGCAACACAATCGGCAATAGCAGTGGCCATAGGAACACCAACTCCAAGTACTCCTCTTGAGGTACAAGCCGCGCCTGGCCCAATGCCAACTAAAACTCCAGCAATCCCAGTTCCCATTAAAGTTAAAGCGACCTCATAAGTAACGCAGTTACCAACCAAAACAGGTATTCCTATCATTTTACAGAATTCTTTTAGGTCTAATGGCTCTGCATCAGAAGATTTATGTTTAGTTGAGATAACCGTTGATTGGATTACAAATATATCTGCTCCAGCTTTTTTTACTATAGGGGCTAATTTTTTTGCTCTTTGGGGGATAGAAGAGACAGCTGCAATACCACCGGCATCTTTTATTTCTTTAATTCGTTTTATAACTAATTCATCTTTAACCGGTTCCTGATAAACTTTTTGCATAAGTGGAACATATTCATCTTTGTTTACTGAAGCGATTTGTTTTAAAATTTTATTTGCATCTTCATAGCGAGTCCAAATTCCTTGCAAATTTAAAACTCCAAGTCCACCGTACTTGCTCATTAAAGCCGCAGTTTTAGGGCTAACTACACCGTCCATAGCAGAGGCGATAATAGGAATCTCCAATTTTTTGCCTCCGATCTCAACTGAAATATCAACATCATCTGGATTAATAGTAACAATTGAAGGGCAGAGTGAGATTTCATCAAATCCATATGCTCGCCTAGTTTTTTTTGATCTACCTAATATAGTATCCATTACTTTTTCCTCCTAATTTTAGGTTTGGGTCGACTTTTAGCCGTTTTAATCATACCTTCAAATTCTTTCATGGCTGGTTCTGGAATAAAGACTTCCCCGCATTCCTGACAAACCAGAGCTGGGATATTTTCCATTACATATAATTTTCCACCCTGATAATCTTCTAAATTAACTTTTTCTTGGTTCAAAGTTCCCCCGCAAGCTTCGCAGCTTTCGGGAGCATTTTCTTGAAGGTATTTTTCGTACTCATTCATGAAAGTAGAAAGGATATTATAGCTGATATAATTTTCCTTGACAATAGTTGGGGAAGTGTTAAAATCAGCACAGAGAAAATAAAGGGGGTTTCAATGAGAAAGATTGTTGTTGTTTCATTAGTTTTATTATTTTTTACTTCACTTTGTCTTGCTCAGCGTTCTGATCAAACGGTTGAGCAGATTTTATTTGAAAAAAAGGCAGAATTAGCAAAAGTTTCAAAATATATTGTTTCTTTGGATAAAAAACTGGAAACAGCTAAAAAAGCAAACGACATAAGCAAGGAAGCCCAGCTGAAAACCTTAAAAACCGATGCTTTGGCACGAGCCAAGGTCATAAAAGAAGAGATTAACACGATTGAAAACCCAGAGCCAATTTCCCAGCCAGTGGTTGGGGAAGAAGTGGTAATAAGGGAAGTTGTGGTAGAAAGAGGAAAAAGCACTAGTATTGGCGGTAATATAATGTATGGTGGTGGGGCTGGGGGTGTGGGTTTTGATCTTATCCGGCCAGTCAATGAAGAGGTTAATTTTAGAATTGGCATTGGTTATTTGCAAGGCAATCAATATAATGTAATGACAGCGGGCTTGGCAGTTACTAGACTTTTTATTGATAAATATGTTGGTTTGGGCGTTGATTATGGTAGCTATTCACAAACTGTTGCTGATATTCCCGGTTTATCCGGCAATATTGCAAAAGGCGGTCATACTGGCGCTGGCATTTTTGTCGGAATTAGCCTTGACGACTCCAAGAATCTTGAGGTAGGATATAGCAGTGCTCTTGGTTTTACAGGGAGAGCTGTGTATAAATTTTAAAGCCCTTCGACTTGTCCGCTTTGGTTTTGTGTCTTAGTGCCTTTGTCATGTATGGGTGTACGACGACTACGACTACTGTTTCGCCGGCAGAAGCTCCGACAGGGACAACCACGGTGGAGGTAGGATCTGGGGGCTCTGTTACTGCAGAAACAGGGAGTAGTAGTGGAAGTCTTACCATTACTTTGGTTGATCAAGACCAGGTTGTAATCAGTGGTGAGGCTTATTTAACAACTGCAAATATTACAATTGAAATATGGGCCACTAGTGTTGCTACTGTAGAGGGTGGTATTAGTACTGTTACTGCTCCAGTTGCTGGCTCTGCTTTGCCGATTAGTTTAGTAATGTCATTAGATGAGAGTGGAAGTATGAGTACTGACGATGCTCTTGCAAGTTTAGAAGTTGCTGCTAAAAGTTTTGTGGATAACATGGGGGCTACTGATGAGTTAGGAATTGTAGTTTTTAGTAGTTATACCAATGTTACGGTAGAGGCACCAGTGATGACAACAACGGCTGCTAATAAAACTATTTTAAAGGCTACTATTGAAGCGATGAGTGCTACTGGTTCTACAGCATTGTACGATTCATTGGGTTTATCAGTAGATACTGTGGTTGGCGGAACCAATACTCGTAAAGCAGTGATAGGTATGACTGATGGGAAAGAAAATGATAGTGATGTTTATACAACGTCAACTGCTGTAATTAATCATGCTAATGCAAGCAGTATACCTATATATATGGTTGGTTTAGGAAGTGTTACAGCATCAACTATGCAGTCTCTTGCTGATGGCACCGGAGGACTTTATTATTATGCTCCAACTTCCTCTGACTTGGATGCACTTTACACTAAAATTTCTCAGGCTCTAACTAATACCTGGACAGTTGCTTTTACGTCTTCTTCTATAACGTTTACGTCTGGTATAACTTACACTGTAAAAGTAACTGTGTCTTATACTCTTTCAGATGGTTCAATTATTAGTGATTATGCTTTGTTTACTTTAACAATATAATAGATCCTTATTAGCTAACTCACAAAAAAACCCTTGGGCAACCGAGGGTTTTTTGCTATCCTCATCCCAGCTTGTAAGATATTTCTTTGTTGATAAGTCAAATCCCTTCTCCATCTACGATAGAGAAGGGTTGGGTTTGTGGATAGAGAGGATGAGGATTTTATGATATACTTTTATTTGTAGGAGGCTTTTAATTTATGCATTTCAATATTGATGAAGTGAGAAAAATTGATCCGGAAGTGGCGAAATCTATTGACGCAGAACTTGAGCGCCAGCAAAACAATCTTGAAATGATTGCCTCTGAAAATTTTACTTCCAAAGCTGTGATGGAAGCGTGTGGTACAGTTTTAACCAACAAATACGCAGAAGGTTATCCAGGAAAAAGATATTATGGCGGATGCCACTGTGTTGATGTAGTGGAAACCTTGGCTATTGAACGAGCCAAAAAGCTTTTTGGTGCTGACCATGCTAATGTCCAGCCGCATGCAGGCTCGCAAGCTAATTTTGCGGCTTATGTGGCATTTTTAAAACCCGGCGATACAGTTATGGGATTAAACTTATCTCATGGCGGCCATTTAACTCATGGTAGTCCGGTTAGTATAACCGGCATGTACTTTAATTTTGTTTCTTATGGTGTTAATAAGGAAACAGAAACAATTGATTATGCTGAACTTAAAAAATCAGCTAAAGAATGCAAACCAAAAATGATTGTGACTGGGGCCACGGCTTATCCGCGTACTATTGATTTTAATAAATTCAGAGAAATTTGCGACGAAGTAGGGGCCGTGCTTATGGTTGATATTGCCCACATTGCCGGATTAGTTGCAGCTGGCCTTCATCCTTCTCCTGTTCCAGTATCAGAAGTAGTTACTTCCACTACGCACAAGACCTTAAGAGGGCCAAGAGGCGGGCTTATATTATGTAAGGCTGATTATGCCAAGCAAATTAATAAAGCGGTTTTTCCTGGCTGCCAGGGTGGGCCGCTAGAGCACGTTATTGCGGCTAAAGCCGTGTCTTTTAAGCAAGCGATGACTGCTGACTTTAAAAAATATCAGCAGCAGATTATTAAAAACGCCCAAGCTTTGGCCGAAGGTTTATTAAAAAATGGTTTTCGGTTAGTTTCTGGGGGAACCGATACCCACCTAGTCTTAGTTGATCTTCGACCTAAAAAAGTCACCGGTAAAATCGCAGAAAAAGTATTGGATGAAGTTGGTATTACCGTCAATAAAAACACTGTTCCTTTTGATCCGGAAAAACCATTTGTAACTTCTGGAGTTAGGATTGGAACTCCAGCTTTGACTACTCGTGGAATGAAAGAGCCGGAAATGAAATTGATTGCGGATTTAATTGGTAAAATTTTAAGTGATGTTGCCAATGAAAAAATTAAACAAGAAGTAAAGCATTCTGTTAAGGAACTCTGCACGAAGTTTCCGTTGTATGCATAATTTATGATTGAATTTATTAATGTAGCAAAAACCTATCCTAATGGGATAGATGTTTTACAAAATATTAACCTTCACATTGGTAAAGAAGAGTTTGTTTTTATTGTCGGGCCATCTGGGGCGGGTAAAACCACGCTTTTAAAACTGCTTTACCGCGAACAAAAGCCTACAGCTGGTAAGGTAATTGTTGATCGAGTAAACGTGGCAGATTTAGACAGTGAACAAGTGCCATATTTGCGCAGAAACATTGGAGTAGTATTCCAAGACTATAAATTACTTCCCAAAAGAACGGTTTTTGAAAATGTGGCCTTTGCTTTAAGGGTAACTGGTGCACCAAGATCATCTATTCGCAGAAAAGTGATGCAATCCTTAGAGTTGGTTGGGATGCTGCGCAGGGCTAATGCTTTTCCCAATGAGCTTTCTGGCGGAGAAAAACAAAGAGCTTGTATTGCCCGGGCCATTGTTAACAATCCCGCTCTTTTAATAGCGGATGAGCCAACCGGAAATCTTGATCCCACCACTACCTGGGACATTGTTCAGCTTTTAGACAAAATTAACCGTCGCAATACCACTGTTATAGTTGCTACTCATAACAAAAGTATTGTGGATGACATGAAAAGAAGGGTGGTAGCCCTTGAGGCGGGACGCATTGTACGCGACCAGATGCTGGGAGGCTACAATGTTTAGTAATGTAGAGTTTTTTATTATAGAAGCTTTCCGTTCTTTTAGGCGCAGTGCTTTGATGAGCGTGGTAGCGATTGGTACCATTACAGTAGCCTTAGTTATTTTCGGGATTTTTATTCTTTCTGTTTTAAATTTAGGTAATATTGTGGGGAGTGTTTCTTCTGGCTTGGATATTACCGCTTATGTTGAAAAACCAATTACTTTAGACCAAGCGGGAAAACTTCAAATCCAATTATCTAAAATGCAGGGAGTAAAAAAAGTAGAATTTCTTTCCAGGAATGAAGCTTGGAAACGGTTTCAAAAAGAATTTAGCCATAAACTCAATTTAGCTGAAATAGTTACGAGTAATCCTTTGCCGCATACTTTCATTATAAAAGTTGCCCATCCAGATTTATTGCCTAAGGTGGCAAAAAGCGTAGGAAATAATAAATTAGTAAGTGAAGTGCGTTACAGTGGTAAATTAATTGACCAAATCCGCTCGCTAAGCGAAGCAGTTAGGATTGGCGGATCAGCTTTGGTAATATTAATTGCTTTAGCTACTTTATTGATTGTGGTTAATACAATCCGCTTGACTGTATTGGCCAGAGAAACCGATATTTATATTATGAAATTAGTAGGGGCAACTGATACTTTTGTAAAATGGCCGTTTATTATTGAAGGGGTTTTAATTGGGGTTTTGGGCGGGTTTTGTTCGTTTTTTATCTTAAAATTTGCTTATGAATCAGTAGTAGGCCGGATTGCAGAGGCGCTTCCTTTTCTTCCTTTATTAACAGATAAGGGAGTGCTTACTTTTGTTTATTTTATTATGTTTTTGGGTGGTACCGCGCTGGGAATGCTAGGCGCTTATATATCGGTAACTAGAGTTTTAAAAGGAGAAATAAAATGATAACTTTTTTTCGTAAGCACATGAAATGGATTATGTTAACCGTGGCGTTTGTTTTTATAGCTTCAATGTTTTATGGGGTAACAGCTTCAAGGTCGACGGGTGGAGGAAGCCGCCGTCAAACTGGACTGGCTAAAGTAAATGGTAAGCAGCTTGATCCTGCTCGCTATCGAGAGATGTTTAACCGCTTGTTGCAGCAGTTTGGCAAAGAGGTTTCACCTTCAGATATGGCTTTTATTGAAAACCTGGCTTTGCAACAGACGATTGATTTTACTTTAGTTTTAGAACAGGCAAAAAAGAAGGCTAAAATTTCTAACCGTGAAGTGGATATGGTAATAAGCAATATTGCTCAACAGCAAAATTTTAAATCAAAAAAAGATATGGAAGTTGCGTTGAAGCGCATGGGAATTACCATGTCTAGATTCAAAAAAATGGTAAAAGAAGAGATGATGGTGCAAAAGATGATGCAAAAGGTGAAGGATGATGTCAAAGTTTCTCCGGATGATTTGCGTGAAGTGCGTGCCAGCCATATTTTAGTTTCAAAAGAAACAGAGGCCAAGGACATATTAAAACAAGTAAATAATGGCGGGGATTTTGCCAGCCTAGCTAAAAAATATTCCCTGGATCCGGGATCGAAAATTAAAGGCGGGGATTTGGGCTTTTTTGCTACTGGGGTTATGGTTGAACCTTTTGAGCAAGCTGCTTTTAGTTTAAAAATAGGGGAGGTTAGCAAAATTGTTGAATCTCCTTTTGGATTTCATGTTATAAAAGTTACTGACTCAAAGCTTAGGAAATTTGATGGCAAGGAAAAAGACATTGAAAAAGCGGCTTTGGCACAGAAACAGGAAAAATCTTTTCAACGCTGGTATAGCAGTTTAAAACAAGAAGCTAAGGTTGAAATCATTAGTTCGGAATTAAAAGCTAACCAACTGCGCTTTCAAGGAAAAATTATCCAGGCGATTGAAGAATATAAAAAAGCTATTGCAGCTAATCCGCTTAACCCTTATTTGCACATTTATTTAGGGGATACTTACGCTAGCATTGGAAAAAATGAATTAGCCTTAATTGAATATGAAGAAGCCGTTAAAACCGAAGGTGGCAATTATCACCTTTATTTGGTCTTGGCTCAGGCTTATGTAAAGAACGGTCAGAAAAATAAAGCAATTGAAACTTACGAAAAAGCTTCTATGGTGGCAGCTGATAATAAAGACCAGCATGAACAGTTGAAAAAAGCCTTTCAAAAATTAAATGCCTGGAAGCAAGTAGCGCAAGAGCAAAAAGAGATCAGAAGGATCGAGAAAAAAGAAAAGTTTGAGCAAGATTTACAAGGAACTAACTAAACTGTCTCCCGTTCCCAGTATTTCTTTGACGTCTTTGAGGCTTCTAGCTTCAACATAGACTCGAAGCAGGGGCTCTGTACCTGAAGCGCGGAATAAAATCCAACTTTGGTCTTCAAAATTTAATTTTAAGCCATCCAAGTTTTCTACTTTAACTACTTTTTTATGGGCAAAAGTTTTAGGTGGATTCTGTTTTAAGCTTTCTACCAACTGTTTTGCTTTATCAGTATGAATGTCTGACCGGTCATAGTAAAAATAACCATGCTTTTTCATAATGCCATTTAAAATTTGGCTTAAAGTTTGTTTTTCTAGCGCCATTAACTCTAATAAATTAAGCCCAGCTAAGACTCCGTCTCTTTCGGGGATAGCGCCTTTAATGCCCATGCCGCCTGATTCTTCGCCACCCAGTAAAATATCTTCTTTTAGCATTAAGCTGGCTACATGTTTAAAGCCGATTGGAGTTACATGTAGTTTTCTCTTATATTCTTTGCATAAGGCGTCAATTAAATTGCTTAAATTAAAAGTTTTTACCACATTTCCAGTCATTTTTTTATGCACTACCAAATGGTGGAGCAGAAGAGTGAAAACATTATGGGTATTGATAAATTGTCCGCTACCATCAATAGCCGCTAAGCGGTCTGCATCACCGTCTAAAACAATGCAGGCAGTTAGCTCATTGCTGTCTTTTAAAGCAGCATCTTTTACAAAAGAAATAGAGTCTTCAAGGTTTATTGGCAGGGGTTCTGGGTTAATTCCACCAAAAGAAGGATCGCGATTACCTCTAATTTCAATTACATCCAGTCCCAATTCTTTAAAAAATCCCGCGCCGCTACCGTGCATGGGGTCGATAATGATTTTTATTTTCTTGCTTTTAATTAGGTCTAAGTCAACCAAGGATTTTATCTTTTTGAAATAAGCTGGTTTTGGATCAGCCAGCACAATATTTTTTCCTGAAAGTTTAATTTCTAGCTTATCTTTTATCTTAGCTTCCACTGCTTTAGTAGTTTCTGGAAAAGCAGATCCGCCAAATTCTTCTTTAATCTTAAAGCCATTCCATTCTGGTGGATTGTGGGAAGCGGTGATCATGATTCCAGCTGCTAATTGATTTTGATTCACAAAGAAAGAAAGAACTTGAGAGGGGATGGCATATTTAACTAGATGAGTTTTAATGCCTGCGCCAGAAACAACTTCTGCTGCAGTTCTGGCAAAATGCTCGGATTGAAAACGATTGTCATAGCCAACTGCCAGGCCTTTTTTGTCTAAGCCTTTTTCTTTTAAATGTTCCACTAAAGCTTGGGCAACCAGCTGGACGTTATCAAAGGTAAAATCCTCTGCGATTTTAGCGCGCCAACCGTCGGTGCCAAACTTAAAAACCAATGGGGAGGAGTTGCTCATCGTTTTCTTTTTTCCTTTCTTCTGAACCATCTTCTCCATAAACTATTTCACTGATTTCTTCTGCACTTTGATCGTATTCTTTGGGTACATTATGTTGCCAAAAAGCTTCTTTTATTCGATCTTCAGCTGGGGTGTCAGCAGAAGCCAGTTTTCCGTTTTTCTTATTGATTTCTACCCAGACCAGACCTTCTGGTTCAGGAAAATTTAGGATTGGTTGTTCTTTTAACACTTGTAAATTATAAGCTTTCCAGATTCTGGGACAAACGCCTACTTCTGCCACACCTTCCATTGAAGTGTTATCATCATTGCCTACCCAAACCCCAGTTACTAGTTGTGGCACGAAGCCAATAAACCAGGCATCCCTAAATTCCTGCGAGGTTCCTGTCTTTGCTGCAGCCAGGCGGCCAATATTTGCCCTAACACCGGTCCCGCGCTTAATTACTCCTTGCATTAGGTCTACCATGACTGCAGAAATATCAGGATCAAGCGCTCTTTTTTCTTTAAGTTTGTGCTTGTAAAGCACGGCCCCATTGCGGCTTTCAATTCTAGTAATGGCAGTAGGCTCAACCCAGATGCCTTCATTGGCAAATGTGCCAAAAGAAGAAGTGATTTCAAGCAAAGTTACTTCAGAAGCGCCTAGGGTAAGGGCTAAGCCTGGCTCAAGATGGCTTTGGATTCCCATTTTTCTGGCGGTTCTGATAGCAGAGTGGATCCCTACTTTTTCTAAAAGTTTAATGGCTGGGATGTTAAGTGATTTTTCTAGGGCATAGCGCAAAGTTATTGGCCCTTTAAATTTATTATCAAAATTCATTGGGGTCCAGGTTCCATCTGGATTCCAATCTTCATTAGGAAAAACCTCAAAAGTAGTGAAAGTATCCATTAAGATGGTGCCAGGAGAAAAACCCTGTTCCATAGCAGTAGCATAAATGTAAGGTTTAAAAGAAGATCCGGGTGGACGTTTGGCTTGTACTGCGCGGTTAAATTTGCTCTCGTAAAAATCTACTCCGCCTACCATGGCTTTGATATAGCCGGTTCGAGGATCAATGGAGGCTAGGGCGGCCTGACTGAATTTATATCTTTCACCTTCTCGGCTAACACGATCGGTTATTACGTTTTCTGCTACGGTTTGCATAGAAGTATCTAGGGTGGTATAAACTTTTAATCCTTCGTGATAAACAGTTTCTTCCCCATATTTTTCAACCAGATCCTGGAGTATATAACTGATGAAGTAGGGGGCGATTTCGCCTTTTCTTTTTAAGTTTTTAGGTGAAAAGTCTAGTTCCCTAATTGCCGCTAGCCTTGCATCACGCTCTGAAACAACCCCTTGATTTAACATTACATTTAAAACATGGATTTGGCGCATTTTAGAGCGTTTAAAATTTCTATAAGGAGAATAACGTTCCGGGCCTTTGATTAATCCGGCAATCATGGCTGCTTCAGCTAGATCAAGGTCAGCAGCCGGTTTATTGAAATAAAGTTTTGCAGCGGATTCAATGCCATAAGAATTATGTCCAAAATAAACCTGGTTAAAGTACATTTCTAAAATTTCTGATTTAGTATAACGCTGTTCAATTTGAAGGGCTAAGATTGCTTCGGCTAATTTTCTGACCATGGTTTTTCTGCGGGTTAAATATAAATTCCTGGCCAATTGCTGAGAAATAGTGCTGGCGCCTTCAATCACTCGGCCGTAAATAGCGTTTTTTAAAGTAGCGCGGATAATACTGTATAAGTCCACCCCTTTATGCTTATAAAACCGCTCGTCTTCAATGGCAATGACTGCTTTTTGCATATTAGGAGAGATTTTTGAAAGCGGCACTATTTGCCGGTTTTCTTCTCGATGTAATCGAGCCAATACTTTTCCATTCGCGGAAAAAATTAAAGTGGTTTCGCTGGGAACATAGGCATTTAAGCTCTCAATATCCGGTAGTTGATAAATGATTTGCAAAAAAATTACTGCCACAGCAGCAATAAAGATGAAAGAGCCAATAATAAAAACTTTTATCAATAATTCTCGGCTTTTGGGCATAACCTAGGAATTATAGCATATTCTTGCGGGGTATAATAAACTGTGTTAAGATTATTGTCATGACAGCAAAAATACTCATAATCCATGGCCCCAACTTAAACTTGTTAGGCGAACGGGAAGTGGGGGTTTATGGCGATCTTTCTTTAGAAGAAATCAATAAACAGCTAAAAGTTGTGGCTAAAAATGGAAAAGTTGATATAGAAACCTTTCAAAGCAATATTGAAGGTGAAATTGTTAATGCTATCCAGCAGGCTAAGGGAAAATTTAATGCCATTGTAATTAACCCCGGTGGCTATACCCATTATAGCGTTGCTATCCGGGATGCAATTGCTGCGGTTAAGGTTCCAACTATTGAAGTCCACCTTTCAAATATCTATGCCCGCGAAGAATTTCGGCATAAATCAGTTATTGCTCCTGTGGCAGTGGGTCAAGTGGCTGGTTTTGGTCTCAACAGTTATATTTTTGGTCTAAAAGCTGCAATTGACTTGATCAAAAAGTGAATAAAAACCAGTTAAAAGCCATCCAAATAGCGCTTAAGGTTTTATCTTCTATTAAAATTAAGCCTGGATTAAAAGAATCAACCGTTGCAGCCCAAATTAAAGCCCTCTTAAAAAAATATAATGCTAAACCAGCTTTTAAAATTATAGTTGGTTCTGGTAGAAGATCGGCTATTCCTCATTGTTTTGCTGCTAATAAACGAATAAAAAAAGGGGAGTTGGTTGTAGTCGATTTCGGAGCACTGTATAATGGTTATAGGTCTGATATTACCCGCACTTTTGTAGTGGGAAAGCCTAGCCAAAAGCAAAAAAAGATCATAAAAATAGTGAAAAAGGCTCAGGCAAGGGCCATTAAGGTGGTAAAGGTGGGGGAAAAATGTTGTGAAATTGATGAAGCAGCGCGGCGATATATTAAAAGCAAAGGTTATGGAAAGTATTTTATCCATAGCACTGGACATGGGATTGAACATAAAACCCATGAGGCGCCTAAGATTTCCAGTAAAAATAATCGAAAATTAAAAGCAGGAACAGTTATTTGTATTGAACCGGGAATATATATAAAAGGTTGGGGCGGGGTCAGGATTGAAGATATGGTTTTAGTAACCAAAAAGGGATGCAAAGTTTTAACATGAAAACAGTTGCGATAATAACAGCAGGTGGAATGGGCAAAAGAATGGGTCAGCCCAAGCAATTCTTGGAAATTGCCGGTAAACCCATGGTGGAGCAGACTATTTCGATTTTTGAAAAAGCTGATTGTATAGATGAAATCATTTTGGTAATAAGCCCAGAAGAAATTGAAAAAGCTAAAAAGTTTAAATTTAAAAAAATCAAAAAAATTGTTGCTGGAGGCAAAGAAAGACAGGATTCGGTTAATAATGGCTTAAAAGAATTGCCTGATGATTGTGAAATTGTGGCGATTCATGACGGAGCAAGGCCTTTTGTGAGTGTTGATATTATTGAAGAGTCAGTTAGAGAAGCTAAAAAAGAAGGAGCGATAGTAGTTGGGGTTCCTGTTAAAGACACAATAAAACAACTTCAAACATCAAACATCAAACATCAAAATAAATCTGAACTTCAAATTGAGAAAACATTAAACCGGAAAAGTTTATGGCGGGCGCAGACGCCGCAGGTTTTTAAGAAGGAAATTATAGTCAAAGCTTATCAGGCAGGGTATAATAGATATCAGGTTACAGATGATGCCATGTTGGTTGAAAAACTTGGTATTCCTGTAAAAATGGCAATGGGTTCGTACCAAAATATAAAAATTACCACTCCAGAAGATTTAAAATTGGCGAAAGGAATAATATCATGATAAATTTGTTGTTGTCGAATTTTGTTCTTGTATCAGTAGTGGTTTCTTGGTTTTTAGCTCAATTTTTGAAAGTAGTTATTTACTATTTTGAAGAGAAGAAGCTTAATTTGTGGCACTTTTTTGAGGCGGGTGGTATGCCATCTGCTCACTCGGCAGCAGTTACTTCTTTAACTTTAGCAGTAGCACTTAGTGCTGGAATTGGCAGTCCTTTAGTTGTAATTTGTTTCGTCTTTGCCTTAATTGTTATGTATGATGCTACAGGGGTGCGGCGGGCAGCGGGAAAACAAGCGGAAATTCTTAACAAGATTATTGATGATAGTTATTCAACCGGCAAAGTTAAAATCAGCAAACTAAAAGAGATTTTAGGGCATGATCCGATTGAGGTGGTTGCTGGTGCTACTTTAGCTGTTACCATGACTTTACTTACTTATTATGTCTACTTTATTAGATAAAATAAAATTACCAGAAACATTAAAAGAACTGGATGGGAAACAACTGGAAGAAGTTGCTGCCGAAGTTCGTCAGAAAATTATTGAAGTGACTTCCAAAAATGGTGGGCATGTTGCTCCTAGTCTTGGGGCAATTGAGTTGGCTGTGGCGCTACATGCTAGCTTTGCCACTCCTAAAGATAAAATTATCTGGGATGTAGGGCATCAGGCTTATGCGCATAAAATTTTAACTGGTCGAGTGAAAGAGTTTGAAACTTTAAGGACCTTAAATGGTATTTCTGGATTTCCCAAACCAACTGAAAGCCCACATGATGCTTTTGCTGTGGGCCATGCTTCCACTTCTATTTCTGCTGGGCTGGGTATCGTTAAGGCTCGCGATTTAAAAGGGGAAGATTATTCAGTAGTCTCGGTGATTGGTGATGGTTCTATGTCCGGTGGATTGGCTTTTGAGGGTGTAAATAATGTTGCCAACTTAAAAACCAATTTTATTGTGATTTTAAATGATAATGAAATGTCTATTTCAAAAAATGTGGGCGCGCTTTCTAATTACTTAACTCAAGTTTCAACCTCTGATGTTTATGTTGAGCTTAGGAACCGGATTGAAAAATTAGTGAAAAGAATTCCTAATATTGGAACTCCATTTTTTGAGGCAGCCCGTAAATTAAAAGATCGCACCAGACATTTGGTTATGAGTTTTAAGGTAGATGTTATTTTTGAGGAATTAGGTTTTAAATATTTTGGACCGATTGATGGACACAATATCCAACTTTTAATCAGCACTTTGCATCATGCCAGAGATATTGAGGGACCGGTTTTGATTCATGTGATAACTAAAAAAGGCAAAGGCTTTAAGCCGGCAGAAGATGATCCCAGCCGTTTTCACGGGACAGGTCCTTTTGATATTAAAACTGGTAAAGCCTTAAATGGAACAAAGGGTCTAACTTATACTAAAGTATTTAGTAAAACCCTGGTTAAGATTGCTCAGGAAAATTCTAAAATTGTTGGGGTTACGGCTGCGATGTTGGATGGAACTGGCATGGAAGAGTTTGCTAAAAAATTCCCTAAACGTTTTTTTGACGTAGGGATAGCAGAAGAACATGCAGTAACTTTTTCCGCCGGCCTGGCGATTTCTGGAATGAAGCCAATGGTGGCGATTTATTCCACTTTTTTGCAAAGAAGTTATGATGAAATAGTGCACGATGTTTGCCTGCAAAATTTACCAGTTACTTTTTGTCTTGACCGCGCTGGTTTAGTAGGGGAAGATGGCCCAACCCATCATGGGATGTTTGATTTAGCTTATCTCCGGTCAATTCCTAATATGGTAGTGATGGCGCCAAAAGATGAAAATGAATTTCAGCACATGCTCTATACTGCTAGTAAACATGATGGACCAATATCTATTAGATATCCCAGAGGTAAAGGACCTGGTGTTGAGTTAGACCAAGAATTAAAAGAATTGGACATTGGCAAGTCTGAAAATTCATTAGCCATTAGTCATTCGTCATTAGTCATTATCGCAGTCGGCTCAATGGTTGATCCGGCGGTTAAAGCGGCTGAAAAGTTGGGCAATGCCACAGTAATCAATGCCCGATTTGTAAAACCTTTAGACAAAGAATTGATTTTAAACGCAGTTAAGAATGCAAAACATGTGGTAACGGTTGAAGAAGGAGTTCTTGAAGGTGGTTTTGGTTCAGCAATATTGGAATTATTATCTGATGAGGGAATTAATATTCCTATTCACCGCCTTGGTATTCCATCAGAGTTTGTTGAGCAAGGCAAGCGATCTGAACTATTAGAAAAATATGGTTTAACTGCGGAGGGGATTTATAAGACATGCCAACAGATATTGAAATAGCCCAAAAGGCGAAAATTAAAAATATTGAATTAATTGCCAAAAAAGCTGGAATTAAGGTTTCTGAATTAGAATTTTACGGAAAAGATAAAGCTAAAGTTAATTTAGATATTTTTAAGCGACTGAAGAAGAAAAAAGATGGCAAATTAATTTTAGTTACCACTATGACGCCAACTCCACAAGGTGAAGGAAAAACTACTACCACTATTGGTTTAGCTCAATCGCTTCCCAAAGCTATTGCTTGCATCCGCGAACCATCCCTTGGCCCAGTAATGGGGATGAAGGGTGGGGCTGCGGGTGGTGGTTATTCACAAGTAATTCCCATGGATGATATTAATCTGCATTTAACCGGTGATATGCATATGATTACTTCAGCTCATAATCTTTTAACTGCCATGGTTTATAATCACGTTCATCAAGGCAATAAATTAGCCATTGATATTAATCGCATTGTCTGGCGCAGAACAATGGATATGAATGACCGATCTTTACGTGAGCAATTTGATATTACGGCTTCGTCTGAAGTAATGGCGATTTTGTGTTTATCAACCAGTGTAACTGATATGAAAAAACGACTGGGTGAAATTATTATTGCTTATAATATAAGTGGTAAGCCGGTTAGGGCAAAAGATATAAAAGCTCAAGGCGCTATGGCACTTTTAATGTGGCATGCGTTAAAACCTAATTTAGTTCAGACTCTTGAAGGCGATCCTGTTTTTATTCATGGTGGACCTTTTGCTAATATTGCTCATGGCTGTAATAGTTTAATTGCTACAAAATTAGCCTTGAAATTAGCTGATTATGTGGTTACTGAAGCAGGTTTTGGTTCTGATCTTGGAGCAGAGAAGTTTTTTAATATCAAATGCAGAGTAGGCAAATTAAAACCATCAGCTGTGGTTTTGGTTGTTACCAAACAAGCTTTAAAACAGCATGGCTATGATAACCTGGAAAAACATATTGAAAACCTTAAAAACTTTGGGGTGCCAATTGTTATTGCAATTAATCGCAAAACCAGTGATAAAGATCAGGATATACGTATTATCCAGGCCAATTGTTCCAGGTTTGATCTGCCTTGTGTTGTATCGGATGTTTGGGCAAAGGGAAGTAAGGGTGGAGCGGATCTAGCTAAAGCAGTTATTGAGGCTTGTAAACAAAAAGCTAAATTCCAGTGTCTCTATGATTTAAAAACTCCTTTAGAAAAGAAGATTGAATTGATTGCTAAGCAGGTTTATGGAGCAGCGGGAGTTAAATTTGAAGATGAAGCGCAAGAAGATTTAAAATTTTTAGAAAAACATGGTTTTGCTGATTTGCCAATTTGTATGGCCAAGACCCAATATTCTTTGTCAGATGACGCTAAAAAATTTGGCAGACCTAAAAACTTTAAAATTACAGTTAAAAAACTCAAAGCTTCAGCTGGTGCAGGTTTTATTGTAGCTTACACCGGTAAAATTCTCACTATGCCTGGTTTGCCAAAACACCCGGCTGCAGAAAACATGGATGTGTCTGAAGATGGCAAAATTAAGGGGTTGTTTTAATGATCAACCAGAAAAAGATTGAAAAAGCTATAAAAGAAATATTGATTGCGATTGGGGAAGATCCTAAGCGGTCAGGGATAAAAGATACTCCTAAACGCGTGGCGAGGATGTATGCAGAGTTGTTTGGTGGTTTGCATAGTGATCCAGCTAAAGAGTTGACGGTATTTCACGAAGAAGATCACGAAGAAATGGTTATGATCAAAGATATTCCCTTTTATTCTATGTGTGAACATCATCTGGTTCCGTTCTTTGGCAAAGCGCATGTGGCTTATATTCCTACTATGGGGCGTGTTACCGGTCTTTCAAAATTAGTTAGAGTGGTGGAGGGGTTTGCCAAACGGCCGCAAATACAAGAACGCTTAACCAGCCAGATTGCTGATTGTATTATGAAAAAAATCAAGCCTAGAGGTGTTTTTGTTGTAATTGAAGCAGAACATCTCTGCATGTCAATGCGCGGGGTGAAAAAACCAGGCGCCATTACTACTACATCTGCTGTGCGCGGAGTTTTTCAGAAAAACGCAAAAACCCGAGCTGAAGCACTTTCATTAATTAAGTGATATAATTCTTACATGGATCTTTTGCTTTTTACTGCTATTGTTTCACTGCTCCTGGGAATTTTTGTTTTTGTTAAAGGCTCAAATAAATCTGCTAATCTAACTTTAGCCATGTTTTCTTTAAGCTTAGCCCTTTGGTGTTTTGCCCAGGTAATGGGAGGAGCCGCTGAAAGCAAAGAACTTGTCTTGCTTTGGACCAGAGAGGGGATTGCTGGTGCCATATTTATACCGGTATTTTTTCTGCACTTTATTTTGGCTTTAGTAGAAAGAGAAAAACAGGAAAAAGCAATTATTTATATAGTTTATTTAGCTGGCTTTATTTTTCTTGCCTTAGATTTTACTCCATTCTTTGTTATGGATGTTGCTCCCACCGGAGGTTTTAAATATTATCCCCAGCCAGGTATTGTTTATCCAGCTTTTGCGGTTTTTATTGCTTTTTGTTTCGTTGGCGGGTTTTATTATTTAATTGACTCTTTTCGCAACGTTTCAGGACAAAAGAAAAACCAGCTACTTTATGTCATTGTAGCGGCGATTATTGGCTTTTTAGGTGGGATGACGGCATTTTTTCCTATTTGGGGAATTAATTTCCCGGTCTTATCTTATTATGGCTTGCCACTTTGCCTTTTAATTATGGCCTACGCCATTGTTAAACATAAATTACTGGATGTTTCCATTATTATACGTGAAGGTTTAGTTTATTCCACTTTAACCTTGTTGTTTGCCAGTTTTTATGCCTTGACTATACTACTTACCAACTCCTTACTTACTAGTTATGTAAGTTTTAATCCTTTATTGACTATGTTTGTAGTGGCTTTTATTTCGGTTTTAATTTTTCAACCAGTCAAAGATTGGGTTCAAGGAATTATTGATCGTATTTTCTTTAGAGGGGAATATCGTTACCAAAAAACCATTGACGATCTTTCTTTGGAGAACAAGAAATTATTTAGATCGCTATTGCGAGCCGATAAATTAGCTTCACTGGGTACGCTTTCGGCGGGTATGGCGCATGAAATTAAAAATCCTTTAGCGTCGATTAAAGGCATGACTCAAGTGCTAGAAGAAAACTTAAATGACGCCAGTTTCCTTAAAAAATACCAGGACTTAATTAGCCGCCAGATTGACCGGATCAATAATTTAATTGAAAAGATGTTGAAACTGGGACAATCCCAGGGCCTTTCTTTAACTAAATTTAATCTTAATAATGTTATTGAAGAGAATCTTCAGTTAATTGAAAATCAATGTAATAAAAAAAGTATCAGTTTAAACAAAAAATTAAGTAAAGTTAGAGAAATTCAGGCAGACCGTGAGCAATTTTCTCAAGTAATTTTAAATTTATTGTTAAATGCTATCCAAGCTATGCCTAATGGTGGGGGGATTTTAGTTCGATCGTTTGAAAATAAGCAAGGAATTACCATTGAAGTAAAAGATAGTGGGGTGGGAATTGCCGAAAATAAAATAGGGCAGATTTTTGATCCATTTTTTAGTTTAAAAGAAAAGGGAACCGGCATGGGTCTGGCAGTTGCCTATCGAATTGTAAAAGAGCATAATGGAGAAATCAATGTTGAGAGCGAAACTGGAAAGGGAACCACATTTAGTATATGGCTTCCTATAAAACCAGAGCAATAATTTTAAAAACTGCTCCATTTTCTGAAGCAGACAAAATGGTTACTTTGTTTTCAAGGGATACTGGAAAAATAAAAGCTATTGCCAAGAGTGCGCGCAAAGTTCCCTCTAGATTAGGCGGACGAGTTGAGCCTTTTACTCATGCTGAATACTTTATTGCCAAAGGGCGTAACTTAGATATTATTTCCCAGTGCCAGATGATTGAAACTTTTCAGAGAATTAGGGACGGAGAAGATCGTCTTCCGGCTGGACTTTATATTCTTAAATTAATTGATATGGGTACGGCGATAGGGCAGCCTTATCCAGAACTATTTGATTTATTACTCAAAGCTTTGTTACAATTAAAAGCCGACGTTCCAGGAAGAAAAGTTGCTAAAGATTTTGTAAATGATTTTGTAGTGCTTGAGGGTATTTATCAAGCAGACGTTAATCCCACTGATTCATTAACTGAACATATAGGAAGAGATATTAGGAAATGGTAGAGACCGGAGAAGGTCAAAGCTTTATAAAAGTCTTATCTAATCGAAGTTTTTTGGTGCTTTGGTTTAGCCAATTAAATTCCCAGCTAGCAGACCGTATTTTTGTCTATGTCTTAATGATCCTTGCTTATAACTTGACTAAATCTAATCTGGGAGTTTCGGTTCCATTACTGGCTTTTGGCATCCCCTCTGTACTTTTTGGCCCTTTAGCCGGGGTTTTTGTGGACAAATGGAATCGTAAAGCCATTTTAAGCATCACTTCTTTAATGAGGGGTTTATTAATTTTATTAATTGTTCCTTTAATTGAACAATCTTTGGCTTTGATTTTTTTAGTTAGTTTTTTGATTTATACGGCCACCCAATTTTTTGCACCAGCAGAATCAGCGTCTATTCCTGAATTAGTCAAGAAAAAAGACTTAATTGTTGCTAATTCACTTTTTATGATTACCTGGATGGCGTCTTCGGTGATTGGTTTTGGCTTAGGTGCGCCACTGGTCAATTATTTTGGCAATGAAGGAACTTTTATTTTTGCTGCGGCCTTATATTTTATAGCGGCGGCAGCTATTATTGTGATACCGATAAAAAGGATTAAAGGAGTTAAGCATACCAAGGGCACGATTAAAAAAGACCTTGTTTATGGATTAGAATTTATTCGACGTAATCAAATAGTGCTTTTTTCTCTTTTAAAATTGTTTGTGGCTACCTCTGCTATTGCCGTGCTTTCGCTGTTAGCAATTTCTTATGCTAAGGATATTTTAGGCATGCCGGCTAAGAATTTTGGTTATTTAATTCTAGCGGTGGGAGCAGGCATGTTTGTGGGTATGTGGTTGCTAGAACGCTTACGTTTATATTTAAGCAAAGGAATGATTGTAGTTATAAGTTTTATTTTGTCTGGCATGGTTTTAGTTTTAATGGGCAAGGTAACAGAAATTAAGTCTGCTATATTTTTGATTTTCTTGCTGGGAGTGGGAAATCTTTTTATTACTTCCTCTATCCAAACTATTTTACACCAAAAGATTCCCAGAAAAATTCGTGGCCGGGTTTTTGGCGTGCAAAATATGTTAATTAATTCAGCCTTTGTTTTTCCGGTGATTCTCGCTGGGTTTTTGGCTGATATATATGGCGTAAATTTTGCTTTGAGCTTGTTGGGAGTGGTGGTAGTTTTAACTGGACTGGCTGGAATATTTTTGCCCAAGTTTCGGACAGTATAAAATGTCAAAAACCTGTAATTATTATGTGACCTTCCAATGCAATGATACTTGCGAGTTTTGTCCTATCTGGGACAATGAAGATTTTAAAAAATACCAAGAAAAACCTTTTGATTTAAAAGAATTACAAAAATTAAATGTTAAATATCTAAATATTACTGGCGGAGAGCCATTGCTGCGGCAAGATTTAGTCCAAATATTAAAACAGGCTAAAGAATTAGGATTTTATACTATATTAACTACTAATGGTATTTTATATTCGGAAAAAGCAAAAGAAATCCAGGGTTTAGTTGATCAGCTCTATATTTCGCTGGATTATCCTTTTGCCGAAGAGCACGATCGTAGTCGGGGGATTGAATGTTTTCATCAAGTAATTCAGGCTATCAAGTTAGCAAAAGATTTAGGCCAGAAAGTTATTATTAATTATACGATGACGCGGGATAGCATTCGGTTTCTTCCCGAAATGGTTGATTTAGCCGAAAAACTAAAAGTTTATATTTATTTAAATCCAGTTTATGGGTTTTATGGCACTCAAGGGTTTGAGCCAATAAGCTTTAACCACATGAAATATTATGCTAAACGTAAAAAGGTTTTATTAAACGAAGCAGTGGTAGCTTTTGTTAAAGATGGAGGCAATAAAGTGTATCTGCCGCGTTGTAAAGCCAAGGAAACCACGGTTACTATTTTGCCTGATGGGACTAAAGTTTCTCCTTGTTTATTTAATCAGGATGGAGTGCAAGGAAAAAACGATGTTTGTTCTGGTTGCATGCGTTGGCCCTATATGTTACCATCGTTTTCACTTGGAGTTGATAAGTATTTTTGGTTGAATGTATGGTCAAAAATTAAAGGAGGATTCAAATGAAGATTTGTATGGTAGTTCCTTATTTTTACCCGCACACTGGTGGAACAGAAAAGTATGTTAAGGATTTGTCGATTGCGTTGACTAAGGCTGGGCATCAGGTAACGGTTATTTCTACCAACCTTCCGGCCGAAAAAAATGCTCCTGCCGAAGAAATGATGAGTGGTTTTAAAGTTATCCGCTTGCCAGCTACTAATATGTTTAGTTATTTGCCGGTAACCAAAGAAAAATTCGATCTTAAAATGCTAGATGAGTATGATATTGTCCATGTCCATGTGCCTTCTTTTGGATTTTTGCGTGCGATTGCCGGCAATGTTAAAAAACCCGTAGTAGTAACTTATCACTGCGACGTTACGGTTTCAGAAAAATATTATGGAGTGGCGGTGCCAAACTTTTTAATTAAAGGGGTAGAGCATTCTGCTAATATTTATGCCCGCATGCTGCTGAAAAAGGCAGATGTGGTTTATAACACCACTAAAACTTATGCAGATACTTCTCCAGTTTTAAAACATATGAAAAATGTGCGCCATATTCCGATCGGTATTTTTCACGACCATATTGATGAAATGCAAAATAAATTGGGTTTAACTGCTAAAGATAAAAATTTAAAGCAATTACTTTGGCTGGGACGTATGGCTGGTAATAAGGGTTGTGATTATATGGTAAAGGCGATGCCGCAGATTTTAGCCAAGCACCCGGATGCTAAATTAGTAATTTGTGGTGATGGCGAAGAAAAAGCGCATATCAATGCTTTGATTGATAAGTTAGGTGTTAGAAAATCAATCCAAATGTATGGCATTATTGGTTTTGATGAGTTGGTCAGGATTTTTTATTCTTCCCTGGTTTATGTTTTCCCTTCAATTAATCGTTTAGAAGCTTTTGGTATTGTACAGCTTGAATCTTTTGTTAATTATACTCCAGTAATTGCTTCTGATATTCCAGGACCCAATGCGGTCATGGATGTTGGCACTGCTGGTTTCTTAGTACCAAAGCAGGATCCAGATGCGATTGCTAAAAAATGTATTGAATTATTAGATAATCCAGAAAAAGCCATTGAAATGGGTAAAGCTGGCCGAACATTAGTTGAAACCAAGTATGATTGGGGAAATATTCGCAAGCAGGTTGAGGAACTGTATCAGGAAGCTTTGAGTGCCAAGCAGGCTTAAAAAATGGTTGGTCCTAAGCCGAGTTCCAAGTTTAGGCACGAGTAGTATAAAAAAGCTTTGGGACCACTTTGGTTCGATTGATAAAATTCTCTCTGCTAGCGAAGCTGAATTATCCTCTATTGAAGGGTTGTCCAAGAAAGCTATTAAGTTGTTGGTGGCTGTAAACCCCAGAATAAATTCTGGGGAATTTTCCTTCCCAAATTCCCCACATTTCAATGTGGGGTTCCAACCAACAACCAGGGACACAAAAGCCCTGACTTTCGAAGACAAAAGCTACCCCCAAGCCTTATTAAATATTTATGACCCTCCATCTATATTATATGTAAAGGGTGATGAGAATTTACTAAACCAAAAATGTATTGCTATTGTTGGCACTAGGAAAGCGTCGCATTATGGCAAAGTTATGGCCAGGAAATTAGCTTACGAGCTGGCTGCAGCAGGAATAACCATTGTTTCTGGTCTAGCGTTGGGAATTGATACGGCTGCGCATGAAGGTGCTTTAGAAGCAAAAGGAAAAACTGTGGCAGTTTTGGGTTGCGGGGTTGATGTAATTTATCCTCCTAGTAATAAAAACTTATATTCCAGGATTCCAACTATTATTTCAGAGTTTGAACCGGGGACAGAAGTGGAGGGCTGGAGATTTCCACAAAGAAATCGGATTATCTCTGGTTTATCTTTAGGAACCATTGTGATTGAAGGACATTATAAGAGTGGGGCTATGATTACGGCTAAGCAAGCGTTAGATCAGGGCAGAGAAGTGTTTGCTTTGCCAGGCCAGGTTGATAATGATCAAGCCAAAGGACCGCATTGGTTGATTAAGCAGGGCGCTAAGCTAGTTGAGAGCGTGGAAGATGTTCTGGAAGAGCTGGGGATGGTAATGAGCCATGAAGGATTGCCTGCGGCAGACTATTCTAATCTATCTGAAGATGAATTGAAGATTGTTAAGATGCTATCACTCGAACCAAAGCATATGGATGCGATTTCTCTAGAAACCAAGCTGGCTATTCCCCAGATATCCGGTTTGCTTATGATGCTGGAAATGAAAAAAATGGTGCGCCAACTGCCCGGACAGAAGTTCGTGCTTTACTAATATTTATCCTCGGTCTACAATATAGTTATTATGGTGCTATTTTCTGAAATGTTTATATCTGAACTGCGCTGGATTCCAATAGTAGACCGGCTGCAGGATCCTATTGGCGAAGTAAAAGACATTTTAATTAATGTTGGAGAAAAATTCCCCAAAGTGTCTGGGCTTTTGCTTAAAGACCCCAATGATGCGGTTATTTTAATGAGTGAAATCGACTTAATTGGCAAGCAATTTGTGGTCACAAAAAATGTTAAAGACCGAATTGTTTTTACTAAAATCAGAAATGATGAATTAAGATTGGTCCATGATCTTTTGGACAAGCAGATTGTGGATACGGATGGAGCCCGGGTGCTTCGGGTAAACGACTTAAAATTAGGAAAAATCGACCAGGATGTTCGATTAATTGCAGCTGATGTTGGGTTTAAAGGTTTATTGCGTAGATTAGGCTGTCTGTCTTTCTTTTCTTTTGTATTTCGTTTATTCAAAAAACAAGTGCCAGATACTTTGATTGGCTGGGATCATGTGGAACAGCTAAAAACTACTCGCAATAAAGGGATTATTACTGTGCCTACCCGTCATGTAAATGAAATGCATCCTTCTGATATTGCTAATGTTATCAGCCAGGTGCACCAAGCGGAAAAAACCGCAATCTTTACTTCGTTGGACGAGAAAACGGCAGCCGAAGCTTTGCATGAACTGGAACCAAAAATCCAGGCAATTTTACTTTTAACTATTGATACCAAAAAAGCACTTTCGATTTTAGAAAAAATGCCCTCTGATGAAGTGGCAGATGTTTTGGGGGATCTTTCTCCGGAAAAGGCTGAAGGATTTTTAAGATTACTAAAACCTCGCAAAGCAAGTAAGGTTAGAAAATTAATGGCGCACGAAGAAGAAACCGCTGGCGGGCTTATGACCACTGAATATATTACTGCCTTAGAAAATCTTACTGTCCAACAAACCATTGAGATGATGCGTGAACATGTTCCTTCTGCCGAAACCATCTACTATATTTATGTGCATGATGAACAGGAAGCCCTGGTGGGTGTTTTTTCTTTAAGGGATTTAATTATTTCCCAGCCCGATGTTCCTATTGCCACTATTATGGAAAAAGATTTAATTACTGTTGAGCCTGAAACCGATCAGAAAAAAGTGGCTGAGGTTGTTTCAAAATATAATCTTTTAGCCGTTCCGGTACTAGACAAAGAAAATAAAATGTTGGGAATTGTAACGGTTGACGACGTAATTGATCTTGTGCTTCCGCCGGTTGCAAAAAGATTTCGGCATATATTAGGGTAATTTATTATGAGAATGCCAAGATTTAGAAGAACATGGTTGTTTTTAATGCTGCTGGGTCCTGGCTTAATTGCCGCTATCGCGGGCAATGATGCTGGTGGCACTGCTACTTATTCTATTATAGGCGCTTCTTATGGCTATAACATGCTTTGGATGCTGCTATTAGTTGGAATTTCCTTAGTGGTAATTCAGGAAATGTGCGCCCGTATGGGAGTAGTAACCGGTAAAGGCTTATCTGATTTAATCCGTGAAGAGTTTGGTGTGCGCTGGACCCTTTTTGCCATGTTAATCCTTTTAATTGCTAATATTGCGGTAACTATTTCTGAATTTGCCGGGATTGCTGCAAGTCTTGAGATTTTTGGCGTTACCAAGTATTTTTCCGTGCCGATAGTAATGAGTTTGATCTGGCTTTTAATGACTAGAGGAACTTATAAAGGAGTTGAGCGCATCTTTATTGGCATGTGTTTTGTTTATTTTGCGTATATTTTTTCCGGGTTTTTAGCCCACCCTGATTGGCAGTTGGCTTTTAAGCATACGGTTACCCCCAGCTTTAAATTCGATATGAATTTTATTTTGCTTTCTATTGCTATGATTGGAACCACGGTTACTCCCTGGATGCAATTTTATTTGCAGTCTTCGGTGGTAGAAAAAGGGATAAAGATGAAGCAGTACCAATACCAGAAATGGGACGTGATTTTAGGGTCAGCGGTTGCGGTGGTAATTGCTTTCTTCATTATTCTGACTTGCGCAGCAGTGCTTCATCCCCGCGGAATTGTAATCCATGAAGCTAAGCAAGCGGCTTTGGCCCTTCAACCGCTTGCGGGTAATTATGCGGCTGCTCTTTTTGCTCTGGGTTTATTTGCTTCTTCTACTTTAGGTGCATCCATTCTCCCGCTTTCTTCAGCTTATGCTATTTGCGAGGCTTTTGGCTGGGAAAATGGTATTAGTAAAAAATTTGACGAGGCGCCGATCTTTTTTACTTTATATACAATTTTAATTGTGATTGGGGCGGGGGTGGTTTTGCTGCCCAGATTGAATTTAATTAATGTTATGCTTTTTTCTCAGATTACCAATGGTATTTTATTTCCCTTTATTTTAATCTTTATGCTGATCCTGGCTAATAATAAGCGTTTGATGGGTAGTTATGTTAATTCAAAATTCAACAATCTAATTGCCGGTACAACCGCAGTAGTTTTAATTCTCCTTACTGTTTTCCTGGTTATAGCTACCTTCCTTGGCAAGGTTGCTTAGTTTATGCTAGAATATCGTTTCCCTTTGCGGGAAGGTTATGTTTAAAAAGATCCTTATAGCAAATAGAGGCGAAATAGCAGTCCGTATTATCCGAGCAGCTAAGGAGCTGGGGATTTTAACGGTTGCGGTTTATTCTGAAGCAGACAAAGATTCTCTCCACGTTAAAATTGCAGATGAGGCTTTTTGTATTGGCCCGGCTGTTCCTGCTAAAAGTTATTTAAACATCCCCAGTATTATGAGTGTGGCAGAAGTTGCTGGAGTAGATGCAGTCCATCCTGGTTATGGGTTTTTAGCTGAAAACTCCAAGTTTGTAGAAATTTGCCAAGCTTCCAACATTAAATTCATTGGCCCTTCCATTGATGCTATGCAAAGGATGGGAGACAAAGCCACCGCTAGGGATACTATGATGAAGGCTGGAGTGCCGATAGTTCCTGGTTCTGAGGGTTTGATTAAAGATAATCACGAAGCAGAAAAATTAGCCAACAAAATTGGCTATCCAGTTATTATCAAGGCTACTGCGGGTGGGGGTGGAAGAGGAATGAGAGTGGCTTGGGATAAAAACGAGCTAATTACTTCCATGCAAACTGCAAAGTCAGAAGCTGGGGCCGCTTTTGGTAATTCAGATGTTTATATTGAAAAATTCGTCTTAGAACCTCGCCATATTGAAGTGCAGGTAATGGCAGACGCGCATGGAAATGTAATCCATTTAGGAGAAAGAGACTGTTCTATCCAGCGCCGCCACCAAAAACTGGTAGAAGAAGCGCTTTCACCAGCTGTTGATGATCGAACTAGACGTAAATTAGGTGATGCGGCTGTTAAAGCAGCCAAAGCAGTTGATTATGAAGGAGCTGGTACGGTTGAGTTTATATTCGACAAAAACGGTAAATTCTATTTTATGGAAATGAATACTCGGGTCCAAGTGGAACACCCTGTTACTGAAATGATCACTGATGTTGATATTATTAAAGAACAGATTTTAGTGGCAGCTGGAGAAAAGTTATCTAAAAAACAAGGTGAGATTAAATTTCATGGTCATGCGATTGAATGCCGCATTAACGCGGAGAACCATGAGAAAAATTTTATGCCTTCTCCTGGTACAATCAAAACTTATCTTGCTCCGGGTGGGCCGGGGATCAGGGTGGATAGCCATGCTTATCCTGGTTATAAGGTTCAACCGCATTATGATTCATTAGTAGCTAAGCTTATTGCCTGGGGCACAACCCGGGAAGAAGCGATTAAACGTATGGAGAGAGCCCTAGATGAATATGTGATTGACGGGATCCATACTACAATTCCTTTTCACCTCAAAGTATTGCGTAACGAAGCTTTTAAACGTGGGGAAACTACCACCAAGTTCATTGAAGAACATTTTGGGAGCTAACTAATGGGTAAAAGAACAACTGGTCGCCGTTTAGCCATGCAAGCTCTTTATTCTGCCGAAATTTCAAATATTGACGCACTAAAAGCCCTAGAAAATATTACTGCTGAAGAGAAATTTATCTCCGAAACTTTAGATTTTGCTCAACACTTAGCAGAAGAAGTTTGGAAAAGAAAAGATGAAATTGATGCTATTATCAAACAATATGCTATTGATTGGTCACTGGATCGTATTGGCCGGGTGGATCGAGCTGTTTTACGTTTGGCCATTGCCGAACTTATCTTAAAAGAAACTCCTAATTCAGTAATTATTAATGAAGCAGTTGAATTAGCTAAAAAATATTCCTCACAAGAAGCAGCCAAGTTTATAAATGGCATCCTGGGAACCTATGTAAGAGCCTCTTAGCCTCGTTGTTTTTACTCGTGAAATATGGTATATTTATAAGGTTATGTTCACAGGAATTATCCAAGATTTAGGTGTAGTACAATCCTTCCACAATGACCGATTAATTGTTGCTGCAGGGCGAAATATTAAGGATGTTAAGCTCGGTGACAGCATTGCGGTTAACGGAATCTGCTTGACTGTGGTTAAAATTAGAAAAAATATCTTGGAATTCGATGTTTCAGCTGAAACTTTAAAAAAATCCACTCTTAAGGCCTTAAGAAAAAGTGAAAAAGTAAACCTTGAGCCTGCTTTAACCTTATCTGGAAAACTGGGTGGACACATGGTATCTGGCCACGTTGACGGAGTAGGAGAAATACGCAAAAAAGTGACAGCCGGAAAAGGGATAGAATTACATCTTTCAATTCCTAGTGATTTATTGCATTATTTAGTAGCAAAAGGTTCTGTTTCCATTGATGGTATTAGCTTAACTGTGGCAGATATTCGTGATGATTTAATAGTAATCGCAGTTGTGCCCCATACTGTGAACACTACTAATTTAGGCAATAAAAAAATAGGCGACTTAGTAAATATAGAAGTTGATCTTCTTTCAAAATATATTGAACGGCATTTAAATCAAACTCAAACAAGTATTTCAGAAGAAACTTTAACCCGAGCTGGTTTTATGCCCATGGGCTGGATCGAAAACTAATGAAAAAGAAATTCAACAAAATCGAAGAAGCAATTGATGCTATGCAAAATGGCAAGATGATTGTGGTTGTCGATGACCAAGATCGGGAAAACGAAGGCGACCTGGTTATGGCAGCAGAAAAAGTTACCCCTAAAGCGATTAATTTCATGATTTCACAAGGCAAAGGGTTGGTTTGTGTGCCTATGACCGGGGAACGATTGGATCAACTTGAATTAAAGCAAATGGTTAACGAAAATAAAGAAAATCAAGGAACTGCTTTTACTGTTTCAGTTGATGCCCATTCAAAGTTTGGGGTCAGTACTGGAATTTCTCCGGTAGACCGGGCCCGCACTATTGAAGTTTTAATCAGCCATAAGACTAAAAAGGCAGATTTAGCTAGCCCGGGACATGTTTTTCCGCTTAGAGCACAGGAAGGCGGAGTCTTAAAAAGGGCGGGACATACTGAAGCTGCGGCTGATTTAGCCAGGTTAGCTGGACTTTATCCGGCTGGAGTGATTTGTGAGATTATTAATCAAGAAGGCAAGATGGCCCGGGGGCAGGAGCTGTTAGACTTTGCTAAAAAACATAAATTAAAGATAGTTTCTATTGCAGATTTGATTTCTTATCGTTTAAAAAGAGAAAAATTTATTGAAAGAGCTTGTGTGGTAAATCTTCCTACTGAATTTGGTGATTTTACTGCTTATGGCTATGAAGATATCAGAAATGGTGATTTTCATATAGCTCTTATAAAAGGAAAAGTAAAAAATAAAAAGGATGTTCTGGTTAGAGTTCATTCCGAGTGTTTAACCGGAGATGTTTTTGGCTCAAAACGTTGTGATTGCGGAGAACAATTGGCCAAAGCTTTAGAAAAAATTGAATTTTGTGGGCAAGGGGTCTTGCTTTATATGCGTCAAGAGGGGCGGGGTATTGGGTTAGCTGATAAATTAAAGGCTTATCATCTGCAGGACAAAGGCTATGATACCGTAGAAGCTAACCATGCTTTGGGTTATCCAGCGGATTTACGCGATTATGGTATTGGCGCCCAAATCTTAGTTGATCTGGGGCTTTCAAGTATTAAGCTAATGACCAATAATCCTAAGAAGATAATTGGGCTCGAAGGTTATGGGCTCAAGATTTCGGAGCGAGTACCTTTGGAAATTGTCCCTAACCAGCATAATGAAAAATATTTATGCACAAAGTCAGAAAAGTTAGGGCATATATTTGAAGAGGAGGGAATCAAACATGGTCAAAAAGATAGAAGGAAAACTGGACGCAAGTAAGTTAAAGGTTGGGATCATTGTTTCTCGTTTTAATGAACTGGTTTCAAATGGTTTGTTGGGTGGAGCAGTAGATTGTTTAAAACGCCACGGGGCAAAAGAAGATAAAATCTCTGTGGTTTGGGTTCCAGGCGCGTTTGAGATTCCGCTGATTGCCAAGAAAATAGCTAAAAAGTTTGATGCAGTTATTTGTCTGGGGGCAATAATTAGAGGAGCTACTCCTCATTTTGAATTTGTTGCGGCTGAAGCGGCAAAGGGGATAGCAAGTGTTTCTCTTGAAACTGGCGTTCCTATAGTATTTGGAATTTTAACCACAGATAATTTAGAACAAGCGCTTGAGCGAGCTGGAACTAAATCTGGGAATAAAGGATTTCAGTCTGCCATGTCTGCAATTGAGCTTGCTAATTTGTCTGAAGCACTATAAAATAAAACTTTATTGTTTGGAGGAAATAAATGGCACGGGTATTACTAAAAAATGTTTGGAAACGGTTTGATAGTGTTGAGGCGGTCAAGAATGTTAATCTGGAAATTCAAGATCAGGAGTTTTTAGTTTTAGTTGGTCCTTCTGGTTGCGGAAAAACTACTACTTTAAGGATGATTGCCGGATTAGAAGAGATCAGTGAAGGCGAAATTTATATTGGTGACCGTTTAATTAATGATGTTCCGCCTAAAGATCGTAATATTGCGATGGTTTTTCAAAACTATGCGCTTTATCCTCACATGAAAGTTTACGAGAACATGGCTTTTGGTTTAAAGCTGCATAAACTTCCCAAGAAAGATATTGAAGAAAGAGTAAAAGAAGCAGCTTCAATTTTAGGGATAGAAGAATTATTAGGCCGCTATCCAAAACAGCTTTCGGGTGGACAAAGACAACGAGTTGCCTTGGGCCGCACTATTGTAAGAAGGCCGGAAGTTTTTTTAATGGATGAGCCGCTCTCAAACTTAGACGCAAAACTTCGGGTGCAAATGAGAGCCGAGCTGCAAAGAATTCATAAAACCTTAAAAGCCACGATTGTTTATGTAACTCACGACCAGGTAGAGGCCATGACTTTAGGGCAAAGAGTTGCGGTTATTTTAAAAGGTGAGCTTCAGCAAGCAGAAAATCCTTTAACTGTTTATGGCAAACCAACTAATCGCTTTGTTGCTGGGTTTATTGGCAGCCCGCCGATGAACTTTGTTAATGGAGCAATCAGCAAAAAAGGTGATAATTATATTTTTACTTGTGCTGATTTTAGTATAGATGTGTCGGCCGAGGTTGACCATTTACTTGAAGCTTATGTTGGTAAAGAAATAATCTTTGGCATCCGGCCGGAAGATATTTGGGACATACCTTCTTCTGACTGGATTAAAGATAAAGCAATTTTTGAGACGGTGGTTGATTTTAGGGAAATTATTGGTTCTGAAACGTATATGTATGTGCATATAGGCAAAACCGCATTAACTACTAGAGTAGGTGGAATGTGTGATGCTAGCACAGGCAGTAATTTTAAAGTGGCTATGAGGCTTAATCGCTTGCACTTTTTTGATCCAAAAACTAAAAAAGCTATTATTTAATGACGAGGGATGAGCTAATTTTTGAGAAATCCCAAAAGGGGAGAAAAGCCTATTCTCTGCCGGATTTAGAAATTCCCCAAGAAGATATTGCAAAATTAATTCCCAAAGATCTGCTGCGAGGCGATTTAAATTTACCCGAACTAGCTGAAGTGGATGTGGTGCGTCACTTTACTAATCTTTCTCGAAAAAACTTTGGGGTAGACAATGGTTTTTATCCTTTGGGTTCTTGCACCATGAAATATAATCCCAAAGTTAATGAAGAAACTGCTAAAATGCCTGGTTTTACAGAAATCCATCCTTATCAAGATGAGGCAGAAATTCAAGGCATCTTAGAATTACTTTATAATTTTGAGCAATACCTTTGTGCGCTTTTTGGTTACAAAGCCTTTACTTTTCAACCAGCAGCAGGAGCCCATGGTGAGTTGACCGCTCTTTTGATGATTAAGGCTTATCACCAGGACAAAAAAAACAATAAATCAAAAATTATTGTGCCAGATTCAAGTCATGGAACAAATCCTGCTTCTGTAAGCATGGTTGGGTATGAAACTGTAGTTGTTAAATCTGATGCTAGGGGAAATATTGATATTAATGCACTGGCCAAGGTAGTAGGGGATGATACAGCTGGTCTTATGCTTACTAATCCCAATACTTTAGGCTTATTTGATGAGCATATTTTAAAAGCAGCTGAAATAATTCACAAAGTTGGTGGCTTGCTTTATTATGATGGGGCTAATGCCAATGCCAATCTTGGAATTTGCCGTCCAGCCGACTTAGGTTTTGACGTAGCTCATTTTAATTTACACAAAACTTTTGCCACTCCGCATGGTTGTGGTGGTCCAGGCGCTGGCCCAGTTGGTGTAAACGAAAAACTGGTTCCTTTTCTGCCTATACCACGAATAGTTAAAAAGTCTTCAGATTATAAATTACAGATTACTAATTACCCCCAATCAATCGGGAAGGTTCATGCTTTTCACGGTAACATCAATGTAATTATAAAAGCTTTCACCTATTTGCGGGCTTTGGGTGCGGACGGATTAAAACAGGCTTCTGAAAACGCGGTTTTAAATGCTAATTATATGATGAAGCGTTTAAAAGAGCATTATTATTTAAAATATGATCGTGATTGTCAGCATGAATTTGTGATTTCTGCCAAATGGCAAAAAGAAAAGTATGGGGTTAAGGCTTTAGATATTGCTAAACGCTTAATTGACTATGGTTTTCACCCGCCTACCGTTTATTTTCCTTTAATTGTAGAAGAAGCATTGATGATTGAGCCGACTGAAACTGAAAGCAAAGAAACTCTGGATGCTTTTTGCGATGCTATGATTAAAATTGCTAAAGAGTGTGAAACTAATCCTGATTTAGTTAAATCTGCTCCACAAACTACTCCGGTAAAAAGATTAGATGAGGCAAAAGCGGCTAGGGAACTTAATTTACGCTTCGGACAATAATTGGTGAAACCTGCGAAATGTTAAAATCGTCCTTCTTGTTACTTGTTGATTAGCACTTATTGCTCTGCTAGTTGCGGAAGAAATAGAGGGGAATACACACCAGGCTTGTTCATGATTTCGTTCTGGATAAAACGAATGATCTAATATTGGGACACCGAGATCTGAACCGGTTAAATATTTTATTGAGTCAATTACTCCTCTTAATGTTTTAGCTTGTGGATGAGGTACAATACCAGCGATTTGGGCAAATATTTCTTGTCGAGAGACATGATTGTGTGTTTTGGCCCATTGTGCACGGGTAAATAAATTAAGTATTGCGCCTATGTCTTGAGGGGGCAATTCAATCGAAGGGGTAAAACCTAGGCTGGGGAAACCTTCATGATAGTGTGGTTGGATTATCCCATCTTCACTTATAATTCCTTGACTTACTAAATCGTTTAAAATAGTTGTTCCTTCTGTTAATCTTTCAACTTTGTCTATTGATAATTGTTTTCCTCTGGTAAATTGCTTGGCTTGTAGTATCCAGCCTTCTTCAACATTGATTAATACTGCCCAAGATAAATCTTCTGTTTCAGCTAAGACACAAAGCAAAGCATCTCTTAGCGGAAAAGATCTGCGAACTTCTTGTAAACTATAACAGCTTTCCATATTCCTCTGGCGGGCTATTTTAGGAAGAAAATCATTACGCAAATCTTCGATTGTTTTTCTGTGAAGGGCAAAGGGGCTATGTTGGTCTAGAAATTGCATATATACTCTGCCATGGTATTTTATTGTTCTTCTGTCACCATTACCATGGAAAGTGCGGTTAAACAAGCGTAAGCCGACTTCATTTGTTACTTGTTGGTCTAATGTCCTAGACGATATTGGTGTTTTGTATATATTTCTTATCATATCTATATATTTATCGACCAAAATAGATATAAATTTCACTTAAATTTAGTTATAATAAAAACATGCTAACCAATATGCAAAAAGACCAGGAATTATTTAATTTGGGCCAGCCTTGTGTAAAGGTTTATAGGTGGGAAAAACCTACTATTACCTATGGTTATTGCCAAAAGCTGGAAGGGGTTATTAATCTTGATAAATATAGTCAAGAAGGTTGGAGTTTTGAGCAAAGGCCAACGGGTGGGGGACTTGTTTTTCATGATAAAGGTAATATTTCCTTTACTATTATTATGCCTAAGGCTAATTTAAAAGTTGATGAAGCAGTGGCTGTTACTACTCAAAAGATTGCAGCTTTTCTTAAAAAATGTGGTTTGGAAGTTGAACTTGAAACTAATAAAAAATCTAGCCAGGCTAGTCTTTGTTCAGACTATATTTCCCGCAATGAGATTAGTTTAAACGGCAAAAAAATTGTAGGTATAGCGCAGCGCTTTGGAAAAAATGTTATACTTCAGCAAGGAACAATTTTTGGGGATTTTCCTCAAGTTGACCTCACAAAATTCAAAGCTATTTTAAGTGAAATTTTCTAAAAATTGATCCGATAAGTAGTTAGATTGAAATAAGGAGGAAAGCACAATGTTTAGCAAAATTGGAAGCACTGGTTTAATTGGTACCAGATCACAAGTTTGGTGGAGAGGTAGAAATGTGCAGGGCCGTAATAGTATGAATAAAGTAATTAAGGGACAGGATGATCCGTTTTTTTGCGCATTTCAAGTAAAAGGTAATCAAGGACCATATATTAGGGTTTTTGACAAACAGGATGTATTTGTTCAAAGGGTTGACGGTGCTAGTTTTGCTCGTTTTGCTAAGACCTTTTTGCCAGAGGGCACAGAAATAGGGCTTACTCCTTTACATCGTTTTGTAGCATTAACTGGTGATTATGTGAAAGATGTTATTCAAGGAAATGTGGGATGGATTGAGTCGCCAGTTAGCGTATTGCCCTTAGTTACTACTTCTTTTACAGAACAGAATTTCTTTTTTGGTTTTATGATGGTTGCCAGTCAAGATGATGTTACTTTGCACGGTTATTATAATCTTGATGGAGAATTGATATTAGAAGCTAAGATAGTTAAGGGATCAGTGGAGGCGGTTAGATCGCGAAGCCAAGGATTAACTGCATTAATAGACGAAGAGGGATATTCTGTTGTTGATTTTAATACTACCTGGGAAAAGCCGTTTCGATTAAGTCCTGCCTTTTGGGCTTTTCGAGGTTTTTATCCTGGCTATGAAGTACAGCCTGTTATTGCTCCAGAAGTTTTAGAGGTGGCTGAAGAATCTATGCCAACTCAGGTAGTGGCATTAAGACAGATTGATCATATGTAAAAGAGCAATCCTTTCAATGCCTGAATAGTCTTTAATAATTTCAATATTTGGATTTAATTTTCTAATTGCTAGTCCTTGATTAATCCCAAACTCGAAAACTAAATGTTTTGGACTTAACTGAATTAATTCCCTGATAAAATCTAAGCCATCTTTTCCTCCATCCAAAGCTTGTTTTTGCTCAAAATCTTTAACATCTGGATCTAGTTTTTCAATATCAGCAGTTGGAATATAAGGTGGGTTGGAAATGATGAGATCTACTGGAAAAGGCAAAGTAAACTTTGCCACTACGTGGAATTCAATCTGATTTTCGACGTTGTGCTTCTTAGCGTTTTGTTTGGCAATCTCAATAGCTTTTTTCGAACTATCTGTTGCTATAATTTTAATATTAGGTAGTTTTTTGGCTAGAGAAATAGCAATGCAGCCGGAGCCAGTGCCGAGATCTGCGAGGGAAGTAATCTGTAATCCGTAATCAGTAATTAGTTTGATTGCGGTTTCGACTAGAAGTTCGGTTTCAGGCCTAGGAATTAAAACATCAGGTGTAACGATGAAATCTAGACCCATAAAAGGTTGGTAGCCAACAATGTAGGCAATAGGCTCGTGCTTTTCCCTTCTTTTAAGCAAGGTTTTAAATTTATCCAGCTCTTCTTTGCTTAAAATTCTTTCGGGTTGAGAATAAAGTTGGATTTTCTTCAAGTTGAGGATGTGAGCGAGTAATATTTCTGCTTCTAGGCGAGGGTGGTGTAGATTTAAAGCTTGGGAGATATCCATTATTGCATCTTGTTGAGCTTAGCTGTATTGTCTGCTGTGGTTAAGGCGTCAATGGTTTCATTAAGATCACCATCCATGAATTTTTCCAGTTTATAAATAGTAAATCCAATACGATGGTCAGTAATTCGGCCTTGAGGAAAGTTATAAGTCCTGATTTTTTCTGATCGATCACCAGTTCCAACCATAATCTTCCTGGCGTCTGCCCGTTTTTTACGTTCTTTTTCTTCTTGAGCCTGCAATATCCTGGATTTTAACAATCTCATGGCTTTGAGCCGATTTTGGTGTTGGCTGCGCTCATCCTGGCAGGCCACTACCGTTCCCGTTGGTATATGGGTGATCCTTACAGCTGAATCGGTCTTATTAACGTGCTGACCGCCAGCGCCAGAGGCGCGATAAGTGTCAATGCGTAAGTCATTAGCCTCAATTGTTAAATCAACATCTTCGGCTTCTGGTAGTATTGCTACAGTTGCGGCAGAAGTGTGGATGCGTCCGCCAGATTCTGTGGCTGGCACACGCTGTACCCTATGGGTCCCACCTTCATATTTCAGCTTACTGTAAGCCCCTTTACCAATTATTGAAAAAATTACTTCTTTAAATCCACCTAGACCAGTGGGATTAGAGCTTAAGAGTTCAGTTTTAAACTGATTTCTTTCGGCAAACCTCGTATACATCCTAAATAATTCACCGGCAAAAAGAGCAGCTTCGTCGCCGCCAGTGCCAGCCCTAATTTCTACAATAATATTCTTTTCATCAAAAGGGTCTTTGGGTAAGAGCATGATTTCCAGCTCTTTTTCTAATTTTGCTTTTTCTGGTTCAAGCGTTTTAAGCTCGTTTTCTGCCAATTCTTTCATGTCAGCATCTTTTAACATGGATTTTGAGTCTTTTACTTCTTTTGCAATCTTTTTAAAATGACGGTATTTTTCTACCACTTCTTTAAGGGCGGAAAATTCTTTAGAATAAGCCTGAAATTTTTCCTGATTGGCAATTACTTCAGGGGAACTTAAAAGTTTTTCAAGTTCAAGGAAGCGTTTTTCAGTGTTTTCTAGTTTTTCTAGAAACATGGGGGTTAAGAGTGGTTACTTCTTTGGTTTCTTTTTAAGCTTGGTTTTTTGAACTTTTCTAACTGTTTTAGATTTCTTGCTTTTTTTCTTGGTGGTTTTCTTTTTCTTAGCTGGAGCAGCTTTAGCCATTCGTTTTTTGAATTTTTCTACTCTTCCTTCAGTATCCAGGATCTTTTGTTTGCCAGTAAAAAGCGGATGGCACTTAGAACAGATTTCCACTTTAATATTTTCTTTGGTTGAGCCAATATCAAAGCTTGCACCGCAAGCGCAAGTGGCTTTGGTTGTAAAATATTTTGGGTGAATTTTCTCTTTCATAACTTTATTATTTTATCACAGGTTTGGGAATTTGTCCACGTAAAGCCATGAGGATAATGGAAAAATAGGTTTTTAATTTGACTGACTGAAAAATAAAAAAGGGCAGAATTAGGCTTAAACAAAGAGCCAGAACAAAGCGGTAAACATGATAGGCTAAGCTGCCATAGTGTTTGCGGCAGAAATATAAGCCACCTTTAAACCCCTCAACAAAAAGCTTTGGATTAAAGGATCTTTTACTGGAATATCCGCCGTAATGGATGATTTCTGCCTGTGGCAGGTAATAAATTTTAAACCCGGCCTTTCTAATGCTGATGCACCAATCAAGGTCATCGTTGTAAAAGAATAAGTTTTCATCCATTAGGCCAATTCGATCAATAACTTGTTTGCGTACCATAAGTGCAGCGCCGATTACAAAATCAACAGCAATGGGTTTTTTGGACTGCCAAAATCTTTTACCAAAGCTTCCGCCTTGGGTTTGAATTGTGCCATCAGTATTAAGCAATTTGGGTCCGCCAGCTCCGGCTTCTGGATGGCTATCCATAAATTCAATCATTTTGTCTAAAGCACTATCTTTTACTATTGTGTCATTATTAAGTAACATGGCGTAACGGGCATTATATATTTTTAATCCCAGATTGTTTGCTTTGGCAAAGCCAAGATTTTCTTTATTCTCAATTAAATTGACTTGAGGGAATTTTTCTTTGATCATGGTTTGAGATCCATCAGTTGAAGCATTATCAACTACAATGATTTCGTAGCTGATTTTATGTGTGCTGAGCTTGATTGGTTCCAAGCATTCTTCCAAAAGTTTTTTATTATTAAAATTAACGATTATAATTGAAAGGTCGAGCATTTTTATATCCTTTGCATAAATAAGCTTTGGTTTCGCTGTGAATATTTGAATCCTTGGCAAAAAGTCTGATTTCCGGGTCTTTTTCCACTTTTCTAAATAAAGGTTTTAATTTTTCTGTAGCTTTATCATCAGCAAAAGCGAAAAATAAAATGTCGTCTCCTGGTTTTAATTCTGGCTGACCCCAGATATCAAATTGTTTCCACAATCCCTTTGGCATAGCAACATCCGTCTTACCATAAAAAGCAACTAGGCTGGCTACGCCCATTTGATTAGAAAAAACGTAATCAACTTGGGCTTGTTCAATATATTGAGGCAGTTCCTGGTTAATCTTATTGGCGTCAGGTGGGGAGGGGTAAAGAAAAGCATAGTAGCCAACAAAAAGTGTGTTGATTAAAACGATTACTATTAAGCTGGACCAAAAGCGAAGTCGGGTGGGGGGGCTAGAATAGAGCTTGTGAGCTAAAAGAATGATGGGTCCAAGATAAGCAATTGAAGTCCAATGCCCGCCAACCATGGTAAAAGGGCTGACCAGCAAGAAAGCAGCAAAGGCTGGAAAGGAAGTGCTTAAGAACAGCAAAGCAAAATTATCTAGCTCACTATATTTTTGCCAGAGTTTAATTAAAATTGTGTTAAAAGCGAAAACAAATAAAGGCGGCGAATACATAATGGTTTGCAGAATCAGATAATAAAGAATATTTTCAAAGTATTTGGGTGAGCCTACACGGGAACTATGGTAGAGAAGGGAAGAAAGGCCTTGTTGAAAATTCCAAATTATAACCGGCGAAAAAGTGGCCAGAGCAATAATTGCGGCTAAATAAGGCTCTTTTTTAAGAAACCAAAAACGCTGGTCTTTGGCCAATATAAAAAACAATAAAATACCCGGTAAAATTAAAAGCATAGGGTATTTACTTAAAAGTCCCAGTCCAACAGAAAGCCCAAGTAAATACCAATAAAAGTTTTTCTTAGTTTTTACAATTTTTAAAACAAAATATAAGCTTAAGAGCCAAAAAACCAACAAAGGCTGTTCGGGAGTTAAAAACATCCCTCCTACAAAATAGGTAGGGATAATATTAAATAAAATTACAGCAGCCAAAGCGGCTTTTTTGCCATAAGCTTCTTTAGCAATTAAATAAACCAGCCAGCTGGCTAGCAATAGTAATAGTATGGCTGCCAAGCGAATACTGAACTGGTTTCTCAAAAACCAATGGATATAAGCGATCATAGGCGGATGGTCGTTATAACTTAAAGCTAAATATCTTGACCAGAGACTATAATAGGCTTCATCTCCAAGTAGAGGGAGGAGGGGGGCTAAGCATAGTTTAAATAAGCTTAAGAATACAGCATAAATCATGTTAGAATTATAACATAAAACCCTCATCCCCCGGCCCCTTCTCCCAGAGGGAGAAGGGGGGTAGCTGGTTAGGATAAGTGTTTGAGGGAGAATATAAATAAAATAACCTTCCCCTCTCCCTCTGGGAGAGGGGTCAATTAGTCGAGATCAAAAAAATATGAAAAAACTTGGGGTGAGGGCTTTTAAATGAAACTGCTTATAGTTAAATTAGGTGCCATAGGCGATGTCTTGCGTACTACCTCGATTCTTAAAGGGTTAAGGGAAAAGCATAAAGACGCGGCCATTGATTGGCTTACCTCTAAATTTGGCAAGGAAATTTTAAATAATAACCCTTATATTAACCAAATCTTTACCTGGGAAGAAAAAGAGCAACTTGGTCAATACGATTTAGTTATTGGCTTAGAAGATGATTTAGAGGCTTGCCAATTGGTTTCAGACTTAAAACCAAAGAAAATCTTGGGTGCTTATGTTAAAGATGGAAAAGTAACCTATACTCCTTCTGCCTGGTTTGATATGTCGGCTATTTCAAAGTTTGGCCTAGAAAAAGCTAATGAATTGAAAGCGAAGAACAAAAAAACTTTTCAACAGCATATGGGGGATTTGTTAGGAGTTGAAGTTGGAGAATATGTTTTTGGTTTAACCCCCCAGCAAGGCTCGGGACCAATCGGAATAAATACGGGGGCGGGGAAAAGATGGCAACAGAAAAGTTTAAGCATTGAAAAAACCATCGAATTGATTAAAAAACTAAATAAACCTTGTATTATCCTGGGTGGGGCGGAAGAAAAAGAAAGAAATGAGAAAATTTCAAAAGCAACTGGCATGCCAGTATCAGGAGTGCGTTCTTTGCGTGATTTTGCTGGAATTATCAATGTGTGTTCAGCCATTATAACTTCAGATAGCCTGGCTATGCACTTTGCCATTGCGCTTAAAAAGCCTTTAGTTGTATTTTTTGGTCCGACTTCTCATACTGAAATAGAATTGTATGGCTTAGGTAAAAAAGTTTATCCAAAAATGGATTGTTTAGCTTGTTATAAAAAGACTTGTAATAAAAAACCTAATTGTATGGATTTAATTTCTGTGGAGGATATATGCAACAGATTGGCTTAATGATGACTTGCAATGAAGAAGATTGTATTAGAGAAGTCATGGATAATCATGTTAAATATTTTGATAAAATCCTGGTGTTGGATGGTTCATCCGACAAAACAGAGGAAATTTTGCGCAGTTATCCCCAAGTAAAATATTTTTTAAAAGATAAAGATATTATTGATAAGCTGCCTAATAAGAAATTTGAAGATTGTGCTCGCCAATTCTTAATTGATAAAGCCCAGGAAATGTATGGCTATGATGGCTGGTTTACTTTGCTGCATGGGGATGAGATTTGGTATGATAATCCAGTAGAAATGGCAGAAAGAGCAGATAGGGATGGGGCGGAGAAAATAAATTGGTATGTGATGAACTTTTTCTTGCATATTTCTGACCAAGGCAAAGATTTAGAAGCAATTAAATCAATGCAAGAAAGAGTAACCTGGTATTGCCCGGGATTTATAGAGATCCGTTCGTTTAAAAATAAGAAAAATGTGCGCTATGCTGAAGGGCAAAAGCATAATGTTTTACCTCAAGGTATTGGTTGGAAAATGTACCGACATTATCCAATTTACAAGCATTATCCTTATCGCTCTGTTAGCCAAATGCTAAAAAAGCAACGTTTGAATGAGCAATCTAAATTTTCTATCACTTGGCGTGATTTTAAAAATGAAAAAAGTTGCTTTATTGATCGATTGCCCAATTATAAAGTAACTAGAAAATATGATGGCTCATTTCACGAATTTGAAATAAAGAATCAAGGTTCTTTGTTAAGGCGCTGGCTGCGGGCGCATAAATATATTACCTGGTAAGCGCCTCTGTTAACCCCAGTCGATAATGATATTCTTCTAAAATATACTGATTTTTTATTTTCTTGAGTAATTTTGGGTGTTTATTTAAGATGTGGAAGATAAACATGGCTAAAGGATTTAAACCCAAAAACATTTTGATCTCAAAATCAGGATGCTTTTTATAAAAATAAGCAGCTGATTGGCCCATATCATATTTTCTTTTAAGCATATCTTCATTGCTAACTGGATGTTCGTGATTATTAATAGCAGAAGGTAAATAATAAATGGATATTTTCATCTTATGCAGGCGATAACCAAGCTCAATATCTTCCCAGCCATAACCTTTAAAGTATGGATCAAAAAGACCAGCCTTTAAAATGGTTTTTCTTAAAATTGACAGGTTGCCGGTTAAAAAATATGACCATCTCATCTTTTGTAGCGGTTTTATCTTTTCTTTAATATAAGGTTTTCCGTCGGGATTAATGGTTAATCCTTCAAAAATAGCATTTTTCTTGTTGGCATGAGCTTTTACATGCTCAGCTACTAAATTTGGAGTCGCTACCATATCAGCATCAGTTAAAAGAATGATTTCCCCGCTTGCTTCTAAAATACCTTTGTTACGGGCAATGCTTTTTCCTTGATTTTTTCTTCTAATATAGCGGATATCAAATTCTTTAACCATATTTTCTGTTCCATCAGAAGACATACTATCAACCACAATTATTTCGTATTGGTCTTTGGGAAAATCTTGCTTAATTAAAGATTTTAAGGTCTTTTTTAAAATGTCTTTCTGATTAAATGTTCCAATTACAATACTTATTTTCATATTCTAGTTCCTGCAAATGCCTGACAATAAAATTCTAAAAGATTTTGCTGCTCTGGCTTATCTTTAACATATAATACAGGAGTAATCACTGATTGGCCAGAAATTAAGGCCTGAAACCTTAATTTTAATGAACCATCTACTGCGTGAAGTATATTTATGTTGTTTTCTTTAAATAATTTCTGATAATCATGCTTATCTTCAATATTAACTAAAATGCAATTAAAGCCAAAGTGGCTAATTGCTTGGGCCCTTTTTAAATTTTGCGGCTTATAAGCAATCATGATGTTAAATGATTTTTTACACCAGTCAACAAAAGCTTGTTCCTGGGTATTATTACCTTTTCCTGCTAAAAGTTTATCAATTGCTTGTTTTACATCTTCAACAGTAATTTCTTCTGCGCAAATGTTTTCTTTGCAATTAGATGGTAAGCAGAAAAGAGGGCAGGAGGACTTTTTTCTAACTAAAACATGGGGATTTTTCCATGGTCCCCATCTAAGTGGTAGGGAAAATTTGGAAGTAGAGATATGCACGGTTGGGATACCTAGTGCTGCAGCAATATGAAAGGGTCCGGTATCTACGCTGATGAATATTTTATATTTAGAAATCAAAGCAATCAGTTCTTTTAAATTAGTTTTGGTAGAAAGGTCAATGATTGGGCCTTTGGCTTTTTTAATTAACTCTTTATCTTTTTCCTGTCCTGCGGCCACTACTTTAAAACCTTGCTTAATTAAATAATTAGCAATTAAACCAAAATTTTGCGGACTCCAAGGTTTATTTCCTTTCCCAGTACTTAAATGTAAGCCAGCGATCTTATCATTTTCAGAAATTCCGTGTTCTTTTAATAAAGAGTCTACTTTTTTTAGAGCATCAGGGTCAGGATAAATGGCTAGTTTAGGATAGGGTGGATTAATTCCCAAAGGTTTTAAGAGCAAGAGGTTTTGTTCTACATCATGCTTAGTAATATCTCGCCAATTTTGCGTGCTTTTGAGATTATAAAGCCAGCTGACCAAAGGTTTGGAAGTATCTCCCAACCGATATTTTATTCCCTTTTTAAAAGCGAGCCAAGCGTAAGGCATTTCATTGTAAAAATGCACGCTTAAGTCAAATTTATTTTTTTCAATAGCATTTTTATCTGTGAACACCTGTTCAATGTCTGGATTAGTTGAAAAAACAGCTTTAGTTAATTCCTGGGCCAGGATATAGATTTTAGCTTGAGGAAACTCTTGTTTTAAAGCACTAATTGCCGGAGTAATAAGAATGCAATCACCAATTGCATCTGGTCGGATAATTAAGATGTTTTTAATCTTAGCCTTTAAAATTTTTAATTTCCTCTGCATAAACATCATTGGTTTTTAAGTGTTTGGCTTCAGTTCCATTAAGATAACCATTTTTATAGCCGCGAAATCTTAAGAAATCATGTAAGGCAGCATCGTCTGGGCCATAGGGGGTTTTAAATTTTATTGGGTAAAACTTAAACTTTAATGGGTCTTTAAAAAGTGCGCCCTTAATCGCAAAAATAGGGCCAGCTACATTGGCCATAAAAGGAAAAACTACAGAATAAATTTTATTATTTTTGCCCTTAAGCTTTTTAGCTGGAAACCAGAGATTTGTTTCTGGATTAAAGCCGTTTTTAGCATAACGCATGCCTAACATGCCGATGTGATCTAAATTTTCCAAAGCTTCTACCATATAATCAAAACTAGCTTGTTCATACAAAACATCAGGATCAATTGACCAGATTGTTTTAGGTAAATTGTTCTCGTTTATATTTCTAGCTAAAAATTTATTCATAGCGTGGGGTTTACCGATATTATAATCTTTATATTTAATAATAACTCGTTCATGTTGAATTGTTTTTAAGTAATCTTTGATATTATCTTTTGAATCGCTATCAGTAATGGCTAAAATTACATCGTTGCGACGCTGGACAGTTTCTAAAATATTGTTGATGGATAAAATAACAGCAGCTCTAACATGATAAGTGGTGACAAATATTAAATGTTTATCTTTAAATTGCTCCAACATGGCTATTTAGCTCTCTGCCATAAGTATATCCCATTTTCTTGAGTTACGAGGACAAAACCCTGGTTTTTAAAATTACCATCCTCATAAATAACATATTCTGCATCATTTATTTGTGGAAATAGATAAATATTATCGCGATATGATAAATGGACAATTAAATATTTTGAAGCAGAAACTTTAGCTTGGTCTGGGATCAGGTGCATTATTTTGTGAGCAGAGAAAACTCTTTTTGTTGGTATATACATGCGCAAGTTAAGGATGAAAAAAGCTAAGACGGAAAGGATGGCAAAGAAAATAATTACTGGCTTGCTACGACGGTAAATTGTTTCCCAGCGGCCTTTTTGTTTTAAAGATTTTATGGCTAAGATTAAGGAGAAAAACAATACAGGTAAAAGCACGCAAGAGTATTGGACAGTGATATCTTTTTGAAAGCGATAATTGGAAAGTAAATTTTCTAAAAGGGGGAGGAGCCCAATAGTTAACACGCTAGGAGAGAAGAGAGGTAAAAGGGCTAAGGGGCCAAAAAGTAAAATCACATACAATAAATTTGCCGGAGAAAAGAGGAAGCTTAATGTTCTTAATGGGTGAAAGGCCATATTAGTGATTTGTTCATAAATATTGCTGCCAAAATGGGAATAATAACCAGAAAAAAGATAGTTGCCAGATATTTTTGGCATGACTTCACCAACCAGATAAGCGGTTCCTGCAATTCCAGCGATAAATAAAATTGCGCCAATTAATTTTTCTTTCCTAAATAGAAAAACAAACAGACCAAAGCTGGCAATGGCTATTCCAGCTACTTCTTTGGCTAAAAAACCACAGAGCATTAAGATTGCAGGGATTAAAACTTTATTTTTAGTAAAAAGTAAATAAAGTGCAGCTGATAAAAGTAAAGTAATAGTAATATCTTGATGAAAATCGTGAAAACCCATATAGCGGAAAGTAACATTGGTTAAAAGTAGAAAAAGGACCAACTTTACTTCTTTGTTTTCTAGTTGGGTTTTAGCAAAGGCAAAGATTAAAGTTCCAATTCCCGCCACAAAAAGTGATTGAATAGCAAACATCCAAAGTGGGGAGGGGTAGATTAGATAAAACAGGGCAAATACGCTTAATATTGGCGAGAAATGGCCAGTATCAGGCATGGACTGGCCAACGCTGGCCCATAAACTGTGATCAAAGAAAAATAAATCATGATAGTTGGTGTATAAATTGTAATGTGAAATAGTGCGGGATAAGAAAAAAAACAAAAACAATAATATGAATAATAAGCTTGTTTTTGACCAACGAGATTTAAGGATGATTGCCACTCCCTTTATAGCCAGTCATTTTGATAAACTTAAAATTATTAGTAATATATTCTTCAATTAACTCCATTTTGTAAGGCAGTATTTCGGTTTTACTAAAATGTTGCTTGGCCATATCTTTTGTTTCTTGATTGTCTTCTCCAAAGTAAATAATGCTTTCACCTTTTTTTAGATTTGGAATTCCCCAAGTTTCATACTGGGCTGTTCCCCAAGGATAGCCAATGCGCATAAAGCCTGTAGCTAAATAGGTCGGTCGTTTTAAATAAAATTCCAGTAATGAGGCGGAAACATTATTTTTTGTATAAATCTTAATATCTTTTGGTACTAAATGTTTTAATTCCGCATTCTTTTGATAATTTTGCTGGTTCAAGAGAATAGCTGGTGATAGCCAGAACAATATTCCAAGGATTAATAAGCTAAAAACCGTGATCCAGCTGATAAATTTGCCCAAAGATTTTTTAGTTTCAGTTAAATATAAAACAATATTAGGAATAGTTAAAATATAACCAATGGCTGGCCAATGGGCCCAGACTTTTATTTTAAAACTTAGCAAAAAGAAAAAGATTAAGATTGGTGCGGAAAAAGCAAAAAGTATTTTAGTGTCATCGTTCTTTTTTAAACAGTATCGATTAGCATTAAATAAAGCAAAAATTATAAATGGAGTGTAGTGAATTAGCTGATCACCCACAAAAGCCAAGAAATTGGCTCCTACTGCATCTGCGGTAGCTTTGGTGCTGTGATAAGTAAAAGATATCCAATCATGCTGCCAATTCCACAGTATTACTGGGAGGAAAAATAAAGCAGAAATAATGACGCCAAAATATAGTTCTTTCTTTTTAAGCCAATAACGATTTTCTTTTGACAGCCAGAAGAAGATTAAAAGACAAGGCCAGAATAAAAACATGGTGTATTTGCTTAAATAACCCAGGCCAAGTGTTATCCCTAGTAAATACCACAGCTTTTCATTTTTATCCTGCACAATCATGGTTAAAATCAATACGCTAAGCAGCCAAAAGACGGCTAAGGGTATTTCTACAAATTGGGTCAGCCAGATAATTAAATAATGAGGGATAAGGTTAAAGATAATTAAAGACTGGAAAGCCACCTTTTCATTAGTGGTCTTTTTGGCGATTATATAAAGCAGGGCGCTGGCAATAAGAAACAGTACATTGGCGCCTAAACGAATGCCAACTAAGAATTCTTGGCCAAAAGTGAAGAGGAAGTTTATATAGGCAACCATGGGTGGATGGTCAACATAGGAAAAGGCTAAGTGTTTTGACCAGAGCCAGTAATAAGACTCATCAGCGGTTAAAGGAAAAAGTAAAGACAAGGCCATGCGTACAATAAAGAAAATAATTAATAGGGTCCAGACTTTTCTCGGCATATTCTATTATCTCAAAATTAAAGAAGAATATCCATCCCTGGCTAAAAGCTTTTTGGGTTTTAAATTAAGCTTAGCTAAACTTTTAGTGTCGCTTAAAATGATTGCTTGTTTTTGGTTAACAATGTTTTCCGGCTGCCAAACGTATTGATCAGCTGGTCCAGCCAAGAAATCCACATAAAAGAGGTCTGGGCTCATGATTAGTTGGCGATCTTGAGGACGATAAATAACAAATTTATAATCTTTTGCTTGATACTCTTTAACCATGCCTGGCCAATGAAAATCATCGTTAAATTTTTGGGCCAAAGGCAGAGTATTATAAAAAAGAGCAATATAAGCAAGGCAGACTAAGGCAAAAATCGCAGTTAATTTAAAATCAGAGGGTTTAAAAGCATGAATTGTAAAGGCAATTAAGCTAATGATAAATAATAACAGCGGAAGGTTAGCTGCTGGTTGTTTTAATAGTATTAATATTAAAGTAAAAACAATAATAAAGAAGATATTCCAATTAATCACTGCTTTACGAGTTCTTTTATAAAAACCCAGAGCCATTAATTTATAAGCAGCTATGATTGCTAGGGGAGGAACGAGTACTACAAAGGTTCGTAAATCAGTTTGACGGAAGAAGAAGAAGAGCAAGAATAGAAAATTAGACCAGAACCAAAAAAGGCAATAGTTGTGAAGATTTAGTTTTTTTATTTTTAATTTTAAAGAAGACAGAGCTAGTGTTGACCAAGGAAAGATGGTGATTAACAATAAACCAATAATTGGGTAATTAAAAACCAAGCCTAGATAACTGGTATTGTATTTGCTTTGAATAGTAATGCTTTTTAAATAAGGCAGGAATTGTGATTTAAGCGCGAGTGACTGTAAGGTTAAGATTGGCACAATTATGGCTAAAACCAGAAGCAAGCAGAACCATAAATGTTTGGAAAATAGGACTTTGCGAAATGATTCACGAGCTTGGCGGTTAAAAATCATTAAGGCTAATACGGTTAAGCCAGGCAGGATAAGTGCAAAGCCCGTTTTAACTAAGAAGCCTAAAGCAATAGCAATCGACGCCCAATACAAAGGTTTTATTTTATTATTCTTTAAATAATCGTATATAAAAAACTGGGTCAGCAGCACAAAAAGCGTGAGTAAAACATCAAGTTTTGGAGTTCTTGAGTAAACCACTAAGACCAAGCTGGTTGAAGTGATTAAGGTTGAATAAAGAGCCAGTTTTTTGTTTGTGAAATAGTTCACAAACTTGTATAAGATCAACAATAGGAGCGCGTAGTAGAGTAGGTTAGGGATATGGATGGTTAATTGGTTAACCCCGGTTATCTTTGGGATCCAAGCTAGCAGCCAGATGCCAAGTGGAGGTTTATCCAGGAAAGAAGAAGGATCGCCAGGAGTGACAAACTGGGCTAGCCATTGATTGTGAACAATGGCGTTCTTAGCAGCTAAAGCGTAAAGAGCGGCGTCATCGTTTAAAAGTGGGGTTCTATAAATTAATAAGGCGCTAAGCAGAATAAAGATG
>CAZMPJ010000002.1:159710-162989 GCA_964568455.1 uncultured bacterium
TTCATTTCAGGGTTTCAATGATGAACTGGGCAATCTTTTTACAAGCGCCTTTTTCACCCATGCGTTCCTGACCAACTTTACTCATAACTTCTCTTTTATACGGGTGACGGATTAGTTCCCACACTTCCGCAGCCACTAAAATAGGGTCATTATCTTTAATTAAGGAGAGCGCTTTGCCCAAAAGCTGTTTTTGCGCTTTAGCAAATCCTTTATTGTATTGCGCACCTCGGCCGTAGAAAGATATAACTGGGATTCCTGCTCCAGCAACTTGTTCATTGCCAGTGCCTGAAAGTCCAATGACTAAATCTGCTTGGCTAAGTAGACTGTCAAAAGACAGGTTTTCAATAAAAGCGGGCACATCCTTTTCTGTAGTAGCTGTAACAAACTTTAACTCAATTTCCGGTTCTTTCATCTTAACAATCTCTTCGGCAATCTTATCAAAATCCTCTAAATTAACTTTTGCGTCTTTTCTGGTTCCGGGTAGAAACCCTATAATGGTTTTATCCGCCTTAGGCGGATCATTTGTCATTTCCCCAGAAAGGTCCATCAACGGATTCCCAACATATTCTGCAAATTTCAATTCGTGTGCCGTGGCTTTATCGCGTACATAGACTTTTTTTGCATAACGTTTGAGTAATAGCTTTTCCCAAGGAGTGTAGCTTGAACCAAAACTTTTATAATAGCTGGATTTATTAACGCCTACAAAGATAAAAGGGCATTTTGTGTTCAACGCGGCAATAATTGGCACAATATCGCCAATAGCAATTACTAGATTGTATTTGCCTTTGTGTTTTTTTAGGAATTTTAAATGTTTGATAGTGTTGCCAAACAAACCAGCGGCAATATCTTGAATCAAGTATTTAAAATTACGAAAAGAAAATCCACCGCTAGGGAGTTTTGTGTCTACTAAAGAAAGTTTATCTGTCTTATATTCAGAAGCTGGTAGCTGTTTAATAATTTGATCGGCAACCAGGTCTTCTGCGTGGCCATTGGTTATAAAAAGTATTTTCTTCATTTCGGATGAGCAATGCGGTAAGAAGTAAGCTTAAATAAGTGTTTAATATATTGTTTGGTTTCTTTCCAGCCCATTTTGCTTTTTCCATGAGCTCTTTCAAGAAAAACAATTGGATATTCAGTTACTTTTCCATCATGTTTTCCTTTGACCATTAGTTCCAAACCAATTTTACAACCAATTGGATTAATATTAGCTTTATGCATGATCTTTTTATCAAACATAAAAAAACCAGAAGTTAAATCTTTAACCGGGGTTAAAAAGTTGCCTAATTTTCTCGCTCCCCAGGAAAAAAACTTGCGGTACCAGATCCATTTAGAAGTGCCGCCGCCTTTAACATGACGACTGCCAATTACCAAGAGGGCATTATTGTTTTTAATTAACTTATACATTTCAGGAATAACTTCTGGCGGGTGGCTTAAATCTGCATCCATAACGCAAGCTACTGGAGCTTGAGCCAGCCGGATGCCATCCATAATGGCCGCTCCTGGACCTTCTCTTTGGGTTCTTATGTATACTCTTACTGGCAGTTCTTTTGAAAGAGCTGTAGCAATGTCAGCTGTGCCATCAGGAGATTTATCATCTACCACAATTACTTCAGCTTTTATCTCTTCTTTTTTAACCGCATTAAAAATGCGGCGTACTAAAATCTCAATGTTCTTAGCTTCGTTATAAGTTGGAATACTAATAGATAAATCAAAATTACTCATAATAAATAACCGTTAGGTCTCCTTTCGTACTAAAGATTCTAGCATTTCTAAGCATTTTCTGCTTTATTTTTTCATAATTTTCTGTTTCAATAAACAAGTAACCTTTGTTGGTTCTAAACAAGCTAACTACATCGCCATATGAATTAAGATAAATAACAGGTTTAACATTGTGCAAAACCACGCTAGGCCGGTTGCCGGCTTCATAAGCAGCAATAACTTCGTTTTCTTGAATATTTTCCGCTACTTTTTGACCTAAAAACTTACTGCCTTTGTAATTTTCAACTGCTGGCAAGGTTAAAGTAGTTAAAATTAAAGCAATTACAAAAACCATGGTTGGTAGGCTGTAAAAAGAAACTTTGTAGTTTTTTAAAAAGAAAGCAACCACAGAAATTAAGCTACCGCCAATTAAAACGCCGGCTAATAATTTTAAATGAGGCATTAATTCGTAATATTGGCCAGAATAATTGGAAGTCCCAAGAATTATAAAGCCAATGATCATTAGTAGGGCGATGATTAGAAGTAAAATATTAGCTCCACGCATACCTTTAATTAGTTTTTCTTGACTGCCAAGAAAATCATCCCAAAGCTTTGCTACCATAATAGCTAGAAAAGGATAAATAGGCAGGACATAGTTGGGCAGCTTGGTTTTTGCCACAGAAAAGACAATAAAAACCGGAATAATAAAGCATAAGCTCAAAAGTTCTGGTTTGGCTAATCTTTCTTTCCAGGTTCTGGTTAAAGCATAAGGCAAAAAGTGTGACCAAGGAAAAAAGCCAAAAGTTAAAGCCAAGAAATAATAATACCAGGGGCCGGGGTGACCAGAGACTACTCCTTGAAAGCGGGAAAGAAAGAGAAAGCCTAAAGCAAAGTTTAAAAATTCCTGGCCATGGATCAGCCATTCAATTAAATACCAGGGTAAGCCGATTGCTAAAATTATGATTATTCCGATAGGGATTTTCATTTCAAAGAGCTTTTTTAGTTCATTTCTAAAAAGTAAGAATAAGAAAATGGCAAAGCCCGGGATAGCAACGCCAATAATGCCCTTAACCAACATGCCCAGCGCCATGCAAAGATACATTAATAGATATTTGCGCTGCCAAAAGAAGAGAAAGGTTAAAGTTATAAGCAAAGTTAACAAAATATCTATTTCCGCAATACGCGATTGGACTAGAAATTGCAAAGCAGTCATAACAATAAGGCCAGACATGAAGCCAACTTTTTTATTGTAGAAACTTTTTCCCAAAAAATAAGTTGCAACTACGGTTAAGGCTCCGCACAAGGCAGCCCAAAACCTGATGGCAAATTCAGTAAAGCCAAAAATATAAGTCATAATAGCTGCTAGCCAATAATAGAGTGGAGGTTTGTCAAAAATAATTTCACCGTTGTAATGAAAAGTAATCCAATCGCCAGTTAAGCGCATTTGCTTAATAAATTCACCATAAGTAGTTTCTGCTGCGTCGTAAAGGGAGAAGCTGCCTAATTTAAAGAAGAACAAGGCTGTTGATAAAAGTATTAGTATTATTATTTTCTTTTTCATTTTAATTAATCCTCACCCCC
>CAZMPJ010000002.1:163022-169943 GCA_964568455.1 uncultured bacterium
ATTTCCAATGGAGAGGGGGAAACCCGAGCGTTAGCGAGGGAGGGGGTGAGGTTCCACCATTCTTTTAGTTTCATAGTCATTTAAAAACATGCACCATTGACCAGGGTTTTGTTTGATAAAATTTTCATATAAGCCAATGATTTTCTCAATCATCTGGTCTTTATTTTCTAAGTTGATTTCTAAAGCATCATTAAACCTGACTAAATTTTTATTGCCTTTGCGTTCTAAAATTACTGGAATAACCGCTGCTTTTGACCTTTGAGCTAAAGTGATCCAACCAGTAGCAATTGCTACATTGTGGCCTAAGAAAGGGTGGGTGATGTGGCGGCTTTCAAGTGCGCCTGTGTCAGCCATTACTCCAATAAGTTCGTTTTTAGCCAGGACTTTTAAGCTTTCTTTATACATATCCTGTTCAACCACATTAATAATGTGGATGCCGCCGGTGGAGCGCACTTGGTTTAAGAATTTAAACAATGGATCTTCCATTGATTTCATAATAGTATTTAATTTATAACCTTTTTGTGCGGTGGCCATGGCGCCGCATTCATAATTTCCCGTGTGCATGGTTAAAAGAATGATGCCTTTACCTTTTGTAAGAGCTTGGTCAATCTTTTCCTGGTTTACTAAATTAAAAACTTGTTCAAAGTGGTAATGTTTAAATAAAGGTAAACAAATAGTCTCAAAAATAGTTAAGCTGGCATTGTAAAGTGAAAAGTCAGCGATTTTCTCTGCATCAGCTTCTGGCATAACCATTTTAACATTATTAATAATCATTTTTCTGATCCAAGTTTTACCGACTATAGTGCGAGTAAGCCAGGCAGCTCCTCGCATACAAGTTAATGGAAAATTGCCAGGAATGAGAAAGATTATTCTAAAGATAGTTTGTATTAAATAAATAATGACAATCATGAATTTTTAAATTGAATCTCGTAAAGATGCTTGTAAAGTCCGCCTTTAGCCAAAAGTTCCTGATGCGTGCCAACTTCAGCTATCTGTTTATTATCAACCACCACAATGCGGCTGGCTTTTTCAACCGTGTAAAGCCGATGGGCAACAACAAAGCTAGTGCGTTTTTGCATTAAGTGGTCTAAAGCCTGTTTAATAGAATTTTCAGTTTCTGGATCAAGCGAGGAAGTGGCTTCATCTAGAATTAGAATTTTAGGGTCTCGCAAAATTGCCCGAGCAATGGCAATGCGTTGTTTTTCTCCGCCGGATAAATTGTTTCCTCGTTCGCCCACTTCACTTTCGTAGCCATTAGGCATTTTTTCAATAAACTGATGAGCATTAGCTAGTTTAGCTGCTTCAATTATTTCTTCGTCTTTAGCATTTGGTTTGCCATAGGCAATATTTTCTTTAACTGTGCCTTTAAAAAGCGAAACTTCTTGAGGCACCACTGCCATTTGTTTGCGCAAAGATGCCAATTTAACTTCTTTAATATTTTTACCATCAACTAAAATATCTCCAGTAGTTGGATCGTAAAATCTTAGCAATAAAGTCATTAGCGTGCTTTTGCCTGCGCCAGTTCTGCCGACTAAGGCAATAATTTCTCCGGGTTCAACTTTTAAATTAATATTCTTTAACACTTCCTCGTTTTCATAAGCAAAAGAAAGGTTGTTAAATTCAACCTTGCCTTGAATAGAGGTTAATTCTTCGGCATTAGGTTTATCTTTAATTGATGGCTGGACATCAATTACTTCAAAAATCCTTTTAATTGAAGCCATACCTTGTTGTAGCGTGCTATAGCCTTTGCTTAAAGTATTGCCCGGGTCAGTCATAATGCCAAGTGCTGTGGCAAAAGAAATTAGTTGGGGTAGGGTTAAGTTGCCATTAATAATCTGGGCTCCGCCAAACCAGACTACTGCGACTACTGCAGTGGTTTGAAGTAAGGCTACTACCGGATTCTGGGTAGCTAAGATTTGCACGGCTTTCATGTTTATATTAAAAGATTTTTCAGTTTCATTTTTAAATTTATCTACTTCTTGTTTTTCCATGCTAAAAGATTTAACCACTTTTATCTGGGACAGGGTTTCACTAACATGAGAAGTAATATCCGCGGCTTTTTGCTGGACGCCTTCGCTAATTTCCTTAATTTCGCGGGCAAAAACCCGGATTACTTGCACGATTAAAGGGAAAGCAATAAAAGTTACTAGAGAAAGTTTCCAATCCAGCCAAAAAATATAACCCAGTAGTCCGACTAATAAAATAGAGTGGGGGATCAAAGTTACAAAACCGGTAAATAAAGTTATTTGTAAGGTTTGGATGTCAGCCATAATGCGGGAAACCAGCTCCCCAGTGTCCCATTTATGAAAAAAGTCTAAAGAATGGTCTTGCAGATGTTCGTAAAGATTGTTTCTTAAATCAACAATAATGCGGTGGACTACAAAATAAGATAAATATTCCTGGCCATATTGAAAAGCCCCTTTAAAAACAAACAGTAAAATCATGGCCAAAGCTCCCATGTTAAGCATGGCTAAATTTTTATCCCCAATAACCTGAAAAACATAACCAGCCAGAGGAGCAATTAACAAAGTTGTACCACTAACAAAGATAGTGCAGATTAAAGATCCCACTATATATATAGTATAGGGCTTTAAAAATTTTAACATTCTAGCGTAAAGCTTCATTTAGTTCCTCCGCAATATTATTAGAAGCGCCGGCAACACCCATGGCTTTTACCAGGGTTTTTGAAAGTTCCCTTTGCTTATTTTTGTCATTAATCAATTTAATTGCTTCATCAGCTACTTGTTTTGGATTAACTTCTCCGCGGATTTCTTTAATTATTTCTTTATTAGCTTTAATATTGGGCAAAGCAAAATATTTAACTTTTTTGTTTAAGGTAGTGGCTAAATATTTTTTAAATTTTGATCCAAAATAAGGGACTAAACTTATAAAGTGAGCAATGCCTTCAAGCGGGATAACGTCAGGGTTGTCTAAAGGAAAAACCACAATCATGGGCATGCCTAAGGCGGCTAGTCTTGCAGTATTGGTTCCTGGAATAGTTATTATTAACTCTGAATTGTGAACTTGTTCAAAAGCAATGGTTTTTGCTCCTCTTATTTCCAAGGCTTTTTCAAAAGGTGAAGAGACTACCTGGAATTTTGCCTGGGGCAATTGTTTTTTAATTTCACAGATGATTTTTTCATAAAGTGGAGTAGTGTGGTTGATTTGCCATTTGCGGCTGCCAGGTAAAAAAGTGATTACATCTTTTTCCGGGTTCCATTTTGGAATATCAGCTACAGAATCTACCATTAAATTGCCGATAATCTTTGATTTTGGTTTGGCCCGGCTAAATTTTTCATAAGATTGTAGATCAGGTACAAAAAACTTTTTATAAAAGCCATACCAGCCGATAAAATCCTGAACATAAGCGTAAGCAGGGTATTTGAGTTTTTTAGCCACTAAAACTGCGTGAGCTAAGTCACCGCCCAAAAAAAGTACTAGGCCAGATTTAGCAAAATCAATAGCTGGCCGCAGGTTTCTTAACATCCAATTTTTGTATTGATTAGCCGTAACTATTTCGGAAATACCTTTAAGTTGTTTTACATAATCTAGTTCTTTGCCGCTAGTATATTGGCAAGGGGTTAAAACCAGAACAACTCGGTGATCAATTAGCTTTTCTGCTACTGGCTTAACCAGGGCAGAGAGTTCTCCGGGGCTATTCGCTACTATTACTATATCAGCTTTCATTTTTACCTATTCCCAACAGTTTTGCCAACCAGCTTTGTTTTAATTTGATAGCTTTGTGCGGGCAAAGCTCATGGCAGCAAAAGCACATAATGCATTTGGACAGATTAATCTCTATTTTACCATTTTTTTGATGAATAGTCTGTGCTGGGCAGTTGTTGACGCAGATCAAGCATTGCTTACATGTGGCTTGGTCAATTTGTGGTTGGATTGCTAGTTGATTAACAATGGGCCGGAGTAGATTAGTCACAAAGTTTGGCAGATATCTGGTTACAATATCAATATTTCTTACGGGTAGTTTCCATTTCTCCTGGAATTTCTCTCCAATCACTTCTGGATTTATGGTTCCCAGTCCTCTTTGATAAGCTTCTTTAATAATTTCAACTTCTAATGGTTTTATGCCAATACAGTCAGTTGCAACAGCATCAAGAGCGACTGCGTCAGTAGAAGCGATGATTGCTCCCAAATGTCTTTTGTCTCCAACAGTGGGGCCTTTGCCTTCCATGCCATCAACCGCGTCCATAATATTAAAACTGGGCTTAATAATTTCCAGAAAATCAACTATATTTTTAGCAAAGTCTGAAACTTTAGGTGAATTAAAATGGTATCTGGATTTGCCAAATCCAGGTACGCAGCCGAAAAGATTTTTTATGGCACCAGTATAAAGGGTCATGCCATGAGTTTTTAATTTTGGCAGGTTAATGATCACGTCAAAATCAAAAATTATTTTAGCAATCCGATAAACTTTATTGCTTTTACTTTTAACTTCTATGGATTCTTTATGAAAATTGGCAATTTCTGCGCCAAGGCCTGTGAAACCACATTTTTGCAGGACTTTTTCAATGTTAGCACTTGAATCTCCTGGGCTATCACCAACAAAAGGAATTCCTCCCAGCTGTTTAACTTTTTTAATCACCGCGGCTACAAGAGCAGGGTGGGTTGTAATTGCTTGCTCTGGATCCGCGGCCATGAGAGCGTTTACTTTGAGTAATACTTTTTGACCGGGTTTGATAGTGAAAAGCTCAAAGCATTTTTCTATGGCAGGTTCAACTTGGTTGGGTTGGTAATTGTCGCACTTGGTAATCAGAACTTTAGTAGCCAAGACGTTTTACGACTTCCTCGATTTTACAAGGAACAAAAGTAGGTTTTTCTCCAAAGTTTATAGCATTATCCGGGTCTTTTAGCCCGTGGCCGGTTAAAACACAGACAATCGTTTTTCCGTCAGGGATTTTATTAGCTTTTCTTAATTTTAAAACCCCAGCTACAGAAGCAGCAGAAGCTGGTTCGCAGAAAACACCTTCTTTAGCCCCGATCATTTTATAAGCTTCTACAATTTCCATGTCAGTGACAATACTAATTGATCCACCAGATTCTTCAGCCGCAGCCACTGCTTGTTTCCAGGAAGCCGGGTTACCAATTCTAATTGCGGTGGCCAAAGTTTCTGGATTCTCGACAATATGACCTCGAACAATTGGCGCTGCACCTTCAGCTTGAAAACCAATCATTTTAGGCAAGGTAGAAATCTTTTTAGCGGCAAAATATTCTTTATAACCTTTCCAATAAGCAGTAATGTTGCCAGCATTGCCAACTGGAATAGCGTGATAATCCGGCACCGCGTCTAATTGATTGCAAACTTCAAAAGCTCCGGTTTTTTGACCTTCAATTCTAAAAGGATTAATAGAGTTTACAATTTCAACCGGGTATTTTTCACCCATTTCGCGGACTAAATTTAAAGCCTGGTCAAAATTACCATCAACCTCAAAAACCTTGGCTCCATGCATGATGGCTTGAGATAGTTTTCCCAGCGCAATTTTGCCTTTAGGTACAATTACAATACAATCCATTTCAGCCTGGGCAGCAAAAGCTGCAGCAGATGCAGAAGTGTTGCCAGTTGATGCGCAGATAACCGCTTTACAACCACTTTCTTTAGCTTTACTAATAGCCATACACATGCCGCGATCTTTAAAAGAGCCGGTAGGGTTAGCCCCTTCGTATTTCAAGTAAACTTTACACTTAGTTAACTTTGAAATATGTTTAGCAAAGATTAACGGAGTATTGCCTTCTTGAAAGGTTACCACCGGAGTTTTATCTGTAACCGGCAAAAAAGCCCTATATTCTTCTACAACGCCTTGCCATTTCATAGGAAGAAATTATAGCATATTTCCAAAAGGGTTAAAATAAGGTATAATAACAAAATGTTCAGACCAGAAATAAAAGTTGTAGATTGTACTTTGCGCGATGGGGGCTTAATCAACGAGCACAAGTTTGATTACAAGTTTGTGCGTGCGGTGTTTAAGGCCATTGCCCTTGCTGGTATTGATTATATTGAAGTAGGCTACCGTGCTTCTAAAAACGCTTTTTCTCCGGATAAATTCGGTGAATGCAAATTCTGTGACGAAGATTTTATTCGTAAGGTTTCTGATGGCATAGAAACTAAAACTAAAATTGCCGCCATGGTTGATATTGGCCGCACTGATGTTGATCAAATCCCGGACAAAAAAGATAGCGTAATGGATATGATCCGGGTAGCTACTTATGTCAAGGATATTGATAAGGCTATTGACTTGGTTAATCGCTTTCATGACAAAGGTTATGAAACTACGGTTAACATAATGGCTATTTCAACTGCGCTGACTCCTGATCTGGATGCTGGTTTAGCCGAGATTGCCAAAACACCGGTTAAAGCAGTTTATGTGGTGGATAGTTTTGGATCTTTGTTTTCTGAACAAGTGCATTTCTTGGTAAAACAGTATCTTAAACATCTTCAACCCAAAGGCATAGAAGTTGGGGCTCATTTTCATAATAACCAGCAACTGGGTTTTGCTAATACTATTGAAGCGGTTCGCAAAGGGGCTAATTATTTAGATGGTACAATTTACGGTATTGGCCGTGCGGCTGGTAATTGTCCATTAGAATTGTTAATGGCTTTCTTAAAGAACCCAAAATTTGATCTTGAGCCAATTTTAGAAGTAATTGAAAAAGAATTTTTACCTTTGCGCAACAAGATTGAGTGGGGCTATATTTTGCCTTATATGATAACCGGTATTTTAAACCAACATCCTCGTGCAGCCATGGCGCTGCGCAAAACCAAAGAAAAAGACCATTATGCTGACTTCTACCGTGGCCTGATAGCTGACGAAGAATCTGCTTAGATTTTCTTTAATTAACTGAAATTTCACCCCATTTTTGACGCCTATGAAAGCGTATGTCAATCATATTGGAAACCTGCGACTAAAG
>CAZMPJ010000003.1:0-135440 GCA_964568455.1 uncultured bacterium
TACCCCAGAAAAGTATCACAAATACCCGAGTCCAGTCCTAATGGGGTTCATTTCAGTTATCAATCAAGTATTCTCAGGAGTTTATGTATAATAAAGATGCATATACTCCAACGAACAAGATAATATCTTCGTTATTCAGTAAAGATAGATTTTCAATGCTTTTAAAGCATTCGATCGCATATGTAAAAAGTGAAAACGGACTAGAGAAGCACATAATGCGTTATCCCCAATTATTTGCTACAAAGGCAATCGAAAATAGAATTAATGAGGGCAAAAAGAAGGGGATCATATGGCATACGCAGGGTAGCGGTAAAACAGCTCTTGCTTTTTATAATGTCCATTATTTGACAGACTACTTTCAGAAGAAAGGAATTGTCCCAAAATTCTACTTCATTGTAGATCGTCTGGATCTGTTGAATCAGGCAGCCATAGAATTCTCTAGCCGAGGATTGGTTGTGCACAGAGTGAATTCTAAGAAGGAACTTATTAAGGATTTTAAATCGAAAAAATCGATTCATAATCTGACTGGGCAGAGGGAAATAACAGTAGTGAATATTCAGAAGTTTAAAGATGAAACTGATGTGTTAGGTCCTAGCGAGTATGATGTTGCTGTTCAAAGGGTATATTTTCTGGATGAGGTTCACCGCAGTTACAATCCGACAGGGAGTTTCTTGTCAAATCTCTATAACTCAGATCGAAATGCTGTCCTTATTGGATTGACAGGGACCCCTCTGATTGGGAATGATAGGCGATCGAGGGATATTTTTGGCGATTATATCCACAAGTATTATTATAACGCCTCAATAGCCGATGGATATACTTTGAAATTGATTCGAGAAGGGATAGAGACAAACTATAGAATTCAATTGGAGAAAGCATTAAAACAAGTCGAAATTCTAAAAGGTGATGTCGAGAAGAGGGCAATATACTCACATAAAAAGTTTGTTGAACCGATGTTAGATTATATCGTACAAGATTTTACAAAAAGTAGGGCAAGATTTGGGGATGATTCGATAGGTGGAATGGTTGTCTGTGATAGTTCTGAACAGGCCAAGATTATGTTTGAATTGTTTAATACGAAACACGCTAATAATGACAGCAAAAATAAATTGTCAGCCGCTCTGATTCTTCATGATGTTGGTTCTAAAGAGGAAAGAAAGAAACGTATCCGGTCCTTTAAAGAAGGGAAGTTTAGTTTTCTTTTTGTTTACAATATGTTGTTAACGGGATTTGATGCAAATAGATTGAAAAAACTCTATGTGGGGAGAATTGTAAAAGACCACAATCTTTTACAGATGCTAACGAGGGTTAACAGGCCATACAAGGACTTTAAATATGGTTTTGTTGTCGATTTTGCTGATATAAGAAAAGAGTTTGACACCACTAACAAAGCTTATTATGAGGAACTGCAGCTAGAGTTAGGGGACGAAATGGCTACTTACTCCAACCTCTTTAAGTCAAAAGAGGAGATAGAAACAGAGATAGCTGATATCAAGGAGAAGCTTTTTCATTATGACTTAACTAATGCAGAAGTGTTTTCTCAACAAATTAGCCAGATTGAAGACAGAAAACAGGTGCTGGAAATTAAAAAGGCCTTAGAGAATGCAAAGAATCTGTTCAATATCATTCGCTTCTTTGGACACTTTGAATTGCTTGATAAAATAGATTTCAAAAAGTTAAATGAATTATACAATGAAACCTCTCGTCATTTAGATCTATTAAACTTCAAAGATTCTCTCCAAAATCGGGTGGATACGACCAACTTGCTGAATATCGCATTGGAAGATATTCTATTCATGTTCAGAAAAGTATCTGAGGAGGAGCTTGTAATTGCTGACCAGTTGAAAGATATGCTTCGAAAAACAAGAGAAGCTTTAGGCGGCAATTTCGATCAAAAAGATCCTGTGTTTATATCTCTTTATGATGAATTAAAGCGATTGTTTGATATGAAAAACCTTGATGAAATAACTCAGGAGGAAATGAAAAACAATATTGATATATTAGAGGATCTGTATAACAGGATAACCGAGTTAAATCGAAAAAATAGCTTGTTAAAGGCAAAATATGAAAATGATGAAAAATATGCGCGTATTCACAAAAGGATAGTTGAGAAGGGGGGCATCTCACAAAAAGAGACCGAAATAAATGCAGTACTAAATCTGATTAAAAAGAAAGCAGATGAAAGGGTTTTGGTCAATTCAAATATGTTAGAAAATGAAGGATATTTTGAACAGCTTGTTGGCCAGATAGTTGTCACCAGTTTTGAAGACTCCAATATTAATGTGGGTGCAGATTCTGTAAAGGACTTGAGTAAATATGTCGCGAAGGAATATATTAATGAATATGAAGGAGTATTGATATGATGACTCGTGAGTTTATGACAAAAACGAAGGCACTAATCGATAGTCTTAAAGGGATTTGTGCCAGTTATGGTTTAGGAAATGACGGGAATGAATTTAAAATCATCACACAAGTTTTTTTATATAAATTCATGAATGACAAGTTTGGCTACGAGGTTAAAAAACTAGATCCAAAACTTAAAAAGGCTGATAATTGGGAACAAGTAATATCAAAATATTCGGACAAAGAATATGAAAAGTTATTAATGAAGTTGGATCCTGATAGTGCAAGGCTAAAACGGAAGCATTTTCTGTCATATTTATACAAAAAACAAGATAATGAAAAATTTGCAACGCTATTCGATGACACTTTGCGCAGTATAGCCATTTTAAATAATAATATTTTCTCAGTTAAAACTGGTACGGGAGCGAAAATTAAATTATTTGATGAGTTGAGTAATTATATAACTGATAGTTCTCAGAGGGATAATTTCTGCAAGGCTCTTGTAAACCAGTTGGTTAATTTTAGTTTTGAAAAAATCTTTCACGAAAAATATGACTTCTTTTCTACAATATTTGAATACTTGATTAAGGATTACAACAAAGATGGTGGCGGAAAATATGCCGAGTATTATACACCTCATGCAGTAGCCAAAATAATGGCTTCCATTTTGGTTGATAAGTCTGTAAGCAACGTAACTTGTTATGACCCTTCAGCTGGATCAGGGACCTTGTTAATGAACCTTGCCCATGCCATAGGAGAAGAGCGTTGTACGATCTACTCTCAGGATATTTCGCAAAAATCGTCTGGCATGCTCAGGTTGAATCTAATTTTAAACAATCTTGTGCATTCAATTCAAAATATCATACAGGGAAACACTTTACTTGCTCCTTACCATAAGGATGGAGCTAAGTTAATGACATTTGACTATATCGTTTCAAATCCCCCATTTAAACTCGATTTTAGTGATTTCAGAAATGACTTAGATACAACGCAAAATCTTAACCGCTTTTTTGCAGGTATTCCTAAGGTGACCCCAAAATCACCTGACAAAATGGCGATTTATTTGCTTTTTATACAGCATATTATGTTTTCTCTTTCAACAAAAGGAAAAGCAGCTGTTGTTGTACCTACCGGCTTTCTTACTGCGCAGACTGGGATCGAAAAAAAGATACGTGAAAAGTTGGTAGGAGAAAAAATGCTTCGCGGAGTAATCTCAATGCCAAGCAATATTTTTGCAACGACCGGAACAAATGTTTCTGTTTTATTTATTGACAAAACCAAAAAGAAGGAGGACGTCATATTAATGGATGCCTCTGGACTTGGAACAACAGTAAAGGAGGGGAAGAATAAGAAAACATTACTGTCTCCAAAAGAAGGAGATCTGATTATTGAAACATTTGGCAATCATGAAACGATAGACGATTTCTCAATAGTTGTTTCTTATGAGCAGATTAGGGAAAAGAATTACTCCTTGAGCGCTGGACAATATTTTGATATGAAAATTGAATATGTTGATATAACACACGAAGAATATAAAAAGAAAATACATGGATTCAAGGATAAAATGAAGACATTATTTGCCGAGTCAAAAAATATTGAGTCGCAGATGTTTAAGCAATTGGACAGATTAAAATATGGTTGAATGGAAAAAATATACAGTTGCTGAATTGGTAGAGAAAGAAATTATCGAACAACCGCTTGACGGCAACCATGGAGGGGTCCATCCAAAGGTGAGTGATTTTGTTCGTTCGGGCATTCCTTTTATTGTGGCATCAGATATTAATAATGGACAGATAAATATTAAGACATGTAAATATATTTCAAAAAAGCAAGCAGACTCTTTAGCTAAGGGGTTTTCAAGGACGGGGGACGTACTGCTTACACATAAGGCCACAATAGGTCGAACTGCCCTAGTCCCTTTATTGGAATATCCATATATTATGCTCACACCGCAGGTGACATACTATAGAGTCAGGAATAGTGAGGTGCTTAGTAATATATATTTAAAGTATTATTTTGACTCAAGACCTTTTCAAAAAGTACTATGCTCATGGGCGGGTGCGGGATCGACAAGGGCTTATTTAGGCATAATAGGTCAATTGAATCTGCCAATAATGATTCCTCCCATAAAAATTCAGCAAAATATTGCTGCCGTTCTATCTGTCTTAGACTCCAAAATAGAACTCAATAACCGCGTTAATGTAGAATTAGAAACCATGGCAAAAACACTATTCGATTACTGGTTTGTGCAATTTGATTTCCCTGATAAGAATAGAAAACCTTACAAATCAAGCGGAGGCAAAATGAGCTGGAGTGAGGAGCTGAAAAGAGATATCCCCGAGCGGTGGGAAGTGGGATCATTATTGGATATTGCAGAATATATTAATGGCTTAGCTTGCCAGAATTATAAGACAAAAGGCAATAAATCTTTACCCGTAATAAAAATCAAAGAAATGCATGAGGGGTTTTCATCCGATACCGAGGTTGTGAGTACGGATATCCCCCAAAAGGTAATTATTGAAAATGGGGATGTGTTGTTTTCGTGGTCTGCCTCTTTGGAAGTTATGATATGGGCCGGAGGAAAGGGAGCTTTGAATCAGCATATATTTAAGGTAACTTCTGATAAATATCCGAAATCGTTTTTTTACTACCAGCTAATCAATTATTTGCAACACTTTAAAATGATGGCTGCGAACCGAAAAACAACAATGGGACATATTACGCAGGAGCACCTTGAGCAAAGCAGAATTGCTTTGCCCCCGAAACAATTAACAAGGGATCTAGAAGTAATTCTATTGCCAATATTTAATAAAAAACTAGCTAATGATATAGAAAACAAAGCACTCTCTGAGCTCCGTGACTGGCTTCTGCCAATGCTGATGAATGGTCAGATAACGGTGAATTAAGGAATGAATATAAATAATCCCTGGATTGTTGGGATAGGATCAATGTTAATAGCTGCAGTAGCAAGTTGGGCTAAAAGAGATCTGCCTGATAAAAAAGTTGCTGGCCTTGATTGCGAATGGATCGAAAAATATAAAAAAGAAAATCAATTACCAGCAGATTCCGTGTGTTGGCCTTTAATTGAGGAATACGAAGGGCGAGAGTATAAGCCTGCCTATTTTTACCCCTATAGATTCTGGTTTAGGCAGAGAATTGTATACAAGGAGCATATATTGTGTATTTCGAAGAAAAAAGTATAGGTAGAACGAAGGGGGGAATGAGCAAGTGAATAAACAGCTTGGTAAGCTAGAAAAAATTGACTTAAGAACGTATTGGAAAGATGAAGCAAAGGACTTTACACCGTGGTTATCAAAAGAAGAAAATTTAAGTGTTTTAAGTGACGAAATTGGAGTTGAGATCAAGCTCCTGCAAGTTGAAGCTAATGTTGGACGCTATATTGTCGATATTCTGGCTGAAGAAGAAGCTGGTGGACGGAAAATCATTATTGAAAATCAGTTAGAGCCAACCAATCATAATCATTTAGGCCAATTGATTACCTATGCTTCTGGACATGATGCCTCAATCATTATATGGATTTTTGACAGTATCCGAGAGGAACATCGTCAGGCCATCGATTGGTTAAATGAACATACTGATGAAGAAATATCATTTTTTGCTGTAAAGATGGAACTATGGAGGATAGATCAATCGAGTCCTGCGCCAAAATTCCAAATTATTGCTAGTCCAAATGAGTGGGCAAAAACTATTAAACAAAGTTCGTCTAATAAGGAACTCACAAATACCAAAATGCAACAATTAGAATTTTGGACAAAACTTAAAGCTTTTATTAGGCAGAAAGATGGCAAAATTAGATTGCACACGCCTAGACCTCAGCATTGGTATAACTTTAGTATGGGGTCATCAGATGCTCATATTGCTCTTACCGTAAATACAAGAGAAAACTTATTGGGTTGTGAAATATACATTCGAAAGGATAAGGAGCTATTCGGTTTTTTACGGGACAATCGCGAAGCTATCGAGAAAGCACTTGGCTTATCACTAGAGTGGGTTGATGCGGCGAAAGCTTCAAGAATAAAGGCATCTAAAGAAAAATGTGATATATTGGACGAAAATAATTACGATGAATATTTTGGCTGGTTATATGAAATGGTTGTTTCGTTTAAAAAGATATTTGGGAAGCATATCAAGGAATTTAAGCAATAAAAAGTAATCTCTTATTATTAAACACAAAGTAACATTGTTTTTCTTCGTCGCCCCACCCCGGTCTTTCAAGAAATTTTTTAAGAAACTAGAACCAGAGAGCAGAAAAACGGCGATTGCCGCCGTTCAATCGCCGTTTTTCCGGGAACAGCAACTAGAGCCGGAAAAGGTTTTTGGCTTTGCAGCCGTGTAAAGAATGAGGGATTATTAAAGAAATAGTTCGAGAATGTATTTTTTGGTCCATTTTACCGTTCAGTCGAACTCCCTCAGAGGGGTGGCGACCTTGAAGCGCCGATAGGTGCTGAAAGGTCGCTGCATCTTTTTGCGGTGGGGAAAATTTAGCTTCCGCCGCAGGGTCGCGCAGCGGGCCGGAGGCGGCCTCGACGCTATCTGAATACAATAGTATTACTTCTATGCCTCTTTCGAATTAAATGCCACTTTCCGATGTGCCTTTTTCAATTTCTCTATACTATTTTTCCAGGTTTTCCAGTGTAGCATTTTTCCGCTATTCGCTGTCAAGGTCGCCCCGATTTTTAATAATTTTATTTAATTGAGCATCGGGGCTTCCTCCTCCACTTCGTTCCGGCCCTTCGTCCCGCACTTTCAAAATCCGAAAGCGCGGGACTGCGGGTGACAGCGGCGGAAAAATGCTGTTATGACGGTATCTTTTTATTAGGAGGTGCCTCATATGTCTCGTTTAGCTGGTTTCATTGGTTCCCGGTCTCTTCCCGCTTCTTTTTCCCCGCTTGTTTCCTCGCTCGTTTCTTCGTTTTTGGCTCGTGGTTTCCAGGTGGCTTCTGGTGGTGCAGTTGGCGCTGATCAGTTTGCCCTTTCTGCCATGGTTGGGCAGGGTGCGTCTGCTTCTGGCGTTGTTTTTTCTGCCTGGCAGTCTGCGTCTGGCTTTCCAGCGCCTGTTCAGCCTACGGTTGCTCGTTTTCGGGCAGCTGGTGGTCGGGTTATCTGGGGGCAGTCTTCGGTTGGTGCCCCGCGGCAGCAGGTTGTTTCTGCTTTGCTGGGTCGCAATAGGCGTTTGGTTTCTAGTTGTTCGGTGCTTGTTGCTTTCCTACATGGCTCTTCCCGTGGTTCGCTTTACACGGTGCACCAGGCTATTCGGCGTGGGATCCCAGTTTATGTTTTTCTCTGTGGTGGTGCCAGCTTGCCGCCTGATTTGGCTCAGCATTGTTTTGTTTCTAACAAGGAGGTGATTTAGCATGCCTATGTATCCAATACATCCCTGTTGTTATTGTTCCGTGACAGAGTCTGGGAAGAGTTGCAGAATGACCCAAAAGGTTAATTGCAATAATTTCCTAGCTTACATCCAGACATTGAACAATATGAAGGCTCAACGAGTCTTGATTCAAGAGCTCAAGTACTTAATTTCCAATAAGGGAGGAAAATAATATGAAAGCAGCAATTTATACTAGGATTTCTACGGATAGTCAGGCAGAAGTTGAGTTTAATTCTTGCGAAACACAAGAAATAAAGATCAGATCATTCATCTCCAGCCAGAATGATATGAAAGTTTTTAAAGTTTACTCTGATCAAGGTTATTCTGGCTCGTCATTGGAGCGTCCCGGTCTGTCGGAAATGCTCCGAGATATAGAGCAGGGTAGGATAGACATTGTCATCTCCTACAAAATTGACAGACTGACCAGATCGCCAAAAGATTTCTATCAATTGATTGAGGTTTTTGAGAAATATAAGGTAAGCTTTCTGTCAATTACGGAAAGATTTGATACTTCCACACCCTCTGGCCGACTTTTGCGCAACATAATGCTGACTTTTGCTCAATTTGAGCGAGAGCTTATCAGTGAAAGGATTCGTGACAAAATGTATGAACGATCAAAGAAAGGAATGTGGAATGGCGGCCATCCGCCATTCGGTTATAAGAAAGTGGACAAAAAATTGGTCGTTGTTCCGGAGGAAGCCGAGATTATTAGAAATATCTTTGAATGGTTTGTCCAAAATCAATCTCTCAATGAGGTCTACAAGCAGTTAAAAGAACAAAATTTGTTCAATCGGGCTGGTCTTCCCCTAGCTAAGACAGCGATTAGCTGTATTTTAGATAATATTGTCTATATTGGCCGGGTCAAACATAAATATAAAACCTTCAAGGGCATTCATGATCCGCTAATTTCTAGAGAATTGTTTGAGGAGGTCAAAAAAATCCGGAAAGATCGTATCAGGCCGAAGAAAATTCAATCATATAACAACTCTTTGTTTCCTGGGATCGTCCAGTGCAAAGAGTGTGGCTCAACAATGTGCTCAACATTTACCAATAAGCTGAAAGGAGATCAACGGATGAGATACTTTTACTATCAATGCTCTATTATTGATAAGCGGGACAGGTCTTTTTGCAACATTCGGCAGGTGAGCGCCAGCCGGCTGGATAAGTTCATTATTGATAATTTGGATAAAATCAGACAGAACAAACAGTATCTTGATAGTTTGCTCTACATGCTCAATCATAACGGGCAGGCTAGGCATAGCGGATTTGAACCAGGGCAACCTCAAGGTCAAATGAGCGCTGAAAGAGTGCAGGAAATCCTAAAAACCATTGTTGAAGCCACAAAACTAAAGGGTAAAACTGAAAAACGCCTGATATTAAAAAGGCACATCGGAAAGGTCCTTTATTCGAAAGAGACGATAGAAGTAATACTATTGTATTCAGATAGCGTCGAGGCCGCCTCCGGCCCGCTGCGCGACCCTGCGGCGGAAGCTAAATTTTCCCCACCGCAAAAAGATGCAGCGACCTTTCAGCACCTATCGGCGCTTCAAGGTCGCCACCCCTCTGAGGGAGTTCGACTGAACGGTAAAATGGAGGGGGAAGGATTTGAACCTTCGAAGACATAAGTCGCCTGATTTACAGTCAGGTGCGTTTGGCCGCTTCGCTACCCCTCCTAATAGACTCGAAGCCCGTTTCGTATAACGTTTGACGTTTTTCGATACGGGCTTCGTTTAAAGCTTATCTTTTGCGTTTCTTTTTCTTTTTGCGACCTCGAGCCATTTTCGCTCTAGAAATGTCACCTTTTTTATCGATGAAATAAAGATATCCTTTTTGTTTCTTAATCCCGCATTTCATTACTTTTTCTGCCATGTTACCTCACCCCCTTTGTTTTGTAACTTCGAACAATATTATTCCAGTTGCAACTGAAGCATTTAAAGAGTTTATCTTTCCATGCATCGGGATGTGAACCACTTGATCACATCTTTGTTTTACAAGGTGCGAGAGACCTTTCCCCTCGCTACCGATAACAATAGCGACGGGAACTTTGTAATCAGGCTCATTATATACCTTGGTTCCGTCGATTTCAACCCCTATCACGACTATTTCTTTTTCTTTTAGCCTCGAGATAGCCTCGGCAATATTAGGTACTCGAACAATGGGTACCAAGTCAGCCGCTCCGGTTGAAACTTTGTTAACTGTTTCATTAACTTGCACTTGTCGTCTTTTTCTAATGATAACTGCGTCAACCCCGGCGGCTTCGGCCGACCGGAGAATTGCGCCAAAGTTGTGGGGATCTTCAATACCGTCGAGGATTAGGATAAAATTACTGTTTGAAATTTCGTCAAAACTTTTATACATGTTTTAAGGCTTGCTCAAATACTTTTAAGCCTTGATCAATTTGCTTTTTCTTTATGATTAACGGAGGAATAAAACGAATTACAGTGCCATGCGCGCCGGTGGGAATGATTACTAATCCGTGCTTTAAACAATAATTAATAATTTTCATAACAATATTGTTGTCACCAAAGTCTACACCAATCATTAAGCCAAACCCGCGCACTTCTTTAATGCCAGAATATTTTGTAGCTAACTTTTCCAATTTTTCTTTCATGTATTTGCCAAGCTTAACCGAGTTTTGCACTAGCTTTTCTTTTTTAATTACGTCAAGGGTGGCAATAGCGGCAGCGCAGCAAACTGGATTACCGCCGAAAGTTCCGCCGTGAGAACCGGGTGACCATTTCGCCATAATTTTGGCAGGGGCGGCAATGGCGCCCAAAGGAAAACCAGAAGCAATCCCTTTGGCCATACAAAGAATGTCTGGTTTTACTCCAAAATGCTCAATGGCAAACCATTTGCCAGTGCGGGCAATCCCGCTTTGGATTTCATCTACTATTAATAATGTACCGTATTTACTGCACAGCTTGCGTAAACCTTTTAAAAATTCAGTTGCTAAAGGTTTATACCCACCTTCGCCCAAGATAGGCTCAACAATCAGGCCGGCAATCTTTTTGGTCTTTAAATGTTTTGCCACACTTTTTAAGTTTTGCTCGGCAATATAAACTTTTGGCACCAATGGTTCATAGCCTTCGCGGTATTTCATCTTAGAAGTGGTTAAAGAAAGCGCACCCATGGTTCGGCCGTGAAAAGAGCCTTTAATTGCTACCAGGCCAGGGCGCTTGGTAGCATATTTTGCCAGTTTAATCGCGGCTTCGACTGCTTCTGATCCGCTTTGACAGAAAAAGAATTGAGCATTTTTAATCGGAACCACTTTTTGCAGTTTTTCTGCCAGTTTAATGTAAGATTCATAACTGGCAATGCCAATGCAAATATGGATTAGTTTTTTTGTTTGTTCAACCGCCGCTTTTACTACTTTTGGATGGGCGTAGCCAGTGGCACATACCGCAATGCCAGACGAAAAATCCAGATACTTTTTTCCTTTGGTATCATAAAGATAACAGCCTTTACTTTTTTCCAGTTCAAAGTCGCTAAAATAGCGGCCCAGCACTGGAGATAATACTTTTTGTCCTCGTTTTTTCATGCTCATAATATACCTGCCCATCTGTCGGCAGGCAAGTTTATTATACGCTATTTTCGTGTTATACTTCAACAGTTATGAGGCGAGCTTTTTTATGTCTAATAATTTTACTTTTTACTTCCCCTGTTTTTGCTATTTTACAAGAATTTGTGCCTGGCCAGATTATTGTTAAATTTAAAAAACCAGTAGTCCAAATGCCAAGAGGCCTAACGATTGCTAGAACAAAAAGAATAACCTTTAAAGTTGAATCGATTAGAAATTTAAACGCCAGAAACAAACTGCAAAAGGTTAAACAGCTTTATAGGGCAGTAGGCGCGCCTAATCAGTATGTTTTTACTTTTTCAGAAGAAAAAGACATTAAAAAAATATTAAGAGAATATGAAAAAGACCCAAACGTTGAGCTGGTGTCTCTAAATACTATTGTCCGCGCTTTTGCCGCGGTTAACCCGGATGACCCTTATTTTAGCAATGGCACCCAGTATTATTTAACCAACATTGCTGCTCCTAATGCCTGGGGCATGACCACTGGAACTAACGAAACCCTTCTTGCAGTGCTGGATACAGGGATAAATTATAATCATGTTGATTTACAAGGCAAGGTTAATTTAACCGATGCTTATGACTTTGTAAACGGAGATGCCGATCCTTGGGATGACCATTCTGGCGTACACGGGACTACGGTTTCTGGGGTAATTGCGGCAGCAACTAATAATGGGGTGGGAGTAGCTGGAGTTGATTGGAATGGAAAAATTTTGCCTATTAAAGTATTAGATGGTAATGGCGAAGGAACCGTTGCCAATATTATTGAGGGGATTGAATGGGCGGTTACCAAGGGAGCTGATGTAATTAACATGAGTTTTGGTCAGTATTCTGATAGCTCTACTTTACGCGCGGCTTGTGCAGCTGCTTATGCTGCTAACTCGGTTTTAGTGGCAGCAGCTGGAAATGGTAATGTTGATACGGCAACTTACCCGGCTTATTATTCTAATGTGCTTGCGGTTGCTGCGGTTGACCGGGATGATGAAAGATCGGTTTGGGGGGGGATTGATCCTGTTACAGGTAAAGTCCAAGCTTCTAATTATGGGACCTGGGTGGGGGTGGCCGCTCCTGGAACCAGTATTTATACCACTTACAAAAACAATAGTTATACTTCAAGTAATGGAACCTCTTTAGCTTGTCCGGTGGTGGTGGGAGTGGCAGGTTTGATCAAGGCGCTTAACCCTTCTTTAACCAATCGACAGATAATGAATAAAATAACCAGCGAAGCGGATAATATTGATGCTTTAAACCCTTCATTTGTTGGCTTGCTTGGCAGTGGCCGCTTAAATGCTTACCGCTCCTTGCTAAGCATTGGCGCTAATATTTCTAGCCCTGTTGCCGGAGCTTATATTGAAGGAAGTACTGCTATATCTGGCACCGCTTCTGGAACTAATTTTTCTTCTTATGCCTTGGAAGCGCTTCAAAACAATACTTTTATCGTTACTATTGAAACTAGTACTGCTTCAGTTGAAGGAGGATTATTGGGTACTTGGGATTCTACTGCTTATAATGGGGATCATACAATTAAATTAAAAGTATTTTCTTCTTTAGGCTTGAGCGAAGAAGCCAGTGTTTTGGTGCACGTTGATAATGCAGCTCCAGAAGCCGTAATTGGCAATTTAATTTCCGGAGAAACCCTTAGTGGAACCATTATTATAACCGGAGAAGCCGTGCATAGTTATTATTTTAACCGCTATATTTTGCAGTATGGAGAGGGAGCTTCACCCACTACTTTTGAAACCATTACCGAAGTTTATGCTTCGGTTGAGGCTGGCGTACTTGGTTCCTGGAAAACAGTTGGTTTAAACGGAGAATACACAGTTAAACTGATTGCCATTGACCAAATGGGAAAAACTGCTGAGCAAACCATTACCATTAACTTGCAAAACAGTGCAACGCCAACCAAAGAAGTTGAAGCGCAGTCTGGCAATTTGCCTATTACTTATGCGTTGCCCAATCCTTTTGACCGTAGTATTTATTCTGGAATAACTTTTAATTATAATCTAGATGCTAATTTCCTAACTAAAATTTATATCTTTGATTTAAACGGCAACCTTATTTGGCAAACTGCTTATGTGGCTGGGGCCAATGGCGGCAAATCTGGAGCAAACAATCCTGCGTGGGACGGAACTAATGTTTATGGTTACCGCGTGGGAAATGGGGTTTATTTATACCAAATTGTTGCTGATAATCGGGTTTTGGCCCGCGGGAAAATTATTGTCCTCAATTAAAAATTAAGAGTTCCTTCAAAAGTTAACAAGCTAGCAGTAAAATCATCGTCTGTATTACTTTTATTTTTATATTCAACTATTTTATTAGAAATGATAAATACGAAACTGGATAATACCGGATTATCAACCGGGACTGAAAAATTCAAGCTGTAGGTTTGAGTGGTTTTTTCTAGATTAAGCTCTGTGGCCGCGCCAGCTTGGATTTCACCCTTATTAACTTCGTGTATCCGGTTATAAATCAGCGTGCCCCAGTCAAAAACCTGGTAAGTAACCTTTGAGTCATTAGTGGTCTTGGTTAAAGTTTTGGGGAGGGGCGTAATTTTTAAGTCTTGTAAAACCTTAGTCCCTAAGATGGTGTGTTTTGTGGCCAGAGTTAATTTTTGATTAGGAGTTAAGGTTGCGCCGTAAGTTTGATTTGTGTTTTGGGTATGAGTATCAATACGACTGGCTACTATAGGATGGTCGTTTTTATTTTTAAAATCTTCTAGTCCGTAGCCAAGGGTGATAGGCAAAATTGCTATTGGCGTAAGGGTTAAAGTGTAGTTCTGCCCAAAAGTATCGGTTAAAGTGCTTACGGTTGGGGTAGCTGTGTTTCCAGTAGGAGCTGTTTGATTATTATTAGATAAAGTGTAACTGGTAACTAAGGCAACTTTAGAAAGAGAAAGTGGTTTCCAATTAGCCGTATAAGTGTTGGCCCGACCAGTAGTTTTATTTTGCACGCCGGTTTCAGGAATAGCTTCGCTTTGGCTGCCGGTCCAGCCAAGCCCCAGCCAATTAACAGGATTAAGGCCAATATTAGTGGCGGTTCTTTGGTTTAAAGGATTGGTTCCGCCTACCAGCAAAGTGGTTTTTTCTTGACGGTTATGATCAAGCGAAGAAGTTAAAATAGTAAAAGGAATAAAATCCATATGATAGGTTTCATTTTTAGTAATAATAGTTTCATTCGTAGTCGTAGAGCTTTTTACTAAAGTAAGTTCTGTGTGATCAAGACGGCTGACTCTGGCTAGCCATTTTTCCAAAGAACCAACGGTTAAATCAAGGGTAGTGCTATAAGAATTATCTGTAGTCCTTTTTCGAGAAGAAATGATGTCGGTTAATGAAGTGGTGGTTGGCTCACTAGTTTGGTAATCAAAAACAAAAGCGAATCTGTCGCTTAAACCTAGTTTATAATTAAGATGAGAATAATCAGTGTTGCTGGAAGAATAATTACTGCTGTCTCTTTCAGTGTCAGTCCTGGCCAAGGTTTTTTTCAAATCATATTTTTGGTTAAAGCTTAAAATACCCCTGTTCCATTCGCTAGGAGTCAGTCCCAAAGACATGGTTTGGGAGTGGGTGTCGCTATTGTGAGAAGAGGCTCCTGGGGTTATATCGTCAAGGGTTACATAATTACGATAATTTAAAGTGATATCTGCCACATTGTTGGGATTAAAACCCAGAGCAACCGAGTTGTCGTATGATTTTGTATAATATCCGTCATAAGCGGCAATTGGATTATGGTTTTCTTTGTAAGAATAGTTGGTATAAAAAGAATGGAGCTCGGGTTTAAACTTTAAATCATACTGGCGCTGAGAAGAGCCAATGCCAATAGCCGTGCCGCCCATAGGATTAAAGGTGCTGTCTATTTTTTTAACGTCACCTGAAAAAATTACTTTTTCGTCAAAAAAGGCGGTTTGTGCGCCAATTTTATAAGCGTTGCCTGTGCGGGTGGTAACTGTTCCTCCAGCTGCCGCAGCTGACTGATAGTCATAATCCACCTTAATTGCATCTTGGGTAGTAGGAGTAATATAATAAAACGTGATTTGTCCGGGCGCAGAGTAGCTGAAATAATAATCAATATCTTTGTTTAACAATTTATCATTAACGTAAAGCTGCTGGCTATCTTCAATAATATCCTGGGTCGAATGCAAAATATAAGACTTTGAACCGTTCCCAGAAAAACTCTCAGAAGTGGGAGTCCGGGCAATATAATTATCCATTTCACTTCTAGCGACTGCACCTTCAACTTTAAAAAGCTCTCCAATTTTAAAGCTGCCATCAACGCCAAGCACAGATTGGTTTATATCTTGACTGATAAAACCTTGAGGAGGCACGTATTGATAAATAATTTGAAAATTCTTGTTTGAATCAAGTGGATTGTTAAAAGTAATAGATGGTGTGTCGTTATTATAATTAATAAAATAACCAGTGTCGCCGGCATTAGCCTCAAAGCTTGAGTTGCGAGTATAAGTGGTAACCACCGAAGACCCTTGCGTCCATACTTGCAAAGTTTCAGAGCCAGGTACAATATTTCTTATGTTAGTAAGGTAATAAGGTCCTTGAGTGCCGTTTCCAGAATCAGAATATTTGCCCACAATACTTTTTTCGTAAGTATAGGTTACTAATACTTCGCTGGTGGTGGCAATTAAGTTTTGATCTAAAATCAAAATGGTGCCAGTGCGATATCCGTCGGAAGGATCACCTTGTTGGTTGCGATAAGCTAAATTAGCTTCTGGGGTAACAAGGTATTGTCCAGTAGTTGCATCAAGCACTGTTTCAGGAAAAGTATAATCAACTTCCCGGGTTAAAGTCCTGCCGCTAAGAGTAACTGCAACATTAAAACCTGCTTCTCCGCTGGCAACCACGGGCAAGTTTGAAAGATAAATTAAATAATTATCATCAATAACTTCACTACCAGTAAAGCTTTCAATCGCGGCCGCGGTATTATCAATGCTGCCTGCTTTAGCCGATTCCCGCAAATAAGTAGTGCCAAGTTTAATTTCAGTAGGGTGTTTTGAAGGAGCAAGTACTGGAACCGCCATCTCATTATATTGGTAGCTGGCTTTTATTTGGGAAGTCGAAGAAATATGCTGGCTAAAAATTATTTCTCCGTTAACATAATTGATTGTATAGTCTAGGTCGCGCACAAAAAGCTTGCCGTCTACTTCAATCTTTTCGCTTTCAAGCACAAGATTTTTGTGAGAAAAGTTGTAAGGTCCGCGACTATCAATCCCGTTGATGCTTTCGGCTTCCGAGGTGATTTGATAATAGCGGTATTCAACAATCATGGGGTCTTCGGAGCTGGGCAGAAAACGGGTTAAAAGTTTTATTTCACCTTTAGCATAGCGGATAGCGTAATCCTCATTATTTTTTAGTTCGGTTCCTTTAAAAGTGATTCTTTCACTAAATTTAACTGCCGGAGCATGTTCTAATTTATAACGGCCGGAAGTTTCCATTTCTAAAATGTCTGGATCGTCAACTCCGGCAGCAGGAAAAGTTTGGCGGGCGTAATTAATTAAAGGCTCTGGTTTGGGCAGAGGCTGACCAAATTTTTCTGGATCAATAGTAAAGCGATTTTGAAAACCAAGAAAGTCACGCTTTGAAAGAGTGGGAAAGAATAAATCCAAAATATTGGTATATTCGTAACTGTACTTAAATTCATCATCAGCAATTAAGATATCATTAAAAGTTATTTTTCCTTCAAAATAATCAATGGTGTAATCAACATTGCGTGTCAGGCTAACTCCGTTTAGTTCAATGTGTTCTGATCCTTCTACCAGTGAGCCATGCCCTAAATTGTAAGGCCCCTTAGTATTATTTCCGTTTTGGGCGGTTAATTTTTGGGTTTGGCTTTTAAGTTTTGCCGAAGGAACTGTAATTAAATCATACCAGCTGTCTTTTGATTTAAACATAACACCGTTTAAATATTTTGAGGTGGCAGCAAACTCGTTGCCAGTAAAATCAGCATTAAAATCTCCGAAAGTAAGCTCGTGGTTATAATATTTTACAGTTACGTCGTAGCGATCAGGGGTTTCTGGTTGTTGTTCTAAGTCGTAGCCAACCGAGAGGTCTTCTGATAATTGGCCAACAATTCTAAGTTGAAGTCTTTCTTGCCAGGGTCCGCTGGTAAAGGAGGGGTAATATCCGCCCAACTGAGAAAGACCGGTAAAATAGTTCTTTTTAGGAACGACATCCGCTTTTTTGTATTCCCATTTTTTAAAACCGGAAATATCTAATTGCGGATAGATACCTTCTTGGGCAAATGATTCTGCGCAAAAAACAAACAACAAAAAACAAACAGTAAATATGGTTATTAAAAGTTTAAAAGTTTTCATTAATCACTATACTTTTTGACAATAAGTATAGCATTGTGTCCGCCAAATCCGAAGGAGTTTGACATAGCAATATTAATGGGCATTTTACGCGCTTTATTTGGCACATAATCCAGATCACATTCTGGGTCAGGAGTTGTATAGTTAATGGTCGGTGGTGCAGTTTCATTTTGAATGGAAAGTACACTGGCAATTAATTCTACTGCTCCAGTCGCGCCCAAAAGATGGCCGATCATTGATTTGTTTGAGCTGATAGCCAGCTTTTTAGCGTGGCTGCCAAAGGCAGTTTTAATGGCCATGGTTTCATATTTATCATTTAATAAGGTTGAGGTTCCGTGAGCATTGATATAATCAACTTGTTCCGGAGCTATTCCTGCGTCTTTTAAAGCTGCTTGGATTGCCCTGGCTGCGCCTTCGCCACCTGGGGCGGGGGCAGTAATATGGTTTGCGTCTCCGCTCATGCCGTAACCAATAACTTCGGCGTGAATTTTAGCTCCGCGAGCTTTGGCAAATTCTAAATCTTCTAAAATAACTATTCCGGAACCTTCCCCAATAACAAATCCATTACGGTTTTTGTCAAAAGGACGACTAGCATGAGCCGGATCATCATTTCGATTGGAAAGTGCCCGAGCTGCGCAAAAGCTGCCTACGCCTAAGGGGGTAATTGAGGCTTCTGCTCCGCCAGCTACCATGGCTTTGGCTGCTCCGCGCTGGATTAATTTGTAAGCATCGCCAATAGAATTGGTTCCAGATGCGCAAGCTGTTACCACGCAGCTATTAGGACCCTTGGCGCCAATAGCAATCGAAGTATAACCCGCGGCCATATCCGCAATCATATAGGGTACTGTAAAAGGACTAAGTTTTGACGGCCCTTTAGTATGTAATGTTCTAGCTTGTTCTTCAAGAAAGCCAATTCCTCCGATTCCAGAGCCAACGAGAACGCCAATTTCGTTGGCATTATCAGCAATAGTTATCTTTGCGTCTGCAACTGCCATTTTTGCGGCCCCTACGGAAAATTGAATAAAGCGTACTAGTCTTCTGGCCTCTTTTTTATCTAAATAATCAGAAGGATTAAAATCTTTTGCCTCGCCGGCAATTTGAGAAGAGAACTCGCTAGCATCAAAGTGGGTAATTTTATCAATAGCGTTTTTTCCGTTAGACAGGCCTTCCCAAAAAAGGTCAATTCCTGTTCCCAAAGGAGTGACGGCTCCCATGCCGGTAATTACTACTCTTTTTTTCTGATCCATACTAATTTGCCTCCTCAGCCTCTTTAATTAAATCTTTCATAATTTCTGCTGCCGGTCGGATATTGCGGTTTTTTATTTTCCAGACATTTTCTCCAGAAAATACTACGCCGTTTTCAACATCGCCGTGCAGAGAATTAATTAACGCCTTAATAATACAATATTCTAAAGAACAATTTTTTAAACAAAAGTCACAACCCACTGGCTTAGGGGCGGTCTTGGTCAGGATCTTATCTACAAATGGGGTTTTAATTGCTCTTCCAGGAAGTCCCACTGGAGAAGAAATTACTACCACATCCTCTTTTTTAGCTTGTTGGTATTTTTGTTTGTAGGGCAGGGCTGCGTTGCATTCTTTTGAAAGCACAAAAAGAGTCGCGATTTGTGCTCCGCTGGCTCCCATTTTAATCATTTCAACAATATCTTTACCATCGGTGATTCCACCGGCGGCAACAACCGGTATTTTTACTGCTTTTAAAACTTCCGGAAGGAGTTCTTTAATTGAACGATCGGTGCCTAAGTGTCCTCCGGCTTCTTTGCCTTCAACCACGATTGCGGCTGCTCCGCACCTTTCAGATGTTTTAGCTAAGCGTGCAGAAGAGACAATGGGGACGATGGGGGTGTTGTTTTCTTGGCCAAACTTGAAAATATCTCGGGAAAAACCTGCCCCAGTAAATATGAGGTCGATTTTTTCTTTGATAGCAGTCTTAACAACCCCCCAGAAGTCTCTAGCGGCAAACATAATGTTGATGCCGATAATGCCCCCTTGAGCTTTTTCTCTGGCAATCCTTATTTCCTTGGCCAATTCTTCGGGTGTCATGCCAGAAGCTCCGATGACGCCGATGCCCCCGGCAGCAGCCACTGCTCCTGCTAGGCTGCCAGTCGATATTTTTACTGCCATCCCGCCCTGTATGATTGGGATTTTTGCAATAAATTTATCAATTTTTAATTCAGGTAACTTCATTTTTTACTTCTTTGCGTGAGATGAAATATAGGCTACAGTATCTCCAACAGTTTTAATTTTTTCTGCGTCTTCGTCCGGGATTTCGGTTCCAAACGCTTCTTCTAGCGCCATAACTAATTCTACAGTATCAAGAGAATCAGCTCCTAGGTCGTCAACAAAAGAAGATTCTTTTTTAATTTCCGCTTCATTGACCCCTAACTGTTCTACTACTACCTTTTTTACTTTTTCAAAAACTTCTTGCTCGTTCACTTGTAAATCCACCTCCTTTTTTCTACATATACATGCCGCCATTTACATTAATAACTTGTCCAGTAATGTAACTGGCGTCATCACTTGCCAAAAATACAGTTGCCGCAGCGATATCTTCGGGTAAGCCCAATTTTGCCAATGGGATCTGGGCTGTCATTCGTTGCTTAGCCTCTTCTGGTATTTTATCAGTCATTGCGGTTTTAATAAAGCCCGGAGCAATGGCATTTGCCGTGATCCCTCTGGGTGCTAACTCCCTAGCCAAAGTCTTAGTAAAGCCAATTACGCCTGCTTTGCTAGCCGCATAATTTGCCTGGCCCACATTGCCCATTTCGCCAACAATTGAAGCAATATTAATGATTTTTCCGGTCCTTTTTTTCATCATGATGATTGAGATGGTTTTTGAAACATTAAAAACCCCATTAAGATTGACGTTTATTACCGCATCCCAGTCTTCTTTTTTCATGCGAATAAAAAGTGCGTCTTTGGTAATGCCAGCGTTGTTAACTACGATATCGATTGTGCCAAATTGTTCTACGATTTTTTTAACCCCTGCTTCAACATCGGCAAGGTCGGTTACATTCATTTTAATAGCTAGCTCGCTTCCCAATTCTTTTGCAGTTGCCTGGGCTAATTCCAGGTTTATATCTGAAATAACTATTTTAGCGCCTTCTTTGGCCATGGCCTCGGCAATGGCTTTGCCAATCCCTTGGGCTGAACCTGTGATAAGTGCTACTTTATCTTTTAACTTCATGGTTTAAGCTCCTTTTTGAATCTTTTTAATTAAACCGGTTAATACTTTACCCGGTCCAACTTCAATAAAATTATCAACACCCTGGGAGAGCATATATTTAACCGAATCTTCCCAAAGCACTGATCCAGTAACTTGTTTGATCAATAAATCTTTGATTTCAGCGCTACTAGTTACTGGCTTAGCAGTAACATTAGCAATAATCGGAATAGTTGCATCTTTAATTTCAATTTTATCCAGTTCTGCTTTTAATTTATCCGCTGCTGGCTGCATAAGAGGGCAGTGGAATGGTGCAGAAACTGCTAAAGGAATGGTCCGCTTAACCCCAGCCGCCTTTAATTTTTCACAGGCAGCATTAACAGCTGATTTTTGGCCAGAAATGACAATTTGTCCAGGAGCGTTATAATTAGCCGGCCAAACCTGGCCGATTTCCTGACAAATGTTTTCAATAACTGATCTTTCCCCGCCTAAAATGGCTGCCATCGCACCTTCGCCAATTGGAACTGCTTCCTGCATAAATTTTCCGCGCAAATGAACTGTTTTTACCGCATCTTCAAAGCTAATTGATCCAGCTGCAACTAAAGCACTGTATTCTCCTAGGCTGTGCCCTGCTACAAATTGTGTTTGTTGTTTGTTGTCTGTTGTTTGTTGTTTAAACATGGCAATGCTAACAGTTAAAATAGCAGGTTGGGTGATTGCTGTTTGTTTAAGTTGATCTTCGGGGCCCTCAAAACAAATTTTCTTAAGGTCAAACCCTAAAATTTGATTGGCTTTATCTAAATATTCTTCTGCCAGGCCTTTCCCCATGCCAATGGCTTGCGCCCCTTGACCAGGGAAAACAAAAGCTGTGCTCATTATTACCCTCTGATTTCTTGGAGTTTTTTAGTTAAAAGGGGAACATATTCAAATAGATCCCCTACGATTCCGTAGGTGGCAACTTTAAAGATCGGGGCGTCCGGATCTTTGTTAATTGCCACAATAATGTCGGATGATTGCATGCCAACCAAATGTTGTATTTTACCGGAGATTCCGCAGGCAATGTAAAGTTTTGGCGCAACTGTTTTTCCGGTTTGACCAACCTGGTGATGGGCAGAAATCCAACCCGCGTCAACAGTGGCGCGCGAAGCGCCTACTGCGCCGCCTAATACTTTGGCCAAGTCTTCAATTAGGCTAAAGTTTTTTGCTTCTCCAATTCCTCGTCCACCAGAAACAATAATTTCTGCTTCAGCTAAATTAACTTTTGTACTTTCATCTTTAATAATTTCAATTAGCTTTACAATTAGATCTTCTGGATTGATAACCGGGCTAAATTTAATCAGCTCACCTTTTCTGCCTTCTTTGCGATCAGACTTCTTAAACACTTTTGGTCTGACCGTTGACATTTGCGGCCGATTGTTGGGTGCAATAATTGTAGCCATGATGTTGCCGCCAAAAGCCGGACGGGTTTGTTGTAATATTTTCTTTTCCGGATCAATTGAAAGACCAGTACAGTCAGCGGTTAAGCCTGCGCCAACTCTAATAGCTAATCTGGCGGCTAAATCTCGTCCCATAGTGGTTGCGCCGAGTAAGAAAATTTCAGGTTTATATTTAGTAATTAATTCTGCAATCGCGCGGGTGTAGGGCAGGGATTTGTAGTCTTTTAATTCGTCATGGTGCATTAAATAAACTTTGTCTGCGCCGTGGGCAAATAAATGGGCAACTTCTTCTTCAATTGCTTCTCCGCCGCAAAGCACGGCAGAGACATCTGTTTTTAATTCTTTAGCCAGAGTTATAGCTTCGCCTAAGAGCTCATAAGCAACTGACTGAATTTTTCCTTCACGTTGTTCAGCAAAAACCCAGACCCCTTTATAATGTGAAAGATCAGCACTTGATTCTTTTTCTGCTTTTATTTCAATAGCTTTAAATTTACAAGAAGAAACACAAGCGCTGCAAAGTGTACATTTATCCAAGTCAATAACCGCTAACTTTTTCTTTGTTCCTTCGCGCTCTTTCATTTCAATCGCGCCTAAAGGACAAGCTTTAACACATAGTGTGCAGCCTGTACATTTATCAGCGTATACTTTTATGCTCATATGATCTTTCTCTCTTTAATCTTACTAACCAGCTTATCAATGATTTCTTGAGGCTCACCTTCAAGCTTTTCTCCGCCGCCCTTAGGAGGAGGCGTAAAGATTTTAACTACTTGAGTGGGAGAACCGTCAAGCCCTAAATTTTTAGCATCAGCGTTAAGCTCAGCTGCTTTTAAGGTTTTAACTTCAGCTTTTTTAGCTTTCATCATGCCGCGCAAAGAAGGCATTCTAGGTTCATTAATTTGTTTTACTACGGTTAAAACTGCCGGAAGCGGACATTCAACCACTTCATTTACTTCTTCCAGCAATCTTTCTATTTTAGCGGTTTTGTTTTCTACTTCAATTTTAACCGCAAAGGTTACTTGAGGCAGGTTAAGCCATTCAGCAATCCCAGGGCCAACCTGGGCAGTATCGCCATCAATTGCTTGTTTGCCGCAGATAATTAGGTCGAAATTGCCGATTTTCTTAATAGCTTGGGCTAGGGTGTAAGAGGTGGCCCAGGTGTCAGAGCCCGCAAAAGCGCGGTCAGAAACCAAATAAACTTCGTCTACGCCCATGGCAATGCAGGTTTTAAGTGCTTCAGCTGCTTGGGGAGGACCCATAGTAATAGCAGTGACTTTGCCGCCATGCTTTTCTTTAAGCTTTAATGCTGCTTCAATGGCGTTTTCGTCAAAAGGATTAACAATTGAAGGAACGCCCTCCCTGACCAAAGTGTTGGTTTCAGGGTTGATTTTTACTTCAGTTGTTTCCGGGACCTGTTTTATGCAAACTATTATATCCATAGTCAAATAAAGCAGAAGTATAGCATATTTGTAAGTTTGAGAAAAGAGTGAAATTTTGAGGAAAAGAAGCTGATATAGAGAAGGAGGGGAAAATGGGTCAAATAGGACTTAATGGTATTAGTAGTATTCCTAGCGCCTTAAGATCAGCGGGCAGCGCCTTAAGATGTAGAAGGAAAATTGGTAATTTTGGGCCGCGGTTCCATGCCTTAATGAGAGAAAAAGGTATAAAAATCAAACCGCAAATGCTTGTGGCCTTGCACACAATGCCAGCCCCAGGTATGGGTAGGCTTTTGGCTGAAGCACTAATTAAAAATCAGTTAGAACCGTCTTCTTGCATCGAAATTATTGAGACCGTTGGAAAAATGATGTTAAGACTAGGGAGTAGGAAGCAGCCAGAAGTTGCAAAGTTTTTTATGGTGGCAGTGTCTGCAATAAAAGGTGCAGATACAGATTCCTTAGTTAGATATATGAATATGGCAGAAGAAGTAGGCCAGGTTAGGGAGGAAAAGTTTTTTTGTGAAAGCTGGATCAAAACGGAAAAGATGGATATAGATCAAGCAGTGGCATTTATAGCAGAAATGGATATTATTAGGGCATATGAGGAAAAAGAGCTTGCCTCTTTAGTTTTGATGGGATCAATGCTGTTTAGCGCTGATTTTATAGGTAGGTTTGCCGCGATCAAATTTTATAGCGTCAAGAAAACAGCCGCACTAGCAAGAGTTGTTCTTAAAAATTTGGGGTTCCCTTTTTCTAAAAAGGTTACTGATATTTTAATGCGCAGGGGAATTACGTCTTCAAAACAAGTTGCGATTTTCTTTGATCACTATCTTTCTTCTAGTAGGAGAGATTTGTGTAAGACGGCGGATTATCTGGTAGTTTTTTGTCAAAGAAATAAATATAATAATCAAAAAATAGCACGTTTGATTATGGAACTCATAAAATTAGAGGAATATACCCTGAATCAAATGGCTTTGTTAACAAGTAAAGTTGCTTCCTTGGTAAACAGCTGTCCAAGAGGAGTGTACGATTTAGCTAGAATTGGGGCATTTGTAAAAACGCTTGCTGACGTCTTAGGCTATGATAAAGCTCAAAAGCTTGCCTTAGCAGAAAAAGTGGCGCAGTGCCGGGGGCTTAAAGCAGAAAGAGCCAACCAGCTAATTGAGATTGTTACTTCTTAACGCTTTCCCTGGTTAGATTTCCCTTGGTAAGGAGATAAAGATTGAGAATACAGATTAATAGAAGCAATATTCCACACACTTTACGGGTGGCGGGTGGTACCCTAAGGTGTAAGAAAAAAATTGGTGATTTTGGGCCGCGGTTCCATGCCTTAATGAGAGAGAAAGGCATAAGAATTAAACCGCAAATGATTACGGCCTTACATGAAATGCCAGCTGCAAATATGGGCCAGCTTTTAGTAGAAACTTTAATTAAAAATCAAATAGAGCTATCTTCGCGTGTGGAGATTGTTGGGGCAGTGGGCAAAATGATGTTAAGGCTGGGAAACAGAGATCAACAAGCAATTAAAAAGTTTTTTATGGTTGCGGCTTTAGCAATAAAAGATGCGGATATAGATTGTCTGGTGCAATATATAGAAAAAGCAGCAAAAGTAAGTAATGTTGAAACAGAAGCAGCTCTTTATCGGTGGTTGGTAAAAGCAAAAAACATGGATATGGATCAGGCAGTAAGTTTTTTGGCTGAAATAGATAATGTCAGGGTTTATGATGAGGAACAAACAGCGCAAATGCTTCAAGTGCCGATGTTTGAAGCCGGTTCTTTTATCGGAAAATATGCTGCGATTCGCTTCTATAACATTAAACAAACAGTGGCGTTGGCAAAAAGAATAAAAGCAAAACCACTCTACAATACTAATCATTGCGAAGGATCGAGGGCAGTTGAAGTATTTGTAGCCAGAGGTTTTAAAATTTCTACTGAAGCAATAAGATTTATTCAGGCTTATGTTTTGCCTGGGCCCGCTGGACTTGAAATGGCAGCTATATTAGTAAGGCATTTCTCTCTCCGATTGTTTAAGAGCCCTGTCAACACTAGCTCACCAGCTTATATTGGTAAAGTTGCAAAATTACTCTGCAAATTAATAACGCGAAACAAGGGCACCAAAAATGAATATGATTTTTTGCAAATATGCCAGTCAATCAAAATGATTGCAGTGTGGTCGTCGCCTAGGGAGGATGTTTACTCAAGGCTGGCGGCAGAAGTAATTAAAGGCTTGGATTTGCAGGAAGCTGAAATATTGCAAATGGGTTACAGGCTGGCAAAAATGCGAGGTTATTCTTTGGAAAAAGCAGGCAGGTTGTTAGCTGGAATAGCAGATAGTTTAGAGAGGGAGACAGGTCCTTTTATTGAAACTTATATTAGATTAGGCAGGCTAAGAGATAAGCCAGAGAAAACAGAACAATTACTTGGGGGAGCAGGCCTAATTACTTCTTAACGCTTTCTTTGATCAAGGATAAACCAATCTGGTTTCTTTGAATTTGGTTAGTGCCTTCATAAATCTGAGTGATTTTAGCGTCTCTAGCCATTTTTTCCACTGGATATTCTTTCATATAACCATAACCACCTAGAATCTGAATAGCGTCAATAGTTACCTTCATGGCCGTGTCAGAAGCAAACAGCTTTGCTTGTGAAGCAGGCAGAGTATAATTTTTTGCTCCAGCATCAATCATTTTGGCACAACAATAAACCAGAGCTCTAGCAGCTTCAACCTGAGTGGACATATCAGCCAACATATGTTGAATGGCTTGCAGCGTTATAATTGGTCTTCCAAACTGGACTCTTTCTTTAGCATATTTAATAGCTTCATCCAATGCACCTTGGGCAATTCCAACTGCTTGAGCGCCAATTCCAGGTCGGGTTAAATCTAAAGTTTTCATAGCCACGATAAAACCCATACCTTCTTTGCCTAAAAGCTGGCTTTTATGAATTTTACAATCTTGGAAAACTAATTCTCTGGTGGCAGAACAGCGAATTCCCATTTTGTTTTCTTTTTTACCAAAATCAAAACCTGGAGTTCCTTTTTCTATGATAAAAGCCGATGCGCCACGAGCACCTCTTTTTTTATCTGTTATAGCGATCACGGTATAGACATCTGCTTCGCCGCCATTTGTGATCCATTGCTTAGTACCGTTAATAATGTAGTGGTCGCCGTCTTTTTTGGCAGTAGTTTCAAGTCCAGCTGCGTCAGACCCGGCATTTGCTTCAGTTAAACCAAAAGCAGCTAGCTTTTTTCCAGCTGCAATCTCTGGCATATACTTTTTCTTTTGTTCATCAGTTCCAAATAAAAGGATAGGAGTGGAGCCAAGGGCAGAAGCAGCAAAAGTAACACCTACGCCGCCGCAAATCCTACTGATTTCTTCAGTGGCTAGACAGAAGTTAAAAACATTTTGTCCCATGCCGCCTAATTCTTCAGGAATATATAATCCACACAGGTCAGCGTCGGAAAAAGCTTTCATTGCTTCCCAGGGAAACTCTCCAGTTTCGTCCCATTCCGCGCGTTTGGGCAAAGCTTTTTCAACTGCTACTTTTCTGGCTAGGTCCCTTATCATTTGTTGTTCTTCGGTTAGCAAATAATCCATTATGAGTCCTCCTTGGTTTTCAATAGTTTGTAATTATAGCAAAAATTACCACTTAATCAAATTCGCGCCACAAGTTAAACCTGCTCCAAAACCAGAAACAACTAAAATGTCGCCTTTTTTTAATTTCCCAGCTTGAATTGCTTCGTCCAAGGCGATTGGGATTGATGCCGCAGAAGTATTGCCGTATTTTTGCAAGTTAATAAATACTTTTTCTTTGGCTAAGCCCATTTTTTTGATTACATGATTGATAATCCTAATGTTAGCTTGGTGAGGAATGAGTAAATTAATGTCTTCAGCTTTTAAATTAGCTTTTTCTAAAACTTTTTTAATTGATTCTTCTAAAACCCGAACTGCAAATTTAAAAACTTCTTTACCGTCCATAGTAATAAAGCCATTGACCGGCATGATTAAGTTTTCACCCAGATGTCCTTCGGCCTTAAGCCAGCTGGCCAAAATTCCAGATCCATCATCTGAAGCAGTTAAAACAACTGCTCCGGCGCCATCGCCAAATAAAACACAGGTGCCGCGGTCTTGCCAGTCTAGATGTTTTGTTAAAGTATCTGCGCCAACCACTAAGACATTTTTATAGGTTTCATTTTCAATAAATTGTTTAGCAGTGGTTAAGGCATAATTAAAGCCAGCACAGGCAGCGGAAACATCAAAAGCCGCGGCTTTAGTGGCGCCAAGTTTTTTTTGCAAAAGGCAAGCAACTGAAGGAAAAAGAGTGTCGGGAGTAGTGGTTCCAACCACAATTAAATCCAGATCTTGAGCTGAAAGTCCGCTGTTTTTTAAAGCCTTTTCCGCAGCCGCAATGGCTAAATCAGAAGTAGAGGTTTTTTCGTCGGAAATACGTCTTTGTTCAATGCCGGTTCTGGTCTTAATCCATTCATCAGAAGTTTCAACTGTTTTTGATAATTCGTCATTAGTAACTACTTTAGGCGGGAGTTCTGAGCCTACCCCGATTATTTTTGCTTTCAACGTTTCTCCCCCTGCCTGCCGGTAGGCACGGCAATCTTGGAAATTGAGCCAACCATATTTTCGATTACTGCTTCATATGATTCACGGATAGCATTTTTTACTGCCAAAGCCTTAGATCGGCCGTGGGCTTTAAAAACTACACCAGCAATACCTAGCATGGGAGCTCCGCCATATTCATCATAACTAACTTTTTTGCGCAGTCTTAAAAACGCGGGAAAAAGAAAAATTAGTCCAATCTTACTTATAATTCCGCGAGATAATTCGCTTTTAATTAATTTAAACATATAGCTGGTTAAGCTTTCTGCAAATTTTAGGATCAAGTTTCCCACAAAACCGTCGCAAATAACCACATCGGCTTTACCGTGCATAATTTCTCTTGATTCCACGTTGCCGACAAAATTAATTGGCAAAACTTTAAGCAGGGGCCAGGCTTCGCGGGCTAATTCGTTGCCTTTTTCTTTTTCTTCCCCAATGTTTAAGAGGCCAACTTTTGGATTTTTAATGTGCATGACGTGCTCAGCATAAAGGCTGCCCATCAAAGCAAATTGTTCCAAATGTTTTGGTTTGCAATCTGCATTAGCGCCCACGTCTAACAATAGGAGTTTGCCGGAAGGGAGAGGAAATTCAGTGGCAATAGCTGGCCGCTCAACACCCTTAATCCTTCCCAATTTAAACAAGGCAGAGGCCATTAGGGCTCCGGTGTTTCCGCAAGAGACAATTGCTTCGGCCTTTTTTTCTTTTACTAAATTAACTGCTACATTGATAGAAGCATCTTTTTTTTGTTTTACGGCTTGGGCAGGATGTTCATTCATGCCAATGGTTTCAGAGGCAGGAGCAATAGAAACTTTGTTAGTGGCTTTATATTTACGAAGTTCTTTCTCGATTTTATCAGGCTGACCGACTAAAATTATTTCAATGGGCAGTTCCTGGCAAGCAAGCACTGCACCCTTAACTGTTTCAGCCGGAGCATGGTCTCCGCCCATAGCGTCCAGGGCGATTTTGATCACTTATTCTGTTCCCTTCTTTTTGTCCTTAACCTTGATCTTTTTTACCACTTTTCCTTTGTAAGAACCACAGGTAGGGCAGGCGTGGTGGGGAAGAGTAGCAGCTCCACAGGCAGAGCAGCTGACAGATTTGGTAGCTTTTAATGTATAATTTGAAAACCTTCTTTTATTTTGTCTTGAATTTGAGTGTCTTTTTTTCGGTTGCGGCATTTTTTATTGTCCTTTCAGCCCCTGGCAGTTTGTTTCGCAAAGCGCTTTTATGGGAATGGCCAAGAGCAAGTTTTGTCCGATAATATCGGAAATATCTATGGTATTGTCTTTAGCAATTGGAGAAGCAAAGTCTTTTTCCTGTAATTCTACTTCCTTTTTCTTATTGGGCAAGGAAGACTCGAAATCTTTGGAAAACTTCTCTTTAATCTTAATGGAAATTGGGTAGCTAAAGGGCGCTAAGCAGCGTGAGCACCCAAGTTCTACTTCAGTGCTGGCGGTTCCTTCAACTAATACGCTATTTCCTGTGTTAACAAGGTGCAAATCCAGTTTTACCGGCTGGACAATCTTTAGACTATGGTCTAAATCATTGATTTCTTTTGGTTTGAGCTCAGAATTAATATCTGACTCATCCCCTACTTTTCGCAGTACTTCAGTAAGATCAATTTTCACGGTGAGAATTAATTATACTGGATTTTAAGGTAAGTATCAAGCACGGGGATGAGCTTTGTCGTAGACTTTTTTTAAGTGTTCCTTGGTAATATGGGTGTAGACTTGAGTGGTTGAAAGGGATACATGGCCCAAAAGCTCCTGAACCATCCTTAAGTCAGCTCCTCCAGAAAGCAAGTGGGTAGCAAAAGAGTGGCGCAGGGTGTGTGGAGTAACTTTTTTGTTTATCCCTGATTTTTTAGCATAATGCACCAGCATGCGTTCGATTGAGCGGCTGGTGATTCTTCCTCCGCGTTGATTTAAAAAAACAGCCTTGTTTTTATTCTTTTTTAACAGTTTTGGTCTGCCATTATTAATGTAGTCAGATAGTGCGTTTTGAGCGTGAGAGCCAAATAAACAAATACGCTCTTTTGAGCCTTTGCCTAAAACCCTGATTTCTCCTTCGTCAAAATTAATATCTCCTTGGTTAAGCCGTACAATTTCAGCAACGCGCAGGCCGCCGCCATAAAGAATCTCTAAAATAGCCTGGTCTCTTTGGCCAAGCGGATTGTTTGTATCTGGACCTTCAAGCAGGGATTTTAACTCTTCGGGATATAGAAAATTTGGCAGCCGCTTGGGCAGTTTTGGTGTCATTATGTTCTCAAAAGGATTAATGTTAATTAGTTTTTCCCTTAAAAGGAAATTAAAAAAGGAGCGTACTGAGGAAAGTTTTCTAGCAATAGAGCGACGGGAATAGTGTTTTTTTTCAAGTTCAAGCAAATAGTCTCGAGCAGTTTTTCGTTCAATCTTTTTGTTTTTTATAAAATTTATCAGGAAATTAAGGTCGCGGCTGTAATTGCTAATAGTATGGGGTGAATAATTGCGCTCGATCTTAAGATAATCTATGAATTTTTTTAAATCATTATTGGAGACCATAGCGTGCTCGCTTTTCAGGGGTCAAAGAATGATAATCATTACCTTCCTTGACTTGGCGAACCGGATCTCCGGGTCGGGTATCAACATGGATAAATTCTTCTTTAGGATAAAACACCATGCCGCGTAACTCTGGAATGGTTTCTGCGTATTTAAACAATTCTTGAGGAGGGATATCATCCATTTTAATATGAGCAGCTTTACCCTTGGTATGAAAGCTTCTTTTAGGCTTGTTTAATTTTTCATGAAAATCATCACACCAAAAACCAGAAACTACCCGCACTTTTTTGTGAAAATGACCGCCGATTTGCTCTAGTGCTCCCACTAGTCCCAGGTGAATCTTATATTCACCTCTGCATTCTTTGCAGTTGCAGGCAAATTCTTTATTATTAAAGTGTTGGCTAAGGCTTCCCATGGATGTACATTATATATGCTTTGTATTGACATGGCAAATATGTCCAAGGTATACTGCTTGGACGAGCTTCATTATAAAACCGGTCCGCTCGTATGAGGGAGGAGAATAAGATGAAGAAAAGACACCTATTTACTTCAGAGTCAGTTACCGAAGGGCACCCCGATAAAGTTTGTGACCAGATTTCCGATTCCATCCTAGATGCCATTATGGCCAAAGACCCAACTGGTCGTGTAGCTGTGGAAGCGTTAGTTACCAACGGAGTCTGCGTTGTGGCTGGAGAGGTTACTACTGGTACCTATATTGAAATCCCCAACATTGTTCGCAAGACTATTAAAGAAATTGGCTACACCCGTGCAGTTTATGGCTTTGACTATGAGACTTGTGGCGTGATGGTTGCTATTCAAGGCCAGTCAAAAGATATTGCCAGGGGTGTGGATACAGCTTTAGAAATACGTGGTGGCGAAGTGGTTAAAGAAGATCTGGCACACTTAGGCGCAGGAGATCAAGGTCTTATGTTTGGCTTTGCTTGTGATGAAACCGAAGAGCTAATGCCGCTGCCAATTGTTCTGTCTCATAAACTAGCCCAAAAGCTGGCAGAAGTTAGAAAAACCGGTGAGCTTTCTTATCTTCGACCTGATGGCAAATCTCAAGTAACTGTTGAGTATGAAGGTGACAAGCCAGTCAGAATACACACGGTTCTTATTGCTGCCCAACATGCCCCAGAGGTTAAAATGGAGAAAATCAGGCAAGATATTATTGAAAAAGTTATTATCCCTATTTTACCTCCTGATCTTATTGACGATAAAATTAAATATTATGTAAACCCGACCGGCCGCTTTGTGATTGGCGGACCGCAGGGAGATTCTGGTGTAACAGGCAGAAAAATTATTGTTGATACCTATGGTGGCTATTCCTCACATGGTGGTGGCTGTTTCTCTGGCAAGGATCCTACAAAAGTTGACCGCTCTGGTACTTATGCGGCTAGGTGGGTAGCAAAAAATATTGTAGCTGCCGGACTGGCAACAAAATGTGAAGTGCAGCTAGCCTATGCTATTGGTGTAGCTCGGCCACTTTCTATTATGATAGATACCTTTGGCACTGGCAAAATTGAAGATGATAAAATTGCAAAATTAGTAGACAAACATTTTGATTTAAGGCCAGGATTAATCATAACAGAACTTGATCTTCGTAGGCCGATTTATAAACAAACCGCGGCTTATGGACATTTTGGCAGACTTGATCTTGATCTTCCTTGGGAAAATACGGATAAGGCAAAATTACTTAAGTAAGAATTTTTGCCCGTAGATTGCGCGGCCACCGCCGCTGTAATCTTCCCAAAGTACATAGAAGTATTTACCCGAAGCAATAACCAGTGGGGAGCGTGCTCCATTTTTAGTTTCTACTTTGATGCCATTCTTTTCCCAGGCGGGTTTTCCATTTTCATCTAATCTTTGCGCATAAATTTCATAGTACTGTCCGTTGCGATAGTCTTCCCAGGCAATAATGATGTTGCCGTCTTTTAGGCTGGTGATTTTTGGACTATACTGAGTATGGGAAAGGGAAACTACCGGGACCGCCTCTTCTCCCCAAATAAGTCTTCCAGAAGGGCTGACTGCTCCTGCAAAAATATCCCAATTGCCAAAACGATAATCTTCCCAAACTATTTTCCCGGATTTAGCGAATAATGGGTTTTGCTGGGTGCGGCTTAATTGATTAATAGGGATCCCGTCTGTCATCCACATTGGCTGACCTTTTGCATTAATTCTTTGAGCATAAATATCATAGCTACCGCCACCTTTATCTGTCCAAGTAATCATTACTCCGCCTTGCTCATCTAAGATTATTTTGGGAGTACGCTGCACATCTGGGGCGCCGCAAATCAAAATCCCTTCATCATTCCACATTACTTTTCCGTTTTGGTTAATATGTTGGGCATAAATATCAGGATTGCGGTCTCCTGCTCGATAATCGGTCCAGGTAAGATAAACTCCGCCAGTACCATCTTCTACCATAGCCACATCTACTTGATCGCCATTAGCAGAAATAGCTACTTTGCCTTTTGTTCCCCACAACAATTGACCTTTGCTTGAAACGCGTTGAATATAAACATCTTGCAGGCTTAAGACGTTGCGATTGTCCTGCCAAGCAACAATGGCCCCACCTCTACTGTCAGAAACCATAACCGGGTTTACTTGCCGGGATTTTGAACTCCCAGCCTTAAGGCTTCCCGGCCACAAGGCGCTGCCTTGGCTGCTTATGTGTTGCATGCGAATAGAGGGCCGGTTGCTAAAACGATGATCTTCCCAAGCGTAAATAGCTCCGCCGTTGTTATCTGGGATAATTTGAGGATTAGTTTGATTAGCGGCTACTTTTGCTACCGGGGTACCGTGGGTTCCCCAGGCTAATCCGCCTAAAAGATTAATTTTTTGAGTATAAACATTAAAGAATCCCGAGCGGGCATCTTCAAAAGCTAAAATAATTTCCCCTCTAGCGCTTTCTATTGCCTTTATGTTTTGCTGGACGACAGAACCTAAACTGTTATTAATAACTTTGCCTGAACTGTTCCACAAAAGGGTGCCGCTGCTAGATATTTTTTGAGCATAAACATCAAAGTTTCCTTGGCGATTGTCTTGCCAGCAAGCAATAACCTCATCTGCCTTGGAGACTGCCAAAGAAAAAGACTCTTGGTTAAGCGGAGCCGAAGCTACTACTACGCCTTGGCTATTCCATAAGGGGGTTCCAGCGCTATTGATTTTTTGGGCAAAAAGGTCAAGGGTGCCAAAGCGCTTGTCCTCCCACACTATAACCCAATTATTGTCATAGAGTTTGGTTATAGTAGGGTTCTCTTGTTTGCCAGAAGCCTTAGAAACCGGACGTCCGTTTTCTTGCCAGGCTAGCCGCCCGTCATTATAAACTCTTTGGGTATAAATATCTTTGTTTTGTCCCCGGTTATCTTCCCAAACAACAATTGCTCCGCCTGCGCCGTCTTCTGCCAGCGTAGCGTTTTCCTGAGCGTAAGTGGCAGTACAAATACCTATCCCGTCTTTAGCCCAGAGTAAATTGCCATTTAAGTTTATTTTTTGCACAAAAATATCGCTGTTATTAAAACGATAATCATCCCAGGCAATGATAATTCCCTTAACTGTATTTAACAAAGTGGGGCGTTCTTGATTTTGTTTGGCGCTGCAGATAGCAATCCCGTTTCTTTCCCAAAGCGCTTTGCCTTGGTCAGAAATTCTTTGGGCATAAATATTATTATCTCCAGCGCTTTTTCTGCCGTCAGTCCAAACAATAATTGCTCCACCTTTATTATCGTTGGTAATTTGCGGATACCATTGGGTTCCAGAAGCAATCGATACTGGTATTCCATCTTCTTTCCAAAGTGCAGTTCCGTTTTTATCAATCCTTTGGGCAAAAACATCTTCTCCACCACCGCGACGATAGTCATGCCAAGTAACAATAACTCCACCTGCACCATCAGTCGTTAATTGAGGGGAAAACTGGCCGGCTGCCGCGCTGCAAACCGCAATTCCTTGGGCATCCCAAAGTAATTGGCCGGTTGGGCTGATCTTTTGGGTAAAAATATCAGAATTTCCATTACGATAATCCTGCCAAACAATAATAGTGCCATTTGCACCGTCGCTTATGGCTTGGGCAAAATTTTGGTTTCCATTAGCAGAGCAAACAGGCAAGCCATTTTTGTTCCAGATCGAAATCCCAGCTGAGTTTATCCTTTGGGCATAAATATCATAGAATCCAGAACGGCCATCTTCCCAAATTATAGTGAAGTTTCCATCTTCATTAGCAACCACTTGTGGGTTTTGTTGACTAGTGTTTCCAGCGGTATCATTTATGAGTAAGCCGTAAGTATTCCATAAAGGTTGGGGTGCGGCAAAGGCACAAGAGACAAGAAACAAGATACAAATTGCAGTTAATATTTTTTTCATGCATTTGCCCCGGAAAGTTTCATAGAAATAACTTTGGAAACTCCGGGTTCTTCCATGGTGATTCCATAAATGGTATCGGCAATAGCCATGGTTCGTTTATTATGGGTGATAACTAAAATTTGTGAGTGATCAGAAAAATCTTTGAGCATTCTGGCAAAACGTTCTACATTAGCATCGTCTAAAGCGGCATCAACTTCATCTAAAAAGCAAAATGGGCTAGGGCGAATTTTTAAAAGCGAAAACAAAATAGCAATAGCAGAAAGGGAGCGCTCTCCACCGGACAAAAGGGTTAAAGGTAGCCATTTTCTCCCAGAAGGGCGAACCGAAATTTCTATTTCTGAGTCAAGCGGGCTTTCTGGATTACTTAAAAATATTTTAGCTTCTCCACCAGAAAAAAGTGTGGCAAAAGTTTCTGAAAAAACCTCGGAAAGCTGTTCCATGGTCTTGATAAAAGTTTGCTGAGCTTTTGCGTCTAATTCATTAATTAGGTTTTGTAGGTTTTCTCTGGCAGAATTCAAGTCTGCTAATTGCACTTCGATAAAAGAAAGCCGTTCTTTTGATTTTTCAAATTCTTCAACCGCTAACAAGTTAACCGGTTCCAGTTCCCTAAGTTTTACTTTTCCCAGTTCAACTTCTTTTTTTGCTTTAGTGATGTTAGAGATTTCGTAAGGCTGCTCCAGAGCTTCTTCTAAACTCAAACTATATTCTAAATAAAGTTTTTCACAAATATTGCTCATTTCGGTTTCAAGTTTAGCCAGGGCAATTTCAGCTGTAGCCTCTTCGCCCAATTTTTTGCGTTCTCCCAAATCTTCTTGCCTGATTTTGTTTTCTAATTCTGAAATTATTTGGGAAAGCTTTTCTTTTTCTTGGCGCTTGCTGCTGATTTGTTCGGTCAAATCATTTTTTAGATGATTTTCTTCGTTTTTAATATCAAGATTTTTCTTGCCGGCCAAATGGGCTTCAAGCGCAAAATGACTTTTTTCTAGTTCGCCCTCTAATTTTTTAAATTCTTCTTCCAAGAGCTCTAATTTAATTTTAAAAGCTTCCTCTTTTTCTTTTGAACCACCGACAGAAAGAGTTAGATTTTTGCCACCAATGGAAATTAATAGACTTGAGAGTTGGTTGATTAATGCTTGGAATTGACCAAATATTTCAATGAAAATATCTCCTAAGGGAGCGCTGGATAAATCCATGCCCTGGCTTTCTTGATCTAAGCCTTTTTTTGCTTGTTCAATCCTATTAATCAAAGACTTTTTTTCTTCTTCTAGCGAAGCCCCTTGTTCTTGACTGCGTTTGATCTCGCTATCCATAAAGCGACAGTCAAGCTCTATATCGCGCAAGCGGTCCTTTTCTTCTTCAAGCTTAATCAAGAGGTTTTCTATTTCTTGCTCAATGTTTTTGACTTGAACCCTTAAATCTTGCAGTTTTTCAACATCTTTTTGTTCGGTTTCTTCTTGGACTTGGGCAGCTTTTTTTATTTCAGCTAATTTTTCTTCATATTCTTTTCTTTTTTCAATAATAATTTTTAATTGTTTTTTGCATAAGCCAATTTCTGATTCTTTTACCAATTTCTGAGTTTCTATATACTCTTGCGCTTTTTTAGCCTGCTCTTCCAGGCTGATCAATTGTTCGCCCACCTCAACTCTTAAATCATTGATGCGCAGAGTGTTTTGTTCGGCGGCAATCAGCTTTTTTTGGGCGGAAATTTTTCTGGTTTTATATTTGTTAATTCCGGCTGCTTCTTCAAAAACGTTGCGGCGTTCTTCGCCCTTGCTGGATAAGATAGCGTCTACTTGTCCTTGGGTAATAATGGAGTAGGTGCCTTCGCCAAGGCCGGTATCAAGCAGGAGGTCTTTAATGTCCTTTAAACGGCATTGGTTTTTGTTGATAAAAAATTCGCTTTCGCCTTCGCGAAAAGTCCGGCGTTTAATTGAAACTTCGCTGTAGGGAACAGAAAATTTGCCGCTGGCATTATCAAAAACCAAGCTCACTTCTGCCAAAGAAAGGGCTTTTCTTTGGGCTGTGCCGGCAAAAATAATATTAGAAAGCCCATTTACCCGCAGTTCTCTTGGATTGTCTTCTCCCAGTGCCCAACGAGTGGCGTCTAAAGTGTTGCTTTTTCCGCAGCCATTAGGGCCAACAATAGCAGTGATACGAGAATCTTGGGAGAATTCGATCTCAGTAAGATCAGCAAAGGTTTTAAAGCCCCGTAAAATTAGCGATTTTAAAAACATGCTGACATAAATATACCATTAAAAAGAAGCTAATTGCAACAAAAATATCAGAGTGTTACAATAGCTCATAAATGAAAAAAACCTTAAGTTTTTTGTTTTTATTGTTTTTTCTTATTGGCCCAGTTTTTGCAGGGCTTTATGTTTTTACCCCTAAAAATGAAGCAGTTGTTTCTGATGAGATTTTAACCTTACGCGGACGAGGTGATAACCTAAAATTTTTAAAAATAAACAATGTTTCTGTTCCTTTTGAGGCGGACGGCTCTTTTTCTTGTGGACTGGTGCTTGGTTATGGTAAAAACAATGTTGAGATTCGGGCTATGGATCAAGCTAAGAACCGTTTTGTAAAAAATTTGCATTTGGTGCGAATAAAAGATTTTAGTGACTTGACTGCGCATTGGGCTAGAAGCCAAATTGTTTACCTGGCCACTTATGGGTTTATAGATGCTTATCCAGATGGAAATTTTCGTCCTGGTCTGCCTATTAGCCGTGGCGATTTTGCCACTTGGCTGGCCAAGGTGAAGAGATTAGAATTAGACGACAAACTTGAGCAAGATGTTTTCTTTGATGTACCCAAAGAATTGTGGAGCGCGCCTTATATTAAAGCGGTAGTGGATGCGGGTTATATGGGTGGATACACCAAAGATATTTTTGGTTTGCAAGATCCAATATCCCGGCGCGAAGCAGCGGATATCGCGGTAAAAAGTGAAGGGCTGAACATGGTTAGCAAAATTACGCCTTTATTTGAAGATGTGCCCAAAGAAGAAGAGGGCGCAAAACCGATTTACACTGCCAGAAAAAGTGGTTTGGTAAAAGGCATTTCTGACGAAATTCCTATTTATGATCCAGATCGCGCGATTACCCGGGCAGAAGCAGCTACTCTTTTTTCCCGTTTTGAAAGATCGGTACGCAGTATTCGTTATTTGTTTGAATTTGGCGAAGGTTTTGGTAAGTATAATATGACCAAAATTAATATCGCACCAAAAATTTATTATTTTACCATTGCACCTGAGAAAATATTAACTAATCAAAAAAGTATTTTACATTTAGAGACGGAAATTGGTCCGCGCCAGGGTTTTTATTCTCTAGCCAAAGTATGGGCTGATCTTTCTGAAATTGGCGGGCCAACCAATGCTTTAATGTATGACGACGGCAGCCAGGGAGATGAAATTGCTGGAGATTTGATCTATTCCTTAAATGTAGCGGTTATGCCTGAAGTGGGTGGCAAAAAAACCGTTTATATTACTGTGGCGGATAAATTGGGTTGGGAAGCCAATGATGAGGCTTCGATTTTAATTCTAGAATAATGAAAAAGATTTTTATCATTCTAATAGGAATTGTATTTTTGAGTGGAGTAGCTTGTGCTTATCTGGCAGAGCTGGGGATTGATCCTTTATTGGTTGAGCCGGGCAGCCGTCCTCTAGGCATGGGCGGGGCTTTTGTTGCGATTGATGATACAAGCTCTGGTTTATATAATGCTGGCGGTCTTGCTTGGGCCAAAGGCATTAGCTTATCTTTTAAAGACGCGGGTAATTTGTCAATCTTACAATCTTATCCTACAGGCAACAACTCTTCTCTTGGTTTTGCCGTTATTAATACTAAATATACCAACATACCTATGTCGGGCGGAGGATCAGCAACCTCTTCTGGAACAGTGGTTTCGCTTTCTTTTGGTTCAAAGCTTAGCTTAATTCCTTTTATTTATGATCAGCCGTTTTTTAAACGACTAGGCCTGGGCTTTACCATTAAGGGCCTGATGAATCAGACTTTGCGCCGTACTGGCCAGACCGATCTTTCAGGCACGGGCTACGAAGTAGACCTTGGAGCATTATGGAAAGGCGGAAATTGGTGGAATTTAGGTGTTTCTCTGCAAAATATGCTTTCTGCTAGTGGCAATCTGGGAGCAATCAATTGGAGCGATGGGACTAAAGAAGGTTTGCCAGCCCGCTTAAAGATTGGTGGGGCAGCTTATTTAATTGGTGATTATGATGAGCCAATTAGGAATGATGACCAGGGTTTATTGCTAGGCCTGGAAACAGATATTAGACGCAATTCTGCCAGTCAGCTGCGCTTGGGCGGAGAATGGAATTATCAAAAGACTTATTTTGTCCGAGCTGGGATTTTGGGCCAAAATATTAACCTGGGTTTAGGTATGCGCATGGAAGACTGGGGCATAGATTTTGCCTCTTATCAGGATGTTATTCTTAATCAGCGCAGTTCGCGTTTATCTATCCTTTACTTTCCTACAGAATGGATTGTAGTTAAAAAGCTGGATATTCAAAAACCTGTCATTGGACTAGAGGACGCCTTAGAAAGTCTTTCGCTTAAGGATGATATTGTTACTTATGATGATCGCATTGCTATTTCAGGCAAGGTAAAGCCAGGAGTTAGCGTCTATATCAACGGCTCCAATGTTTCTCTTGGTCAAGATTATGCTTTTAATGTGGTGATCCCGCTGCGGTTAAAGAAAAACTTAGTTATGATAGAGGCGCGCTATGAAGGAGAAAAGAAGGTTTGGAAATACAAGGTCTTGCGCAAGGCTAAAATAAAAGTTAAAGAAGAAGAAGAGCTTAAGCAAAAACTAAAACAAGCTAAAACCACAACCGAAAAACAGGCTTTAAAAGCAGAACAAGAAAAAGTAGTAGAAAAAAAGAGAAAACTAGAATCCCTAGTTACTTTGGGGATAGTAGAGGTTAAGCCTGATCAAGAATTTGTCATGGAAACAGGAATCACTCGAGGAGAATTAGCTGCCTGGATCGTTCGAGCAGCAGAAATCAAGCTTCCGCTGGTAAATGAGAATCTATATAAAGATGTTCCCCAAAATCATCCTTTGGCACCTTATATTAAGGCGGCAGTTGATGCTGGTATTATGCAGCCTTATCCAGACGATACTTTCCGTCCCAATGCATTTATTAGCAAACAAGAAGGCGAATTTATTTTTAAGAAGTTTAAAAAATGAAGAAGTGGATTTGTTTAATACTATTAATATTGAGTACAGCAGTTTTGGCTGAACAAAACGATACTGCTCAAGTTTTAACTAAAGGCGAAGCTATTCAGCTGCTTTCAGCCACAGATTTTGTAAAACAAAAAGTGGGACAACTCCTGTCCTGGACCATTGGTTATGATATTTCAAAAGTTAATAAAGTAAAACTTACGCCTACCATTAATTATATTAAAGCCTTGCCTAGAAAAGTTCCGCCAGATGGAAGGACCGTGGTAGATATTGTTGCTTCAGTGGATGATCCAGGTGGGTTGGGGAATATTTCCGGGGTGCGGGCAGATTTGAGCTCTATTGGCAGATTGGCTAATATGGTTTTAGTGGATAACGGTAAGTTTGGTGACGAAGAAGCTGGAGACGGTATTTTTACTTTGCAAACCAGTGTGCCTTCGCGCATTATAAAAGGATCTAAAGAAATTCCCGTGGCAGTAGCTAATAAAAAAGGCTGGTTAGCTTTGGGTAAAACTAATTTGGATATTAGCAAAAACCCGGTTATAATTGAAGCCAAGCTTACTCCGGAAGAAGCGATTGCCAATGGGGTAGCGGTAGTGACTTTAACTGCTACTATTCTTAATCCGGGTCGAAGAGAAGATTTAGAAGTAGTAAGCGCTAATTTAAGTAAAATGGGTATTAATCAACCGATCATATTAAATGATATGGGCAAAGGCGGAGATAGTACAGATGGTGATAGCATTTATAGCGCTGAATTTGTAGTGCCTAATTTTGTGGCGGCTGGAGAATATCCAATAATTATTACCGCTAAAAATGTGGCAGGCGGCCGGGCCCATTATCGGACGTTCTTAAGGATATATAGATAATGCTTTCAACTATTGCCATAATTGGAATATTTACTGAAATTTTTGCTTCGGGCATCCTTTTGGCTGGGACTTTAACCCTTTTAAAAAAATATATCCAAGAGAAAAAATTAGAAGATTTGTTTTCTTCCTTAGTTTTCTTTTTCCTTTTTGTTTATGTTGCTTGCACCATTGCTTCTCAGCTCTTGTTTAATTATGGCCAGGATTTGTCCACTTTAATCAATATTCATAAATTAATGTATGTTTGTCTGGTGCTGACGTCTTCTTGTTTATGGTTTTTTATTTTTGAACGGTTTAAATTAGTAAAAATTAGGTGGAGCTACCCGCCAGTTATCTTTTTGGGCTTATTGTTTGTCCTGCGCATTATTTATTCCAGCGTGAGCTTGATTTATAGGGAGGGAGTAATTGAGCCGATCGTAGATCTTTCCCTGCGGGTTCCAGCCGAACCTCTCTTTGGCTTGGTGGCTTTGGTTTTAGCTGTAGTTGCTTTTGTTACTGCCTCAAAACAAAAAGATGGAGCTAGAAAACTATCTCAATATTTAGGCATAGCTGCCTTGCTTTTTTTACTAGCGCTTTTTAGTAAGCTTTTTTATATTCGCTTTGCAGAAGGTGGATATTTACTGCTTTCCTGGTTTTCTATTTTATTTGCTTCACTTACTTTTCTTTTGGCAGAACTTACTTCTGCAGAAAACTCTCAGGCTGCCAGCTTGCTGCGCTTTTTCAGGACTCGTTTGTTGTTTAAATTATTATTGGTTTTTGTGCTGTTAATTGTGATCCTTTTTGAAACCACCACTTTAGCTACTATGTCTATGAGCAAACAAGCGCTTTCCGAATCAATTCTTAATAATTACCATCGTATGGCTGAGGAGATCAGTGCTAAGCTGCGTGCTTTTACTGAAAAACCTAATTCAGAAGAATTGGAAAGAGCAATTGCGGGGGTTAAGACTGCTCCAGGAATATCAGTTTTAATTGTAGACAATCAAGGCCGGCTGGTTTTTCATCCTGATCAAAAAAGAGCTGTTCAGCAAGAAGATTTATCTGAAAACCAAGCGGTTGGCAGGATAACCCGTGGCCAAGAAGGGCAAGGTGAGTTCCGCGACGAATTAGGTTCCCTAATGGTAGGCGCCTATTTGCCGGTGAACCGCTTTGGCTTAAACGTAGTTGTGCAAGCGCCCATTGGAAGTGCTTATTATGATTTAAGAAAATTAGAAACCAATTCTTTATTGTTCGTAATTTTTGGAATTGTAATTACCGCGCTAGTAGGAATCTTTTTTGCTAATTCAATTGAGCGGCCGATTAAGCATTTAACCAATGCGACTGAGGCAGTGGCTAAAGGAGACTTGCGCTGGCAGGTTAAAGTTGAAACTATTGATGAGATTGGGAAACTAGCTGCGGCTTTTAACCAAATGACCAAAGACTTGCGTGAAAGCCAAGAACGATTAATTCTTTCTGAAAAACTAGCTTCGTTAGGTACCATGGCCGCGGGGATGGCACATGAAATAAAAAATCCATTGGTATCAGTACGCACCTTTACCCAGATGCTGGATAAAAAATGGGATGATCCTGAATTTAGAAAAAAATTCATGAATCTTATTCCCCAAGAAATCACTCGGATTAATCGTATTGCCGAAAGTTTGCTAAAATTTGGCCGACCGATGAAACCAGAACTAACTCACGCCGATGTTAATTCCTTACTAGACGAAGTTCTGTTACTGTTTGAGAGTGAATCTAAAAAACATAAAATTAGGGTAACCAAAAAATTTGCTCATCTTCCTGAAATTATGGGAGATCCTGGTCAGTTGCAACAAGCCTTTGTTAATTTTATTAAAAATGCGATTGAATCCATGCATGATAAGAGTAGCGGTGAGTTAATGGTTAAAACTGAAATTGGGGAAGTAGTCAAGCTTGGTAAATTAAAGCGCGAAGGCCGAAAACAAGGGGACGAGATGGTTTGGGGAGAAGAAGAAAGCATGGGAAAACCGGTTCCTGCGGTTTTTATTGAAATAACTGATACAGGAGAAGGAATTTCAGAAGAAAATTTAAAAAGCTTGTTTGACCCTTTCTTTACCACTAAAATGACCGGGACCGGAATGGGACTGCCGATTACCCTGCGTATTATTGAAGAGCATGGCGGCTCAGTTAAAGTAAAAAGTCAGTCTGGTAAAGGTACCAGCTTTATTATCACTTTGCCTCAAAAGCTTCCTGTAGTATAATCTACGCATGGCAATGTTTGAAAGATTTACTGAAAAAGCTATCCGCGTTATTATGGCTGCCCAAGAAGAAGCTAAGCGTCTTGGTTCATCTTTTGTGGGGCCAGAACATTTATTTTTGGGCATGCTAAGAGAGGGCGAGCCAATTGTCTTAAAAACTTTAGATCACTTTCGGCTTAGCCCTAATACTATTAAAGAACAGCTGGAAGAAGAAATGAAACGCAGCGGAGGCCAGCTTAAGCCAAAACCGGAAATTCCTTTTAATGCCCAGGTAAAAAAAGTAATTGAGCTAGCTTGGGATGAAGCCCGAGCTCTTGGCCACACCTATGTTGGAGTAGAGCACCTTTTCTTAGGAATCTTAAGAGAAAACACTAGCCCGATTGGGACAATTTTAGCTGAAAAAGGAATTACTGTTTCTACCGCTAAAAGCCGCATTGTTACTGTGGTTGGTGAAGTTGCTACCTATCAAAAAAAGCGGCCCAAAGCCAGCCGCACGCCTATCCTTGACCAGTTTAGTCGCGACTTAACCGTGCTAGCCAGGGCTAACCAGCTTGATCCGGTGATTGGCCGGCACAAAGAAATTGAACGAGTAATCCAGGTCCTATCCCGCCGCAAGAAAAATAATCCGGTTTTGATTGGCGAAGCAGGTGTTGGTAAAACCGCGATTGTAGAAGGACTAGCCCAAAGAATTATTAAAGGGGATGTCCCAGCCCCGTTACTAGCCAAAAGAGTGGCCACCCTTGATTTAGGTTTATTAGTAGCCGGTACCAGGTATCGCGGAGAATTTGAAGAAAGATTGAAAAAGGTAATTAACGAAGTTATCAAATCAAAAAATGTAATTCTTTTTATTGATGAGCTTCACACTTTGATTGGGGCAGGGGCGGCCGAAGGGGCAATGGACGCAGCTAATATTTTAAAGCCAGCCTTGGCGCGTGGAGAAATCCAAGCTATTGGCGCTACCACCATTGATGAATTCAGAAAAAAAATTGAATCCGATCCCGCGCTGGAACGGCGTTTTCAATCAATCATGGTTGATGAGCCTACGGTGCAGGATACGCTGGAAATTTTAAAAGGCTTGCGTGGCCGCTATGAAGACTTTCATAAAGTAAAAATTACAGAGGGTGCTTTGGTGGCAGCAGCTCGGCTTTCTTCCCGCTATATTTCAGATCGTTTTTTACCGGACAAAGCCATTGATTTAATTGATGAAGCAGCTTCTAAAGTTATGCTTCAGTCGTCAACTGCACCAAAAGAATTGGTTGAACTAACTAAGAAAATAGAACAAATTAAAGGGGAAAAAGAAGCTGCAGTTGAAAAACAGGAGTTTGAAGCCGCAGCCCAGCTAAGGGATAAGGAAGAAACTTTAAGAACCGAGTATGAAGAAGCAGCGAAAAAATATTCTGATTATAGCCGGGAAAAATATCCTGAAGTAACCTCTGAAACCATTGCTCAAATTGTGTCTGCTTGGACTCATGTACCTGTTACGCAATTGACCGCCGAAGAAACCGAAAGATTATTGGAAATGGAAAAAGAAATCAAAAAGCATGTGGTGGGCCAGGATGAAGCAGTTACCTTGATAGCCAAGTCTATTCGACGCGCTCGAGCCGGCTTAAAAGATCCCAAAAGACCAATTGGCTCTTTTATTTTCTTAGGACCATCGGGCGTAGGAAAAACCGAACTAGGCAAGCGCTTGGCTGAATTTTTGTTCGGTGATATTGACGCAGTGGTGCGCATTGATATGTCAGAATATCTTGAGCAGCACAATGCTTCCCGCTTAATCGGATCTCCCCCAGGCTACGTTGGCTTTGGCGAAGGCGGGCAGTTAACTGAAGCGATTCGCCGCAAACCACATTCAGTGGTCTTGTTTGATGAAATAGAAAAAGCCCATCCTAATGTCATGAATATTTTGCTGCAAATTTTGGATGAAGGCCATATTACTGATGCCCAAGGCCGGCAGATTGATTTTAAGAACGCAGTAATTATTATGACCAGCAATGTTGGTGCAGAGCTAATCAGAAAAGAAACTGCTATTGGCTTTGTCACCAGTCGAGACGCAGAGTCGTCTTATGAAAAAATGAAAGAAACCGTGTTAGAAAAACTGGAAAAAGAGTTTAAGCCAGAATTTTTAAATCGAGTGGATGAAAAAGTAGTTTTTCGCCCTCTTTCTAAGGAAGATTTGGAAGCCATTGTTGATATTATGATTAATGATATTAATTATCGTTTAGAAGAAAAAGGCATTAGCTTAAAATTAATTAAAAAAGTAAAGAAATTTTTAGTTGACAAAGGCTATGATCCTAAACTAGGCGCTCGTCCGCTGCGAAGAGCAATTGAAGACTACATTGAAGATCCGCTTTCCGAAGAAGTCCTCAAAGGCAAATTTGGCTATGGCAGCAAGATTAGCTTAAAAGTTGCTGAAGACAAAATTGTTTTTTCCGGAACTAAGGGAAAACCACTGGCAAAGCCTAGTAAAAAAGAATCCGCCAATGCCAAAAACTGACACCCGCTATGTTTGTCAAAAGTGTGGACAGGATTATCCTGCTTGGGCAGGGCAGTGCCAGAGTTGTGGGGAATGGAACTGCCTTATAGAGGAAATCCAAAATCCTAAATCCAAAATCCAAATAAAATCCCAAATCCAAAATTCAAAACCAATTTCTATAACAAAAGTTGATTATAGTAAAGACACCAGGCAAAGTACGGGGATTGGGGAAGTGGATCGGGTTTTGGGTGGGGGAGTGGTGCCAGGTTCAGTGGTTCTCGTTTCGGGTGAGCCGGGGATTGGAAAATCCACCATGATGTTGCAGGCAGCCGAGTCTTTGAGCAAAAATTCAACTGTATTATATGTCAGCGGAGAAGAGTCTGCTAAACAAATTAGGATTAGAGCAGAAAGATTAGGTACGCTTTCAAAAGATTTGATGCTTTTACCGGAAACTAATATTTTTAGTATTGAAGCTGCTATTCAAAACGTAAAACCAAAATTTATAGTGATTGATTCTATTCAAACCATGTTTCGCGAAGATTTAAGTTCGGCGCCAGGGTCTGTTGCTCAAGTTCGTGAATGTGCTAATTATTTAGTTCGGATTGCCAAAACCACCCATATTCCAATTTTTATCGTCGGCCATGTGACCAAAGAGGGTAGTATTGCCGGGCCAAGGCTTTTAGAACATATTGTTGACACAGTTTTATATTTTGAAGGTGAAAGACATAAACAGTTCAGAATCTTGCGGGCCAATAAAAATCGTTTTGGCTCAACTGATGAAGTTGGCATTTTTGAAATGAAGGATAAGGGATTAATTGAAGTTACTAATCCTTCTCAAGTATTTTTAGAAGAACGGGCGGAAAACGCTTCAGGATCTGTGGTAACCGCGGCCATGGAAGGTACTCGTCCGGTTTTAGTCGAGATCCAAGCTTTAGTTTCCCCCACCAAAATGGTTTATCCCAACCGCAAATGCACTGGGGTTGATTATAATCGTGTTTCAATTGTAATTGCTATCCTGGAAAAACAATTAGGCATTAAATTATATGATAAAGATGTTTATGTAAATGCTGCTGGCGGCATTAAAGTAATTGAACCGGCTATGGATTTACCAATTGCCATGGCGATTATTTCCAGCTATAAAAGTAAGCCGGTTGAGGCTAAAACTGTAGTGATTGGCGAAATTGGCCTTTCTGGAGAAATCAGATCTGTTTCTCAAATTGAACAACGCATAAAAGAAGCTAAAAAATTAGGCTTTACCAAAATCATCAGCCCGCAGAATTATAAACGCCTCTCGCAATTATCCAAATAAACTGAAATTTCTTCAAAGTTGTTACGAAGTACCAACAGGAGATTATTATGGTAACAACAAATGGTGTTAATAAGACAGGAAGAACACGTCCCCTAGCTAGTAGTTCTAGATTTCGTGTTGGGGCTCTGCATTTAGGCGAAGTAAAGGGCTACTATTTCGGTAAACACCGTCGCCTGGCAGATAGTTTACCAGAAGGTGTTTTTATTGATTTTGGTGGACCAAGACCAGGCATTATTTTTGATCATGGGCGACTAGGATTGAGAACTGGAGAGAGTGTGAGTGTCAAGATAATTAATCTTCCAGGTAGAGGCGCCCAAAAAAACTTTGAGCTTGAGTTCGTGGAAAAAATGGCAGATTCTGAAAGAGGAGCCGATGCCACTGACATAGGACCTTTTATGATTGTTCCTCGTACGATGTTACCTAGTCCGCTAGAAGGACCGCAGGTAGAATTAGATGCTTTGGTACCAAGGCTACTTGCTATATTTAGTGTCAATGATAGATTTCCTGAAGAAGCGCGACAATTAGTGGAAAAAGGAATAACTGTTACCTGTCCGATTAATGATAAACAGTATCGTTTTCTAGCGCCAGAAGCTGTTTGGCAAGTGGCCCAAGATTTAGCTAGCGGCAAAAGAATTTCTGTAACAATTGGCAAATATGTTTTAGGAGTAAAAAATGCAAACCAAGCCCTTCTTCCAGTTATTCCTGGCTATGCGCCGGCTTTAATTGAAAAACCTAGTTATATTCTGGGAAATGAAGGGGAAACATGGGAAGTATATTTAAGAGATCCTCGCCAGAGCAATTTTGAAGATGTGGCTCGGCAGATCGGAGAAGGCAAATTACGGTTGGCCATTGTTCCTAAGCCAATGAAGGGGCAGGTTTTTAAGCCAGAGCGATCTTTTGCTCATCGAAATCTGATGGTTAGCATTCCTCGCCCAGACAATATTTTTTGGACCTATTCTTTAGCAGAATATTTTGACCAGACGTATAAGGTGGGGGATGAGATTGAAATAATTTTAATAGGAGAGAGGGGAGAACATCCTTATCATGAGACTATCTGTGCTCCGGTGCGGGAACTAAAACAATTAGAAAAAACTATAGAAGCGTTGCGGCAGGAGGTTGAAGCAGAGATTATGAAAACCGGTTTCCAGGGTGACTATAGTTCAAAAGTGCAAATTAAAATAGGAACACTGGCATTACCTGCGCAGATTATTTTTGGCGATAAGCCAGTGCAAACTTTTACTGTAGGACAAAAAGTTCGTTTATCCTTAGCCGCTGAAATCAGTGAAAGATTGTTTCAGGGCAATGAGTTGTTTTGGGTTAGTCAACTCAGCGAGCATGGTATGAATCATATTAAGCTCACAATTGTTGATTAAAGATATTTTCTAGCGTCAGCGATTTTGCCTTCAAGCATTGAAGCTGCTACTGTGGCTGGAGAGCCAAGATAAATAAAAGCATTGGTGTTTCCCATTCTGCCTTTAAAATTTCGATTAGCAGTTGAAATTACGTTTTCCCCATCAGAAGGAACACCATTATGCGTCCCAACACAAGGTCCGCAACCAGGAGTAACCGCGATTGCGCCGGCGTTTAATAGAGTTTGATAGGTTCCGTTTGCAATCATGTCCAGCAAAATTTGCTTTGAAGCCGGAGCAATAATTAAGCGGCAACCATCTTTAACTTTTTTGCCTTTTAAGATTTTAGCTGCGATTTGAAAGTCTTCTAATCTGCCATTAGTACAAGTTCCAATCAATCCTTGCTGAATTGGCACATCGCCAATTTGTGAAACTGGGACAACATTATCTACGGTGTGTGGTTTTGCGATTTGTGGTTCTAATTTTGCAACATCAATTTTAGTTTCTTTAGCATATTTTGCGTCTTTGTCCGCGGTGATAGGGTTAAACTTTCTTTTGCTATGCTTCTTAACCCAATCCAAAGCTTTTTTATCTGCTTCCATAATGCCAGCCTTAGCTCCGCATTCAATGGCCATGTTGGAAATAGTAAAGCGAGCGTCAATGGACATTTTGGAAATCGCCTCACCGTAAATTTCTAGCGCCATGTAAGTGGCGCCGTCAGCGGTAATGTCGCCGATTAGTTTTAAAATTAAATCTTTGGAATAAACACCTTTTGGCAGCTTGCCATTATAAGTTACTTTTATGGTTTCTGGCACCTTAAACCATAGTTTTCCCGACGCCCAGCCGGCGGCCAGGTCAGTGGATCCAATCCCTGTTGAAAAAACATTGATTGCGCCGTAAGTGCAAGTGTGGGAGTCTGCGCCAATAATTAAATCGCCGGGGACTGCATGGCCTTGTTCTGGCGTAATCTGATGGCAAACGCCGCAGCCAACGTCATAAAGCATAATGCCTTGTTCTTTAGAAAACGCACGTATTTTTTTGTGAATAGCCGATACACCCAGGTTAGGGGAAGGGGAGCTGTGGTCAATGATAATAGCGATTTTGCTGGGATCAAAAACTTTCTTTACTCCAAGTTTTTTAAAAGAATCAATTGCAATCCCTGAGGTCCCGTCCTGACCAATCATAAAATCAAGGTTAGCAATAATAATATCACCGGCTTTAGCATCACGGCCAGAGTGGTTGGATAATATTTTTTCGGCTATGGTTTTTGGCACTATTTCTTTTTACCTTTCTTAGCTTTGACCGCTTTTTCAATGAGTTGAGCTTTTTCCAGTAAGTATGGATCCAAGCCTTCCATTTCAGAAACTTCTTTAAGCAGTTTGGTGGCTTTTGGATGGCGCACAATATCAGCTAAATCAAGTTTGGCGCGGGCAACCAAGTCAGAAAAGGCTTGACCTTGTTGCAAGACCTGGCCCAAAAGCTTTTCCGCACGGTCAAGATCTATTTTCTTAGCTCGTCTGATCAGTATTTCACCCTTAAGCAGTTTGCCTTTATTGATAAAATAATCGTCTTCCCTTGATTTAAGTTCTTTCAAAGCTTTATCACAAACTTTAAGCGCGGCGTTTAAATTTTTTGGGTTTTGGTAGAGAGTTATTTCTGTCTTAGTCAATAAACCGCGGCCTTTAAAGTACCAGTGAGCCGCTTTTGACTTGCTCAATCGATTTACCAGATCAATTGCATTTTTCCAGTCATTCTTTTTATTGCGTGATAACAATAGTTCGGCTTCAACTACAAAAGTTTTTGCCAGGAAAAAGTCGGAAAAATCTTTGCCTGATATTTTTCTGGCTCGCTCACACAAGCTGATAGCATTATCAAATTCTTCTGGGTCACCGATTAAAAGTTCGGCTTTTCCCACTAAAGCCCGTGCTTTTAAAGATTCAGGGATGTGCCGCATTAAGATTTGATCGTAAAGTCTTTCTGCTTCGCGGTAATCTCCTGGAGAATTTCGTCCTACTAAAAGGTCTGCAATGCCAAACATGAGTTCGGGTGTGTCTGATCGCCTTGGATTTTTAGATAAGATGTAACGGTAACGCTTTAAAACCTTGTTTATTTTTTCCCGCTCAGAAGGAGCAGGAAAGCCCATTTCTCGATCTACAATAAAACTCATTATGGGAGAAAGAATCATATATTTCCTCCTAATAGGTTGATTCCCGATTATAAGTAATGTATAATCTAATGTCAATGGAACAACTTTCCCCAGAGCGCGAAAAACGACTGGCTGAACTCGAGAAGAAGCTAGGAACCTCTTTTTTAAACAAGAATCTTTTTAATCAATCTTTAACTCATAGCTCATTTGGAAATGAAAAAAAGATTCCGGATAATGAACGTTTAGAGTTTTTAGGCGACGCTATTCTCAAATTAGTGATTAGTGAATACATTTATCATAAATTTCCTGATCGGGCCGAAGGAGCTCTTACCAAGATAAGGGCAGCTGCGATTTCAGACGATAACTTTTCTAAAATTGGGGCACGGCTTTCTTTGGGAAGCTATTTGTTAATGAGTGATAATGAAAAGAAAACCGGAGGAGTTCGTCGCAAGTCTAATCAAGCCAATGCCTTTGAAGCTATCATTGGCGCGCTCTTTTTAGACGCAGGTTTGGGTAAATCAAGAGAGTTAATTTTAAGATTTCTTTTTGAATCAATTGAAAAATTTTCGCGCAAAGGTTATATCAGCGATTTTAAATCTGCGCTGCAGGAATATGCCCAAAAGAAAAGATGGGAACTGCCAAAATACCGCGTGATTAAGGAAACCGGTTTAAAACACCGCAGAGTATTTTGGATTGAAGTTAAAGTAAAAGGCAGAAAAGTGGGGTTGGGTAGGGGTGGTAATAAAAAAGAAGCGCAGCAGCGTGCGGCTATGCAAGCGCTTAATTATCTTAAAAAAGAACAAAAACAAGCAAAACAAAACAGGAAAAATTCTAGCGGAAAAGGAATTGGTAAATTTATTTCTAGCGTAAGGAAAAAAATAAAAATTTAATGGCAAAACTTTTGATTAAAAATGGAAGAGTGGTTGATCCCAGCCAAAACCTAGATGGAATACGGGATGTTTTAATTGAAAATAATAAAATCATACAGGTCAAATCAAAGCTAAAAAACAATAGCGGCGCAAAAGTTATTGACGCCAAAGGCATGTTGGTTATGCCGGGGCTAATTGATATGCATACTCACTTGCGTGATCCCGGCCAACCGGACAAAGAAACCATTGCTTCGGGTGCCAGGGCGGCGGCTTTGGGTGGATTTACTACAATCTGCTGTATGGCAAATACTGCGCCGGTTATTGATAATGCAGCAATGGTTGAGTATGTGTGTAATAAAGCAAAAACCGAAGGAATAGTTAATGTTTATCCTATTGGAGCCGTGACCAGGGGCCTAAAAGGAGAAGCTTTAACCGAAATGGGTATGATGATTGAAGCCGGGGCAAAGGCTTTTTCAGACGATGGCCATCCAATCATGGATGCCGCGGTTATGCGACGAGCTCTAGAATACGCCAAACAATTTGGCGTAGCAATTGTAGCTCATTGTGAAGATGTAAGCTTATCACACGGGGGAGTAATGAACGAAGGTGCACTCTCAACAAAAATTGGGTTGCCGGGAATTCCCAGTTTAGCTGAAGAAGTAATGGTTGAAAGAGATAGCAAGTTAGCTCAAGAATTTGGCCAAGTTCACATTGCCCATGTTTCTTCCGCAAAGTCGGTTGATGTTATTCGTCAGGCAAAAAAGAAAAAAGCAAAAATAACTTGTGAAACTTGCCCGCATTATTTTTCCTTAACCGAAGAGGCTGTTAAAGATTATGATACTAATGCTAAGGTGAACCCCCCTCTAAAAACAGAGAAAGATTTAAAGGCAATTATCAAGGGATTAAAGGATGGCACCATTGATGTAATTGCGACTGATCATGCTCCTCATAATATTGAAGAAAAAAATGTTGAATTTAATAGAGCAGCCTTTGGCTTAATCGGTCTTGAAACCGCGCTAGGATTGGTTTTAACTAAATTAGTAGCCGAGAAAAAACTTACTTTAAAAGAAGCCATTGCTAAAATGACTATTAATCCAGCTAAGATATTAAATTTAACTGATAAAGGAAGTTTAAAACCAGGCTCAGATGCGGACGTTATTATTATTGATCCAAAAGCAAAGTGGAAAGTTAATCCTGAAAAATTTTCTTCAAAAAGTAAAAATTCCCCCTTTATTGACTGGGAACTCCAAGGTAAAGTTATATATACCATTGTTGGCGGTAAAATGGTGGTAAAAGATGCCCAGATTATTTAATAGAATAATTATTCCTTTATTTGTTTTTTGTTGTTTGTTATTTGTTTTTTTTCTCCAGGGTTGTGGGGATACTGAGTTAACTGTGACATCGGTTGTTGTTTCTCCATCAGTTAAAACCATTGGCATAAACCAAACCCAACTTTTTACCGCAGTAGCAAAAAATAGTTTGGGCCAGATTGTTAGTGCCACTATTACTTGGACGGTAATAGGAAGTGGTTCTATTTCTTCGTCAGGGCTTTATACAGCCAGCGCTTCTTCTGGAGAAGCCACAGTTTACGGGACAGCCTCAAATGGTATTGTTGATGACTCAACTGTTACTATTAGCCAAAATGGCTGGGTTGCTGGCACTGTTTTTGATAGTGTGGGGAACAAGGTTCAATCCTTAAAAGTTTATCTTCAGGGACACATTAGTACTTTATTTGATTTTACTGATTCGGTAGGAGCTTATTCGATTTCCAATGTCCCCATGGGTACTTATGAGGTTTTAACTGAGCAAACCTCGGTTTTTCGCCCGTCTTCAGACGAAGCCACGGTTGCCAGCGGCGGAACTACCACAGTCAATTTTACTATCCTCTATTTTACCGACCCACCTGATACGAACCCACCAGAGTTCACCCCTTAAATAAAATGAAATTTTTCAGTAATACTGGCGAGATATAAGTGTTATGGGAATAATTTCATTAACATTTACTTGGAGACGAAATTCTTGTGTTATGTTGGGCCTTCCTCGTTTTACGAAAAACGTAATAAATTATATTAAAGATGGAAGACATTTAAGAATAGACTTTAACAAAAGCGCTGCTCCTTTCCTTGGCATGAGCGTTCCACCCGAAAAAGTAAGAAGTGCAATGCGATTAAGAAGAGTAGGGCTTGTTCGTTTTTTTTCTGGTGAACCTATTTCACCGAAATCTTTAAACCTAGCTAATACATTGGCGGTAAGAGCCATGCGTCATTTAGCAAGACATGGACTTGCGCCTTTAAGGCAAAACGGACTTATCATTACCATTGATGGCTCAGAAGCCAAAGTACAGATCTTATAATTTATGTTACAATATTCTCAATGATCATAGTTTGGATTAAATTTCTTATTTGTGCCTTAATTATCTTCTTTGCTGGTTCAAAACTAACTAAATATGGCGATGCTATTGGTGAAAAAACCGGTCTTTGCCGGGCTTGGATCGGAATTGTTATCCTAGCGGCAATCACCTCGCTCCCAGAGCTTGCCAACAGTATTTCCGCGGTAACTATTACTAAAATTCCCGATCTTGCTGTGGGAGATTTGCTCGGTGCTTGCATGATCAATGTTTTTACCTTAGCCTGGTTAGATTTGTTTCTTTGGTTTAGAAAAAAAGAATCCATTTTCATAAAAGCAGGAGCCAGCAACTTAACGATTGTGTTTTATGGAATGATATTGTTGGCCTTAAGTGCTTTTTCAATTGATACCATTAATAATTATTTTGACTTTAATCTTTTTAACGTATCTATTTTTACTATCTCAATCTTTTTGGTTTATCTTTTAGTTCAAAAGAAGCTTTATACCCAAAGGAAAGAAGTTAAAATTCAGGAATCAAAAAATTACGAACACATCTCAATGACCAAGACTCTGATTAATTTTTTTGTTTTAGGGTTAATTGTTATAGCGGCTGGAAGCTGGCTGCCGGTTATTGGTAATGAAATTGTTGAAACTATGAGCTGGGGCCATACCTTTGTGGCGGTTTTATTTCTAGGCTTAGCAACCACTCTTCCAGAGGCAACCGTATCAATTATGGCTTTACGACTGAACCAGGTTGGCATGAGTATTGGCAATCTTATTGGTAGCAATGTTTTTAATTTATCTATTCTATTTTGGGCTGATCTATTCTATCGCCAAGGTTCTCTTTTAGGAGCCTGTTCTTATAATATGTTTTATGCGGCAATGTCAGGCTTAATACTGATGATCATTGTTTATTATGCGTTAAAAAATAAAATTTCGAATCATATTCCTTCATTATTAATTATTATTTTATACCTGCTTTCTTTGCTTTTCCTGTTTAGAACCGGCGCTGTTTAGCTGCCCAACCTGACCCAAAATGGTCACTTTTTAGCCCTTGTTACGCCTAAATACCCCTGGTAATAACGTTGCTACTAAGTTTTATATATGGGTAGACAGAGTTATGAAAATGGAATAAAGGGTGAAGAGATGGCGGTTGAGTATTTGGTTAGTCAAGGTTATCGCATCAAAGAAAGAAACTTCCGCTCGCGTCAAGGTGAAATTGATATTATTGCCGAAGTCAAAAATTTTATGGTTTTTGTTGAAGTAAAAAATTATTCTTATCGAAGTTATGGCAGTCCAGTAGGCGCAGTCGGAAAAAGCAAAAAACAAAGTATTATCCACGCTGCCAATACCTATCTTTACCAAAACCAGATTAAAGATAAATATTTCCGTTTTGATGTGATCACAATTTACACCAAAAGAGATGACAGCCGCATTATTGAACATTACAAGGATGCTTTTTATGTTAGTTAAAATCCGAAGTGCCGCAGTTTTAGGGATTGAAGCTTATAAAGTGGATGTTGAAATTGATGTTAGTAAAAGATTGCCCGGCCAAAGCATTGTGGGTTTGCCTGATGCGGCCGTAAAAGAATCGCGAGATCGGGTACGCGCCGCGATTGAAAATTCCGGCTTTGAATTCCCCCCAGGTTATTTCACCATAAACCTTGCTCCTGCGGACACAAAAAAAGAAGGCCCACTTTATGACCTTCCCATTGCTTTGGGTATTTTATTGGTTTCAGAACAGATAAAAGCTGACAATCTTTCAGAAACAGTTATTGTTGGAGAGCTTTCTTTAGATGGTCGGATCCGATCAATAAGTGGAATTCTTCCAGTTTGTCTTTCATTAAAAGATAAAAAAGTAAATATTATTGTGCCAAAAGAAAATGCGGATGAAGCTGCTTTAGTTAAGGGGATTAATGTTATCCCGGTTAAATATGTGGGGGAAGCGGTTGATTTTTTGTCTGGTAAGCTTGATATCACCCCGCACAAAATTGATATTAATAAACTTTTTCCCGAAGACCCGGAATATGGCCTTGATTTTTCAGATGTAAAAGGCCAGGGGCATGTAAAGCGTGCGCTTGAGGTGGCGGCAGCAGGCTCACACAACGTGCTCCTGGTTGGTTCTCCGGGTTCGGGTAAGACTATGCTAGCAAGACGCATCCCTACCATTATGCCACCGCTTACAATCGACGAAGCTTTGGAAGTTACTAAGTTATACTCCATCACTGGCCGACTTAGGCAAAAAGGTTCGCTTATTACCAGTCGGCCTTTTAGGTCACCGCATCATACCACTTCTGATATTGGAATAATTGGCGGTGGAAGAATTCCTCGACCAGGAGAAGTAAGTTTATCTCATTTTGGAGTATTATTTTTAGATGAATTTCCAGAATTTGACCGCAGAGTTTTAGAGGTTTTGCGTCAGCCGCTGGAAGACGGCAAAGTTACCATTTCCCGCGCCCATTCTTCACTTACTTATCCAGCAGAATTTATGTTAATGGCGGCTATGAATCCTTGTCCGTGCGGCCGTCTTTATGACCATAAGAATGCTTGTGTCTGCACCCCGCTTCAAATTCAGCGCTATTGGAAAAAACTTTCCGGTCCACTTATTGACCGCATTGATATCCAACTAGAAGTTCCCCGCTTAAAAACTGAAGAGCTTTCTGGTCTTCCTACTGGTGAAAGTTCAAAAGATATTAGGAGAAGGGTGATTAAGGCTAGGGATATACAACAGAAAAGATGTGGAAGGGCTAATGCTCGCTTGACTACCAAACAGATTAGGGAATTTTGTGTTTTGGAAAAAGAAGCGGAAAACTTACTTAAGTCAGCCATTGTGCATTTAAAGCTTAGTGCCAGAGCTTATGACAAAGTTTTAAAAGTTTCTCGTACCATTGCTGATTTAGAAGGATCAGAAATTATTAAACCCCAACATATTGCCGAAGCAACCCAGTATCGTTCCTTGGATCGAAATCCGTTAATGAATTCAGGATAATAGGAGGTGAATGAGATGTATAGAGTAGTTTACCAGCTTCCCAGGAACCATATCCGAGAAATTTACATGAAACATGAAGAATTGCAGGGATGGTTAAAGTGGAATTGGTTAAAAGAGAGAATTATTACTTATGAAAAAGTTTTGTGATAAGTTGATTAAGCTTCGATCTTTTCCCCATGCACGATCTTGTTTAAAACAAGTCCGGACAAAAGTTTGGGATAAAAGAAAGTTGATTTGTGAGGCATCTTTTCTAGTTTGCTGGCAATGGAAGTTATTTCTTCAATTTTGGTCGGGCTTAAAAAGAAAGCTAGTTGACAGCCTTTTTTATCTACTAATTGGACTGCTTCTTCGGCATTATTGGTGTAAGTAATTTTGTCGTCTCCGCTTTCACGGGAAATATTTAAAATAGTGTCTAAAACGGTTGAGCGCAGGACAGTAACATCTAAATGTTTCCAGGCTTTGGGTTTGTCTTCTGCTACCAAAGCATCTACTGCTTTTTCATCTTTAAGGTTAAGCAGGGCGTAGCGGTTGTTGCCTAGATAGAGGCCAAAAGAATGCTCTTTTTTCCCCATATCGCGCAAAAGCTTTTTTAATACTTTCTTAGCTGATTTTTTACTAGCCTTATAAGGCGTAACTTTAAAAAACTCCTGCAATTGCTCTTCAAAATCTACAGGATCAAAATAAGTTAAATTATGAATTACTCGGTGAATAGGTAGAACCAGCAAGCCTTTGTCTTCAATAGCAGTGAAATACATCATAATATGATTATAAGCTTCATCTTCTGAAAACTTAGTATTCTTCATCTTGTGTTCATTTTTAAAGCGCAGAGCAGCTTCATAGCGATGATGGCCATCAGCAATAAAGGCAATTTTGTCTTTCATCTCTTTCATAATCTTATTAATCGAAGGCTTACGGTCAATCCTCCAGAGTCGGTGGGTGACCTTGGCTTTGTCTCTTACTTCTATAACTGGTTTTCGGCGCATGAAAGTTTTTAAAACTTTTAATACTCTTTGTTTTTCATCGCTGTAAATAGAAAGAATAGACTCAAGATTGGAAGATGTGGTGCGCATAAGCTGTAAGCGATCGAGCTTTGCCTTAGAATAAGTTTCTTCATGCGGATAAACTTTGCCTTTGCCAATTTCTTCAAGCCTCAATAGTCCGATAAAGCCAATCCGGGAATATTTTTTGCCGCCTTGGCTAAAACGCTGTTCGTAAACATAAAAGCAGGGCTTTTCGTCCTGTTTTAAAATATTATGCCGTAGCCAGCCTTCTAAAAAAGCAGCTGAGCGGATATATTTATTGTTATATTCACCATCTTCTGAAAATTCTTTGCCCAGGATGATGCGGATGTAATTAAATTCGTTATCTTTATAAAACTCTTCTTGCTCTTCGGCATTAATTACATCATAAGGAGGGGCAAAGACCTTAGATAAGTGCTTTTTAAGGGCCTTAGTATTATATAAAATGCCTTCAAAAGGAAAAATTCTAACCATTTCAAAAATTATTTTAGCATACTTTCAAAAGAATGACAAATTTGCTAAAATAGATGAAATATGGCAGAACAAACGGAAAAATTTGCTCAGGATGTTAAAAGATTTCTAGAAGTTTATAAGGTTTTGCTTCCAGAGGGCAAAGCTTTGTTTGAGTCTAAGATTTTGGAGGCTAACAAAAATTCAGACGAAAAGACCAAAAAGCTTTATCAAACCTTGATTGATTCTGCTCGAAACGAGCTAAGCGTTGAACAAACCATTGAAAAGATGCAGCAAGCTTAAGCTTTATTTTTAAAAATTAGGTCTAGTACTCTTTCTAAGTCTTCTTTGCTAAAGTAATCAATTTCAATTTTTCCACGTTCCGGAGTACCTAAAACCTTTATTTTAGTACCAAAGTGAGTGGTTAATTTTTCAACCAATGCGTTTAATTCTGCATTCTTGGTAAAGGCACGCTTGCGGCCGCCTTTTTTGATTTTTCGCGGTTTAATGCCAGCCACCGCTTCAACATCCCGGACATTTAGATTGTCAGCTAGGATCTTTTTAAAAGTTTCCATTTGCTCTTTGGCATCTTCAATTGCCAGCAGGGCGCGAGCATGGCCAAGAGTTATTTTTCCTTTGCCTAAGGCTTGTTTCATTTTTTCCGGCAGTTTTAAAATGCGCAGCATGTTAGTTACGGTTGAACGATTTTTGCTTACTTTTTTAGCTACTTCATCCTGAGTTAAATTAAATTCTGCGATTAGCTTGGCATAACCTTCAGCTTCATCTAAGGGGTTCAAGTCTTCCCTTTGCAAATTTTCTACAATAGCCAACTCTAGCGATTGCTGGTCGCTGAATTCTTTGACAATGGCAGGGATTAGTTTTATGCCAGCTAACTTAGCAGCGCGCCAACGTCGCTCGCCAGCCACTAGTTCATATTTTCCAGCACGCATCCGAACTAAAATCGGCTCAATTATGCCTTGTTCTTGGATGGAAGCAGATAACTCGTCTAAACTATCTTTGTTAAAAGCAGTGCGCGGCTGCCTTGGATTAGGTGTTACGTTGTTAATATCTAAATTTACAATACTGCGTCCCCCGGTAAAGATTCCACCTTGAGGGATAAGCGCGCCCAATCCCTTTCCTAAACCCCTTTTAATAACTGCCATCGGCTAAAACCTCCTTGCATAAATTTTCATAAGCTTGGGCTCCTTTGGATGCAGGATCGTAAAAAATAATAGGTTGGCCAAAGCTAGGGGCCTCGGCCAGGCGGATATTGCGAGGAATAATAGTATTAAAAACCTTGCTGCCAAAATATTTTCTGGTTTCTGCTGCTACTTGAGCAGAAAGCAGGGTCCTGGCATCAAACATGGTTAAAATAATTCCGCGGATTTTTAACTGAGGGTTTATATTTTCACGAACCATTTCTAGCGTGTTACTTAATTGACTAATTCCCTCTAAAGCATAATATTCGCACTGAATTGGAATGATTACTTCATTGGCAAAAGCCAAAGCATTTAAAGTTAAAAGTGATAGGGAAGGCGGGCAATCGATAATTATAAAATCATAATTTTCTTTTGTTTCTGTGAGCGCATTTTTTAAGCGAAATTCTCTTGCTTCAAGGGAAACCAACTCTACTTCTGCGCCAGCCAGATGGGGGGAGGAGGGGATTAAATCTAAGTTGGCAATGGGAGTTTTCTTGATTACTTCTTGAGCAGACATGCCGTTGATTATGACATCATAAAGACAGTGGCCTTCGTTATTATTTTCAATTCCCAGGCCTACCGAGGCATTGCTTTGGGGATCAAGATCGATTAAAAGGATTTTTTTACCGAAGGTGGCCAGGTAAGCAGCTAAGTTTACCGTGGTAGTGGTTTTTCCGACGCCGCCTTTTTGGTTTACGACTGCAAAAACTTCTGCCATGGTTTTTGTATTATATCACAGCGGGTTTTTCTTTTCGACTATAACGAGGGAGCGAGTTAGGTTACCAACTTTAACTTTTTTAATGGTTGCTTGAATTGACCCAACTTCAGCTTCAACCTGATCTTGTTTGTAGGCAATAAATAAACCGCCGGGTTTGACAAAAGGCAAACAATATTTTACCAGGGTAGGCATTTTAGCTACTGCGCGAGCAACAACAATGTCGTAAATTGGCTTAGCTTTTTCTTCGGCTCGGCCCCAGATAATTTCAACATCTTTAAGATTTAAAACTTTAACAATATGCTTTAAAAATTCAGTTTTTTTTCTTGTGGCATCAAGCAGGGTTAATTTAATTTCTGGCCGAGCTATTTTTAAAGGAATTCCTGGAAAACCAGCCCCACTGCCAATATCAATTACCGATTGGTCTTTTAAATCAATTACTTTTAATAAAGAAAGTGAGTCTTCGAAGTGTTTAATTTTTATATCGTCAGGATTAGTAATAGCAGTTAAATTAAACTTCTTATTCCACTCGATTAATTCTTCAAGGTATAAATTAAAAAGCTTGTCCAATGGAAAAATGCATTATGCCCTGTCCAAAAGCTTTGCCAGTAGGAACTCCCCAGTCAAGACGAATTGGTCCTAGCGGGGTAGTGACTCTTACTCCTGGACCCCAGCCAGAAATAAAATCAGCTGGCACGGGTGCGCCTGCGTACCAGGCATTTCCTATGTCGTAAAAGAAGACACCCTGGAACATGTCGGAAAAGTTTAAACGATATTCAAAGTTAAAAATAAGTTTGCGAGTTCCTCGCCTTGCTTCGCTAATATAGTATCCTCGAACTGTATTAGGTCCACCAGCCCAAAATTCTTCACCAATAGGCACGTCGCCAAAGCCAATGCCGGCCCCGCCGTGCATGGCAAAAACCTGATTTTCGCGTACCGGGATATAGTGATTAGCATCTGCGGTCATTTTAAAGAAATTGCTGGCGCCGGAAGCATATTTCCAACCTTGTTTTAATCCGAAAGAGTAAAACATGCCTTTGGTTGGGTTGAGCCAGAAGTCTCTGGTGTCGTAAGAAAGAGTAAGACCAACTGTGTCTGATTGGTAAGCTTCAAAAGTAGAAGTATCATAAGGGCTGACTCTTTCACTGCCTAAAGTATAGGTTGCTGTCCAATCTTCAAGCCAAGGCCGGCCTAAAGACACGTCAAAGCCGTTATAAATCCCGTTTTGTTCGCTTAAGTAAATATCGCGGCCAATAGTGTACCATTTTCTAAAAGTAAAATTGGCGTGGTCTCCGAGTTTTTCCGGTAACATCCAGGGATTATTATATTTAAACTGGTAAGTGGTAAGCGATTGTCCGGCTTGTCCCCTAATCAAAGTATTTTGTCCGGTGCCCATTAGGTTATTAACTGATAAATCCACAAAGCCAAACCAGCCTTCGCGTTCACCAAAGCCGCCACCAAAATTAATGGTGCTGGAGCGAGATTCTTTGACCGAGAGGCCAATAACCATTTTGTCTGCACCTGTGCCTGGTTGAAAATCCGGGGTTACTTCGCTAAAAAAGCCCAGGTTAAAAACCCGGCGCAAATCTTTTTTAAACACGTCTTCATTAAAAACCGTACCTGGTTTTGTATTAAATTCCCTTAATATTACATAATCTTTGGTTGAGTCGTTTCCGCTTAAGGTAATTGCTTCCACTACACCTTCGACAATTTTAACGGTTAAGACTTGGGTGATTTTGTTAGTATCAACATCTGATACTTTGGCCAAAGTATAGCCATTATCTTTATAAAGCGCGTTGATTTTTTGGATATCAGTTCTTAAAATATTGTAATTTAAAACTTTGCCAGGCTTGCTCTCTATTTTTGATAAAATTTCCGCGGTAGTGTAAACCGTATTTCCTTGGATAACAATGCCTTCAATTACTGGATTTTCTTTTACTTTAAAAATAACCTTAGTGCCAGTGGCAAAAGCTTCGGTAGTAACCGATACGTCTTCAAAATAGCCTAAAGCATAGATGGCTTTCATGTCAGATTTGATTTTTTCGCTTACTAAACTATCCCCAATACGACTAAAAACTGTATCCATGACCCTATCTTCGTTAACACTTTTTAAACCTTTAATCTCAATGTCGGTAATGGTGGGTAGTTCTTCGGCCAGGACGGCTGTGGTTGCCATTAAAAGGCCCAAGATGATTATTATGATCTTGCTTCGCATTTTATCTCCTTTTACCAAAATGAAAATCCTGCTTGAAGAGTTAACTTTTGATAAGAAGTTGTTGGATCAAGCAGGCTTACTGGTTCACGATAATATATTATAGACCAAATTGAAGTTAATTTATAGGTTAATTCATAATCTAAGAAATTGTTGTCTACTCCGCCTTCGTCAACCGTGGTTTGAGAATAGCGAATTTGGACATAAAAACGATCGAAAAAGCCTTTAACAAAACCCACTCGCCAATCTGGTTTTTGTTCGTCAAAATGGTCAGCTTCTGGTACTCCCATGGCATGGCGGATATCTTTCCCAAAATTATATTCTAAGGTTAAGCTTTCCAGTCCCAGTCTTTGTTCCAGTTCTCTTTCTACTCCACGAAAAACAATGGTTTGTAGCCGGCTATTGAGATAGTCTGCTACTACGGCGTTTGAATCAACTTCTGTGTCATCGTCAATCCCGGTTAAAGATTTAATAAAATCTGGCAACAGCATAACTTTGATTTCTTGATCAGAATAGCCTGCTGCAAGATATTGATTGTTTTGTTGCTTAAAACTGTCAAAGGATACTTTTAAACTTTCATCTTTATCTTTTGAGCCCAAAACACCATTGATGCGGGAAACAATGGTTACTTTCTCTTTGGTTTTTTGCCCGCTGGCATCTGTTACTGTATTGTCTACATCCACTTTTGCCGTTAAACGAACTTCGGGCATAACACCTTCTTTACCTTTTTCGCCGCTAAAAATGGCAATATTATCACTTATTTTTTCCGCATTCATAGAATAAAACTGTTTTTGTTCAATTGTGTTAAGCAAGCTGAATTCGCGGTTAAAAATATTGACAGTGCCACGCTTAATATTGATTTTACCCAAAAGCGAAGGTTGGCCCAGGCTACCAGATACTTTAAGATCATCAGAGCTTACTTCTAAATTGATAAAAATATTACTTAGATCAGTGGTCCAGACATTGCCCATGACTGCATAAACATTTTTCTTTAATTTAAGATCTAAGGCTAAGTTAAGCGGAAAAGCTTTTTGCCCCTTATCTTTGTTAGAAAGATAGACGACCGCGTTTTCTATTTCTGCTTCACAATTCAAAGTAGGGCCTGTTGCAAGATCAAAAGAAAGCGGGCCGTAAAGGTGGAAGCTCTTGATTTTAATCCCCCCGGTATATAAGTTGGGCAGGTTGATATAATAATTGGCTGGAGTTAAAGCAATGTTTAATTCAACTTGGTTTTTTGGCGGGAAAATATTGGATAAATCAATGTTGCCGGCTAAGGTGATATGGTTAGGATATTTTTTAGTGTAAGAGCTTTGCCAAAGCCCGTTTATGCTCCTAAAGCGGAGCAAATTGTTTCTAATGCTGGCTTTGCCAGTAATTTTTTCAACTGGAGATTTTAAAGCTTTGATAAATACTGAAGCATTTTCAACTTCTAACTCCCCATCAACATCTGGTTGTTCAAAGTTTCCAGTGACGGTTAACCGAGCTAACGCACCCCCCTTTAACCACTTAGCCTCTTTTGAGAATAGATTTAAAACAGCAAAAGCATCATCGTAAAGTTCAGCTTTTAAATTGATTTTTCCTGGCGTAGTGGTTTGGAAATAACCTTCCAAGCTGGATATTTTATTGTCTTTGGCCAGCTGAAAATAAGCAATCTCAATTCGAGGGCCCAGCTTGGTAAGATTTGCTTTGATTCGATCAAAAATTATATCGGAAAAACCAATATTGTTGCCATTAATAGAAAATCCAAAATCTGGATTAATTAATTCCCCCTTAATATTAGCATTTAAATTAATATCACCGCTAAACTCTTCGTCAAAAAACAATTTTAAAGTTTCGAGCGGGAAATTATTACCTTTTACTTGCAAATCTATTTTACTGTCAAAACCAATGTTGCCTGTAGCTGACAATTTGCCGCGATCTTTTCCCAGCTCTAGTTGGCTAAATGAAATTTTATTATTTTTAAACGCGGCCTTGGCTTTTAAATCATTAAATTTGACTTGTTTATAATAACCATCGTTAACTTGGCAGGTAACTTCGCCGGTGAGGCTGTCAAAATAGCCGATTAAGGAAATGTTTCCTTGTACTTGACCGCCAATATCCTTACTGGAAAAGAAAAATGTTTCTTCCGTCGTGGTAGTAGCTAATTCTTCCCAAGCTTTTAAAAAGAAGTTTTTTGATTTATCCGTATAAATTACTACTTGGCCCTTTTTTTGATAAGTATTTGATTTAGGAAAAGCTATTTTAAGCTGTTTAAGGTCTATTTTTTTCTGTCCATCGTAAGCAGCAAACCGGCGGTAATATTCGGCCCGGATGTTTTCGGCAATATTTAATATTGAAGCAACGTTAGATTCTAAAGCCTTAACTTTTAAAGCAATATAATTTTCTTTAAGGTTAGCATAGCCTTTAATTTCATAGAGGTTTTTGTCTTTTTCTAAACGAATAGCCGGATCAATAAATAATTGATTTTTGTAATAAGAAAAAGCCCCCTTAACGCTGTCAAACTGGAAATTATTATAGTTTAAATCTTCAATAATGATATTAGCCCCGATTTGAGGATCAAAAGCTTTGCCTTTAACTGCCAAATTAAGGGCGATTCTTCCGCTAAGCTCTCCATATTTTTTGGTAATTTTCTTAAACAGATTAAGATCAAGTGAGCCAATAGCATTGCCCTTAATCCTGCCTTGTTTTTCTTGGGCAGCGTCAAAACTCACGTAAGAATCAGGCATAAATAGGTTACAACGGGAAATAGAAAAATGTTGATCTTGCCATTCAAAATTAATTTCCCCTTCATGAATGGGCACTTCAGCAATTTCGGTTTGTTTTAGTTTAATTTGACAGGAAGCGTTAAGGGCCGTTAATTCGGTTTCGTTGCTAAGATTACCAGTGATGGCAATTTTAAAATTAGCAATGCCGGAAGGGTCTTGGGCTACCTTGGGTAGGATGTAGTTTAATATTTTTAAATCTTCTAATTTTGCCCCTGGGCTGTGAATGGTTAAATTTGTTTCTACTCCAATTCCAGTCTGGCCGGAAGCCGAGACTTCGCTGTCCCTTTGTTTAAAGATAACGTCTTTAATTTGGATTAAGCCTTGACCAAGAGTGATTTTACCTTGGGCAAAGTCAAATTGTTGTTGTCCAACCCGACCTTGACTTAAAGTGGCTTCTCCTTCGGCGTTTAAGTGTTTAAGTGGAGCAGCTAAAAAGCGGTCGTCTAATTTAAAACTTACGTTCCCTTTAAATTCTTCGGCTAGAGCTTCCATGGTACCTAAAACCCCTTGGCCAGAAAGCTTGATTCCTCGAGCAGTAGCCTTAAAATCTAAATTCAGATCTTTTGAAATATTTCCAACCAGGTTAACGGTGGCGGTTTTAGATTTTGCATTAAGGTTTTCAATGTAAACATTGCCCCGGTTAAAACCAAATGAAGCAACAAGCTCATCAATGGGCTGACCAAAAAGTAAGCCCTGGTTTAATTTTGTATTTAATTCCCCCTTAAAATGATCAATTGGTCCAAGTAAATCAACTTGACCGCTGGCATACCCTTCGATTCCAGGAGCTTGGTTAGCTAAAGAAGCTAAATTAATCTGAATTAATTGGCCGTTAAACTGCAAATTTGGGGTAGAAGCTTTAAAATTGATTTTGCATAAGCCTTTTAATTTTCCCTGATGAAAATTTACATCAGTTAAGTCCAGGCTTAAAATATTATTACTAAAGCCAAGTTTGGCTTTGCCCGAAAGAGGCTGGTTATAAAGTTTCCCTTTATTTAGGGTTAAGTCCAGGTCTAGTTTAGAAAAACCAGCAAAATTTCCATTAGCTTCTATAGGAAGTTGATCAATCTGAACCTTTAAACCTTTAAAATCTAAATCAGCATCTTTCATCTTGATAGTGCCGCTCAAATCAGAGAAAGCAAAATCATTAAAACTGCCATTGGCCCCTTTTAATTCATAACTAGCATCTAAGGAAAGTGGCCAGCCTTTTAATTTGGCTGGGGTGAGGGTTAATTTGATATTGGCATGACCATCATTTATGCTTAATCCTTCGATCGGAACAGTATATTTCACCCAATCTGCCAGTTTTAAGTGGTTGGACCAAACTTTTATCTTATATTTGCCGGATTTTAAATTAAAAGAACCCTTAATTGTGCTTTTGCTGTCTTTGATGTTACCTGACAAATTAATCCCAACCCGATTGAGCAGGCCAAAGTTAATGCTGCCGTCAAGAGAATCAATTTGCGCGTTGAATTTTTGGGGTTTAGCCTGAAAACCTAAAGCATCAACATAATTAGCCGAACAATTTTTAAAGACTAAGCGAGCGCGGAAAGGTGGGGGAGGTGGGGCGTTGGGGTCTTCTGGTGGAAGAAGGCCATTAAAATTCCATTTGTCTTTTGAGTTCCTCTCGATTAAGAATTCACCGTCTTCAATCACTATTTTTGTAATGGCAGGGACAACATCACCGCGGTGAATAAGATATTGCACTGGATTAAAGTTAACTGTGACCTTTTTGGCAAAGGCAAAATCCGGAATTGTTACCTCATCAAAAACTACTTGACCTACTACCACGCCGCTGACCTTGCCAACCGTAATATCTCTTTGAGTCATATCCTTTAGCTGGCGCAGGGTTTCGATTTTTATTTGATCATAAATAGAGTTGCGCCATTCTTCCAAAGAAAAAGCAAAAGAGGTGGAAACAAATACAACTAGTAGTATGGTTGCAAAAAAAAGACGCCGCATAAGTTAAATATTAACCTATGCGACGCTACAAATCAAACCAATTAATCTATAGAAGCGGCGGTGACGTCTCCGGTATCTAAGTCAATTGCATAGCTTCCAGAAAGGGCGCCAGTAAAAGTAAGGGTGGCCGTGCTGGTACCGTCAAAAACTATACTGCCAGCCATAGTGGTATAGCTACTGCCGGTTATGGAAAAGGTAATAGTTCCGCTGGGATAGCCAGAAGAGCTTAAGGTCAAATTGTCATAGTCGTAAGTGATTGTGTAAGCGTTGCTGCTGTAGCTGGCAACCATTTGCATGGGACCGTCAATGCTTTTGGTGGTACTACTATTGTAATTTTCAAATTTAAGTGGATCGCTAATGCTGGTACCCATAGAAAAAGTATAACTATTTCCACTATAAGTTAGTGCCAGTGAAGTACAAATCCATAATTTGCTAATGGTTGATGATGTGGCGCTTTGCAGGCCAGCCAAAGTAGTTACTTCGTTGCTTGATAGATCCCACAGTTTAAATCTGTAAGTTAAGACATAGGTGTATCCGCTTAAGCTATAACCATCTGTAGAAGTCCACCAGCCGTCAGCTTCATAAGTTGGGCTGGAGGGAGAGGTTGCTGTTGGAGATGAAATACCTAAACTAGTAATTACCCCTAATACGCCATTATCAGCTGCAAGACTTTGTACTGCTAAATCTCCGAGACTTCCTGCTGCTGTGGCTGCTGGTAGAGTGGTGGTGGAAGAAGTGCTGGAACTACAACCCAAGGTGGAAAGTGCTAAAAAGCAAAAAACAAACAACAAACCTACTATTTTTAACTTCATGGATATTGATCTCCTCTTTCTTTCCAATATAACGCCAAAAACTTGATTTGTCAATAAAAGCGTGCTAAAATATGTATTACTTTATGCCCCCAAAATCAAAGAAAAAACGAGGTTTACTCGTTGTAATGTCCGGGCCTTCTGGTGTGGGCAAGTCCACAGTAGTTAAGCGACTACTTAAGAAGTATAAAGACATAGAGGTTTCGGTTTCTGCTACTACCAGGGTTCCTCGTCCCGGCGAAATTGAAGGGGAACATTATTATTTTACTGATCAACTGGACTTTGATAAAAAGGTTAAGAAAAACGGGTTCCTGGAATGGGCGAAGGTGCATAGCTTTTATTACGGAACCCCTTTAAAACCGATTAAAGATAAGCTAGCTAAAGGAAAAACCATTGTTTGCGAAGTGGATGTGCAGGGTGGGGCCTCGATTAAAAATTTGCGGGAATCAAGAAAATTAAAAGTGCCAATTGTTTTTATTTTCCTGATTCCACCTTCGGTAGATATTTTAGCTTTTAGGTTGAAAAAGCGAAAGACCGAAGATCAGGAAGTGGTAAATTATAGATTACGAGCAGCCATCGCAGAGCTGCAGGTAATGGAAAAATACGACTATATAGTCGTTAATGATAAGGTCGAGGTCGCGGCTTCAAAAATCCGCGCCATAATTAATGTTGAAAAAGAAAGGACACTACTAAATTGAGCGAAAGAGATATTGACCATCTTTTAACCAAGGCAGCTAATAAATTTTTGTTAGTTAATGCCGCTTCCGGACGAGCAAAACAGATTGTAGAAGGATCTCTTCCATATGTAGAGAATTTTGATCCGAATAATCCAGTAATTACTGCGCTACGTGAAATCTCTGCAGATAAAATGAAAATTAAAGTTTTATCTGGACCTAGCAAAAAGCCGCAGGATATTCTGGAAAAAGAAGACGATAAAAAAGAAGCTAAAAAACCTTCTGCTCTGGAAAGACTAGCTCGCGATAGCAAGAAAAGCAGTAAGAAAAAAGAAAAGAAGAAATAATAATGTTCCGGAAAAAGATCATTATTGTTGGAGTTACTGGCGGAATTGCTGCCTACAAGTCCTGTGAACTGGTTTCAAAGTTAAAAAAACTAGGCGCAGAGGTGTGGGTGGTAATGACCAAAGAAGCAGCCGAACTGGTTACTCCACTTACTTTTCGCACTTTGTCTGGTAATCCAGTTATAACCAACCTTTTTTCAAAAGACTTATCCACTATTCCAGTTCCTCATATTTCTCTAACAGATCAAGCTGATTTATTTATTATTGCTCCTTGTACTGCTAATGTGATTGGAAAATTGGCCAATGGCATTGCTGATGATCCGCTGACCACTATGGCTATGGCTTGTGTAAAACCAAAATTAATTGCGCCAGCCATGAACAATAATATGTGGAATAACCAAGCAGTGCAGGATAATATTCAAAAACTAGCCAAAATGAATTATGAATTTATTGGTCCAGAAATCGGCCAATTGGCCTGTGGTACCAATGATATTGGTCGTATGAGTGAACCAGAAGATGTTGTTAAATTTATAGCTCAAAAATTCGGCTTTAAACAAGATTTTGCGGGAAAAGAAATTTTAGTTACAGCTGGCGGCACCCGCGAAGCTATTGATGCAGTTAGATATATTTCTAACCGCTCATCTGGCAAAATGGGCTATGCGATTGCTAAAGCTGCTCGAGAAAGAGGAGCTAAGGTTACTTTAGTTTCCAGCTCAAATCTTACTGCTCCACTTGATATTCAACCTGTTAGAGTTGAATCAGCTAAAGAAATGCTTGAAGCAGTTCTAGATCATTATAAAAACACTGATAGTGTGGTGATGGCGGGAGCTGTTGCGGACTATAAAAAACAAAAAACAAATAGCAAAGAACAAACAAATACCAATACCAAAATTAAAAAGTCTAAAAACAATTTAATATTAAAATTGATACCAACCCAAGATATTTTGGAGACAATTAGTAAACAAAAGAATAGAAAAGATAAAAAAATTGTTGGTTTTGCTTTGGAAACAGAGAATTTGATTGCTAATGCTAAGAAAAAGTTAAAAGAAAAAGATTTAGACTTAATTGTTGCCAATGATCCATCGACTTTTGATGGGGATCAGATTAAGTATTCAATTATCGATAGACAGGGAAAAGTTTCTGACTACCCTCGCCAGCCGAAAGAACAGGCTGCTAATGTGATCTTGGGTAAACTTACTTAGTTTTTAAAAGAAAGAGGTCATCATATTCATTGGGCTTGCGGGATTACGCATATATAAAACATTACTAGCAGCTCCCGTTATGGACCAATTAGAGCCAGTATTTTTTTTGTCTTGAAAAAGGGAAGGGCTTTTTGAGGCTAGCATTGCTTTTGCTAATAGTAATAATTCAGATGATTTTCTATAGTATTCTTTCCACACCGGAGAATTTAAATTATCGAATCTATCAATGGCTTCTTGACCTGCAATTGCTAAACCAGTTTTAACTTGCGCAATCACATTTCTATATTCATCATCTTTGTTTGTGATTCTAACATCAAGATCTTTCAATTCAACAAACCTATCAATGGCTTCTTGACCTGCAATTGCTAAGCTAACTCTAAGTTGGGCAGCTAGTTCTATATTTGAAGTTCCTATGTCAATTGTCCGAATAGGTACTAGAGTTCCAAACTTAAGTTTGTTTAATGCAACAAACCTGTTAATAGCTTCTTGACCAGCAATGGCTAAGCTAGCTCTGATTTGCGCGGCTGTATCTTTATCGCCTGTTCCTGTGTCAAGCTCTTCTAATGCAACAAACCTATCAATGGCTTCTTGGCCGGCGATGGCCAATTCTAATCTAATCTGGGCATCTGTTTTATCACTGTCGGCACCCGTATTAAGAGTTCGAGAAAGGAAAGCCCCTTCTTTATGTTGAAATTTACTTAATTCAACAAATCTAGCAACAGCTTCTTGACCAGCAATGGCTAAGCTAGCCCTAATTTGTGCGGCTGCATCTTTATCTTCAACCCCAAGATCAAGATCCTTCAATAGAAGAAATCTAGCAACAGCTTCTTGACCAGCAATAGCTAAGTTAGCTCTGACTTGTGCGGTTGCATCTTTATCTTCAACTCCAGTATCAAAATGCCCAAATTTAAATCTATCAATGGCTTCCCGTCCAGCAATGGCTAAACTGGCTTTGATTTGAAGGGCAGCATCAGTGGTATGAGCTCCAGTATCAAGATCTTCTAACTCCAAAAAACGATTAGTAGCTTCTTGTCCGGCAATGGCCAGCATGGTTCTATGTAATATCATTTTTCTATATTTATTAGTTCCTACATCTAGGTTATCTTTTGAATATTTATGAAACAAACTAATGGGATCTTGACTATCAAGAGTTTTTATAAAATCCAAAGAAGCATCTATTGCTAGTTCTTCTTCTGATTTACCACAGCTGATTGTGGAAGATGTTATTGCTGCCGCACCAGAAATTAAGCCCGTCCTTACAAGAAAGTCTCTCCTTGACATTTTTTGCGGACCAGAGGCAACCGTTAAATTTAAAGCTGAACTCATTCTTTTTGCTACATTTAAAATTCTTAACATTTTCTTTTCTCCCTATAATTAATATCGTTAATTTTTGAGTAAAATTTCACTTTTTTGTGTTTTTTGAATAAGTGGATTGTATTATTGCTCTGATCTCCTGATTTTCTGATCCGCTTCCCACTGATATTCTAAGAATCTGATATACTATATATATGTTTGCTGAAATCATCCTATCCAAACCAAGTAAAAGCATTGACCGCGTATTTCATTATGCTATTCCTTCTAATTTAAACGTCCAAGTTGGCCATGAGGTTTTGATTTCCTTTGGATATCGAGAAATGACTGGTTATGTGGTTGGCTTGGTTGAAAAAACTACCATTAAGGGAATTAAAGAGATTAAGGGGATTGAGGGAGAAGAACCTTTATTTGGAGAAAAGCAAATTGAACTGGCTAAGTGGATTGCAGACTATTACTGCTCGTTTTTTGTGACGGCATTGAAGATGTTTTTACCACCCAAGGGCAAAATCCAAAATCCAAATGACAAAATCCAAATTAAATCCAAAATCCAAAATCCAAATATTGAATTAACACAGGAACAGAAAAAAGCTTTGGAGGAAATGGGGGAAGGTGTAAACCTTTTGTATGGCGTAACTGGATCAGGGAAGACTGAAGTTTATATGAGAGTTATTGCTGAAGAATTGGAAAAAGGAAAACAGGCTATAGTTCTGGTTCCTGAAATAGCATTAACCCCGCAGATTGTGAAACGATTCGTAAGCAGATTTGGCGACCAAATTGCAGTTCTTCATAGCGACATGACTTTAAAGCAGAGAAGAGAACAGTGGTGGAGTATTAAGAAGGGTGCTGCAAAAATTATTCTTGGTGCGCGGTCAGCGATATTTGCTCCAGTTAATAATTTGGGCGTTATCGTTCTTGATGAAGAATATGAGAACAGTTATAAGCAGGATAAAAATCCCCGCTATCATGCTAGATCAGTGGCTATAAAATTAGCCCAGATCCAAGGAGCAAAAGTGATTCTTGGTTCTGCCACACCATCAATTGAAACTTTTTATTTTGCAAAAACAGGTAAATATAAAAAATTAACTTTAAGCAAGAGAATTGACAGTCGACCTTTGCCAGAAGTTGAAGTAATTGACATTAAACAAGACCGAAGCAAAGGAATATTATCTGAAAAACTAAAAAATCAACTAAAACAGGTTTTAGAAAAAAAAGAACAGGCTATTTTATTCATTAACCGCCGGGGATTTTTTACTTTTGCCATGTGCCAGTCTTGCGGTCAGGCAGTGCAGTGTCCGCATTGCAGCATTGCCCTTACTTATCATTCCTATACTAAAAAATTGCACTGCAACCGCTGTGGTTTTTCTGTGCAAAGCAATGTTATTTGCCCAAAGTGCAAAAGTTCTTCCATTCGCTTTTTTGGAACCGGGACTCAAAGAATAGAAAAAGAAGTAGCAGACATTTATCCGCAAGCCAGGATTTTAAGATGGGATAAGGATACAGTTAGCAAACGCGGTTCCCACGAAGTTTTCTTTGCTGCGTTTGCCGAAGGTAAAGCTGATGTTTTAATTGGTACGCAAATGGTGGCTAAGGGGATGGATGTAGCCAATGTTACTTTGGTTGGAGTGATATCTGCTGATACTGCTCTTTATTTCCCAGACTTTCGTGCCGCAGAGCATACTTTTCAACTCTTAACTCAAGTGGCGGGTAGGGCAGGTAGACATCATTTACCAGGAAAAGTGATTATCCAAACTTTAAATCCAGACCACTATGCCATTGCCGCAGCACAAAACCATGATTACGAAGCTTTTTATCAAGAAGAAATTAAACATCGGGAAGAACTTAGCTACCCTCCTTTTTCACAGTTAATTACTATTATGCTGGCTGGGCCATCTGTTGAAAAAACAGAAAAAGTGGCAAAGGACCTAACTGTTTTTTTAAATAAAAGGATTAAGGTTGGAGTTTTAGGGCCGGCTTTAGCTGCGATTCCAAAATTACGCGGCCGCTGGCGCTATCACATACTTTTAAAAGGTAATGATCTAGATCAAATGCGCCAGAGCTTGCTTGAAAGTTTAAATAAAACTGTGGTGCCAAAAGAAATTAGAGTTACCATTGACGTTGAGCCGATGGAAATGGTTTAACTTAATCCGCTCTCTGGTTTGGGAGAGGTTAAAAAGGCCAAAATAGCTTCACCTGATATCTCTTGTCCCCGAAAGATAGTATCCCGGCAAAAACTAATTGCTTCTTGTGTTCTATTAAGGAGAAGTAAAAGGTGAGCTTTTTGTAGATAGGCTATTCGCAAATCCGTGTTCATAGACAAGCAGATTTCTACGTTTTTTAGTGCTTTTTCATATTCTTCTAAATCCATTAAGGCAATGCTTAAGTTGAAATAGCTTTCTGCCGTCTCTGGATCATCATCGACTTCTTTTTGTGCGTAAACAGCGGCCTGCTTAAAATTACCCCTTTTGGCATAAAAAGAAGCAATGATTGAAAAGGCCTGAGATTTTTGGCCTAAAGGGAGTTCTTCGGCTAGTGCAAGCATTTTGTCTAGTGCACCGACCTCTGTACCTTGTTGTGCGTATATGCTGATCAGATAAAGTTTTGCTTGAATTAAGGATGGATCTAATTCAAGCGCCCTTTTCAAGTCGACTTGAGCCGCAGCTAAGTTTTGAGTTTGGGCATGATAGATTCCTCGCTGGAGATAGCAGCGCCCTTCGTTGGGGAGCAATTTAACCAGTTGGTCGTACATTTCTAACGCTTTTTGAAATTCACCAAGTTGGGCATATAAAAAACCAGCTTCTGCATAGGAAGAAGGAATGTCAGGGTTTAAGAGTATAGCAATTTTGAGCCAGAGCAGGGCTTGGTTAATATCTTGTTTTTCAGCTGCATAGGCCTTATCCAAAGCAAATAAATAATATTGAGTATTAAAAGCAGAAAGGTTTATAGCAGAAAATCTTATTTTAGCGATCGAGAGTTGCATATGAGGGGGAATATTTTTGTAAACATACTCTTCTTCAATGAGTAAAAGCTGGAATGCATGGGAAGTTGAAAGACCTTCCTGATCTAAGGGTTCAAGATGGGGGGCGTTGCGACCCATAGTATTATCCATTAGGAAGGTAAAATTATCGTTGCGGGTGGCTTCCTGAGTTTCGGTTATATGCGCTTTCATTTGAAAAACTGTGCCAAGCGCGGCAAGCGCTCTTTTGCCAGAGTAATAAACATCCGTAGCAACGCTAAAAAGAAAATCATCCTGAAAATCAGCCCTTGCTGGTGGTCTGCTTATGCGGGCAGTAAATTCTTTAACCAAGGTGCCAATAAATAGTTTTTTAGGGCCGCCGCTGACAGAGCTACTAAAACAAAGACCCCTTGGAAAACCCTTAGGTGTTATTCCTATCATGGTTTATTTTCGAAAGATTAAGGGGAAAATTTCACTAAATTAAGGCATGACTAAAACAGGGGTGTTGGCATTTACTTTGGAATAAAGATACTGGATAATGCGATTTTCTACTTGGACACAGCCTCTGGTATTATCTTTTACTGTGGCAAATTTAAAATGAGGATTGATTTTTTCCATTTTTTCTAAATAAGATTTAAATCTGGTTTCTGCGCTGTGGATGCCATAATCACCAGGACCGCTAAAACTTAAGAAAAGAATATATTTACTGTGAGGATTTTTATAATCAATAAACATTTCGCCTTCAGGAGTATCGTAAGATCTACTGGCTAAAGCAACCTTGACCGGAAAATTATAAGTAAAACCATTCCAGCGTTCGCCTCTCACCAGCTGTCCATTTTTATAATAGTAAAGCAAATGATCTTTTTTGCTAACTACAATAACATCCTGATCATGGTACTTACTAGCAAATTCCTGGGCTTGTTGTTTTAAATGGAGTAAGCGTACTTCTTCCGGATTTTTCATCCCTCCAGCAAGACCCACGATTACCATTAAAGCACATAAAATTATTAATGATACTCTTTCAAACATATATTCTTTTATCGATGGGAATTTAAACAAATTTCACTCCCCCTATATATATTATCGAGATAAGATGGTAAAATCTTGCTATGGAAGACCTAAAAAACGGGTTAGAAAAGCTTGATTTAGCGCCTTTTAAGAAGCGCGAAATTTACCGTTATATCAACAAAAAACTGGTATCGAATATAGATGATATTACAGTTTTAACTAAAGAAGAAAGAAAGAAGCTCAAAGAAAAATATTATATTAGCCAATTAAAGCCCTTAGAAACCCAAAAGAGCAAAGATGTAAGAAAAGTTACTCTTGAACTTGAGGATGGTTTGGTAATTGAATCCGTGCTTATGGCTTATAAGGGAGATCATAAAACTGTTTGTGTTTCATCTCAAGTGGGTTGTCCCATTGGTTGCGCGTTTTGTGCTACCGGCAAGATGGGGTTTACAAGAAATTTAAGTGTGGCAGAAATTTTATCACAAGTTTATTATTTTGCCAAAGAAGAAAAAATTTCTAACGTGGTTTTTATGGGAATGGGTGAGCCGTTTTTGAATTATGATAATGTTTTAGCGGCAGCTAAAATTTTAAACAGTGGAGGAGGCTTAACCCTTGGTAACAGGAAAATTGTTATTTCTACTATTGGAGTAATTCCTGGAATCAAAAAATTAACCCAAGAACCGCATCAATTTCGATTAGCCTGGTCTTTAGTGGCTCCTTCTGATGAAGTAAGAGAGACTTTGATTGGTTGGGAAGGGTTGCCAACGATTAAAGAAATAATTTCTGTTTTGCTTGAGTATCAAAAAAAGACTAAAAGACGGGTTACTATTGAATACGTGGTTTTAAAAGGGCTTAATGATGGAAAAGAAGAAATCAAAGCTTTGGCAAATATTGCTCAGAGAATAGATAGCCATGTAAATTTGATTCCTTATAATCCTTCTAAAGATTCATTATTTGAATCAGGTGATGTTGACCAGATGTTTGACCAGCTGAAAAAATATAAGGTTAATGTAACAGTTAGGAGAAGTTTGGGCCAAAAGATAGCTGCTGCCTGCGGGCAATTGGCAACAAAGTGAAATTTCCTCTCTAATTCTTCGATATATTAGTATGAGAATAGGCGTGTCATTATTTAACTTGATCTTTTCTGGGCGGAACATTGTTCCTCCTCAAAGAGACTCTAGCGTAAGAGTTTATGGGGCAAGAGCTCTTCAAGTGCAAGACCCAAGAGCTGCGGCAGACTTTTGGTCTACTCGTGAACGAGAACAAGGTGTGCATTATTTACGACCTACGCTTAGAGAGGGTCTGCGTGCTAGGGTGGATTGGCTGGTACCTAGCAAAGGACATGTCTTAGATATTATGTGTGGAACCTTTTCTTATGTTTCTCGTCTGCCGGGCAGGGTTATTCATGGCATAGGAACCACTCCTGAAAGTTTAAGCGAAAATTCGGCTTTAAGCTCTTTTAGCATTCAAGATATAAATGATCAGCCAGTAGTTAGCTATCATTCTCCAGTTAAAGCCGTTGTTATATCTTTAGGAGCTCCTTATATGACTAAGCCGCTGGAATTTTTAAGTTCAATTTATGACCTTTTGCCTGCCGGAGGAAAAGTAATCTTGCTTTTTGCCAATGATAAAGGCGATGATAGTAAAACTACCAATCTTTGGCTGGATCCAAGAAACTTTGGTTTTGATGACAGAGATGCGGTGGCAAGAGATTATCTTGAAAAAACCGGATTTAGCGTAAAAGAAGCAAATTTAGCCCTTATTTGCCTAAACCTTGAGTTTTTTGGAAATATTTTAGTTGGAACTAAGCCGCGCCAGTGGTTTAGTATGGCATCTTAAATTTTTTATAGTCACTAGGCAATTCAAATAAACTGGCTGGATTTTTACTATACTTAATATTTTTATATTCCATGACCCAAGAACCATCTGCTGCCTGGCTTTTAACTACAATATTATTCTTTGCAATCCATTGATAAACAGAGTTTTTCATTTTTGTGTCTTTATTTTCATAAGTAATTTTATATTTAGTGCATTCAATACCATTGATATTTTCTTTGCCTAATTTCTCTTTTTTAGTTTCTCCTGGAACCTGACTTGTTACTCCGACCATTTGCTCCTTTTGCAATTTTTGTTCCATGTACATTTTTTGGATAGGCATCAAAATCCAGGTCAAATTCTTATCTTTGCGGTAAATAACAATAGATTTTTGACCCATGGCATTGCTTTCGTAGCGCCATTTATCATTAGAATAGTAGAATTTAGATTTTTGGGTCAGGCCCTTGGCTTTTACCACTACTTCAGCGGAAAAATCCTCTGGTTTTGGCGGCGCACAGCTGGTTAGAAATAAAGCCAATAAGGCTAGAGCTAAGAGTTTTTTAAACATGTTAAGTCCCTCCGTTTTTAATAAGTCTAGTATACCTGAAATTGATTGACAAGCAAATATGGCAGGATTAAAATAGGGCCAACCCCTCGACAAGCTCGGGGTAAGGGAGGTGAAACATGAATTGGTTAAAAACGATTGGTTACGGAATTGCACTTTGGGCCATTATTTTTGTTGTTGCTTCGGTTTGTATTGCACTTAAAATTACTGACATCGCTGTAATGGGTAGCATAATGGTTATTGCCAGTATTATAGTGTTGTGGTTGTTATCTAAGCAGTATAAGATTGCTAGCTTAGCGCAAGGAATTCAAGTTGGTCTAGTCTGGTTAGTGATTACGGCGATTTTAGAATATGTAATTACAGTTCGTGGTTTTTTGAATGGCGATCTTTCTTTATATTCTAGTTGGTCAGTGATTACTGGTTATATCTTGATTGTAGTAGTACCCGCGGTTTATGGTCAGGTTAAAAAGTAAGCCTCATTAAGGGGGTTACGGTTACCAGTTAATCGTAACCCTTTTTTAATGCCTGAGCTGGGATTCCATACACATTTCTAGCATTCCACAGTAAAAAAGTATCAATTCCTAAATCATTACAAGCCTGAATTTGATCCCGGATATATTGCGGGCCATAGTTTGGAGATCTTAAATTAAAAGCCTGCAGCCAAGGAACAATAGTTACTGCCTCTTGAGATAAAATTTCCTGAGTTTTTTTTAGTCCCGTGTACATAAAATAGTAAGGATAGGAGCCGGGGTTATCAAAGCCATCATATCCAGAGTGAAAATGCGAAGGGTAGAGCATGGGAGAAACCACATCAATATATTTTGCCATTATTTTTAAATCCTGGCCCAGAGCATTGATATCTTTTGGGTCTTGCCAGGCAATTACTCCAAAAATGTCAATGCCAATTGATGTTTGATATTTTTTTAACCTTTTTTTAACTGCAGCTAGATAACTTTCAATAATATCCACCTTGGTTAGATTTTCGTCTTCATGCGGATATACAGCAGCTTTGGCTCCAGCTTCGGTTGGAAAACGGATATAATCAAACTGTACTTCATCAACGCCAGAAAGCGCGGCTGATTCTGCGATTAACTCATTATATAATCTTACTTCTTTTGAATAAGGGTCAGCCCATCTGCCCCATTTATGATCCTGGTAAAGGCTGCCGTCTTTTCTTCTTATTGCAAGATCGGGTCGAGCGATTACTAAATGATCATCCTTAAAAACTACTAAGCGCACGGTTACAATAAAACCTTTTTTATGCAGGTCTTTACTAAGCTTAGCTAACCAAGGATTAGGCGTGGCAACGGTGTCTTTGGTTAATTTATTCTCTTTAATCAATTTTAGTAAGGGTGGGCTAAGAGCGACTTTAGCATCAATTACCAAAGTGTTTATCCCGCCTGATTTTGCCTGGGCAACCAAGTAATTAAACCTTTTTGGGGTTTTGGCCACATAATAGGTAATATAAATCCCTTTATCAGAACTTACTTTTTGTCTGGGCAGAACCTCTACAATCCTGGTTTGGAACTCGGAAAAATCATAAACCATAGCAAAAGAGAGGATAGTTAAAAAGATGAGAATTTTAGTTATGGTCTTCGACATAAGACCATTATAACATCTTGATATCCCTTATACGATATGAGACAATATGCGCGGAGGAAACAAATTATGCCTAAAAAACCTTTAATTATGGTAGTGGATGACGAAGTAGATATTACTAACGCCTTGGCTGGAATTATTAAAGATGCTGATAAATATGATGTGATTATTGCTAATGATGCTAAAGAAGCTTTGGATCAATTAACTAAGAACAAATTACTTTTTGGTTTGGGTGGCAACCGAATCCGCTTTATCTTTTTAGATATTAAAATGCCGGAAACAGATGGATTGACCCTGCTTAAAAAAGTGCGCAAGAGTTTTGGTGAGGATATTGGAGTTTCTATGCTTACCGCCTGGGAAGACGAAGAAAAATGGGACAAAGCTACTGGCGGCTTTGTAGTAAATTATATTAGAAAACCATTTAAAAGCGAAGAAATTTTAGCTACTTTAGATAAATTTTTCCAGGGCGGCGAAGGTAAAATGGTTTTAGATACCTTTGAAAAGCACTTAGACAAAAAAGAAGAATTCAAGAAAAATAAGAACTAAAAAATTATCCGGAAAGTTGTTCCCTTGCCTTTTTCGCTGTTTACTTTGATTTCCCCTTTATGCTCGCGGATTATTCTGTAGGCAATTGAGAGTCCTAGTCCTGTTCCTTCGTGCCGGGTAGAATAAAAAGGATCAAAGATGTTTTCCATGATGTCTGATGGGATGCCTTTTCCAGTATCTGATATCTCTATAATATTTTTATTATTTTCCCGATAACTTTTAATGGTTAAAAGTCCTTTTTTGCCCATGGCTTCCATAGCGTTTTGGATTAAATTTACGAAAACCTGTTCTAATTCTTCTGGGTCGCCTTTGATGGGGGAGAGTGGCCCTAGTTCTTTTTTTAGTTTTATGCCGTCAAATTTAATAAAAGAAATAACATCTTCAATCTCTTTATTTAAATCTACATCTTTTTCTTCGCGCGGCTTTTCTTTGGCTAATTTCAACATACGCATTACAATGCCTTCAATGCGGGTAATATGTTTTAAGCAAAGCTCTTTAAAATTCTTTAAATATTCTTGGTCGCGTGGTTGATTAGGCAGTCTTTCGGTTTCAGCCCTGATTACAGTCAGTGGGTTTCTGATTTCGTGGGTTACTCCGGCGGTTAAAGTACCAATAGCCGCTAATCTTTGTGATCTTTCTAATTCTTTAATCGCGGCTTCAAGCTCTGCTTTTATTTTTTCATAAGACTTTGAATGGTCAAGTTCAACCGCGGTTTGACTGCCTAAGGCCTCCAGCAGTCTTAGATCTTCTATGGTGTAAGGGTCTTCTGAAAGCTTTTTGCCTAAAGCAAAAAAAGCAATCAAACGGTCTTCTAAAATACAGGGAACTACCAGTGCCGCATTTAATTCTTTGACATTTTGAATAGCTTCCCGTTTGCTAATTAGTTCTTTTATTAAGGGGGCATCTATTTTTATTTTCTGGTCACTTAACTTGGGCTTTAATGTTTTCCGGTCATAAACTATATAATGTGTGGAAGTTTTTCTTGGTTCACTAAAATTGTCAGGCAAAAAAACTTTTGGATTTGATATTTCTACTACTTCATGAAAGGTGTCATAGAGCACGTGTAAAATGTGTTCTAGAGAAAGTTGCTCGCAAACCCGACTGCTAGCTTCAGCCAGGGATTTGTAGTAATCGTATTTGCCTCTTAAAATTAATTTATCAGCCGAGGTCTGAAAAAACAGTCTGACATTTTGATAGACTTGGGCAAGCACAAAACCATAAAGCAAGTTCCAAAAAATAAAACGTAAATCAATTTGAGCAGAAGCATAAGTGCGATAAATGTATAAAAGAAAAATGTAGATGCCGCCAAAGTAAGATAGGGTAAATATTTCTGCTAAAGTGCGGCTGATAATTACCGAGATATCCATTAAACGATGTTTGGTAATGGCGTAAGCAATAAAGCCGATAAACAATAAGGCCGAAATATAACCAAAAGGATAAATAGCCAAATGGTATTTAATAATATAATCAATTAATCCTGTGGTGCCGCAGCCAAAAGCAATTAGCACATAAGAAATTTGCTGGGCTTTGATAAAATTTGTTTCTTTTTTGGCTTTTAAATAACCTAAGATGAGCAAAATTACTCCATAAGTAAAAAGAATAGCAAAAGCGCTTAAAAAGATAATGTAAAGAGGGCCAGCGGTAGGATAAAATCCCCAGAAATAATGGGCCACTCCATCATAAACTAAATTGGTGGGACTGGCTAAAATGGAAAATATACCCACTGCATATAGCGGGATTAAAACTCTTTTTTTCGGAACCTGATCCAAGAAAGTTACGATAAAATGATAAGCCAATAAAGGAATAAATATAATCCCCAAAAAGCCTAAACGGGCAAAAATGATGGCTTGCGCAGGATCTTGGCTTAAGTACATAAAGGTATAGAAAGTAAGCCAAATATTCATACTTAAGCAAAAAAGAAAAAAGATAATATTGGTGCGGATGTGATTGTTTTTTGAGATAACTAAAAGCCCGATTAAAAAGATTAAGACATTAGTTACCAGTGGTGGTATGGCAAAAGCATTCATGCTTTTATTCCAAACCCTTTTTGCTTAGCAAATTCCATTAAGGTTTTGAAGTTATTTTCGTTTATCCTAGGGCATTTAACCTTATTTAAGATTTCTCCTAAATTTTCCACAGAAAACTCCATGTTTTCACCAATAATATAGGGAGTAAGTATTTTACCTACTGTGCGATAATAAAACTTTTCCATTTCGTTTAAGTCTTTTGGTACTTCTGCAACAAAAGAGCAGCCTTTGACTTTTAAGAAATCAAGCATCCATTGGATATATTCTCCGTGAAGAGCGTCTTTGGGGTTAGCCAAGTGATAATTTATAGGCCTTAATTTTTCATCAATGCAAACTTGATAGAGAATCTTAGCGGCGTAGTCTGCGGGGATAATATTAAGCCCGGCTTTTAAGTTAGCCGCAATCCGAATAGGGATGGTGGCGGGCTGAGTAAAGAGTTTTTCTGCTGGAACACCTTGTTTTAATTTTAACCTTAAGAAATAAGCTGCCCAGCCATAGAAAACATCAAATTTTGAAACACTGCCTAACGGATTTTCTAGCAAGCGGCCGGAAATAGTGGTGGGCCTAAAGATTTTATAGCGTAATTTTTTTTCTTTACAAAATGTTCTGACCAAAAGCTCGGCTTCTAATTTTGATTTTTCATAAGGATTTCTAAATTGTTCTTCTAAATTAGTATAGCTAGGATCTACTTTTCCGATTTTATTGCCGCAAGAATAAGCAGAGCCAATATAGATGAATTGTTTGATATTTAACTGTTCTAAAAGCCTTAAAAGACGTTGGGTGCCTTTAACATTGATGTTTTCTAGTTTCTCCTTGGTGCGGCTGTCGGATCTAAAGTCTGTTAAAGCGGCAACATGAAAGAAATAATCGATTTTTTGTTTTTTTAAAAGCTCAAGTTCTTCTGCAGAGAGACCTAAGTCTTCCTTGGTCAAGTCGAAAGAAATAGGAATAATGCACTTTTGAAGGTCAGGGGCACTGCCGTTTAAATTAAGGTAAAAATGACCATCTGATTCAATAATATTTTCAATTCGGTTGCCAATAGGGCAGGCTTTTTGCGGACGGCCTAAGGTAAATATCTGGAGCTTGTCGAGCTCGTTCAAATTTTGCTTCAAGATTTCAAAAAGAAGGTTTCTTCCTAGTAGGCCAGTTGAACCGGTCATTACAATTTGCATAATTGTTCCTTGGAAAAAATTATCTCACACTAAAAATTAGGAGTCAAACGAAGTTCCGACGTTTTTTCCGGCAGCAGCCTGGCCAATAAGTTTAGCTTTTCGGCCGTTAATAATAATCATATCAATGCCAACTCTGGTGCAAGTTTTGGCTGCCTGGATTTTAGTCTTCATGCCGCCGGTTCCATGTTGAGTGGCAGTATGTCCGGCTGCGTTTTCGATTTTTTTAGTTATTTTCTTGATTTCAGGGACTACTTTGTTTTTTAAATAAAAACCATCTACATCGGTTAGAAGCACTAAAAGATCTGCTTTAATCAGGCAAGCTGTTCTGGCGGCTAAATTATCATTATCTCCGATTTTTATTTCTTCTACAGCTACTGTGTCATTTTCATTAACAATAGGCACTACTTTTTCTTTTAAAAGGGTCTTTAAACAGTGTTGAGCATTAAGATTAAGCGTATTTTTGGTTAAAAGCACCTGGCCGGTATGGATTCCATATTTTTCAAAAGCTTTTTCGTATTGCCGCATGAGGGAAGATTGACCCACAGCTGCAGCTGCTTGTTTTTCTGGAATTGATTTTGGTTTGCCTAATTTTAGCTTTTCTGCGCCGCAGACAATAGCGCCAGAAGATACGATAATAACCTGTTTTTTGGCTTTTACTAGTTTAGCTACTTCGCTTACGATTTTTTTGAGGTTTTTAAGGTCAAGTTTTCCTTGAGCAGTGGCTAGGGAGGAACTGCCGATTTTAATTACAATGGAGTTGTATTTTTTATTTGCCATTAAGCAGCAGGTTCTACGCTTACGCGTCTGCCAGGTTCAAATACTACAAAACCGTTAACTTTTGAAAAAAGAGTATGGTCTCTGCCCATGCCCACGTTGTTTCCAGCATAAAAGCGGGAGCCACGCTGTCTTAAAATGATTGATCCGGCAGGAATAGCTTGTCCACCAAAAACTTTTACGCCTAGTCGCTGAGAATTTGAATCTCTTCCGTTTTTAGAAGCACCACCGGCCTTCTTATGCGCCATGTTTTATCTCCTCGATTTTAACTCGGGTGTAAGGTTGTCTATGTCCTTTGGTTCTGCGGTATTTAATCTTGTTTTTATACTTAAAAGTGATTACTTTATCTGCTTTGCCATTTTCAATAACTTTAGCAGAGACTTTAGCACCCTTAACATGAGGAGTTCCAACTGCAAGATCACCATCTTTTGCTACTAAAAGCACTTTTTCAAAGGTAGTGCTCCGCTTAGCATCCAATAGCTCAACATCCAGGATGTCTCCGGGTGTTACTTTATATTGTTTTCCACCTGTTTCAATTATAGCGTACATAACGAAGAAGAATTATACCACGAAAGCTTCGAGTATTTCAAGGCCTGGGGGGTGTTGCTGGTTAAATTTCTGCATAACTTCAGCCGGTTTAACCCAAGTTTCAAATTGCAAGGTGGCATATTGCTCATCCGAGGTTGCGCCCACTTTCAAGGCATTGCCCCAGGAAATCTTCATATGCGGATTAAAACCTTGTGAATAAGCAATTGGAAGCTTTGCTCTTTGGATAGTACGCTGAAAAGCGCGCATTAAGTCTTTATGCGAAATAAATTTTATTTCTTCGCCTTTTTTGTATTTAACTTTTATTTGCAACACGAAGTAAGGTCTCCTTTGAAACCCCAACATTAATATAGTCCCAGGCTAGGGTATCTTTCGGGTCTTTTGCTTTTAAATATTGGTTAGGGTCGATCCCGCATTCTTTAAAAGCTTGTAGCCAAAGGTCAAACTTTAAATGCTCATACCAGGCATCCAGCCGGCAGCCCAGTTCCCAGGCTTTAATAATTACTTTGGTAAGATTTTTATCCCCTCGCGAAAACACACCTTCTAAGAAGCTAGCTTCAGCTTTGTGCCAGCGCACTTCCATTCCTCTGCCTTTAGCGTTTTTGCGGATAAATTTTTGCTTTTCAATGGCTTGTTCAATGGAAATTTGCGCTTCCCATTGGAGGGGGGTGTGGGGTTTTGGAATAAAAGTAGCTAGATTTATGGTTATCCGTGCTCTTTTACTATATTTTTTGCCAAGCTCAATGATTTTTTTGCCCAAATCACAAATTCCTAATAAATCTTCTTCAGTTTCAGTTGGCAGCCCAATCATAAAATAAAGTTTAATAGATTCAATACCATTTTTAAAAGCAGATTCTGAACCATTTAAAATATCTTCTTCGCTTAACTTCTTGCCAATAACATCGCGTAAACGTTGAGTGCCTGCTTCCGGGGCAATGGTTAAACCAGAAGGTCTGACTCTTGAGATTGATTTGATCAAGTCAACTGAAAAAGTGTTAGCTCGCAGCGATGGTACGCTGACGTTGATTCGGTCTTTGGCATATTTTCGAGCTAACGTTTTAGCCAATTCATCGATTTTTGAATAATCAGAGCTGGAAAGAGAAACTAAAGAAATTTCATCATAGCCAGTATTTTTTAAAACCTCATCCGCGGTTTTAATTAGCCAATCTTTATTTCTTTCTCGAACCGGCCTTGAGGTCCAGCCTGCCTGGCAAAACTTGCAGCCCCATTTGCATCCACGCATGATTTCAAGGGCTACTCGGTCGTGAACCGCAGAAACGAATGGAACTATAGGTTTTGTTGGATAAGGAACTGAGTTTAAATCTTTCACCTCTATTTTTTTGACGCTTTTGCTAATTCCTGGTACATAAATGCCGGCAAGAGAGGCGAGGGCTTGGAGTTGAGCGAGGCGAGATTGGTTCTGAGTTTTGAGAAGTGTGTTAGTAATTTCAACAAGAACTTCTTCGGCTTCGCCAATTACGAAAAAGTCGAAAAATTCGGCAATTGGTTCTGGATTAAAAACACAAGGACCGCCTCCCATGACTAATGGATCTTTATCAGTTCGATCTTTGGCATAGAGAGGGGTTTTTCCTAGTTTTAGAATGTTTACTATATTAGTGTAAGTAAGCTCATGTCCAAGACTAAACCCGATTAAATCAAATTCATTTAAGGCTTTTTGTGATTCAAGACTTTTAAGGGCTAAATTTTCTGCTTTAAGCGCTTCTTCCATATCTGGCAAAGGGGCAAACACCCTTTCACACAAAACCTTGTCCTGATTATTTAAAATATGGTAAAGAATTTGGATGCCAAGGTTGGACATGCCGATTTCATAGGTATCAGGATAAGATAAAGCTACTTTTAAGGTGCATTTATCCCAGTTTTTATGAATAGAATGCAGTTCATTGCCGATATATTGAGCGGGTTTTCTGACGTTGTTTAAATCCATAATTTCATTATACCTTAAAATTACTTGACTTAGAAATTTGAGATGATATGCTTTTCTTGAAAAGGGGGTTTCATATGAAAAAAATATTGATTTTTGTTTTGCTCCTCTTAGTTTCTTCCTCTGCTTTTGCTTTTCTGGATTCTGGTCTTTTTAAAGAACAAAAAACAATTGGTTATTACCTGCTTTCTAATCAGAGTACTGGTAATTTGTCTTCTGGCTTGGTTTATACCAAGAAAAATGAAGATGGTAAAGAGTTAAAGGTTATTTACACTTCTTATCGCAGTGCTTACTTATTAACTAGCAATGTTACTAGACTGGATGTTTATAAAAAAATGGATTTAACTCAGCTAGGCCCAATAAGATTGTCTGGTTTAGCTGGCTTAGGCTTGATTTATAGTCCCGCAGTAGGGGGAGGACTTACTTTTAATGTTGGTGGCAGTGCTGTAGTTGGAGTTAATGAAACGCTAAATGTTTCTATGCCAATATTGATGAGTTTTTATACTGATGGGTTTGGCATGCAGATGGCACCCACGGTAAATTTTAAACCAATGTTTCTTAATGGATATGAAGCTTTTGCTGGTTTAAGAATGGATGCTTCTATGATAGGTAGCACCATGAGTGAAGGCAGAATGAATCTGTATTATATGTTGGGCGCAAAGAAAGCGATATAAGGAGGAAAAAATGAAAAAAATTACATTATTAATTGCAATTGTTTTAAGTGTAAGTTTGCTGATTGGCTGTGCGCAGATCCAAAAGTTTTTAAATAGTACCAATACTCGTTTAACCAGCAATTCTTTGGCTACCGCTTCTGCGCTGCGAGCCCAGGGGATTACTATTGCTGGCACTACGGAGGGAACCAACTGGTTAATTACTCCAACCAATATTAGCGGGAAGATTCTTTCGGTGGTTCTCCCAGTTAATGATCAAGACGATGAAGGAATTACTCCTTTTGGTTCTGGCCGGCCAGATATTGCACCAGCCAATTCTACTCTTTATGATTTTGATCTTTCAGTCGTTACCACTCTTAGTTCTGGGACCGTAAGTATAAAGCCTGGTTTTGTAGGGGGACAATCTGAACAAACTATATTGATTTTTGGTTATTTTGATGTTGAGTTTGAGCAAAATTCAGTCGCTAAAAAACTTCGTTTTTGCTATGGAGACTCTGATGTTTATGTACGTGGTGATAAGCTGCTTTATAATGCTAGCGGTGAATCAACAGCAAAATTCTATTGGTACAATACTTCTACTGAAAGCTTTGTGATTGAAACTGGTACGCGGCCAACTTATCCATCGCTTAATACTCTGGTAGCAACTTTTGAAGATAGTATCAGGCCGAATATGCATTATTATATGTTGGGAGCGATTAATCAAAATTGCACTGATTATGACGGGACAACTGGATTAAGTTATATTACGCTTGCCCGCACGATTATAGAAGACTATGACCTTGTTTTTACCGTGGATTTTGATTTTGAAAATTCAGTAGTATTTAACAATGTTAGTTCTGAAGCAGAGTTTGCTGCTTTAACAGATGCGCAATTAATCCAAAAATTTGACATGAAACAAAATGTGTCTGATTGGAGCGATACCGGGCTTTATTGTTCTATAACTTTTGAGGCAACGCCGAAGTTTTAGCCCTTAACAACTAAATTAACCAGGCGGCCGGGGACATAGATCTCTTTGGCAATTTGTTTGCCAGAGGTGAAACTCTTAACTTTTTCTGAACTTTTAGCCATAGTTAGAATGGTATCTTTATTTGCATCAGCTGCAATTTTGATTTTATCCCTAACTTTGCCATTTATTTGCACAGGAATTTCAATTTCCAGCTCTTTAGCAATCTCTGGATCATATTTTGGCCAAGGTTGTTCATGAATACTGTCTTTATTGCCGAGTTGGTGCCAGAGTTCTTCGGTGAGGTGAGGTGCGAGAGGCGAGAGCATGAGTAATAGTGCTTCGATATTTCCTTTTTCTACTTTTTCTGATTTTGTTAGTTCATTTACCAGTTCCATCATGCGAGCAATGGCAGTGTTGAATGAAAATTTTTCAATATCATCCGTAACAGCCTTAATTGTTTGGTGAGTCTTTTTTAATAGTTGAGATTTAGGATTTTGAGGGTGGGATTTTTCTGTAGCTAACCGCCAAACTCTATTCAAGAACCTAAACGATCCCTCCACTCCCTTATCATTCCATTCCAATTCCTTTTGTGGGGGTGAAGCAAAGAGAATGAAGAGTCGGGCAGTGTCTGCGCCGTATTTTTTAATAATAGCGTCTGGGTCAACCACATTGCCTTTGGATTTGCTCATCTTAGCGCCGTCTTTTATTACCATGCCTTGAGTTAAAAGATTGGTAAATGGTTCATCGCAAGAAACCAGTTTTAAATCATATAAAACTTTGGTAAAAAACCTGGAATAGAGTAAATGAAGGATAGCATGCTCAATCCCGCCAATATATTGATCAACCGGCATCCATCTATCGGCTAATTTTTTATCAAAAGCCTGTTTTTTATTTTTTGGATCGCAGTATCTTAAGTAATACCAGGATGAACAATTAAAAGTGTCTAGCGTATCGGTTTCTCGTTTAGCCTTTGCTCCGCACTTTGGACATTTAACTTCTAAGAACTTCTTAGATTGGGCTAAAGGAGAAGCGCCTTCACCGCTAAATTTTATATCCATTGGTAGTTTTACTGGTAAATCTTTTTCCGGAACTGGAACAGTGCCACATTTATCACAATAGATGATTGGAATAGGGGCTCCCCAATATCTTTGACGTGAAATTAACCAATCGCGCAGTCGATAATTGGTTTTCCAAGTGCCAATTTCATCCGTAAAAGGTTCAGCCTCTTTAATTGGTAGATTATTTTGCTTAGCAAAGGCAAGATCGCGTTCGTCGTGAGCTGGAACCGCCATAATGGCGCCTGTTCCATAGCCCATTAAGACATAATCTGCAATCCAGATTGGAACCTCTTCATTGGTTGCTGGATTAATCGCGTAAGCGCCAATAAAAACACCTTCTTTGCTAGCGCTTTCTTCTCTTTGATGAATTGTTTCATGCTTTACTTTTTCTACAAATGCTTGAACCTTGGTTTCATACTCTGTTCCTTTGATTAATTGCTCAACCATTGGATGTTCCGGCGCTAAAACCATGTAGGTAACACCGTTTAGCGTGTCTGGTCTTGTTGTATAAATAGTTAATTGTTTTGGAATTTGACTATTGGTTTTTCTTTCGTCATTCGTCATTCGAATTTGGAAATTTATCTCCACGCCTTTTGATTTGCCAATCCAGTTTCTCTGCATGATTTTAACTGGCTCAGGCCAGCCGGATAATTTTTCGAGGTCAGAAAGTAAACGGTCTGCATAGTCGGTGATTTTAAAAAACCATTGTTCTAAAGGTTTTTCATCAACCAAAGAATCGCATCTCCAACACTTACTATCTTTGACTTGTTCATTAGCTAAAACAGTTTTACATTTTGGACACCAGTTTACCGTGGCCTTTTTGCGATAAGCTAATCCTTTTTCATAAAACTTTAAAAAGATCCATTGAGTCCATTTGTAATAATCCTCATGGCTAGTGGCAACTTCACGGTCCCAGTTATAACTGATACCCAATGCTCGCAACTGTTTTTGCATTCTGGCAATACACTTTTCTGTCCAAGGTTTAGGATGAGTTTCATTTTTAATTGCCGCGTTTTCAGCTGGCATACCGAATGCATCCCAACCAATGGGTTGCATAACTTCAAAGCCATTCATTCTTTTAAAGCGGGCTATCACGTCGCCAATGGCATAGTTTCTAACATGACCCATGTGGAGATTACCGGAGGGATAGGGGAACATTACGAGATCATAAAACTTAGGCTTATCTGATTTATCGTTAGCTGTGTACTTCCACTTTTTCTGCCATTTACTCTCAATTTTAGAAGGATTGTATTCAGACATAACCTTAAGATTTTAGCCTAATTTAGTGAAATTATCAAAGTCATTTGCCGATAAATAAGTGTCATGATACATATAGGTACATTTAGAGGAAGAGGGAACCTAGGCCCGCGCGTTTTCCATCACAAGCCAACACGTTCTGATGGTGGAGGTGGTGGAGCTGCGACTGGTCATTGGAAGCAAGAATGGGGGCAGAGGCCTCCTGCAGCAGAGATCACGCGAGCTAGAGATTTACAACAAAGAGACTTAAGTGGTCATGATTTATTTATGGCTTTTCGTGATACAAATCTTCTAACTTTACGAGCCATGTTTTATGTTGAGCCGCAAATGGTAATTGAGCTTGTTGGAGCTTCATCTGGCAATCATGTAGAGATGGCTAGGGAATTATTTTCTTTAAAAACAGAGCTGCACTTGGCTATTATGGATTCTTTTATCCCAGACAAGCCTGCAGCTGATATTAAACAAGATATACCTTGCCTATCGGTTATTAGAGGAATGTTTTCCATAGTAATGAAAAGAACCCTAGATAAGCAAGGAGAATCGGACGAATGTTTGGTTGAGCTTTTTAAAGCCACCACAAAAAAAGCTCAACTGTTAAATGGCTTAATTGCTTTTATGCAGCAAGAAGAGAGTTCTCTTTCTCGACAAGTCGAAAACCATGTTGCTGATATTGTTTTTAATTGTGAAGATGAGGTACGAGGAATTTATGAGCAATTAGGTCAATATGCAAGAGATTATTTAGTAGATCAGGTTGACGAAGATTTGTTTGCTGCTTTGGATAGAGAGCAGGCAGCAGTTGAAGGAAGGTGGGAAGAGGAGTGGGGCCCAATTCCTGATCAAACAGAAATTACTGCGGCACAAAAATTTCTTAAAGACTATTATCATGCGAGGCCTGTGGCTGAAAGAGGCCATCATGCCGCGCAAATGTATTGGCAAATGCTGAGAGATGAGAAAGGGGTTAAAGCTTCTCCTAAAGCGTTATTTTATGTGGATCCTCAAATAACCACTGAAATTATTGGATTATGTGAAGGTGGCCACAAGATTTTGGCCGAGCAGATATTTGCTTATCCAAAACCTTTATGGGGGGAGATGTTGAGCCGATTAATTGTTACAGAATTACCAGAAGAGAAGCATCCTGACCAGGTTGCCGCAAAATATATGTATTCCCTGGTGGCTATAGACTTGAGAGGACCTTTGCGGGGAGTGTTTTTTGATCTTTTTAAAAGCAGTGATAAAAAATTGGCTTTTATTAACCAAAGCGCTTATCTTCTTTGTGTGGGAACAGAGAATGTTGCTTTTGAATACATACAAAGAGCATTAGGCGCGGCATTGAAGCATTTGGAAGCGCAGGAAGTAGAGGGCAGGGAAGAGCAAATCTATGCCCGATTATCTGCTGCTGCAAGGCGGACTCTAATAGAAAGAGCGTTTAAGCTTGAATCTGTTGCGCTCATTGATGTTTTAAGGAGAACTGACCCTGAAAAAAAATATTTAGCCTGGCAAAAGGAGTGGGGGGAATTGCCTTCTGATAGGGATCTTTATGAGGCAAGAAGGTTTGCAAAGCAGAGAAAATCAATGGGCGCAAATTTTTATTCTGGTAGTTTTCCCGCTTTATTTTTTCTCGATCCTAAGTTGACAGCTGAAGTTGTTGGATTGGAAGCAGGCAATCATTTTGGAGTAGCAGGGCGCTTATCTCAAACACCAGAGGCTTTTATTTTAGAGGTTTTTGATCGATTGATTTTAGAACATTCTCCTCAAGATGTAGACCAAGAAAGTTCCATAACGCAATATATGAGCTCGCTGCGTTCTTATCTGGGTGAGTTAATAAGGGGTGAGGATGCAGCAGATTTTGCAAAAAGAGCTGTTCTTTTTGTAAAACTTTTTCATAAAACAGACAAAAAAGCCCAGCTTATTAATCAGGTGGTTTTTCTTCTTGGGACTTCCACCGAAATAGAAGATGTGTCTTTTGCCCGAAATATATTGTTGCCTCTGTCTGATGATTTAAAGATAAGAGGAGAAGTTTTTCCTATCTGGTCAAAATTAACTGATTATGCACGAGCCTTTTTATTAAGAGAGGATTTACTTGCTGACCTTAGGCCATTGCTGGGAGAGGGAGCAAAGGCAGAAGCTCGAGAATGGCCAGAAGAATGGGGATCAAAACCGACAGACGAAGAGATGGTTGTGGCTAGAGAATTTAAGGAAAGAGTTGCTGCACAAGAAGGGGAAACTTTGAATCTGAAATTGAGGTATTTAAAAGCAGCGATTCCTGATTTTAAAGTGCTTTTTTATCTGGATCCACAATTCTGTGCGGCTGCATTAGCTTTTTCGCGTATAAATCATTTTGAAACCACAAAAGAATTTGCTACTTATCCAAAACCTTTAAGATTAGCAATATTGGATCATATGATTTGGGAAGAAAGTCCAAAAACCGAAGAAGATCCTGGCTTTTATGCTGTTTCTGATTATAGCTATACAATGTTGGCAATTGGATTTTATGCCGTTTTAATAGAGGAAGATCGTGACTTTATGTGGGAATTAAGTAATACAATTGTTGATTTGTTTGAGGGCACTGCCAAAAAAGGACAACTGATCAATCAATTGGTATTGTTTCTAAAAGATTTTTTTCAAAATCAACATAATGAGAGTCTAGTAGAAGATACCGCGGAAAGATTGGACGAACTAGTTCAATCTCTGCGCGAAAATCCAGATTTATCCATTTACCCGCAATTAACACAACCTGTTATTGATTTCCTTTCCGAAAAATACGGCGCTGATTTTATTGCACTACTACAAGAACCTGCTTCTGTTACTCAAGCTCAAGAAACAGTTGAATGGCCAGAAGAATGGGGAGAGAAACCGAGCGATGAGGAAATTGCTAGGGCGAAGGAATTTAAAGCTCAAGGCTTATTAGGTGATTATGCTTCAATCGCACCAGGTGCTTATGTTTCAAACGCATATTATGACCAGGGGATTGATCTTAAAGCATTATTTTTTGTTGATCCGCAACTAACGGCTGTTGTTATTGCTAATACAGGGAGAGGCAGGCATAGCTACTTAAGTCAGCAGATGCGCGAGCAAACTAATCCTTTCTTATTAGCTCTTGTGGATACTCTGGTTTTAGATGAATCACCGGATTCTACAGAACAAGCTAGCCCTGCTTCAAAAAGCATGTATGCTTTGGCAAAAATTATAGTTAATTTTACTGGAATGATAGATGTTGCAGTTGAATATTTTGAACAAACCACAAAAAGAACTCAATTTATTGAGCAATTAATTTGTGCTGTTTTAGCCGGGGCAGCTTTTGATACAGCAGAAATCGATGGGATTGTTAAGCATATTTTTAGGAGAGCGTTTAATGCAATAAAAGGATCTGAATTAGAAATTGAGAAAGATTATGCTTTAATTTATCTTCAAGGTAATTTTGGAACTAGATTTCCTGGAATGTTCGTAAAAAAACAAGCTCAAGAAACAGTTGAATGGCCAGAAGAATGGGGATCAAAACCGAGCGATGAGGAAATTGCTAGGGCACAGGCGTTTCAGGCTCAGAATCTAAAAAGGCATGTGGCTGCAGCTGCTTTTCATGAACAAGGAATTGATCTGAAAGCCTTGTTTTATGTTGCGCCTGATGTATTAGTAGAAGTGATTGCGTTTGGTGATGGATACCATTTTCAGATGTCAGATATACTTAGGCTCCAAACAGACGGTTTTATTTTAGCGCTTATAGATAGAATGGTTTTGGATGAGTCGCCTGACACCACAAAAGAATGGAGCCCAGCCCATCCAAATATGTTTTCTTTAATAGATATTGCAGTAAAAGTACGCTTAAGAGATGAGCTTATCCTTGATTACTTAAGAAATAGCCCAAAAAGAACACAATTTATTGAACAAATGATTTTTACTGCCCTTCGAATGACAGGGCCTAACGCTATTCTTGTCGATGGATTTATCTATAAATTTTTAGGGTTATATTTTCATGAATTAGAACAAGCTGGCGAGCAGGTAGAAATTGAAAAAGAGTATGCCTGGCAATATTTAGAAGCAAAGCTGGGACAAGATTCTGCGGCCTGGGTGAAAAAACAAACTCAAGCAGTTGAATGGCTAGAAGAATGGGGAGAGAAACCAACGGATGAAGAGATTGCCAGAGCAAAAGAATTTAAAGCTAGGGGCTTGAGAAAAAATCAGGCTTATAGAGACTATATAAGAATGAATCTTAAAGCTGAGCAAGGAAGAGGTGTTCCTTTACTGTTAAAGGCGCTTTTTTATGTTGAGCCAATACTGGCAGTTGAGGTTATGGGATATGCGCATGGCGAACATCTTCTTGCCAGCGAAAAGTTAAAAAATGAAGCCAATCAAAGTTTTATGGCTGCGCTACTTGATGCATTTATTTTAGAAGAATCCCCAAGAGATTTAGAGCAAGATAATGATTTGTTTGCGTCATTAACTTCTTATGAGCAATATATTGAACTTGATAGGGCAGCAGGAATCCCGGCAACGATTAGTTTGAGATTGTATCTTTTTTCTAATACGTCAAAAAGAGCCCAGTTTATTAATCAACTGGTCCATTTTATTTTAACTGCGGATTCTCTTCAGTTCGCTGCAGTGAAGAGTTTGATGTCTTATATTGAAAGAGATTTAGAAAAAACAAATGGAGACCATAGTGTTTGGCAAGGGTTAACTGATTATGCAAAAGAATATTTATTAGAAAGTCGTCCTGAATTAGCTGTTTTATTGGGATCAGAAGCTGCTGTCCCAATTGAAGAAGCAGCAGAATGGAAGGACGAGTGGGGTCCTAGGCCAAGTGATGAGGCAATTGCTGCAGCGAGGGAATTTATTGAATTAGGCCTAAGAGAGAGGCAGGCAGTAGGAGAGTTTCTTAGACGCCAGATCGATATCCGAGCACTGTTTTATCTTGATCCTCAATATACGGCTGAAGTTGCTGGATCTTTTGAGGGGGAGCATCTTGAGATTGCTGCTATTTTAAATAAGGAATCCTGGAAATTTCGTTTAGCCTTACTTGATTATTTTGTTCTTGAATCTTTCTCAGAGGTAGGAGAAGCGGATTTGGTAGGCCACTTAATGTATACTCTTTTTGTTTTTGGCGAGCGTCTTGGTTCAGCTATTCCTGATTCACCCTGTGTTAACGAAATAGCCATGCTTACTTATGAGATCTTTTGTCGAACAAAAAGAAAAGCGCAGTTTGTGCACCAACTTTTTTTAGTTTATCATTCGAATTCTTTGCTTAAACCAGGAACAGATCATCATGTGTCAGTAATGTTTGAAGAACTAGTTTGGCATTACGAAAGATCTGGTGGAGACCATGCTATTTGGAGCCAATTGCCTAATTCTTCTAAGGATTATTTATTAGAAAGTCGTCCTGAATTAGCTGTTTTATTGGGATCAGAAGCTGCTGTCCCAATTGAAGAAGCAACAGAATGGAAGGACGAGTGGGGTCCTAGGCCAAGTGATGAGGCAATTGCTAGGGCAAGAGAATTTGCTGAGCAGGGTTTGAAAAAATGGGCAGCGGCAGATGCTTTTGATGGAGACATTGCTCTTTTATTTGCTGTGGCTCCTGAATTGGCTGCTGATGTAATTGGTTATTTGCGTGGTCACCACATGCAATTGTTTAGCATAATCCATGGTTTTCCTAAACCACTAGTGCTGGCAATTCTTGATCAATTAGTTGCAGAGCAATCTCCAGAAACACTGGATCAAGAACATCGTGTTCGTTATTTGAGTAGAGGTCTGGCTTATGGCTTTGCTTGGATTACAGATCGTCGGGGATTAGGGCAGCAAGAAGAAAAAATATGGAATGAACTTTTATTAAAAACTGATAAAAAAGCGCAATTAATCAATCAAATTTGTTTTATCTGTCAATCTGATGAAGTTGGCGCAGTATTGATGGGTGCTGGTATTGCCTTGAGAGGCTTAGTTCGTTATCTAAAAAAACATGAAGAGCTAGCTCAAGGCCTTTATTCTGAATTAGCTGAATATGCAAAAGAACACTTAGAAAATAAATTTGGAGCAGATTTTATTGCGCTGCTACAAAAACCTGCTTCTGCTGCTCAAGCTCAAGAAACAGTTGAATGGCCAGAAGACTGGGGAGATAAACCAACGAACGATGAACTTGCAATGGCGCAAAAATTCATAGATCGAGGCTTAAGAGGAGTGGAGGCAAGCAAGGCCTTTTTATCTGAAATTATTGCAAAGAGAGAAATTAGCTTAAAAGCTTTATTATGGCTTGACCCCGATTTAACAACAGATGTGATTGGTTTTGTTGAGGGAAGACACAATGTTTTTGAAGGGTTGCTAAAAACTTTTCCGATTGAGCTGGCCGTTTACTTAATAAATCAATTGCTTTTGCCTGGTTTTGATGGGGAAAAAGATAAAGCTAAACTACTTTATTTTACAATAGCAGTAAATAAGTATTTGGCGGCTCTTATGAATATAATATATTTTAAACAGGCAGGATTAAAAGCTGCATTTGTAAATCAATATGTTTATTTTATTATGACTATGAAAGATCCTGACGCGGTTGGGTTAGCCGAAGTATTATTAAAGCTTTGTTTTGGAATGTTTCGTGATGGAGTAATTGAAGCAGAAGACGATGTTTATAAAAACTTAACCGTGGAAGCACGTGATTACCTTAAGCCACGCGATCTTGAGGTTTTGAGAGCAGCTAGTTCTGCTCAGCAGATAGGCGAAGGACAGGCAATTGACGTTACAGAATATTTTAGCCAAGCTGCTTCTTGCGATAGAGAAGAAGACCGAGACCTTTCATATTCAGCTGAAGCAGTAGAATTATTTTTAGATACTTTTGAAGAAGACAAACGATCGGCGGCTATGGCAGCTTTATTGCAAGAAGATGAAGCTACTGCTCGCATGTTAATGCGTTCGGCCAAAGGGCATCACGTGGAAATTGCCGCCGCTTTGTCAGAAGTTCCGCAAGAAACATTGTTACCTGTTTTGCAAAGAGAAATATTGGCTTTTCCAACATTGGATCCCGGCAATAAACAAGGATTATCAGATTTTTATACTCACAATGGTTTTGGTGCGATGAAATATCTAATTTATAACGGTGATCCTTCGCAGATCCGCATGTCGCCATTGTTTGCTAAATTATCCAATGAAACAATCGCCAAACTTCTCCAGATCTTTCATGTGTTTTGTACTATGGAAAGTATGTTGGGAAGAATGTTAGCCGGGCCGTTAGGCAAATCCATTGATGGTTTGGGCTTAGTTAGAATCGCGGAAATTTCCAGTGGTGTGACGGCTGAAACAATTGCTTGGTTAAAAAGAGCGAAGATAATTGATATTGCGCAAATTTTAGCTGAAGCAGCAGAGCTGGAAGAAGCACTTGGGCCAAATGAAACTTTGTTTAGCGGCAAAGTTTATTCAACGACTGCTTGGGAAGAATTTATAGAAAGTGGTCAAAATTTAGCAGAACTTGAATCAAGACAAATGGGCATTGTTTTAAGAGGTGCCAAGTTTCATGGTCTAACCAGATCCTTGCTTGAGCCATTTGAAGACCAGGAAATTGCCGACATTTTAGATACGGAACTTAGTCATTTTGCTGGATTTGACGATGCAGCTCAAACCAGACGTTTTATGGAACTGGATGGTTGTTCTTTAATGAAAATTGTGGCCTTGCTGCCAGTTGAACGAGCTGTAAATATTTTTAATTTGGTGGCAGTAGAAACTCAAGCAGCAATTTTTGAGCAAGCGCATCATTTTAGCCAAACTAGCGAATACTTTTTGGAAGAATTTATCGAGCGATTACGTTCATTTGATCTAAATCGCGACAAAGTTGTTGATGCTTTGGCTTTATCCACTCAAGTAGCAGCTGATTGGGTTAGAGATAGGATTTTTAATGAAGACTTGGGTGAAATTGAGTTTGAACGGCGTATGAGAGAAATGCTTGACTTAACTGAAATTGAAGAGTTAGCTGATTTAGCAACAGCTAGTCGCTTAGCCGAGTAGCTTTATGTTGATTTCGAAGAGGACTTTCCTGATTGTGATTTAATTGATAAGCCAATTGATTTATATCGTTTTGTTGATCAGGCTTTGTCAGCTAGAAGAATTGCTGATATCAGAGGCCAAAATAATTTAGCTAAAAGTGACCCATTGTTTTTGTTGTGTGAGCTAGCTAGAAAAATTATTGAATTGTCTCAACCCGTTGTTGCCGAACATGGCATTGATAATCTTCAAGGTATAAAAGATGGACAAGTTGTAGTAAAAGTAGTTGTAATTGATGATCAAGACTGGCAAAAGAATATGGCCAGCCTTTATCATTTAAGCCCCTTTAATTTAGTGGTAATTAATGAACACCCAGCGAATGATCCAGGCAAGATGTCGCAAGTTGCTGGTTTTATTACTGGTAGAAACAAAGGTAATTATGACCATGCCACGCTTTTAGCTCAAAGCTGGGGTATTCCAATTGCTAATTTGCCAGCTGCGCCAAAATTATTAAAGGGCTTAAACGGCAAATGGGTTGTTTTTGAGGTTAGTGGTGATACTGGTTCTATAAGGCCAGCTTCAGTTGATGAAATTAAAGCAGCGCAAGATAGTTATGGTTTAATTCCTGTTGAAGAAGCTGTTAAAGATCAAGTTAATGTTTTAAATACGCCAACTGAAGTTAGAGAAAATGTCGGTAGAGTAGGGGTTAAAGCTTTTAATTTAGCAGAATTAGCTGATTATACAGAAGTGCCGCCTTTTCATGTGTTAACTGCCGGTGCAACCCATCGATATTTTAAAGAGATTGGCTTATATGATAAAGCGAGAGAGATTTTAGAAACTTCTGGTAACTTAGCCAGGATACGTGAAATTATTATGCAGGGAGAATTGCCGCAAGATTATTTACAAGATCTGGCAACAGAACATATTATTGCTCGAGCCAGTACTAATTTAGAAGACCTTGAAGAATTTACTGCAGCTGGAGTTTATGGTTCTTATGTTGGAACCAGTGAAGAGCTGGAAACAATTATCAAAAAAGCCATGGCTTCTTATTGGAGCGATAAAGCGTATGCTTACCGTGAAAAATATGGGGTTGATCATTTTGAGCAGCTTCCAGCAGTTATTGTCCAAGCCTTTGTGCCAGGAGATTTTTCTGGCAACATGATTGTAAATGGTGATCAGGCGATTGTTAATATTGTTCCTGGTTTAGGTGAAGGACATGCTTCTGGTCGAGTGCCAGCTGATGAATATCATTATTCTTTTGGTCAGGGAGAATTTACTGAAAAAATTAATAGACCAAGAGGTGAGGCGGCTAGAGTTGATGGGTATGAGCCAGTAACAGGGGAAGAGCAATTAGCAGATGATTTAATTGTTAAGTTAGCTTTGATTGGCCAAATGATCCACGGTAAAGCTAGCAAACGTCAAGATGTTGAATGGACCATTAAAGATGGCATGATCTATATTGTGCAGACAAGGCCGGTTTAAGCAGTTTTTTTCTTACGCGGGGCTCTCTTTTTCTTGGGTGTCTCTTCTACTCTGACTAATTTTTCAAAGAAAATCTTGCCATCTTTTGCATCAGCAATTATTTTGTCTCCAGGTTTAAATTTTCCCTCAATGATTTGGTTAGATAGCGGATTTTCAATTAATTTTTGAACAGCCCGTCTAAGTGGTCTAGCGCCAAACTTGGGCTCAAAGCCTTCTTTAACAATTATTTCTTTAGCTGCGTCAGTAATATCCAGATTCATTTCCTGATTTTTCATCTGTTTTTTAACATCAGCAATCATTAAAACCGCGATTTCTTTCAGCTCATCTTTAGTTAAAGCATGGAAAACAATAATTTCGTCAATCCGGTTTAAAAATTCTGGCCGAAAATCTTTTTTCATAGCGTCTAAAACCGTATCCTTCATCTTGTCATAGCTGGCTTCGCGGTCTTCTTGAGCCATAAACCCAATTGCTCCCATGCTAGAGATCAATTGCTGGCCAATGTTGGAGGTCATAATAATAACCGTGTTTTTAAAATCAACTTTGTGGCCTTTTGAATCAGTTAAATGCCCATCATCTAACATTTGCAGTAAAACATTAAATACATCAGGATGAGCTTTTTCAATTTCATCAAATAAAATTACTGAATAAGGTTTGCGTCTGACTGCTTCAGTTAATTTGCCACCTTCTTCATAACCAACATAGCCAGGAGGGGCTCCTAACAATCTTGAAACGGTGTGTTTTTCCATGAATTCAGACATATCCATTCTGATTAACGCGTCTTGAGTGCCGAATAAAAATTCTGCTAAGCGTCTAGCAACTTCAGTTTTACCTACTCCAGTTGGTCCGGCAAAAACAAATGAGCCAACTGGGCGTTGCGGAGGCTTAAGTCCAGCACGGCCTCGTCTAATAGCTTGAGAAATAGCGCGGATTGCCTCATCCTGACCAATTACGCGTTTGTGTAACTCTTCTTCCATGCGGGTAAGTTTTTCTGCTTCTGCCGCTGTTAATTTTACAACTGGAATGCCAGTCCAATCAGACACAATTTCTGAAATATCTTCTTCAGTCACCATGGCTTCACCGCGAGGACCTTCTTCTTTTTCAATTTTTTCCAATTCTTTTTTAGCTGCTTCAATGTCATCTCTTAATTTAGCGGCCCGTTCATAATGTTGGCTAGCCAAGGCCAGATCTTTGTCTTTTTCTAGCTTTGCAATTTTTATGCTTAGATCCTTAGTCTTTTTAGTAGGGGAGAGCAGCCTTAGCCTTACTTTGGCAGCTGCTTCATCCATAACGTCAATGGCTTTATCCGGCAAGAACCGGTCAGAAATATAGCGGTCAGACAGCGAGGCTGCGGCAATTAAGGCAGCATCAGGAATTTTTATTTTATGATGTTGTTCGTATTTATCTCTAATCCCTTTTAAAATATCAATGGTTAACTCAACCGATGGTTCGTTGACTAATACTGGTTGCAGCCGTCGTTCCAAGGCTGGATCTTTTTCAACATTTTTGCGGTATTCATCTACGGTGGTTGCGCCGATAACTTGCAGTTCTCCACGGGCCAGAGATGGTTTTAACATGTTAGCTGCGTCAATGGCACCTTCTGCTCCGCCAGCACCGACTAAAGTGTGGATTTCGTCAATAAAAAGAATGATTTTTCTTTTCTTAGCTAAAATTTCGTCTAAAATCTTTTTAACCCGTTGTTCAAACTCTCCGCGATATTTAGTTCCGGCTACCATGCCGCCTAAATCAAGGGAAATCACTTGTTTATCTCTTAATGTTTCTGGCACCTCACCTTTAACAATCCGGTCGGCCAAGCCTTCTACAATAGCGGTTTTTCCAACCCCAGGATCGCCTAGTAAAACCGGATTATTTTTTGTGCGGCGGGAAAGAATTCTCATTACCCGATCAATTTCTTTTTCCCGGTCAATTACTGGATCAAGCTGACCTTGTTTGGCCATAGCAGTTAAGTCTTTACCAAAACTGCTTAGGGCGGGTTTTTGTTTGCGTGGTGGCGCTCCGATGCCAAGGCCAGGAAAACCAAACATAGGGTTAGCGCCTGCGCCGCCTAGTTCTTCCGGACCCAACTCTTCTGGCCCAAAATCTTCTTCCCCTTCATGTTCGCCAAGAGATTTTTCTGCTTCATTAATAAGCTCTTTAGCCACTTTATCAAAAGTTACTTTTCTTTTATGTAAGGCTTGAGCTGCTACCGATTCACCCTCTCTAATGATTCCCAGCAAGATATGTTCTGGACCAACATAATTAAAGCCAAGTTCGCGGGCAGCATTATAAGCTAATTCCAAAGATTTTTTAGCACGAGGGGAAAGCACAATTTTTTGTGGGGAACCTTCGCCTCTGCCGATTAAGGATTCAATATCAGAAAACAGGTTAACTGGATCAACGCTTAATTTTTGTAAGACTTTTAAACCCAACCCCTCTTCTTTAATTAAAGCTAAAAGTAAATGTTCGGTCCTAACGTGGTCATGTCCCAGTCTTTTTGCTTCTTCAGAGGCTAAGTGCAGGAGTTTGTGGGCTTCGTTGGTAAAAGCATCAAAAAATCCTTCTGATGATCTTCTTTTAAATAATGATGCAAAGATATCGGGGAATTCAAAGAATCCTGGCAAACCCATGTCGTCAAACCCGCCAGCCTGACCAGGCATTAAGCCTTCTTCCGCTGCGCAGATAGGGCACAGATGACGAGTATGTTTTTGGCCGTTGACGATTTTGGTGATATGAACGCTAGCAGGTCTTACTTTGCATTTTTCGCATTTCATAGGTTAGTATTCTAACATCAAAAACCAGGATTGAAAAGCTTGTCAGACAAAGCCTGGTTGACCCTTACATTTTTACCGATTAATCTGATTTTTAAGCCGACTAGATTACCGCCAACTACTTCAATAGCAGTTCTGCCGTGGAAGCCGATGGGGACCCAGATATTACTAATTTTTTGATGGTCAAGATGGATAGTGCCGGAGATCATGCGATTTTTAAAGAAGATATCAAACTTTTTTACGATCTTCTTTTTAGGATCAATATAGAAAAAGATGTTTTTCGTGTTTTTTAAGACCTCTGGTTTAGGCAAACCATCTAAAATAATTTCATTTGGATTGTCTTTAACAATTTTAAAGTTAAAATTATGTTTTAGTACATCAGCATTAAAGCCGCGACCCATGTCAATCGCATTTAACAGTTTAATATAATAGCGTTTTCCTTTATCATCAACTTTTCTAATCCGATTTCCTTCCGCATAATAAGTAGTACCATTAACGCTAGTGCGTATTTTATTAGGATATTTGTAATAAAAAGCTCCTTCAAAGCGTTGTAAGCCAGAACAACCAAAAACCATTAAGTTGAGATCAAGCGTTATATCTGCTTGCGCGGTTTTTATCTGATCATAGTTAGATTTTAAATTATTGATGATTTGGTTAACTCTTTGGGAGGCGGAGCAGGGGAAGGTTAGCGTTATTAACAGTAGAAAAACCGCTATGTTTTTCATGTGCTAGATTATAACACAGTGTGTTAAATGAGAATAACCAATTAGTCAATGACGAATGACGAAAGAATAATCAATTTTACAATAAGCAATTGGAAATTGAATAATTATAATTTCATTCGTCATTCGAATTTGGTTGTTGGTTAATTTCACGGTTTGCAGTTTAAATAAAACTAACTTATAATTAACCTATCATGACCTATGATTTACCAGATAACACAGGCTATTTTGGCAAATACGGCGGCAGGTTTGTGCCTGAAACTTTGATGCCAGCGCTGGAAGAATTAACCAAAGCTTATCTAGCAGCAAAAAACGATCCAAAATTTCAAGAAGAACTGATTTATTATTTAGAAAACTATGTTGGCCGTCCTACGCCATTATATTTTGCAGAAAAACTTACTGAAGCATTAGCCGGACCAAAAATTTATTTAAAAAGAGAAGATTTAGCCCACACTGGCGCGCATAAAATTAATAATACTATTGGTCAATTATTGCTAGCTAAAAGAATGGGTAAAACCCGGATTATTGCAGAAACTGGGGCAGGCCAGCATGGAGTAGCTACTGCTACTGCAGCCGCGCTCTTTGATCTTGAATGCATAGTTTATATGGGCGAAGAAGATATAGAAAGACAAGCTTTAAATGTTTTTCGCATGAAGCTTTTGGGATCTAAGGTTGTGCCAGTAAAATCAGGCAGTAAAACTTTAAAAGATGCAGTTAATGAAACTTTACGCGACTGGATGGCGCATCCTACTGACACTTTTTATTGCTTAGGCTCGGTGGTTGGCCCGCATCCCTATCCAATGATGGTTAGAGATTTTCAAGCAGTGATTGGCAGAGAAGCTAAAGCCCAGCATTTTAAAGCAGAAAGCAAGGAGCCAGATTATTTAGTAGCTTGTGTTGGTGGTGGCAGTAATTCGATCGGCTTATTTTATCCTTTTATTGATGATTCAAATGTAAAAATGGTGGGGGTGGAGGCAGAAGGGGCGGCTTCGATTGTAAAAGGGTCGGTTGGTGTGTTGCACGGGTCCAAAGACCATATCTTACAAACTAAAACCGGACAAATTAAAACCACTCATTCAATTTCAGCTGGTCTTGATTACTCTGGTATTGGTCCAGAACATAGTTATTTATATGATGTTGGCCGGGTTGAATATGTTACTGCTAATGATAAAGAAGCATTGTGGGGCTTTAAGATTTTATCTAAGACCGAAGGTATTATTCCAGCCCTTGAATCAGCACATGCTATTGCTTATCTTAAAAAATTAGCGCCAAAGCTTGATCGAAGTCAGTCTGTGGTGGTTTGTTTATCTGGCCGAGGCGATAAAGATGTCAACGAAGTTAGTCAACTTGTCTAGCTAAAACTTCTTGGTAAAGCTCCTCGTATAATCCTGCTTGAGTGACCCAAGAATAATCTAGTTGCATGCAATTGCGGATGATTTCTTGCCAAGATGCTTTATGTTGAAAAGCCAGCCAGGCATCCCTCATTTTACTAGATAAATTTTCTGGAGTTAATCCCCAGAAAGAAAAACCGGTTTTGCCATCTCGAACTGTGTCTTTTAGCCCACCGGTTTCATGAACCAATGGTACGCAGCCCATTAATTGAGCTTTCATCTGGTTAAGTCCGCAAGGCTCATAAATAGAAGGCATAAGTAAGACATCGGCACCGGATAAGGCTAAAATTTCGTCTTTTTCAACAAAAGCAGAATATTTTAAATTGTTAGGGTATTGGGTTGATAATTTTTTAAGTGCTGCTACAAACTGTTCTTCGCCATCTCCAATAAAAATAAATTGCAATTTTGAGTTTTTTTGAATCATTTGAGCTAATGTTTCAAGAGTTGCATCAATTCCTTTTTGTCCGGCTAATCTTGAAGACCAGACTATGGTCATGGCTTCCTCATCAATTGGCAGCTCAAATTTAGCTTGAAGAACTTTTTTGTTAATTGCTCTGCCAGATAAATCTTTTTCAGAAAAAGTTTCCGGGATAAAACCAATTTCATGATAATGGTCGGGCCCAAAATATTCTGGCAAACCATTTAAAATCCCATGAACATCATCTCTTCTGGTTCCTAAAACACCTTTGTATAAATTAGCTGGGTGAGGGGTGTGGCCGGATAAAATTTCCTGCACATATTCTGGACTAACACCAACAATTTTATCGCTGTACATTAATGCGGCTTTGTGCGCGTCAACCTGGCCGTGAAATTCTATACCTTTGTTCCAGGAGAAAAGATTAGCATGCTCTTTAATAGGCATGTTGATTAAAAGAGAAAATTCACTTAAATCAAAACTATTACCAAAGCCATATCCCAAGTTGTGCACACTATAGACAAAGGGTAGGCGTGTGGAATTAGGATGTCTTTTTAAGAAGAACGGAGTAAAACCACTTTGCCAATCATGGCCATGCAAAAGGTCTGGTGCTAATTCAGGTTTGGTTTGGGCAACATATTTATAAAGGTCATAAATAGCACGGTTTAGGAATAGAAAGCGATAAGGATCATCGCGATAACCGTAAGCTCGGGTGCGGTTGCCAAATTGAGTATAATCTGCTGCGTCAATAAAAAAGAAATTAATAGTTCCACTTTCAATTGGGAAAGAAGCATGAAAAACTTCGGTTCTCCGAGCTTGGTCTCCTAAGGTTACGTTTAAATCAGTAAAATGGGATATATTAACCCCTCTTTTTAACCCTTCTTTAATAAAAAATCCAAGGGTGCCGGGATGATTGGGCATTATAGCTGTAACAGTGTGGCCTCTTTTTAAAAGACCTCCAGATAGACCATATACAGCATCAGCCATGCCGCCGGTTTTTCTGATCCGGTGCATTTCTGAAGATACCATCCATACTTTTAAAGGGCTCTTTACTTGCATACTAATTTATATCGTGATAAAAATAGGAAAATTTCACTATTTTTGCTATAATCTAAGCATGCAAAGGATTAAAAACGCCCTAATCACTTATATAACCGCTGGGGATCCAAGCTTGGCTGTTACTGAAAAACTGGTTTATGACTTAGAAAAAGCTGGAGCAGATATTATTGAGCTGGGGATTCCATTTTCCGACCCTTTAGCTGATGGGCTAATAATCCAAGCTTCGCATCAGCGAGCCTTAAAAAAAGATGTTTCCCTTGCTCAAGTATTTAAATTAGTTTCTAAAATTAGGCAGAAAACCCAAATCCCGATTTGTTTTATGCTTTCTTATAATCTCGTTCTTCAGTATGGAGAAGATAAGTTTTATCAGGATATGGAAAAGGTGAAAGTGGATGGCGTTATTATTCCGGATTTGCCACCAGAAGAATCAAAGCACAAATCAATTTTTCTGGTTGCACCGACAAGCACAGATGAGCGGATTAAGCTGATTGCTGAAAAGGCATCAGGGTTTATTTATTTAATTTCAACTACTGGGATAACAGGAAAAAGAGAGAAATTAGCACAAGGGTTAAAGGAAGTAATTGAGCGAATTAAAAAATATACTGATCTGCCTATTGCAGTTGGTTTTGGTATATCTAAACCCGCTCATGCAGCAGAAGTTTGCCAGATGGCGGACGGAGCCATTGTCGGTTCGGCTATTGTTGATTTAATTGCCCAGAAAAAAATAAAAGAGGTAGGGACATTTGTTAAAAAGCTTCGGCAAGCTATTGATCGCACCGTTTAAACTAATCTATCGGGCCAGACAATTTATGATGGCCATGTTTTCGGTTTACACCAAGGCTGACCGCGCGTTTGCCCGCAGTTTTCTCAATATCCAGGAAATGTCGCTTTTTAACCAATTGCCTGACTTTGAAAAAAAACATTCTGTGCGCGTAGCCAAAAGAATGCTTAGTATTGTGCATAATAATCCGAAAGTGGATTATCATAAGATCGCAAAAATTGGTCTTTTGCATGATATTGGTAAAGTAGCCGAGCATAGCTCAACCCTTAGTAAGTCTTTTATGGTTATTTTACGTTTTTTTCTACCCGGATATTATAGCCAGCTGGCAGAAAAAGGTAGGACTAACCAAATGTTTCGCCGCTATTTTGTGCATAAACACCATGGTGAGATTGGAGCACAGTTGCTGGCTAGAATAGGGGTGTCGGCTGATATAACTAATGTGATTAAAAAACATGATCCGCATTTAGAACCAATTGAACATCAGGATCCAGAGGAATTAAAAATCTTGCGGAAAGCTGACATCTACTGAAGTATAAATCCCACCTCGCACACTGAAGTCCCCGGTTATTTTCATGGATTTGGGCTGACAAGCTTTAACCAAATCATCTAAAATCTTATTAATTACTTCTTCATGAAAGGTTCCTACGTTGCGATAAGAAACAAAGTAAAGCTTGAGTGATTTTAGTTCAATTAATTTTTTATCCGGCACATAATCAATAGTAATAGTGGCAAAATCAGGCAAGCCAGTGCGAGGACAAACACAAGTGAACTCTGGAAATTCAATATGCACATTATAATCTCTTTGCGTGCTTTTATTTTTTACAGTTTGTATTTTTTTCATTTTGCAAACCGGTAGCTATTAATTTGATCTCTTAAATCCTTGGCTGCCTTTTGCGGATCTTTGTTATAAATAATGCTGCGTGAAGAATTTATTATAGCGTTTTCGCCTTTCGTATCAACTCCAGCCAAAATAGTAGCTTTTACATCCCCGCCTTGAGCACCAATGCCTGGAATTAAAAGCGGCATATCTGGGACTAGGTCACGAATTTCTTTTAATTGCTCTGGCTTAGTGGCACCGACTACTAATCCGCAATTATTATGTTTATTCCAGGTTTTAACTTTGGCTGCTACTTGTTTATAGATTGGCCCTTGAAAATCTTTTGCTCCATTATTGCTAGTCATGCAGAGGACAAAAGTAGTTTTGTCCTGGTAGTCTAAAAAGGGAGCAACCGAATCTTCACCCATATAAGGGTTTACTGTGGTAGCGTCAGCTTTAAAAACCTCAAAAACACTTTTGGCGTAAGCTGCTGAGGAATTGCCGATATCGCCGCGTTTTGCGTCTAAAATTACTGGAATGTGTAGATTTTGCGCCAGTTCAATGGTCTTGATCAATGATTCCAGGCCGTAAATGCCGTGCATTTCATAAAAAGCCATATTAGGTTTGTAAGCGCAAACCAAATCTTTGGTAGCATTAATTATTTCTTTGTTAAAAGAATAAATAGGATCAGAATCATTTAAGAGAGCTTGAGGAATTTTTGCCAGATCAATATCTAAACCTACACAGAGTAGGCTATTGTTCTTTTTAGAAGCTTTTTCTAATTTTTCTATAAAACTCATTCGCTGTCAGGTTCTTCTTCGGTACGTTCTTTTTCTTTTTGTGAGATCATGTCAGCGATAGTTACTTTTGGCTCATCTGGGGCAGTATTGACGGTTTTAAGTTCTTGTTTTTCTTTATCCTGTAAGATTTGTTTAATAGAAAGCCCAATTTTTTGTTCTTCAGGAAGCACGCGCAGGATTTTTACATCAACCGTGTCTCCGATTTTTACACCGGAATCAGCTGGGTTATAGACTGTTTCTTTGCAGAGTTCGGTGTTATGGATTAATCCTTCTAAATCATGGTCAAGCTCGGCAAACGCACCGAATTTAGCGAAACGCATGATTTTTGCTTTTACTATCTGTCCGGCTTTATAGTATTCTGTAGCGTTTTCCCAGGGATCAGGCAAAAGTTCTTTTCGTCCCAGAGAAACTTTTTTACTAGCTTTATCCACGCCAAGGATCAAGACTTCAATTTCTTGTCCTGCTTTTAAAACTTCAGACGGGTTCTTTACTCTTTTCCAAGAAAGCTCGCTTAAATGCAGTAATCCTTCTATTCCGCCCAAATCTACAAAAGCACCAAAAGTTTTAAGCTTGGTAACTTTTCCTTTGCGCACTTGGCCTATTTCTAGTTCTTCGAAAATCTTCTGAGATTGTAATTGTTCTTTTTCTCCGGCAGCCAAACGGTTGGAAAACACGATTTTGCCCTGATGTCGATTGATTTCAATAATTTTTACGGAGATAGTCTTGTCTTTAAAATTATCCAGTGTTTCACCTGGTTTTTTTGATACTTGTGAAGCAGGCACAAACCCTCTAATTCCGTTACAATCAACCATTAAGCCGCCACGCAGAGCTTGGACTACTTTTCCTTGTAAAAATTGCTTAGCTCTAAAAGCATCGTAAGCTTTTTTCCAGCGTAGTTGCGCGTCGGCTCGCGATTTTGAAAGCACAACATAGCCTTCTTTGTTTTCTAATTGCTTAATATAAACATCAATTACATCGCCAACTTTTACTACATCAGCTGGAGTATTGAAATGGCGGTCAGAAAGCTCGTCCGAGGCAATTAAGCCGTCAGCTTTATATTTAATATCAACCAATACCCCTTTTTGCTCCACTTTTACCACTGTGCCTTTGACAATATCGTCAACTTTATATTCTTTAAAAGTGGCTTCGTAAGTAGTGGGTGGAGGGGTTGGTTTAGCGATTGGAGTTGGTTTAGTTTCTGGTGATTTTACTTCTTTTTGGGGTTCTGCCTTAGGCTTTTCTTTAGCTTGGGCTGCTTTGCTTTCTTGCAAAGTTTCTTGGATAAGTTTTTCTACTTCTGCGAATTCATCTGCAGCTTTTTCGGGGTTGATTTGGGTTCCTTCAAGTCTTTCTTCCGTCATAACTTATACAGCATAACATAAATTATAGACGAGGGCAAACTTGACTAGGGACTTGACAGCCTCTTCTTAAATGCTTTAAAATAAAATAACATGGAACATCAAATGATGCTTGGATCAGGGCAACATTTTATGCTGGACCTTTACGGATGCAGTGAGGATAAGCTTTCTAGTACTTCGGCCATCACCACTTTTTTAAATGATTTTCCCAAAAAGATCAACATGACTAAATTGTCTGAGCCAGCAGTTTTTCCTTATAATGGTGGGGTCTCGGGGGTGGTATTGGTTTCAGAATCTCATATTTCTATTCACACTTTTCCGGAAAAAGGCCAGGTTTTTATAGATATTTTTTCCTGTAAAGATATTAATGTAGATAAAGCTCGAGAAGAGCTACAAGCCTTTTTTTGTTCATCCCATCTTGAAGAAGAATATATTGGAAGCCTCCCGGACATAAAAAGTCTGGTAGGTTCTCTGCATGTCTAAATTTGTCATCATCCCTTGTCCTCACGAAAAAACTACTACTTATGGTAAAGGAACGAAAAAGGGACCAGCAGCAATTCTTCGAGCCATGGAGCAGGTAGAGGGATTTGATTATGAATCGGGTAGGGAAGTAGAAGATTTTGAAATCCAAAAACCTTGTTCAGCAGCACAACTTAAGGCAAGGGTTAGTAAAGTTTTGCAAGAAAACAAAATTCCCGTTATTTTAGGCGGAGAACATTCCATTTCTTCTTTTGCGATCCAGGCCTTTAAAAATATATCAGTTTTGCAGTTTGATGCTCATGCTGATTTACGTTTTAGTTATAAAGGCTCAGAAAATAACCACGCTTGCGCTATGCGGCGTATTTTAGAGCTTTTTCCTGGTGTCCAAGTTGGCATCCGTAATATTTCAAAAGAAGGTCATGAGTTTGCAAAAAAATCTGATCAACTGGAAAAAATCCATTGGGCAGATAAGAAAATTGATGTTAATAAAATTTTAAGCCAACTAACCGACGATGTTTATATTACTTTTGATGTGGATGCTTTTGATCCAAGTGTTGTATCTGCTACTGGTACGCCTGAGCCTGGAGGATTGGGGTGGTATCAAACATTGGACATTTTAAAAACTATTTGTAAAGCTAAAAATATTGTTGGCTTTGATATTGTGGAATTGGCTCCTAAAAAAGACGATCATGTTAGTGATTTTGCCGTGGCTAAGTTAATTTACAAGATTGCTAGCTTTTTGTGTTAGTGGGGAGGGGGAGGGAGCCCGAATCACCCGTATTTTATCCCAAATCTTTAGTCCCGAATTAATGCGAATAGTATGCCACGAATTGGAAAATCCCTTATTGCCCCTAATTCTTCACGTATCAAATTGTTCGTGCTATTCGTGTAATAAGAGAGTTAATTCGATTATTGCGATTCGGATTCATTTGGGATTGTTGATATGGGATAAGATTCGGATAATTTGTGTAACAGAGTAACTAAGATACTAAGTCAAGAGCTTTTGAAAGCCTTTGAATAACCCTATCTTTCCCCAAAACCTCCACCACCTCATACATAGGAGGGGATTGTAAGGTTCCGGTTAAAGCCAGGCGGCAGGGATGGATTACCTGCCCAAGTTTTAAGCTCATTGCTTTGGCTATTTGCTTAAACACAACTTCAATTTTATCATGGGTAAAAGAATCTAATTTTTCTAGGCCTTCTTTTAAAGAGGTAAAAATTTTCTTCGCATTTTCAGTTTTAAAATGTTTTTTAACCCCTTCCTCGTCATATTCAAGCTCATCAATAAAAAAGAATTTTGCCAAAGGCACGATTTCTGGGATTAAGACTAAGCGATCATGGAAGGCTAAGACTACTTTTTTGATATATTCAATATCATGATTGCCATAAGCTTCAATTAGTAGTGGTTCACAAAGATCAATTAACCTTTCTGGTAAAATTGCTCGAATATATTTTCCGTTTAACCAATTTAATTTGTCTGTATCAAAAATTGCCGGGTTTTTATTGACTTTTTTCAAAGAAAATAATTTTATCAGCTCATTCCTGGAAAAAATTTCCTGATTACCGTGTCCCCAACCCAGGCGAGCGATATAATTAAGCATAGCTTCAGGCAGATAACCTATGGTTTCATAATCAATTACTGAAGTAGCGCCATGCCTTTTTGAAAGCCGGCTGCCGTCTTTCCCCAGGATCATGGGAAGGTGGGCAAACTTTGGTGGTTTCCAGCCAAAAGCTTTATAAAGCAAAATTTGTCTGGGAGTGTTGGATAAATGATCATCTCCCCGGATAACATGCGAAATTTCCATTAAATGGTCATCAATTACGCAAGCAAAGTTATAAGTTGGAAATCCATCTGATTTTTGGATCACAAAATCATCCAAGACCTCATTTTTAAATACCACATCGCCGCGCACCATGTCATGCACCACGGTTTCTCCTACTGTTGGCAGCATAAAACGGATAACATGAGGAATACCTTGTTTTATTTTTTCTTTAATCTCTGCTTCGGAAAGTTTGCGGCAGCTGCCGTCATACTTTGGCGCTTCTTTCCTAGCAGCTGACTCTTTTCTTTTTTTGTCCAGCTCTTCGGCCGAGCAGAAGCAATAATAAGCTTTGCCTTCTTTTAATAATTTTTCAACATGCTCTTGGTGGATTTTTATTCTTTTAGTTTGAAAGTAGGGGCCATATTTTCCATCGGTTCCTGGGCCCTCATCCCAATCAAGACCTAGCCACTTCATCCCATCAACAATGGCTTTAATTGCTTCTTGGGTAGAACGTTGCTGGTCCGTATCTTCAATTCTTAGGATAAATTGACCGTTTTGATTGCGGGCGTAAAGCCAGTTAAAAAGGGCAGTCCTGGCTCCTCCAATATGAAGTGCCCCGGTGGGGCTGGGTGCAAAGCGTACGCGTATCATAATAGCTTAATGATATAGCTTTAAGCTTTATAATGTCAAATATCAACCTTCCAGTCGGTCAATTAAATCTTCTAACTTTTGTATTATTTCTGCAGAAAGAGTTTCTCGATTAGGCTCGAGCATAACTTCTCTTAAGTGTGTGATCCATAGCGGAAAGATAATTTCTCCAGCGGCAATATTATCAAAACGTAGATAATCTATTGAAGCATAAGCATTACTATGATCACCAAGTAGAAATTTCCAGGTGTTATGAAACATGTACTGCCAAGAATTGAAAGCATGAATATCTGCATTAGGATCAAGAGGATTTTGTTCTTTTTGAGAAGCTTCTATAGAAGCCAAAAGTGCGGGACCATAAGTATTGATCTTTTCTTTTAAGAGGGTAGGATGCGCGTCAATATATGCTTTTAGATTTATTAGTTCTGGGTGAGTATTCTCAATTTCTTCTGTGGTTTTAAAAAGACAAGGTAGGAGTGCGCTCACATCGTCAAGAATAGTGTTTGGACTATTTTTAAATAATTCAAGAGTTTGGACCAGGGTTAAATAACGTGCAACCTGGAAATGATAAATTGCCTCTGTCTTGGTAGGATATAGATTATGGACAACCCTACTAATAGTCTCACTAACCAATTTATATGTTTCATAAATGTCAGTTAATTCAGGATCAATATAGCCTCTTTCTTCCCAAATAGAGAGGATCTCTCTTAATTTTGCATTTGCCTGTTGATCATTCTCTGAGCCGTAAGCGTTCCAGATAGCCATGAACATTTCTCTTAACTTGGTGGCACTTTTTAATATACTTGGATGAATTGGTTGACTTACCATTGCTTCGGGAGTAATGGGGATGGTGTCTTGCATAAGATCTTCAGTGACTTGAGCTGAAACAGTCATTGCTTCAAAAGCGTCAGCTATAGCTTTTGCATATGCCAGAGCGTCTTGTTCTTGAGTTTCTAAAATATAACCATATTCTATTCCATCACGTTGTATAGTTAGATTATGGAGAGCAAAAGTTAAGGTTGGGATTTTGCCAGGTGATTGATCACCAGATATTACTTGTCCTGCCGCTGTAATATTGCTTAAGCCGTCAACAGTTAATCTTATAGCTAAATCATGGTTGCCAATACTTTTAACCAGAAGCCCTTGTTTAAACTGACCACCACTTCTTCTTTTGCCAATAATACTTTGGGCAGCTTCATTTAAGTTAGATAAAACTAAAGTATGTTGAAGAGGCAGATGAGAAGCAAGTTTTGCCAAGTCAACAGTTAATCGTCCGTCTTGAGCAAATACTTCTACATTTACATTGATAGATCTGTTTAATCCGAAGATTAATTCTTGTTGTTTGGCCAAAGCTTCAGTGGCAGCGCCAAAATCCATTCGAAAAGAACAAGTAGCTAAATCATCCCCTAAAGGATAAATACCAATTCTGCGACAAGGCATTCCTATTGGTTCTTCGTGTCTACTAGGCACATTTGTTCCAGTTTCATAAAAACCCCTCTTAGCTAATTCATCACTAATTTCATTGGCCATAAAGAATCTGTTTTGTATGCCAATGTTTACAATTCCGTCCTGCAACTGTGCTCTATAGGTGAGATCCTGGCAGCGATCTAACAAGGCAAGTAAATCTTGATCTTTGCTTGATAAAACTTGGTCTTCTATGAGCATTTTTGCAACTGCTAATTGAGCAGCCCTTACTCCTCCATGGACAAACATGTATCTGCTTTTAATTGGTTGAGCATTAACTCCTCTTACTGCTAATGACATTTAGGAATCCTCCTTGCCTCGAGTCCGCTGAGGCGGATCGAGGGGCTTTTTAAAATACACTTCTTTATCGTGAGGTTTCCTGCGAAATTTCACTTTTTGTGCTAAAATAAAAGCATGAAAAAGCTGATTGTATCTTTGATCCTTCTTTTGTCATTCGTCATTGGTGCTTCTTCTGCCCAGGATTTATCAGACCTTGCCCTTAAACGCGGAGTAGGTGTGCGCGCAGCAGGCATGGGTGGTGCTTATACCGCACTGGCTGACGATGCATCTGCGCTTTTTTATAACCCAGCTGGACTGGCGGTTCCGGGGATAGCTTATACTACCGGTAATCCAGACACCAATCGCAAACATGTGCAAGGCACTGTTAATCTGTTAAAACTTGGTTATTTAGGTTATGGCCTGTGGAATTTAGAAAGCTCTACCAATAGTGATGAAGTAACAGTTACCAGCCTTGGTTTTGGTAATAAACAAAACTGGCTTAGTTGGGGTATGAGTTATAAAGATATTAGCAAAAATATTTCCGGCACTGTTTCTTCGGGTTGGTCCAGCGATTTGGGAGCAATAGTGAGAGTTAGCCCGCAATTTAGACTGGGATTAATTGCCCAAGATTTATTAACCAGCAGCACAACTTTGGTTTCTGCCTCAGGCAGGCTGGGTGCAGCTTTAAAAATTATGGATGATCAATTTACTTTGGCAGCTGATGCTGAAATTGCTCGATCTGGCCAAACTTATGCTCACTTTGGCGTGGAAACAGATATTACGGAAGGGTTTACTTTGCGAGCTGGACTTAATCGCGGAGATCCTACTGTTGGCGGTAGTATGGACATGGGGGTTTTTGCTTTTGATTATGCAGCTGTTTTTGAGCCTGGTAATACCACAGTTCAAAAAATGGAAGCAGGTTTAAAATATTTACCTCGACGAAAACGTCCTTTTTCAATAATCAAACAAAAAGAATATGTTTTAATAGATGTAAGCGGTGCGATTAAGGGCGGCAGAACTCAAGTTAGCATTTTGGGTGGAGTTAACCCTGGCGTAGACTCAATTATTGCTGATATCAATAAGGCGGCTAAAGATCCGTCAGTTAACGGAATTATGATTAAGATTGGGGGTTTTGGTGGAGGATTGGGAGGCATGGCGATTGTGCAGGAAATTAGAAGAGAGCTTGTACTAGCTAAAGCTAAAGGCAAAAAAGTTGTAGCCTACATTGAAGGCAGTGCTTTGGGCGATGAATATTATTTAGCAGCTGTAGCAGATAAGATTGTGGCTCCACCAGGGGCGGTGGTGGGGGCTTTTGGTCAAAGTGTAGCAGTTTATCGTATTGGTGGTTTGTATGAAAAGATTGGCATGGAATTTCAAGAGTTTACCCAAGGAAAATATAAAGCTGCTTTTTCTCCTTATAACGAGTCAGCTTCCAAAGAGCAAAAAGAAATGATTTCAAGCATTGTGACCGATCTTTATCGTCAGCTATTAACTGATGTGGCAAAAGACCGCCAGATTGACATTGCAGCAATGAAAGAAATGGGAGAAGGTCAATTATTTACTGCTGAAGAAGCAAAAGATTTGGGGCTAATTGATGAGATTGGCTATTTTAAAGAAGCAACTAAGCTGGCGGCAATTATTGCCGGAGCTAAAGAAAAAGACAAAGAAGCCAGTATGATCAAATTAAAAGAAGTAGAAGACGAAGAGTTTTTCTTAACCCAAATGTTTGGGGTGGCGGTGATTGAAATTGACGGAGAGATTGTTTCAGGGCAAAGCGATGAGAATGTTCTTTTTGGCGGGCAGATTGTTGGCTCTGAAACCGTTAGCGGCTACATTCGTCAGGCTAGTGACGATGTGTTTATTAAAGCCATTATTTTAAGAATTAATTCTCCGGGTGGAGGGGGTATTGCAGCCGGTGAGATTTATGAGGCAATAAAATATGCCAAGCAGAAAGAGAAAGTTGTAATTGCTTCTTTGGGTAATATTGCGGCTTCAGGTGGATATTATATTGCTTGCGGTGCAGATAAAATTGTGGCGAATGAATCCAGCTTAACCGGCAGTATTGGGGTGATTGGCTATATTCCTTTATATGAAAAACTTTATAAAAAATTTGGCATTAAATCTGAAATTTACAAAGAAGGCAAATACTCTGACATGTTTTCTTCGGCCAGAAAATTAACCACCGAAGAAGCTGATATGATTGTAAAACTGCAAAAAGTTACTTATGATGAATTTGTAAACGCGGTTGCTGCGGGAAGAAAAATTGCAACTGAAGAAGTTTATGAGCTGGCCGAGGGTCGGCTTTATACTGGTAACCAGGCTTTTGAATTAAAATTAGTGGATAAGATTGGCGGGTTTAATGATGCGATTGAGCTGGCTAAGGTTGAAGCAAAATTAACTGGCGAGCCCCGGCTTATTTTTTACCACCATCCAAGCTGGTTTTCGCAGCTTGGCTATCAATATAATGCATCTTCGACGGATAAGTCATCCCTAGTTTCTCTTTGGCAATCTTTTCGATCTGCTTTAGGTCTTCTCTTTTAGCTACTTGGCTGCCTAGCAGGCGATTTTTGCTGCGCAGTTCGTTGAGCTCAATTTTTAGGTCAGTATTTTGGTATTTTAAGTCAATGTTTTGGGTATAGATGTATAAATGAATTGCGGCTAGGGCTACGATTAAAACTAAAGTAAAGATTGCTCTTCTAAATGAGGCTTTCATTCTTTTTCTCCCCAGCTCTAAGTTTAGCACTTCTTGAGCGAGGATTTAAAGAGAGCTCTTCTAGTCCAGCCTGTACTGGCTTTTTGGTTAAGATTTGTAATTGCCCGTTAGAAGCGGATTTTATCTCTCTAAAAGTATGTTTTGTAATTCGATCTTCGAGTGAATGATAAGAAATCACAACAATTCTTCCACCTGGTTTTAGCAGATCAATTGCATCTTTTAAAGCAGACTTTAAAACATCCAGCTCATCATTAATAAAAATCCGCAAAGATTGAAAGATTCTAGTGACTGATTCTCTTTTTTTCCAGGTTGGAATAGCTTTTTCAACTATTTCTTTTAACTGAAAAGTGGTTTTGATCTTTTCTGAGCCTCTTTTTCTGCAAATCGCTTTGGCAATACGGTAGGCAAAACGTTCTTCGCCGAATTCTTTAAATATTTTCTGCAAATCTTCTTTATCATAAGTGTTTATAATTTCTTCAGCTGTGGTTTTCAACCCTTTGTCCATTCGCATATCCAATGGCCCATCTTTTTGAATGCTAAAACCACGTTCTGCTGTGTCTATTTGATGAGAGGAAACTCCAAGGTCAAAAAGTATACCATCTACTGGTTCTTGAATATGTTTTTTTAGATGTTTGAAGTTGTCTTTGATGTAAGTGATGTTTTCAAACTTTGCTAAGCGGGTTTTAGCGGCATCGAGGGCATCTTGGTCGTGGTCAAAGGCAAAAATTTTGGATTTTAGTCCGCCGGAGGCGGATTGGGTTTTGATTTTTTCACTATGGCTTCCTCCACCCAAAGTACAATCAACATAAATGCCATTATCTTTGGGGTTAAGGAACTGCACAGCTTCCTTAAGCAAGACCGGAGTATGCTTAAAATCCATTAACCTTTAAGAGCCTTCAAATGTTCCGGATAAAGTTATGACCTCAAGCGTAAATCCATTAACCGCAGCATTAAAATTTGTGTCAGTGATGGCTGCGGCTGGATCAAGATCTACCTCGGCAGTATTTAAAGCATAAAGAGTAAATTGATAAGTGTGTGTTTCGCCAGAAGGAGGCCAGGGACCTTCATAACTGGCAAGCCCAGTGACGTCATTAACTACTTCTTGGCAGCCAGATGGCATATTGGCTGTGCCTGAAGCGCCAGAAGCTATGGAAGTAGCGGTTGAAGGAATATCAATTACTACCCAATGATAAGCCACTGGATCAAAGGCAGTGTCAACCATTCTTAGCACAAAAGATAATGTGCCAGCGGGAGGATTGGACCAGGCTAAAGGGACAGAGGTATTTAACCCACCAGTTATTGAAGTATAAGCATAGATTAAGGGTATGGCATTGCCATCATCAAAAGCAGAAGAAGTTATGCTAAAGTTGGCAGACGTAGTTGTCGTGGTACTGGTAGTAGTGGTGGCGGCAGCGGTTGTAGTTGTAGTAGCGCTAGAGCTGGAAGAACCACAACCAGTAGTAATGGTGAAAAAAAACAAAGAACAAACAACAAAAAACAAACAGGCTATTTTAAATTTCATGATAATCCTCCTCAAATTTGATTTGAGAGAATTATACAACTATCCCATGACTACTTCAACATGATGCTCGTTGCCAGCGGTTTGGTCGGCTGGAATAATGGTTCCTTCAATTTTCTTGTTATCCATGGTTATGGATTTAATGCCCTTGGAAACCCCTTCTGGGTTGCGTACAGTAATAAAGTAAGTAGATCCTCTAAAAACTCTTTTTACTGAAAAGCCTTTCCAAGCTCTTGGAATACAAGGATCAACGGTTAAACCTTTATAAGCAGGTCTAACCCCCAGGATCCATTGGGTAGCGGCAATTAAGTTCCAGCAAGCAGAGCCAGTTAACCAAGAATTTTTTCCTTCACCAAAATCCTTATGTGCTTTACCGGCAATCATTTGACAGTAAACATAAGGTTCGGTTTTGTGTAAATCAGCAATTTCGTTTCTAGCGGCAGGCTGGATAGCTTTATAATATTCATAAGCATAGTCGCCGCGGCCCAAAATACACTCTGCAATCATGGCCCAAGGGTTGGGATGGCAAAAGATTGCTCCGTTCTCTTTGAGTCCTGGCGGATAAACGCAGATTGAACCGTATTTCCAGATAAATTCAGAATAGGGTGGGTTCATCAAGATGATCCCGTGTTTGGTCCAAAGATGTTTTCTAACTGAATCCATGCATTTTTTAGCTTTTTCCTGGTCAGCTGTTCCAGAAAGTACTGCCCAGGCCTGGGATTCAAGATAAATCTGACCTTCTTTATTTTTGGAAGAACCAATGGGTTGTTTTTCTTCGTCAAAAGCGCGGATGTACCAGTTGCCGTCCCAAGCTGCTTTATCAATCCTCTTACTCATATCTTCGGCAATGTCATTATATTTTTTTACATCATCTTTTTTATTAAGCAATTCTGCCATTTGAGCCATTTCACGGGCGCCATTAACCACCATTTCTGCTACCATTACTGATTCTGCATCTTCATTGTTATGGGTTAGGTTTAAACAATCATTCCAATCGGCAAAATACATTTTGGGCAGGTGGTGTGAACCACAGTGGGTTAAACTAAAATTGATTGCTCTAGCCATATGATCGTAAAGCGTGCCTTTTTCTCCACCAACAAAAGGAATGGCTTGTTCTAGGAAGCGGATATCGCCGGTTTCTTTGACATAGGAAGGAACAGAAACAGTTAACCAAAGGTGATCGTCAGAATAGCCAGACCCGTTGCCTTTTTTCGAAAGAGGAGAGTACTGATGGTAGGCTGATCCGTCTTCAAACTGGTTAGAAGCTAAGTCAATGATCCTTTGTTTTACTTTTTCCGGGATTAAATGCACAAAGCCTAAAGTGTCTTGGTTTGAATCGCGAAAACCCATTCCACGACCAATACCAGATTCATAATAAGAAGCAGAGCGTGACCAGTTAAAAGTAGTTAAACATTGGTATTGGTTCCAAACGTTGACCATTAAATCCAGCTCTGGATCAGGAGATTGTACTGAATATTTGTTTAAATTTCCGTCCCAATATTTTTTAAGTTCAGCAAAAGCCGCGTTTACTTTTTCCGGGGTATTAAATTGCTCAATTTTTTGAGGAGGAACTTTGATATCTTCGGTAAACCCAAGCACAAAGATAAAAGTCTTGGTTTCGCCGGGTTTTAATTTAAAGTTAAACATTTGAGAGCCAACCGGTGACCAGCCGCAGGCAATAGAATTAGTCATTTTGCCTTCGATTACCGCTCTAGGGTTTGACCAATCGCCATAAGTTCCCATAAAGTCTCTTCGTTGAGTATCAAAACCTTTAGCTTTATTATTGGAACAAGCAAAATAGCCAACTAAATCTTTTTCCACTCGATAGCGAGAAAGATGGTAAATAATATTATCTTTAACTTCGGTTTGGCCAATGTTTAAATTGTATTGATAGTCAGTCATGTCATTAAGCGCGTCCCAGAGGCAGAATTCAACAAAAGAAAAAACCGATAGATCTCTGGTTTTAGGTCCGCTGGCTTTTACTTCCATCATCCAAATTTCCAGGTTTTCTCCTAGCGGGACAAGGTAAGTGGTTTTAGTGGAAATCCCAGCATATTCAGAAGCAATAGTAGTATAGCCCAGACCAACATGGCATTCGTATTTATAATCTTTTAAATCTTTTAAAACTGGCTGCCAAGAAGCAGACCAGTAGTCTTTGCTTTCATTATCGCGAATGTACAAATAGCGACCACCGCGGTCCTGGGGAACGTTGTTATAGCGGTAACGTAGGATTCTTCTTTCTTTAGGATCTTTGTAAAAGCTGTAGCCTCCGGCAGTGTTGCTCATAATTGCGCAATATTCTTCGGCGCCAAGGTAGTTGGTCCAGGGTAGTGGGGTATCGGGTCTGGTAATAACGTATTCTTTGTTTTCCTTGTCAAAATGTCCGTATTTCATGTCTTAAGTCTCCTTAATATTTTGTTATCACGAAACCATAATTTTACCATAATTTCGGACTTTAAAAAAGATGAAATCCCCGTCTTTTTATAGCGATAAAGATATATGAAAGTTGCGAGTTCAACATTTAAGCCAATTTCGCTTATGCAGCAAAAAGTTCTTACTTGGGCCGCAGATAGGACCGATCGTTCCAACCGCTTACATTTTAGACTTGGAAAAACCGAAGGTGGCGAAGCTGGAATAATTGTCCAGCCAAAGTATCCTTTTTTGGATTCAGTAACAATGCTTCCTGATGAACAATTTTCTGAGTTAGTTGCTCAAGGGCATACTTCTCACACTTTTGATTCAAATCAGCGGCAGATTTTGTTTGCTTTTTCTTGTGATATGCTGGAGCCACGTTGGACCGATTATGGTAATAATTTAGCACCTTATATAGTTATTGACGCTATTGATCTTGATGTTGCTGACACTATTGGAACTTTTGGGGTAAGTCTTGCGTGTCACAAGGGTATTATGGAAGATACTAGTGTGATTGGGACAAAGCTGTCAGAATCGACCAGGCAATTTCTTTTGGGAAAAAGTTGTGACCCCGGCCAAGTTTATACTAGGAGAAGCGAGCTCACGGACGAAGGATTAAATATGATGGGGCGCTCATATGTTAATTTGAAAGTTGAGCAAGACTATCGCAATCGAGGAGATAAAAATTTTTACGGTATTGGGCAGATACTTATGACCACTGCCATGCGCATTGCCGCAGAGCAACTTTTGTGCAAGGTCTATTTGATGGAGGTAGCCGGAGGGGATGGATCATTCCAAAGCGGCAAACTTTGTAGTTATTACATGCGTTATTTGGGAGCCAGAAAGTCAATATTATTCCCCACCTATGCTTTTACTGAAAGATTAATTATTTCTTTTAACGGAGAAGATGGATTTCAACATGCTGAAAGCGTATTAGAACAAAGAAACAGAGAAGCTATGTATGATTGGGATTAAGGAGCGAAAGACATGAGCGTTAATCAATTAGCATTAAGACCTGCGACTCGGCAATTATTTGGTTCGCTGCGTTCTGGTTTGATGAGTACCAAGATTTATGAGCCAAGTCAGCGAACAAAAAAGACATTAACTTTATCTGGCGAAGGTCAAAATTTAAATTTTGTTTTTGAAACAGAACTTTCCAGCTTAAAGGGTTATGTTGATGTTCCAGTGGCTGGGACTTTTATGCAATTACTTAATGAACGGTTTGATAGTAGGATTGCAGTTGAATTTAGTTTAGATTTATTTACTGGCCAATTAGCAGGCAAACTAAACATGTCGCATAGAGCGTTAGGGTCTAGAGAGATAATAATTGAACCCCATTTAATTGCTGCTTCAGAAATTATGATGCCTGGAACAGAATTTACATCTGAAGAATTTTTCCTGGCTGAATTATTGTGGTTTGCCATGAATGGTGATGAGGAAGTGTTTATTGGGATTGCTGATCATGGTTGGAAAGGATCAATGGGGCCGGAGGAGAAATTAGCGGTTTTCGATTATGAATTTTCATTTGCTAGTAAAAAGCAGCCAAAACCTGGCCAGATTTTTAACGCTTTGCTTGATGTGACTGAATCAGTCAACAGGTTAGAAGCCGCAATGCTTGAGGGAGAAGATACAGAACCAGGGGAAGACGTTACTTAAACACTAAGCCTGTGCCGCTTGCCACTAAAAATTTCAAGGAAGAGACTGTAATTAGCGTAAACTACTTTGCCCTTACCAATTTTTTTAGTAATCATTTGTTTTTTTGTTTTCCCATTAATTGCATCAATAAAACCATCTTTGGTTGGTTCAGTGTGGTCATAAGTGATATCAAGTAAATCTTCTAGCAAAGGCTTTAAATAAAGATGTCCGTTTTCGTCTTTTAAGCCAAATCTGGCATCGGTAATTAAGGTGCCGCCGGCTTTAATCCATTTTTTTAAATTATTATATTGTTTTTTAGATAATAAGTAAGCATTAGGCATTAAAATGGTTTTATAAGGCAGGTTGCCAGAATCAAAATCCTGCTCAAAAATAAAATCAACTGCCTGACCTTTTTTGTAAATAGCTTTGTAAGCCCCGCCAGTTGAATTAAGTGTATACATTATGCCAATATCACCTCTGACTGCTTCCCACTGTCCCACGATCCCGCGAGGAGGACCTTGTTCCTGATAAGCTTGGACTTCGCTACTGCGTAAATATGCAATAGCTGTGTTGGAATGATCCAAATGTTCTGTGCGGAGGTTGGATGATACTTTCTTTATTACCTCTAATCTTTTGGTAGATGAGCCATCAGTTTTTAATATGCCAAACCCGCCGGTTTCAGCGCCAAAGATAGGTGGCCGCCAGGCGTGGAATAGAATGGATTTAACTCCATGTTTTAAGGCATCTTCAACCCAGCCTTTAATTTCTGGACCCTTAACATAGCCTGGATAGCCCCAGCGCACATTTTGTCCGCCTTGCAGTTCAGTAATGTGAAATTCTGCCTTACTATTTTTAGTATAACTTCGCCACAAATCTAAAATAAAAGCATAATCACGCTGACTCATCTTGCCGCCCATAGGATAAACATCCAAACCATACCAATCTAAGTTTTGTGGAATCAAACTGTGGTCTGGTACTCGGCTACAAATTCCCACAAAACCATTAGTGCCGACTTTATGCTTTTTGTCCTGTTTTCTAACAATTTTAGCTAAATGTTCTACCCACTGTTTTATGCTTTCGGTTTTAAAACGGTACCAATCTAAAAAGATGTGAGGAGAAACTGCGTCCCAGATGCCACTTTTGGGGGTTCTAATGTCATCGTAAGAAGAAAAGTAATTAGTCCAAAATTTAGCACCCCAGACCTGATTAATTTTCTTGAGCGAACCGTATTTTTTCTTAGCCCAAGCAATAAAGGCTTTTCTGGAATGTTCGCAATGGCAAAAATCTTGACTGCCAGTATAATCTAGCGGAGGATAAACTGGTTCATTATCCACTTGCCACAATAATAAAGCTGGGTGCTTTTTGTAGCGTGCAACCATTTTTCGAGCCAGTTTTTCAGCATGTTTTCGGTAGGGGACATTATCTTTACATATATTGGGTCTTGGTCCGTATTCTGGATACAACGTGCCGTCGTTTGCTACGGGACGGCTGTTTTTATATTTACGATGGAACCAGGGAGGAACTTGAGAAGTAGGGATGCCCAGTAAAACTTTTAGGCCATACTTTTTACAAAGGTTCATAGCCTGATCAAGTTCTTTGAATTTGAATTTTCCCGGAGAAGGTTCTATCCAATCCCAAGCCATTTCACCAAAGCGCACCAGGTTGAATCCGGCAGCTTTAATTTGACGAAAAGTGGCGTCCCAAGTTTCCTTGGGCCACTGGTCCGGATAATAAGTTACGCCAAATGGATACATATTAGGCTAATGTTACTACGATTTTCTTGACTTTTCTATCTCTAATTAACTTTGAATAAGGTTCGGATACGCAAATCGATTTAACCTCTGCTTCATCATCTTCAAGATAGAGCTTGTAAAGCACGGGTTTAATTTTGTCATAAGTATTTTTCTTCTTTTTATTAATATAAGTAATATCAATGCTGCCAAATAGCTTAAAAGAGAATTCTCCTTTTTTAAATAGCCAGGCAGGCAATTTAGGTCTTAAACAAAAACAAAGTTTTCCTTTTTTGTCTAAGTGAAAGATTTCTTTTCCAGTGGTCATCAATACCCATATATCAATAAATTCTGCGGCAGCGCCAGAAAGTCGGGCGGCAAATCCGCGGCCATGATTCTTTTTGTTGGGATTAGCGCTGCTAACAATAAAAGAAGAATTTTCTAAAATGCTGCGCTTGTAAGTTTCTGGCTTAAGGAAAGGGATCAGACAAGTTTGAAAATCATTGAAAAATTCTTTATAAAATCCGGCTTTTAAAAGCTCTAGCAGATATTTATATTCCATGTGCAGCCAGATAGATTCGTTTTCCAGCCAGCCGGGAGTAAATATTTTGCAGCGGCCGATTTCAATTGGCGCTTTGTCTAAAGGGGCATTAACCTTATACATGTTTAATTTTTTGTCGTATAAAGGACTTCTCTTAACTCGAGCATAGATCTTCTTGTCTTTTTCAACTTTTAATGCGTGGACAAAACCTTCTAGAAATAATGGTAGCGGTTTTTGCTTGAATTTTTTAATTTCAATTGAGCCGTCTTCTAGTTCTTCAAAACTGGTTGCTTCATTGATAAAATAAGTATAATAATTCTTATATTTAGTTAGGCATTTTTTGGTTGCGCGGCTGCATTTGTTAATAACGCTTTTTAAGAAATCAGCTAAATATTTATTGCCGATAATTGTTTCTTTGTTGCTTAGCCCGGATTTTATCTGATTCCTATAAGTTTCTTTCATCTGATAACTTAGTTTCCAATATTTAAAAGGATTAGAAACATTAATAACATGGTAGATACCAGCGATAAAATCTTTGATCTCGACCGGCACTTTGACCTTGGCTTTTTGGTCAAGATTATTTAGCAAAAAGAGGCAAATCCTCTTTAGTTCTAGAGTTTCAGAAAGAGAAGAGCCTAAAAGGCCGGGTAGGCCGTTTAATGCGTCATACCAGTCAGGTTTTTCTGCTTCCATTTCCAGACCAATGCCTTCCGCGTCAAACGAAGCGGCTTTATTTACAATAGCACAAATAATTTTTGCAGCTAAAGTGGTTTTGAATTTACCTAATTTTGCTTTGGTAGGTGCGGTTTTTACACTTTCATACTGTCTTACTTTTTTGTTTTTAAGCACATACTTTTCTTTGCGATCAACCACCACATGGTCATTGTCATAAAAAGTGAAAATAGGCTTGTTAAATAATAAGTTTTTAAGCTTATCTGGAAAAACACAAGCATAGCTTTCCAATAAATCAGTGTTGTAAAAGAAATGGTCAATCCAAAACCCCTCTCCGTGCGTTGCCTCTTCTTTAACTTCACAATGTTTGAGCAGATCTTTGGCAAACTCTTCTTTTGAGGTTTTATAATCAGGGATTGATTTTAAAAGTTCTCCTAAAATAAATGGTTCGGTCAGTTTGTGACCGTCTTTTTTTAAATGTCTTTTAATGATTTTTTGGGCGGCACTTTCTGATTTAATAAAAAACTTACTGCCCAGTACTACTAGGGGGTTATAGCCGTCAAGCTGGACTAGATTGAAAAAGCGGACAATATTGTCTTCCGCTGCTTCAGGATTAAAAAATATGTCGCAGCGCCGATTTTGGCTAATATCGCGGTAATTGCCATTGCCTTGAGAAAAGTAGGTGGGCATAAGTTTAAAATCGTTATAATCGCGCTCCATGTCGCCATGTTTACGATAGTAGAGATAAATATTTTTATCCCCGATATTTATGGGCAGCCCGCCGCGCATGATATTGTCCAGGTAAGTCTGTTGAGCGTAGAGATCAAAATTCTTAAAAGCACTCTTGGTGTTAATTTGTTGACAGATTCCCCCGATAAGCTCCTGATTTTCCTGGAATTTTTTTTCTATATAACCCTTGCTGGTTACGCGCTTTTTAATAGCGTTTAATTCTTTTAAGTTTTCCGCGCGGCCGATAACAGAGATAAGCTCAAATTCTTTGCTAGTTTCTTTTTTATGAGCAAAGGCGCAAGGAGTAAATCCCTGACAGACTTGAGAAGCAGGGACCTTAAAGTTTTTATTATCGATGAAATTGTCCGGACGGGTAAAGCTGGTGGTCTGGTTAAAAATTATTGCTGGTTCAACAATAACGCTGGCTAACTCCTCTTTTGAAAAAGAAATGAAAAAATGGCCTTTTTCAATTAGCTTAGTTTCGGATGCGTCGGCTGGAATCACTTTTAACCGGTAAAAAGGAGTTTTGCTATTGGTGTTTTCAACCGAGCACCAAGCTTCAATTGTCTGGCAGATTCTTTTTAAAAGGTCGTCTGAAAAACCGAAAGGAATAATGACGGGCAAACCGTCCAATACTTCTATTTGGCATTTTTTAGGGCAGGTAACTTTAAGTTTTCTGACCAGAGCCGGGAAACTTTCGCCCGGAAGGGTGAAGTAGGTTACCTCAACCTTTACTTTTAAGTCATGATTTTCTTCTTTTAGGACTAGGTGGTCAGGCGAGATAAGCATGGTTTTTTTATACTTAGTATGTTCGGCAAAAGGCTCATAATAATGATCTTTTATCTTAAGAAAAGTTCGAAATCCAGTTAGCGATACAGTGCGATAAGCTTTATTGGCCGGCTGAAATTCCATGATGGCGCCATTTTTGTCTTTTACTCCAGCACAGGCAATGGCTTGTCCCCGGTTAGCATAAAAAACCCACATAGGGCTGCCAAATATGCCGGCAATGCCGGGAAAGAAGCTGGAAAAAGAAGGGGCAAGATTATAGTTTTCAATGACGAACTGGTTTTGTTCTGAAACATAGTATTTTGGGTTTTGCATAAAAATTTCCTTTATTCAACTGTAACGCTTTTTGCCAAATTTCTGGGTTGGTCCACATGGCAGCCGCGTTTTACAGCAATATAATAAGCTAAAATTTGCAAAGGAATAACCGCTAAAAGTGGAGAGAGAGCTTCTGTAGTTTTAGGAATAAAGACCACTTCATCGGCTTTTTCCTGAATTGACTGGTCTCCTTCGCAGGCTACAGCGATTACGATGCCGCCGCGCGCTTTTACTTCTTCAACATTGCCCAAAATCTTTTCGTAGCGGCGTCCAGAAAGAGCTAAAACAATTACCGGCATGTTTTTATCAATCAAGGCAATGGGACCGTGCTTCATTTCTGCGGCTGGATAGCCTTCGGCATGGATGTAAGAAACTTCTTTTAATTTTAATGCGCCTTCAAGAGCAATAGGGAAACCTTTGCCCCGGCCCAAATATAGGGCGTTTGAAAGTTTAAAATATTTTTCCGCCACTTTTTCAATGTTTTTTTCCTGGCACAAGGTTTGTTCCATTTTTCCTGGAAGCTCGATTAAGTCATTGATAAGCTTGGTGGCCTCGCTATTTGAAATAACTTTTTTTATTTTTCCAAATAAAATAGCTAAAAGGTAAACAATGGTTAGCTGAGTGGTAAAGGCTTTGGTAGAAGCAACGCCAATTTCTGGGCCGGCGTTAGTGTAAACTACTCCGTGAGATTCTCGGGCAATGGATGAATCCATAACATTGCAAATGGAAATAACTTTAGCACCTTGAGCTTTAGCTTCCCAGACTGCGCCCAAGGTATCAGCGGTTTCACCAGACTGGGTAATAGCGATGATTAGGGTGTTATCGTCAACAATAGGGTGGCGATAGCGAAATTCTGCTGCGTATTCCACTTCAGTAGGAATCCTGGCGAATTGCTCGAATAAGTACTCCCCGATTAAACTCGCATGCCAGGAAGTGCCGCAAGCAGTAAAGACTACGCGATTGATTTTTTTGATTTCGTCCCGACTTAAATTCAGTTCATCAAAATGGATCTTATGGCTTTCGGCAAAAACTCTTCCTTCAATGGTTTTTCGGATAGCATTAGGCTGCTCGTGGATCTCCTTGAGCATAAAATGAGCATAGCCGCTTTTTTCGGCTGACTGCGGATCCCAAGAAATAAGTTCTCTTTTTTTCTTAACTATTTCGCCTTTAAAATTCATAATTTTAGCGCGGTTTTTTGTAACCACTGCCAATTCTTCGTTATCCAGCCTAATCACTTTACTAGTATATTTGAGCAAAGCATGGATATCAGAGGCAATAAAAGACTCTTTTTCGGCAAAACCAATAATTAAAGGACTGCCGTTCCTAGCCACGATAATTTTTTCCGGGTCATGCTCTGAAATAATTGCCAAAGCATAAGATCCGCGCAATTCAGTCAAAGCTTTTTTAACTGCTTTAAATAAATCTCCCTGATAATGTTCTTCAATTAAATGAGAGATTACTTCCGTGTCAGTTACAGAAGTAAATTTATGACCTTTATCCGCTAGCTTGCGCCTGATTTCCAGATAATTTTCAATAATACCATTGTGTACTACCACGATTTTGCGGTCGCAGCTCTCATGAGGATGTGAATTTTCATTTGAAGGCTGGCCATGAGTAGCCCAGCGTGTATGTCCTATGCCGGTTTTTCCGCTAAGGGGTTTTCTTTTAAGAACTTTTTCTAAGGCGCTGATTTTTCCGACACATTTAGAAACAAACAGTTTCTTTTTGTCGATCGTGGCAACACCGGCAGAATCGTAGCCGCGGTACTCAAGCTTTTTTAAGCCCTCAATAATAAAAGGGACAGCGTTTTTATTGCCTATATATCCAAAAATACCGCACATTATCTCGACTCCGCTCGATATATCATTATTGGTTTAAGATGGACTCAACTTCTTTTTTGGCCAGTCTTAACTGCTCCCGGATTTTTTCTGGGTTATAGCTGGAATCAAAAGTAACATAATCCCACATAATCCCAAATCTCCTGGTTAAAATTGGTTCAAGCAATCCCCAGGAAGGAATAGGGGGATAAGTTCTTCCGTAAGTAATAGCTTCTTTAAAAACTTTTCGATAAGGGTCATTGGCAAAAAATGGGTCAGCAAAAGCTTCTTTTCGGGCGGGTAAGAAACCAGAGGCTTTGGCATATTTAACTTGAGCGTCTTTTGAAGTTAAGAATTTAATTAGCTCAAAAGCGCCTTTTTTGTTTTTGGCTGCTTTAAAAATACCTAAATTAGAACCACCCACAAAAGTATAGCGGCCTTTAGGGCCTTTGGGATAACCGGTTACAGCAAAGTTTCTGGAAGTAAGGGAACCCAGCGCGCCGCCTTCGGATGCGGGTCGAGTTAAAGTTTTAACCTCATAAGGCCCGTCAAAGTATAGGGCGCAAGTGCCGGAATTAAAGTTGCCGCTGACTTGAGCAGTATTTAGTTCTAGATATTCAAGGGGAACATAATTGTTTCTTACTAAACTAATATAATAGGAAATTCCTTCAAAAACTTCATCGCTGTCAAGCAAACAGGTTTTGCGATCAGGAGCTAAAAACTCTCCGCCTGCCATCCAGATCCAAGGAGCCAGGGAATGGACTACGTTCCAGTCGTTTTTACCTGAAATTCCCAACGGAGCAATTACTTGATCTTCGATTACTAAATCAGCGTCATAAATTTTTTGCAAACTGTTTTTAAAAGAACTCCAATTATTTAAACCCCTAGCAGAAAGGCCTGATTTTCTAAGCACGTCAGTTCTAAAAAATAAGCAGCGAGCATCCACAATCCAAGGAATAGCGGTGGTTTTACCAGAATTTTCAATACCAGTGGTTTTCCAGGCAACGGGGACAAAAGCGTTTTCCCCGCCTAAAGCGGCAATGGCTTCGGCTGACAAGACTTCTAAAGCGCCCATGCCGGTAATGGCTGATACCCAGGTAGAGCCAAGTTGGACCATGTCTGGAACATCTCCAGAGGTTGCTGCCGTGGTAATTTTTGACCAGGCTGCACCCCAGTCAACTGAGGTAATTTTTACTTTATAGCCGGTCTTTTCTTCAAAAGGTTTTATTAGTCTTTCTAGATCTGCCACTGGCTCAAGTGAATTGGGCATAACCCAGATTTCCATGGCTTTATCGTCTGTTTTCTTGTTGGGAGCGCATCCGAATATAGAGAGGATGATAACCGAAAAAAGGGCCAGAATTATAAGCTTTTTCACAAAAAAAACTCCTTCTCGCTAGGCATTAGCGTAAAGGAGTATTATACCAAGAATAGGGCTTTATTTCAACGAAGATAGTTAGTGACCAAACTGACTAGATTTGGTCGTATTTTTGGCTGTTCTATGCTTGAAAGTAGGTGGTAATAATGTTGCTGATATCTTAATATGGAAAATTGGGTTAGGGTGAGGAGGCCGGGTTGGATGTTGGTTGTGGGAAGTTGGTGGTTTTGTCACGAATAATTCAAATCCTATCACTTATCAATGATCCCGAATGAATTCGAATCGCAAGAGACGAATTAGTTCTCAAATCTCTCTAATTAACACGAAGCTATTGATACGCTCCTCAACCACACTTTGCCTCTTATTCGTTGAAATTTGTTTAGATTCGATCGCAAATTCGAGGAACAAGAATTTGAATTAATTTGGGAATAAAGATTTGTGATAAAATACGTGATTTTTTATTTTCCCCACATCCTCTCCCAACTACCATACCGGCCTCCTCACCCTCGCCCCACCTCCATTTTCTATTACAACGAAGCTTGGGTAGCCCCATATATAGGCTTTTGGTACTGCTCGACGGCAATAACTTCGATGTCGCCGTCGGAAACAACACCAATATTTACGTCTGGTTTGATCCCGGGAACTATGTTTTTAACGATTTCAGGGTGAGTTTCCGGCACTATTGGAGCTTTCTTGCCAATCAAAGCTGGTTTAGGAGCTGATTTTTTGCCTTTTTCCCAACTGTATAAGTCAGTAATTTTTCCATTGGCTAAAGCGGTCTTGGCCAACATGTCTATTGCTTCAGATCTAGCCATTTTAGAGTTTGGTTTTAATTTGTTCTCATCCGCAAACTTAAGCAAGCCAGCATCTTTGGCTGCTTGTATGTACTTAGCAGACCAGTGGGTTGCGGAAACGTCCCAATAAGGTTTTTCAACAACTGACGCTGTTTTAAGTTCGTCAAAACGAGCCAGTACTGCGATTCCTTCTGCGATAGAAAGTTTGTTGTTTGGCCTAAAAGAACTGTCTGGATAACCATTCATCAATTCATTGGCGTAAGCCACCTGAATATATCTGGCAGCCCAGAAATCTGGTTTTACGTCGGTAAAAATCTGATCAGCTTTTTCCGGAAGTTCAAGCCCTTTTGCCCGAACTAACAGGGTAGCAATTTCTGCCCTGGTTAAGCTGCGATCCGGTCTAAAAGTGTCATCCGGATAACCTTGGACTAAGCCAACTGTTCCTGTATCTTCGATTGGCCGCTGTGCCCAGTAACCTTCCGGTACGTCGTCAAAATTAACTAATCTGACTACTCTAATGTTATCAAGGTCGGTATTACCAAGAGAATCAGAAACTTTAACTTGAACCAAGTGTTTACCGTATTTATCTAAAGTAACGTCAGCAGCAAAAGAAAGGTCTTCTGCCAGCTCTACTTCTTGGCCATTGACCAAAACTGTGATTTTATCAGTAGCCGGAACATCTTCTGTTCCTTCAGCTATTTCAACTTTACCTTTTAAAACAACATGGTCTTCATAGGTTATGCCTTTATCATTAGCTTTATCAAGCTTAACTCTTAAGATCCTTTTGATTGGTTCGCCCAAATATCCAATTGAAAAGAAATGGGAAGTATCGTTAGAAAGACCGTTATAAGGGTGGTAAGCGTAGTTAAATTCTACCCCTTTCATGCGAACTCCTAAGCCAGCAGTTAATTCGCTGCCGTCAATACCGGTTCTTAAGGCAAGATTCTTATTTGCCCAAAATTCCAAACCTAAATGATAAGCAGCACCTAGATCATAATCAAGGTTGGCATAAAGTTTGCGGTCAGAATGGACAGAATAAGCCTTGCCTTCTTTACCAATTAAACTGGCTTTGGCACCTAATTTTAAAGTAGAAGGCAGTTGGTCAGAATTAATATTACCCTTTAAAGCATTTTGATAGTTTGCTCCAAGAGTTAAATAATCATTAGTAGGAACCAATATACCAAGGTCAGCGCCATAAGCATTACCAGAAGCGCTATCAATAGTTGAGTTTCCTGATCCGCCAACACCGTAGTATTTTAAACTAGCGCCGACTAAAACGTCTTTTTTAAGCTTTTTAAAAGCAGGCAAATCATTTAAATATCGGCCATAAGAAACAAATAGAACAGACTGTCCCCAATTACCGGTTCCTTCTATGGTTCCGGCTGAACTAGTTAAAACAATATCGCCGGTAGAAGAAGCAGCATAGCCTGCGCCAATAGCAGCTTTTGTGCCTAGAGGATAAGCGCCGCCAATAACAGTGTAGCTAACATCACCCATAAGCGAAGTTTGCATTGAAGAAACTTTTGGGGTCAAAATAGACGCTAAACCAGCAGGGTTAGAAAACAAAGCGTCGCCGTCTTCAGCCATAGCTACGTAAGCTTTACCCATACCGATTGATCTAGCACCAACGCCGATGGCCAGCGGGTCTGCAATGTCGCCGGCATAAGCCGGAATGACAAATGACAAATGACAAATGACAAATGAAAGTAAAACTATCTTAAATATTTTCATCATTATTTCACCACCAATACTTTGCTTTTGGCCAGCAAAGCCCTTGAATTTTCGTCGACCACTCTTACTAAATAAACACCGTCAGAAACCGTGTTTCCACCGTTATCTTTACCGTCCCAGTCAATAAAAGAGGCGGTAGTTGATTCGTTGTAGACTAATTTTGCGCTAGCACTATAAAGGTATACGCCAATGTTAGTAGCGGAACCTCGGCAGTGATCATAATTTATTTTGACAGTTTCGCTGTTAGGGTTAAACGGGTTAGGGTAGATCGTGGCCTGGCCAGCGCTGGCTAGGGCGGTAATACTAAAGTTCTTTGTATTAGATGTCTGGATAGTGCTTAAGTCGCTGGCATCCGGTACTTTAATTACTTTTACGTCATAAGCACCTTTTTCTTCTTGAGGGACAATGGCTCTAATTTCAGTTTCACTCCAGCTGATTACTTTCACATTTATGCTGGAATCTTTAAAATAAACATAACTGGCGCCTTGTTCAGCGCCAAAATCACCTTCATCATTAATTTTTAAAGTGAATTCAGTTCCAGCAGGAGCAGCTACTGGACTAATGGTGACATTTAGTTCTTCGGGAATTAAAGGATCAGGATGAATGCCGTCATCTGCAGATTGGTCACCTTCGGTTACATAAAGAGGGATGGTAACATCTGAATCCCCGGTTAAAATACTATTTTTAACTGCGTATTCGTCTACAATAGCATTAGGATCAACAGTTACACTAAAGGTGATTTTAGTCTGGGGGCTTTGATCCTCAAGCTTTACGCTGTTTACTGTAATCCCTGGATAATTAAAGCTTGTGTTGCCTAGAAGTGTTTCTGTTATCACCTCAATATTATCATTAATTACGCCATCAAAATAATAAACCAAATCCCCGATTTCTCCTTGTTTTAAATTATCAGGAGTGAATTTAGAAAGCACATGAAAAGGAATAGAGTCTTCTTCTTGGGTGTCGGGATTTGTAAAAGTAAAAAATGTTTCTCCAATGCTGGCTGCTTCATCAATACTTAAGATAAAAATAAGTTGATTGTCAGGACCTGGTAATATATTGTCTATAGTAATCCCTTCAGGAGGGGTAAGATTTTGTTCGATAAAATTAATCGTATCTTCTATTTCTTGATCGTCATTGTCAATTTTAATATAAGGGTAGACTGTTTGCCCTTGCACGCCGCAGTTAGGAGAAAAGCCGGATTTGTTTTTGTCAATATTGATGGAGTAATAAATTTCAAAAGACAAATCTATTTCATTATAATAGTAATGGACTATAATAGGGATATTAATATGCTCAATTTCTAATTGGGCAGGATCAATTGTTACGGTTGCTTGGGCGAAGGCTTCGTCTTCGTTAGTATCTTCAGGTAGCACTTCAGTAGGATCTAGAGTGACTAATGATGTGTTTTTGTTTACAGCATAATCAATTTCTGCGTGCCAACCAAGCTCAAAGGGAGTCAAGATATTAATTGTTTTTGATTGACTTTCTGTTTCTTCTGGATAAAAGTCAAAATAAAGATTCTTGATCCCTTCTTCATAAATTTCGATAATACAATATTTTGTTTGAATGGTTTTCTCTGTATCTATAAAAACAACTGTAATGACAGAAGGAATATGAGGGTGTTTTTGCCATTGCTCAGGTAAATTAGAAGGGTCTATGGTAATTTCTATTTCTTCTTCAGTTGTTTCAGGGTCGTTGGTATTGCTTGTTTTGTCTAATTTAACGAAACTTGCTGTTGTGGCGGTCCAGTTCCAACCTTCCGCTCTTGAGATAGTAATGCTTTTGGAGAAGGTATCTTGCGTGTTTTTGGGTAGTTCAAAGTTAACATGATCGTTAGAAATTGCGTTTTGAGCTTGAGCAACAGTGGCGCTTGAAAACAGTAAAATTAAGACTCCAAACAGGATAAATAGCTTCTTCATTTTTTAGTACCTCCTAGGGTATCAGGATCCCTTACATGGTATTTATCGTGGTGGGAGGGGGGAAACTTGCATGAAAGCATCAGTCAAGTTAAATTATTATTTTAAATTAATACAAATT
>CAZMPJ010000004.1:0-116613 GCA_964568455.1 uncultured bacterium
CTTTAGTCGCAGGTTTCCAATATGATTGACATACGCTTTCATAGGCGTCAAAAATAGCAATAAATTTCAGCTTATAGTATAATAATTTTGTGTTAAAAAGAACTCCTTTATACGAAAAACATGTGGCTCTTGGTGCCAAAATTGTGCCTTTTGCTGGCTGGGAAATGCCGGTTTCTTATAAAAGCATTATTGAAGAACACAACGCGGTCAGAAACAACGTTGGTCTATTTGATGTTGGCCATATGGGCATTATTAATCTGGTCGGAAATCAGGCCCTGGCTTTAATTCAAAAAGTTGCCACCAATGACGCTTCAAAACTAGAAATTAACCAGGGACAGTATTCTGTGCTTTGCAACGAATCCGGCGGAACTATCGACGATATTTTTGTTTATCGCCTGCCTATGAATTATTTAATTATTTGCAATGCCTCTAATTTTGAAAAAGTCTTGGCTTGGCTTAAAAAACAAGCTCAAAATTTTGAACAGGCCAAGGTTGAAACCTATGAAAATTATTGTTCACTGGCAATTCAAGGGCCAAACGCGCAAAAAGTAGTTAGCCAAGTTTTAAACGTTGATTTAGCCAAACTAAAACGCAATCATGTGCTCTGGTGGCGGGACATTATCATTTCTAGAACCGGCTATACTGGAGAAGACGGGTTTGAATTACTTATTGCTAAAAAGGAAATTGCTAAAATCTGGGATCTCTTTATTACAGCTGATATTCAACCTTGCGGTCTAGGTGCAAGAGATACTTTGCGGCTTGAAGCTGGTTTTCCCCTCTATGGGCATGAATATGATAAACAAACCTCGCCGCTTGACGTTGGCTATAAGTGGGCAGTTAAATTTGATAAAGGTGATTTTATTGGGAAAGAAGCCTTGTTAAAAGGGCCCAAGAAAAAATTGGTTGGTCTTTTACCAGAAGGCAGGCTGATTGCGCGGGCTGGGGACGAAATTGTGGGTCAAGGCAAAATAACCAGCGGAACTTTTTCCCCTACTTTTAAAAAACCGATTGCCTTTGGTTTTATTAATGACCCTGATTTAACTTCGGTTGAAATTATGGTGCGGGGCAAAAAAGTGCCTGCCCAAGTAGTTGCCAAAACTTTCTATAAGCGATAAAATAATCTTCGGAGGTATTAATATGCCATTAAGCAATTTGGATCACAAAAAAGTATACTATTACGTAATCTGTGTCATGGCTTTCTTTGTGCTAATGTGGGGAGGGATTGATTTTGCCAGCTCTTCGGTTGGCCTGATAAACATAAATTTGAGTGCGGCCAGCTACAGCAATGTTCAAGCCGAAGGGGCAGAAGTTGTTCCTCAAGAAAAAGGCGATCAGTTTTTCGATCTTTATTATCAAAAAAAGATGTTGAGCGACCGTTTTTGGGATAGTTTGGTTCGTTTAATTATTTCCGGCGCAATTTTCATTTATTGCCGTCGGCAAATCGTGAAAATGGAGGCAGCTGCATGAGTAATTTTCCCGAAAACCTAAAATACAGCAAAGAACACGAATGGATAAAAGTAGACGGCAATATTGCTACGATTGGCATCAGCTTCCACGCTCAGGACCAACTAGGCGACGTGGTTTATGTTGAGTTGCCAGAGGCTGGCAAAGAATTAAAACAAAAAGAAGAATTTGGGGTGGTTGAATCAGTTAAATCAGTTTCTAGTTTATATTCTCCGCTTTCTGGCAAGGTTGTTGAAACTAATCCCGAGCTAAGCAGCTCTCCTCAAGCAGTTAACGAAGATCCTTATGGTAAAGCCTGGATGATTAAAGTTGAGATGAGCAATCCGGCGGAGGTTAACAGTTTACTTTCAGCCGCTGATTACCAAAAAGAGCTGGGATAGCTATGTCTTACGTTCCAAACACTGATCAAGACCAAAAAGAATTATTAAAATCTATTGGCAAGCAATCAGTTGACGAACTATTTAAGGGCCTGCCAAAAAAATTCCAATTAAAACTTCCAAAAGCATTGTCTGAACCAGAATTACTGGAAGAATTAAAAAATTACAGCCAAAAAAATAAAGTGAGCGACAATTTTCTTGGCGCAGGCAGTTACAATCACTTTATTCCTAGCGTCGTAAAACATATTACCAGCCGTTCTGAGTTTTATACTGCCTATACTCCCTACCAGGCAGAGATGAGTCAGGGAATTTTGCAAGTAATCTATGAATATCAAACCATGCTTTGTAATTTAACTGGTATGGATGCGGCCAACGCCTCTATGTATGATGGTGCAACTGCTATGGCAGAGGCTGCCCTGCTTGCTTGTCGCGTTACTAAAAGAAAAGAGATCCTGGTTTCTCAAGCTGTTCACCCGGAATATAGAAAAGTCTTGCAAACTTACGCCAACGGCGCCGATCTTACCGTCAAAGAAGTTCCCTATGATAAAAAATCCGGCCTTACTGATTACGAATTACAGATTACTGACTCCACCGCCTGTGTAATTTTACAACAACCCAACTTTTTCGGCTGCCTTGAAGACATAAACAAGATCAAAAAGAACAAAAGCTTATTAATAGTAAGCGTTGACCCTATTTCGCTGGGCTTATTAAAAGCTCCGGGTGATTATGGGGCTGACATTGTGGTCGGTGAAGGACAATCACTTGGCAATCCTAGAAATTTTGGAGGACCAGGCCTTGGAATCTTTGCAGTTAAAAAACCATTGGTGCGTCAAATTCCTGGAAGAGTGGTTGGTCAAACTGTTGATTCAGACGGTAAACGCGCTTTTGTTTTAACCCTATCAACCAGAGAGCAGCACATCCGCCGCGAGCGTGCTACTTCCAATATTTGCAGCAACGAAGCATTGTGTGCTTTAGCTGCTTGTGTTTATTTGGCAATAATGGGAAAGCAAGGGATGAAAAAAGTCGCGGAACTTTGTCTACAAAAGGCTAATTATTTAAAAAAGAAATTGGGCAACTCAACTTTTTCCGCGCCGACGTTCAAAGAGTTCGTGGTTAAAACCGACAAAAAGATTGGTTTGGATTTAGGAAAGTTTTATCCAGAATTCAAAGGGCAGCGATTGGTTTGTGTGACTGAGCTTAGTCGTCTGTAGGTCTAACTGCTTCTATTCCAAAATCAACAACATTGCCACTATGTACTCCTATGCTGGAAAGCATTGTGGCTTTGTCTCCATAAGAAAAACGATAATACAAATGTTCGCTAGAAAGCGTAACCCGCCTACCACTAGTTGTTTTAAATGTGACATCATAAGTGGTGGTTTCTGTTTCTTGTCCGTGCTCGTCTGTTGAAGTGTTTGTTTCTGAATTAAAATCAACAGCTTCTGCTTCTTCTGCGATTAATGGCGCAGAATTAAAGTCCATCCGGCCTCATCTTCTGAAATAGTAAAAAACGAACCATCAACATAGCCATGTAGCTCTTGATCAAAAGGAATCGCGCAGGGCCCCGTTGATTGTTCTTTATATTTGAGCAACCGTTGCATGGATTGCTTAACTAACGGCTTAATTCCATTAGCTGTTTTTTCTTCTGCATGAATAAAATCTAGTTTTATTTGTAACGCTACTTCTATTAATATTGTTTTTTCTTCTATTCCTCCATTTTCCGCGGCTTCTTGTTTTTCTAAAAACTTCTCCTGTTGCCATTCTGGCAAAGAATCTATTTTTTGCTCTGTTTCCTTAACCAGTTCCCAGTTTTCCTCTGTATTAGCAGCTTCCCAGGCCTCTTCAATTGGCCGCGTCCTTGGGCCTGGAGGATAAATAGCATACAGCCTGACATAATAGGGAGAGGCATCTTCTCGATATTTATCGTAATAATCAAGCATTTCTTTAACTAGTCCCCTTAAGTTGCTGACTTCTACTAAATAGCTTTGTATTCTAGGCGCACATTGATCCGGCGGAAGGCTGGTTTTCTTTTTTGGAATTAAGTCCCAATAAGCTTCTACGCTGTCTTTGTGTTGAATCACCAAGCCAGATTTAAAGCTGTGTGGAATTCCATACCACAAGGCTGATCCTATTGCACGCTTGGTTTTACGGTCATTTTTTTTCGCGGCTTCTGCATACTGAATCTTCAAAGCATCTACATATTTCTGAGCTAATTTATATTCCTTTGCAATGTCTCCTTCAAGCTGAGCTTCCTTAATTAATTGGGTATAAACTTTCTTTAGTTGTTTTAAAGGATTTTCTTTGCCGCTGGTTGCGGTTTTTTTGCTTTTTTGCGGAGAATCTACCCGCCCCAAACTAATCATTATATTCCTCCTCTACCCCACCAAATCCTTCTTCGCCCAAGTCTTCTATATTGCTCTGCATTATTTCGCCTCGATTAGGCATCTCTAAAATATGTTCTGCTAAGATACTTTCTAATGGTAAATTATCAATCATATTTCGCATATGATTGATAAGCTCGGCGCGTTCTTGGTCTGTCCTTGAAAGAGCTTCAAAGTGGGCCATCCAGCTATAGTGCGCTTTAAATTCTTTAGTTTTTTTGCTGTGCCAAACCATAGTACAACCAAGATATTTCCCAAAGCCTCTCCTGGCAATTTCAACCAAGGCTTTTGTTTTCCCTTCTTTGCTTTTGGCATTATCGCAACTATTTAAAATTTGCTTAAAATAATTTCCTAATTCACTGACAAAATCTTCAAGCAAAATTAAGGCCCCCTCTTGATCTTTGTTTTTGACGCAAAATTCAATCAGGCCCAAATAATATAATCGCCTCTGTTCTAGTTTTTGACGAAAAGTCTGCGCAGAAATCGTTTGGGGAGACGATATCAACTGCGCGCTCGGGGTATTTAATTTGATTTCAGGCGCTGCCATACAAGATATTTATCGGATTAAAGCAGGTAAAACTTGCGTGGTTTAGACTTTTTCTTCCTCTTTAACCACTCTAGCCAGCGCAACAATGTAGTCCCCGGCAGAAAGCTTAACTAATCTTACGCCTTTGGCATAACGCCCTTGAGTAGAGATTCCTTTGGCCTCCTGGCGCATCATAGTGCCCTTTCCGGTGACGAATAAAAGCTCATCATCTTTATGGATAAACATCATGGTGGCAACTTCATCCTCTTTGCGAAGCTTCATAGCAATGTGGCCTTTGCCGCCACGACTCTGTGCACCAAAATCCTTAATCGGCATGCGTTTACCATATCCGTCAGCTGAAACCGCTAACAGGTCTTGATTAGGCTCAACAATGTCCATGGAAACTAATTTGTCGTCATTTTTCAGCCTAATGCCCCGGACCCCAGAAGCAGCTCTCCCCATAGCCCTGACGTGTTTTTCTGAAAAACGAATTAACAAGCCGCTCTTGGCACACATGATAATTTCTTGTTTGCCATTGGTTTTTCGCACCCAGCGCAGTTCGTCTTTGTCTTTTAGTTTAATACCAATAATCCCCGTGCGTCGAATGTTTCCAAAATCTTCCAAAGAAACTTTCTTAATCATACCGTTTACGGTTGCCATGGCCAAGAAATGATCTTTAACAAATTCTTTTACTGCTATCGCTTCGGTAATCACTTCTCCCATGGAAAGCTCTAAGAAATTAGCCAGGGATTGTCCTTTGCCCGCTCGCTTAGTTTCGGGCAATTCATAAGTTTTTACTTTATAAACTTTTCCTTTATTGGTAAAGAATAAAATATTAGCCAGGGTTGAACAGGTAAAAATCTTATCAATTTCATCCTCTTCCCTGGTCGCCATGCCAGAAACGCCTCTTCCGCCCCGCTTTTGCGCGCGGAAAGCATTAATCGGCATACGCTTAACGTAGCCGTCTCGAGAAATAAGCACTGCCACTTCCGTGTCTTCAATTAGCTCTTCCTCGTCTATTTCTTCCGCGTCTCCTGCCAAATGAGTAGCTCTTTGGCCAGGATATTTTTGAGATACTTCCGCGACTTCCCTTTTCACCGCGCTTAAAATCTTTTTCTTGCTGGCCAACAATGTTTTTAGTTCGCCAATTAATTTTTGCAAGGCTTTATATTCGTCTTGTAGTTTGTGGACTTCAAGTTGGGTTAATTTTTGCAGCCGCATATCCAAAATAGCTTGTGCCTGGATTCTGGATAATTTATATTTCTTCATTAAGCCGGTCCTGGCCTCGTCCACTGCCTTAGATTTCTTGATCAGCTTAATTACGCCGTCAATATCTTTTAGGGCAATTAATAATCCTTCTAAAATGTGGGCCTGGGCTTCGGCTTTTTTTAAATCAAACTTTGCGCGTCGGGTAACAACTTCTTGACGATGTTTTATGTATTCTTCCAGGATTTGTTTTAAGTTTAAAAGCAGCGGAGTTCCATTAACCAACGCCACCATGTTAATGCCAAAAGTGTTTTGTAGTTCGGTGCGTTTATAAAGCTGGTTCAGTACAATTTCCGCGTTTGCGTCACGCTTAAGTTCAATATAAATGCGCATGCCGGTGCGATCGGACTCATCGCGCAGATCAGAGATGCCTTTTATCTTTTTATCTTTTACTTGTTCAGCAATATTTTCAACTAAAGAAGCTTTGTTAACTTGATAAGGAAGTTCGGTCACAATAATTGCTTGTTTACCACCTCGCACATCTTCTATTTCTGCCTTGGCACGCAAAGTAATAATGCCGCGGCCGGTTTCATAGGCTTTTTTTACTCCGGCTTTTCCGCAAATAAAAGCGCCGGTTGGAAAATCTGGACCCTTAATAATTTTTGAAAGGTCGGCAATTGAAGTTTCTGGGTTTTCGATTAAAGCATCTACTCCAGCGCAAACTTCTTGCAAATTATGCGGCGGAATATTAGTCGCCATACCAACAGCAATACCGGATGAACCGTTAATTAGTAAGTTGGGAATACGGGCAGGCAGAACCAATGGCTCTTTCAGCGAATCGTCAAAGTTAGGGCCAAAATCAACTGTTTCTTTTTCAATATCCAGCAGCATTTCAACCGCGTGCTTGTGCAGCTTAGCTTCTGTATATCGCATGGCTGCGGCAGAATCGCCGTCAACACTACCAAAGTTTCCTTGGCCGTCTACCAACATGTATCGCAGAGAAAAGTTTTGCGCCATACGTACCATAGCATCATAAACCGCAGTATCGCCGTGCGGATGGTATTTACCTAAAACTTCACCAACCACGCGGGCTGATTTTTTATAAGGCTTACCCGGTCTTAGTCCTAATTCGTCCATGGCAAATAAGATTCTGCGGTGAACCGGCTTAAGCCCGTCTCGTACGTCTGGTAAAGCGCGGCCTACGATTACGCTCATGGAATAATCAATATAAGAAGTTTTCATCTCCTGTTCTAAGGTTGTAGAAAAAATGCGTTCAACATTATCTTTGGGAATACTTTTACCTCGAGCTTTTTTAGGTTCTTTTTTCTTCTTAGCTACCATCGTTGCTCCTTCCTAACTAAACATCCAATCGTTTTACATACTTGGCATTTTCTTGAATAAATTCTCGACGAGGCTCAACCTCTGAGCCCATCAGGATTTTAAATATTTCGTCTGCGTCTTCTACGTCTTCCAGCTCCACCTTTAACAGCGCTCTGGTTTCTGGGTTCATAGTGGTTTCCCACAATTGTTCCGGATTCATTTCGCCCAAACCTTTATAGCGTTGAAGATGGGCTCCTTCTCTGCCTATTTTCTTCAAAACTTTCTCCAGTTCTTTTTCGCTGTAAACATATTCTTGGGTTTTTCCTTTTTTTACTAAATAAAGCGGCGGCTGGGCAATATAAAGATTGCCATTTTCAATCATTCTCCTGGCATAGCGAAAAAAGAAAGTTAAAAGCAAAGTTCTAATATGCGCTCCGTCAACGTCGGCGTCAGTCATAATTATAACTTTGTGATAATTAAGTTCTTTTAAAAAATCTTCAATTGATTGCTCGCCCTCTTCTTTTTTGTTTCCACCTAGTCCAGAAATTACTCCTGGCCCAATAGCAGTAATCATGGTTCGGATTTCTTTTGAGGTTAAAATTTTATCGATTCTGGCTTTTTCTACGTTTAATATTTTCCCGCGCAAAGGAAGAATAGCCTGGAATCTGCGATCGCGGCCTTGTTTGGCTGATCCCCCCGCACTGTCACCCTCAACCAAATAAAGCTCACACCTTGCTGCGTTTGATTCGGTACAATCGGCCAGCTTTCCTGGAAGCAGAGCAGTATCTAAGGCTGATTTTTTGCGTTCTAGCTCTTGTGCTTTTCTGGCGGCAGCTCGAACCCGATAAGCCATCAGCGCTCTTCCGATAACCGCTTTTGCCACAGCAGGGTTTTTATCCAGATAAACATTTAAATTATCAATTACAATAGAATCAACCATACCCTTAACTTCGCTGTTGCCCAATTTAGTTTTGGTTTGTCCTTCAAACTGCGGGTCTGGAATTCGCAAATTTATAACCGCAGTCAACCCTTCCCTTACGTCATCTCCAGAAAGAGCTTCTTCTTCTTTGGCTAAATTATTTTTCTTGGCATAATTATTAATCGCTTTGGTTAGCGCAGATTTAAACCCTACTTCGTGGGTGCCGCCCTCTTTGGTCTTAATGCAGTTTACAAAGGAGTAGATGTTTTCGTCATAATAATCTTTGCAGTGCTGCATGGAAATTTCTACATAAACATGCTCTTTTTCCGCAGAAAAGAAAATAGGGGGTTTATAAAGGAGTTCTTTTTTCTCGTTTAAATGATCGACAAAAGAAACGATTCCTCCGTCAAACTTATAAACTTCTTTTTTCTTGTCTTTATCTTTTTCTCTTTCGTCGATAAATGTGATGCAAACCCCTTTGTTTAAATAAGCCAGCTCTCTTAGGCGGTGGGCAATGGTTTTGTGGTCAAAAACTGTTTCTGTAAAAATCTCTTTGTCCGGATTAAATCGAATAACCGTGCCGTCGGATTTTTCTTTGGTTGCTTTACTAATTTTTTCTTTTTTCGGTCTTCCACGATCATAATGTTGGAAATAGGTTTGCCCTTCCCGGGTAATTTCTGCTTCCATCCATTCGGATAAAGCGTTTACACAAGATACCCCTACTCCGTGAAGTCCGCCTGATACTTTATAAACTGAATCGCCAAACTTTCCTCCAGCATGCAGCGTGGTTAAGACTACTTCAACGGCTGGTCGTTTAGTTTCTTTGTGAATATCAAAAGGAATACCTCGGCCATTATCTTCTACTGCTACACAATTGCTTTTATCAATGGTTACGGTAATGTGACTGCAATGCCCAGCCAGCGCTTCGTCAATTGAGTTGTCAACTACTTCATAAATTAAATGGTGCAATCCTGATTTGCCGGTTGAGCCAATATACATGGCTGGTCGTTTTCTAACCGCTTCGATCCCGCCTAAGATTTTAATTTTTGACGCGTCATAACCAACTGTTTTTTGTTCTTTTTTCTTTGCCGTCATTAAACTCCTCCTAATCTACCTTTCGCAGTAAACCTAATATCTCTAATTACCTCTTCGCCAGCCACTAGATTAAATTTTTCAACAATCGGCCCTTTTAAAAACGAAAGCTCTTGTGCCCAGGCTGAGGAAGAAGTATAAACATAAAGAACGCCAGCGCGTATCTTAACTGCCTCCGTGTGCTTTTTTACCCGCTCATCTACCACTTCGTCCCAAATAGTAAGCAAGTTACAAAGCTTAAGTGTTTTACCAACCCCGGTATTTAGGGAACCTAAAATATCAGCTAACCGATGAGACATTAACCAGCTTCCTGAGTGCGGATTGGCATTACAATATAGAGAAAGTCTTCGTTTTCTTCTTCTTTAAGCACTCCCGGACCAAGCACTTCGCTAAATTCCATTTCCACGCTTTCTGTTTCAACTGTTTTTAAAACATCGGTAATCAATCTAACATTAAAAGCAATTTGTAATTTTTCTCCCCCGCTAATATCTGCTTCTACTACCTCATCAATAGTTCCAACGTCTGGTGTGTGTGCGGAAAGGTGTAGTTTTTTGTTTTTTATCTCAACCCTTACCACATTGGCAGAACCCGCGGCAATAACCGCTGCTCTTTCCGCTGATTCTAATAATGTTTTTGTTTTGGCTTTTACTTTAATTGGGTTTTTCTTGGGGATTACTTGTTTATAATCTGGAAATTGTCCTTGGATTAATCTTGAAACTAAATACACGTCTGCACATTTAAAAGCAATTTGATCATTTGAAACTGTAACTTTAACTTCTTCTCCATCAGACTGTTCTAATATTCTTAATAGTTCTTGTAATGCTTTGGCAGGAACAATAGCGCTTATTTTTATATCTTTTTCCAGTTTAATTTTAGCTGATTTTTTAGCTAACCGATAACCATCAGTGGCAACCATTCTCATATTGCCACCATCACTGCCCTTACCAATTTCAAGCAGGACGCCGGTTAAAATATATTTATCTTCACTACTAGAAACAGAAAAAATAGTCTTTTCAATCATTGAGGCAAATACTTCTGCGTTTATATTAAAGCTTTTACCCTCTTTTATTTTAGGTAATACTGGAAATTCGTCAGATGGAAGAGTGTGTACGTTAAAATTTGACTGATTATAAGAAATTCGTATAGTCCCTTTTTCGTTAAGTTTAAAACCGATCTGCGTATTAGGTAGTTTTGATACAATCCCTGCTAATGTTTTCGCTGGGAGTAAAATTGACCCTCCCTTTGAAACTTTAGCCCCAATTGAAAGCTGCAACGCCATTTCTAAATTATTGGCTGACAATCTTATTCCATTTTTTTCAACATCAACTAATATGTTTCCAATTATTGGCAGCGTACTTCTGGTAGTAACAATTCTTTCTACCAAAGAAACGCTATCTTGTAACTCTTTTTTATCGCAAATAAATTCCATAGCGGTCTCCTTTCCGGGTTATCCACTTTTCCAGTGTCCTTACTATTATAATATATATAAACTAGTAATAGTAGAGGGCTGTTGATTTGTTGATAAGTCTATTTTTAATGGTTCTAAGTATGAAAACGAAATTTTTCTTTCCACAAGGGGCCTGTGAATAGTGTGAATAAGTTTTTTCCACAGCTTTTGTCCACAACTCATAGTGTATAACTTTTTACTTTTTGAGTGATATTTCTAATTGCTTCTTGGACTTCTTTGTTTGATTTTTGGACAGTCTTAATTTTTTCCACCGCGTGTAAAACCGTAGTATGATCTCTTCCCCCAAACTCTTCGCCAATTTTTGGGAAGGAAGAATTGGTGATTTTTCTAGCCAAAAACATGGCCACCTGCCTAGCAAGGGCAATTTCTTTGGTTCGGATTTTAGCTGATATGTCGTCAATTTCAATGCCATAATAGTTGGCAGTAGCTTTTTTGATTGATTCAATGCTAAGTGATTTTTGCGAAACAGCCTTTTTAGCTTGTAAGATATCCTTTAAAACATGATCTACTAAATTAAAATTGATTTCGGCAGAAGTAAGCGAAGCAAAGGCAACCACCCGAATTAATGCGCCTTCAAGCTCGCGGATGTTTGATGCGATTTTTTCTGCGATATAGGAAAGAATTTCATTAGAAACAGTTAAAGCGCTTAGCTCCGCCTTCTTTTGTAAAATTGCTACCCTGGTTTCAAAATCAGGCGCTTGGATGTCAGCGGTCAAACCCCATTCAAATCTGGAGCGCAACCGTTCTTCAAGCGTGGGAATTTCTTTTGGCGGCCGGTCAGAGCTTATGACGATTTGTTTTCCTGCCTCGTAAAGAGTATTAAAGGTATGGAAAAATTCTTCCTGAGTTCTTTCTTTCCCAGCTAAAAATTGAATGTCGTCCACCATTAAGAGATCAATATTGCGGTATTTGTTTTTAAATTTTAAAGTGTGATCGTCGCGAATAGAATTAATTAATTCATTAGTAAAAACTTCTGTGGTAATGTAAAGGATTTTGGTTCTGGGTTTTGAATTTAAAACATGATGGCCAATGGCTTGCATTAAATGGGTTTTACCTAGCCCCACCCCGCCATATAAGAACAAAGGATTATAAGCCTTAGCCGGGGCCTCGGCCACAGCCAAAGAGGCGGCATGAGCAAAGCGGTTGCCCTGGCCAACAACAAAAGTATTAAATACATAGCGTGGATTTAAAAAGGAAACCCCAGAAGCAGACCGCATGGGAAAGTGCACCTTCTCTTCAGGTTGGGCGGGAGTTTCCAAGGGTGGAGTAACAAACATATTTTTAGGACCGACAACAAACTTAATTGATTTTATTTCCGGAGAACGGCTTTTAAGCTCCTGTTCTAAGAGTGTAATGCAGTGTTTTGAAAGCCAGTCTTTTAAAAGGTTGTGAGGAACAGCAATTTCAAAGTTGCCCTGGCTTAAGCCCAAAGGTTTTGTGGACGTAACTAGCGTCTCGTAAATAGGTCGGTTAAAACTATTTTCTAAGGCCGGAAGCGCGTCATTCCAAATTTTATTAATATCCATTTTTTAGTTGCCCAAGTTATCCACAAGGCGGGTTGTTAACAACCCCAAATCCTTTATTTGCTATAATAAACCTAAAAATATCGCCTAAGTACCGCTAAAAATTAAACTTATTCACAGGATATCCACATAGCAAAATAATTGTGGATAATGTGTACTCTAAATAAGTTTAAATATTATAACAGGTTGTGGATGGAATGCAAGCTTTTTTGGTATATCAGAAGATCAGGATGTCGGTTGGCAGAATATCAGTAAATCAGATTATCAGATTTTTCCTGATCCTGATATTCTGATCTTCCTCCTACTGATTTTCTGATTCTCTGATATGCTCTAAAGCAGTTGACACATCACTTTCCAGACGATATAATATTATACTCGAAAGGAACACAATTATGGTTAAAAGAACATTTCAGCCCCATAAAAAACGAAGAAAAAAGAAGCACGGTTTCCGCAAGAGAAATAAAACCAAAGGCGGAAGAAGAGTGCTGAGTAAAAGACGAAAAAAAGGACGTAAAAGGCTTGCTGCCTAAGAAAGAGCGTCTGCGAAAAACACGTGATATCAAGCAAGCTCTAAACGCGAGACAATATTTTTACAGAAGCGCCCTACTCCATTTTTGTGCACGTGATAATAACTTAGAAAATTCTAGGCTAACAGTGGTAGTTACAAAAAACCTAGGCGCCGCTGTTAAGCGAAACAGAATTAGGCGTCAATTTATTGAAGCCTATAAAAAGATTAAGCCTAAAATAGCACAAAGTATTGATATGGTGCTGTTTCCACATAACGCTGCCGTGGATAAGAAACAGGACGAAATTAGTGCTTCATTGCTAAAAGGACTGAATAAATGCGGATTATAATCAAATATTTACTGTTATTATACCAAAAATTGAGCATTTGGCCTTCAAGATGTCGCTATTCCCCTAGTTGTTCACATTATGCCAGTGACGCAGTGGATAAGTACGGAGTGTTTAAGGGTGGATTTTTGGCTTTAAAACGCCTAATTCGATGCAATCAATGGTTTGAGGGTGGATACGATCCAGTACCATAATGTTTCATCCACCTTCGCAAAATGTTTCACGTGAAACATTTTGCTGCGGCGGACAAGCGTGAAACATTCTAATTAAAGGAGGATGAGATGAATTTTTTGTCAAAGATAATGCTAGAGGTGTTGCAATTTTTTTATGCTATAGGAGGCCATAACTATGGCTTAGCCATTATATGGTTAACTGTCGCGGTAAACCTGGCTCTCTACCCCCTTACCCTTTCATCTACCAAGCAAATGTCGGCAATGCAAAAGATCCAGCCCAAGATGAAGAAGCTGCAAGAAAAATATAAAGATGATCCGAAAACTATGCAAAAAGAAACCATGGATATGTATAAGTCCGAAGGAGTTAATCCTCTTGGTGGCTGTTTGCCGGTCCTTTTAAAAATTCCGTTTTTTATAGGCTTATTTTGGGCGTTAAATAGCTCAGAATTCGCAGCCCTTGTTGCTGCTGCTGGAGAAAATACAGGCTTCTTGTGGATTGCTAATATCACCAAACCAGACCCACTAAAGATAATGCCGGTATTGATTGGGCTTTCTACCTGGGCCATGCAAAAATCTTTACCTAGCGCAGGCGAGCAAGCCAAGATGATGACTTGGTTAATGCCAGGGTTTATTATGTTCATAAGCTTTAACTTCCCAGCTGGTGTGCAAATTTACTGGATAGTGTCAAACGCGGTTGCTGCAATACAACAATTTTATATTATGCGTGGTATGCCAAAAGCAACCAAAGCAGATAATTTATAGGAGGAAATATCGATGAAAAAGGCTGTTATAAAAGGAAAAAACGTGGATGAGGCTGTGGAGGCTGCGCTTCAGGTAGTGGGTGGGAAAAAGGAAGATGTCAAGGTGGTGGTTTTGTCAGAGGGAAAGGGCGGCGTGCTAGGAATCGGAGGAACAGAAGCAGAGGTAGAAGTTGTACTTAAGGAAGGTAAGCTGGAAGACACAAAGCAAATCCTGCAAGAGATCTTGGACAAGATGCAGTTTATGGCCATGGTTGAAGGAGAAGAGGATGGCGACCGGATTGAGTTAGCGGTAAAAGGAGAAGACTTAGGCCGGATTATTGGAAAAGAGGGCGCAACCCTAAGATCACTAGAAGTGTTGGTTGGCGGCATAGCTAGTCGTTTATATGGCGAACGGGTAAGAGTAGGGGTTGATGCTGGTGAATATAAGCAGAAAAGAAAAGAGGCTTTAGAAAGATTAGCCAAGGACGTGGCAGATGAAGTGGCTGATACTGGCCGAGAAAAGACCATGCCGCATCTTGATGCCCGGGACCGTAGAACCGTACACATGTTCTTAAAAGAAAACTCCAAAGTAGAAACCTACAGCGAGGGCGAAGGTCGGGAAAGAAGCCTAACCATAAAGCCCAAGGAGTAAATGTTTCACGTGAAACATTGTTTGGATGATACCATTGCGGCTATTGCTACGCCTTTGGGAGTAGGTGGCGTGGGTGTAGTCAGAATATCCGGGGATCAGAGCATCAGAATATTAGAGGAAATTATTCAAGACTTTCCCAAAAAAATTGAGCCACGCAAGATTTATCATAGCTGGATTTTCAAAAACAAAACCCCAATTGATGAAGTAATTTATTATTATATGAAAGCGCCCAGCAGCTACACCGGAGAAGATGTGGTTGAAATAAATTGCCACGGCGGCTTGCCAATTTTACAAACCATTTTAGAAATGATTATTAAAGCCGGTGCGCGTCAAGCAGAAAAAGGAGAGTTTACTAAGCGAGCCTTTATTAATGAAAAAATGGACCTGGCCCAGGCTGAATCAGTAACAGAATTGGTTTGTGCCCCAACCCAAAAAGGGGCGGGGTATGCGCTGCAGCAACTACAAGGCGGCTTGTCTAAAATTACCGATAAGATAAGGAAAAATTTGATGTCAAGTCTGGCAAAAATTGAAGCAAATATTGATTTTCCAGATGACGTAGAAGAGCTGAATTATCGGCAATTAATAAAAAGTTTTAAGCAAGAAATAAAGCAAATTAAAAAACTAATTAGCACTGAAAAAGCAGGCAAAATTTATCGCGACGGATTAGCCACGGTTATTATTGGCAAGCCTAATGTTGGCAAATCAAGTTTGTTAAATGCGTTGATTGGAGAAGAGCGCGCCATTGTTACTCATCTACCTGGAACCACCCGAGACAGTATAGAAGAAATGTTTAGCTTAAAAGGAATTCCCTTGCGAGTAGTTGATACAGCAGGGATTAGAAAGCCCAGCGATCGGGCCGAAGAGGCTGGGATTGGCCGGACTGAAAAACAAGCAGAATCAGCAGACCTAATAATTATGGTAATAGACTCTTCACAAAGGCTAGACAAATGGGATAGAATGGTATTGTCAAAAGGCAAAGGAAAACAAGGAGTTGTGGTTTTGAATAAATCAGATCTTAAAACAAAGATTTCGGAGAGAGAACTGAAATCTATGGTTAATGGGTTTAAAATTTATAAAACCACTGCCATAACTGGTCAGGGAGTGCATGAGCTAATAGATGGGGTATACAGCCATATAAAAGGCTTAAACAATATTGGTAGCGATACCTCAATCGCGATTAATGCGCGCCACAAAGGCTGCCTGGCCCGCGCTAAAGACGCCCTAGAAAAAGCAGTTCAGAGCTGCCAAAGCAAGGCCCCAGCTGATTGTGTTACTATTGATTTAAAGGAGTCGGTGATTGCCCTAGGAGAGGTTTCGGGAGAGTTGGTATCTGAAGAAGTGATTAATGATATTTTTAGCAGGTTCTGTGTAGGCAAGTAAAAGAGCCTGTGGATAAGGATGTGGATAACTTATGGGACAAATAATAAACGGTAAAGAGATTGCGTTAAAGATTAGAGAAGAGCTTGGGGAAGAGGTTAGAAAGCTTAAGGCAGAAAAAGGAATCACGCCAAAGCTGTCCGTGGTCTTGGTTGGGGAGGACGCGGCTTCGCAAGTTTATGTTAGAAATAAAGAAAAAGCTTGTGAAAAAGCGGGGATGATTGGCGAGACCCATCGAATTTCCGCGTCAACAAGCGAAAAATCGCTGATTGACCTGGTCCGAAGCCTAAATAAGCAAGACGATATTGATGGCGTCTTGGTTCAGCTGCCGCTGCCAAAGCATTTAGATGCCAGAAAAGTGTTAGACGAAATAATTCCTGAAAAAGACGTTGACGGTTTGCACCCATTAAATCTGGGAAAACTGCTAAAAAGCGAAAATCCGCTCTTTACCGCCTGCACTCCGCAGGGAATTATGCGGCTTTTGTTATCCACAGGCGTAAAAATCAAAGGAAAAGAAGCGGTTGTCGTCGGAAGAAGCAATATTGTAGGAAAACCCATTGCTTTATTGTTGCTGCATCAGCACGCTACCGTTACTGTTTGTCACTCCAGAACCAAAGATCTTGGCGAAGTTTGTCGTCGGGCAGACATCTTGATTGCTTCTGTTGGCAGTCCAAATTTAATTAAAGGCGACATGGTTAAAGAAGGCGCCATTGTTATTGATGTTGGTATGAATCGACTAAATAATAAGTTATGCGGTGATGTTGATTTTGAAGCGGTCAAAGAAAAGACTTCTTTTATTACGCCAGTTCCAAGGGGAGTGGGTCCTATGACCATTGCCATGCTTTTGAAAAATACTTTGATTTCGGCAAAGAGACGGGCCGGGATTATCTAAAAAATCTTAGCACATCATTAACCGTTAGCACGGCTAAGAAGGTTAACAAGACAATCAATCCGACTTGATGAATTTTATTTTCTACTTCAATCTTAATTGGTTTTCTGCGTACTGCTTCAATCAATACAAAAACCAATCTCCCGCCGTCTAAGGCAGGGATGGGTAGTAAATTAAGAATCCCGATATTAATGCTGAAGAAGGCAATAAAGCTTAAAAGAGAAACAAATCCTTGCTGTGCCTGCTGGCCAGTGATCTGCGCAATGCCTACTGGGCCGGCCAAGTCGCCCAACGCAATTCGGCCGCTAAACAATTTACCGACTAAAACCAGGATCATTAAGATAAGCGCGACAGTTTCTTTAAACCCGTAATATAGCGCTTTGAGTGGATTAACTTTTTCATAAACCGGCTTTAGCGAAAAACCAATTAAAGCCATTTTTAAACGCTCATGATATTGTGGGATCGCCTTAATCTTTAAAGTTTTATCATTACGCTTAATGGTAAGCAGCGTTTCTTTGTCCGCACTTTTGTGGATAATTGAAACAGCCTCTTCTGGATTTTCAAAAGTCTGGTTGTTAACTGCAACTATTTTGTCTCCTGGCAGCAGGCCGATTTTTGCCGCTTCAGAGCCGGGAGAAACTGCGTTAATAGTATTAGAAACGCCAGTTGGAATACCAATTAGCATAAAGACTAACGAGAAAAACAAGAAGCCCAAAATAAGGTTCATGATGGCCCCGGCTGAGATAGAAAGAAATTTTGCCCAAGGACTTTTTGAAGTATACCTTTCGTTTTCCGGCGTGGTTTTTTCTTCTTCGCTTTCATCCTCAAGCCCGGCAATCCTGACATAGCCCAAGATAGGCAACAGATTGATTTTATAAGTTGTATGGTTTCTTTTAACAGAATAGAGGGTTGGGCCAAAACCAAGGCCAAATTCATGCACTCGGATGCCCACTTTTTTAGAAAAGTATAAGTGTCCCCATTCGTGGACTAATGCAACAATGGTAAAGACGACGATAAAAGAAAGAATAGTTAAGAGCATGATTTTTGGACCTCCTCGGCTAGTTTTATGGCGGCTAGGCCTTCCTGGCCAGAAACTCTAAGGGCGACCCCCTTTTTTGTTGAATTGATAAAAGCGGTCAACTCTTCAAATAGCTGATCTTTTTGCTTGGTGTGGTGAATGCTGGGATTGGGATGCTGAAAATCTCGCACATAAACATTTTTATCTAGAAGGTTTGCTTCAATTAAAGCTTTTTCGGTTGAAACTATAAATTTGCGCACGGTTTCTGGCTGGGTGCGGTCAGCGGCAACCTTGGCGATGATGCCGGATTCAAAATAGATAGTAGAAACCACCTGATCAAGCTTGTCGGTTTTAATTTTTTTACCTTCAGAGCGGATGCTTTCAATTTTATCGTTAGGAAACAGAGTTAAAAGCAAATCCAAGTCATGAATCATCATATCTTCTACTACATTAGCGTCGGTAATGCGGGCGGGGAAGGGACTAATGCGTTTAATATCAACGCCTAAGATGCGCTCCTTTTTAATTAGCTTTTGCAGCTCAACAAAGGCTGGATTAAAGCGTTCTATAAATCCGGTGGTCAGCAAAACATTCTTTTCTTTTGCCAGGGCAATCAGTTTTTCCGCTTCTTCCGAGCTTTGGGCCAAAGGCTTTTCAACTAAGCAATTGATGCCAGCGTTGATAAGGTCTTGCGCTACCTTAAAGTGGGTTTGGGTAGGGGTAGCAATGGTGACCGCGTCCACTTTGTCAAAAAGGTCTTGGTAGTTTTCAAAGGCTTCAGCCTTATATTTTGCGGCAATTTCTTTAGCCCGCTCAAGGCTAGCATCAACAACAGCAACCAGGGTCACTCCGTAGATGGTGGAGACAATGCGGGCATGATGGGCTCCCATGGAGCCGACTCCAATTACGCCGTATCTTAAACCGCGTGGTTTACTCATGCTTTATAGAATTCTTTTATAGCAGAGCAGACTTGTTCAATTTCGTTTGACTGCAGTTCTGGGAAAATAGGTAGAGACAAAACCTCTGCTTGCACTTTTTCGGTAGCTGGGAAGTCGCCGGTTTTATATCCCAGATATTGATAAGCTTCTTGTTGGTGAAGAGCTAACGGATAATAAATCATAGCGCCAATGCCTTTTGATTTTAAGTGTTTTTGCAGTTCATCTCTTCTTTGGGCGCGGACAGTAAACTGGTTATAGGTATGGCGGGTCTTTTTCGGCTCAACCGGGACAGAAAGCTGTTTAACTTCTTTTAGCAATTCTTTATATTTTTCCGCATTTTCTCGTCGTCTAGCAATTAATTGGCCAAGGTAGGGCAGTTTAACCCTAAGCACGGCCGCGTGGATTTCATCTAGTCGACTGTTAAAGCCCAGAATATCATAATGATAAGTTTTTCTAACTCCATGTCCGCGTAAAACCTTGATTTCGTCTGCGATTTTAGCGTTGTTAGCAGTAATTAATCCACCATCGCCAAAGCAGCCCAGGTTTTTAGTTGGGAAAAAAGAAAAACAACCAGCTGATCCAAACGAACCAACTTTTTTATTATCAAATTCAGCGCCCATGGCCTGCGCACAATCTTCAATTACGGCTAATTTATGCTTTTTAGCAATTTCCATGATTTTTCCCATGTTGCAAGCCAGGCCAAAAAGATGAACTGGCAAAATTGCTTTAGTTTTATCAGTAATTTTTTCTTCAATCTTATCTGGATCAAGGTTAAAGCTATCAGGCTCAATATCAACAAACACAGGCTTTGCGCCGCAATAAATAATTGCCTCTATTGTTGCCACAAAGGTAAAAGGGCAGGTGATTACCTCGTCCCCAGGCTTAACACCCGACGCTAGTAATCCAAGATGAAGGGCATCGGTTCCAGAAGCAACGCCGACAGAATGCTTATCGCCATTATATTTAGCCGCTTCTTTTTCAAATTCAGTAACGTTAGGGCCAAGAATGTAGCGTCCAGAATTAATTGCAGCAGAGAGGGCGTCGCTAATTTGCTTTTTTAACGACGAGTTCTGTCGTGTGATATCAAAAAATGGTACTGCCATAGAAACCACATTATAGCATTAATAGTGAAATTTTTAAAACAAGCTGTCGATAGTAGTATAAGATGGTAAGCCGAGTAAGTTTAAGCCAAATAGCCCCTCGTTATGATGCTTTTTTAATTGATAACTTTGGTGTTATAAAACGAAAGCATGGCGTGCGGCCAAACGCCAAAGCTGCGATTGAGCGGTTAAGAGGTCAAGGAAAAAAAGTTGTTTTGTTCTCAAACACAGGTTGCAGTACAGAGATAGATATTCAGCAAGCCTTTGCCAAGGGAGGCTTGATTTTTAGCCCAGACGACATGGTAACTTCCGGCGGAGCCCTGGGAATTGCTTTTAGGCAATGGCAATTAATTGGAAAGCAAGTAATTTCTGTTGGCAAGCCTGAAACAGAAGAGTATGTGCGTAGAGCAGGTGCCCGGGTAACAAAAGAGTTAAGCTCTGCCGATGCGGCTGTTTTTGGCGGGTTTTTACATCGGACTAATCTTTCCCAATTTTGGCTAGCCGTGACGCTTGGCCGGAAGACAGACAAACCTGTTATTACTCTTAACCCTGACTTATTTGTTCCTGGTGATGATGGAGAAAAAGCAATGGCGCCAGGGCAGACCGGCCTAAGATATGAGGAAGCATCTGGCAAAAAACCTCTAGTTGTAGGTAAGCCTGAAAAGTTTATGTATGAACTTGCTTTTGAGCAGCACTTACAAGGGATCCCAAAAGAGAGGGTGTTAGCAATTGGAGATTCTTTAGATCACGATATATTGGGTGCAAACCGGTTTGGGATTGATAGTTTATTAGTCTTAAGCGGTCTTGAGGCACCAGGTTTTTGGCAAGAAAGCTTAGAACAAAGAATGATACACCTTAATGCAACCCCTACTTATATTGCGGATGAACTGACTTTTTAATCCCCGTCTGTTTCCGATTTATTATAAGCAATCTCAAGAGCGGAAAGAAAGAAATGGTCTTTTAAGTCAACTACCCTTGGAATAATATGACCTGTTTCATCAAGAGGTAAATTATCAAACGGGACCAGCACAATTTTACCATCATGAACCGCAACCATGTTTCCAAACTCGCCTTTAAGCAGTGCGTCTGCTGCTCTATTCCCGAAATCAGTTGAAAGGTTGATGTCAACCCCAAGCACGTCTGAGGCGCATCGGAATTGGTAGCCAAAATAAACCGCCTCTGTTGTGGCGGCCCCTTCGTCGGTAAGGCGATTGGCAACAATGTCTGCGAAGCGCATTTTGGAAAGCTTGGGGTTAAAGTGGGTATCATATCTAAATACAAATTCTGCCCCCATTCCAACTAACCTGCCACGAACTGGCTTGCCGGAAGCATCCTTTTCTATGATTTCAGTTGGAAGTTTATACATGAGCCCCTCTCCAATAGCAATAACACCATATGGATTGCCGACTTTTTTTCTGTTAACGATTAATGTTTTAATTAGAGCGAGAAAAGATTCAAAATCTATGGTAATTTGGTCTTCGGCTAAAACCGTTTGTAGCTTAGAACCTAACGTTTCCACAGAAGAAACGGCCTGTCCGTCGATCCTAATTATAGAAACAATATCTTTTAATAATTTGTTAACAGAATGATTTGAGGTTCCGATTTCTAATAAATCTAAAATACCTTGTTTTGAAAACATTTCCGGAATAAAGAAAGAAGAAGATGCCCCTGCTTTGGCTGCACGCATGGCCCAGGATCCAGATTTGCGTCCCATGATCTGTACCATATACCATGCATTGCGGGTGCGAGCATCAGAAAGAATATCATGGAGCTCTTTGGCGCTGGCATGCACCACTGTTTCATGGCCAAACGTGAGATCTGTTAGAGGCACATCATTATCAATGGTTTTAGGAACACCAACCATAGGAATGCCTAGTTGGTGCAGGCGATTAGCTGTTGTTTGGGTGTCGTCGCCGCCAATTGCCACAAGGCCTTCAATTCCCCATTGTGCCAAATGGTCTTTTATATCTGCCCTTTCCTTTTCAGATGGGTTGGTGCGGGCAGTGCCAATTATTACATCTCCATCGCGATGAGTGCCTTTTACTAAATCTCTGGTCAACACAACGGCTTCGCCGCTTAACAATCCATCGCAGCCGTCCTTGAAGCCTACTACAATTGCGCCGCTGTTATGGGCGTTTAGCACAAGCTGTTTAATCACCGCATTCCCGGATGGAGCAGGACCGCCGGCAAAAAATACACCAATAATTTTTTGGCTTGGGTTTTGTGCTAGCCCAGTTTTGAGCAAATAATTCATTAAGCTGCCATGCTCTTCAACAATGATCTCGAGGTTGATTTCATGGGGTCGAAGAGAAGGCCTAAGCCCTCCTGAATAAACACCTAATTCGCTATTGCTAAGCATATGCGCGCGCCACGTAGGGTTTTTCATATGAAAAAAGTCTCTTGCGGTGCGGTCGAAAAGAAAACCTTGTCTAGCTGCTGATCCTATTTGTTTAATGGTTGGGGCGGTAACTCGGCTAAGTCCCATAATAAATTTTCTCCTTAATTTTGCAATAAATCGTACTTAATCTTATCCCGTTCTATAATGCGTTTAGTAACATTATTTTCTGGGATTTCGTAAACCACAACCGTTTCTTCGGTGTAAAGGTTCATGGTTTTGCATTTTGGACATTTAACTTCAACCCGCGAGCCCTCGGCTACTTTAGCCAGTAATCTATGACAAAATTTACATCTAAAATCTTTCATTTTTTCCTACTTATTTATCGTACATCTTTCTAGGAAATTTCACTTTTTTATTCTGCATTAAAGCGAATGCTTTCTGGAATTCCTTCAATAGGAAATCTAAATTCAAGCGCAAAGTCACAAGTGCTTGAGTTGGAAATAGCAAAAAAAGCAGGCACCCGAACACAGTCCTTCCAAGCGCGAAAAGAAGCCTGACCTAAACGATTGTTTTGTCTGCCTTGGCCAGATTCCCAAAGATGGACAATAAGATCAGGAGAAGCTTGAGCGAGAAATGCTTGCGCAAATAAAACCCTATCCCCACATTGCAACTCCATTAACCAGGGTGTTTGCCTGGCCCAAACCTTTAACCCAGTGTTTTTACCACGTAAAGTTAAATTTGGTGTTTGTGTGCGACAAGGGCTCCAGCCAGCAGGCGCGGCCGAAGTTGAACGAACTGCTATCATTAATTTTCCTCCTTATACGTAGTCTATTTAGTTATCGCTGCTTTTTGCAAAAAATTTCAGTTTTTCATCTTATTTTTGGCAGAAAGATTTCCTCTTCTTCAGCCCAAGCTAAGATGATTTTGTGGTCAGGAACCTCGGTTTTGGTGGCTTCTAGTTTTCCGGGAAAAACTTGACCAAATGTTCCGTCAATACTAATATGATCGCCTTCTTGAAAAACTTGGCCACTAATAGTTATGGTTCTGGCAGTATAATCTATTGTCAAATCTTTACATCCTGCAACACAAGGCAGGTTTTCTTTTCTGGCTACATTAGCAGCATGTGAATTTACTCCACCTTTTTGAATTAAAATTCCCCAGGTTGGTTTTAAATCGTCAATTGCTGCTTCTGGATCAAGATATTCTGCCACGATTATTGCGCCATCAGGCACACGGCACAGCTCCTCAATGCTTTGTGGCAGAGCAATTTTTCCTGAAGCAACCCCAGCTGATGCAGCAATCCCGTTAGCAACTGCGTCAGGCTTTGTTTTTTCATCAAAAGAACCAATTGCTAGGAGATGCCAAATTTCTTTTGCCCTTAACACTGCTTCTTTTCTAGATATAATTCCTTCATCAGCCATTTGTACTAAAGCATGAAGCATAGCTGGAGGAGAAAGCGTTTCTTTTTTAAGCTGCAGAACATAGGGTTGGCCAGCTTCGACTGTAATTTCAAGCTGGGCTGGAGCGCGAAGAATTTCAACCGAAGTGTCTGCCATATGGGTTAAGGCCCCGGCAAACTCAGTTGCATCAGAAACCTGGCCAAAGCCAGACATAACCGCATTACCTTGTCGTCCCCACGCCACGTCCCCCACAAAGCCGGCTTGTCCTCTTGAGCCAGTGGTTGGATGGTGAGAGCTTAGAGCAAAAGTTCCTGATCGGCCGCCAATAATTTCGCGGTTACCAAATTTCATTTCCTCAATTAATTGTGCAACCCTAAACGAATCGGGTATTCCATAAGCTTGGCGATAGGCTTCTGCGGCTCTAGTATTTCCAGAATTATGAACCCCCTCAACGCCGGTAAATAGTTGGGTAAAAGGATCGCTGGGAATTTCTTGCTTTCCAATTACTTGAACCCTTTGAGGTAATTCTGTGAAGAAATAATCGTCGTGATTTTGGCCAGAGGCAATTTTTGTCAACCCTTCTTGCCTAAGCCTTCTAACTGTTTGCTCGTTTAAACCAAAACAAGCTACGCCATAGGTTAAGATAAAGTTTAAATAAGTTGAATAGGCAAAAGCGCGATTATTGGCCACGCCTAAATTGTCAGCAATATCGCGATTAATGCCTAAGTTCAAAATAGTATGTCTTGCACCAGGAATAACCATTGGCCCGCCTGGGCGAACAGAAACTAGGAGGGGGTTTTGTAAGTCGCCAAAACGTTTTCTCGTTCTTGTTTCAAGCCAAGAAAGATCTTGTTGAACCAAACCTTGAAAATCAGTTAAAAGCGTTCCGCTAGCAGAAAAACCTTGTTCAATAAAATTAGAAGTAAGTACCAGGGCAGGGGAAATCGGTAGACCGTGTTGTAGGGCCAAGCCTAAATTATAAGCTTTGTTGCCTAAAAGTAGTTTGCCAACCAAATGATCTTGAGGAATTTGATCTCCTGATCGACCCAAGCGAAAGATTAGAGTCTCAATTGGAACATCTTTTGTGGCCAGTCTTAATAAAGAGAGTTCTTCAACTTCGGGCACACATAAAACACTAGTGCCTAAAAAACCAGCAACTCTTTCGGCCATAGCGGCAAGAGGATTAAGAAATTCTTGGCGCATAAAATTGGCTACAAAATGGCGATAACCAGCCTCTGCGGCGTATTCTTCTTTTTGCCACTCGCCGGTTTTGAGCATAATGGTTTTTAAGTGATCAAATTTTTCTTGGTATGAATCCATGATAAAAGAAATTTCTCTTGAAAATTTAGCCATTAAAACAGAAAGCCCTTGACGATGCAAAGAATCCTCTGTTAGCAGCTTTTCGCAACGATCTAAAATTTCCACTAAGGACTCAACAGCAATTCCTTCTACCTCGAGGTTAACGGTTAAGCCTTTCATAAACTCAATGGCGGCGACAAGATTGTTTTCGTTTATTGAAGAAAAAGAATTAGCTAAAACTTCAAAGCCACAAGTTTCAGCTGCAGCAAAAAGTCCGTGCTCGTTTGCTAAAAGATTATGAGAATCACCATATCTATATAGCCACTTATCACCATCATTAAACCAGTGTTTTATGATAGCGTGGTGCTTCTCCGGAGACATAAGGACGGCGTGAAGTTTTTGTCTAGCCCGAGTTAATAATTTAAACTTAATGGCCGCATTTCCCTCTGCATATTGGCTGGCAACAGACAAAGCTTCTTGGTCCAAGAAAGCAAAATCCGAAGCTTTTAAATTGTCAGCAAACTCATATTTTTTCTTTAAAGAAGCTAGTAATTTTCTGGCAATGTCTTTTTCGCCAGCACCTACTTGTTCTGGCGGCTTAACATATACTTCCTTTGGTCGCAAACCTTTATCTTCTAAAGCTTCTAATGCACCTTTGTTTCCAGCATCCCAATACTCAACAATAGCTTCGAGAAAATACATATCGTTTTTATTAGGCTGATTATGAACAGAATCTCTAAAATAACCTCCAGGCTCACTGGTGTTTATGTGTATCCCTGGAGCCCAGCAGCCGGAAAGATATCTGGGATCTTCTTTTGGTCCAAAACGCACCCTTGGCAAACAAAGTAGTCTGGCGATTTGAATAGCTTCAAAATATATTTGCGAAAAATCCCCAGAAAACAATCGCGAAACCGCCTCTTCCCGGACGTTAACTCCTATAGTATCGTGAGGCTGGCTTGGATCATCAGAGCTGTTTCCGGTGTCATTTATTACATGCTGCATAATTGCTGCTTGAGAAACTTCAGAGAGAAGGCTTTCTCCCCACATATCAGTAAAATTTTTCCTGTTGGAGACAGCGCATAACCAGGCTTTTAGCAATAGAGGTTTTAATTCTTTTGTTGGATGAGTAAAACAGAAAAGAAGCACTTCATTAAAAGCATCCAATTTCAACTTTGGGTTCATCATTATCTGGAGTAGTGTATCAAGTTCCCCAGGCAAAACCTCTCTTTTTAATGCTTCCAGGCCTCTATCGTGAACGCTTCTTATTTGAGCTTTTCTTTTTTCTGCTTCAGCGCTTTCTGCTCTTTTCTGTTCAACAAGAGTTGGCAATGTTGCTGGTAGATTGGTTCCTTCTTCAGAATAAACTCTTTGGTCAAAAGTTAATTGAGGCAAAAGTGTCTTGATATCTTCTTCTTTCCAGGCACCTTTAGGGGTTAGTTCTTGACTAGCCAAGATTATTAAGTTTCCCAAATCATAATTGCCTTTTCGGTTTATTTGACAGATGTGTTCTAGTGCTAAAAAACCAATTTTTTCTGCCATATCAAGGTGGGGTACGGAATTTTCAACTGCCAGCTTAATAAAAAGACCATGAGAAGGAGAGTGTCCCCCTCTGTTGTCCCCCAAGAAAGTGCTTTTAGTTAAGTGGACATAATTATGATTACCACATAAACGGATTCCCTGGCTGGCCAGTTTTTGCACAGCCTGGTCTAAAAAGGGAAATTTTTTAACAGGTGCTTCCTGGCGGGCCAGGGCAACCAATTTGATGGCAGATGTTCTTGACACTCTCATATAATATTATCGACAGAAATGGAGAGGAATTTCAGTTTTTTTGTAAGAAATTTTCCCGCCGAAGGCGGGATCCCGACTTTCCGTAATTCTATATATTAATGTTGTCGGGACACTTTTTTATGGCGCGGTAGCCCTCTGGCGTGTAGTCAAAAGTAAGGTATATAAACCAGGGGGCAAAGGCTAGTTCCGCGCTTTCAATCATAAAAGGGAGCCCTCTGTCTGCGGCAACTTCTATTAATGTAGGCAAGTCTTCATCCCGTGTTGGCGGGAAAGAGGTTAATATATGGCTGTCTTTAATAAAAGAAAGCAGGTCTTCTTGGCTTACCAGCTCGCGCATAAAACGATATTTAGCGATTTCATATATTTCGCGGAAACGCGTAGACAAGATTTCCGAAGGAGGAAAATCAATTCCTCGACGGGGAAGACAAAGTTTTAGAACTTTTGACTCTTCCCCAATTACCGCTTCGGGAATTAACTTTCTTTTCCGGCCGTAAATAGTACTTGGCAAGATAACACAAAAGAAGTCAGAAATGCTTAAGAGCGTCTCGTTAATTCCTCGTGGATGAACGTGAAAACAAAAAGTTGGCCTGGTATGTTGACCCAAACCTAGTATTTTTCTATAAGGCAGCTTTCTTTGGCCGCAGCTTAAACCTTCAATATTGTTTCTTGGGCCAAGCTCAATAGCGGCATTTGAATAACCATCAACCAGGCGAAAAGCATCTTCCCGCGTATTATAAAAAACAGCACCAAAAAGCTCGTTTTGAAAAATTGAAAAACCTTGTCGTCGTGAATAGGGCAACATTCCATAATGATTAAGCAAATCAGGAAAAGGTGCCAGCCCCAAGCCATCTACGTCAACTAAAAAACCATCTTCAATTGAAACCCTTTCTGTTTCTTGATTTTTTAGATGCGCTAAATATGTGTCACGGGGGGTGTCTGCATAAGGCTCATAAAACTCTATTTTCAGTTGACCAGATTCATTAAAATATAATTTAATTTTGTTTTGTAAAGAGGAGGCTGCATCAACATCATCTTCCACCTCTTTAAATATTTCAAGCTCTTCGGTAGTGCTAATGGTTCCAACCCTTACTGCTTGATCATCTAGCTGGCAGGCAATGTTTTGATCTAAAATTGCCTGAAACACTCTTTGGGTGCGAGATAAATCTTCTCCCTGGAAATCTCTTAAATCAACGCCCAACTGATGTAAATCAAACAAAGCTCTTAAAGCTGCTTCGTTGTTTGGCGAAACCCTTCTGGCGTTGCTGACGCGAGATACAAAACTACCAACAGGGCCCAATGAACGCCCTTTGTATAAGGGACGAATTCCCGCTGCCTGGCTGGGCAGAGGTTTCATTTCTGCACAAATCTGTTTTATTGAAAGTTTCATGCCGCAACTTCCTTAGCTTGGGCAATCATGTTGCTCCTCCTTACCTAGAAGCTCTTTTTCCAGGGCAGCTGCGCTTGCTTCGTAAAGCTCAAGGCGATTTGCAGAAGGCGAGGAGAAAAGATGATAAAAACGCTCTGGCCCGACCACTAATTGTCGCCATTGGGGTTCCAAGTTTATCCCACGGCGCAAATAGTTTATATAGCATAAGGTTATTTTTTCAAAAAGTAGTGCACTGGCTTGTTCGTCTTTGCCTCTTTTTTTAGCGCGGTGCGTGAAACGAGCTTTGGCTTGACTTGGCTCTCCCAACATAAACAGGCCATGAAAACTGTCATTAAATAAGCGGTGATGCAAGGCATAACAGCCGTCCACAATTAGGTAGTTTGCGTGGTCGTCAGGAAAAAGAAAGCGCATGGAGGTTCCTCTTTGTCCGTGGAAAAACAAATCAAGCAAAAGAGTGCCTCTTCTTGCCCCAAGCTCAAAAATTGCTTCCTGCGCTCGGTCAAAATCATACCAAAAAGATGGATCAACTACTTCTGAGGGAGATAGAGTTTCTAAGTCTCGTTGAGCAAGTTCTTGAGAAGAAAATCTTAAAAACCAATCCATTTGTAATACATGAGCAAATAAGCCAGGAGTCTGATTGATGTGGTTTGATAGCCTTCTAGCAAAAGTTGTTTTGCCAATTCCTGGAGGGCCGTCAATAGCTATGATTATTGGTTGCAAAGGAAGAGCTTCTGGTCTTGTTGAGGTTGGCCCCAAAATTTGGTCAGCTACTCTAAGAAAAGAGGGGCTAAAGCGGCGAAAGACTCTTTTTCTAAACATGGTTGGTTTTATTTTAGCCATGGCTCTGCCTCGCTAGTTTTAAAGGTTGTGTTTTCTTTGCCGAGCTTGCTTAAAGGAGAGATGCCAATATACCAGGGATAGGTAATTTTGTAATGGCCTTTTCCTTGGGGTGCGTGAAAGTCAGATCCTCCGCTGATAAACAGGTCCCTTTCTTCTGCCATGTCGGCAATCATTTTTTTGGCGCCAGGCAGTAGGAGATGATTGCTGTGCATAGCCTCAACGCCGTCGCCGCCCATAGCCTTAAACTGGTCAAGCACAATTTCTAAGTAAGCCGCAAAAAAACTGGTTTTTTGCATAAATTGTTGAGTAATTGCCTGCCATTTTTCCCTGCCAGACAGGTCTTCTAATCCCAAAAACACACTAACGCGCCTGGCAATAAGAGGGTGAGCCAAAAAAGCTAAGCCGCCAGCTGCATGAATTAAGTTAATGGTTGCTTGTATAGAGGGGCGCAAATCCCCCACCGCACGATAAGCGTACCTCATAATTTTTGAAAACTCCTGGCTTGTAACTGCTCCTCTGTGACAACGCTTTTCTATTAACTCTCTTAGGTGTACCCTGGTTGGCGCAATACCTGTTGGAAGGCCAAGATCTCTTAGTCGTAGTTCTGTTTGTAATTGGCCTTTATTGGCTAAAAGTTCGTTTGTTGTTTGTAGCGCATGTTCGATCCTGTCCCTTTTAAGCGCAAGAGCATTTCTTTCTAAGTCTAATATAGTTGAGTGGTTTGGATTAACCCAGTAGCCCAACACATCAAACCGTCTGAAAGCCCGGTTTTGAGTTGTTGGAGGGGTTGTTTCTAAGTAAGTCTGCTCAACCTGACCGTTAATAAAATCAGCTGGTATTATATCTTGCCAAGAAATAATTTCTATGCCGGGGATCACCTGAAGGCGCAAGGCTTTTGCTTCGGCAAAAGCCATGGCAAGCCTGTTGCCAGCACAACTATTGTGGTCTGTAATAGAGATAGCGTCTAATCTAAGAAAATGCCCGGCCTTTACTAATTGCTTGGGATGACAAAGGGCGTTGCCGGAAAAAATTGAGTGTAAATGCAGATCAGAGCAACCGTGATATCGACCACGGTCTTTGCGGGTTAAACCCAAATTCCTAAGCTCTGTTTTTGTAATACGCATCTCAATTTATTATCGAGAGGTAAAACAAGAAATTTCAGGTAATTAACAATAAATTTATTTTCTTATACCTGATCTTCTGGTTCGGGGCCTCTATAGGTGGGTTTACCTGAATGCTCTGGCCTTCTAGTTGAATTGCTAGTAGTCTCTGAGCTAGGCAGAGTTTTAAGCTCTCCAGTTATTAATCCCGTAAGCAAGTTTGCTTGTCTGATTGCAGAAGCAGGGACCCAGCCTTCGTTATCATAAGCTGACAAAGTAACAACTTGTTTTACTGGACCTGTTACGCTTTCGCGTAAAAGGTTTCCTACTATTCCGGGAACATCTGTAACTTGCAGCCAAGGTAACATAACTACACCAGCGTATTTTGCATTGATAACATCAAGGGTGGTGTAAGAGTCAAAGTCGGTAACGCCAAGCACACCACTTAACAATCCATGAGCCGAGGCATCTTTAAATGCTTGGGCAACTCTATTTCTTGAAATGTTATCTTCTCCTTCTTTATTAGCGATAATCATAATTTGCTGAAGAATTGAGCCATCAAGCGCTGTTACTCGATATCCTCGTGCTGTGCCTATACGAGGAGCCAGCTCTGACATTACTGGCTTAATAGCAGCGGCCAAGCCAGTTGAAGAAGGAATGATATTTCCAATACAACCCCTGCCGCGAGCTTCGTCAGTTGGCTTGTCTGGTTTATGTAACAAAGTATCAACAACAGAATTGCTGGCAGTATCAGCATGGATGGTTGCTGCGTCTAAGACAGCAAGAATATCAAAACGATCATCAACAGCTTTTTGCGTAGTTGCTCCGGCATTTGTAGTGCAAGAACCTGTTGCGGCAACTACTTTTTCCCCGGCTCTTGCCCTTTCTGCTAATTCTGCCAAGACAAAGTGATTTACTCCTAGAACAGAAATAGCATCAGCGCCTTTTAACGGATTAGTGGCAATAATTGCCTGACAGTCTAAAGATTCTATTACGCTTTGGAATTTATCGCTGTTTCGCTCTTTAGATACGCCAGTAGCATCAATTACCACCGTAGGACCATGATCAAATTTTGGTAAGCCATTGTCAGCAACGTCTGATCCTAACATATAAGTAGCTACAATTTCTCCAGCACCATCTCTAAATCTTATAGTTGAGTCAGAAGAATTAAATATAATCTCCCCAGAGAAAGGACCAGCAACAGAATCATATTTAAGCCAATTCACCACTCTATCAATAGGCTTGTTTCCTGTAAGTATAATTTGGGTGTCTGTATGTCCCAAGAAGTTTCTATTACCATACATACCACGCAGTCCTTGTCCTAGCTCTCTACTTATGCGTTTACCAACCCTACCGTAGCTTCCTGCAACAACGATCCTTCTAGAAACTGTTCCCATATTTGCCATTTTCCTTTTCTCCTTTTCAAAAGTATTATTTTGTCCTACTTATTTATCGACATCTTTTATAAAAAATTTCACTTTATTTCAAAATTTCTTTAGTTGCGATCAGACAACATTACATATCCGCCAATTTGCCCCCCGGTTCTTATAAAATCTACCGACGCTCCACCGCCGGTTGAGATATGGACATTGTCGGACATTGGAGTAGCGCTTGGTCTTAAAGCTTCTTTAAAGGCTTTCCCCGTATCGCCACCACCAATTACAACACTGGTTCCAGTTATTGCCCATTGATTTAGCTTGCGAGCTAATAGATTTGTTCCAGCATCAAAAGGAATATCTTCATTTTTCCCTGCTGTTCCGTTCCAAAAAACAGTTTGAGGCTGAGTCATGCCTGCAAAAATTTGAAGCAAGGCTGCTTCCCCTATATCGCGCATAGCCAAGCCTTTTGGCGGGCGAACACCAGGGGCCAATGTAACTGCCTGCTCATTTTCAAAAACAATTTGAGTAGGAACAATAAGTTGCGGCCTAAAGCTTTTTAATAATTTAGCTGCGGCCTTTTTGTCTACAGATAAGGGTTCTTCCCTAGTGCGAGTAATTGGATCTTTGCCTGGACGAAGCCCTGACTCAATTAAAAAAGGATAAGTCATGGCACCAGCTATTAAAAGTTTATCTACTTTTTCAAGCAATACTTCAATTAAACCAAGTTTTCCCTCTTTTCCTCCCACTTTTGAACCGCCTAGTATTGCCAAGAAAGGATGTTCGGGTCTGTCTAATAAGGTTGTTCCTAGCATTTCAATCTCTTTTCTCATGCACTCACCTGCAATCACTAATCCGGTTTTTGAAGAGCTTAAAGCTTTTACTGAAGCCTGTTCTGCGCGGTGAGCTACGGCAAAACCGTCAAACACTCCAATGTCATGCCTAACTGTAGCTGCGATTTCTTCGGCATAAGGGGTGTCTTTGGCCTCATCTCTGGCATCCATGCGAGTGTTTTCAAGCAGCAAAACTCCACCGTTGGGAAGAGCAGATACTGCGGCACTTACTTTTGGCCCAACAGTTTGATCAACAAAGCGAACTTGTTTGCTGCCAAGAGCAGACAGTCTTTCTGCTACAGGAGCTAAAGTAAAAAGATCGGGTTTCTTAATTATTTTTTCGTTTCGGCCAGCGTGAGAAAGTAGTATAACCCGGGCACCTCTTTCAGCTAAAAAGGTTATGGTTGGTAAAGCAGCTAATAATCTGTCGTCGCTTTTAATGCCAGCCAAACCATGATTTTTCCCGTCGAGAACATTAAAGTCACAGCGTACCAGCACAACTTTTCCTCTAAGATTGCCAGCAATATCTTGTAGGGTCATTTTGTTAAAACGAGGTGAGGTAGGGGTTGATCCTCTTGCCCTTCCACAACGACCAATAGTTACCTTTGGTCCGACACCATTGATTGTGACCATAAGAAAACCTCCCTTAATAAGACTAAGCCTTCTTCGGCAGGTTTTTGGGGAAATTTCAGTTTATTTTGAAATTTAAGAATTTAAAATCGCGGTTGCAGTGCGGGAAATAACTCCGGGTTCACCCAGCTTGGTTTTTAACACAGAGAAAGCAGCGCGCATGTTTTGCTGGCGCTCGCGGCCGTAGAGAATGGACAGTGCTTCTTCGGCAATTTGTTTTGGGTTGGCCTTTTCCATGGTTAGCTCGGGGATTTCCATGCGGTCCAGTAACATATTAGGCATGCTAAAGTATTTTAGCTTTTTATCCAGCTTTAGAAAGTGTTTTCCTACAAAATAGGTGAGGGGAGAAAGCTTATATACCATTATATTAGGTACCCCCAAGATAGAAGCTTCTAAGTTTATGGTTCCAGAAGCGCACAGAGCTAAATCCGCAGCATTTAAAATGTCATAAGTATGACCAACAATTGCCAAAGGTCTAAAATCATCACTGATCATATTAAAAATACCTTGGATCATATTAGTGGAGGCAGCGGGGATGATAAATTTTGCTTTGGGGATCTGTTTGTGAATTATTTCACAAGCAGAAAGCATAACAGGAAGCAGGCTTTTTATTTCTTGCCTTCTGCTTCCAGGACAAATCGCAATTACCGGCGTGTCTTTTTCTGCACCAACCAGTTTTTCTTTTGTTTCTTCTTTGCTTAGGCTGGGTTTTACAATATCAATTAAAGGATGGCCAAAATAAACTGAATTGCCACCGGCTTTTTGGTAAACCCCATGCTCTTTTTCAAAAATGGAAATAATTTGATCAATAGCTTTGATAACTTTTTTAACCCCTTTTTCAGTGCCCCACAGCCATTCTTGAGGTGCAATATAATAAACAGTTTTAATTCCCAGCTTTTTAGCGGCTTTAGCCAAGGGCATATTAATGCCCTGGGAATCAACTAGAATAAGCAGATCGGGTTTTTCCTTTTTCAATAAGGCCACTAGTTTCCTATATATAATGTATATAGGGATAACGTTGGGCAAGGCTTCAAAAATACCAATGCTACCGCGTTTGGTTAAATCAAATTTAACATCTACTCCTTCGGCTAATAGTTTTTCCGAACCCATACCAAAGAAATAGATGCTGGGATCTAGTTTCTTGAGGGCTTGAACTAAATAAGTCCCGTGTATATCGCCGGACACTTCGCCGGCAGAGATCATGATTTTCATTGCGGGTTAATTATAGCATAATGAGAAGAAGAGAGAAAAAGCAAATACTCGAAATCTCAAAATTCTCACAAAATTAATGGTCTCGAAAATACGAAGGAACCATCCGAAAATTCAAAAACCCGAATCATCCCTAACACTATTAATAATTTTCGGGAAGATTTGAGTTTTTGGGGGTTTTGAGAAATCTCCTTCGGATGTTTGGGACTATTGCTTTCGTGAGCATTTCGGGATTTCCACATCCTATACCCCATCTTTCAGCAGAAATATTGAAATTTTCTAGTAAAGCTGACGAAGAATGATTGAGATGAAAATTGGAAAAAGAATTGCAACAAGAATAGTAACTGGTTGGAGCAACCATTTGTTTTGTTCCCAACTTAGAAGTGTTGCAACCAGAAAAGGTTTTTTGTCTTTAGCCGCAAAAATGCGTAGAGTAGAGAGGGATGCTGCCGCGTCTAGAAAACTGGCGCAAGGCTTAGAACTGTTGGCATCTTATGAGGGCCCGGCTAAGTGGCGCCCGCTTCAAGTTGTCCTAGGAAGAGAAGACTTGTCCAATCCTATTGCGGTTGTTTGGGGCAATGTTTTTAGCCTTGAAATGACAGAACTTGTTGAAACCTTAGAAATATCAAACATTGTTGCTGATGTTAAACAAGCAAAACAAGACTTGCTAAGCTTAGTTAGAGGGCATTATGTAGCAGCAGATGACTTTAAAGTTTTGGCCAACAACAAAGAAAGAGCCTTAATGCTTGCTTTGGAAAAGTCACCCAAAACCCCAGCCCTTGGGTTTGATGTTAAACCTGTTTTGGCTCAATTGATAGAAAGATTGAGCTAAAGCCCCAGCTCTGGAATCTCCGGCAAGATAAGCTCTTCTGCTTCTTGCTCAATTGCTGTCTTTTTGTTTATTCCCCGTTTGCTTTCTTGTTCTAAAAAGCTAACTAAATGCTCAATTTCTGGAAGAGGGCGCAAGCGCTTTTTGATTTCTGCCGCAGCTTTAGCAGTATTATTTTTTGATTCATAAATTAATTTAAAAGCTTTTTTAATTTCAGCAATAGCTCCTGCCCCAAGGCCCCTTCGTTGCAAGCCAATTGAGTTTATGCCTCTAATTTGAGCAGGGTTTCCTTCGGCAATCATAAAAGGTGGCACATCTTTTAAAACCTTTGACTGTGCGCCGATCATGGTCATTCTGCCAATTCTTACAAACTGGTGAATGCCAGCTAGTCCACCAATGACTACATAATCTTCAATTTCTGTATAGCCAGCTAAGCCAACATAACCACCTATGACCACATGATTTCCAATTGTGCAGTTATGTGGAACATGGGCGTGGACCATGATAAAGTTGTCGCTTCCAATCACGGTCTTTTTTCCTTCACCAGAGGGAAGGTGGATGGTTACATATTCACGGATGATATTATTATCGCCAATTATAACCTGACCTTTTTCGCCTTTATATTTTATGTCTTGCGGAGGAGCAGCAATGCTTACCCCTTGTTCTATTTTGTTATTCTTGCCAATGGTAGTCCAGCGGGCAATTGTACAGTTAGCCGCGATTTTAGTGTTTTCTCCAATAGTTACTTCTGGTCCAATTATGGTTCCTGGTCCAACTGCGACTCCCTTGCCCAGTTTGGCGCTAGAGTTAACGGTTGCGGATGAATGAATTTTTGCTCCACCACCATCTTTATCAACCAAAGAAAAAGTAAACTCCCCCTCTACCGCCAGCTTCCCGTCTACCAAAGCTTTTCCTTTCATTTTTCCAAGCGCTCCGCGCACCCAAATTGTTTCTACTTCAAGACGTAGTTGGTCCCCAGGTACAACCGGTTTTCTAAAACGTACTTTTTCCATTCCAGCAAAATAAACAATTTTTCCTTCGGTAGCAGGGTCACGTAATGCCATTACTGCGCCGGTTTGTGCGATTGCTTCGCAAATTAAGACTCCAGGCATAACTGGATGACCAGGAAAGTGTCCCTGGAAAAAAGGCTCATTCATGCTTACATTTTTAATGGCAACCGCGCGTTTACCTTCTTCAAGTTCGAGTATGCGATCAATTAACAGAAAGGGGTAGCGGTGAGGAATGATTTTCATAATTTCTTTAATATCAAGCTGTGTCATGATGCAAGGATCCTCCTTACTAATTCTATATTATGTTTGTGGCCGGATTTAACCGCTTTTATTCTAGCTTGAATTGGGTGGTTAAGTAAAGCCAGGTCGCCAATTAAATCCAAAATCTTATGCCTTACCGGTTCGTTGTCAAAACGTGGTTGGTTTAAATAGCCATCTTGGCCAATTCCGAGCGCATTATTAAGAGAGGCTCCTTGTCCCAGATTTTGTTTTTTCAAATTTTCTATTTCTTTGGCAAAACCAAATGTTCGGGCGGGCGCAACTTCTTTTTTAAAACGATCTTTTTCCAAAACAAAAACAAATTCCTGTTTGCCAATGACAGGAAAATCAATTAAAAACTCAACTTGTAGTTTATCATAAGGTTCGGCAATAATTTTTGCTTCCCCATCACTTATTTCAATACGTTTTTTAAGGGTTATAAATTGTTTACTTGTTGTTTGTTGTTTGTTTTTTATTTTCTCCACAAAGGATAAAGAGCTGCCGTCCAGTACTGGAATTTCTTCTCCTGCAATTTGAATACCAACATTATCAATACCTAAAGCGTAAATGGCGGCTAATAAATGCTCGGTTACAGTTACACCGCAAACTGTGGTGCCTCGATTAGTACTTGAAACCTGTTCAACGGACAAGGCTTGGCCATTTATTAGTATGCCGCTGTTTTCTGGTAGAGGAATAAGCTTAACGGTCGTTTCTTTTCCGCTATGAATGCCAATGCCAGAAAAAGAGATTGGCTTATCTATGGTTTGTTGCTTCATCGAGGCTCTGGTCCTCTAATGGGGACATTATCTTTTTCCCCGTATAATTTATAAAAACTGCTTACAGTTTCTTCTTTTAATACAGTTCCTTTTTCATCATAAACCTTGATATTAACCAGAGTTTTAAATGGGATATCACGATCGATTACATATTTTAACGAAGCAGGTTGATAGCCCGAGTCAGTTAAACCAAAAACACTAGGGTTTGAAACTTCAACTTTCTTTTTGATGGGAGTGCCGTATAGCCGAAAAGAAAGCCTGCGGTTGGTAGCGATTGATTTAATTAAGATCGGGTAATTGGTGTCGTTTCTAAATTTAAAATCAATTTGCCCAGGATAAACCCCAGCGTCCATGCCCAAAGGATAAATGTTAAAGTAAAAAGAATGATTTCGGCGTTGTAATACTTTTAAATCTGCCCGAACAACCGAGTTGTATAATGTAGTGGCGATTTGGCAGGATCCTCCGCCAAGCAGAGGAACCAATTCCCCTTTAAGTATTACGTAAGCAGGCTTGTAGCCTCTCTCCTTGCTAACATCACCCAGTGTTTCTACTACAGAAAAAGTGTCACCCGGCATAAGCAGGGTGCCATCAATCCAGGAAGCAACTAATTTTATGTTATGGATACGATTGGGAGAATCGTGTTTGCCGTAATAGGTTGTGTAAGCAGATAGGCGGTGAACTGGCGGATGTTCGCGCAATTCTTTTTCGGTTACCAGTGGGAGTTCATATTCAATTTTTAAAGGAATAGTGTTCTTGCCTCGATACAAATAAGTTTTAAACTGATCAATGCTTTTTTTAATATTTATTTCCCGGCCTAAGTCTTCTGGTTCAATGTTGTAGCCGCCAGTTTCTTCGTAAAAAATAATGGATGCATCTTTTGGCGAAGAGCGCACTTCGTCGGCCACTGTTTCCAGCATAGCGCGCAAGGAATCCTCGTCTACTCCTAAAAGCAGGGGCGCATAAACCACACCTTTTACCAGGCGGTCTTTAAGTTCGACAGTGTAATTATCTTTGTGAGTTAATTGAAAAGCGTTTTTAACCGTGTCCTTATAACTTATAAAGACACCCAGGTTTTCCGGAGCAAAAGAAAAGCGTTGATTGTCAGATTCTAAAGTAATTAAATTAGTAAAAACCGCTGATACAGGAAAACTTTTTAGCTTTGAGACTGCTTCGTTTTGTTTTAAATTACTTACTTCTATTCTGCCAATATAAGTTTGCGGAGGAAAGGCATCGCGATATCTGGCAAAATCATAAGCCAAAAAAGATCCGGCAATAACTACCGAAGTCATGGCCATTACCCCAGTTATTTTTACTAAATAGTGAATAAATTTCATAGTATAAAAGAAAAAGCCCCGAGAGTTCGGAGCTTTTTCATTAAAAGGTTCTATGTCAGAAAAATTATTCAATGATTTTCGATACTGCGCCTGCGCCTACGGTTCTGCCTCCTTCTCGAATAGCAAAACGAAGACCTTCTTCTACTGCAACATCATTGATCAGCTCCACTGTCATGACAATGTTGTCACCTGGCATAACCATTTCAACCTTGTCTGGTAATTTGATTTGGCCGGTCATGTCGGTGGTGCGAATAAAGAATTGAGGCTTGTATCCGTTGAAGAAAGGAGTATGTCTTCCGCCTTCTTCTTTCTTAAGTACGTAAACCTGAGCTTCAAACTTCTTGTGAGGTTTAATGCTGCCAGTTTTAGCTAAAACCATTCCGCGGGAGATATCTTCTTTTTCTACTCCACGAAGCAGCAAGCCAACGTTATCGCCAGCCAGTCCTTCGTCTAATGTTTTTCTAAACATTTCAACGCCGGTAACTGTGGCTTTTTTGTGAGAACCTAGACCAATAATTTCGATTTCTTCGCCAGTCTTAACTTTTCCTCTTTCAATTCTTCCTGTGCCAACTGTTCCGCGGCCAGTGATGGTGAATACGTCTTCAACTGGCATTAAGAATGGTTTATCCAAAGGTCTTTTTGGCTCAGGAATAGAGTTGTCTAAGGCGTCTAACAGTTCTTGAATAGGTTTTCCAGCATCACCAGCAGGATCTTCCATGGCTTTTAAGGCAGAACCCTTGATAATTGGGATATCATCGCCTGGGAATTCGTATTTCTTTAAAAGGTCTCTGGTCTCTACTTCAACTAAGTCAATTAATTCTTTATCGTCAACCATGTCACATTTGTTTAAGAAAACTACCATGGCAGGTACGTTTACCTGTTTTGCTAATAAGATGTGTTCTCTGGTTTGAGGCATAGGACCGTCAGCGGCAGATACTACCAAGATGGCGCCGTCCATCTGCGCTGCGCCGATAACCATGTTTTTTACATAGTCAGCGTGGCCAGGGCAGTCGATGTGGGCATAGTGTCTTTTTTCGGTTTCATATTCCACGTGAGCAATTGCGATAGTAATACCGCGGGCTTTTTCTTCGGGAGCAGCATCGATTTCATCAAAAGCTTTTGCTTTGGCAAAACCCTTTGCCTCTAAATATTTTGTGATTGCCGAAGTTAATGTGGTCTTTCCGTGGTCAACGTGTCCAATGGTTCCTACGTTCAAGTGGGGCTTGTTTCTATTAAACTTTTCTCTTGCCATAAATCGTCCTCCTATGTATTTATTTTCGTTTCGACTGCTTATTCAAACAGAGGCAATATTATACAATATATAAACTGTTAAAGTCAACAGCCCGCGATGGGAGTTGAACCCATGGCCTTTTGCTTACCATGCAAATGCTCTACCTCTGAGCTACACGGGCACAATGCAATCAATTAAGGTTTGGTGGCACCACTCAAGAATAATCTTCTTTAACTTAGAATTATTAACAACGATAGTTAGTGTACCATACTTGCTTTTGTTTTTGTAGGTTCCACCCTTGCTTTTTCTAATAGAAACATATTTAATCTGTTTTTTTGGAAGGCCAAGCTTTTTTGACCAATAATTTATGGCTTTATTTGTGGGAATATCATCAAAAATATTAAGCTCTGCGGTAATTTTGTTTTCATTAACATTACAAACCCTTTTTAAAAAAATTAAAAAAGTATTTAATATATCGGGATTAGTGTTTCCCAGAGCGACCTTGTGTTTCCCCTTTTTTGTTCCCTCACCTAGATATAGCCCAATAGAAACAAAAAACAACTCCAAATCCTTATGATTTTCTATTTGCTCAATGATATTAAATGGGTTGCCTTCGGGGTTTCTTTTGCAATATGTTGCTTCGCTCCAAGATCTGGCCCTGATTTTGCCCTTTCTCATCCAGTAGCGAACTTTGTTTTCTTTGATGCCGAGAACATCAGCAACTTTTTTAGCTGATTTGCCTTGTTGATACAAATCTTTGATTTGCTTAATAAGAGGATTGTTCATAACCGCCGCCTCCCTTTCTATCCCCAAAATTTATTAACTATATTATACCAAACAAGTGAAATTTGAGCAAAATTATCTCACCGGCAGCTCTAACACTGGAGCAGAAAGAAAACAAAAAAAAGACTCATCCCACAAAAAATCTTTATTAGAAAGACTTAATGGATGACGAGCAGTTATAAAAATAATCTGCTTTTTTTGCGCTAAGAAAGCTTGGACTTTTTTCCAAAATTTGAGACGAAATCCAATCTCCTGCTGACTAAGCTCTTGCCAAAGCAGTAAATAATGGACCTCGTCAAATATATAAATGGGGGCATTGCGGAAAAAGTCGCCAAAATGGCGGATGTATTTGTCTGAAAAAATATTCATGCTAAGATTTGCGCCCATAGCAACATGGCTTAAATTGGTATAAGAAGGTTCTATCCCCCGTCGTCTAAAGTAGGGCACAAGACGTGTGTGGACCATGCTGGTTTTGCCAATTTGGCAATTGTCCTCAAAAGAGCTTTGGCTGCTGCCAGAAATCACAATAACCTGGTGTTGACCGAGCAATTCAATTGCTTTTTGTGCCCCGGTTTCAAAAGTTACTGGTACAGAGCGAGAATACATCCTAACAAGCGCTGGGCACAATCTGGTGGTTACTGGTGGTATTGCCATGTAATTCTTTCGGCAATTAACTTGGGAAATTTCAGTGCATTAGTGAAATTTGGGAAAAAATAGATCGAAGATAATATATGCAATTACACGGTTTTAGCCCTGTTCCATTTGAGAGGCTTCTGGCTGGGATTCGCCGGCAAGCGGCGCCGCTTTATAGCGCGCGTAAAAAAGTTGAACCGCAATTTAAAGCTAAACTAGGGCAATTGGCGGGTCAAAAGTTTATTGTAGAAACTTCAACCCAAATTGTGATTAATACCCTTAAAGAATGTGTGCCTTTTCTTCAAGACCTTTTGGGTGATGCGTTTTTAGGGTTAGCGTTAGGAGGTAGCTTGCTTAGAGGGCTTGGAACCATCGACTCTTCGGATGTAGACTTTTTTATTTACACGCAGGGTGGATTGGCGAAACAAAAAGAATGTGTTGATTTTGTTAGGGGTAAATTGAGAGAAAAGGAACTTAAGCCTTGTCCTTATTCCGATCATTTTTATGATTTTCAGGAAATAAATATTTTTCCTCCAGTAATGATTGTTGCTGCTTTTTGTGATTTTTTTCTTAATGAAAAGGTTGATATAGAAAACCTGAAACAAGTAGCTCTTGGCCTTTTAGAGAGAGGCAAACAAATGTCTTGGTGGCACAGACTAAGCCCGTCTGATAGAGAAAAGGTTTTCTCAGATATATACTATACTATGATGGCGGCTGATGTGGTTTATGTGGCTTCAAAATATTACCATAATTTTGTGCTTAAGCGACCTGATCTTAGTCAAGATGAGTTAGCTTATGCTAAGCACCCATTATTTCTTGAGTGGATGAAAAAATTTGCCAGGCCTTTTGTTGAGCAAAGAAGACAGGCTTTCCCTTTTCCGCCAGGGCTTAAAGCAGCTCTGATTTCTTAAAAATCGGGTCAGAGTCGTAGTTTTTTAAGGTTTCTTTGGCGCCTTCTTCACGGTCAACCACAGAAATTACTTTCACCACTTTAGCTCCAGCAGCTTCAACCGCTTCAATTGCTTGCAAAGCAGAGGCGCCAGTGGTTGCCACGTCTTCAACCACAACAACATTCCAGCCGGATTTAATATGTCCTTCAATTTTCTGCTTGGTACCGTGTTCTTTGGTTTTTTTCCTTACAATAAATCCAGGAATATCACTTATAGATACAACTGATGAAGTAATTGGGTCAGCACCTAAAGTTAATCCGCCGATAGCGTCAACTTTTAAGTTTTTAATTTTATCCATAATAATCTTGGCAATTAATCTTGAGCCTTCTGGGTGAAGTGTGATCTTGCGGCAGTCAATGTAGAAATTGCTTTTCTTGCCAGAGGAGAGGGTAAATTCACCAGTCTTAAACGCACCGGTTTCAAATAAGAGTTTTTTGAGCCTGTCTTTCATTAAAGAAGATTATATCATTTCAAAAGATTTATAGCAAAATAGTGAAATTTTGCTTTTGTTTTAACGATATATGCTATAGAAATAAACAGGCATTTGCTAAGAGGAGGATTTTAAATGAACGTTCAACCGATTTTTACTATAAGGATAGCCCCCCTTGTGAGACAGCTAAGAGTTCGGAGCAGAAGTCAGCAAGAAGCCCCTTTAATACCCCAGAGGGCGGTTGCGCTAAGTTTTTTACACACAATATTACCAACGGCTATTCCTAGACCAGAGGTAAAAATTCAAACAAGGCGACCTGATAATCTGGAACAACAAAGTAGGGGCGCTGTTAAACGAATGTATCCGCCAGTTGCAGGATACGAGTGTTCTTTTGCTGAAGCATTGGAAAGTGCAGGCTTAACTTATTATTTAGATTCCGCAAGAGAAATGAGTTGTTGCTTTTCTGTTTGTTCTGAGCTGTTAACCAAGGCGAGCTTTTTATCTCAAAACGATAACCTTGATCCGTCACAAGTGTTTAACCAACATGTTGTTCCTGACGCTGAGCAGCGAGAGTTGTTGGTAACATATTTCGGTGCCCAAAGAACAGGAGTTAGCGGGTAAGCAAAGCAATCTTAGAGGGCTGCTTTTCGCGATCAGTTATAATCTGATTAATTGGAATTTTAGTCCAGCCTACATAAGTATATTGCAAGGGGCCAATTCCGTAAGAAATGCTAACTTTATGCCAGTTGCCATCCAACGAAACATCCAGCAAGGTTACATCAATGGGAATGTCGTAGACCACATCCGCGTCTTCATATGGGGCAGAATATAGCGTTTTAATGGGGAAATTAAGGGGCTCTTCTTGAGCAATTACCTGGATTGACAAGCACGATACGAATATTAAGGCTATGGCAATCATATATTTCATCGCTCTGGCCCTCTACTATATATATCGTGTTTTAGACGGGAAAACTTGTATTAGGAGGATGATTTTATAATTGACAAAATATAACTGTGAGAGCATCAGAGTATCAGAAGATCAGAACTTGAATATCAGAGGATCAGATTATCAGAAATCAAGTACCCTAAACAATGAAAAGTTATGGGTTTGACAAAAAACTAGTTTAAACGGTCGGATAATCTGATTTTCTAATGCTCTGATAATCCAGCTCTGATACTCTGGTCTTCTGATAATCTTACCCAATTAACCAGAAAGTAATGTATTATAAAAAAACCACCAACTAAAAGTTAATCAAATTTTTCAACTGCTTCTTGGCTTCTTCTTCCAACTGTTTCTTAGCTTCATCTTCAGCTTTTTTGGCTTCTTCCTGGATTTTATCTTCAGCCTGTTTTTGGATTTCTACCTTCTTAGCTTCAATTTTTAATTTAACTTTTTCAATAGCTTTTTCAATTGGCTTGTTTAATATTGGCACAGGAATTGGTTTTTTAAGTGAGCCGGTTAACTCAAAATCAAGTTCCACCCAGCCAGTTTTATCTCTAAAAATATTAAATTCCCTAGAAAGACCCTGGGTTACTTTAGGAGAAGCTTTTAAATTTAAACGATTACCTTTTACCCAAATTAACTTTGCCAAATCAACCCCGCCGTTAAATTTAACCTTAAGATCTCCAGATGAAAGTTTTAAATCTTTAACACTTACAACCCGTTTTTTAAAGGTAAACTTAGCACTTAAGTCGGAAAATTTAATATTATCTTGCAAAGTGTTTGATTTGATAGCTTTACCCAGTGAACTTAAAAGTTTTGATTTTTTAATTTCACCATCAGCCAATTTAAACGAGCCGCCGCCCACAGCATTAGCCATAATATCTTGGGTTTCTACGCCTTTGCCGGTAAGAGAAAGCTCTGCATCCAGTTTCCCATAAACCTTGTCTTTTAGATCTTTATAATCATCCAGATTAGTTAAGAAAGCCTCCACCGCATCATTAATAAAGGGAGTGCTGTTGAATCCGTCAATTTTTAATTTGCTAACATTATAAGAAAGGCCAGAAGTGGCAAGGTTAACAGTAGCTTTGCCTGATATTTCCCCGTCATATAATTTTATCTTATCAATGTTTAGCGCCAGACGTTTACTTTTAAGCACGGTATTGAATTTTATTTGATTAACTTTAAAGTCTAAGAGTTTTAAATTTTCAATATCAATCTTAGCTTTTATATGATAATTGTTTTTAATGCTTTTGGTGGTTTTATTGATTTTTTTAGTTAGTTCCCCACGCTTGGCTTTTTTCTTGGGTTTTTCAGAAGCAAAAATAGCTAGTAATGGGTCGACGGTTAGCTTTTTAGAGTTAATTGAAAAATCAACATAAGGTCCGGTTTTCCACTTTGTCACATAAGCAGAGATATGGGCTTTTTCGCCAGCTAAATTAAGAGCTACGCTTGGGATTTTAACTTTTTCTTCTTTTAAATTAAGTTCTGCTTTGCCGGCTAAAGAAATTGGGATATTTTTTCCTTTGTAGGTAGCCGTGGCCGAAGTTTTAAAATTAATCGGCTTAAGCATAGAAAGAGTAATGCCAGAAATTGATAATTTAAAATCTTTAATCTCATTGATTAAGCCTGTGTTGTAATCAGCGTAAGTGATTCTACCTTTTTTAATTGAAAATGAGTCGACAATCATGCTGAACCCGGCAGTTTTCTGATTCTCTGATCCTCTGATCTTCCCGCTCTGATTCTCTGATTTTCCGATCTTCTTCTTGCCCGTCATATCACTAAAATTAAAGGTCCCACCCGCAGATTTCTCAATAAGGATCTCCGGCTTAACCAAAGAAATCTCCTTAACCAGGATTTGCCTTTTAAAGATCGGCCAAAAAGCATAACGCAGGACAATGGCGTCGGCGGAAACAAAAGGCTTTTTAGCATAGCCTTGGCGATTAGAAATAGTTAAGCCTTCAAGTTTTATGCCCTCAAAAATATTAAAGGCAACTTTTTCAATTTTTACTTCCCGATTTATGGTTCCAGATATTTTTTCAGTAGCAAGATCTTTAATTTTTTCTAAAGGTAGGAAAAAGGGTAGGGCGACAGCGGCGATAATTAGCAAGCCAAGCAAAGAACCAATAATAATAGCAGACCATTTTAAGAGTTTTTTCATGGGGTCCTCCTTTTTATTAAGAAGTTATCTGGCAAGTTTAACAATTGTGCCGTTGGCTCCGCCAACAAAGACTAGCTCAACATTATAAACAGACAAGCTCTGAACGGTTTCAGTGGTGCCAATTGATTGGCCATTCCAGGTAGTTCCACCATTGCTAGTAAAAAAGAGCAATTGTGGGGGTGTATCTGCTATTACAAAACCTTCGTTAGTGCTGTGGAATTCTACATCAGTTGCTTCAAGTAGTTGATAAGCGCCGGCATTGGCTGTAACTTGAGTCCAAGTATCTCCTCCGTCAGTGGTTTTGTAAAGACCATCATTTCCACAAGCCACCCAACCAGTGTTTGGATCTACAAAAGAAAGGTTGGAGCAATTAACGTCAACGCCAATTGTTGCAGCAGAGCTCCAGTCGGTACCTCCGTTAATGGTTTTTAGTATTGCGCCATCATTACTACATGCCCAGCCGTTATTTGCGTCAACAAAGAAAATATCCATCAGGTTGGCAGAAGATTCGCTGGTTTGTTCTATCCAGTCGGTGCCACCATTGGTTGTTTTTTCAATTGCACCACCTGTACCCACTATCCACCCAATATTATCATCAAGGAAAAATACTGCATTGTATTCGGTGATCTCTGTGGTTTGTTGGGCGTAACTTACTCCTCCATCATCGCTGTAATAAACACCAGAATGTTCAATAACAAGCCAGCCAGTAGCATCATTAGCGTAAAATACATTAAAATAATTGTTATCGACCACAGGAGAAGAGCTGGTCCAAGTATCCCCGCCATCTGAGCTCTTTATTATTTTCCCTACTGCACTAGCCCAGCCACTATTATTATCATAAAAAAACACTTTCCATATATCTTGAGTTATTCCAGTGTTTAATATTGTGGAAGTGTAAACAGGCGGTTGGGTAGTTGTGGTGGTGCTGGTGGTAGTTGTGGTGGTGGTGCCGGTAGTTGTGGTAGTGCTGGTAGTAGTTGTGGTGCTTGTACCGAGCGTAGTTGAGGTAGTAGTAGTTGTTGTTGCAACAGTAGTAGTCGTTGCTGTGTTAACTGCACTGCCGCAACCAGTAAAAAGGCTAAAGCTTATAATTAAACCTGCCAGGACTATGAGAGCTATTAGTATGAATAAATTTCTTTTTGACATGATCACTAGTCAAAATTATAACATAAAAAGTGAAATTTAGACCATGAACGAACGATAAAAGAATATGAAAGTTTATTTACATCTTGCAGGCAAGAGCCCTATTGCAGGAACGGCTGGCCGTATAATGCTTCAACAGCAAAGCCGTTTAAAAGTAAAGGCAGAAACACTGAAAAATTCGCCTTTGAGCCAGGCAGCCAGCCAGCGAGACCCTTCTGAATTTTTAACTGCTTTTTATGATTGGGCTCAAATAAGGTGGCAAGTGGTTGAAATTGGAGCTGGTTACACAACCAAGCTTCCTTATCATGCACATATTCATTCTTTTGTTTTTGAGCTTTACAGAAAATGTTTGAAGGATGCGCTAGAAGGATCCCAGCATGAGGGGCTGTTGGGAAATTTATCTCATCTTCCTCAGCAAGAAGGCCCTTTATCAGAAAATAGTTGCGACCTGGTGTATTGGCATTCGGAAATGTTAGGACACTTGGCTAATTTTGATGCTACTAGCCAAGCTATTTCTCGCTTAGCTTCTAATCGAGAAACGCTAAAAGCAAAACTAGCGGAGTTTACTGTAGAGGAATGGAGACAAATTTGGTCTCAGCATGGTTTAAGCACGGGAAGATTAGGGCCAGAAGATTTATCTGAAAATGCTTTTGATGTGATCTTTGATGAGTTTGATGACCTCGATGCTCTTTTTGATCGGGTGCAAGGCACCGCTGCTGCCAGAAGCTTGCAAGGAATTTATCGCATTTTGCAGGGGGGATGTTTTTTTGTGGAGACTGATCCAAAAAGAGATGCTTTTGAACTTTTGCAAAGGTTTTCCTCTGAGGGAGCAGTTTTTTCTGAGGCCCATTTTGTGGTACCAGAAGATCAAGATTGTATTTGGGCCCTGGTTTTTAAAAAATAGATATCTCTTTACGAGTCTTTCATAGGCTTGTATAATAACTCCATATGAAAAAAGGATTAGCCGTACTTGGCTCCACTGGCTCCATTGGCAAACAAACACTTGAAGTAGCCTCCATTTTCCCTAGCTCATTTAATGTAGTGGCCTTTGCTGCCAAAGATGAAGTTGATCTTATTGTTGAACAAATAAAAAAGTTTAAACCCAAGCTGGTTTCGGTTTTAAATGATGACATAAAGCAAAAAGTTGAAGCTAAGTTAGCTGGAGCAAAAGTTCAAATCCTAACTGGGAGCGAAGGACTGTTAAAAGTTGCTACTGTGGCAGAGGCTAAGATGGTGGTGGTAGCTGTTCCTGGCTCTCTTTGTTTAGTCCCAACACTTGAGGCGGTAAAGCTTAAAAAAGATATTGCCTTGGCCACCAAAGAAGTTTTAGTGGTAGCTGGTGAGATCTTTATGAATGAGGTTAAGGCTGCGGGAGTAAAAGTTTATCCGATTGATAGTGAACATAGTGCGATTGCCCAGTGCTTGGCTGGAGAAGATTTAAAAAATATTAAGAAAATTGTTATTACTGCTTCGGGTGGGCCGTTTTTAAAAACATCAGCTGATAAATTTCCTAAATTAACAGCCAAAGAAGCATTAAAACATCCTACTTGGAGCATGGGCCCTAAAATCACTATTGATTCAGCCAGTTTAATGAATAAAGGCTTTGAAGTAATTGAAGCCCATTATTTGTTTGGCCTGGATTATTCAAAAATAGAAGTTATCATTCACCCGCAGAGCATTATTCATTCTTTTGTCGAATTTGTCGACGGATCTATTAAAGCTCAATTGGGTGCGCCAGACATGCGAGTGCCTATCCAATATGCTTTACTTGAGCAAAAACGCAGCGCCAATATGTGGAATAAAATGGATTTTAAAAAATTATCACAATTAACTTTCTTGCCATCAGATAAAATTAAATTTCCCTGCCTGCAATATGCTTATGATGCTGGCAAAGCCGGCGGAACACTTCTGGCTGTTTTAAACGCGGCTAACGAAGAAGCGGTTAAGCAATTTTTACGAGGTAAAATAAATTTTGCTGAACTTCCTCAAAAGATAAAAGCGGTAATGGAGCAACATCAAAATAAAATGAACCCAACGCTTGAAGATATTTTAGCTGCGGATAAGTGGGCTAGAGAAGCGATTCTTTCTTAGGCGCCCCATTTTTTTAGGCGACCGGCCTCATACAACATCATTGTAAAAAGGGTTCTAGGGTCTAAATCAGGACCAAGGCCTCCGCGGATACAAGCAATTTCATCATAGGCAGCAACTTCATCTGTAAGACCGTTCTTTGACCAAAGAATAGTAGGCATTGGGTGATAACTATGATCCATTAGTAGTGCTGGGGTGGAATGGTCGCTTGTAATAACTAAAACGTCTGGTTTTAAGGCTCTAATTTGTGGAATGATTTTGTCGACTCTTCCAATTTCTTCAACTTTTTTACCAAATTCTCCGTCTTCACCATAAGTATCAGTCTTTTTTGCGTGAAAATAGAAAAAGTCATAATCTTGCCAATGTTTAGCTAATAATCCTACTTGGCCTTCTAGGGAAAGGCTTTCATCAAGTGGGATGGCATCCATACCTACCGCCTTTGCTACCCCGCGATACATTGGCGCAACAGCAATAGCTAGACATTTAATCCCATAAATTGATTCTAAAGTCTCTATAACTTCTCTTTTTCCAAAGCCTCTAAAAATTAAAGAATTCATAACTGGTTCTGCTGATATAGCTTGGGTGGCTCGGCTGATAAATTCATTAACAATGCGAGCCATTCTTTGAGCAGCTGGATCATCCTTATAATCATCCAGGGGCTTAGCGGACAAAGGAAGTAATCCTAACTGTTGTGGGTCTGTATCTTTTAGAAAACCAGAAAGCTCTGGCCCACTAAAAACAATAGCAACTCTATGTTCTCTAACCGGATAAAGAGTTGCGCTAACACCATCAACTTTTCCTAGGTTGGATAAGGATTTTTTAATAAGAGCCCGGCATATTTTTGTAGAAGGACGACCTGCTCTTCTATCTGTCAGAAGACCTGCGGCATCAATGGTCGCAAAATTACCTCGAGCGCACACTTCCCCAGCCTTTAAGTCAATATCTACTCCCAAGGTTTCTAAAATTCCTCTTTCAGTTCCTGGTTCGTTTCCCTGATATAACCAAAGAGCTAAATGGGCTGGCCCGCTTCCTGCGGCAATGCCTGGAGCCACACCAAAATGAAGACCACATCTACCTTCCTTGGCAAGTTGATCTAGGTTTGGGGTTTTTGCAGCTTGGAGTGCAGTTTTTCCTTCCCAAGGTGCTTTGTTCCATGGTAAGCCGCCAACACCATCTATAACAACTTGGACTATTTTTGTTCTGGCTGGCCTAGCTAGGGTTCTTAATATTTTTGGAGTAAATTGTATTCCCATTCTTATTTTTCCTTTTAAACCTTACATTTATTTATCGTACTATTTTCCAAAAAATTTCACTTTTTTTAGTGAAATTATTTTGTTTTTTGATCGATATAATAATATGAATGTATGTCTTGCAAAATTAGCCAGCATGCTTAGGCCAAGACCTAAGCTTGTTAATATTCATAGAAGGGCTATCTCGCCTTTTGATGCTCACGTTAGGAGACAAAATGCTTTTAGACAGATAATAGCTGAAAATTACTGGGATATGGGAAATAATCTTTGTGCACAAATAAAAGATAAACTTTTTTTTGTTTTTGACAAAGTTTTAGCTGACTGTGGCAGTGCTTCGCTAGGATTTTTTTTGAACACCACCGGCGTACCAGGTCTTTACTTTAATTTTGTGCTTGAAGGCCAGAATGAATATGCCTGGATGGGAGCATTTATAGCAGCGAATCAAGCTGAACAACCAATAATAGTGATAAAAGAAATACAAGTTGGCAAACAACATTGGAGAAGAACGGCTAAGCAGCGCAGGGCAGTCAAGGGGTGGCATAAAAAGTTTATTGCCCAATTAGAAAAAATAGCAAAAGAAGCAGGATTTAAGGAGTTGCTGGTAGTTTCCGATAAAGAAGTTTTAGCCAGGGCGCTTACCAAGGCTTTATTAAGAGAAAAACCAGGTTATTTAAGTGTTGTTCAAGAATATTATGGCCAGCCTGGACAAGATTATGAACGGCAGGACAGGCAGCTCATTATCCACAATGCTTGGTGGGGCGGTGGAGCTATGAAGTCAGGTAATTTTTGGGTTAAAGCATTAGATTAAGGTTTTTTGCCTTCTTTTACCCCCTATGCTATACTATTTTTCATCATGGCCAAGAAAATTGATCTAGAAACTTTAAGACATTCCACCTCTCATATCATGGCTCAAGCGGTTTTGGAGCTGTTTCCCGGGGTCAAACTGGGAATTGGCCCAGCTATTGAGGATGGTTTTTATTATGATTTTGATATGCCAGAGCAGTTAACCCCTGAAGACCTCTCAAAAATAGAAAAAAAGATGAAAGAAATCATTAAAGCTAACCAGAAATTTGAGCGCGTTGAGATGAAAAGAGAAGAGGCGATCAAATTAATGGAAGAAAAAGGCGAAAAATACAAGGTTGAGCTTTTGGGAGACATAAAAGACGAAAAAGTTTCTCTTTATAAGAATGGGGATTTTATTGACCTTTGCCGTGGTCCGCATATCGATTCAACTGAAAAAATTAAAGCCTTTAAACTTCTCTCTATTGCTGGCGCTTACTGGCACGGAATTGAAGGCAACCCCATGTTGCAAAGGATTTATGGAACAACTTTTCATTCAAAAGACGAATTAAACCAATATTTAAAAAATCTAGAAGAAGCAAAAAAGCGTGATCATCGCAAACTAGGCAAAGAATTAGACTTATTTTCTTTTCACGAAGAAGCCGGAGCAGGCTTTGTTTATTATCATCCTAAAGGTGCCATTGTTAGAAATTTAATTGAACAGTTTATGCGCGAGGAAAATGAAAAAAGAGATTATCTGCCAGTAGTTATCCCGCATATTGCTAAAATTAATTTATGGAACACTTCTGGCCACACTAATTATTACAAGGAAAACATGTACTTTATGCAGATTGATGAACAAGATTATGTGGTCAAGCCGATGAACTGCCCAGGCCATGTTTTAATTTACAAAAGAAAATTAAATAGTTATCGCGACCTTCCTGTTCGCCTTTATGAAATGGGCACGGTTTACCGTTATGAAAAATCAGGAGTCTTACATGGCTTGCTTCGCGTCCGCGGTTTTACCCAGGACGATGCGCACATCTTTTGCCGACCAGAACAATTAGAAGGCGAAATTATTTCTGTATTGGAATTTATTGACTATGTCATGAAAGTATTTAAATTTGAATATGAAGTTAATTTATCCACCAAACCAGAAAGCTTTGCTGGCACAGAAGAGGGTTGGGCGCACGCAACTTCGGTACTTGAAAAGGCCTTGCAGGACAAAGGGGTTCCCTTTCAAATTGACGAAGGGGCAGGCGTATTTTACGGCCCCAAAATTGATATTAAGCTAAAAGATGCAATTGGCCGTACTTGGCAAGGACCAACTGTCCAGGTTGATTTTAATTTGCCAGAGCGTTTTAACCTCTCTTATGTGGCTGAAGATGGCAGCAAAAAAGTCCCAGTTATGGTCCATCGGGCGGTCTTAGGCAGTTTTGAGCGTTTCTTAGGTGCCTTAATCGAGCATTATGCTGGGGCTTTTCCAACCTGGCTAGCTCCAGTCCAGGCAGTGGTTATGTCTATTACTGATAAACAAGCTGAATCTGTGCAAAAAATAGCCAAAGAATTAAAAAACAAGGGTATTAGGGTAGAAACAGACGTTCGCAGCGACAAAATTGGGTCTAAAATTCGCAATGCCCAAATGCAAAAAATCCCTTATATGCTAATTGTAGGCGACAAAGAAATAGCTGCTAATAAGGTAGCTGTCCGCCACCGCAGCCAGGGAGACCTTGGTCAGCAGAGCCTTTCTGATTTTTCCTCTCATATTTGCAAAGAAATAGAAGGTAAGGTATAATATACGGTCTTGGGGGTTAATACTTTATTCGAAACTATTACATAATTAATGATCGGATTCGAGCACGAGAAGTAAGGCTTATTGATGAAGAAGGTGGACAATTAGGTGTTGTTGCAACCCCACAAGCGGTAAGGACTGCCCGGGAGCGTGGATATGACTTGGTGTTAATTTCACCCGGCGCCAACCCTCCAGTGGCAAAAATTGCGGACCTTGGAAAGTTAAAATACGAAGCAGCTAAAAAAGATAAGGAAGCACGTAAGGCTTCGCGAGGCGGCACTTTAAAAGAAGTGAAAATCTCGCCTAAAATTGCGGAGCACGACTTTAATGTGCGTCTTACCAAGGCTAGAGAGCTGCTTACCAAAAGACATAAAGTAAAAGTATCGATGTTTTTTCGAGGACGAGAAAACATCCATGTTGGTATCGGGAAAAAAGTAATGGAACGCTTTATTGAAAAAGTTTCTGATTTAGGGAAAGTAGATTCCCCGCCCAGAAAAATCGGCAAAAATATGCATGCCATACTTTCTCCCAAATAAGAGGAGTAAAATAAAATGCCAAAACAAAAAACCAGAAGAGCTGCCGCAAAACGTTTTAGAATCACTAAAAAGGGTAAGGTTATGCGCCGTAGTAGCGGCTTGCGCCATATTTTAGAAAGCAAATCAAAAAAGAGAAAAAGAAGAATGGGGAAAACTGCCCGAGTAAGCAAGGCGGACGAGCATCGCGTAAAATCAATGCTTCCAGGAGGATACAATGGTTAGAGTAAAAAGAGGAAAAGCGGCCGGAAGAAAACAACGTAAACGAAGAAAAAGAGCCAAAGGGTTTAGAGGCGGACTTAGAACCCAAACCAGAAGAAGAAACACTGCCTTAACCAAGGCTTTGAAGCATGCCACTGTGGGCCGAAAACAAAAGAAACGCGATATGCGAAGACTTTGGATTGCCCGCATTAGCGCAGCTGCCAAGTTGTTGGGAACTTCTTATGGAAAAATGATCCATTTGCTTAAGAAAAATAAAATTATGCTGGACCGAAAATCTTTGGCCGACTTAGCCGCTAACAATTTTGAAGACCTGAAGAAGCTTTTTGAAGGCCTTAAATAACTATGATTGAAATGTCCATTGGGGGCTTGGGTTTTGATCCGCGCAACATGTCTCCATTGGTTCTTTTAAAAGACCCGGAAGAGCTAAATTTCCTGCCTATTTGGATTGGTATTTTTGAAGCAGCTGCAATTGCTATGGAAATGCAAAATGCAAAACCTCCCCGGCCTATGACCCACGATCTTTTACTTGAAAGCATAAACAAATTAGGCGGAAAGCTTGAAAAGATTGTAATTAGTAACGTAAAAGACGGTGCTTTTTATGCAGCTTTAGAAATTAATAAAGACGGTAAAGTTTTAAAACTTGATTCCCGTCCTTCAGATGCCATTGCTTTAGCAGTTCGGGCTCATGTGCCAATTTATGTTTCCGAAATAGTGATGATGCAGGCAAAATTGGTTAATGCGGAAAAAGACGAGGAAGAAACCAAAAAGTTTAAAGCTTTTATTCAAGACATGAAACCTGAAGATTTCACCAAGTATTTTAAGAAGGATTAATCCCTCGACGATGCTCGGGATCAACTTCTCGAAATTAGAACAACCCCGAAGATGATAATTGCAATTCCTAACCAGCGTACTAAAGTAACGCTTTCTTTAAAAAAGATCATAGAAAAAAGCGCGACTAATACATAAGCCACGCTTACCATAGGATAAACCATGCTGATTTCAAAGCGTGCCAAAACAGCCAGCCAAAAAACTGAGCTTAAGCCAAAGCAGGCAAAACCAAAAAACACATAAGGATTCATAAACATAGGGATTAATCTGGATAAAAGCTGATTTATGGGGAAGGCCCCTACGGCCATCATGCCTTTTTTCATCATTAACTGCCCAGTTACTGCTAAAAGAATCGAGGTTGCCAATAAAATATAGCTTCCCATTAAAGTTCCTCCCATTTTTTGCTGGTCAAATTAAATTCTAAAATCACACTTGAATCCTTATACTTACCCGTTGAGTATAGCTTATTTTTGCTAATTTCTCTAATGATATTTATTGTCCCTTTGCCCAGGATGTTTTCCTGTCCAGGGGGAGAGGAAAACCAGTTGGGATCTTGATTTAATAAGTATTTGCCTTTTTCAAGACCAGCTTCTGCCAGATAAAAAGCGTATAAACGCTGGCCATAATATTTATTGCAAGCAAGAGAGTTAAAAACTATCTTAGTTAAAGATGCGCAGAGTGCAAGAAAAATAGCAGAAAATACTATGATCATAATTAAGCCGTAACCTTTTTTCATTTTAATTTCTTTTGCCTGCTACGGCTTGATATTGGTCTATTTTAAAACTTACCAAATTATTAGTTGAATACATAAAAGATATTTTTCCAACATCACCTTTGTCAGTTAAATAGCTGGTGTAATTATTCTTTTTGCGGAAAACTTTTTTATTTTTAATGCCAAACTCAATCTTGTTTGTTCCTTGATAGATAATCAATCGATCAGAATTTGACAGAGGGCTGATAATATTGGCCAAAGCAACATCTTGCCTAATCTTGTTTACTAAAAACAAAACGGTTTGTTGGTGAAGACTTTGGTTTGAGATTTTTTGCCAATGCCTTAGATAATTAACCAGCAAAAAGGTTGTGCTAAAAAACAAAATAGTACACAAGCTCATAACCACAATCATTTCAATTAAAGTAAAACCCCTTCTAGTCAATGCGGATCCTCCCTGAGCTTGAAACAATTACTTTTTTCTGGTGGTTAAATTTATTGCTTAAGATAATTGTTCCTGACCCGCCTACAGAGGGATTTCCAGATGGAGAAAAGGCGATATTTTTATAATTTAAAGTAGTGTGTTTTGAAAGAGCTTTAATTTGTAAGCACCGCAAATCACTGGCTAAATTATTGACCGAGATGTTTAATCTGGTTTTGGCATTAAACATAGAAAGAGAGGGCACAGCAAAAGCCAGCAATAATGCCATTATGCTTATGACCACAAGTATTTCGATTAGAGTAAAACCAGGTCTATTCATGTTAAAAAAAGCGGCAAAACTTTTAAATCTTAACAATTAGGTTGTCGATCAAGCGGGCAGACCCTAGCTGGGCGGCAAGGGCAATTAGCAGTTTTCCTTTAAGCTTTTTTGCGTCTTCTAAAGTTTCTGGATCGGCAATCACTACGTAATCCAGGCGAACCGTGGGCTCTGTCCCAATTAATGAACGCATGCGCAATAATATTTTTTGAGGATCTTCTCCCCCATTATTAATTTCTTGTTTAGCTAGTTGCAAGGCTTTGTATAAAATTAAAGCTGATTTTCTTTGTTTCTCATTTAAATATTTATTTCTTGAGCTCATGGCTAATCCGTCAAATTCGCGTACCGTGGGCAATCCATGGATTTTTAGATCAAAGCTCAAATCCTTGACCATTCTTTTGATAATAAGTAGTTGTTGATAGTCTTTTTCTCCAAAAAAAGCATGATCAGGTTTTACAATATTAAAAAGTTTAGCTACTACTGTGGCTACACCCTTAAAATGCTCGGGTCTGGATTTTCCGCACATTTTTTTAGAAAACTCTTCAACTCCCACCGAAGTTTTAAAGCCCTCAGGATACATTTTAGAAGCGTCCGGCAAAAACAATACGTCAATGTGGTAGTTTTGCAAAAGCTTTTTATCTGCTTTTAAATCTCTAGGGTAATTCTTAAAGTCTTCATTTGGCCTAAATTGAATGGGATTAACAAAAATACTAACTACTACAATCTCTGATTTTTTTCTAGCGGCTTCAACGAGAGAGAGGTGTCCTTCATGCAAAACTCCCATAGTTGGCACAAAACTAATAGTTTTGCCTCGGGCCTTGGCCTTACTGGAAAAAGTATGCATATCCGAGATGTCTTTGATGATTCTCATTTTAATTTACTGTACCCAAAAACGGGCAATGCCCCAAAGCACCAGAGCAATGACAGAAGCTAAAAGTTTTAACCCAATATTGCGGGTAAAAAAGTCTTTAATCACTTGTCTTCCTCCTTTTTAGGAAACTTCCAAGTGGCATAATCGCATTTTGGATAGTTGATGCAGCCATAAAATACTCGGCGTTTTCTGGTTCTTCTTTCTACTATTTCCCCGCCGCATTTTGGGCATTGCACCCCGATTTTCTTTAAAAATGATTTTACGTTTTTACATTTTGGATAATTACTGCAAGCCAAAAAAGTTCCAAAGCGGCCATGTTTAATTATCATGTCGCCGCCGCATTTTTCGCATTTTTCTTTTATTTCTTTGTTTCTTTTTTCTTCTTCAGGAGTTTGTTTGGTAAATTTGCATTTTGGATAACCAGAGCAGGCAATAAAGTCGCCGTAGCGACCTTGCCTAATAACCAAGGGCTTGCCACATTCTGGGCATTTTTCATCAGTTTGGATTTCTTTTTTAACTTTTTCCATTTTAACTTCAGCTGTTGCTAAAGCTTTGGCAAATGGTCCATAAAATTCTTCTAAGGTTTGTGTCCATTTTATTTTATCTGCCACAATGTCGTCTAAATCGTCTTCCATGTGCGCGGTAAATTTAATGTCCATTATACGGGGAAAGTGTTTTACCAATAGACCGTTGGTGGTAATACCAATTTCAGTTGGCTTTAAGGCTCTGCCTTCTTTTTCCACATAGCCGCGGTCTTGTACCGTTGAAATAATTGGAGCGTAAGTAGATGGTCTGCCAATTCCTCTTTTTTCCAGCTCTTTTACCAGCGAGGCTTCATTATATCTTGGTGGTGGTTGGGTAAAATGTTGGGCTGGATCAAGTTTTAATAGTTCTAGGATTTCGTCTTGAGAAAGTTGAGGTAAATCACTGTATTGTTCTTTGCCTTCTTTTTCATCTTCGTCTTCGCTTTCAATGTAAACCTTAATAAAGCCTTCAAATTTTAAGACCGAGCCGGTGGATCTAAACTTATACTCTTTAGCCGTGATATCAACTGAGGTTTGGTCAAAAATAGCTGGCATCATTTGGCAGGCGACAAATCTTTTCCAGATTAAATCATAAAGCTTTTGTTCGTCAGGACTTAATTCAGCTTCAATTTTATCCGGACTGTTGGTTGCTTGGGTGGGGCGGATGGCTTCGTGAGCGTCTTGAGCCTGTTTTTTCTTTTTGTAGGCAATGGGGCTTTCCGGTAAAAATTCTTTACCAAAATTGTCGGTAATATATTTTCTTACAGCAGCTTTAGCTTCTTTGGCAATGCGCACAGAATCTGTTCGCATGTAAGTGATGTGCCCATTTTCATAAAGCTTCTGAGCGATGACCATGGTCTTTTTAGAAGAGAAACCGATTTTCCTAGATGCATCTTGCTGCATTGTGCTGGTAATAAAGGGTGGGGCAGGATAGCGTTTTTGTTCTTTTTTCTTTATTTCTGAAACCTGATAGCTGGCGCCTTCTAGTTCAGAAACAATTTGCTTGGCTTCTGCTTCAGATTTGATTAATTGGCCTTTTTCGTTTGGCCGACAACCTAAAGATTTTTCACTCTTAGCAATAAGCCGGGCTTTAAATTCTTTTTTCTCTTGATTTGAAAGAGAGGCAGTGATATCCCAATATTCAGTAGGTTTAAATGCATTAATTTGTTCTTCGCGTTCGCAAATTAATCTAACTGCAACCGATTGAACTCGTCCAGCTGAAAGACCTTTTCTAACCTTTTTCCAAAGCAAAGGACTAATTTTGTATCCGACCAAACGATCAAGGATTCTTCTGGCTTGTTGGGCGTTAACTCGAGGCATATCGATTTCTCTAGGGTGTTTTACCGCGTTGATAACGGCTTCTTTGGTGATTTCGTGAAACTCAATCCTTTTAATCTTAGTTGTATCACCTAATAAATATTTTAAATGCCAGGCAATGGCTTCTCCTTCGCGGTCAGGATCTGGTGCCAGGAAAACAGTTGAGGCGCTTTTAGCCGATTTTTGCAAAGCCTTGATGATTTTTTCTTTGCCTTTAATAATTTTATAGTTAGGAGTAAAATCTTTTTCAATTTTAATACCAATGGATTTGGGAGGAAGATCTCTGATGTGGCCACTGCAAGCCTCAACCTCAAAACCCGGACCTAAATACTTTTTTAAAGTCCTGGCTTTTGCTGGCGACTCAACAATAACTAGTTTTTTATCTTTTTTGGCCATTTCCTTAATTCCTTACAGATTAGCAATGGTAGCAGAGCCTTTTGTGATTTGTCAAATTGATGGTGTGCCAAATTGGCGCACCCTATATTAATATAGCAACGTTCTTGCCAGCTCTATTTAAGCGTAAAGTAGCTAAAAAAGTGACCAAAAGTGGTCAAAAACCAGTTCGCTTAAAGCGTTTAGCTAGTTCTGGTTCAGAGATTTTAATCATGGTGGGTCTTCCATGTGGACAGGTGAGAGGATTTTCAGTTGAAAATAAATCTTTAATTAACTGGGTCATTTCTTCATAAGAAAGTTTATCTCCGGCTTTAACAGCACTTTTGCAGGCAATCAGCTTCCTGATATTTTCTTTTTTGATATCTAACTGAACAGACTTTCCTAAACCTTTTAATTCTTCCACGATATCTAACAATAGTTGTTTTGGAGAAGTTTTAATGGCAACTGATGGAACTGAGCGCAAACGATAAGTGTTAGAGCCAAATTCTTCTAAATCAAAGCCAATACTATTTAAATATTCCAGATTTCCCTTTAACATTGGCCCAGCTTCAACCGTTTCAGGTATAAGCAGAGTTTGTTTTTGTTCAGCTTTAGTGTTTTTGCAGAGTTGATCATAAATTATTCTTTCGTGAGCTGCGTGCTGATCAATTAAAACCAATTCTTCCCGGTCAGTGGCTACTATATAAGTGTTTTTAAATTGATAAACTGGAAGTAGTTGGGCTTCACTACTTGATTCATCTTCAAAAAACGGGTTTTCGCTTGCTTCTAACGTGGCATTAAAAAGAATTTCAGTTGCTTGACCAATATTTTGGTCTGGTTGCCAGCCAGCCTGACGACAGGGGAGATCGCGAACTTGAAAATCTTTACCTGGTTTTAAAGTTTTAGCTACAAACTGCCTGATCGCTTCCATGACCTCATTAGTTTTCTGAAATTTAACCTCACGTTTAGCCGGGTGGACATTAACATCTATTTTTTTAGGATCAATTTCAACAAATAAGATTGCGACTGGATAGCGGTTGTTAGGAATCAAGGTTCGATAAGCTTCTTCCAAAGCACGGTTGAGTAAAAAGTTGCGAATGTAGCGATTATTGACAAAAAAGACTTCATAAGTTTTATCTACTCGAGATAGGGTTGGCTTACTGATAAAACCGGAGATTTTTCCAAAGCTAAATTCAGCTTCGCCCAAAGTTAATTCTTTAAAAAGATCAAGTCCGTAAACCGAAACAATGGCGTCTCTTAAATTTCCTGTTCCTGCAGTATGCAACAGGGGTTTTCCGTCAGAAATTAATTCAAAAGCGATTTGTGGATTAGCCAAAGCGTATTTTGAAACAATATTGCCAATGTGTCCCATTTCTGTAATCGGGCTTTTCATAAACTTTTTGCGGGCAGGGGTGTTATAGAAAAGATCTTTTACTTTAGCAGTGACACCGCTGCCAGAAGGGTTTGGCTCAAGCTCAAATTTTGAAACACTGGCAATAGAGGGCAGTGCTTCCCCGCGAAAGCCTAAGGTTTGGATGTTAAATAAGTCATCCAGGGTTTTAAGTTTAGAAGTAGAGTGTCTTTGAATAGAAAGTTTAATCTCTTCTTTGGTCATGCCAGAGCCATTATCCGACACGCGAATTAATTTTCGTCCCGCAGCTTGAACTTCAACGGTTATTTTAGAAGCTTTGGCATCAATTGAGTTTTCAACCAGTTCTTTAACAACCGAAGCCGGCCGCTCAATCACTTCACCCGCGGCGATTTTGTTAATCAGATCTTCGGATAGTATTTGAATGCGGCTGTCCATACTTAAATTCTAGCCTAAAATAAACAATTAATCTAGAATTGTTAGCCAATTGCTTGCCTTCTTTTAAATCAACACATGCACCAATTTAACATCACTGCTAGGAATAATGGTTATGCTTTTGCCTTTATGGTAAAGCACTGTTTCTTCTGCAATTTTGCGACCATAAAGCGTAATGTGACGCAGGGCATCTTTAATTAATCTTATGTGAGTTGATCTTTTTGGCAAGGTAAATTCTGTATTAGCTCGTTTTCGGAAGATTATAGATGTTATGTTTGCAGCATCAAGGGCATCTTTTATATCTTGCGGGAGCCAGAGTTGATTTTTTGTGTGATGAGGATTGTTGGTATTGATCGAGGCCATTTCACTTTCTTTAAGACGATTAATTACACTTCGTGCAAGGCTACTTAGGCCAACCATGGTTTGCGACTTGCGGCTTGTTACCTGCAAAAATCTTAAAGCAAATAATCTCATCAATTATATATCGAAGGAAAGAAAGAAAAATTTCATTATGTTATAATGAAGCCATGAAAACTATTCTTGCCATTCTATTTCTACTATTAGTAGCTTCAACCAGCCTGGCTGGTTACGTCAGCGTTGCAACGACCGATGCTTATGTTTACGATATGCCGGATGAAACTAGTCAAGTAATCTTGGGGGTACCGCAGTATTATCCGCTTTATGTTTTTGCTAAAGCCCGGGGCTATTATAAAGTAAAGGACTGGTATGGCAATAGAGGCTATATTCATAACAGCGATGTTAGCCAGAAGCGCACTTTAATTGTAAAAAAATTCAAAGTTAATTTTCGCAGAGGCCCCAGCCGGCGCTATGGAGTGATTAGAAGTTTAACCAAAGGTCAAACCTTACTTTATTTAGCTAAAAAAGGTTACTATTATAAAGCCAAGCTAGTTGATCCACCGGATGATACGGTGGGTTGGATACACCGTAGTTTGGTCTGGTGATCTAAATGGGCTTTTCTCTAGGAATTATCGGACTTCCCAATGTTGGCAAATCCACTTTGTTTAATTTACTCTCCAAAGCTAAAGCTGAAGTATCAAATTATCCTTTTTGCACGATTGATCCTAATGTTGGAGTGGTTGAAGTTCCAGACGAGCGTTTAAAAAAGATCCAGGAAATCATGAAATCCAAAAAAGCCTTGCCAACCGTGATTGAGTTTTACGATATTGCGGGATTAGTTAAAAACGCACATAAAGGGGAAGGGTTGGGCAATCAATTTTTATCTCACATCAGAAAAGTCGACGCTATTGTTCATGTGGTCAGGTGTTTTAAAGATCCCAATATTGTGCATGTTGACGGGAGCGTTGATCCAAAACGAGACGTTGAAATTATTAACACTGAATTAATTTTGGCTGATCTGGCTGTGGTTGAGAAAAGAATTGCCAATTTAAAACTTAAAGCTAAAAGTGGAGACAAGAAAATCTTGGTAGAAATTGAAACACTTGAGCAATTTAAAAAAACCTTGCAAGAAGGAAAGCCAGATAAAAATTTTCAATCTGAATTAGACTTATTAACCTTAAAGCCTGTGCTTTATGTTGCCAATGTGGATGAAAAAGAAGAGTTTGAAGGTTTTCTTCCTATTTCAATTAAGCTAGAAATTGAAATTGCAGAGCTTTCTCCTGAAGATGCTGAAGCTTTTAGACAGGAGAGCGGGATTAAAGAGCCGGGAGCGGCTAGATTAATTAATGCCAGCTATCAATTGTTGGATTTAATTACTTTTTTTACTGCTAATGATAAAGAATGCCGGGCTTGGACAGTTAAATCCGGGACTAAGGTGCCTCAAGCTGCTGGCAAAGTGCATTCTGATATGGAAAAGGGTTTTATTGCTGCGGATGTTGTTAGTTATGCTGATTTAGTAAAATGTAGTGCTTATGCCAAGGCCAGGGAGGCTGGAGTGCTGCGAACCGAAGGAAAACAGTATGTGGTTGCTGATGGGGACCTGGTTTTAGTGAAATTTAACCGCTGATATTGTCATGAAAGCCAATTTGTGGTATAATTTTCCCTCGTACGCCAAAGGAGGACTATGTCTTGAACCCATATGAATTAATGTTAATATTTGACCCACGGATTGGTGAAGAAAAAATTAGCCAAATCACAGCTAAAATTGAAGATAAAATCAAAGGTTTTGGAGCGGAAATAGAAAAAATCGACAAAATAGGAGTTAGAAGGTTAGCTTCAAACTTTAGAAACCTTAAAAGAATGAACCAAGCTTATTATGTAATGGTTTATTTTAAAGCTGAAGCTAGTGTTCCCGCTAAAACAACTGCTTATTTAAAAACAACCGAAAACATTGTGCGTTATTCTGTTTACAAAGCAGCTGAAAAGCCTGCTTTAGAAGAAATAAAAGGGGCGCCGGTTGAAACAGTGTCTAAGCCGGTGGAAGCCGCAGCCAAACCAGTAGAAGCAGCACCTAAACCAGTAGAAGCAGGGAAAAATATTGGCCAATCTTAATCGCATAATCTTAATTGGAAAAATCCAGTCTGAACCAGAATCACGGACTACGGTAGAAGGCATTCCCATGACTAAATTTAGTCTCTCGGTTAGCCGTATGTCGGGGATTGGCTATGAGGGTTTTGGCAGCACCGGAGCTGATGTTTTTGATGTGGTTGCCTGGAGAAAACTGGCCGAACACGGTACCAAAGTTTTGAAAAAAGGACAAAGAACCTTAGTTGAAGGACGTATCCAAATAAGAACTTTTGAAGATCAAACCGGACAAAAACGTTGGGCCACTGAAATTGTGGCTAAAAATATCCATATTTTAGACGGGAAACAAGTTGCGACCGCCGCGCCAAAAGAAGATTTTGACCTGGCTAGCGACTTGCCATTTTAATTATGTATAACAAGGCATTTATAATTGGAAATTTAGTGCGTGACCCAGAATTGCGTTACACTACTTCTGGAATTCCAGTAGCGCATTTTTCTGTGGCAGTTAACCGTATTGGCAAAGAAGCTGGCGTTGATTTTTTAAATGTAGTGGCCTGGAGAAGGCTGGCTGAAGTCTGCGGTGAATATTTAAAAAAAGGACGGCCGGTAGCAATTGAAGGAAGATTTCAGGTTAGAAATTTCCAAGGAAAAGATGGTAAACAAAGAACTTATTATGAAATAGTAGCAGATAATATGCAGATGCTGGGTAAAAAAGAAGCAGCTGCTAATAAACCAGAGGAAAGTTCCTCTGATGAAATACCGTTTTAGGAGGTTTGATGGATGAGACGCAATAGTAGTAGTAATAGAAGTGGTAATAATAGACAACAAAAGAGACGGCCGATGAGAAAAAGAAGGAAAAGAGTTTGCCTTTTCTGCGCAGGGAAAAGAGTTTTAGACTTTAAAGATGTTAGCCTTTTACGCAAGTTTGTGACTGACCGAGGCAAAATTGGCAGCCGCAGACAAACTTCTTGCTGTGCTTACCATCAGAGGCAGGTAGCTAGCGCAATAAAAAGAGCGAGGCAAATGGGACTAGTCCCATTTATGGTGGACTAAAATGAAAATAGTATTATTAAAAGAATTAGATAATTTGGGTGAAGCAGATACAGTTCATAAAGTAAGAGCTGGTTATGCTCGCAACCTTCTTTTGCCTAAGAATTTAGCTGTTCCAGCAACTAAGGGAGCTGTTGCAGCTGCGGAAAAAAGATTGGCAGAAAGAGAAAAGAAATTAGAGGCAAAAAGATCAGATTTTGAAGCTTTGGCTAAAAAACTAGCTGAAATTGAACTTGAATTTGAAATAGAAGCAGATGAAGGCGGAAAGCTTTTTGGTTCTGTTACAACTCAAGAACTTGTAGATGCGATTAAAGAAAAATCAGGCGAAGAAATTAAAAAACGCAAAATTCATCTTTCCCAACATGTTAAAACAGCTGGCGACTATATTGCCACAGTAAAAATATTTAAAGAAATCGTAGCTGAGATAAAAGTTAAAGTTGTTGCCAAAAAAACAGAAGAAAAACCTGCCGAATAAGCCGGGCGTTTATCTTTTTAAAGATAAAAATGGCGTTGTCCTTTATGTGGGCAAGGCCAAGAACTTGCGCAAAAGAGTAGCTTCTTATTTTTCTAAATCACAAGAGATTAAAACCGCTATCCTTTTAAGTAAAGTAGTCAATATCGACTATATTATTGCTGGCTCAGAGCTGGATGCCCTGATTTTAGAAGAAGAGTTAATTAAAAAATACAAACCCCGCTATAACATCTCGCTTAAAGACGACAAAACTTACCCCTATATCAAGCTTACTATTAATGAAGAATGGCCGCGCTTGTTAATGGTGCGCAAAAAACAAAAAGACGGAGCGCTTTATTTTGGTAAATTGCGCGGGGGAATGGTGCGTGAAGTGTTACGTTTGGCTAAAAGAATTTTTCCCATCCGCTGGTGCAAAGAGACCCCTTTGAAAATGCGCCAGCAGCCTTGTTTGTATTATCATATTGGCAGCTGCACCGGCCCTTGCATTGGAAAGATCAATAAAAAAGATTATCACGCTTTAGTTGAGAGCATTATTTTATTTTTAAAAGGTAAAATGGATAAGGCCACGACTAAGCTTCAGCAAGAAATGCAAAAAGCTTCAGACGCTCAAGATTACGAGAGGGCGGCTTACTTAAGAGACAGGATTAAAACCTTAGAAAAAATTATAGAAGGTAAAAAATTGAAAAAAGAGCCTGCTCCACGCAAGATTGTTGAAATTAAAGAGCTTAAAAAAGTGTTAAAGCTTAAAGTGGATCCAATGCGCATTGAAGTTTTTGATATTTCCAATATTCAGGGATCACACATTGTGGCTTCAATGGTGGTTTTTTATGGGGGGCTGCCTTTAAAAAATGATTACCGCCGCTTTCAAATTCGAGGAGTAAAAGGTAAAGCTAATGATGTAGCTTCAATTAAAGAAGTGATTCAGCGCAGATATTCTGGAAAACTTAGCAAACAATTGGATTTACCAGACTTAATTTTAATTGATGGCGGCAAACCTCAATTAAGCGCAGCTGCTCAGGGACTAAAGAAAAAGATCCCTTTGATTAGTTTGGCTAAAAAGCAGGAAGAAATATTTACCCTGAACCAAAAAAACTCAATTAAGCTAACGCGTCAAAGCGACGCCTTAAAATTATTACAGCGTATGCGTGACGAAGCGCATCGCTTTGCTATTACTTACCACCGCTTAAAACGCAGGAAAGCTAATCTTGTTTAGCGACGGTTATTATGTTATGATTGATTTCCAATGAGGACTTTTTTTGCCTTACTTTTAGCCGCGCTGATACTTTTTTCTGGCTCTTTAGCTGAAGATTCAAAAGGAAAACTGGAAAAAATCCAAAAAGAGCTAAAAAAAAGCAAACAAGAGCTGCAAAAAACCAAAAAAGAAGAACAAGCTGTTTTAGGCCGTTTGGTAGTGATTAATAAGGAATTAAAACGAACTAAACAAACGCTAGATAAAGCTAATAAGAAAATAAAAGTCAACGAAAAACAGGTAAAAGTATTACATACAGAAGTTAACAAAAGAGCAAGAGAGTTGTCGGTCGAAAAAAAAGAATTAAAAAGACGTATTAATGAGGTTTATAAAAGCAGCGGGCTAAATTATTTAGAACTTTTAATGTCATCTCGCTCTATGTCTGACTTCTTTAACAGGCTCTATTTTTTCTCGAAAATAGTTGAAAAAGATGCCCAGCTGGTAGACAATATAAGGACAAACGTCAACCAGGTAAAAAGCAAAAAACAGACCCTTGAAAAAAAGACCGAAGAAATAAAAAGCTTAGCCAAATCGGTTAAAGTTAAAAAGGTAGAAATATCTGAAAAAGCAACGGAAAAGAAAAAGCTTTATCAGGCATTAAAAAAACGTAGGAAACAATATGAGGCTGAAGTTGCTGAGCTGGAAAAAAACTCAAACGAACTTGAGTCTTTAATTGTTAAAAAAGTTGGTTCAAGTAGCGGGACGGTAAAAGGGACAGGGGTTCTTGTTTGGCCCTTGCGCGGGAGGATAACTTCGCGCTATGGTTATCGCCGTCACCCTATGTGGGGTGGCAGGCACCTGCATACTGGACTTGATATTGCGGCCCGATATGGCACGCCGATCAAGGCAGCCGATAGTGGAAAAGTTATCCTTGCTAGTTGGTGGGGAGGATATGGAAAGGCGATTGTAGTAGATCATGGAAAAGGAATTACTACAGTTTATGGCCACCTTTCCCGTATCTATAAAAAAGTTGGGTCAACTGTGATTAAGGGACAGACGATTGGATTAGTTGGGAATACGGGGTATTCTACTGGACCGCATCTTCATTTTGAAGTGCGCAAAAATGGAAAACACCGTAATCCAATAAAATATTTAAAATAAATATGGAGGAACAAGATTAATGAGAGGTATGAAAAAAATAGTCGTTGCTGCCCTAATTATAGTTTTAGGCACTTTTATTGTAGGAAAAGTAATGGCTCAAGGAAACCTTGAAAGAGAGCTAGAGACTTATCTCCAGGTTTTAGATATTGTTAAAAATGAATATGTAGAAAAAGATGTTGATGACCATAAACTGGTTTATGGTTCTATCCGCGGCATGCTTTCGGCGTTAGATGATCCGTACACCCGTTTTATGGAACCCAAAGCCTACAAAGAAATGAAAATCCGCATGAGTGGCAGTTATTCTGGTATTGGAATTTATATTGGGATTAAAAAAGATGATTTAACCGTTATTTCTCCGATTGAAGGAACCCCAGCTTACATGGCTAAATTAAAAGCCGGCGACAGAATTAAAACCATTGATGGCAAAGCTACTAAAGATATGGCCTTGGAAGAGGCGGTCAGTTTAATCCGGGGGCCAAGGGGCACCAAGGTTATGTTGGGGATTTTACGGGGAGATTGGAAAGAAAATAAAGAGTTTGAAATTAGAAGAGATAATATTAAAATTAAAAGCTTAGAAAGTAAAGTAATAAATGAAAATATTGCTTATATTAAACTAAATACTTTTGAAAATTTAAAAACCTCAAGACAATTTGAACAAGCTTTGAGAAAAATGAGGAATACTCAGGGTTTAATTATTGATATGCGGGGTAATGGTGGTGGGATTTTACAGAACGCCATTGATATTGCCAGTATGTTTATTAGAAGTGGGGTGGTAGTACAAACTGTTGACCGAGAAGGCCGCACTGAACAGCTTTATTCAACTGGCAGAGTAATTTGGGATAAGCCAGTAGTAGTTTTGGTTAATGAAGCTTCTGCTTCAGCTTCTGAAATTTTAGCTGGTGCTTTGCGAGACAATCAAATCGCGGATATCGTCGGGACCAAAACCTTTGGTAAGGCTTCGGTCCAAAACGTTAGACGTTTAAACGATGGTTCTGCTTTGCTTGTAACCATTGCCAAATATTTAACACCTAATGGTGAAGACATCAACAAAAAAGGGATTATGCCCAATGTTGAGGTTGAGCTGCCTACCGAAGAAGCAGAGGCTGTATTTGGCTTAGACGATATGTCAAAAGACGCGCAGCTGCAAAAGGCAATTGAAATTATAAACGCAAAAATAATGTTATGAGCATACTTGATAATTTAGATAAAATTAAAGAGCTTGATAAGCAGGATATGCTAGGGATAGTAGAAAATTTCCCTGAGCATTTAGAAATTGCTTTTGACCTGGCAAAAAAGGCAGTTTTTCCTAAGAAAAAGAAATTTAAAAATGTGGTGGTTTGTGGTATGGGTGGGTCTGCTATTGCAGCAGATGTTGCCCGGGATGCGTTTATTCAAGAAATTGGCATCCCATATTCTATTAATAGGAATTATGGTATCCCTAAATTTGTAGATAAAGATACACTTTTTATTGCTATTTCTTATTCTGGCAATACCGAAGAAACCCTAACTGCTACTAAGGCGGCAATTAAAAGTAAGGCTCGAGTAATTTGTATTACTTCAGGTGGTAAATTATCTACTCTAGGAGCAACCACATTATATGTTCCTTCGGGCTTTGCTCCACGGGCGGCATTGTCTTATTTATTAGTAATGCTAGTGAAGAGTTTAGAAAAAATGGGTATTATCGAAGAAGTAGATTCTAAAATTGAAGAAAGCATAAAAAGCTTAAAACGGCTTAAAAGTAATTATGGAATAGTAAGCAATTTTAGAAGTAACCCGGTAAAACAGTTAGCCAATAAGTTATTAGGTAAAATACCGATTATTTTTTGTGTTAAAGGGGTTTCGCTGGGGGCGGGGGTACGCTTAAAGGCCCAATTTAGTGAAAACTCTAAAGCCACCGCACTATTAAACTATTTTCCAGAGTTAAATCATAATGAAATTGTTAATTTAGGAGCTTTAAAAAGAACTGAACATGATTTTGTTTTAATCCTTTTAAGAGATGACAGAGACCCGGAAAAAATAAAAAAGAATATGGAGATTGTAAAATCTTTGATCGGTATGCAAATGGGCGGGACGCAGGAGATTAATTCGCAAGGCAAGAATGCCTTGTCCAGAATTTTATCTTTAATTTATTTTGGAGATTTATTGTCTGTGTATCTAGCATTACTAAAGGGGATTGATCCTACTCCAGTTGATGTAATTATCCGGCTCAAAAAGGAGATGCAGCGATGAAGGCAGTAATTCTAGCTGGCGGATTTGGTACCAGGCTGAGACCTTTGACTAACAATACGCCTAAGCCAGTAGTTTATGTGGCTAACCGTCCTTTTTTAGTCCATCAAATTGAACTTTTAGTAAAACACGGTATTGATGAAATTATTTTAGTTCTGCATTACTTGCCAGACGAAGTAAGAAAAGTTATTGGAGATGGCAAAGAATGGGGCATTAAGATCCATTATTTAGTAGAAGAAACCCCGTTGGGTACAGCAGGCGCGGTTAAATATGCGGAAAAGTTTTTTGACGATGAACCTTTGGTAGTATTTAACGGAGATGTGCTGACTGATTTAAATATTTCTAAGTTAATCAGTTATCATCGCGAAAAAAAAGCTGCGGTTACTTTAACTTTAACCGAAGTAGAAGATCCCACCTCTTTTGGATTGGTGATTACGGATAAAGATGGAAGGGTTAAAAAGTTTATTGAAAAACCAAACTGGGATGCGGTAGTGGCAAAAACCATTAATGCGGGAACCTATATCTTAGACCCAAAAATATTTAAAGATGTTCCTGTTGGCAAAGAATATTCTTTTGAAAGACAACTTTATCCTTCTCTTTTAGACGCCGGGGTATCAATTTACGGCTATGTATCAGATGCTTATTGGTTGGACATTGGTAACGCAGAAAAATATAAAGAAGCGCATGAAGCAATATTGAGGGGAGACGTGTTGGTCAAAACAAAAGGAGAAAGAGTTGGCTCTTCATTGATTGGCGAAAAAGTAAAAATTGCCAAAGAAACCGAGCTCAAAGATTATGTGGTATTAGGCGACAATGTTTCTGTTGGCGAATATTCGGTTTTAGATCGCTGCATTGTTTGGAAAAACACCAAGATTGGCAGCCATGTGCATTTGGAAGACTGTGTTATTGGCAACAACTGCATGATTGACGATGATGTGGTGATTAGCCGAGGACTGGTTTTGGCTGATGGTTCGGTAATTAAAAAAGGGACAAAGATAAAAGGATAATTACTAACATGTTAAAAGTCTTAAATAAAAAAGATATTGATAAAGAATAAAAAAAGATTATTGAAAAGCAGTCTTTTAAAATCGACTCTAAAAAAGACGAAATAGTTAGAGAAATTATTGAAGGAATCAAAGAAAATGGCGACAAAGCTTTAGTTGAATACACTAAAAAGTTTGATAAACGAGAAATTAGCCTAAAAGAAATTAAGTTGTCAGAAAAGGAGATTGATCGAGCTTATAACTTGGTTGACACTAATTTTTTAGCCACGCTTAAAAAAGCAATTGAAAATATTACGGCTTATCACGAAAAGCAAAAGCCAGATGAATGGTTTGAGACCTTGCCTTTAGATGTAGTGCTAGGTCAAAGGGTTATTCCTTTGGGGAAAATTGGGATTTATGTTCCTGGTGGCCGCGCAGCTTATCCATCATCAGTATTAATGAATACTATACCTGCTAAGGTTGCTGGGGTTAAAGAGATTTTTATGGTTACCCCTCCGCCGATTGATCCCCATGTTTTGGTGGCAGCAGCAGAGGTTGGGGTTACTGCGGCTTACAGTGTTGGCGGAGCGCAAGCTATTGCTGCCTTAGCTATTGGCACTGAAACTATTCCTCAAGTAGATAAAATTGTTGGTCCGGGTAATATTTACGTAACTTTGGCAAAAAAACAAGTTTATGGCTTAGTAGGAATTGATAGCTTAGCTGGGCCGTCTAATGTGGTAATTATTGCCGACAAAGATGCGGAAGCAGAGTTTTTAGCAGCTGATTTACTCTCGCAAGTAGAACATGATCCGGAATCCTTTGCTATATTGTTAACTGATTCGCAAAAAGTGCTTGAAGCCACAGTTAAACAAGTAGAAGAACAATCTAAAAAACTTAAACGCCAGGAAATTATTGCGCAAGCGGAAATTATTTTTATTTTAGTTGAAAATATTAACCAAGCGGTTGAAATCAGCAATAAAATTGGACCAGAGCACCTAGAGCTTCAAGTTGGCGCGCCGCAACGCAAGCTGGAAAAGATAAAAAATGCTGGGGCAGTCTTTTTAGGCCCTCATTCACCAGTTCCTGTTGGCGATTATATGGCTGGACCCAACCATGTTTTGCCAACTGGCGGCACTTCTCGCTTTGCTTCACCTTTGGGAGTTTATGATTTTGTCAAAACTCAAAGTATTGTTGGTTATACTAAGCCAGCTTTAAAAAATGTTTGGAAAGATATAAAACTTTTAGCAGAAATTGAAGGTTTAGATGCCCATGCCCGCGCTATTGATGTGAGGTTCTCTTAAGCAATTCCTGGGCATTATTTTTAATCACTTTTATAGCTTCTTCTTTTTTTAGACCGGCTGCCATAGCGATTTGATAAGCTTGTTGTTGGGTAATTAGATCTTTTTCGCTGTGAGCGTCGGTGTTAACCAATAGTTTTGCTTTGAATTGTTTGGCTAGCTTTGCTACATGACGATTGCCTTTTTCATGACCGGTTCTAGCAGAAAGTTCTAAATAAATATGGTTAACTTTTGCCCTAATAGCGTCTTCTTCTGTGATCCAGCCGGGATGAGCTAAAATATCAACCAGTCCTTTTAATTTTAAAGCAGCCTGGTTAGTGCCTTTTGGTACAGCTGGTTCAATTGGTGATTCTCCATGTACAATAATAATCTTGGCACCTAAATCACGAGCTAAAATTGCGTATTTTTCAATTAAACTGGGATCAAGATAACTAAGTTCTACCCCGGGTAGCACTTTAATCGGAAGAGTAGGCCCTTGCTCTTTGATAAAACTGTTAAGCCCCAAAAGCACGTCTTCTATGTTTGAACCATCAATGTGGTCAGTAATAGCGATAGCTTCATGCTCTTTTTCTGCTGCTTCATAAACTAGGGCAGCAGGCAAAAGTAGTCCATCGCTAAAGACAGTGTGGGAGTGAAAATCAATTCTGCGGCCTAGATTTTTCATGGCTAAGATTTTTTATTAACGTGTTTCTGAAGCAAGCCTTTTTTGCGCAGTTTTTCTTTTTTTCTCTTTTGCCGGCGTTTTATTTCTTGTTTACGTGATCTGATCATCTTGTAATTATAACAAAGAACAGGTTAGTTTAGCAATGATAAATAATAATCTTGACAAAAAAATGGGGGGGGGTAGAATAGAATATCAGAATATCAGAATATCAGATGAAAAGGGGAAAAAATGAGAAATTATTTAATTGTTGTTTTGTTTGTGTTTATTTTCACCTTTCCTGTTTTTGCGAATAGACCATTGATAACGGATGATTTTAACACTCTTGCTGCTGGCAAAAATGAGTTAGAAGCTGGTTTTACGACAATTACTTCAAGAACAGCTAGCGCCTCAACTAGTATGAGATTAAATTTTTCATTTAATAGAGGGTTTACTGATAGATTTGAAATGGGCCTTGTTTTGCCGTATCAATTAACAGATCCGGCAGGGTTGGATAACGGAGGGCTATATGCTAAGTGTAAACTGTTCACCATTAGCGAAAACGAAGGATTGAGTTTTAAATTAAAACTGCAAGCAATAATTAATGGTGCTACCGCTAGCGGCAATGCCAGTTGGTTTAATTATATTTTTACTGCAATTTATTCAAAATCAATACTAAACTTTAAAACGCATTATAATCTTGGTTATGCTTTGTCAGGAAAACCAGGTGGTAGTTCGCAATTAAACTCTTTTAATTATAGCGCTGCACTAGAAAAAGAGCTTAGGCCGGATTTAGAGATTTTTACTGAATACTATGCTGTTGCCCCAGTAAATAATTTTACAAGTAATTTAAATTTAGGTGGCCGCTGGCAAATATCGGAACAGTTTAGATTTGATGTTGGGTATTCTCTGGGGGGGAATGATGTTTCGAATAATATTGCAACTATTGGTATGACGGCGAGCCTCTAATTTAATGCGTAGTTAGCCTAAACCAGTTAATTTTGAAGCATTTTCGCGATTTTCGGCGATTCAAAAGTGAAATTTTCCCCAAAAAGTAACGATATATATGTTAGGAGCATTTCATATTATGAGAGTACCAAGAGTATCGACATTAATAAAGTTTTCAAACTGGTTGTCAGGAGCCAAGCCAGCTGCCACTAGATTATCCCGCCGTTCACTCTTAAAGTTTGGCGCAGTGGCTACTTCAGCAATTATGCTTCCTCGCTGTACTAATCCAGATAATACCTGGATGCATTATGAGCAGGGCGTAAGTTTATACAATGCCGGTTACTATCAGGAGGCAGCGCAGGAATTTGGGCTTTATAATAATGCCTATCTTGATTCACTAAAAGCTAATTCATACTTTGACCCCGAATCAGCCAAACAATCTCTTTATTTAACAGCTAAGATTTATGACAAAAAACTGCAGCAATATCCGGAAGCTGCAGCAAGTTATCAATTGGCTCTGGATTGTTTCCCCGATGCTGGAAGTGCGGAAAACGCGACTTTTAGGTTGGGTGACATATATTATAGAGAGCTGGCTGAATATGATCTGGCTATTGAAAAGTTTGAGTTGTATCTTGAGGATTTTTCCTATGAAGCCAATCAAGCACCGCAGGCCGTGATAAATATTGCTGATATATATCAGCATTGTTTAAACAAACTTGCCAAAGCAGTTGAGGCTTATCAAAGGTTTATTGACAACTACAGTGACGAATTTAAAAAAGAAACGCTGTTTTGTTATAAGACAATTGGAAAACTTTCTGAGCAACTGGAAAATTATGAACAGGCGGCAATTGCTTATCAAGGCTATCTTGAGCTTTGCCAGGACGAAACAAGGGCAGAAAAGATCACTTTAAAAGTAATTGATATTTACGAAAATATCCTGACTGACTATGAAAGCGCAGTCGAAATGATGAAGTATTATATCGGCCGATTCCCGCAGTCAGAGCAAAACAAACAAATGCAGATGAAAATAGCTGAATTATATTATTATGAGCTTAAAAATTATGAGCAGGCGCTTAAGGAATATTATTTGCTCCTTAATAATTATGAAATTAACAATGATACTTATATTCTTGGCTGCATTGCTGATATATATATTTATAAACTGGAACAACTGGATAAAGGGATTGAGATTTTAAAACTAAAGCTTGAAAAAGAGGGCTCCATCCCTTATCAGCGCGCACAAATACAATTTCATATAGGTGAGGCATATGAATATTTCGAAAACTATCAAGAGGCAGCCAATGCGTACCTGGCTTTTCTGGCTACAGTTTGGGATCATTATGATTTGGCACCTTATCTGCCAAAGGCTATTCCACACGCAACTGAATATATGGAATGGTATTGTTCTAATTATAATTGCATTAACATATGGGAGAACAAATAATGCCGCAACCTGTAACAAACGACGATAGAAGCGGGCAATACTATTATTCCCTTCGTTATGATGATATGGATACAACGGCTAAAATGGGAGCCCATGATTTATTTACTGGTTATAGCCTGATAACAGATTGGGTTGTTGAGCCGTTTACAAAAACAATAAAGGCTGATAAAAAATTTATTGGCCGACTTTTTGTCATGTTGACAACAGAAGGAGTTGCTCTTTATGCCGGTGGGATCCAGCATGAAGTTTTTGGCCATGGTTATAGACACAGAGAAGCTGGAAACGAACTAGAACATGATTTCTGGCCTTTTCCTACTAAGTTTGGGCAATTTGAAATAAAAAAATATGCAGCTGATTATGATCTTAATGATGAAATTATGGCGACAATGGGAGGGCTAGAAGCAACTCAAACGCTTTCGGTTTTTACTGGCCAGAACATAAAACTTTATGGCGGCAATTTAAGTCGGGCAATGCTATATCTTGATACTCATCTTGATATAAGCAACTATATTGGCATTTGGAATAATCCATCAATAGGGGACAGTTCTTTGATCCCTTTTTCAGGAAAAGAACAAAGTTATCCCAGCATGGAAGGTGATATTAATTGGTATTGGTACAAAATGGCTCAAAAAGAATATGAGCATTTAAGAAAAAACAAGACTGAAAAAGAAATTTATGATGAGGGATTATGGCAAGGACCCAATTTTAGCTATAATGCTATCCGCGTCGGGGCAATTTATAATTTACTTGATCCTTACACCCTATATCTGGCTTTTCAGTCGCTCAAATATCTTTTTAAAGGTAAAGCAAATTTTGATGTGCCTGATTTTCTGCCCAGGACAAACTTTATTTTAAGCCCCAATGGACCGGAATACTATTTAACTCTTCCTTTTATGGCCGGCAAAACCCTGGTTGAACCTTATGTCAGGACAACGTTTAATAAAGATAAAAATGCTTTTGGGGCTGGAGTTACAGCGCGCAATTTTAAGCTTGGTTCAGGCAGGACAAAGCTTGTCTTAGATGGGGGCATTCACTTATGGAAAGATAAAGATGGGATTGGGGTTAGCGGGGAACTTGGATTGCACTCTAACATCTTTGCTAAATTAGCCAAGCCATTAGATAAAGTTTACTTGGGGGTCACGGCAACAGCAAAAACAGAAGGTTATATGATGGCCCAGCCTGTTGAGGCGGGTGTTAGCGGAGCAGCAACCTTAAGTTATATTCCTGACAGTGGTAAGTAGTTTTTTTAAACTCAAATCAGCATTTACCCATTTTACATCCTTAAACCTCTTAAACCAGGTCAACTGTCTTCTAGCAAAATGGCGGGTTCTTTTCTTGAGCTCCTCAATCATTTTATCTTTGTCCCAAGTGCCTTCTAAATATTCAATAACTTCTTTATAGCCCAGCGCTTGCATAGAATTTAAATCTTTCGAATAACCTTTAGCCAGCAAGCCTTCGACTTCCTCGATTAAGCCTTTTTCAATCATCTGGTCAACGCGGGAATTGATGTGTTGGTAGAGGGTTTCTCTGGGCAAATTAAGTCCGATGAGGATAGGTTCTTGATTCCCCACATTTAAATGTGGGGTATTAATGTTTTTTTTCTTTTGCAGCTGCGAAATCTTTTTCCCGGTCAACTCAAAAACCTCTAAGGCCCTGATAACCCTTTTATTATTGTTAGGATGAATTTTCTTGGCTGCTTCTGGGTCCACTTGCAAGAGTTGAGCGTAAAGTTTAGCTGAATCAATTTTTGCGAGTTTATCGCGAATAGTTTTGTCAGACGGAGCATCTGGAAAAGAATAGCCTTCAAATAATGACCAAAGATAAAGTCCGGTCCCGCCGACTAAAATTGTTTTTTTTCCTTTATTTTGAATTTTGAGGTTTGAAGTTTGAAATTCTGCGATAAAGTCAGCAACTGTCCAGCCTTCATTAGGCTCCTTAATATCAATTAAGTAATGAGGGACTTTTTTTCTTTCCTCCAGCGTGGGCTTTGCAGTGCCAATATCCATCTCGCGGTAAACCTGCATGGAATCAGCTGAAATAATTTCACCATTAATTTCTTTGGCCAATTCAATAGCCAGCTTGGATTTGCCGGTTGCAGTAGGGCCGATGATGCTAATCATGATAATTTGCGATACCTAGTACTGCGGCCAAGGCCGAGACGTTCGATTTTTTTAAAAGATAATAATCTATCTAAGGCTTGATTGACTGTAGGGCGTGCAACTTTTGCTTTTTTAGATATTTCCATTGGGGTTGCCTCATCAACAGACTGCAAATATTGCCAGATTGCCAACTGTTTGGGTGATAATAATTTCTCAATGTTTTCTGTAGAAAGCAACTCAACCGCCATTTTTGACTGTTTTAAGAAAGTAGAGAGAAAAAAATCAAGCCAGGGAATAATCTTTTCATGCTTTGTTTTAAATGTTTTTTGACTTTTTCTTAGGGTCATATAGTACTCGGGCTTGTGGCTTTCAATTAATTTTTCATGAGAAACATAAGGCATATAGAGATAACCTTGTTTAAGCAGTAATAAGTTGGTCAAAATGCGTGAAAGTCTTCCATTGCCGTCTTCAAAAGGATGAATATTTAAAAATTCAACAATAAAATTACCAATAATTAAAAGTGGATGCAGTTTTTTTTCTTTAAAAGCATGGTTAGCCCATTCAGTAAGCTCAAGCATTTCTTTTGACGTTAGATAAGGTGGGGTGGTATCAAACAAAGTTCCAATTGGCTTACCAGAAGAATCAATCATCACGACTTTGTTTTCTTTGTTTTTATATTCACCCTTATGTGTTTCATCTTTTGCTGAATATTTTAAAAGTTCTTTGTGAAAATGTTTAATGGCTCCTTCGGAAAGGCCAATATGTTTCCATGCTTCAAAAACATTCTTCAATAATTCAAAATATCCTTTTACTTCTTGTTTGTCGCGATTGGAAAATTTCTGTATACTAATACCTTTCATTAATTTTTCAACATCGCTATCAGCCAAATGTGCTCCTTCAATGCGGGTAGACGCTCCGGTTGAAGTTATAAGAACGGATTTCTTTAACCGGCCTAATACTTGTGGGCTTAATTTGGCGCCGGCGATCCATTGCCCCTTTAGCTCGTCTATTTGGGCAATCAGGTTCCAGAGATTGGAGGGAATGTTTTTTAATCTTTTATTAAATCTGTTATATGGCATAAAAATTAACCTTATATTCTAACTATATAAGATTATATAAGATTAATTAGTAAAATGCAAGCTTAGTTGTGAGAACTTAACCGATTATTCCTTGCTGTCTTTATCTTTTACAATCTTCTTTTCAATTCTGCCTAAAGGCTCTAAAGTTATAATGGCTATAATAGTAGTGGCAACTGCGCCAACGTAGAAGCCAATGCCAGAAGCAATGCCGATGGCAGCGGTTACCCAAATAGATGCAGCAGTAGTAATGCCTCTAACAGCGCCTTTGCTCTGAACGATAACGCCAGCACCAAGAAAACCAATACCAGTTACTACTCCAGCGGCAATTCTGGCAGGATCTCCGGCAGAAGCTCCAGAAAAAATGTTGGCTGAAATCATGGTAAACAAAGCAGCGCCAACACAAACCAAAATATGGGTCCTAAGCCCGGCTGATTTTCCTTCTTTTTCTCTTAACCAGCCAATTGTTCCACCCAAAAGAAAGGCAATAAATAAATTTATAACAACTGTTAAATCAGACATCAAAACCTCCATGTTTTTTAAAATGTTCAACCAGCCCGCCGTCAGCCAGCAGGGTTTGCATGGTTTTGGGGAGGGGGGAGATCTTGATTTCTTGGTTTTTAGTTAAATTTTTAAGAGTTCCTGCAACTAAATCAAGTTCAAGCTCGTCACCGTCTTCAATTCCATCTGTATCAGTTTCAATAGATGGTAATCCAAGGTTATAGGAATTGCGGTAAAAAATCCGAGCAAAAGATTTGGCTAAGACAGCTGAAATATTAGCATATTTAATAGACATGGGAGCTTGTTCTCTGGATGAACCACAGCCAAAATTTCTACCGGCAATAATAAAGTCACCTTTTTCAATTCGATTGTAAAAGTTTGGATCCAGGTCTTCCATTACATGCTTGGCTAATTCATGAGGATCCTGAATTTTAAATTTATAGCGGCCGGAAATAATGTAATCCGTATTAATGTCGTTGTCTTCTTTAAAGCGCCGGGCTTTACCTTTTAAAATCATAATTTCCTATTTTTTAATCCTGTGAGTTTTGGGAAAAAGTGAAATTCCCCCTAAAATCTACTGATAATATAGTAGCTGAAAAAAGCGGTTGAGGCAAGTGCCCAACGCAAGGAGGAAATGAAAATGGCAGTTCAAGCAACGGGAAGAATAACGGTTGCGCAACAAGTATCCAGGGTTAAAACACAAGCCGTTGGAGGGTTTGCCGGAAAAAGGCTAGCTCTTGAGGTTAGCGGACCACAAGGGACAGAAAGGCGTGCAGTGGAAGTGTTGAAAGATCTTCCAGGTTTATTGGGAAAACAAGGTGTTAGGGTTGACTTTTATACTCCTGGTGGTCAGTGGTTGAATCCAGAATGTCTTGTTTGGCAAACAGCAGAGCAAATAGATGTATTAGCAACAGAGATCGATAAATTATTTTCTGGATTAATTGATGCAACTGAAACTCATATGATTATGAAGGGAGAAGTTAGCGTTGCTTTATTTCGAGAAATTATTAGAGGGGTGGATTTCAAGATTGCAGATGTCAAACTACAAGCTCTTGTTAATGATCCATCATTAAAAGAACAATCTATAGGCCATACATACAAAGATCAAGCTAGAAGGTTTGCTAGAAGACTAAGCGATCTAACTGGTAGAGAATGGATTGTTCCAGGTGAGGCAGAATGGGAAGCAACTGGAGATATTTTAGAAGGAACAAATTGGTCATGGACGAGTGCCAAATACACGGGTAAGACAGTGCAAGATGAGCCACTGACACCGAGAAAGTGGCCTGAAGACAGTATTGTTCGCAGACCGGGAAAAGACCATGAATGGATGCCTGTGCATGGAAGTGCCTGGAAACCGTCTAAGCCTAATTTCACAATTAGACTTGGTTTGCGAAAAAACCAATAATCTAAAGCATACTGGCAATAGTGTCGTGCACTTGTTTTACTTTGGCAGTGTAGTCATCCTCTAAGCTAATATTAATCGGTTTTCCAATACTAAGCTTGATGGGATGTTTGTGAATATACCAAGTGCCCCGCGGCATAATGTTGAAGCTGCCGGAGATTGCTACCGGCACGACCGGAATGGTGCCTCTGGCTGCTAATAAACTGCCTCTTTTAAACGCACCCAGCTCACCGGTCTTGCTTCTGGTTCCTTCTGGGAAAATTAAAACTGAATCCCCGTCTTTGGTGATATCTTTTATCGTCTGAATTAATTTAAAAGCGTTTAAAATAATTTTGCGGTCAACCGAAAAATAACCAGCCTTTTTTAAATACCATCCAAAAACTGGGATTTTAAACAATTCTTTTTTAATGGCAAAGCGGAAAAAAACCGGCAGATAAGCCAGGGCTAAAACAATATCAGCCACGCCTTGATGGTTAGCGGCAATAATATAGGGTTTATCTTTATCAATATTTTCTAATCCGGAAATAGTGACTTTGACGCCGGATATAACAACCAAAAAATTTGACCAAAGCCTGGCCGCAATTTGAAAAGGCCGGTGCTTATTTTTTAAAAAAACAGAAATAATCAGGGCAATTGTGCTGCCAACAATATAGGTTAAGGTCGCAAGCAAATATACAAAAATTGAGCGAATCATTGTCATAGTATAGCAAGAAAAAGTGAAATTTTGTGGTAATATCTGAGATAATAAGGTGCCATGCCAGTTGATAGAATTAACGAAAGCAAGAAAGCAAGAATTGGAACTGTCCGCTTAAGGGAGAGTTTAAAAAAACGGCAGCTCCAGGCTTGTGTTTATAACCCCAATGTTGATTGTAAGCTGCCAGAGCACCGTTTCAAGATTTGTGCTACTTGCGCGCGGGCAGAAAAATTTAAAATGGATGCTGACGTTAAAGGTGTTTTCGGTAAGATTAAATCCATGGCTATAATGATGCTGAAGGATACGCCGCCTAAGCAAGGGAAAGGGTTGTTTTAGGTTTTTCTCTAAAACCCGAAATGCTCACGAAAGAAGTAATCACGAAAACACGAAGGAAATTCACTAATCACAAAAACCCCAAACTTCCCGAAAATTAATTGTAACCTTTGAGAATTCTTTTTACTTTTACTCCGTCACTTCCAAATCTTGCCAGTAAGCCTAATTCTAAATTTCCCTTCTTAAGATAACCAAGAACCTGCTGGATATCTGCTCGGTTGAAATGTGGTTTTGACTTTATTTCTAAGACTATTTTGTGTTCGATAACAAAGTCTATGAGATATCGGCCAAGCACTTCTCCTTCTAGTTCTATTTCTACGCGCACTTGTTCTAAAAAAGGTATTTTTTCTTTTTGTAAACAGCGCTTTATAGCTTTTTGGTAATATTTTTCTTGTAATCCAGCACCTAGGTCTTTAAAAACCTTATATAGAACGCCAACTATTTTGTAGCTTAACTCGGCATGTATTATTTTGCTCATTTCTTTTTTTCTCCTTTCGGGATGATTCGTATTTTTGGGCTTTCGGGAGAACTTTTCGAGTTTTCGGGCCTCAGTTTTTCGTGAACATTTCGGGATTCCTTATCACCTAAAGCTAACTTTCTAAAAACACAGCTTTTCCAACTTCTTCTCTAGTTGTAATTCCTTGTTTGATTTTAAATTCCCCATCTTGTGCAAGAGTTCTCATGTTATTTTGAGGTTTTACTCCTGCCATGATTTCGTAAATTCCAATCCGGCCTTTTAAACCTTGAGGGGTTAATTTTCTGACCAGTCTTTGAGCCACAACTCCGATAACAGAGGCCTCGACTAAATATTTATCAATTCCCATTTCAATTAATCTTATCGGGGCAGAGGCTGCGTCGTTAGTGTGGAGAGTGGAAAAGACTAAATGGCCGGTTAGTGCGGCTTGGATAGCAATTTTGGCGGTTTCAAGATCTCTGATTTCCCCAACCATAATGATATCAGGATCCTGTCTTAAAATTGATCTTAACCCACGACTAAAAGTTAAGCCTGCTTTAGGGTTAATCTGAATCTGATTTATTCCAGGTAATTGATATTCAACCGGATCTTCAATAGTTGTGATGTTAGTATCTTTTGAGTTTAAGGTTGAGAGGGTTGCGTAGAGTGTAGTAGTTTTGCCCGATCCAGTTGGCCCAGTTACCAAGACAATGCCATTTCTTTTACTAATCAATTTTTGATAAATTTCAAAATCAGATTTTTGCATGCCCAGATCTCCCAGCTTTAACAAAGCTTGTTTTCGATCTAGTAATCTCATGACAATCTTTTGGCCGTGGATGGTGGGAACAGTTGAAACCCGGATATCAATATTTTTAAACCTTGTCCTGCCATCTTGAGGTAAACGATTTTCCGCGATATCAAGACCCACCATTACTTTAATGCGCGAGATTAGCGCAGCCTCTTTTTCTTTGTGAATTGTTTCACAATCTTGGAGTAAGCCATCTACCCGATATCTGATCCGTAAATATTCTTCACGCGGTTCAAAGTGGATGTCGGAGGATTTGAGTTCAATTGCTTTGTTAATAATTTTATTAAGTAGTTCTGGAATGTCTCGAATCATGATAATTTTATCCCTAATCTTTGATCCCGAATGAATTCGAATCGCAAGAAACGAATTGGTTCTCGAAGCTCTCTAATTAACACGAAACTATTTATACCCTTTTAAAATGCGTTTAAATTTGAGTGTGCCAGGAGCAAAAGTTACTAGTAGGCCAAGATCTAACTGGCTTTTTCTTAAATAACCAATTACTTGTCTAATATCTCGCCTAGAAAAATTGGTAGTAACTTTAATTTCAAGAACAATTTTGTGATCAATGACAAAATCAATATAATATCTTCCAATTGAAACACCTTTTATTTCTAGTTCGGTTCTTACTTGCTCGAGGTAGGGGATTTTCTCTTCTTCTAAGGCCAGTTTTATCGCTCTTTGATAGTATTTCTCTTGATAACCGGGACCTAAATCATTATATATGTTATAAAGTAAACCAACTATTTTATAGCTTAATTCTTTATGTATTATCTCGACCATTGTCTGTCTCCTATTAGTGATTGTTCGTTTAAATTTGTGCACAAATTCGGGGAACAACGATTCGTATTAATTTGTGATAGCTGATTCGGGATAAAATTCGTGACACAATATAATTAATAGCAAGATTATTACCAGCTTATTTTACTAGAGAAGACGCGGAAAATTGACTAAATCCGGTCACTTGAGGGCTTTTTGGGCAGCATCAAACATAACTTTTATATCAGGATCTTTTCCAGTCCAAATCTTGAAGGCTAGGGCGCCTTGATGTACTAACATGCCTAAGCCAGAAATCGCTTTTGCGCCAGCAGCTTTTGCTTGTTTTAGTAATTTAGTTTCAGATGGATTATAAACAAGATCATAAACCACTAAATTTTTATGTAATTTTATGTTTTCTGGTAAGGGGCTTTGGTCTGTTTTTGGGCGCATGCCGATGGGAGAGGTATTAACCAAGATGTCTGCTTCATTAATAGTATCTTGAAGTTCTTTACTATTAACTTTGGCGGTTGCTGCGTTTACAAGTTTTGCAAGTTCCATGGCTTTTTCTTCAACAATATCAGAGATAGTAATTTTTTCAGCCCCGTTAAGCTTTAACATCATACAAACAGCTCGGCTTGCTCCGCCAGCACCCAAAACAACTGCTTTTTTACCTTTAACATTAAAATTAGCATTTTCTTTAAGCGATTCGATAAAACCCGGTCCGTCAGTATTGTAACCTTTTAATTTTTCACTACCTTTTTCTTTAACCACAGTATTAACAGCGCCGATCTGTTTAGCGTGATGTGAAAGCACGTCTAATAAGGGGATTATCTTTTCTTTATATGGAACCGTAACATTAAACCCTGCAACATTAGGATCTTTCTTCAGTCTTTCAATAGCTTCTTCCAACTTGTCTGGTGCTACTTCTTCCAACTCATACTTCCAATCAAGGCCTAGGGCCCCAAACGCCGCGTTTTGCATGGCTGGTGACACAGAATGGCCTAGCGGATAGCCGATTAACTTAACAACTTTTCCCATGATAACAGCAAGTATAGCACAATTGTAAATAGCAGTGAATTAAGATATAATAATCTTTCAGGAGGATAAAGAAACATGGCAAAGAAAAAAGGCAAAATACATATTCTCGACGTTACTAATCGCGATGGTGTACAAACTTCTAGGATTGGCTTGGCCAAACTAGAAAAAACTATCATCAATATTTATTTGAATGATATAGGAGTGTTTCAATCTGAATTTGGTTTCCCATTTACCCCTCACGAAACCAATTATTTAAACGCTAATCTAGCATTACAAAAGTCTGGTAAAGAGTTGAAGAAAATTCGGCTAGAAGGCTGGTGTCGAGCAATTACCAAAGATGTTGAGCTGGCTTTTAAATTAGTGCCAGCAACTAAACATCTCAATTTATCTATTTCAACTTCTGATATTATGATTGAGGGTAAATTTCAAGGCAAAATGGGTCGCGATGATGTCATTAAAAATATGATCAGAGCAACTGACCGAGCCTATAAGTTGGGTGCGGAAACTATTGGAGTAAATGCTGAAGATGCTTCAAGATCTGATTTAGAATTTTTGGTAAAATTTGCCAAAGCAGCTAAAGAGCATGGGGCAAACAGGTTGCGCTATTGCGATACTTTGGGAGCCGAAGATCCGCTTAATATTTATAAAAGGTTAAATGAGCTGACTAAGAGAACTGAAATGGATTGGGAACTGCATTGCCATAATGACCTAGGTATGGGAGCGGCTTGTTCTGTAGCAGGCGCAAAGGGTGTGGTTGACGCGGGACACAGTGCTTATATTAACACTACTATTAATGGAGTAGGTGAGAGGGCTGGTAACGCGGATTTGTTGTCTGTTTTACTAGCTTTAAAATATTCCACTGGATTTAAAAACGAAAATCTTTTTCCTAAAGAAATTAAGCTAGAAAAAATCTGGTCGTTTGCCAAGTACGCCTCTTATGCTTTTGACATTCCTATTCCAATCAACCAGGTTGGGGTAGGCGCTAACGCTTTTGCTCATGAATCTGGCATCCATGCTGATGGCGCGCTAAAAAACCGACGCAATTATGAACTTTATGATTTTGAGGAATTGGGTTTGGAAGAATCAAAAACTATTGAAACCGGCCGCTTAATTACCGTGGGTGAATATAGTGGCATTAAAGGTTTTAGAAATGTTTATGGCAAACTTGAGATCGAATTTAAAGACGACAAAGAAGCAGCTAAAATTCTTGATTTGGCACGCTATGCCAATGTGCACACGCAAAAAACTTTAACAGAAAATGAGCTGCGCTTTGTGGCTAAGTATCCGGAAATTGCCCGAAAAGTTATGACTGTTACTCCATAAGGGGGAAATAAAATGCCAAAAGTTGGGATTATTACCGGTAGTAAATCTGACCTGCCTGTCTTGGAAAAAGCAGAAAAAACTTTAAAAGAATTTGGAATAGAATATGATATTACTGTTGCTTCAGCTCACCGCACCCCTAAAAAAGTAGAAGACTATGCTAAATCTGCCGAAGAAAAGTATGATTTAATTATTGCTGCAGCCGGCATGGCTGCTGCACTGCCTGGCTGTGTTGCTGCTCAAACAACGCTGCCCGTCATTGGTATCCCTGTTTGTTCTAAAGGGCTGGGAGGACAAGACGCTTTGTTTGCAATTGTGCAAATGCCGCCTGGGGTTCCAGTAGCTTGTGTTGCAATTGATGGCGCTAAAAATGCTGCGATTTTAGCTGCCCAAATTTTGGCTTTAAAATATCCTGAGCTAAAAAGTAAGCTTAAGGAATTAAAAGCCAACCTAGCTAAATGATAAATTTTATAATTGCTTTAGCACTTTTAGGGTTTATGATCTTTGGGTTCCGCGAAGGAATCGTCAAAGCCATTATCAGTATTCTTTTGATTTTCTTTTGTCTTTTCTTGGCCACCGGAGTAGTAAATTTCTTGGGCCAAAGTTCGCCGGAATTTAGCCGCACTGATTATTTTGCTGCCACTGTAACTTTTCTGATTGTTTTTCTTGTTTCTTACGGGATTTTAGATTTAATTCTAACTATTGTACTTAGAAAAGTGATTACGATTATTATCCTGGGGCCTTTTGATCGGGTAGGTGGAATTTTCCTTGGCACTTTTAAAGGTTTAATTATTTTAGGCGTGCTTTTGCAGTTAGTTGTTAACTTCCCGATTGCGCCGGCCACTAAAAAATCAATTATCAACGCGCCTTCCAGCCGCTTTTGCATTGCCACTTACCATTGGTTTTATCCTTATATTTTAAAAATTGCTCCGCCAATAAGAGAGCAAATGAAGGGTAACTTAGTGCAAAAAATAGCAGCTCGGGAAGGATTAACTGGAACGGGTAAAGAGATTGAAAAAATTGATCCTCAGAAAATACTGGAAAAAGCCATGGGTGAAGATTCACCTGAATTAAAAGAGCTTAGTAGTAAGCTAAAGCTTAAAACCAAGAAAACTTTAAATGCCGAGGCGGCCTTAAAAAAAGCCGAAGAAGTGATTGATGGACCAGGACAGGGTGGAGATAGCAACTAGTGAAGTATCTTGTTCTGATTGGCGATGGGATGTCAGACCTTCCCCTTAAAAGTTTAAAAGGGAAAACCCCGCTTGAAGTAGCCAAAACTCCCAATATGGATTTTTTAGCTCAAAATGGAATCTGTGGCTGGGTTAACAATGTGCCTAAAAGTTTGCCGCCCGCATCTGACGTGGCTAACATGAGCATTTTTGGTTATGACCCTAAAAAATATTACACTGGCCGCGGTCCTCTTGAAGCGGCTAGTTTAGGCGTTAAACTTAAGAAGGGCGAAATTGCTTTTCGCTGCAATTTAGTCACAGTTAAAGATGGCAAGATGAAAGATTTTACTGCGGGTCATGTTTCAACCAAAGAAGCAACCAAGATTATGAAAATGTTGGATAAAAAACTTGGTTGTAAGGAAATTAAATTCTATCCTGGTTTAAGTTATAGACATTTGTTGGTAATAACCAATGACGAAATTCGAAATTCGAAAGAAAACCCAATATCCAATGTTCAAACTACTCCTCCTCATGACATAACCGGGAAAAAGATTGGGAAATATTTGCCAAAAGGAAAAGGCTCAGAGCTTTTAATTCAATTAATGAACGAATCAGAAGTTTTATTGCATGGACTAAAAACTAAAGCAACCATGATCTGGCCGTGGAGTCAGGGTGGGGTGCCTAGTTTTCCAAAGTTTAAGAAAAAAGGTGCAATTATTACTGCTGTCCATCTTTTAAAGGGGATGGGTAAGTCAATGGGGCTGGAAGTAATCAATGTCCCCGGCGCAACCGGTTATTTAGACACAAATTATGTTGGAAAAGCAAAATATGCTTTAAAAGCCTTGAAGAAAAAAGATATTGTTTTTATACACGTTGAATCACCGGATGAAGCTGGGCATGAAGGTTCTGTTAGCAAGAAGATAAAAGCCATTGAAGACTTTGATAAATATGTTGTAGGGACGGTGTTAAAGGGTATCCGGATACCCGGATATCCGGTTACCCGGATCGCTGTTCTCCCAGATCACCCTACGCCAATTAAGCATATGACACATACTAGAGATGCTGTTCCGTTTGTTATTTATCCTCGCGCAGGACGGACTCTTAGTCCGTCTGTTAGGGGTTATAACGAAAAACAAATTAGAAAATCAAAGCTTCACGTTAAACGAGGCTATGAGCTTTTGAAGTTACTGTTTGCCTAACTCAAATCCCTCACCATCACAGTATTTCGATCATCCAACCAGCTAAAACCATGGGCTTCGTAAAAGCGAGTGTTGGCAGCTTCGTTTTCTGGTTTTAAACGGTATTTTTCTAAGTGTTGTTTTCTGTTGATAACCAGCCTTTGAGGCCTAAATTGAAGATAAACAGCTTTTTGCAAAGCTTGAAACAATCTAGAAGAACTTTCTGTGCCTCGAAACTCTCTAAAAATGTGCAAACCAATATCCCGAGCGTTAGGAGATTTTTCTGTAGGATATGCATAACCGTAGCCAATGGGAAGATCATTTTTTAACATTAGAACAAGTAAAAAGTCTTCGCAAAAGCCAACGCCCAGATCAAGACTTAAAAGATAGGTGGCAATAGCTTCTTCTGGAACTGAGGCACTTCTAAACAACTTTGTTCCTGAAGCACAAGGAAAAGATAGTAAATTATACCGCATTTGATTTCTAATTGCTGCCAGTCCTCGGTTTCTTGATTTTAAGGGTAGACGTAAAGTGTCGAGCCCTGTTTCTTGATCTTTAATTTGTTCGTCTTTCACTGAAAAATCTTTATAACTTGGGACGGATGCTTCTGCGTAAACAAAAAATGTGGGAGGCAACAAGCCATTGGCCCCAAGTAAATCAAACAAGAAGCCTGTTCCAGATTGTCCAAGCCTTTGTTGAAAAGTGGTAAAGTCAGCGACTAATAACGCTGGTCCGGTTTCTGCCAAATAATCGTTTGGTAATCCGGATAGCATGCCGATTTTATAGAGACAGTACAGGTTATACATAAAATCTTTTTTAGGAAGTTGCTCGTGCATTCGAGATAAAGTTCCATCCCAGTCTATTTTCATGGCGGGAAACATTCTTTGTGCCCATTCGTGCTCTGATTTATTTAAAAGTAGTGGTATTGGAGAAAATGGGACTGCTTCAAGTAGGGCTTCGTCTCGTGATGTTCCAAAATGAGGGCCCAATGGCTCCAAAACCTCTTCAAAACCAGTTGCAATATCAAGCACTGCTTGGCGATCTTCTACTCTTGGGCAGTGAGCCATGTGCCAGAGCAGGTTGCGGTTTACAGTAAAAATGGTTTCTGCGCGTTTGTCATCTTGCGCAGTTCTAACCAACCCGCTTAAAGTTGCTTTTATATTTGCACTAGAAAAGTGTCCTTTTAACACTTGAGTGCGATGTGCGTTTACTTGAATTGGTGATATCATAGCTACTATCTTTCGACAAATTTTTGCCCTGATTTCACTTAAAAAACAAAAACCCGAAATTACTAAATGCTCACGAAAGCAAATTTCGCGAAAACCCAAAGCAAACTTCTCAAATACACCAAAATGCTAATCTTCCCAAAAATCATTATATTGTGTTGTATATAATAGTATTCGTGAAGATTTGGGTTTATGGGTTTTTGGGAAACTTCCTTCGGATGTTCGGGACTATCTCTTTCGAGAGCATTTCGAATTTTAGTATTTTCGTTCCCAGGTTGAATTTTAAACCTAATTAACCTAAGATATTAATCATGAACATTGCTGTTATTGGTTTGGGGTTGATTGGCGGTTCTATTTGCAAGAATCTTAAATCCCAATCCCTAAACTTTAAAATTATTGGAATTCCAAGAAGAGAAGAGACCTTAAAGCAAGCCTTAGAACAGAAAGTTATTGATGAGGGCACAACTGATCCAAAACAAGGCGTAAAAGATGCGGATGTTATTTTTATTTGTACGCCGATTAGTTTAATTATTCCAATCTTAAAAGAAATTGCTCCAAATCTTAAACCCGGAGCAGTTGTAACTGATGTTGGCAGTAGTAAAGAAGAAATTGTTAAGCAAGCTAAAAAAATAATGCCCAAAGGAACCTATTTTATCGGTGGACATCCAATGGCAGGCAAGGAAAAAGTTAAATTTGAGGAATCAGAAGCGGGATTATTTGAGAATAAAATTTGGATATTAATATCTGGAGAACAGATTGAAAAGTTGGAAGCAGTTATAAAACAATTAGGAGCGAGGGTAATAAAAATGGATGCAAAAAAACATGATTTGGTGGTAGCCGGGATCAGTCACATGCCATTGGCCGTGGCAGCAGCCTTGGTTAATGCCGTGGCTGACTCAAAAGATAGTGTTGATGAAATGAAACAATGTGCAGCGTCAGGATTTAAAGATACTACTCGAGTGGCATCAGGCGACCCGGTTCTTGGGGTTGATATGTTTACTACCAATAAGAAATCTGTGCTGGAAATGATTTCTGCTTTTAAAAAAGCCCTGGCTAATCTTGAAAAAGAGATTAAAAAAGGCGATTCAGACAAGATTAAAGCCGAACTGGAAAAAGCTAAGCAATTTAGAGATTCAGTTTTTAATTAATTTATAAGCAGTAAAAAAACTGAAATTTTTCCCAATACCCTCCGATAATAACTTGATGACAGGTACATATTTAGCTAATAGAATAAGTGGATACAAGCCTAGCCGCCCAATAAAAGTAGGGATTGTCGGTGGTCTTGGGGTAATTGGCAAAGCTTCTCGAGCTGCTTTATCTCAAAGAGCAGATAAAGCTGGTTTTGAAATTAGATTTATTTCAGATATCCTTCCTTGCACGGAAAATAGTCCTCTGCAGTTTGAAGGAAAACCTGTTGAATATATAAATGCAGCAGATGCGGCAAGCTTACCCTTGGCTGAAGTTGATTTTGTAATTGACTGTACTAATGCACATAAACAAAGAGAGGATTTTGAACCTTTTGCTCCTGAAGGAGTAAAGTTAATCTTCCCTAGCTTTAGCGCTCAAATGGATGCCAACTTGGTCATGGGTTTTAATGAAGGCTTGTTTGATCCGGCACAACATCAAACGGTTGGGATTGGCTCTTGTTCTATTAATGCAGTTGTTACTGCTTTAGATGCGGTTAAAAATCTAGGATTAAAAAGCTTAAGTCTGCATATTTTACATTGTGTAGACAGTGACCAAGAATTAGCTGATCTTGCTTCATCGTTTCATACCGGCGCTAGCGGATCACTGGCTAATTTATCTTATTTTTTCCCGTCATTAAAAGATAATATTTTAGCTAGACATACTAGAATCCCGGCTTTAACTGGTATGCAAGTTGATTGTGTTGTAGAGCTTGAAGCCCCTTGTACTAAGGGAGTAAGAAGACTCTTAGAGGCAGCGGCAGAAGAAAAAGAAGGCTTATTAAGAATAGTAGGTAAAGCTAATAATCATAGCCGCATTTGTTTGGACGCTCCAGAATCAGCTATTGTTAATATTGATAGCGTTGAGACGGCTAGAAGATTGACCTCCTTAACTATTTGGCAAAATCCTCATTTTGGTTTTTCGCACCGCATTTGGGATATGATCATTTATATGGCATCCAGAATGCATATATAATATAATATCCTTACTATGTCGTATAAAGAAATCCACATACCAGGCGATAAATCTATTTCCCACCGAGCAGTGATGCTAGGTGCGTTGGCTAAAGGGGAAACCATAGTTAATAACTTTTTGATGAGCGAAGATTGTTTGGCAACCGTTGATTGTTTTCGTAAACTCGGCATTGACATCAAAATGACAAATGACAAATGTCAAATGTCAAATGAATGTAAAATTATTATAAAAGGCAAAGGGTTGAGGGGATTGAAGAGGGCAAAAGAAGTACTAGATGTGGGGAATTCTGGTACGACAATTAGATTAATGTTAGGAATATTAGCGGCGCAGGATTTCATATCGGAAATTACAGGAGATGCTTCTATTCAAAAACGGCCCATGATGAGAGTGATCAAGCCTTTATCTGAAATGGGGGCTAATATTGAAGGGGAATATGCTCCACTTAAAGTTTATGGTAGAAAATTAAAACCGATTACTTATGAATTGCCAGTTGCTTCGGCTCAAGTTAAATCTGCCATACTTTTAGCTGGCTTATATGCGGGTGGAGAAACAAAAGTTATTGAAAAAAATCCTGCCCGAGATCATACCGAGAGAATGCTTAAGTATTTTAATGCCAAACCAGGCCAGGATTTTGCAGGAACCACAATTGATGTGCCAGGTGATATTTCGTCAGCCGCGTTTTTTATGGTAGCCGGCGCGTTAATACAGAATTGCGAATTAAAAATGCCTAATGTGGGGACGAATCCAACGCGAATGGGAATTGTTGAAGTTTTACATCGCATGGGAGCTAATTTAGAGGTTAAAGATGAGCAGATTTTAAGCGAAGAACCGCGGGCTACTATTTTAGTTAAACCTTCTAAGCTGCAAGGAATAAAAATATCAGGAGAAATTATTCCGCGAATTATTGATGAAATACCAATTATTGCTTTGGCTGCTACGCAGGCTGAAGGAGTGACTGAAATTCGGGGAGCTAAAGAATTAAGAATTAAAGAAAGTGATCGGATTGCGACAGTTAGTTCTGAGCTTAAAAAATTAGGCGCAAATATTGAAGAGCTTGATGATGGCGTGATAATTACTGGCCCAACTCCTTTAAAGGGTGGTAAAGTAAAATCTTACGGCGACCACCGTATTGCCATGATGCTGTCAGTTGCTAATTTAATTGCTGATGGTCAGGTTAAAATTGATGATGTGAAATGTATTGAGACCTCATTTCCGGGATTTAAAAAGCTTTTGGGTGGTTTGGTGTAGGAGAGAAACCCCATAATAAATTATGGGGAGTATTCCCCACATTTTAATGTGGGGTTTTATACCTAATGGAACATAAATTTAAACAGCGCATAATCTATGCAGACACAGATGCCGAAGGAGTCAATTCCACCACGTTAAGTGTCTGCCAATATTTATAACCATGTTTGATATCATCGCGAATTTCTAAACCACCATGTTCTAACATAAATTCCAGCCACTCTGGATCTTCATTAACTCGATTAATTTTCAATGGCACATCAATAGTAAATAAAACTCTTTTTTTCCAACCATATTGCTCAATCCATTCATCAACTTCTTTAGCCGCACAACTGCTGTAATTAATTAACGCTTTCCCGCCAGGGTTAAGATGGTCTTTTCCCTCTCTTAAAGTTTCATGAATCAAGCCCAACCCTCGGTAGGGATCAACTTCGCCTGAAATTTCTTTTTCTGGCAAATAAGGAGGGTTTTCTAAAAGCAAATCAACTTTACCAAATTGACTAAGACCTTTTCCATGGATAATTTGCAAGGTGGTGTTACCTAAAATAGCTTCAAGGTTCCTTTCCATGCATTCCAATGCTTTTTTCTCAACATCAGAAGCGATTAACAACTCTAAATTTGGACAGAACATTTTAGCTGCCTTGCTAATCATACCGCCGCCAGTGCCAACTTCACCGACTGATTTTACGTTTGGCCCAAAAACATCGTTGATTAATAAAGCATAAATAAAAACGATAGTGTCAATTGACGATCCCCAGACATTTTTATCAATTGAGCCATCCCATTCTGCAATTACGCCAGCAAATTCAGTAATACGCAGACCATAGGAATATAAGTTTAAAACAATGTCTCTCAATGTTGAGGGCAGGGTAGAGATTTCTGCGGTGGGAGAAAGCAAGGTTGGGTCAGGAATGCTGGTTTTTAAACTAAAATCTGTTTTGGCTAAAGCTTGTCCGCCGGTTTTCAAAATCCTGACTAGATTTAAAGTTTTTAAACCCTGACTGATTTGTAAAAACAAGATTTGCCTTTTAGTTCCTTTTGGCACGCTTGAACAAATTGGCATGGCATCAATTTCTGCGATTTGTTCTGGACTAATACTTAGGGTCTTAGTTGGTGCAATAACTTCTACTGTTTCCGGCTTTTCTATGGCTCTCCTTGAAAGTTCAGGAAAGACCAGTAAGCTTAAGGGAAAATCAGAAACTGTAATTAGTGCTTTTGAGCCAGCAGGAAAAGGAAGATGTGTATTTGAATCAATGCTTATTCGTGGATCATGACGCAAAGCAGAAGTCACCTCAAGTGTTTCTGCAAATCCGTGGGCCAACAGTTTTTGATCCCCGCCTTTGTTAAAGCGTGCTGATTCTCTGGAAATAAATTGTAATAAGCGTGAACTTGGAGCAAAAACAATTCCGTTGGCATTGAAAGCCCATGAGTTTATTGGAGAACCGGCGCCGGCGGGAACCAGTAGCCCACTGTCGCGATGATACTCGGTTATGCCATTGGTATTAATCAGATATCTGGCTGTGTGAGCCGAATCTTGTTCGTTTATGAAAATTTCATTTAGGGCAAGATAGGTTTCATCATTTACCCTTACGCCCAAGCGATTTAAAGCTGCATACTCAAAGCAGCCTTGATACATTAAATTAAGTGCTTGTTCTAATTGTTGGGCCTGGACTAGCATATAGTTTCCCCAGCTGCCATTGCCATTTAGGACGGCGGTTTGAGGATTAGAAACAATGCCAAAGATAGGAGCTGTGTCACTTATAAAACGAGCAGTATTAATAAAAGTGCCGTCACCTCCAACAGTCAATATCAAATCTTTGTTTCTAAATTTTTCTAGAACTAAAGCTTGAGAAGAAAGAGTCTCAAAAGCAATTCCCAAAGTTGTTAGTGTAGACTCAACTCTTACCATGGCTTCTAAATGTGCATCTTGCTGACTATCTTTTGAAACAACTAAAACAGATTTTGGTTCTAATGCATTGCCTTCATCACCAGAAAAATCATGAAAGGGAATTCTTTGCTGCATTTGCAAAAGCTGCAGTTCATGTCTTGAAACTTGGAGTAGATGTAAGCCTTGAGCAATTTGTTTTTGGTTAACAATACAAGCGCTTAATTCAGCAGTGTTCCTTAAAATGCCGTTTTGTTTTACCAAGGTTTTTAAGCCTTGATAAGGGTTGGCTCCTTTTATAAAAAAACTTACGCGTGCTCGCATGGTAATTTATTATCGTTAGATTTTAAGTGAAATTTCACTTTAATCTTATCGATATATATGCATGGGAATTGGTATGTCTAAGTTAGTAAATAGAGTTATGCCTAGAGGCTTGCGGCATTGGCAAAAAAGACTTGGTGCTGGTCCTCGAGCAGAAATTCAAGTTTTAAGCTTGACGCAAAAAGGTTTAGGTTTATTGCCTGGAACAGAAGGTTTAAGAAGTCAAGCAGAAGAAAGAATTCAATTTTTACAAGAAGATCCTTATATTTTGCGGACACAACTAGCCAATTTGCAGCAACGGGTAGATAGTTCTCCCACAGGTCAACATAGCTTGGATGTTTCTGGCCGCATCTTAACTGTAAATCACATGTGGACACAAGTTTTGGGTTATAGCGAGGCGGAAGTTTGTGGCAAAAGAATTTTTGATTTTATTGTGCCAGAGCAAAGGGCAAACGCAGAAAAGCGATTTTTTGCTCGGTTAAACGGGCTACCTCTTCCTGATAAAGATGCAGATAGAGAATATTTGGCTAAAGACGGGACAAGAATAAAAGCAATTACTTTTAATACGGTTATTCCGGATGAAAATGGGGTAGGAGCTGGGGTAATAACCTCTTTTATTGATATAACTAGGTTAAGAGAGGTTGAAGAAGAGCTTAAAAAAGCCCGTGGTGCAATTATTCAACAAGAAAAACTTGCCGCGGTTGCAGAACTAGCAACCACCATGTCGCACTCTATTAAAAACCTTTTAGCAGGATCCATTGGCGATGTAGAGGCGCTAAGAAACTTCTGTATTGTTACCCGGGCGAAGCTTTTGGTAGCAGAAGCAACCGAAAGGTTGCAGGGAGAAACAAGCCAAGCGGATAATCAGGTAGTTAAAAGCTTTTTACTTGAGGTTAGGAAATTAGCCTGTTCTTTAGAGAAAAGTTTGGCAGCCATGGACGAAAACACAGAAGGATTATTAGACTATGCCAGAAAAAGAACCGAGCCTAAACACCCGGTAAGCGTGGTTCGGATAGTAGAAGGGGTTATAGATAGCCTCACTAATTTTACCGAAAAAAGAAATGTAACTTTGGAACTAGACAATCGCAGCCTAGAACAAGAAGATGGGGTTTGTCTTCACGAAGAAGAGTTAGCAAAGATAATTAGAAATTTAGTAAAAAATGCAGTTGAATCTTATACTAATGGTAAAGCGAATTTAGCAAACAAGACCGTAAAAATAGTTATTTCAAAAACAGATGATTTTGAAACCGGCCGCAATCGGATTACAATTGGTGTTTTTGATGAAGGGATTGGCATGACGCAAGAAAGGATTAAAGAACTTCACAGGGCGGCTACCGGAGGTATTATATCCTTTAAGCCTGGTGGCAGCGGGTTTGGTTTTCTTACCGTCAAAAGGATAGTAGAAAGAATTGGCGGTAAAATAAATATTATTAGCGCAGAAGATAAATATACCAGAATGATGGTAATCTTGCCTTTGGCAGAAGAAAAAGCCGAAACAGAAGCAGAGCAAGGTTTAGATGTTTCTTCAATTAGGTATTTGCGTAAACGCTTAAAGGAAATAACTGTAATGTTGATTGATGACCAGTCACACATTAAAGAGACTTTTGAGCAAGTATTAAAATCAATGGGTTTTAATGTTGTTTCTTTTGAAAATCCTAAGGACGCGCTTAGGGCTTATGCAAAAATGCAAGATCGCCCTCAAGTAGTGATTACCGACTGGAAAATGGATCATCTTATGGGCGATGAATTGATTGAAAGTATAAGAAAGGTTGAGGAGGAGAGTAAGCCCCAGTTCATTATTATTAGCGGAAACGCTAATGATCCTGAAATAAGAGTTTTTTCAGAAAAACAAACAATCCCTTGTTTTGTTAAGGGGAACCAGTTTGAGGGTTTTCAGGCCCTGGTTTTGCAGGCAGCTGAAAAAGTATTAGGAGAAGGGTCTTTAGTGGTTAAGGAAGAAGATGTTCTCCGAGCTGACCCATGCTTGAGTTTTGGACGAGAAGCGGCCCGCTTAATTTCAGAAAGTTTTGCCTTTGCTGATTGGTTTGATATGGGCAATTATCTTGTATTTTCCGAACAAATTCAGGAGGGCTATGAAGACTTTTTAGAGCTATTAAATGCTTTTGAACAGATTATTGCAAACCCGCAAGATTCGTTGCCGATAATATTAGAGAAGAATGATGTTTTAAACCAAATTTTTTCTTTGGTACCGGCAGAAGAGAGACATAAGTTAGCTATTGTCTTGGATATTTGCTTAAATCAAGGTTTAAATAATTTGAGGAATTATCTAGCTGATGGTTGGCAAGAGCTGCCTAAACAAGAAATTCAACAAAGGGTTGATAAAGTATTACGTGCAATGCGAGCCATGCAGTTAAAAAGCCGGAGCGACAAAGATGTCTTTTTTGTAGAGCTATTTCAGGGAGTTTATGATTTGTTAAGCCAAGAGACTAATCCTTCTCAAGCTCCTCGACAAAGCTCGGGGCAAGCAGAATAATATTCTCAATATGCGGGGTATGAGGAAACATATCTAAAGGTTGGCAGTTCTTAATTTTATAACCATTTTCTTCTAAAATATTAACATCACGCCTTTGACTTTCAGGATTGCAGGATACATAGACAATCTTTTTCGGAGCTATTTCGCAAACTTTGCGCAAAACTTTTTTGTGAACGCCGGGTCTAGGAGGATCCATCACCACAATATCTGCTTTCCCCGCAAAACCAGGCATAATTTTTTCTACTCTGCCAGCTTGAGCTGAATAATTATCAATATTATTTAATTTAGCATTATCAACTGAAAGCTTTGTTGCATCTTGATTTTCTTCTATGCCGACTACTTGCTTAGCCTTATCTGCTAATGAAAGCCCAATACTGCCAGTTCCACTGTAAAGATCAAGCACTGTTTCGTCTCCTTGCAGGCTTGTGAATTGTTTCACAATCTCGATCAATTTTTCGGCTTGATGAGTGTTGGTCTGAAAAAATGATTGTGCTGGCACTTTAAATTTAATATTATTAAGCGATTCAACATAATGATCCTGGCCAAAGGTTTTCTGAATCTCGCCGTAAGAGCGGTCAGCTGGGGACAAATTAATACTCCAGGTGACTCCATCAACCAAATCTTTGATTTTATTCCACAATTCTTCTAAAGGAAACTCACCTTTATCTGAAGTGAGGATATTTAAAATAATATTTTTAATATTTTTACCATGACGCACTACCACATGCCGCATAATACCGCGTTCTTCTTTACCAGTCTTGGTTTTATAGCTATGTAATTTCTTAAATGACATAAAATAACGCAAGCGGTTTAAGATTGCTACATCTTTTTCATCAGCCAAGAGGCACTTCTCTACATTATATACAGTATGCCGGCCGCTTCTAAGGCCAATGGTGTAATCCGGGCCAAAAGAGTAGTCCATGCGGTTGCGGTAATGATAGATTTCTGGCGAAGGTATGATCGGCAGCGCTTCCGGAAACAAAGAAGCAACTTTTTCCTGTTTTTGTTTTAACTGCTCTTCGTATGGGAGCTCTAATAATTTGCAGCCGCCGCATTGACCAAATAATTCGCAAGTTTGCATTGATGCATTATAGCATGACAACCCTCATCCCAACTTAGAGTATAATTGTTTGGTTTTTCCAAAAAGCCCTTCTCCCAGAGGGAGAAGGGTGAGGGCTTTATAGGGAAAAACTGAAATTTCATAAAAAAATGTACGATATAATTATGATGCAATTAGGCAAAATAGGAACAACTACAATACGAACAGCAAGATGGGTGGCTAGGGTGGCGTCTAAGCCAGTGCGAAGAAAGCTGGAGCCGCTGGGGGATCGTTATAATAAAGCGGTGGAAGTAGCGGCCTTTCTTTATTTTGATTTGTTTAAAGGGATGCGGGGAGAAGTTGACTTTGCTTTAGCACACTCTTTACAGATCCTAAGAGGGGCGCCAGCTGGGACTACCCACTTTTTTTCTGCTGAACCTACTCTCCGAGAAGTAATTAGCAACGCCAAGCTTTCTGGCTTTGGCTTTGTTATTTGTCAGGGAATTACCGGCCGCTTTAGGATCAAAAAAGTAGATGGCAGATTAAAATTCTCCGCGTTGGAACATTTGATGCGGGGAACCAGAATGAATATATTTGTGTCTGCTTATCGGGATGAATTGCCAGAAATACCATCTCGAGCTGATTTTTATTGGGTAAGAAAAGGGAAAGGTGGTCTTATTATCGCAACACCTGAAGCTTCTTCTGAAACACCTTCGGTAATTTTATTTAAAGGTCCAAAGGTTGATGATCCCAGCTCACCATTTCGTCGCATTGTTATTCAAGAAGAAGATATGGGATTAACCCTACCTGAGTTTTTTGATGCGCGTTTGCCAGAATTAGATGAGAGACTTTTACTTGACAAAGAAGCTGATGAAACTTAAAGCAAAAACTGAAATTTTTGGGAAAAAGTAACGATATAAACATATGAATGGCGGAAGGGTGAGAATTGGATCGAAAACAAGAGTTAGCTCTGTTACTCCTAGGAGAGCTGCAGCATCTAGGCGCGTTAGGTGGGAAACAACATTATTAAAACCAACCGGTGTATTGAGAGCGGCTAGGCGAGTTGGTGTTACTTTCGAACCTAGATTCAAACTTACTCCAGCTAATTTTGCTGCTTTTCAAAAAGCAGTTGTAAAACTAGAAGATCCCTCTCTTCATTATCCTTTTCTTATTGTCGGAGCTAACTCTATTGCTGGCCAAGCTTCTGGTGAAGCAGTTTTTGAATTGCCTGACTGCATGGACATGGCAAAAGCATTAGATGAGTCAATTGCTATTCTTTGCTGGAGACTTGAAGACACTGAAACAGCAGCGCCTTATGATTCAGGGGCAGCGAGTGCTAGATTTTTGGAAAAAGCTTGGAAAGCTAATTGGGCCCAAGCAAGAGATGCAGCAGCTACTGTTGAAGATGGCATGCAAGTTCAAATAAAAGTTGGCAACGAGAAACTGACTGCGATTGGAGAACAAGGCCCTGTTTTTGTTCATTTGCTCGGTGAAAATGGAAAACCAATAAATATTCCTTGGACAAGTTTTTATATTCAGCAAACCCGACTAGGAGAAGATACTGCTTTAGCAGAGTCTATTGTTTCGGGTGCAGCAGGATTTAATTATCTAGAATTATCAGGAAAAAGAGTTCCAATAAATCTTCCTTCAACAAAAAATTCATTGATGGAAACTCTTTTTTCCAAAGAAGCTTATCCTAATCGTGACATTGTAGAAAAAGCTGAAGTTCATCATTTGTTAGCAGTTCTGCCTTACCCGGAAGGTTTAGGGGCTTTGGAATTTTCTCTTGCTGTTCCGCTGTTTGAAACAACTAGCTTACTTGAAGTAATTACTGGTGAGGGTTGGCATACAAAAAGAGGGCAATTTCAGCTGCCAGGGGCTAAAGGTCAACTAGCTGGGATAACTGTACCAACGGGTGGAAATCATGTTTCCTTTTTTAAGGCTCAAGATGAAGCTGCTATTTCAACTCGTCGAGCTAACCAGGCTAAAGCAATTGGCGATATTGTTTCAAAAAGAATTATAGTTGCTTTAAAACCAGCTGTTTCTCTAAGCGAAGCTGAAAAGTCCAAATTACTTTTGAGAATTGACGAATTAGAAAGCCATGAAGAAAAAAGATTAGGCGATCTTTTTATAAACGCTGACGCAAGATTTTTAACTGAATTAATAGATAAAGGGCTTCTTACCCCACCTCAATCTGAAAAATTAGGCAGATTAATAGCTGCAGCACGCCATCGAAGAGAAGAGCGAAATAGGAATGAATTATTAAGAAGAAGTTTTGCTCCTTTGACTTTAGGTGGTAGAGATTTGATGAAGGGTGGTTTTCGCGATGGAGGGCTGCACACTGGTGTTGGAAGACATGCTGGTTCATTAGGCATTAGTCACACAATGTACGCACCAAATCCTTTTGCGCCACCAACTATTTACGTAATTTATCCTTATGGTGTTGCTGCTCGAGAAGACCTTCAACCAGACATTGAGGCTGGTGTCGCCTTAGCTAATAATGTAATCAAATTCCCAGGTTAATTCTACTGCGCTGCGGCTAATCTTTCTAATGTTTCCATTAACTCAGTTTTTAATCCAACCAATAACCTGGCGTAATGATGCAAACCCCATCTTTCTGCTTCAGTAATAGCAGGCTCAAAAATAGCGACTTCATTTGGTCCAAGTTCTCTTGATAGTTTGCCCGCCTGCATTAGTTGCTGCACCATAACAACCGAAGAAGTAGGGTGGGCTGCGTTATATCTAAGGATTCTTATCATGGTTTCAAACTCATCATGAAAATCAAGGTTATCTGCTGTCATGTAGCCGGCAGTATAAGCAATATCAAATATTGCCTCTGCATAAGCTCTTACCTTGTCTTCATAAATATTGGCCATATCTCCCATGGTTACAGGAATAAACTCTCCACTATCTCGTAGAGAAAGCACAATGGCTAAAGCATTGATATTAATAGTAAACATGGCTTTGACATAGTCAACTGCCCGCGCTTCTATTAATGGTCGGCTGACATAATTAATGTGATAAAGATCCCCTTCACTGCGGCGGTAAGCGTCAAAGTTTCTATCTAGTAAATATCTTGCTGTGTTTCTTAACCAAGGAGTTCCTCCTGCCACTTCCATGCTGCCGATTTTTCGAGGTAGATAAATAGAATGGCCTTCTTCATCGTTTGCTCTGGCAGCTGCTTGCAAAGGCCCAATGCGGAAGATAGTTTCCATTAAAGCCTTTTCAATTACCGGGCCTTTTGCTTTTAGATCAGCGAGAAATCGAGTGATTTTTGCGGATGTTTGTAGTTCATGACATATGGCCCCTTCAAATTGATCTACTACAATGCCATTGCAGGTTGCAGCAAAACCAGGAAAATCCTCCTTTATCTGTTTTATGGTAGTTTGATTATTTAATATATTGTCATCGATAAATCTTTCCCATAAACCAATAATTTCTTGGGCATAAACATCTAGTTCATCAGGATTAACAGTTACGGCAACTATCCTGGGCAAGCTGCCGCTTTCATAGGCGTCTATTAAATTGCTGCTGTAGGTTAGTTGAGAATCAGTATATTGGGCTAATAACATTTCCCGTCGCGCCTCAAAGTCAGCCTGCCTAAAAGCAGCTCCTTCAGGAGAACATAGAGCAAGTGTTTGCATGCCTTTGTCGTGTTCTGCAAAAGGATGAATTCTTATAACTCCGTCTTGTTCTATTTGTTGTAAAAATTTAGGGGCAGGAGAGGTTCCTAGTAAATGGTTCCCAGCATAACGGGTGATTGCCATGCCTAAGGCACCGGGAGTAGTTGCGACTCTAGGGACACAGAGACTCTTTAATCTTAATGCTGTTTTCATGGTTTTCCTCCATTTTATTATCAGCATTAAATCTGAAAAATTTCACTCTTTTTGGAAAATTTTCCTGGTTAAAGAAAAAAGTTAATTATTCCTACACTAGCTGCCCATAAAACCAATGAAGCAATGGTTGTGCCGATAGTGGCGCAGATGAAAGTTGGCAGCCAAGGTAAACCCATTAAGTAAGCGGCAATGGTTCCAGTCCAGACCCCAGTACCAGGGAAGGGGATAGCGACAAATAAAGTTAAACCAGCCAATTCAAAATCTTCAATAAGCTTACCTTTTGCTCGCGTTCTAGCAAACAACCATTCAAAGAAATTGTCAAAAACTTTAATATGACGTAGTTTTTTTGTGGCAAAATTAAGAAACCAAAGTAGAGGGATAATTGGGAAGATGCTACCCAATATGCTTATTATTACTACTTTTACCGGGGGAAGACCAAGAGTTAAGATGCCAATTGGCACCGCGCCTCTTACTTCAACTACCGGGGCCGCAGCAGTTATGAAGACGATCCATTCTTTAGGCAATGCCTTTAATAAATTAAGTAAAAACATAATTAAATCCAAAATCTAAATGACAAAATCCAAATAAATCTTTAAAATCCAAATCCTTTAAATATCATTTTAATAATTTGAAATTAAATGATTTATTTGTCATTTGGATTTTGAAATTTGGATTTATTTTTTCAGCCAATGCATCATGCCTCGAAGCTTTTCGCCAACTTGTTCAATCGGATGATTTCTGTCTTTTTCGCGTAAGGCGTTAAAATTAACACAACCTTCTTTATTTTCTTTGAGCCATTCTCTAGCAAAAGCTCCAGATTGAACTCGTTTAAGAGCAGCTTTCATTTTCTTCTTAACTTTTTCATCAATTAATTTTGGTCCAACAGTTAAGTCGCCATATTCAGCCGTGTTGCTGATAGCTTTTCTCATACCCAAAATACCTTTTTTATACATTAGATCTACAATTAATTTTAATTCGTGCATGCATTCAAAATAAGCCATTTCAGGTTGGTAGCCGGCTTCAACTAAAGTTTCAAACCCCGCTTTAACTAGAGCGGTGCAGCCACCGCAAAGTACTACTTGTTCGCCAAAAAGGTCAGTTTCTACTTCTTCTTTAAAAGTCGTTTCAAAAACACCAGCTTTAGTGCCGCCAATGCCTTTAGCATAGGCAAGTGAGTTTTCTTTAGCTTTTCCACTGGCATCCTGGAAAATCGCAATCAAAGAAGGCACGCCTTCACCGCTCAAAAAGGTTTCTCTTACCATAGAACCTGGTCCTTTAGGCGCAACCATGATTACATCAATATCTTTTGGTGGCTTGATTGCTTTAAAATGAATATTAAAACCATGAGAGAACATTAGAGTCTTGCCGCGTTTCATGTGTTTTTTAATTGATTCTTTGTAAACTTTACCTTGCAGCTCATCTGGGATTAAAAACTGGATAATATCTCCTAATTTTGCTGCTTCAGCAGCTGACATTACTTGAAAACCAGCTTCTTGAGCGTTTTTCCAGTTAGGTGTTCCTTCTACTTCGGCAATAATGACTTTTAAGCCACTATCTTTTAAATTTTGAGCCTGAGCATGTCCCTGATTTCCAAAACCAACAATCGCAATCGTTTTATCCCTTAATATCTCTAAATTTGCATCCTGGTCATAATACACTTGTGCCATGTTAAAACCTCCAAATAAAGTGTCCCGTCGAACATTATTATAATAGTAGTAACGACGGGATCCCGCCTTTGGCGGGAAAATTTCCTAAATAAAGTGAAATCTACCAGGAAATCTTACGAAGAACATTATATCACCAATGTGAATTTGGCGCAAAAGGAGAAAATATTAATATGAGTACTATTGGATTTAGTCCGGCTTTGAATAGAAAAGTAACCTTGTTGCCGTTTATTGCGAGAACCGACCAGAGGGAGCCGCGAGGGTTTGTTCGTGGTTCTTATACTAAAGGATTGTTTCCAGCTTGGGGGATGGTTTGCTTGCATCAGCTTTTAGCAGTTGCGCATCCAAGTTCAACTGCTGCATCAAAGGATGAACGACTGCATTCTTTAGTTGCTCCATTACGAGGTTTTAAAGAAGGCCAAAGAGTTAGAGTTGCAACGCTGGCTAGAAGATTAATTGAGGTTAATGTTTTAGCTATTAAGGACTTAAGGACAAGTCGGCCGTTTGAAGCGGAAGCACCTGGAACTCCAGTTGAATGGGTAGAAAGCGCAGCAAAACATGCCTTGGCCGGTTTAGCTGATGTTGAAGGAGTGCTTGGCTTAATGCGTCATACAGACCTTACAGATAGCGAAAGAAACGGTATTGCTTGCGATGTTTTTGCTAGAAAAGATTATAAATTAGGAACATTGTTTGCTAAACAAAGAGGAGCCTTGCTTCAAGAGGCTTTGGCAGATCAGGCCTTGCAAACATTTGAAAGATATTTAAGAATGGGATTCTTAGTTTCCAGCGGGATTTAAGGCGAGCAAAAAAGGTTAAAAATGATTGTTCTAAGTGGTGTTAGATCTCCAGTCCCCAGGCTTAGGCCAACCCAAGGTGCAGAAAACTTGCGCCAGGTAACAACTGCTGCAAGAGAATGGGTGCGACATTATTCAGAAAAATTTGGCATACAAGATGTTCCTGTGCATCACCCTCATGATTTGTACCAAGAAGTCAGAGCCTCAACTCTAGGGCTAGTTTCTATGGTACTAACCCATTGTCCTTTAATTGGAACAGATGGGTCTCCCGAAGAGAGAACTTATGTTGCTAATCCTATGAGTTTCCGTCCTAGCAAAAAAGAAAGCCCTACTCATTTATTAAGAGAGATTGGGGAGGCGTTGCACCCAGAAACTTATTCGCCACAAACTGCCCTGCGTTTTCTTGAAGATGAGCCTCGAGCTGAATTGTATAAACTAAATGTTGGCGATAGCGGTATCATAGGATTTAGCCTTGATAGATATAGAGTTGCTGGGGGAGAGATTGGAATTGTTTTTAGTTGTTTTGATAATTTTGTAGATTCAAATGACGAAAGGGAAAAATTTGGCCGAATAGGAAGTGTTTGCATAAGATTAACCCCTGGGTTGGGATTTCTCTTTGATATGATGCCTAAAGCAATTTATCCAGTTAGCATAAGGGATTACCCTTTAGAGGTGCTAGGAATGCGATACTTGGAGGTGTAGAGACTCTTACCCTATTTCCCCTTTTCTAACGCAATCTTTCCAGTTCGAACCATTTCTAAAATACCAAATTTTTCTAGCAGCTTTTGCAGATTTTCTAGTTTTTCAGTTTCAACTGAAATCTCAAGAGTTAAACTTTCATCATTTACATCCACAATCCTGGCATCGCAACTTTTTGCCAGCTCGGTAATTTCTTTTTGATTATTTTTATTAGATTTAACTTTAATTAAAGCTAGTTCCCGCTCAATTGCTTCGCTTTCTGGTATATCAAACACCTTTAAAACATCAATTTGCTTATAAAGCTGTTTAGTAATCTGTTCCAAGGTTTGATCATCGCCCTTAGCTACAATAGTAATGCGGGAGATTTCTGGTTTTTCAGTAGTTCCCACTGCTAAACTATCAATATTAAACCCACGTCGTGAGAATAGACCAACTACTCGGAGTAGGACTCCAGGTTTATTTTCTACTATTACAGATATTGTATGTTTCATAATTAATCTACCAACATTTCATTGATCGCTTGACCAGGTGGCACAAAAGGAAACACGTTTTCTTCTTTTGCTATCACAAAATCCATTAAAACCGGGCGATCAGTAATTTTCATTGCATCTTCCAAAGCTTTTTTAACGTCTTCAGGTTTAGTAATCCTCATGCTAGCTGCGCCAAAAGCTTCTGCTACTTTGCAAAGATCAGGATTGTTGCAAAGGTTGGTGCTGGCATAGCGTTTTTCATAAAGCAATTCCTGCCATTGCCTTACCATGCCCAAGAAACTATTGTTTAATACTGCAATTTTAATTGGCAGCTTATGAATTACAGCGGTGATTAGCTCCTGGATATTCATTTGAATACTGCCGTCGCCAGCAATATCAAAAACTAATGCTTTGGGATTAGCAAACTGGGCACCGATAGAAGCAGGGAAGCCATAGCCCATAGTGCCAAGCCCGCCAGAGCTAACAAAAGTTCTTGGTTTTGTATATTTAAAATACTGGGCTGCCCACATTTGGTGCTGTCCTACTTCAGTACAGATAATAGCATTGCCCTTAGTTACTTCATTGATCATTTCTACTACATATTGTGGTTTTATGCTGTTGCCGGATTTATAACTTAAAGGAGATTTCTTTTTCCATTCTTCAATCTGCTTAAGCCAGGCTTCATGCTTTTCTTTTTTGCAATCAATTTTAGCAGTCAATTCTTTTAAAACTTCTTTTACGTCGCCAACGATTGGAACATCAGCGCGCACGTTTTTGCCGATTTCTGCTGGATCAATATCAATATGAATATGTTTGGCTTTGGGCGCAAAGCTGGGTAGGTGACCGGTTACGCGGTCATCAAACCTGGCACCAATTGCAATTAATAGGTCGCATTCTTGAATTGAGTAATTTGCATAAGCAGTTCCGTGCATTCCCAGCATCTGTAGCGCTAATGGATCGGTTTCTGGAAAAGCGCCCAGTCCCATTAAAGTAGTAGTTACTGGAATATTGCATTTTTTAGCAAATTCAGTTAGCTCTTTGGCTGCGCCAGAAGCAATTACCCCACCGCCAGCATAAATTATGGGCCGCTTGGCAATTGAGATCATTTTTGCCGCAGCTTTTATTTGTTGAGGAAGCCCTTTGTAAATTGGGTTATATCCTGGCAAGTCAATTTTGTCCGGATATTTAAATTTTGCCTTTTTCATTTGCGCGTCTTTAGCAATATCAATTACTACCGGGCCTGGTCTGCCAGACCTAGCAATATGAAAAGCTTCTTTTACTACTCTGGGAATATCTTCAACATTTTTTACCAGATAATTATGTTTTGTTATTGGTTGAGTTATGCCGGTAACATCTGCTTCTTGAAAAGAATCTCTTCCCAAGAGCGGAGTTCCAACTTGGCCGGTAATAGCTACCATGGGAATAGAATCCATAAATGCAGTAGCAATACCAGTGATTAAGTTGGTTGCTCCAGGACCAGAAGTGCCGATGCATACGCCTACTTTGCCAGAAGCTCGAGCATAACCGTCGGCAGCGTGGGCTGCTCCTTGTTCGTGGCGGGTTAAAACATGTTTTATGTCTTTCTCATTAAAAAGAATGTCGTAGATAGGCATAACTGTGCCGCCCGGGTAGCCAAAAACAATTTCTACGCCTTCTTTTTTCAATGATTCAATTAAAGCTTGTGAACCCAACATTTCCATAGTAAAGAGAATCTTACCATACTATATATATAGGGGTCAAAAGAGAAATTACCTAAAATCAATTAAAGATATTTCCAAATAAAGTGAAATTTCTTGGAAAAGGGGTCGATAAAGTAATGCGAAGTTTTTAAAATATAAAGGAGAAAATAAAAATGGCATTAAGAGCAATGATGAGGACTGGAAATGCAGCAAGGCGTTTTGCGGCAAGGAGTGCGTTGGTAGATCGAGCAAAACAAGCTCAAAGGAGAGATGGGATTATTAATTTTTCCCGCCTTAGAAAATTAATTGCATCTGAACATTTGCAAGGTACGGGTCACTCTGTCCATGTACTGGCAAAACATACATACTTAGGACAAAAGGTTGCACTTGCAATAGATAGTACCGAAGATATTGTCTGGTTTGTGCATGAAACAAGGGCAAAGAAACAAGGAATTAGAAGAAAGGTAGTTCGTGGGCAAAAAAATATGTACGCTCTTATGATAGAACCTCATGAAGGAGCTTGGGCCATAAAACATAAAGTAGTCGGAGTTATGGCTGCATTCGGTGTTAAAGCTGATGATATAAGAGAGGAAGGCGACTTTCACGAGCTAGGTGGGGTTAGGGCCGAAGAGATCATAGCAAGAGTCTATCGCTTTTTAAGAAAGACCCAGCCGCCCGAAGAAACCAAGCCAGTAGTTCTTACTGCTTTAGGCCAATTGAGACACTTATTTTTAAATTATGCTACAAGAATATATGAACCATCTTTTGCTGAAAGTATGGCAGCGCGAGCAAAGAGAGATGAGTCCAATCAAGATATGGGATTTGTAGAATTAGATCCTGGTCTTCAAACTGCAAGAGGTCAATATCTAAGAGCAGGGTTAGTACTAGAGTTAGCTGAAGACCTTCCAAAGGGAGTGCCAGTAAATATAGATAGTTTAAGAACTATTGCCCATTTTGAGAGTCTTTGCGATCAAATAGATTCAATGAGAGAACAGGAATTGAAGGATCTTCCTCTTGGAGCTCAGCTAACAAACCGCCTGTTTGTGCGGGAAAGACTAAAAGGCTTAGAATTACCAAAAAAGACAAAGCTAGAAACCTTAGTGCCGCTTGATCCAGCAAAACCATTAGGAAATGAAGCCTTGGTTAGACAGATGTTAGGGCTAGAGTAAAACAGCCCCAGTATTAGCTGACGTAACTAATTTGGCATAACGTGCTAGCCAGCCGTTTCTGATTTTTGGTTTTGGCGCTTTCCATTTAGCCAGCCGCTTTTTTATTTCAGATTGGCTTAGTTTTAAATTAATTTTTCGATTAGGAATATCAATTTCAATTAAATCTCCGTTTTCAACAATGGCAATCACGCCGCCTTCGGCTGCTTCAGGAGAAACATGACCAATGCAGGCGCCGCGGGTGCCGCCAGAAAATCTTCCGTCAGTAATTAAAACTACTTTTTCACCCAAGCCCAGTCCGGTTATAGCTGCAGTGGGTGCTAACATTTCTCTCATACCTGGTCCGCCTTTTGGACCTTCGTAACGAACCACTACTACCATGCCGGGTTTAATCTTTTTACCTAAAATAGCTTTCATGGCTGTTTCTTCAGACTCAAACACAACCGCTTTACCCTTAAACTTCATGCATTTAGAAGAAACCGCACTTTGTTTTACTATGCAGCCATCAGGCGCGATATTACCTTTTAAAACTGCCATGCCGCCTTCTTTATGATAAGCGTGTCCAAGAGGTCGGATAATGTCGTGATCAACCACCTTTCCTTCGCGAGCTAATTGTTTAATTCTTTTTCCAGAAACAGTTAAATTATCTCTTACTTTTCCTTTTAAAATATTTAAAGCTGCTTGTACGCCGCCGGCAAAATCAAAATCTTCCATAAAATAATCGCCGCCTGGTCGCAAGTTAGTAATATGCGGCACTTTTTTGCTTACTTCATCAAAAAGGTCAATATCAATTTCAATTCCAGCTTCATGTGCAATGGCTGGAACGTGCAGAACTGAATTAGTTGATCCACCCAAAGCATTATCCAAAACTACTGCGTTGTAAATTGCATTGGGAGTCAATATTTTTCTAGTAGTAATGTTTTTCTTAACTAATTGAACTGCGCGCTCACCAGACTCAAAAGCAATTCTCTTCTTTTTTGCAGAAACAGCTAAAGAAGTTCCACAACCTGGCAGCGATAGACCCATAGCCTCAGTTAAACAAGCCATAGTGTTAGCAGTGTAAAGTCCTTGGCAAGCACCAGCGCCAGGGCAGGCTTCCATTTCTAAGCATTCCAATTCTTTAGCTGAAATTTTTCCCATTTTATGCGCAGCCAAAGCTTCAAAAGTATCGCGCACAAAAGAACGCCTGACCATTCTATGTCGTCCAGCAAACATTGGTCCAGCAGTTACCACAATACAAGGAATATTTAGTCGGCCCGCAGCCATCAGCATTCCCGGTGTGATTTTATCGCAAGCAGTTAACAACACTAGTCCATCCAAAGCATGAGCTTGGGCTACTGATTCAACACAGTCGGCAATTAATTCACGCGAAGGAAGAGAATAATGCATTCCTTTATGTCCCATGGCAATACCGTCGCAAATACTAGGGATGCCAAAAGTAAAAGCTTGGCCGCCTCCAGCAAAAATACCATTAGCAATAGCTTCGGCAAGTGGCCGCATGTCAACGTGGCCAGGTACTAAATTAGTGTAACTATTAGCAATACCGATAAATGGTTTGCTCATGCCTTTTTTTGTAATCCCAGTACCATATAGTAAGGAGCGGTGGGGTACTCTTTCTAAGCCTTTTTTAGCTCTGTCTGATCGCATAATTATATAGTCTCCTTTGGCAAAGATTATAGCAGAAATAGAGTGAAATTTCCTATAAGACCTGCCGATAGGTATGTGTCATGGCAAAAGTAAGATTAACTGGTGCGGCGAGATTTGTTGTACCGGCAAACAAACTATTATCAAGCAGGGCGCCGGCTGGCCACAAATATCCTTTGGCAATTATGGAGCTGCACAAAGCAGTAAAATCCAGAGAGTTTGGTATGGAATATAATGGAGTATATCTTCAGCTCATAACTCTTTATCAAGAATCAAACTATATTCACGAAGCTGTAATTTCTGGTGCAAATCCAGCAGAGGCTTTGCCCATAGAAATAGCTCTAAATCATTTTCTTAGTATTAACCAGGCTTTTGATGAAAAAACAATTAATCTTTTGCCAATTGCTAGCAATAAAATGAAAGAAAACTTACCCTTTGTTAATTTTTATGCAGGTCTTTTTTCTTTAGCCAGAGGAAACCAAGAGGAAGCGCTTAGCCGTTTTCTGGCAGCAGACGAATTTGAAGCTTTTAGCCTTAAAGGAAAAGATTTAGCAGAGGCAGTTACTGAAGAAATTGCAGCAGATTTATTAAAAGATGTTTTACCGCATATAAAAGCCGGTATAAGTTTAACACCCGGAGCTCCGGTTCCTGTTAGACAGCCTTTTGCAAGAAGCGATGTTAAACCCCGACCAAAATCTGCATCAGAGGATCCAACACCACCTCCGCCACCACTAGCCGCAGCTAAAGAACCTACTGTGAAAGATGTTGAGAAAGCTAAAAGGTTAACGAGCGAAGCAGAAGACTTGGCTGCAAGAAAAGATTATATTAATTCACTCCGCTGTTTATTTTTAGCTGTTGATTATAATCCTGATGATAAGAATGCGCAGACAGCTTTAAAACATGTGCTTGGATTTTTTGACCGCTGGTTTGTGCCTGATAATTTTATGGAAAAACAAGCCCCTTACGAAGAATTGCAACTGGTTAAAGGTTTGTTGGAAGTAAAATCAGATTTTGTTCCAGGCTTAATCTTAGCTGCTCAATATTCAATTGGCTTGAATGAGTATAGTCAAGCCTTAGAATATATTACCGATGCTTTGGCTGTTGCTCAAGAAGGGAAAGAAAAAAACTATGCCTTATATGTGGCAGGCCTTATGTGTTATCGGAGAAAAGAAAACGCCGAAGCTGTTCATTTACTAGTACAAATAGATTCGCAAAGTGATGTTTTTGAAAAAGCAGCTCTTATTATTGCGGAGAATTATGAAATTCTTGAGGATGGAGAAAAAGGTCTCGCTTTTATTGAAACTCATGGAGGGCAACTTGCTCAATATCAAGAATATTATTTTCGCGCAGTGTTTTTATTATTTATGAAAAGGTCGCCTGCTGATTTACAAAAAGCAGATGGTTATATTGATAGGGCAATGGGTGCTTACCAAAGGCATAATCCAGGGAGAAGTATCCCGAGTCGTTTTCATCATTTAAGAGATAGAATTGGAGCAACTGATTTAGAAGTTAGGCAGGCACTGGCTAGAGAAAAGGAAGCTGAAGAAGCTGCTGCCAGACAGCTACAAGAAGAAGCAGCAGCGGCTGCGGCAGTGGTGGAAGAAGTGGCAACAGAAGAAGTCGAGGAAGAAGTAGCAATAGAAGAAGTAGAAGCGGCCGCAGCAGAAGTAGTCGAAGAAGATGAACCTTTAGTTGATCCCATAATCCCATTAGGTGGTGGGGTAGGATTGGCAGTTGAGTTAGCCGTAGAGCCAGCCCTGGTTGAAACAGCTGGCGACCATGATGGACTTTCTAGTAGAGAAAGAGACTTACATGCTTTGCAAGGAGCAGTTAGAAGTAGACAAGAAGAATTAGATAGACGTGAAGCAGAGTTTGAAACTAGAAGAAGAGAAGCGGTTGAGCTTTTAGACAAACGATTTGAAGAATTAAGAGATTGGCAGACAAGATTATTAGCAGTCCAGGCTGAAGTTCAAGCAGCCGAAGGCCCTACACCTAGGCGGCAAGTTATTGAGGTTGGTAATCCTTCCCGAATGGTAAAACGTAAAGCAGGATTATTTGACCTTATTTTGCGAGCCATGCTTTCAAACGATTGGAGCAAAGTAATAGGCGTGCTTGAGCGAATCTTAGAGCAAGAGAGAGACGATGCTTTTGAGGAATTGTTAGTAAGAGTGCGACTAATAGCTAATAAGGAAGTTGTAGAAAAAGACGAAGCGTTAGGTCCATTACAGCAACAGCTAGATCAGGCTACAGCAGAATTAAAAGCAATTAAAGAAGAAAGAGCCGAACTCAACAAGCGAATACGAGAGCTTGAGCGCCAGCTGCAAGAAGCAAGATTGGCTAATGAACAATTAAAAGAAAGACTAGCTCAATTAGCTGGTGGAGGAGCTTCTGGCCAGCCGAAAACATTTTTAGAAGCCTGGATGTGGCTTAGTAGTAAAACTGTTTCAGAATTAAATTTAATTAATCCAGCTTTTGAGGGTTTGTTTCAGGCAGCAGAAGGTAAGGGGCGGGGTGCTGCACTTACTCCAGCCATGATTATTGAAAGACGTCGCGATATTATCAAGGCTTTAATTGATGCACATTTAAACAAAGAAGCAAAAATTAGTAGCTATATCTTACAAACGATAGATTCGCAACTTTTTAGTTGGTCTATGAGTCGCAGAGTTGTTCCTGGTAGTTTTGCTACTATGAGAAACTGGGTTGAGGCTATTATTGTATTTATGAAAGGGCAATCTTAAGTAATGTTATCTAAAGTTTTAACCAGTCAACCAATGCGGGTTTTAACCAAACAGGGATTTTATTATCCAATTAATAATCTGGCTTTAAAACAAATTGGCATAATGGGGCTTCAAGTAAGTGCGGGAGCAAGTCGGATTGAAACCCTGGCTGTTTTGGCAAAATTAAAAACCTTAAAGCATCAAGATTTTAAATCAGCTTTACTTATACAGCAAAGACCACACTTTAATTTTGTTATTGATAGGGAAAAACCATTTCAACATCATCTTGGTTTGATCAGAAATCAAAGAATAAAAGCTTTTACTCGAAGAGCTTTAGAGATTGCAGCGCCAGAGTTTTTTCTTAAGCCCTCTTCAGTGACAACTGCAAAGTTTCATCCTGTAGATGAATTTTCTATTGGTGGCCAGGTTTTCCATTCTGCTAGAGCGACAGAGCTGGGTGTTGGATTGCATCGAGTTTTGTTTCCCAACGAAGAAGTTCCAGATGTTTTTATTGCCGGATTGCTTTTGCACGACATTTGTTCGCATATAAAAATAAAAGCCAATGGTGATTTAGTTCTTATTCATACTTCAAAAGGCCATGCGCCTGAAGGAGCAAAATTTTTAAGAGCATTGGCTCAGAAAGAATTTCCTGAACTGCTTTCTGAATTAGAACCTGTTTTCAATATGGTTTTTTACCATTATGGAAGATGGGAAGATACAGTTGATACTACTTTAACCCCAAAAAATGATTTTTATGATTGGTTTTTATCAGCTACTGATATTATTACTGCTTTTGCCCGGTCTTTTATTGATTATCCTGGGGCACCATCTTTTAAAGATCGAGCTGCGGTTGCTTTAAGTAATATTGATGGTTGGTTTTTCGAAAGACGTGTGCTGCCGTTAAGTGTTAGGCGCTCAACTTTAACCGCTGCCCAGGAAAAAGCTGTTGCCATGGCCAAGGTATTTTTTGTGCAATATGATATTGAACCGGCAAGGCAGAATCGAATTATTGAGACGATTTGTCGTATGGATAATGTTTTAGTTCGCTACACAAAAGATGAATTAGTTAGGCATGTTGATTTATTTATTGTAATGGTTTCTTTAGCTCTTCAGCATGTTCCAACTACTGTACTTGATTTAACTATTTCTTTGAATGACATGGGTGTAAAAAATTGAGTGAAATTTTTTAAAAAAGGTGCCGAAAGAACAATGATTGCAAACAAGAAGGGAAATCAAATATGCCTAAAGTAACTAAAATGACTAGTGCGCATTTTTTGCAGATTGCGGCTAATATTGCTCGTGCAAAAAAACCAACGGCTTACTATTCTATGGAGCATGGACAGCAGACCGATTTGCCGGTTTACAGTGGAGGGCTTGGAGCATTATCTGGTTGCACTATTAAATCTGCGGCTGATCTTAAGGCTCCGGTGGTGGCGGTGGGTTTACTTTATAGAAGAGGTTATTTTAAACAAGAAATTAGAGATGGGCGACAGGTAGCCTTAGACGAAGTTTGGGATCCGGCAAAACATCAACAATTGGTTGATCTAGAAAAAGCAGTTACCATAAATATTGCTGGCTTTGATGTTGCTTTTAGGTTGTGGGGATTCCCAGTAAAAGGATTAAGCGATTTTACTATCCCCTTATTTTTATTGGATTCATATGGATATCCTAATCCATTCGAATTTCAGGAATTAACCAGTAATTTGTATAACGCCCATCCAAATACTAGATTGCATCAAGAAATGGCATTGGGGATTGGCGGTTATCAGCTCTTGAGCGATCTTAGGATTCCGGTTGCGTGCCATCATTTAAATGAAGGTCATGCCGCTTTTGCTACTGTGGCTGCGTTGAAAGCATTAGGTAAAGATCTTGGTAATATAACTGAAGAAGATATCCAGGCAGTAAGAAATATTTTTGCTTTTACTACGCATACTCCTGTTCCGGCTGGATTTGATCGTTTCCATTACAGTCAGATTGCACACTCATTTAGAGATCCATTTATGAATGAGGCATTATTTAGGTTTGGAAATGATCCAAGAAATTCCGATTTTATTAATATGGCTTATTTAGCCTTGCGTTTAAGCGGAACAACCAATGCGGTATCACAACTGCATGCCCAGGTTTCAGTTGATATGTTTAGTGAGATGTTTGACCTAGATGTTCCAATAATAGGGATTACCAATGGAGTGCATCACTTGACTTGGGTATCTGATCCAATGGCAAAATTATTAGACAGGTTTTGTGCCGAATGGAGACAAGATCCAAGAACATTAAAAAAACTCGAACAAGAAATTGATAATTCCGACCTTAGGCAGGCTTTTTGTCGTGCCCATCAAGAAGCAAAACAGCATCTTTTTGATGAGCTTAAAAAAGATACAGACGTAGAGTTTGATCCGGAAGTTTTTACCATTGGTTTTGCCCGAAGGTTTGCCGGATATAAGCGGGGAGATATGCTGTTCGATGATACAGACGCATTATTAAGAATTGCGGAAGAAAAAGGCAGCTTGCAAATTATTTACGCGGGGAAAGCCCATCCTAATGATGGTCATGGTCAGGGGGTTTTGGCTAATGTAATCGCAAAAGGCCAAGAATTAGAAGCTATGTCAAAAGGCAAGATAAAAGTAATTTTTTGGCCAGACTATAATTTAGATAAAGGTAAAATTTTAACCTCAGGAGTTGATGTTTGGCTTAATACTCCGTTGCCTCCTAATGAAGCTTCGGGCACATCTGGTATGAAAGCAGCCTTAAATGGTGTGCCTCAAATGAGCACAGAGGATGGATGGTGGGTGGAAGGTGCGCATGATGACTCAACCGGCTGGACCATTGGTAAAGACTGCCCATTAGACTTAGATGAAGCAGAAATAAGAAGGCAGCATGCAATATCTCTTTACGAACAATTGACTATGGCAACTGAACAATATTATAATCGGCAGGACGACTCCGCTTTTATTGATAAGCAGTTGCGCGCCATTGCTTTAAATGGCTCATTTTTTAACACACATCGCATGGTAGCCGAAGGCTATGTGCCAAAGGTTTGGCTTACAGATAGGGAAAGTCGGCCGGCTATGTTTGTTCCCCGGGTTTCAAGAGAACAGAGATTGAGGAATTTAGCAGATACTTCTTTTGCTATTTCTGCTACTAACAGCATAAAATCAGCAGAACAAACAGCTATTGAGGCTTTATTTACAAATTTACCCGGCAGCCTTAGGATTACCCGCTATGATGTGCACGACCAGGCAGTGCATATCAACCGTAGATGGGAACGGCTAGTAGGAGAAGCGATTAAGGAGCAGATTATTGAAAAAGTGCCTGATGTTGATTTTGTAAACTCAGTATTTGTGCATTGGAGAAAAGTAGAGGAGTTTACAGGAGAAGTAATGGCTGATCTTTTAAGAACCAGAGAAGTTCAGATTGTTAGAAAACCAGGAGAAGATCAACGTAATTTTCGCGATGGCCAACAAGTTTCTAAATTCCCGTTCATTATTATTCCCGAAATTATTAATGGTGAATTGGTAGGAGCTTATAAAGTTGATTTTAGAGAAAGCTATAATGTAGGTAATGGAGATGAGGCCGAATTTGTCAAGCGACTCATGCATTATTTGTCTTTAAAAAAAGCAGAACGATTAAAACAGCAAATGCGAGAAGACCTGGCCAAGATTACTTCTAGACAAGAATTAATTACCTGGATGCTTAAGCTCATGACTGCTGGCGGATTTGCCCATATGCCTGGGTATGCAGTTGAAGCTAATCGGGTGGTCTTTTTTGAAAATAAAGATGGACAACTGATTAGTACGCAAGCTATAGGGGCTAACAACGAAGCAGAACACTGGCAAATAATTGAGGAATTAGATATTAACCAGTTTGCCCCGGATGCTGAAGAATTGTTGCAAGCGAAAAATATACCAGATTCTTCTTTTGTCAGCCGTGTACAGGCGTTAGATTTGGGTGAGGCCATTGTTTTTGGTCCGATTGAGATGATTGATGGCGTGCCTAAATATGATATCCAGGATTTTGGTAGCAGTTTTGATTCCACAAAATTGTCGCTAATCCTACAGCAAATCAAACAGCTTTTTGGCGTTAATGGAACCGAAGTTAGAAAATATTTGCTTTTGCCGGTTTTAGATGGGCAAGGAAATATTTTAGGTCTTTTTTATGCTGATAATGCTTTTTCTGAAAAATCCCTTATCACCCAGAATTACCGTGACTTAGTTGAGATCTTTGCCGAGCGTTATAGACAGCTGTAAAAAAGTGAACTATGAACCTCTATAAATATGGTTCATAGTGAAATTTCCCCTCGTTTTTATCGCCTATGAAAGCGTATGTCAATCATATTGGAAACCTGCGACTAAAGTCGCGGT
>CAZMPJ010000005.1:0-99755 GCA_964568455.1 uncultured bacterium
ACTTTAGTCGCAGGTTTCCAATATGATTGACATACGCTTTCATAGGCGTCAAAAAAAGGCTAAAATTTCACTAAATGATGGGAACTGGCTGACTATTTACGAAAATATTCCTGCCTGCATGCTTTCGGCATGTAAACCGGCGGGCAGGCAAGTTTTTCTTTGGCGGCAAATTCTTTTAATTCTGCTATCTGGGCATCTATAGACATAACTTGTCTTTCCTCAGACTCAGTCGATTTCCTGGCATAAAGCAGATACTTCATGAGGGTGCCCCCTTTCCCGAATTAGGGAGGCAGAAAAAATTTGTTTTTGGCCCGCCCGCTTCGCGGACAAAGGTAAAAAATTCCGATTTGAAGCCAAAATCGGTTGGCGGCAGCTGCTGAAAAAATCGCTTTATAATAATTGGCTGCGAGTTCTGCAATTTTTCGAACTTTTTCCATTATCCTTCCCAATGCCATCCACTGCTTAAGGAGCCACTTTAAAAAATGATTTGGAAAGAATATTTACTGTCTCGGAACCCCACCCCAGATTCGAATTAATGATTAAAAATGTATTGATTTGATTTTTGAAAGAGCGTAAAATTATTTACAGAGTCAACGGATATGAAAGCCAAAACAAAGAAAAAGAATATAAAATTTATAGATTTATTCGCTGGAATAGGTGGATTTCATTTGGCCTTTCACGATCTTGGGTCCGAATGTGTATTTGTTAGTGAATGGGACGAAGCTGCTAGAAAGACATACGAAACAAACTTCAAGAAGCTTAACCCAGGATTATTTAAAAATGGATCGTTTGTTGGAGATATTACAAAGGTTAACAAGCTAAAAATTCCCGATTTTGACGTTCTTTGTGCTGGTTTTCCATGTCAGCCCTTCAGTCAGGCCGGGTTTAAAAAAGGGTTTTGTGATCCGAGAGGAACTTTATTTAGTCATATCGCTGAAATTATTAGAATTAAGCGCCCCGCAGCTTTTTTCCTTGAGAATGTCAGTCACCTGCTGAAACACGATAACGGGAAAACATTCGCAACTATTAAAAAAGTTATTGAAAACGATCTTGGATACTCCTTTTATTATAAACTGGTTAAAGCTTCTGATTTTAATTTACCACAACATAGAAGACGTCTTTTTATGGTTGGTTTTAGGGATAAACGAAAAAAATTTAATTTTCCCGAACCCGTTAGCTTAAAGTTAACTATGTCTGATATTTGGGGTGGTAAGTGTAATAAGGAAATCGGCTATACTTTGCGTGTTGGAGGTCGGGGATCGGCACTTACAGATAGGAGAAATTGGGATTGCTATATTGTGAATGGAAAGGTCAAAAGATTGTCTTCAAAAGAAGGTAAAAAAATGATGGGTTTGCCTTCCTGGTTTAAATTGCCTGTATCCGAGGCTCAGGCGATGAAGCAATTAGGGAATTCTGTTGCAGTGCCCGCAGTAAAAGAAACCGCGAAGAAAATTGTAGAAGCATTAAATTAAATGCCAAATACCTCAAAAAAAATCAAGGGAAATAAAGGTGAATGGAGCGAATTTTACGCGTTTTTAAGGATTCTAAGTAGCCCCATTGTTTTTTCTGCTGATAAAGAACTCAACCCAATTAAAGGGCAATTTTATACAATAAAGCAAATTGTTCGAGAGGATATAAAACATAGCATATTGATTTATGATCTTTCAGCTAATTCAGAATCAATCCGTATCCATAACGAATCTGGTGCCGAAGTAAAGATTGTTCCGAGAAATTTAATTTCCAGAAAATTAAAAACAATCTTTTCAAAGATAAAAACCGAATCAAGTCCTTCGTTTAGTATTCCAGAATGTACGGAATTGATGAAACAACTGATGTGTCGCCAGCTGAAATCGCCCACAAGTCGTAAAGAGGATATTATTCTTGTTCTCAATGATCCTATTGCAAACCTAAATGCTAAAATTGGGTTCAGCATTAAATCCACGGTTGGTGGGGCGTCGACATTATTAAATTCTTCAGGAGCCACAAATTTCGTTTTTCGCGTTGATGGATTACGAAAGAGAAAGGATGCGATCAACTCAATTGATACCCGCGCTAAAATCCGAGACAGGATTGGTGAAATAATGAAAAACGGGGGAAGATTACGCTTTGTAGGCGTGACATCCGATGTGTTTGAGAAAAATCTTCGAAAAATAGATACAATATTGCCGAATATTATATCCGAAATGCTTAAAACATATTATTCTGGGACTGGAACAACCGTAAAAGAACTTCTTTCCCGTTTATCTCCCGATATTGTGAGAGAAATATCGGGATTCGATCTCGATAGGAGCGATTTTGAGTTCAAGATCAAGAACTTTCTTTTGTATGTAGCTTTGGGGCTGGTGCCAAGTAAATCATGGGATGGGATTCTAAGGGCATATGGTGGATATATAATTGTTAGAGAAGACGGAAACATTGTTTGCTACCATATGTACAATATGGACGCGTTTAGCGAATACCTTTATGCCAACACTCGTTTTGATACCCCGAGTACCTCCAGGCACAGATTTGGTTCTATATACAAAAAAAACGGTCACCTATATATTAACCTCAACCTGCAGATACGGTTTACTCGTTAGTAAGCGATGGATACTCTTTCAAAAAAATCCAGACGTGCCTTGATGTCAAAGGTCAGAACTTCTGGGACCGATATAGAACTTAAGCTTTTAAATTGTGTAAGATCTTTCTGGCAATACGAGCGCTACAGGAAAAATGCGAGGAAATTGCCGGGCAAACCAGATGTCGTTTTTTTAAAAAGTAAAATTGCCATATTCGCGGACGGGGATTTCTGGCATGGTTTGGGATTTAACAAGTGGAGAGCTAAAATCCCCCCTTTTTGGAAGAAAAAAATTGCGTCAAATATTAAAAGAGACGAAAAGAATAAAAAGTTGCTTCGCAAAGCGGGGTATATTGTTCTACGTTTTTGGGGAACGGAGATTAAAAAGAAACCCGCTGCGGTTCGCAGGCGAATTGGCGCTGTCTTAAAAAGAAGAAATCCTTGGGCCTTCAAATAATTACAATCCGCTTCCCAGTTTTCCAATTGTAGCATCTTTTCGCTATTCGCCATCAAATGCGCTCATGTGATATACACTATTTATTTTTAAGGTAATTCGCGCATTCCTCCAGTCGGCAAAAAATCATTATTAAACTTTCGCTCGAGTAATTTTTTACCTCCTTCCGGCCTTCCGCACATCTGCTCAGTACGTATTTCGCAGATGTGCTTCAGGTGATGGCGGCGAAAAGATGCTGTTATATCTGTGTCCTGGTTCTTACGGGGCATAGGAGGTGTCGTTAGTTATGGCTGGTATGATTCATTTGTCTCATCCCTGTCGCTCTTGCGGGTCTGACGCTTATTGCTCACCTGGCAGGCGTGCTCATTGCAATCGCTATTGCCGTTATGTGCAGGCGCTTTGTCTCATCCGTGGGCATCAGCGTCTGACCAGGGATCTTGGCGTTATGTTCGCACGGCGTCAGGTTAGGCCTTAGGCCGCTCAGGGGCAGCTAGTCTGCCCCTTTTTTTGGTCGCTCCCTTTTAAATAAGCAGATCAACTGTCCAAATGTTCCAATAACAATCAAACTATTAGCAGAATAACCCGCCTGCTTGCGAAAATCATATATGGGTTGGTCTGATTTTGATCCCCATAGGGCTACGCCTTGATATGGCGGAATTACAAGGGCATTAATGAGAACGCCTACTGATAAAAATAATATGCTTAAAAACTGAGCCTTACTCATTAGCCATTTTGCAAGCTTCATTACAGATATTATACTACAAGAAAGAGCTCAACTAAGAGTCACGAATATTATTAAAACCCCACCCCGGACTCGCATAAATATTTTTTCCAAATCATTTTTTAAAGTGGCTCCTTAAGCAGTGGATGGCATTGGGAAGGATAATGGAAAAAGTTCGAAAAATTGCAGAACTCGCAGCTTCATTATATCGGCGAACTTTCTCTAATTCCCTAATATCTGAGAAATTTTCCCCAATGGGGCGATGGCAGCGGCCAAAAATGGGTGGCGGCATTTTTGGCCGCTGCCGATGATCTGCAGCAACGGTCTGGGCCTTGCCGCTGCTTTCCGATTGGCGGTTATCGTCGGATGAAGGCCTCCGCTATCGCGGAGAAAAATCAGTTGAGCTCTCTGCGAAACGACAAATTAGTCAATTTTATGCAAGATTACAGGCAATTATTACGATATATAAGTAGAACCAGTAATAAATCTAGGAGGTACAGTATATGGGAGCCGAGCCTGTTGGAGGGCCACAAAGTACAACCGCTACATGTTCCGCCAGTTTACCACCAAACATTGACAAACTTATTGAAGACCTGAGCAGTGATAACTCAACAAAACAAACGTCGGCAGAAAGAGCAATTGAAGGTATGCTGGAAAGTCAAGCGACTCCTGCCTGTGCCAAAGCTGAAATCCTCAGAAAAATAGGCTCAAAAATTTCCAGCCGAAGTATGGCTGATTATTTTAACGGCCTAGTTAGAAATGTTGTTGATAGCGCCGTGCGTGGAAATTCAGGTGACTTAGCAATTATGACAGATTTGTTGCAAAGCAGGGCCAGTTCAGATTATGTAAAAGGCTCAGTACTAGGGCGCTTGCTTCACTTAACTAGCCAAGAAGGGCTCCGGCAAGCTCATTCACTCTTATCCCAACATATTGACTATTTAATTAGCAACGGCAGGATGAAAGACTTGGAGATATTAATGGTAAGTCAGTGGAGCCCTAGACAAGCTGTTGCTACAGAGATGGTTTTTTCTGCTTTTGTACGTCGCGCCAATCAAGGGGATGCACAGGCAAGGGGATTTGCAAAACAATATATGGCAAAGCTGGTGGATCTTGCTGAGGGCGGAGACCAAGTTGCTATGCAATACTTAAGGGAATATTCCAGTTGTGATTGCGCTGACAGGCAATGGTTAATAAGTGAAATTCCTGTCGAGCTAAGGGGCTAAATCTACATCCCTGTCAAGGTCTCAATTTTTAATCCAAGAGTTTTTGCAATAGCCACAATCATCTCAATACCGGGATTTTTGACCATGCCTTTCTCAACTCTTAGTAGGTGATGAGAGGTAAATTTCCCACCGCATTTGAAAGCAAGTTTTTCCCTGGAAAGTCCTGCTTTTTTCCTGTATTTCTCAATATTTTTTCCCAATGCCATAACAGATAAATTATAACATATAGGTCATATTCCTTCTTGACATGGTGGCATATATGTATTAGCATAATTATCACCAAAGGAGGCAATCATATGAAAACAGCCATCTACACCCGCGTTTCAACCGACAACCAAGCAGAGGTAGAATTTAATTCCTGCCAAGCCCAGGAAGCTAAGATCCGCGCCTTCGTTTCAAGCCAGGAAGAAATGGAAATTTACAAGGTTTACTCCGACGAAGGTTACTCAGGAGCTAATATCAACCGCCCAGGTTTGCAAGAATTGCTATCAGACATTAAGAATGGGGCGGTTGATTTCGTTATTGTTTATAAAATTGACCGCTTAACAAGGTCACCAAAGGATTTTTACCAGCTAATCGAGGTGTTCGAGCAAAACAATGTTTCTTTTATCTCGGTCACCGAGCGTTTTGACACATCGACCCCAGCCGGCCGTCTTCTTAGGAATATCATGTTGACCTTTGCCCAGTTTGAGCGCGAGCTGGCTAGCGAACGCACTAAAGATAAGATGCTTGAGCGGGCTAAGAAAGGTCTTTTTGGTGGCGGCGCCAGTCCATTTGGTTATAAGCGCATTGAGAAAAAGCTGGTTGTGGTTCCAGAACAGGCTCAAATTGTTCGCCAGATCTATGACACCTACTGTCAAACAGGCTCATTGTTCAAAACCTACGAAGCTGTTAAGAAGGCTGGCATCTTAAATAGAACAGGCAAGCCTTTTACCAAGGGTGATCTTGCTAATATCTTACGAAAGGTCGTTTACACAGGCAAGCTAACTCATAATAGTGAGATTTACCAGGGCATTCATGAGCCGATAATCAGCAACGAACAATTTGAGCAGGCACAAGAGCTGCATAAGAAGAAAGCTAAGGCCAAATGGCCGCCAGCTAAGAACTATTTATTTCCTGGGCTAGTCACTTGCAAAGAGTGCGGTTCCACTATGAGTCCAACCTATACCAATAAGCTCAAGAAGAATAAAAGAAAGCGATACTATTTCTACCGCTGCACGTGCACCCACAAGCGCGACTGGACTTCGTGTCCCACAAGGCAGGTCAGCGCCACCAGATTAGACGCTTATGTCGTCCAAAACCTGGCCAGAATAGCTGGCGACCAGCAATATCTTGAAAGTTTGAGTTTCAAACTCAAGCATGGGCTGGCTGGGGTCGGACAAGGACTCGAACTCAGCTGTTTTAATCCTGACGATTTAAAAAATTCTCTGTTAGATGTAGTCAAAACAGCCTCAATTAGAGGAGGAATCAATAAAGGCGACCTCATGAGAAAACGAATTAAAAAGCTGATTTATTCCAAAGATAATATTGAAATTGAATTAGTGGCTTCAAATGATTTTTCCGTTCCGATAAATCGGAACGTGCCTTCATCCGACGATAACCGCCAATCGGCAAGCAGCGGCAAGGCCCAGACCGCCGCTTCAGATCATCGGCAGCGGCCAAAAATGCCGCCACCCATTTTTGGCCGCTGCCATCGCCCCATTGGGGAAAATTTCTCAGATATTAGGGAATTAGAGAAAGTTCGCCGATATAATGAAGCTGGGGGACAGGGATTCGAACCCCGACGGGCAGGATCAAAACCTGCTGGCCTACCATTAGCCGATCCCCCAATTAATTACTCATGCTTTGTTCAAATATTTTTTTAAGAAATCTTCTGCCGCTTGAAGATTTCAAAAACTTTTCTCTCTTTATTGCCTCTTGTTGTTCTGTAAATTCCTCATGATATAAAACTTCCCAAGGCATAAAGCGTTTTGTAAAAGTGCTTTGGCCGGAATTATGTTCAATCAATCTTCTTTCAAGGTCGTTCGTCATTCCAACATAACTTTTTTTATATTTTTTACTCTTTAACACATAAACCTTATACATTGCGCTCTCAATTAACCCCGACTGGCAGGATCAAAACCTGCTGGCCTACTCGCCTCGCTTCGCTCGGCGAAGCGGGCCATTAGCCGATCCCCCAGCGCTTTGGTCATTATATTATAAACTCTTAGATTTCGCAATAAAGCATAAATTTGCATGGAAGCTAGAAAAATGTTTTGGTATTGAATCTTGCTCTTCAACTTTTTTGCTTGAGATAAATCCACTAAGGGCAATCAGCTCTTATCCTTGTGTATCCTTGCTTTATGATTTTTGAGCCACAAAAAACTCATAACCGACTTCGTTTGAACATTTCTTAAAGCCGTCTATTTCCTGCTGGGCCATGTTCAAGACCTGTGTGGCTGTTTCGTTGTTTAGATATTTTGGTCGTAATTCAATTATTTTTTTCTGTAAAGGTCCGTAATAATCAGCCAACCAAGCCTCAATCGGTAAGGTAAAATTGCTAATCATTTTATACCCATTGCGTTTGAATAGTGCTAAATTATCTTTAATATTTTTAATTCCGACGTATTGTTTGGCAAAAGCTTTGGCCTCTGCAGAAGGAGTATCTGTTAGCCAAACTAGTTCTGAGGCTGCCAGATAGCCGTCTTTTTTTAGGAATTCTTTGCATTTTATTAAAGCTTGTTCAAAGCCCATCTGATAAAGCGCGCCTTCGGACCAAATCAGGTTAAAACTGTCAACTGGAAAGGTCATGGTATTCATATCTTGATTCAAAGTTTTAACGCGTGGGTGTTTAATTTTATCGAGAAAAGGCTGATGGTTATCTAAAGCAATGATGGTTCCGTTGGAGAGCTTAGCCAGCTCCAAAGTCTGCCTGCCGGGTCCGCAGCCGATGTCTAATATTTTGGGTTCAGGAAGCAAGTTGGGGATCTTTTTATAGGCCCGAGCTGTGATAATATTGTTGCCCGGCCCAGTTTGGGGCAGGGTGCCGTAGACTTCGAAGAAATAGGTCATTTGGTCAGACATAAGTAAATTATACCACACCGCAAAGGACAGTACTTCGACTCATCCGCCTTCTTTTCGTGCTATAATTAACTTATGAATAAAAATGATCAGCATAACCATAATAATGTAAGCTTCTATGGTCTTGGGATTGCCCCAAAGATACTAGAACTGCTTAATCGAATGAGATTTAAAACACCAACGCCTATTCAATACAAAGCAATTCCAATGGCAATTGAAGGTAAAGATATTGTTGGTATAGCTCAAACCGGAACCGGCAAAACAATGGCTTTTGGAATTCCTATGGTTCAACGCTTAGCCCAAGGTCCTGGCCGGGCCTTAATTATTGTTCCTACCCGAGAACTGGCGCTCCAAGTGGATGAAGCAATTCACAAAATTGCCCAGCCATTTGGGATAAGGTCAGCTGTTCTTATCGGTGGAGCCTCTATGAACAATCAACTAAGAATGTTGCGTCGACACCCAAGGATAATCATTGCTACTCCTGGACGATTCAATGATCACTTAAGACAAAGAACCTTACGGCTTAATGAGTTTAAAATCCTAGTTTTGGACGAAGCAGATCGCATGCTGGATATGGGTTTTATGCCGCAAATTGAACACATACTAAAGAATTTGCCAAAAGATAGACAAACCATGCTATTTTCAGCAACCATTCCAGAAAAAATAGTTCGGATTGCTACCAGTTATATGAGACTGCCGGTTAGTGTAGAAATTGCCCGTTCTGGCACTGCGGCTAAAAATGTTACTCAAGAACTATTTATTATAAGAAAAGAAGATAAAATCAAATTACTGGAAAAATTACTTTATCAATATCGTGGTGCGGTACTTATTTTTATCCGTACTAAAAGAGGCGCTACTAGAATTGCTCGCGGCCTCAAAACCTTGGGTCACAATGTGGCAGAAATCCATTCTGATCGCTCTCTCAAGCAAAGAAGAGACGCGCTTGATGGTTTTAAGATGGGGAAATTTAGAATCTTGGTTGCCACCGACATTGCAGCCAGAGGGATTGACGTTAAAGAAATAGAATTAGTTATTAATTATGATCTTCCTGATGATGCAGAAAATTATGTACACCGCATTGGTCGTACTGGTCGGGCTGGTCACGAGGGCCGAGCCATTTCTTTTGCTACACCAGACCAGCGTGGCGATATTCGCAGCATCGAAAGAATAATGCAAAAAGCGCTGCCAATTGTTAAACACCCAGAAATTCAACCTGCCAGCTTTGACTCACCCAGGGTGAGAAGTTTTCGGCCCCGACAATCGCGTTTTAGTCGACGACGAAGAAGATAAATTTTCCTCATTGACACCAACCTGCCTCTCTGCGATAATTTATGCAACTTTTAAAAAGGGGGATTTTAAATGTTGAAGAAATTGTTTGTGTTTCTATTTGTCTTGCTTGCTCTTGCTTCTTTTGTCCAGGCTAAAGAAATGGCCGCTTCTGATGGCCAGTTGATTGTTATTGACGGTGAAACGTTGAAGGATATTGGGATTAATATTAAAGACGGCCGTATAGAGATTGATGTGCCGGCTGTTGCCCCGATTGTTGGCGCCGTAACCGCTGGTGATATTTTAGGCGGATTAATTATAGCTAAAATCTTAAGTTTTATTGGATTGTTAGTTTTAGCAATTTTAGTGGTTGCCTTTTTTAATAAAAATGTTGATTTAGTGGCTGCTGTAACCGAAAAAGCAGCGGGCAGTAAATTCTTATGGGGCTTATTAGCAATGCTTCTAATTGTTCCTATTACTGTGCTTTTAATTGTTAGTGTGGTTGGTATTGTGGTGCTTCCAGTTTGGATTATTATTTTAATTGCTGCAGCCATTCTTGGTTATGTGGCTATTGCGGAAATATTTGGTGAAAAGATTTTAACAGCCTTAAAAGTTAAAAAGCCAACTACTATGGTTAGCGTTATTGTGGGAACTATTATTCTTGGTTTGCTTGGACTTGTTCCTTTTGTTGGCTGGTTGATTAAATCAGTAGCTGTTATCTGTGGACTAGGCGCGGTTATAACTACCAGGTTTGGGACTGTTAAGTAGGTTAAAGGTATCTGGTGATCCGGTTATTGGGGATGTCCTTGATATCCGGATCACCTTTTTGCTATACTTCATAAATAATGCCCCCTAAAAAGAAAAGCAACAAAAGAGTTACTAGGAAAACAGTTAGTAAAGATAAAAAGCTGCCGTCCAAGTTTAAGCAAGATATTGTCGGCATTCTACTTTTTGCGCTAGCTATTTTTATTTTTGTATCTAATTTAAGTACTTCAACCGGACTGATCGGCCTTTTTGTGGTTAAAACCTTGCTGCGCTCTTTTCTTGGTATTGGAGTTTTGGTGCTTCCTCTTTTTGTGGGTACTTACGGACTTGTTCTTATGCTGCGGCATGAAGTAAAAGAGTTAACCGTTCGTTTGGTTGGCTTAACTGTTCTTTTTCTTACCTATATAACTGTGGCCCAATATTATGCGCCTAGTTATTTTGCAGACATGGAAGCAATTTACTTTCAAGGGGCGGGTGGGGTACTTGGTTATTCCTCACAATATGTTTTAATGCGCATAGTGGGGTTGTGGGGTTCTTACATTATATTAACGGCTACTTCTATTATTGGCGTGCTTATGATGCTTAATGTAACAGTGCTTAATATTGTTTCTTTTATTACTCATTTACTGCGACCAGGAATAAAAGAAGAAGATCCAAAAGAGAGATTTAAGAAAACCGAAGAAAAAAGAAAAGATTTTCAATTACCTTTACCAGTTAAGAAAGAAAAGAAAGAAGAGATAGTTCCTAAACAAATGGAATTAAAAGAGCCGCCGCCACCGCCTCCACCAGTAATTGTTTCTTCTACTATTTCCAAAGAAGAAAATGATTACAAAAAAACACCAGAGCCATTTTTAACCGTGCATAAAGGGCCAAAAGTAGTCCAGGAAAAAGTAAATGTTTCTAGTAATTATAAACTCCCGCCGCTCACGCTATTAGAAGGCCAAACTGCGCAAGAAAGAAAACAGATTAAAGATATGGAAGCGCAGATTAATGCCAGGAAAGACCAATTGGAATCAGCTTTAAAGAGTTTTGGTATTGGCGCAAGAGTAGTAGCGATTTATCAGGGTCCGGCAGTTACTCGTTATGAACTTCAACCTGAGCCAGGGGTAAAGGTCAGTAGAATTAATAACTTATCCAATGATATTGCCCTGGCCATGGCTTCGCAGGGAATCAGAATTGAAGCCCCGGTTCCAGGTAAGTCTGTCGTCGGAATTGAAGTCCCTAACCCAACAGTTGTTCCGGTAAAAATCAGAGAAATTGCAGAAAGCAGTGCTTTTCAGAAAAAAACTTCAAAACTGGCTTTTTGTTTAGGTAAAGATTTATCTGGTCATCCAGTAATTGGTGATCTAGAAGCCATGCCTCACTTATTAATTGCTGGTACCACTGGCTCTGGAAAAAGTGTTTGCGTTAATTCTTTTATCACTAGCATTCTTTTACGCGCAACTCCAGATGAAGTAAAGTTTTTAATGATTGACCCTAAGATGGTTGAGCTTTCGGTTTATAATGGTATTGCTCATTTACTTACTCCCGTAGTTACTAATGTTAAAAAAGCTTCCGCTACTTTAAAAGTATGGGTTTTACAAGAAATGAACCGCCGTTACGAATTATTTCATGCCGCTGGAGCCCGTAATATTAATGCTTACAATAAAAAGCACACTGATCGTTTGCCTCATCTTGTGGTAATTGTAGACGAGTTAGCTGATCTTATGATGGTAGCGGCTAATGAGGTTGAAAGCTCAATCTGCCGCATAGCCCAAATGGCTCGCGCAACCGGTATCCATATGGTGCTGGCAACTCAAAGGCCCTCAATCGATGTTATTACCGGGTTAATTAAAGCCAATATCCCTTCGCGGATTGCTTTTGCCGTAGCAACGCAAATTGATTCACGAGTAATTTTAGATAGTTCTGGCGCTGAAAAATTATTAGGCAAAGGCGACATGCTTTATAATCCAATTGGTGCGATGAAACCAACTAGGTTGCAAGGTTCTTTTGTTTCAGACAAAGAAACAGAAGATATTGTCAGCCACATTAAGAAACAGTGTAAGGCTGAATACATTGAAGAGATTTCTGATATTAAAGCTATGGATCTGGCTGAAACAGGTCAGGGTGGCGGAAGCAATGCAGATCGAGATGCGCTTTTTATGGATGTGGCCAAATTAGTAATTAGTAGCGGCCAAGCTTCAACTTCTTATGTGCAAAGAAAATTTCGCATTGGCTATAACCGTGCAGCCCGCATTATGGATGAATTGGAAGAAGCTGGTGTTGTTAGCCCTCCCGAAGGTGAGCAAAAGACCAGAAGAGTAGTGGGTGGGGAAGAAAAATTATCCCCTAAAGCATGAAATCTTTTCCAGAATGTATATCTTGCGTAATTCGCCAAACTATCGAAATTCTTTATCGAGTTGAGAAAAGCCCCAGAAAACGGCAGGAAATTATTGCTCAAGTTCTAAAAAAAATCTCAAAAGTTGATATTTCCAAATTTAATCCACCAGAGCTGACCCATATTGCTCACAAAATTATTCATAAAATAACAGGGATTAAAGATTTATATGAAAAACCTAAAAAGCAAAACAATAAAGATGCATTAGAACTTTATCCTTATGCTAAGAATTTAGTTAAAAAAGCCCAAGACCCACTTTTAATGGCTATTCGCTTGGCTATTGCCGGTAATATTATTGATTATGGGGCTTTGGCAGATTTTAATATTAAAAAAACCATTAAAGAAGTGTTGCAAAAGAAATTTGCCGTGCTGGATTATAAAAAATTTAAAAAAGAGTTAAAAAAATCCAAGTTATTGCTTTATATTGGTGATAATGCCGGAGAAATTGTGTTTGATAGAATTTTTATTGAAGAATTAGTCAAATATACAAAAGTTGTTTTTGTAGTTAAAAGCAAACCAGTATTAAATGATGTTTTAATGCAAGATGCTAAAACAGTGGGTATGGACAAGGTGGTAAAAGTAATCAAAAGTGGTTCTGATTATGCGGGGACAAACCCCAAATCCGCCACCAAAGCCTTTAAAAAGCTATATAATAAGGCAAACATGATTATTGCTAAAGGCCAGGGTAATTTTGAAACCCTGGACCAAGAGAAAAAGAATATTTATTTTATGTTAAAGATGAAGTGCCCATGTTTAGCCAAAGCTCATGGGTTGAGGAAAGGCGATATTATTTTAAAAGCCAAATGTCAAAATCCAAAATCCAAATAAATCATAAAATCCAAATCAAAAAAATATTTAAATATTTGTCATTAATGATTTATTTGTCATTTGTCATTTGGATTTTGTCATTGCCTGTTTTTGCTTCTCCCCAACGCATCGTCTCCGGTATGCCGGCTATTACAGAAATTCTCTATGCTATTGGGGCAGAAGATCAAATAGTAGGAGTTACTACTAATTGTAATTTTCCGGCGCAGGCTAAAAAGAAAGATAGGATTGGCGGATTTTTCTTAAACCTTGAAAAAGTAGTCTCCTTAAATCCGGATTTAGTCATTTTGCAAGAAGATGCGCAAAAAAATGATACTGCAAAGTTTAAGCGTTTTGGCTTGCCGGTTTATACTATTAAGGTTGATTCGGTGAACGATGTTTTAAAAAATATCACTAAATTGGGGCAGGTTACCGGCAGAACGCTTGAGGCAGAAAGACTAGTTTCTTTAATGCAAAGACGGATTAGTAAAGTGGATAAGAAAATTAAAAATCATCAGCCGGTAATTGAGGAAGTGCTTACGATTTGGGGTAAAGGGGTAAAAAAACGCAAAGCTTTAGTCATAGTTGGCTTTAAACCTTTGGTGGTGGCAGGAGATGGCACCTTTATTGACGATATTTTAGAAAAAGCTGGAGTAGAAAATGTGGCCGCTGACGCAAAAGGAGCTTATCCGCAGTATAGTTTTGAGAAATTAGTGGACGAAAATCCCCAGTTTATAATTATCCCTAAAGGTTTAATAACTAAAAAGCAAATCCAGCGAGATAAACGTTGGAAAAGTTTAGAAGCAGTTAGAAAAAACCGCATTTTATTTGTTAATAAGGACATTATTTCTCGTCCTGGTCCCCGCGTAGTTGCCGCGGTTGAGCAGATTGCAGAGTTTATTTACTAAAACCCTCATCCCCTAGCCCCTTCTCCCAGAGGGAGAAGGGGAATGGTCTATTATTAATTATAGTGAGGGTATCCCCTCTCCCTTTGGGAGAGGGGATTATAGGGGTGAGGGCTTGAATGAAGCTTTTAAATACAGTAAAATATTAATTAATCAATGGCTAGGAAATTAAAAAATAATAAAACCCAAGAACGCATTGCCCTAGGCGGGCTAGGGATTTTTTTGTTAATCGCGATTGTGCTTTCTCTTTTACTGGGGTCAGTCTTTATTTCTCCTTCCGACTTATGGGGTTCTGAAATTTTATGGCAAATCAGACTGCCAAGAGTAGTTTTAGCGGCCTTAATCGGCATTTTACTTTCTATTTCTGGTGTGATCTTGCAAGGTATTCTGCGCAACCCTTTAGCTGACCCCTATATATTAGGTATATCAGCTGGTGGTGCGGTGGGAGCTGCGGTTTCAATTGCTTTGGGCGCCCAGTTTGTAATTTTGGGTATGAGCTCTGTTCCGGCCACGGCTTTTATATTTGCTCTGATCGCGGTGGTTATAGTTTATAAACTTTCTCAAATAGCTGGCCGTACTGCCACAGAAACTTTGATTTTAGCTGGGGTGGCTTTTTCTGCTTTTGCTTCAGCCATACTTTCTTTAATTATTATCATTACTGGTAATCTACAAAATATTTATTTTTGGCTTTTAGGCAGCCTATCTTCTGCTAGCTGGGGTAATGTTTTAACGGTTATCCCTTATATGTTAATTGGAGCGGGAGTTGCTTACTTTTTTTCCAAAGAATTAAACGCACTGTTGTTGGGTGAAGAAATGGCCGTTACTATGGGGGTAGATGTTGAAAGCACTCGTTTGATTTTAATTGGCCTAGCTTCGCTTATGACTGCGGCCGCGGTTTCGGTTTCTGGTTTAATTGGATTTGTTGGTTTAATTATTCCCCATTGGATTAGACTCTTAATTGGGCCTAACCATAAAATGTTAATTCCTTTTTCCGCACTATCAGGAGCCTTGCTTATGGTGGTGGCAGACACAATTTCAAGAACTATTTTATCACCCATGGAAATTCCGATTGGAATTATTATGGCTTTAGTAGGCGCGCCATTCTTTCTCTATTTACTTAGACGACGAAGGGTTGAGGGCAAATGACAGTTTTAAAAATAGAAAATTTAGCTTGTGGTTACAATCCTAAGAAACCAGTGATTAAGGATATGTCTTTTTCTGTGGATGAGGGTGATTTTGTAGGGATTGTTGGCCCCAACGGTTCTGGCAAAACCACTCTTTTAAGGACTATTATTGGTTTATTGCAAAAATATTCTGGCAGTGTGATTTTAAGCAACCACCGTATTGAAAAACTGGATCGAAGAGAGCTGGCTCGTCGAGTAGCTTTTGTGCCTCAGCTGATGGAGCCGGTAGAAGGCTTTACGGTTGAAGAGCTAGTATTGCTAGGACGCACCCCATATTTTGATCGTTTTTCTTTTGAGGGTGAAGATGATCATGATGCGGTTAATTGGGCGATTGAAGAGCTTAAGATTGAAAGTCTTAAAGGCAGACAAGTTTCAGAGCTGTCTGGTGGTGAGTTTCAAAGGGTAGCGATTGCCCGGGCGCTGGCTCAAGAACCAAGAATTTTATTATTAGATGAACCTACCTCTCATCTTGATATTCGTTACCAAGTAAAACTTTGCAAACTTTTGCGAAAACTAAGAAAACATCGCTCGATCATTGCTACTTTTCACGACTTGAATCTAGCTTCCCGCTTTTGTTCGCGTTTGATCTTAATAAAAAACGGTGAATTGATTGCCCATGGCCGACCGGATGAAGTAATTACTCCCCAAAATATCTGGAAAGCTTATCGCATCAAAGTTACAGTTCAAAAAAACCCCAGAACCAAGAAAGCCCGCTACATCCTTTTACCCTAAAAGAGTGAAATTTCTTTAACAACCTGCCGATAAACACTTGAGGTGTTTTAACTATGGTTTGTCATACTATGCGAACCCGTGCTTTAGTTGGCCGCGCTATTACTGGCCGTTTGAAAAAACGTAAACTAGAAATACAAAAACCGCAAATAGAGCAAACCGCAGAAAAAGCAGTTGAAAAATTAAATACTTTTCTGGCTCAATTTGCCACAACTACTCAACAAGCCTTGCAAGGCAATATGGAAATACAAACTGCAGTGGCTGATTCACACGAATATGGCGAAAGTGTGGTAGATGCTTTTGCTGAAATAGTGCGCAGTACCGGAGACAAATGGTCGCTTGAAGGCATGTTGCCAACTTTAAAAGCGCGCACAGTTCAAAAATTAATAGCTAATGGTGTATTTTTAAAAGAAGACGAAGCCGCGCTGCCTGCTTTTCTTGAACAGATTAAAATAGGAGATAGAGACGTTTTTGAAACTGTGTCTGCCTGGTTTGAACAAGCAGCGGAATTTAGTTCTGAATCAGTGCAGCAAGAAGGCGCAGGAGCTTTTGATCTTGATGTTGCTGACCCATTGGAAGCACTTAATCAAGTTTTAGGAGAAACGCCTGAAAAATGAGAATTTTGTTTAATAATCTAGTTAGAGTTACTGGCAGATTTGGTTGGCATAATCCAACCCTTTGTTCTATTACTGATGGGGCTGACGTAAGTGGTGGAGGTGGGGGGCAGTTAAAAGGCCTGCTTTTTTAAAAAATATGCGCCAGGAAACTTATTGGCGTAATGAACCACCTGCTATCAAGAGAGAAGATGAAATTAGCCGTGCTACTCATGTACTCATGCAGCGCTATAAAAATAGTGTTGTTTTTGTTGGTCCGCCTGGTATTGGTAAGACCGCAGTATTATTTACAATCATCAGAAGGATTATGGAGGGCCAAATACCTCAATTTAAGAATAAGCCTTTGTTATATTTGGACATGAAGAAATTTCAGGCTGATTTGACACCGGGAGCATTGGAATCACGATTAATAGAGCTACAGAATTATATTCGATTTATACAAGGTCAGCCAATTATTTTTCTGGACGAAATCCAAATCTTATTTAATTTATCCAGCATTAGCGGTAAATTAGTTGACCATCTAAAAGAAGATTTGGGCAGTGACCGCTTAACATTAGTTGGTGCAACTACAGATACTGATTATAGAACCAGTATTAGGAGAGACTCTGCTTTAAATCGGCGTATTAATGAGGTTGTATTACCCGAGTTAAGCGGAGAAGATACTTTGCGTATCTTGGAGAGCACAAATAGTAGTAGGGAACAATATTACTCTGCCATGGCAAGCAAAACGCTTATTACTCCAATGGCGGTTTTAAAAGAAGCAGTACGATTATCTAAAGAATATATCAAAGATAAACATTTTCCCGATAAAGCCTTGGATGTAATTAGAAGAGCTTGTTCGGTTCGTGTAGCTGCTATTTCTGATGCAAAGAATAAATTAAAAGCATTAGAAGATGATATCCGAATCCAATTTGAAAAAGCTCTACGTGCTATGAGTGGCAATGAAGTAGGGGCTGAAGTTGAAGCCAAAGGAGAAATTGTTTCTTTAATTGCAGAATATTATTCTTTGCAAGAACGGCTTGCAGGATTAGAAGGGGAAAAAGCAATTGAAATTGAGATTAGCGACCTTTTTATTGCTGTTTCTGATATGACTGGAATTCCTCTGCAAAAATTGCAGGAGGATGAAGCTGAAAAACTTTTAAAAATGGAAGCCATTCTTTCTGAAAGAGTAATTGGTCAAGATCAGGCCAAAAAAGTGTTGTCTGATGCGGTACGGACAGGAAGAACAGTAAAAAGACCCGGAAAACCTCAAGGCGTGTTTTTATTTGCAGGCCCAACTGGTGTGGGAAAAACCGAGATTGCCAAAACTTTAACTGCTGCCTTGCATGGGGATGACAGTTTCTTGGTCCGTGTTGATATGAGTGAATATACAGAGCCGCATAGTGTGGCTAAGCTTATAGGTTCCCCCCCAGGTTATGTTGGATCTGAGCGAGGAGGAGGACTAACTGAAGCAGTAAGAAAAAAGCCTTATTCTATTGTTCTTTTTGATGAATTAGAAAAAGCCCACCCAGAAGTATTAAAAGTAATGCTACAAATATTTGATGATGCCCGACTGACCGATGGCCGAGGCAAAACAGCTGATTTTTCCAATACCATAATTATTATGACTTCTAATTTGGCTGCTATAGAGATTAGACAAGCAATTGCAAAAATAGAAGAAGCTGATGAGGCTGCCAGAGTAAGGGAAGGGTTGTTTGGTGAGGCACTTAAAGCAGCCTTTGCTCCAGAGTTTATTGGCCGTGTTGACGAAATTGTACACTTCGAAGTTTTAAGCGAAGAAAATATTAGAGCAATACTTGAGCTGCAACTAGCCAGTGTTAAAAAACAATTTGCAGAAAAATCATTCCAACTGGAATTTGCCCAAGAAGCCAAAGATCTTTTAATTAAAAAAGGATACAACCCAGAATATGGAGCCCGCCCTTTAGAGCAAGCCATTAAAAAACTTATTATTAATCCTTTAGCCGCAGCTTTGATCAGTCAAAGCATGAGACCTCAATCCATTATCCAAGTTGGGAGAGAAGAAGATGGTTTGGTTTTTAAGGTTATTGGAGAAATAGAAAAACCAACCTTTCAAGCACCGCAAATTGAAGGAAGAGTGGGCGTGCAGGTTTTACGTATGCTTGCTTTGTTAGAACAAAAAGCTAGTGAAAGAACAATTCAAATTACACCTGATGAAATTGAAGAATTGCTTTTTCCCAGAGAAGAAAAAGTTCGCAGCGCTCTTAATGCTGTGGTTGAAGCAGGTGAGCTGCCATCTGGTAATGTACGTTTACAGGATAACGATTTTAAGCGTAAAGATCCTGCTGTAATGGATGTGGTAAAACAATTAAGACGGCTGGCAGTTTTAGCTGGATTTGATGAAAATGTGGGGCAAATAGCCGGTGAGTTTATTTATCAAGTATCTAATTACGCAAAACAATCTAATGTACAAAGAACGCCGGTTGGGGAACCGCCTTACCTTTCCTGGAATTTTGACGGTGAAAATTTTCAGGTTACAGTGCGCACTCCAATGATCCCGGTTAAATCTACACTACGCAAGAAAATAGTTGATAACTTAATTGCTCCAAACCCAACTACTCAAGAAGAGGCCCAGGCTGTTTTTGAAGGTTTGGCAGCTGAAGGGGATTTAAATTTAATCGAATTAAAACGCAAAGCTTTGGCAGAAAAAGGACTAGTAGTATTTGATGATAAAAATAGAGAAACTATTTTTGTCTTGCGTTTTAAGTTGTTTCCAGAAGAAAAGAAAAAGCCAGAAGAAGAAAAAGCAAGACTGCCACAACCTGGCACCCCAGAATTTCAAGCAGACTTAGCAGCAGCAGAAACAGCTGCAACCGCTGGTCGGCCACCAAAGGTCCCAGTTCCAGCGACAGTATCTGATGCAGCTATTGCAACAGGGAGGGCTTCGTCACCTGTTACTGAAACTCAAGATTTGGCTCCTTCCGCTTCTCCCACTGCGCCAAGGCGGGGCACAGGAGAGATAACCAGAATTCCGGATAATATTGTTGCATTATTAACTAGTTTAACCAAAGGAACCTTAGACTTACAAGCTGAAAAGGATTTAATTTCTTTGATTAAAGGAAAATCAGGGTTAGGTATGGTTTTTCGAGGTTTATCTAATATCGCAATTGATTCAGGAAAAGATTTTGCAGTTAAATTGCAAGCTTTGAGAGTATATGTTGCAGTAAGGGGAGCAGCGAGATCACAGGCTACCATTGGAAAGTTTTTGGATGGAGTTGAAGGTGATAGTAGTGTTAGATCGTTGCTCGGAGCTATATTGGAAGGGGAAAGTCGGCTATTAAGCTCAGCTGTAATTAGGGCTATCTTAGAAAATTATTCTGGTAAATATAGACAGTATCTTGAGGTTTTTGTGGATTTAATGTCAAAAGATGAACAATCCCGTTTTTTATTTGTAAGCTGGTACTGGAGTAGACCAAAAAGCGAAAGAGAAGAGATAATAAGTCGTTTTTTTAAGAGTCCGGCGAAATCAGCACCTTTTTTAAATATTCGGCCGAAACACTATTATCCAGGAGATCTTGAAACCGAAGAAATTTGGTTAAAACCAGAAAAGGGCGAAGCACAAGAATTATTAGCAGCAGATTGGAGTAGGGTTGCTCGAAAAGCAACAAAGCTTGCAGCACTAGAGCAAGTAATGCGACTTTTAGCTTACAGAGTTGATGCTAGAGGTTTTGCATTGCGGTTTGAAGAAAACGAGATAAAAGCTGCTTCAATGAAGATAAAAGATTTTGCTAACAAAATTAGAGCAGGATCTGAAACCCTTATATTAGATTATTTAACAGGCTTAATAAAGGCTTTTGCAGAGTCTGGAGAAATAGAGCAATCAAGTAGAAGTTTCTTAACTAATTTATTCGATGGTTTGGCCCAATCTTTAAGGATAGCATTGGGCCCAAAAGCAGAGGAAATATATGATTCTGTTTTAGCTGAAATTGAAGAAGCTAAGCAGGCATATTCAGAAGCAGCTAAGATGAGAGCGTTTCTAGGTACTTTAGCCGGAAAAGTAAAATTTCATAAAAAAAAGAGTAAGACTATGTAGAAGTTTTTTTGGTTTCCGCGTCGTAGCGCGCCATCAGTGCTTCCGTTGCATACCCAGGTTTTCCATTCCCAATCTTCTTATTCCAAATCTTTACAATCGGTACAATTCCCTGTCCGCTAAAAGTGACAAAACATTCGTCAGCATTGTATAAATCTTTGGGGTTTAAATCTTTTTCCACTACTTTAAAAGCAGATTGCTTTGCTAGTTTAATTACCAGTTTTCTAGTTACGCCGGCTAAAATAGGGGAGGCTAAAGAAGGGGTATAAACAGTACCGAGTTTTACAAGAAATATATTGCTGATAGTTCCTTCGGCTAAATAACCATTTTGATCCAATAAAAATGCTTCGTTTGCGCCAAACTTCTTAGCTTGCATCTTAGCTAAAATATTGTCCAAATAACAAAGCGATTTAATGGTTGAGCTGGGAGTTTCTGGTTTTATAATTGTGCTGATAATGGCTTTCCACGGTTTTATCTTTTTCTTAGCTAATTTTTCAATCAAAATAATTAAAGTTGGGTTTTTGCCAGCTTTTTTTGGATCAAGCCCATGCTCTTTTGCTTCCCCGCGAGTGATAATAATTTTTATATAAGCTTCTTTAAATTTCTTAAGCTTTAATTCTTTTAAAACTTTAGCCTTAAGTTTTTTGGCTGGCAGAGGCGCCTTGATACGAATGATTTTAAGTGATTTGTATAGTCTTTTGATGTGCTCATCAAGCAGGAAAGGTTTCCCGTTATAAGTCCTGAGGGATTCGAAAACCCCATCTCCGTATAGAAAGCCTCTGTCCTGAATAGATAAGTTCATGAATTAATTATAGCATGGGATTGACTAGGATGAATAGAGTGAAGAATCAGACGGTTGCGGTTGCGCGGCTCGAAACGATAATAGTCAGTCGTCGTCCGGTTTTATAAAGGGAGATCAGGATTTAATTGAAAACAAGAGAAACGCAACCGAATAACATTTAACGATTCTAGTCGCGCAACCGATTGACGTATTAGCTGTCTTCTTCTACAGTGGCTTCTTTAGCCGCGAATAGGGCGTATTTGGTGCAAATGGGGCCAACAATTTCGTTAAAAGCCACGGCAATAAGTGTGATGTTTAAAATGATAAAACGGAAATCATAAAAGCTAGAAGCTTCTTTAATTAAGAGAGATAAGCCAATGGCCACACCAGCTTGAGGAATAAGGGTTAAGCCCAGATATTTTCTAATTGCATCTGGTGATTTAGAAATAGTTCCTCCCAGGTATGCGCCGGTTATTTTTCCTGCAATACGGGCCGCCACAAAAATAATTGCCCAAGCAGTTAAGGTCCAGCCTACTTGAGCGAAAATATGTAAGTTTAGATGGGCCCCGGCTAAAACAAAAAAGAAACAGTAAATCGGTGGAGTAAAACGTTCTAAATTTGCCACCACTTCAGTGTTGCGCTGTGAAATATTAACTAAAGTAAGGCCCAAGAACATATTGGTTAAAAGAGCAGAAACATGAGTAATTTGAGAAATGCCGATTCCCAAGAAAACAATACCTAAAATAATAATAACGCTGTCTGATATTTCTTTGCTGGTTTTTATAAGTAAATTTGCCACTACTGCCAAAATCACTCCAACTATTAAAGCGATAAAAATCTCCATAAAAGAAGCTGATAAAGATCGCATAGCCGTTTCCCCAAAGGTGGAAAGATGTTTTAGGTCTAAAGTAAGGATTAAGCCAAAAAGAATAATAGCTACTGCGTCATCTAAAGCAACCACGGCTAAAGTTGTTTCGGTTAAAGGTCCTCGGGCGCGAAATTCCCTAATAATAGCCACTGTGGCAGCCGGGGCAGTAGCGGTAGCAATGGCAGCCAAGGGAAGGGCAGCTCCAAGCGGCATTTTAAAAAGTATTAATAAAATTAATACTAAACCAAAAGCACCTATTGCTTGGAGCAATGTAATTAATATTAATTTAGTTCCCAGTCTTTTGATTAACGTAAAGCTTAAACCGGCTCCAATAACCAGGGCAATAATTCCTAAAGCAAATTGAGGGATAAAGGCTAATTGATCGAGTGATCTTTCGTTGAAAATGCTTAAAAGGGAGGGGCCAATGATAATTCCGGCAATAATATATCCGGTAACACGGGGAAGATGGATAAACTTTCCCAGTCTGCCAAAGATAAATCCCAGGAGCAGTAATCCTGCGGCCGCCATAAAGATATCCTGATTAAATATAGCTAAGAGATTAATCATCGGCAATATTTTTCCATACAACCTTCATCCAGCAATATTTTAGCTAGGCTTGAACGATCAACAATTCCAACTAATCTTTTGTTGCGGATAACAGGAACCCTTTTTAAATCATCATGCATCATTATTTCAGCCACATCATCAGCAGCAGTATTTTCTTGCACAGTATGGACTTTTTTACTCATATGATCCTTAACCATTGCTATTCCTACTTGTCTTAATTTAGTAACTACTTTTGATAAGTTAGTTAACCCAATTACATCCGGGTTTTCAATTTTTACCCGTTCTGGAAAAATGCAGCTAATAATATCTTTTTCGGAAATCCAGCCACTGACTTCGTTTTTTTCATTCACTACAGGAATGCCGGTAAGGGCGCGCAGAGATAATAATTCTGCTACTTCGTTTAAGGGGGTGTCTTCGGTAACTGCGGTTAAATCCCTGGTCATAAATGATTTTACTTTTTTCATGATTTATACCTTCCTTACTTTTGCCCGGAGCAAAAATTCTTCTATTTCTTGCTTTGAGCCAGGGTGGTTTAATTTATTTTTTGCGGCAGATCGTCCAGAGCCTAGACCGTATTTTAAAGCTTCACCAAGATTACTTGATTCTTTATATTTATAAATAAAACCAGCCAATACCGCGTCGCGCACACCAATTAAAATACTGGAATCTTGCAGATCAATTTCTCCGTCCCAAACTTCGTTCTGGGTAAATACGGTGTAGTTTAAGTTACCGTGTTTTAATATAACTATTTCTGCGCCTCTTTTTAAAATTTCGTTAGCAATTTCTTGTCTGGCTCGAGGCTTATAAATATCTTTGCCAAACATGCTTTTATTTTCTCTAAGATCTGGATAAATAATAAAGGAGTTGGTTCCCTGCATAGAATCGAGCAATAAATCTTCAGGCAGGTTGAGTACCACTTTTACTTTATGCTTATTGGCTAGCAGCACTAATTCTTTGATAAAATTTGGGGCTACTCCTTTTGGTAAACTCCCGCCAATTTCAACCAGATCGGCAGAAGATAGCAGTCTTTCAAAATTAGCTTTAAAACTGTTTAAATAACGAAGTTCAATGGAAACACCTTCTTCCACAATCAAGCTTTGTCGTTTTTTCTTTTCTTCAATTACAAAGAAATCAGTGCGGATGCCCTGGTCAACATAGATAAAGGCAGTGGTAACTCCCAGTTTTGCTAATGATTCTTCAAACATACGGCTTCCTTGAGCACCTAAAAATCCAGTGGCAGCAACTTCTTCTCCCATTACAGCTAGCGAGCAAGCAACGTTTATTCCTTTTCCGCCAGGCATGCGCAAAGTTTCTTCGGCGCGGTTAAAAGTGCTTAGTTTAATTTCCGGTAAAAAGAGTAAGTGATCAAAAGCAGGGTTTAATGTGACAGTTATTATCATAAAAAGGCTCCTTCTTAGCTTGTGATAATCCAATTTTATCACACCGAAGGGGCCTTTGCTAGTTTAACGCCTTTTTAGCCTCAATTAACATACTTCCGGCTAATACCAGTAAAACCGTTGAAATGCTGAATAAAAGGTAGTTGTTAGTTTGATAAAAACTGATCATTTGATAGATTAAAGCAGCAATAGTGGTGATTAGCATGAAAATAGCTGGTATAAAAGTAAAAGCAGTGGGTTGTTTCTTTTGAAATAGATAAACCGAAGCAACCAAAAGAACCATGGCAGCAATTAATTGATTAGCTGCGCCAAAAACCGGCCAAAGGGTAGTCCAAGAACCCAGGGCCAGCCATAAAGCTAGTAAAATTATGACCAAAGTTGAAATATATTTATTTTTAAAGATTTTTAAATTTAAAGCTTCGCCAAATAATTCTTCGGTTAAATATCGAGTAATCCTAGTAGCGCTATCAAGTGTAGTTAAAACAAAAGCATTTAAAATAAACATGGCAATCAATGCGCCAACCGTTGATCCCACTAAAGGAGCAACAATTTGACCAAAGCCTCTGCCAAAAGTTACAATCCAACCGCCTTGTTTCATAAGTTCAGGATAAACTAGTCCGGCTGGACCGTTGACCCAATAAAGTCCCGCGCAAACCGCGACTAAAGCTAGCAAAGAAAGAATACCCTCTAAAATCATGCCGCCATAAGTTACTCTTCTAGCCATTTTTTTGGCAGGCAATTGTTTTGAAGTGGTTCCTGACGAAATTAAAGCATGAAACCCAGAAATAGCGCCGCAAGCCACTAAGACAAACATCATGGGCCAGAGCGGGCCTTGGCCGCTGTTAAACCCTACAAAAAAAGGAACTTTCATAGTTGGTCTAGTTAAAAGTAAGCCTAAATAACCCAGGCCTAAGCCAAAGAATAAGATATAGGCAGAAAGATAGTCTCGAGGTTGGAGCAAAATGTTTACTGGAATAATAGAAGCAATGAAAGCATAAAGTAATAGAATTATGATCCAGATGCTTAAAGCATTTGAAGAATTTATAATTATTGGGTTGGCTAGTCCTATATATATAGTAAGGACCATCAGTCCCAGCGCAATAATTGTGGCAATCCATTGCGGTGTTTTCCATTTATAAAGCATTAAGCTTAAAAGTATGGCGATTAAGATAATGCCAAAAGAAGGAATAACAATTCTTGGTTCAGCAATCAAGGTTTTAGCTGTTACCGCGGCAAAGACGGCTACTACTAGGACCAATGCGAGCCAAAGAAAAACTGAAAATATGATTCGACTTCTTTTGTTTAAAACATTTTCAGTAACATGAGCTACTGTATTGCCATGATGGCGTAGGGATAAGATTAAAGCAGAAAAATCGTGTACTCCGCCAAAAAAGATAGAGCCAATTACAATCCAGAGCAGGGCAGGCCCCCAACCAAATAGCATGCAAGCAACTACTGGACCGATAATTGGGCCAGCGCCGGCAATGGATGCAAAATGATGACCAAAAAGTACTGACCAATGACTAGCTGGCACATAATCCAATCCATCATTTTTTAAAACTGCGGGAGTGACTTTAGTTTTATCTAATTTCCAAACTTTATTTTCTATAAAGCGGGAATAGAAACGATAACCGAGGGCAAATAACATTATTCCCAATATGGCTACGAACAAAGAACTCATATGTTTATTATAGCAAATATAGTGAAATTTCTAAAAATAGATAACGATATAAAAGTGTCAAAACAAAGAAAAAGGAGAATTATATTATGGTAGCTAAGGTGATATCCCATAAAGTAGCAGGTTCACTGCAAAGGGCTTCGTGGATTAGGAAGATGTTTGATCATGGAGCACAATTAAAAGCAAAGCATGGAGCAGATAAGGTTTTTGATTTTACTTTGGGAAATCCTAGTTTTGAGCCGCCGGTTGAAGTTCAGCAAAGATTAGTTGAGTTAGCTACCAATCCAATTCCTGGGATGCATCGTTATATGCCTAATGCCGGTTATCCTCATGTCCGGGCTAATGTGGCAGAGCATCTTAATCGGACTCAAGAGCCTTCTGATTTGTTGACCGAAGACAATGTGCTTATGACTTGTGGTGCTGGGGGAGCTTTGAATGTTATTTTTAAAGCTATTCTTGATCAAGGTGATGAGGTTATTACTCTTGCTCCTTATTTTGTTGAATATGGATTTTATGCGGATAATCATCAAGGGAAGCTGGTTCCGGTTGATACGACTCTTGATTTTCAACCTGACTTGGCCAAGATTGAAGCAGCTATAAACGCTAAGACCAGAGCAATTTTAATTGACAGCCCTAATAATCCAACTGGCGCAGTTTATTCAAGAGAAACATTAGAACAGTTAAATGAATTGATCCAAAGAAAAGAACGAGAATTTGATACTATTATTTATTTGCTTTCAGATGAGCCTTATGCCAAGTTGATTTATGATGGCGTGGAAGTGCCGCCGGTATTGCAGATTTTTCCAAATAGTATTTTAACCACTTCATTTAGTAAAGACCTTTGTTTGGCTGGTGATCGCATTGGTTATATTGGAATCAATCCGCGAAACAGGGAACCGCAAGATTTATTTGCGGCCATGACTTTTGCTAATCGCACGCTTGGTTTTGTTAACCCAGTGGCGCTGATGCAGCATTTAATTCTTGATATGCATGATTTAGTGGTAGGCGTTGATGAATTAAGAGAGCGTAGAGATGTGCTTTATAATGCTTTGGCTGGTATGGGATATCAATTAACAAAACCACAAGGCGCGTTTTATCTGTTCCCCCAAAGTCCAATTGAAGATGATGTTGCTTTTTGTGCGGCTGCAGCAGAAAAATTATTATTAATTGTTCCAGGCAAAGGCTTTGGTGGCGTTGGACACTTTAGAATTGCTTATTCCAATATTACCGTGCCTCAAATTAAACAAGCTTTGCCAATTTTTGAAGAATTAGCGCAAGAGCATGGTTTGCAATAAAGTAGATTAAGCTATAAAATTTGATCTGTGCTAGTTTCAGTAATAATACCCACGTATAATCGCCCCAAGTTTACAAAAGAAGCCATTGATTCGATCAAGGCGCAGAGCTTTCAAGATTTTGAAATCATTGTTATTGAAGATAAGGAACAAAAAGGGCCGGCTTGGGCCAGGAATTTGGGTGCAAAAAAGGCTAAAGGTAAATATCTGGCTTTTCTTGATTCAGATGACCTCTGGGACAAGAAAAAACTGGAAAAACAGTTAAAATTCCTACGCGATAATCCTCAATATAAGATTTGCTACACTAATGAAACCTGGATTAGGGATGGTAAACATTTAAACCAAATGAAAAAGCACCAAAAATATGGGGGCTGGATATTTGATAAGTGTTTACCCCTCTGTATTATCAGTGCTTCTTCAATTTTACTAGAAAAGCAGGTTTTTGACGACTTAGGCGGGTTTGATGAGTCATTTATTGTGTGTGAAGATTATGATTTATGGCTGCGCATGGCGGCTAAGTATCCCATTGGCTATTTAGATGAAAAATTAATTATTAAACGTGGTGGCCATGCTGATCAGTTGTCAAAAAAATACTGGGGCATGGACCGATTTAGGATCAAGGCCTTAGAGAAACACGATTATAATCTAGTAAAAGATGAGTTGGAAAGAAAACGGCAAATATTTCTTAAAGGTGCGCTAAAAAGATCAGGCAAAAGTAGAAAAGCTTGAGGCATTCCAGCCATGAGAAGATAATCTTTGATATTCTGGATTTTTACCTGCAATCATGTCGTCGATTAAATGTGAAAGCCGCGCCATTTCTTCTTTAGTTAGATTTTGCGACAATTTTGGCTGGCCAGTATTAATATCTATTACACTAATGCCCGCATCGCTAATAACTTTAATATTTTCTTGATGAACTTTGTCATTTTCCACTCGCCAGGCATAAAGTTCTGGATTATGCCGATCTTTTAAGCCAATAATAAATAAATATTTTTGGTTATGAGATAAATCTTGTTCAGAAGGATAGGGTGCGCCTTGGGGATGGCTGTGATAAAGGCCCAAATATTCTAAATTGTGTTTTTTTAAAAATTGGTCAGCCCGATCTAGATCATCTTGAGTTATGCCAAATGTTCCAGTGCGGTCATAAAGAAATTGGTTGGGAATAGGTAGTACTCCCAAGATAGTGTTTCCGCTTCCTCCCAATATTCCGCCACTTTCCTGCGGATAACAAGCTTGGGCTTGTTGCATGATTATATTATATTGTCGCTCGGTAATTATGAACATTGCAACCCATTATAACATATACTATAATTGAATCTTAAATTTAACCAAGGAGGATCTCTTAATGAATTACGCGATTTGGACCCAGATTATCGGTGTTGCCGGTTTAATTTTTGCTTTTTATCTTTTCCGTTCCATTTTAAAAGTTAAAGTTGAAGTGCCCAAGATGCAAGATATTGCCGATGCTATCAATGAAGGGGCCATGGCCTTTTTGTCCAGAGAATACCGGGCTATCGCCGTATTCATGGCAATAGTGGTGGTAGTTTTAAGTCTTTTTATCCACTGGTATACTGCTTTGGCTTATATTGCAGGTGGTCTTTGTTCTATGTTAGCTGGTTTTATTGGTATGAATGCTGCAACCCGTGCCAATGTTAGAACTGCTCAGGCAGCTAAAACTAATAAAATTGCAGCCGCGCTTCACATGGCTTTTTCCGGCGGCGCAGTTATGGGAATGTCGGTAGCCAGTTTGGGTTTGCTGGGCTTAGGTATTGTTTATCTATTAGTGCCAGACCCAACTTTAAAAGCCACGGTTATTGCCGGTTTTTCCATGGGTGCTAGCTCAGTAGCTTTGTTTGCTCGTGTGGGCGGTGGAATTTATACTAAATCTGCTGATGTTGGCGCAGACTTAGTTGGTAAAGTTGAAGCCGGAATCCCAGAAGATGATCCTCGTAACCCCGCGGTTATTGCTGATAATGTTGGTGATAACGTTGGCGACGTAGCCGGAATGGGCGCTGATCTTTTTGAATCATATGTTGGATCTGTTGTGGCTACCATGGCGATTGGCGCTTTAATGATTACTTCTCCACTTTCCTGGATGATTCTTCCTTTAATGTTAATTGCGGCCGGAACTTTAAGTTCAATTATTGGAATTCTTTTTGTAAAAGTAGTTGATAATATTGAGCCTGCGGCCATGCTTAGATACTCCATGTATATTGGCGGAGTTCTTTATATTATTGCTTCATTCTTTTTGGTTAAATATTTTGTAGGTGAGATTGGTATCTTTTATGCGATTTTGGCGGGTATTTTAGCCGGAGTAGCCATTGGCTTATTTTCTGAATACTACACTTCTGGTGCACCGGTTAAAGAAATTGCCAATGCTTCTAAAACAGGGGCTGCGACTAATATTATTACTGGTTTAGCTATTGGTATGAAATCAACTGCCTTGCCTATGCTTTCAATTTGTATTGCCATCTTTGTTTCTTATTTATTTGGTGGCCTTTATGGTATTGCAATTTCTGCAGTAGGGATGCTCGGAACCATTGGGGTTATCATGTCAGTTGATGCTTATGGTCCGATTGCCGATAATGCTGGTGGAATTGCCACTATGTCAGAACTTCCTCCTGAAGTCAGAAAAATTACCGACAAATTAGATTCTTTGGGAAACACAACTGCTGCGATTGGAAAAGGGTTTGCTATTGGTTCTGCGGCCTTAACTGCTTTAGCATTGTTTGTGGCTTATACTAATACAGTTGGCATTTCTACTATTAACTTATTAAAGGCTCAAGTAGTAGTAGCTTTCTTTATTGGAGGCATGCTTTCTTTTGTGTTTGCTTCACTGGCCATGCAGGCAGTAGGCCGGGCGGCTTTTTCCATGGTAGAAGAAGTAAGACGCCAATTTAAAGAAATCAAAGGTTTAATGGAAGGTAACGCCAAACCAGAAGTTAAAAAATGTGTTGATATTGCTACTATAGCTGCTTTAAAAGAAATGGTTATTCCTGGTTCAGTTGCGATTTTGGCACCGCTTTTGGTTGGTTGTTTGCTAGGGCCAGAAGCATTAGGCGGATTTTTAGCTGGAGCCTTAGTTACAGGTATTCTTTTAGCGATTATGATGTCTAATGGTGGTGGTGCCTGGGATAATGCTAAAAAATTAATTGAAGAAGGTTATCTGGGTGGAAAAGGAACTCCTGTTCATGCTGCCGCAGTTGTTGGAGATACAGTTGGTGATCCTTTTAAAGATACTGCCGGTCCAGCCATGAATATTTTATTAAAACTTATGTCTATTGTGGCGTTAGTTTTTGCTCCTGTATTTATTAAAGTTTACCCAATGATTATCGGCTTATTTAAATAGTGAAACGAGTCCACGTCTATTATAGTGGCCGGGTTCATGGAGTTGGCTTTCGCTATACTGCAGTTGACTGCGCGGTCAAGCTTTCCCTTGTTGGGTTTGTTAAGAATTTACCGGATCAAAGGGTCGAAGTTTTAGCAGAAGGCAAAGAGCTCGACTTAAAAAAATTCCTTTCTAATCTGGAAGCGTATATGTCAAAGTATATTCAAGAAAAACAAATTAGCTGGGAGCCGGCGAGTGGACAATTTTCTGGCTTTAGAATAGACTATTAATAGTTATGCTACGTAGAGCTTATATTGAAATAGCCGCTTTTTTATTGTATTTATCAATAGTAATTATCAATAAAACCTTGCGCATTACAATAATTGGCACAGAAAATTATTACGAACTAAAAAAACAAAATAAGAATATTGTATTTATCTTTTGGCATCAAGCCACCTTTATTCCTCTTTACCATTATCGAAAAAGAGATGCTTGTATCTTAACCATGTCTAGTGTGCGTGGCGAAGTTTTAGCCCGGGCCGGAGAAAGAATGGGTTATGTGGTTACCCGACTAGACAAAGAAGATGATGCTAAGAATTTTCGCGAAATGATTAAATGTGTCAAAGAAGGTCGCGATTCAAACATTGCCGTAGACGGTCCAGAAGGGCCGATTTACAAGATGAAGCCGGGTGCCGTTTTTCTGGCAAAAAAACTAGGCAGAGCTATTCTTCCGATTGCCTCTTATGCCAAACCTGGTTGGCTGATGTCCTGGCGCTGGGATAAATATTTAATCCCTCTGCCTTTTTCAAAAGCCTTAATTATTATTGGGGATCCAATCGACCCTGCTAATCATAAAATTGGAGAAACCACAAAAAAATGCGAGGAAACCCTTAATAATTTAACTGAGCGCGCCAAAATTATTATGAAATAGTTATTTGCTTCTTTAAAATTGCTCTTCTGTGAAACCAATTTGATACTAGTGAAGTTAACCAATGGGGTTGGAGAGGGAAAAACAATCTTTTTATGATAGCTAAAGGGTTATAAATCTCTTCATAGCTTTGCCAAAACAAATCTTCTAATTCTTTCAAACTAAAATTCTTTGGTTTATAGTGGATATCATAGACAGATTTATTGGGATTTAACCAAAAAGCATCATCAAATAATCTGCCATCTTTTTTAAACTGCTCGTAAAGTTTTGTGCCAGGAAAAGGGCAGAGTACATATAAGCTAACTTTATCAATATTGTTGTTAATAATAAATTTAACCATTGCTTGAATTGATTCTTTAGTGTCAAAATCAAGTCCCAGGATTAAACTAGCTTGAATAGGAACTTTGCAGCGATGAAAAGTATCAATATGTTTTTTATATTCAGCCACGGCTGGGTTTCTTTTGTTAACTGATTTTAAATTTTCCTCGTTTAAACTTTCCAGGCCCAGATAAGCAGAAATGCAGCCGGATTTTGCTGCCAATTTTAAAAGTTCTTCATCTTCTGCCGCATCAAGATGGAAATTGCTAACCCATTTTATTTTCAAAGGAATTAGGGCTTTGAATAATTCTTTGGCTCGCGTTTTGTTAGCACAGATATTGGAATCAGAAAAGAAAAAGTATTTAGCGCCAATAGCTTTTATTTCTTCTACCACATTGGCAATTGGTTTTAAGCGCAAACGCTGTTGAAAAGGGCTGATCACGCAAAAATCGCAGCGATTAGGGCAACCGCGAGATGTGTCTAAAGGAATGATGGGCATTTTAGATAAGGGTGGGCGGCTGTATTTTTTAAAATTCAAAAGATCTAATCTAGGTAAAACTGATTTTTTTAAATCTGGCGGGCAATCAACTTTGTAAAAAGGTTTTAATTGGTTTTTTTCGAAATCAGCCAGGATTTGTGGCCAAATATCTTCTGCTTCACCAATTACCACGCTGTCAGCATGCTGTTTGGCTTCTTCGGGCAAGGTTGAGGCATGAATTCCGCCTAGAATAACCTTTTTACCCTTATTTCTAAATGCATCTGCCAGTTCATAAGCCCGGCGAGCTTGGAAAGTATTTAAACTTAGGCAAACTAAATCAGCTTCCTCATTAAGATTGATGTCGTCTATTAATTCATCAATATAAGAGATTTGATAGTTATTAGGTGTTAAACTGGCCAGGATGAGAAATTGCATAGCTGGGAAATAGATTTTTTTAAATTTTAATAATTCATTATTGCGCAGATAAATGGAAGGATTGATAAGCTTAAGTTTGGGCATATATTATTTTAACATGCCCTTAAGCTTCGTTCCAGATTTTCATCCAAATTTCATCAAAAACTCTTTTTTTCCATTTTTTACGATCCCATTCTACTTGATAAGTTTTGGCTGTTACCATTTCATCGCCAATTTTAATTTCCACTTCTTCTTTGGCAAAAATATCTTTAGTTTTTAGAGCGCAATAATGTTGGCTAATATCATCGTCTTCTAATTGGTAATCAATTTTTAAATATTCTCTTACCGCTTCATTGAATTCTTTAACATATTGTTCGATGAAAGCAGGAGAAAGTTTGTTGAAAGTTTCTTCACTAATTAAAATTCCAGGAGAGCCATCTGATCCTTTGGCCTTTCCTTCAAATCGGGCTGCCCGGTTGACTGCCTCGCCAATCGCGGTAAATTCATGTCTTAATAGATCAGCAATTACCCCAACCATGATGTCGCCTGTGTCAATGCCAGCTCTTATACCAAAATTTTCAATTCCCAAGCTTGCGAAAATTTCTTTCCATTTAGTAGTATTAAAAAAATGATGGGCTTCTCTTTGCATCGCTATGGCAGTTTGCAGCGCTCTTTCTGGATCATCATCATGCTTTGCTACCGGAGTTCCCCAGAGTAGCATGTGCGCGTCGCCAATGTATTTATCTAAAAGGGCTCCATGTTTAATAATCGCACCAGCCATCCAATTTCTATAATCAGTTACAAATTCAAGAAAGACGGCTGCTTTACCAAGATCATTTAATTTTCTAGTAATACCAGTAAAACCCATAATGTCAGTAAACATAACGGTACAATCACAGTTTTGTGGAGGAAAATCAGAAGGAGTTGCAGATAATAATCTTGACATAATTGCCTCTTTAACTTTTGGGCCAATATGTTTTCCAAGAGTTCTTTCAAGCGCGTCAGTGTATCTTCTAAGAGAAAAGCCAATACTGGCCATATCAACTAAAAGTGCAACCTGTCTTTCAACTTCTTTGGTAATTGTCTGTGGAGATAAATCGTGATCTAACCCAAAAACACCAATTACTTTATCTCCTATTTTAATAGGCGCAGCAATAAAAGTTCTTGATTTCCACATATGGATTAAAACCCGGCTAACTGGATGTTCTGGGTTGGCGGTATCGTTAACTACTAGGATTTCTCCGGTTTTAAAACACTGGGTAATAACGCTTTCAGAAGAATCTTTTTCCCAGCCTTCTGGAAGAATTTGTTTCCCGCCAAACACGGTTGCTCCAATTCCTTTTAAAGTTCTTAGGGCTGTTTTTGAGCCCGCCTTGGCGATTGTGATTTGAGGTGCTAAAGTTATGGCTCGAGCAATCAGCTCTTTAGCCATTTGGGTTTGACCTTCTTGTGAAATTGGTACGCTTAAAACAGCGCGGCCATCTCTTCTTAAAAAAGCTTGGATCTCATCGGTATTTTCTGGCTCAAGAGAAGCCCAGGGATTTGGAGAACCTGGTTTTTCTTGAGCAATTAAAGCATCTTGTTCTTCATCATAGATAAAGGCAATGCAGCGCCTAAGTCCAGCAACCTCATATAGAATTCTGCATAAATTATGCACAAATTGTTCGTACGGAATATCCTGCACAATCATTTGACTGATTTCTCTGGTAAAATCAATTAATTTTTCGTGACCTTCAAGCTCTCTTACTAAGCGTTTTATCTTTGTTGTTTTTATTGCTAATCGACGGGTTAAATTTTCAATGTGTGTTTCTAAATCTATTGTAGAGATTCCCTGTATAGTTAAATCATGATCATATTTTTGTTCAAGCTGTTCTAGTGTAGCGGATAATTGTTTTGGCTGAATTATTAAACCAAAGGTTGTCCAAAGTCCTTTGGGCGTTATACGAGGCAACGTAAAAGAGCTGGCAACATTTGTGCGATTGTAAATAAAATGGTCTTCAGGCAGTTCTTCGATTTCCGGCATAAGGCTAGCGATATGGGGAAGAGCTCTACTTAGTTCTGAAGGGAAGATTCTTCCTTGATAAAGAGTCCCAGCCTGAAGAAGATTATAGCCAAGCTGTAGACCGATATTCCTTCTTTCTAATTTACTTTTTCCAGGTAATAGGCGACAGGCCAGCCTGGTTCCTATAGAAGTGGAAGGCATTAAGCTAACTATTGATTTTACGTTTTGCCAATATACACCCATACCTGTAAATTTATCGGTATTAATCCTGGAAAATTTCAATAAATCCGTGTAATATAGAGTGCGATTATGGAGAAAGCAATATTATTACACAAGGTGCCTTTATTTTCTTCTATTAAAGTTTCAGAACTGCGGCGTTATTCTGAAAAAATAGAAGTCCAATCCTTTTCCGAAGGGGAAACTATTTGCCAAGAGGGTTGTGTTGGTGGGCAGGCCCTCTATATCGTAGCAGAAGGTCAACTCAATATTTTATTAAAAGACCAGATTTTAACAACCTTACAGGTAGGAAATTATTTTGGCGAAATTTCACTTCTAAGCGAAGAACCGCATAGCGCCACCATTAAAGCTGTTAGCAGCGGCAAGCTTTATGTAATTAAAAAAGAGCTATTTGATAAAATTGTAGAAAAACATCCGGAGATATTGCGTTGGCTGTCCAAAGTTTTAGGTAAAAAACTTAGGCAAACCATACAAATTTCGCATAAGACCATTAAAAGCCAGCATGTTTTTATCACTATTTCTGCAGAAAAAGAAGTTGGTAAAAGTGTGCTTACCGCAAACTTGGCTGCCAGCTTGCATAAACAGACTAATAAGAAAGTGGCGGTAGTTGATTTTTATTGTAACCCTGGTAGCTGCGCTTCCATCTTAAAATTATCCCCACAAGAAACCATCTTGTTTTCAACCAAAAGCCATGGTGGAAGTATTACACATGCAGATATCCAAAGGGCTACTGTACCGCACAACTTGGGCATAGATATAATATTTTATTCTAAAGAAGGCGAGGCGCTGGAGTTTGACCGGGGGCAAATAAAAGCCTTATTCGAAATCTTAAGAGAAACTTATGACGCGGTAATTGTGGATGTGCCTAATAAACTATATTTTGAGCAATATAAACTGCTGGTAGAAGAAGCAGACGAAGTTATCTTTCTGGCTAAAGAGAATAGCTTTTCTTTGCGCAAGAGCGAATCTTTTATAGAATGTTTAAAATATAATTTCCCTAATTTAAATGCAAAACTATGGGTGGGGATTGTTCTAGAAAAAACCACTCCAAAGCAAAAGCCGCCAATTTATTGCCGCTTTGTTTATCCTTTTGATAATGAAGCAGTAGAGCAGTTTTTTAAGGATGGAATTCCTTTTGTGTTGAATAAACCTAATTCTGTTTTGTCGCAATCTATTAATCGCTTGGCTCGGGAAATCGGAGGAATTAGGGTAGGGTTGGCGCTTTCAGCTGGCATGGCTCCGGGACTAGCGCATATTGGAGTCTTAAAAGTATTGCAAAAAGAAAAAATTCCCATTGATTTAGTGGCAGGAACTTCTGGCGGCGCATTATTTGGCATTCCTTTTGTGGCCAATATTCCTTTTAATGCAGTAGAAGATGCTGCGCTTAGGATTGGTAAATTGCAGATTCTTTCTTTGCTAGATTTTACCATGCCTTATTCTGGCTTTATCCGAGGGAAAAAAGTAATTGATTTTGTGGAGCATTTTATTGGCAACCCGCGTTTTGATGAATTATTAATCCCCTTTAAGGTAGTGGCAACTGATTTTAGGACCGGAGAAATATTTATTATTGATCATGGCCCAGTGCTTGAGGCGCTTAGGGCTAGTATTTCTATTCCAGGTATTTTTACTCTTTTTCGGCATGGGGGTAGATACTTGGTGGATGGAGCAACTTCTTCTCCAGTGCCGGTAGATGTGCTTTATCGTTTTGGCGCAGAAAAAACCATAGCGGTTAATGTTTGTTCTGATCCTTTTGGCTATCATGAGCGGGTAGATAATTTTCGCAATAAAAAAACGCCGCCCCATGTGTTTGACGTAATTACCCAATCAAGAGCAATTACTACTCATCATATTGCGGAAATAGAAACCCATAAAGCGGATATAGCTATTTGCCCTAATGTTTCTGATTTTAACTGGCGTGATTATCATGAGGCTCCGAGGCTTATTGATGCGGGAATAAAAGCAGCACAAGAAGCTTTGCCCAGGATAAAAGAACTAATCAAATCATAATCGCTGCGTATTAGTTTGGTAAAGATCGTCACCGGCTAAACCTTCAATTTCACCATCAGAATTAATTCCGGTAATAGTAGCTGTTCCGTCCATTCCCACTGACCAGACTACAAAATATGATCCGTCGGCAGAATATTGAAATTCTATTTGCCCAGGACGGAAAGGATCATAAACTTTTTGTTCCAAAACTCGCGGAAAAGCGTCTAGTAAAGGTTCTTCCCAGTTGGGGACTAATCCTACGCCAAAAGAAGTGTCAGGAAAATCATTATTGTTTTTCACGTATGAATTAATTGCAATACGCAGCACTTTTAAATCTGCCATGGCTCGGCTTTGTTTGGCGTCCATTTGTACACCGCGAAAAGCAGGCACTGCAACCGCCACTAGAACCGCTATTACCATAGAAACAATCAGTATTTCAATTAAAGTAAAACCTTTTCTCATCTTTTATCCTCCTTCAAGCTCGTCTTTTAAAAGTTTGTTGGCTAATTTTGGATTAGCTCTTCCTTTGGTTGCCTTCATGAGCTGACCGACTAAAAAACCCACAGCGGTCTTTTTACCAGCCTTATATTCTTCTACTGGTTTTGGATTGCTTTTGAGCACTTCTCTAACAATTTTTTTCAGCTCATCTTCGCTGCTAATTTGAGTCAGGCCAGACTCTGCAATAACATCTTTTACGGATTTCCCTGTGTCTAAGACCTTAACCAGTACGGTTTTTGCTATTTTACCACTTATAGTATTGTTGGCAATAAGATTTAGCATTTCAACCAGCTTGGCTGGAGTAAAATCCAATTCTTTAATGGTTTTCTTTTTATCTTTTAGATAAGCGGTTAATTCTCCCACTATCCAATTGGCAATAGCTTTGTAATCTTTGTGTAATTTTGCGCATTCTTCAAAAAAGTCAGCCATGCTTTTATTAGAAACCAAAAGATTTGCTTCGTAGGAAGGCAATTTAAAATCTTTTTCAAGGCGCAGTATGCGGGTTTGAGGAAGTTCACCCAAAGAGTCTTTAATTTCCTTGACCCACTCTTTGCTTGGTTCAACCGGTACTAAATCTGGTTCTGGAAAATAGCGATAATCATGAGCATCTTCTTTGCTGCGCATGCCGGAAGTTTTTCCGGTGTCGTTGTCAAAGAAGCGAGTTTCCTGGATAATCTTTTCGCCTGCTTCAGCCAATTCGGTGTGTCTTTTTTCTTCGGCCAGCAAAGCTTTTTCTACAGCTTTAAATGAATTCATATTTTTAATTTCGCTTTTAGTACCAAGTGTTTCTTCTCCAATTGGTCGGATAGAAAGATTGGCATCACAGCGCAAAGAGCCTTCTTCCATTTTTGCATCAGTGGTTTGAATATATTGAAGCAGGGCGGCTAATGCTTGCATAAAGATTGCTGCTTCTTTGGGAGAGCGCATGTCTGGCTCGGAAACAATTTCCATTAAAGGAACTCCGGTGCGGTTATAATCAACCAAAGATTCTTCTGCGCCCATAATTCTATCCGCGCCTTTATGAACTAATTTACCAGCATCTTCTTCAAGATGAACTCTGGTTATGCCGATTTTTCTTTTCTTACCGTCAACTTCAATTTCCAGGTAGCCTTTTGAGGATAAAGGCAGATCATACTGAGAAACCTGATAGCCTTTGGGCAGATCAGGATAAAAATAATTCTTTCTGGCAAAAATTGATTGAGGTTCAATAGTGCAGTTCAGCGCAATTGCAGTTTTTATAGCTAGCTCAATGGCTCGTTTATTGGTTACGGGAAGAGTGCCAGGTTGACCGGTACAGACTGGGCAAATATTAGTATTGGGCTCTGAACCAAATTTGGTAGAGCAAGAACAGAACATTTTGCTTTCAGTTAGAAGCTGCGCATGTATTTCAAGTCCTATAACGGTTTCGTATTTCATAATTTTATTATATATTAATTGTTTTGATTGTTCACCCTGCTTTTGGCAGCGGGGTAAAGCAGGTCTTCAAGTTCTTGAAGGTTTAAATCATTAATATCTATCCAGTATTTGCTTTGAGAAAGATAGATATAGCCTTCAAACTTGTTATTTTTCTTTCTTACCACATAAAATTTCTTTGGCACCAATTCTTTTACCAATTCAAATCCCAGCCAATCTATTTTTTTACGGAAATAAACTTTTTTTGGTTTCTTTTTATATTTTTTATAATAAGTGCGTTTTGCGGGCTTTTTGTAGGTTTTTTTGGGAGCTGCTTTTTTAATTACTGCTTGTTTTTTTTGTTCTTCTTTAATTACTGGAGTGGATTGGATAATCTTTTGAAATTCTTGTTTTGGCACGCTAAGTTTAAAGGTTTTTTGCGCTTTTGGGTGGCGCACAACTAAATATTTCTTTACAAATTGCAGTCCTTCGTAACGAGTGTCAATGGTAATATATTTTTCGCCTGCTTTTAAAGAAATAGTGCTTTCAAATCCAAGTTCGCGGTCCAATCGGACTTTTTGACCATTAACATATACTTCTTGTACTCCAGGGGCGGCTTGGCCAATCACTTCACCCTCAATAGCGTAGAAATATTCTGGTCCATAAGTAGGTTCGTTTACGGCAAAACTTATGCCTGTTAGTATAAATAAACAAAATATTATTAATATTAGTTTATGCACTTTTTGTGCCACTCTGTATTTTGCTCGTAACAAAAAGCAGTCTTTAAAATTGTTTCTTCGTCAAAGGCCTTGCCAATAATTTGCAAGCCTATTGGCAATTTGTCAGCCAAACCACAAGGAATCGAGATTCCCGGAAGTCCAGCTAGATTAAGCGGAATAGTGGCGATATCAGACAAATACATTGAAAGCGGATCATCGGTTTTTTCGTTGATCTTAAAAGCGGTGGTGGGGCAGGTGGGAGAAATTAACACATCGCATTTTTTAAAAGCTTTTTCAAAATCCTGTTTAATTAAAGTTCTAACTTTTAAAGCTTTTAAATAATAAGCGTCATAATATCCAGCAGATAGGGCATAAGTTCCAATCATAATCCTTCTTTTAGCTTCACTGCCAAACCCTTCGCGCCGGGTATTGTAATACATGGTTAATAAATCTTTGGTTTCTTTTGAGCGATGGCCAAATTTAACTCCGTCATAGCGAGCTAAGTTTGAACTGGCTTCTGCTGGGGCGATTAAATAATAAGTGGCAACCGCATATTCAAAAGAGGGTAGAGAAACCTCAACTAACTTGGCTCCCAGCTCTTCAAATTTTTTCATAGCTGCTTCGATTGATTTTTTAACTGCTTTATCAATGCCTTTACCCATCAATTCTTTAATATAGCCAATTTTTAAGCCTTTAATATTATCAACCAGAGCTTTTTGGTAATCAGGAACTGGGATTTCTGCAGAAGTAGAATCTTTTTTATCATAACCAGCGATTGTATTCATCATAATGGCAGTATCAGTTACATCTTTGGTTAATGGCCCGATCTGGTCAAGTGAAGATGCAAAAGCCACCAGACCGTAACGGGAAACACGGCCGTAAGTTGGCTTGAACCCAACCACACCACAAAAAGAAGCAGGTTGGCGAATTGATCCACCAGTATCTGATCCGGTTGCAACAATGCATTCGTGTGCAGCAACTGCGGCAGCAGATCCACCAGAAGATCCGCCTGGAACTCTTTTTAAATCCCAAGGATTGTGGGTTAAATGCATGCCAGAATTTTCAGTGGATGATCCCATGGCAAACTCATCCATGTTTGATTTTCCAATAATAATTGCGCCGGCTTGTTTTAGCTTACTTACAATAGTAGCGTCGTAAGGCGGGATATAATTAGCTAGAATTTTTGAAGAGCAGGTGGTTAAGGTTCCTTTAGTACACATGTTATCTTTAATGGCAATGGGAATGCCTGTTAAGGGAGTAATGTTTTCGTTTTTCTTGATTTTTTCATCTGCAGCTTTAGCTTGTTTAATGGCTGCTTCTTTATTAATGGTTACAAAGGCTTGAATTTTATTTTCAGTCTTATCGATTTGAGCCAAAACTGCTTCGGTCAGCTCCAGCGAGCTTATTTTTTTGTTTATCAGTAAACTATGTAGTTCGTGAGCTGTTTTTTTGTTCATTCTTCCATTATTTTTGGCACTCTAAACATATGTTCTTCAATATCCGGGCCATTGGCTAAGATATCATCCACATTTTTGCAAGGAACAACCTTATCTTCCCTTAAAACATTCTTCATTGGGATGGCATGGGAAGTTGGCGCTACGTCTTTGGTGTTAATTTTCTTTAAGCTATCAGCAAAATCCAGGATTTGAGAAAGTTGTTTGGCAAAAAGCTCTTTTTCGTCTTCAGAAAGACCAAGTCGGGCAAGTTTTGCAACATGTTCAACATCTTTTTTTGTTACTGACATAACATGATTATATACTTACAATTTTAAATTCGCAACCGGCGCTAATTTAAAATCAGAAGGTTTGTGATAAAAAGCAGCTGCGCCGATCATAGCAGCATTGTCAGTACAAAGAGAAAGAGGGGGGATAATCACTTTTAATCCTTGTTCTTGTCCTTTATTTTTCATATCTTGTCTAAGCCTAGAGTTAGCCGCCACTCCTCCAGCCAAGCAAATAGTTTTGCATTTATACTCTTTTGCTGCACGGATAGTTTTAGAAACCAACACGTCAACAATGGCTTGTTGAAAAGAGGCAACGAGATCTGTGGTGGGCAAAGCAAGCTTTGCCGCTACACTGTTTTTATTAACATAATTTACAATACCGGTTTTAATACCGCTAAAGCTAAAGTCATAGCCATCCATTAGTGGTCGAGTAAATTTAATTGCATCAGGATTACCTTCTTTGGCTAACTTATCAATAATTGGTCCACCAGGATAACCAAGTTTTAAGAACCTAGCCACTTTATCAAAAGCTTCTCCTGCTGCATCATCCCTCGTTTGTCCAATAACTTTATATTTCCCATGATTTTTTACTAAAACTATCATTGTATGCCCACCACTAACCATTAGGCAGATGAAGGGAAACTTTGGTTGGGCAAATAGAAAGTTTGCGTAAATATGACCTTCGAGATGGTTAATTCCAATTAATGGGATATTGAGTGAATAGGCGATCGCCTTGGCAGCACACACCCCAACCAAAAGTGAACCAATTAATCCTGGACCATAAGTTACAGCCACAGCATCCAAATCTTTAAAAGTTACTTTGGCTTTGTCCAAAGCTTCCTGAATAATAGGACTAATTACTTCAATGTGTTTTCTGGAAGCTAGTTCCGGCACAATCCCACCGTATTTTTTATGAAATTCCACCTGCGTAGCGATGATATTAGAAAGAACCTCTGTCCGATCTTTTAAAACCGCCGCAGAAGTCTCGTCGCAAGAGGTTTCGATGGCTAGAATAAGCATTGTTGACTAGGAGGACCTTTTTACTTCTTCCCAGGTATAGAGTTCTTCTTTTGTTAAGAATTTGTTGACAAACTGACTAGCCTCTTCAAGCCATTTTAAAACGCTTTCGGCTGAAGGGATTTTTTCCGAATCAATTTTATTGTTGTCCATGAACTTTCTCCAATAATTCAATATCTCTTAAGTCTTGGGGTCTGCCGGCAATTTTTTTGAGTTCAATCAAGTGTTTGAGTGAGGGAATAGGGATTTCGATTCCGGCGGCTGTTTTAATGATCTTTTCCTTAGCCATTTTGCTGTAATCAATTGGGTTAGCGACAAAAACATCAATGATTTTGAGTGAGTCGTTGGGATTCCAGAAAGAAAGTACTTTCATGCCTTTTTCTTTAATCCAAGTTTCCCTTATGGCCGGATCGCCAAAATCTTCCGGGTTTACAGGAACTTTGGGCTGATACCCTAGTTCTTTTAGGGCTGCCACAAATTTGGCAATATTATCAGGGACGAGTTGCAGAGCAAAATCTGCATCACCGGTAAAGCGGGGCGCTCCGTGAAGAGCTACGGCGATTCCACCAACAACAAGATAGTTGATCTCTTTTTGCTTTAATTTACGGAAAACTTCTCCATAGAATAGATTAGTCATTACAATGAATTATAGCATTATATAGGGGGTTGGGAAATATTTAGGTGGGGAGAATGCTAGTTCTTTTAAATAGCTTATGTTATTATCTTAAGCATATGAAAAAGAATTTAATCTTTTTTCTACTACTTTCCTTTGCCACTGCCTCCTTTGCCTTTAATCTTGGTCCAACCGGAAAAATCAATGGCCTGCCGTATGTTATTTATAATTTAACCAATGGGATGTATTACGGAGTAATTGCCAAAGGCCAAAACTTTTTTAACCAAAAAGAATCCCTGGCTGTTTCCACTTATTTGATTTCTAATGGTGGCAATGGGATTTATTTTGATTTTGCTTTGCCGGATGAAGATTCTCGTCATGGCAAAACTTATGGTTTGGCGTTTGATTTAACCGGAGCAATGGGTAAAGCTGTTTCTGAAAGGTATTATGGTTTGGGCAACAGTACTCCTGGAACCGGCTATACAACTTTAGATAATGTTCATAATAAATTAAATTTCCAGTTTTCTAAATCAATCAGTCGGCTGCTGGTTGGCGAGGTTGATCTTTTTATTGCTTCTAACCATTATTCTAATATTGTCCAAGGGACTAATCCGATAAGTCAGCAGATGCAAAATACTGCTTGGCATTATGTTGGCAGCAGTCTCAAACTTACTTTGGATAAACGCGACCAGGCACTTAATTCGCATAAAGGGATCTATGTTATTAGTAATCTTGATTTTGGTTTAAGTAACTGTGATTATGTTAAAGCCGGACTTGATTTAAGGTTGTATTCCACACCATTTGTTTCAAATCAAATATTAGCCTCAAGACTTCAACTGGCTCAAGCAGTTGGCAATAACATTCCTTTATATGAATATCCATTTTTAGGAGATAAAGATAGTATGCGTGGCTATACCATGAGCCGCTGGCGCGATAAAGCGTCAACTTTAATTGCTCTTGAATACCGTTTCCCGCTTTTTTACGATTGGATCCAGGCGGTTACTTTTTATGAAACCGGTAAAGTGGGCAGTACTTTAGGTCAAATTGGTATAAATGATTGGGCCAGTGATTATGGGGGAGGGCTGCGTTTGATTTTGGGAGATAGTTTTGTGGTGCGGGGGGATTTTGGTTTGGGGGCGGAGGGAATGAACGCTTATTTCTTTTATGGCCAGGCTTTTTGAACAATCGCTTGCAGTCTTATTTCCTCCACAGTATAATATCTTCAAATGGGAACAGCAGAAGAAAGATTAATTGCTTATCGCCGCACCATTACAATTATTGTGGTTATTGTTACTCTTTATCTTTCCTTTTTAATTATCAGGCCTTTTTTAATGGCGATTGCCGGAGCAGCGGTTTTAGCTTATTTATTTTATCCAATTTATAAATTTTTAACCAAACATATCCCAGGTAAAGAAATTGCAGAAAGCTTTGCCGCAATACTAACGGTTATAATCATTATCTTAATAGTTCTTTTGCCAATGGCTGGCATTACCGCACTTTTAGTACAGGAAGCGCGCAGTGGATATATTGCTTTGCAACATATGGTTAATACTCCGGGGTTTAATCTTGATTTACCTGCTTCAATCGCAAAACAGATACAACCATACTTGCCTAGCCTTGAAAGTACGATTGTTAATGTTGGAACCCAGATGGTAGGTTGGCTGCAAGTAGTATTAACCAGAATTCCGGGTGCTTTCTTTAGTGTTTTTATTACGGTATTTTCAATTTATTTCTTTTTAAAAGGTGCAAAAAATATGCGTGGATTTTTGGAAGAGTTTTTTCCTCTTCCCGAAGGCCGCTATAAACAAATCTTTGCTAAATTTGACGGTATAAGTCGCGGTATGGTGCTGGGTCAAATTGTGGTTGGTATTTTACATGGCCTTTTAGCTTGGTTTGTGTATGCTGCCTTAGGAGTTCCTAATGCAGTATTATGGTCGTTTTTAACAGCGGTTATTTCTATTATACCGGTACTTGGATCCGGTTTAGTTTGGGGGCCTATTTCACTTTATTTATTAATCACTGGAGATTATTTTGCCGGGGCAATGTTATTGCTTTATGGTTTTGGCGTTATGAGTGCGTTGGATAACTTTTTAAAACCAAAAATTATTGGCGACCGAGCCAGCATCCATCCACTATTAGTTTTGTTTGGTATTATTGGCGGAGTGCAGTTGCTGGGGCTACCAGGAATATTAATCGGCCCGCTAATTTTAGCCCTTTTTGATGTAGTATTAGGAATTTTCCGCGAAGTAATTTAACTTGCTTGTTTGCCGCTTTGGCCCCAATTTTCTTTAGGAACATCTTCAATCACTACAATTACAGCTTCTGGCGGGCATTTAACTGTGTCGCAAACGGTTTTTGTGACCCCTTCAATTAATTTCTTTTTAGTTTCCTTATCGCGTCCGGCCCAGAGTCCAATTTTAACTATTGGCATTATTATCTCCTTTGCTATAATTATAACATGCCAGAATTACCTGAAGTAGAAACCATAAAACGCGGATTAGAGAAAAAAATTGTTGGCAAGACAATTGCTGATTTTGACAGTGATTGGCATAAAGCAATCAATAAGCCGTTGGCTACTTATCGCCGCCTAGTTAAAGGCTTGAAAATAAAAAAAGTCTGGCGTCGGGCTAAAATGTTAGGACTTGATCTTAGTCAGGGAAAAAAGATTTTGTTTCATCTTAAAATGACTGGCCAACTGGTTTATCAAGGCGAACCCAATAAATTTACTCACGCAATTTTTACTTTTTCCGACAAAAGCAAATTATTTTTTAATGATGTGCGCAAGTTTGGTTGGGTCAGATTGTTTAAAGATGACGAGTTGGAGAAAGTCTTAGAGAAAATGAATTTAGGGCCAGAGCCTTTAGAATCAGATTTTACTGTTAAATATCTGAAACGAGTGGCTGTACGCAGAGCTAGAACAAAAGTTAAGCAATTTATCATGGATCCGCAAGTTGTAGTGGGGGTAGGCAATATTTATAGTGATGAGGTTTGTTATTATGCCAAAGTGAGGCCTGATCGGTTAGTTAAAGATTTAACTGATAAGGAAATTAAGTTAATCCATAAAGGTATTATAAAAATACTAACAGCTTCAATTAAAGCTCAAGGCACAACTTTTAGTAATTATGTGAATGCTGATGGGGAAGCAGGCGCTTTTGTAAAACAGTTAAAAGTTTATCAACGCTACGGTCAAAAGTGCTATAAATGCAAGGGAAAAATTGTTAGAATGAAAATTAGTGGTAGGACTTCGTCTTATTGCCCAAGGTGCCAAACATGAAATTTAAACCATCAAAAATAATTTGTGTTGGACTCAATTATCGCGATCATGCGAAAGAGCTTAATATGCCTATTCCCAAAGAGCCGGTCTTATTTATGAAGTCGCCAACCGCGCTGATTAAGCATAATGAAGATATTATTTATCCACCTCAAACCAAGAATTTGCATTATGAAGCAGAATTAGCAATTGTGATTGGTAAAGACGGTAAATTAGGCTTTACTTGTGCTAATGATGTTACTGCGCGTGACTTACAAAAAAAGGATGGTCAGTGGGTTAGGGCAAAATCTTTTAGAACTTTTTGTCCAGTAGGACCTAAAGTTGTTTACGGAGTTAATCCAGCTAATCTTGAAATCAGATGTTTTTTAAACGGAGATTTAAAACAATATTCCAATACTTCAAACATGATTTTTAAACCAGCTGAATTAGTTTATTTTATTTCTGACATTATGCCCTTATTTGAAGGGGACATTATTTTAACTGGAACGCCGCCTGGAGTGGGGCCGATGAAAGTTGGAGATGTGGTTGAAGTTGAGATTGAAGGGGTGGGAAGATTATCTAATCGAGTAATTAAGTTTAGGTAACTTTAATTACCAGCATTTCTCCTTTTTGCAACGGGCCTTCTTGAGCATGATCTCTTTCAATGTTTTTGGGATGAACTTCAAATCTTTCTGCTACTTTTTCTAAAGTGAGGTTATCTTCTTTTACCTGGTGAAATTTAATCGGCGCTGGCATTGAAATGTAGTTCATGCTCTTTGGCCCTCCTACTATATTATTCGAAAGAAGTGAAGTGAAACTTGCGTACTAAATTAACAACAAGGTAACCCGCTTACGCTTGTTAATTATTATATAATTTCAATATGAAGTTTGATATTCGGGAAAGAGCCAAGAAGTTCGCTATAAGAATAGTAAAATTGATTAAAAAATTCCCAAGAGATATTGCCGGGCAGGAGTTAGGGAGACAGCTAATACGATCTGGGACATCTGTTGGTGCTAACCTCGAAGAAGCTGATGCTGCTTCCTCAAGAAAAGATTTTAACTATAAAATATCTATTTCGTGCAAAGAGGCAAAAGAAACTAAATATTGGTTAGAGGTAATTATTGATTCAGAAATGTTAAACCACCAAGATAATGTTAAGGAAGCAAAATCTTTAAAAACTGAAGCCAATGAATTAAGCAAAATCCTTTATTCCATAATGAACGCTAAAAAGAAACAATAAAAATATAATAGTGTCGCCGAAGGCGACACATTGTTGTTAATTTTTAATTTAGAAATTTTTAATTGAAGGAGAAAAACGATGGATTGCCAAAAGCAGAGAAACCTAAGAAATTGCAATTGCACCTATGAGCCCTGCAGTCGCAAAGGGCTTTGTTGTGAGTGCATTACTTATCACCGCAAAAGAAATGAGTTACCCGCTTGTTATTTTCCGGACGAAGTAGAAAAGACTTATGATCGGTCAATTAAGAAGTTTATTGAGATTAATAGCTAATTTCACTCTTGTTATGATTTTAAGAATCAGATATAATGGTTTTCAGTTCAAATGCGTAAGAATATTAATCAACTGCGAATATTAATCATTTTAGCCATTGTTGGAGTCTGTATATACATTATTACTCAACAGCCAATTACCTTAGGTCTTGATCTTCAAGGGGGAACTAGGCTGGTTTTAGAAGGCCAGGATACTGAAAAAGTAAAAGTGAGCGATGATTCTATGTCTGGAGCTGTAGCGGTTATTAGAAACCGGATCGATGCTTTGGGTGTTACTGAACCGCTGATCCAAAGAAAAGGTAAAAAACAAATTGTAGTTGAGCTGCCAGGAGTAAAAGATCCTGATCATGCTATTTCTATTATTGGCGATACGGCGTTGCTTGAATTTGTAGAAGCAGAATGGGCGCCGGCTGACGAATCAAGGCTCCCTCCTAAAAAAGTAAGAGAATTTTATGGACCGAAAGCTTACATGGATAAAGTTAAACTTTACCGTGATGGAATTTTAGTCAGCGAAAAACCGATCATTCTAAAAAAATCCGCTTTAACCGGAGATTTACTCAAAGGTGCCTGGCCTGGAGTAGACGAATATGGCAATCCGGTTATTGATATTGAATTTAATTCTGAAGGAACCAAGGCTTTTGCCGCGGTTACCGGAAGAGGGGTTGGAAAACCTTTAGCAATTTTGCTGGATAAGCAAGTTATTTCAGCGCCAACGGTTAGAGAACCGATTCCCTCGGGTAGGGCGCAGATTTCTGGTGACTTTACTGCCCAAGAAGTTCAGGACATGGTGATTAAATTAAAAGCTGGTGCACTGCCTATTCCAGTTAAGCCAGTTGAGATCAGAATTGTGGGACCAACTTTAGGTAAAGATTCAATTGATAAGAGTAAGGTAGCGGGAATCATTGGTTTTGTTTTTATTGCTGTGTTTATGATTGTTTATTATCGCTTACCTGGTTTCTTAGCTGATATTGCTCTGGGTATATATATATGTATACTGCTGGCATTGCTTTCTTTGATCCATGCTACATTAACCTTACCTGGTATTGCCGGTATGTTACTTTCAATCGGCATGGCTGTTGATGCTAACATTATTATCTTTGAAAGATTAAAAGAAGAGCTCAGGCTTAAGAAAAGTATTAAACTTTCAATTGATACTAGTTTTAAGCGAGCCTTGACTGCGATTTTAGATTCAAACGTAACTACTATTATTGCGGCAGCAACTTTATTTTTCGTAGGGACTGGAACCATTAAAGGCTTTGCCGTTACTCTTTCAGTGGGTATTGTTGCATCCATGTTTACAGCGATTGTAATTACCCGGATGCTACTGGATATGATGGTAGACGGCAAGGTGTTGACCGAAAATGACAGTCCATTGGTGTATAAATAAATATGAGAGTATTTGATTTTGTAGGAAAAAGAAAAAGCTGGTTTACTATTTCAGGCGTATTATTGCTTTTGGCAATCAGTGCGCTGTTTTTGAATTTAATGGTAAAAGGCAGCATGATGAACGTGGGTATTGATTTTACCGGTGGTTCGATGATTAGTTTGCGTTTTTCTGCGGAACCAAGCATTAATAATGTGCGGGATGTTTTAGCAAAATATGGTTTAGGAAAAAGTGTGATTCAAAGATCTTCTGGTAATGATATTTATATTAAAACCGAGCTGATTGAGCCGGATTTAAGGATTAAGATTGTAGATGATTTAAGAGCTGAATATGGAGATGTGGAACTCTTAGAAGCAGACATGATTGGTCCGGTAATTGGAAAAGAATTGCGTACGCAAGCCTTGTGGGCGCTATTAATTGCTTCTTTAGCCATTATTATTTATGTTTCTTTTCGTTTTGAATTTAAATTTGCCGTGGCAGGCTTGGTCGCTCTTTATCATGATGCCATTATTACCATTGGCATAGTTGCTCTTTTGTGGAGAAACATTGAGGTGCCCTTTGTAGCGGCTATTCTAACGATCATGGGTTATTCAATCAACGATACGATTGTTATTTTTGACCGCATTCGCGAAAATACTAAAAAATACCATGGTAAAAAGAAAAGTTATTTTGAAATAATTAATATTAGTATTACTGAAACCTTAGCCCGCTCGATTAATACGGTTTTAACCACGGTTATTATTGTTTTGGCAGTGCTGTTCTTTGGCGGTGAAACTTTAAAAGACTTTGCTTTAGTGCTCTTGATTGGATTTGTGGTTGGTGCCTATTCTTCCATCTTTGTTGCCAGTCCGATTGTTGCGGCCTGGGAATCTAATCGCAAGCCGTGAAATATATATTACTAGGCATAATACAGGGTTTCACAGAATTTCTTCCAGTATCATCTTCTGGTCACTTAGTCTTATTACAATCATTTTTAAACCTGCCTCACAGCATTGCTTTTGATACTATTGTCCATTTAGCTACAGCTTTGGCAGTAGTGGTTTATTTTTATAAAGATATTATTAATTTACTTACTAAAGATCGTAAAATGTTAGGTTTTATCTTGGTCGCCGGCATATTTACCGCAATTTTGGGTTTGAGCTTTAAAGATTATTTTGAAGCCATGTTTAGTTCAGTTCAAATGGTAGGATTTTTCCTGGTTTTAACCGGCACTATAATAATGTTAGGGGAAAGACTGGGAAAAGGGCAGCGCAAGAGTTTAAATATTTGGGATGCCATTATTATTGGTTTAGCCCAGGGTTGTGCTATTGCTCCGGGACTCTCTCGATCTGGAACCACTATCTCTGCAGCTTTAGGACGCAATTTAGATCGTAATTTAGCTGCTAGATTTTCTTTCCTTTTAGCCGCACCTACTATTTTAGGGGCAGGGTTGATTCAATCTAAAGCAATTATAAAAGCCGGCACTATTGGCATTGGTTTTTGGCCGCTGGCTCTTGGTTTTATTTCCGCCTTTATTTCTGGCCTCTTCGCCATCAAGATTTTTATGAATATTATTCAGCGAACCTCACTCAAGGGTTTTGCTTATTATTGTTTTGTGATTGGGGCTCTAGTTATACTGTTTGTTTGATCTTAGCAGCCCTCACCCAAAAATAAACTGAAATTTCCCAAATAACCTGCCGATAATAACTTGTATGAAAATGACACGCGTTCAGCGAAATTTTAGAGCAAACTATCCTGGTAACTGGAAAGCGCCAGTTGCTCGGCAAAAACCAGGAATAGTCAATAGATTTAGAAATTGGCTAAATCTTGAGCCCTCATTAATTACTCCTGATGGTATATCCATGCGTCCGACAGATCTAAATCTTAATAATGTATCTACAATGTTGTCTTCATCGGTTACATTTCTCCCTGGTTCTCGTGAAGGTAGAGAAACAAATCCTGAAAGAGTGTTGGAGTATTTGGGTGATTTAACATTAAATGAGGATGGGTATTTGACATTTAACTGGTTAGGAAGCCAGCAAGTGGATATTACGCTTCAAGATGGTTATGGAGACGAATTACTTGGGGAAGAAGTTGATATCTTAAATGGAGAAGAAGCAGAATTTAGTTTAAATTATGGAACAAGACGCTTTGGGCTTATTGTGACCAACGCTGATGATGACGTGGAGATAGGTCAGATTGTTTTTGATGTGCAGGATGGCCAATTGCGAATTGCGATTGTGAGTGGGTTTGAAGCAGAACAAGTTTCACCTGGCGCAGTTGGCGATAAAAAAGCCTTAGTCAGTTCTCTTTTTGAAGATTTAACTGGTTACCCAGAAGTGATTGAGTTTACTTGGCAAGGCCTGGGGGACGCTGGTTTTTGTTTGCTTGATCAACATGGAGAGGACCTTGGAGACATTTCCTATTATTCAAATGGAGAAGAAGTAGCAATTGATAATTTTTACGCAGAGGAAGATTTATCTTATAATACTCTTTATACACTTGTTGTTATAGACCCTGATTCGCAGAAACCCCTAGGGAATTTTACATTTCATTTTGATAAAAGTCATACTATATATATTCAAAAGGTTGAAGGGCTTGATAATATGGAGACCATAAATCCCGAAACCCGTCTCCTTACTTTATTTGAAGGATTAAGAATAGATTCGCGTCGAATAAGTTTTGAATGGAAGGGACGGCCGGACCTTTTTTACGCAATAACTTATAGGCATCCCAGTAATATAGTAGATGGTGGTGAGCTTTTTTGTGATGAATATTATGAAATAGATTTCAGAAGAGAGTATGTACCTGATGCTTCTTATTCATTCCGAGTGGCAGAACATGAAGGCAGAAATTTCGTTGGCTCGTTTGTTTTTACAGCGCACCCGGATGGAACTTTGGATATTAGGGATATTAACGGTTTTGACTCGGCTACTTTAGAAGAAGCATCCGCTGCTCCTGTCCAGTTACAACCCCTTGGTTCTTTTAGCCATAACGATGTTAGGGTAAAGGAAGCAAGAGGCGAGGAAGTTGAAATTGAGTGGGATGCGGTTGAAGGCGCTAATGCTTATGAAGTAAGACATGGCGATTGGCTGTGGGGGCTGAAGAACGCTCGACCAGTTGTTGTTACTGATCTAGGGCATACTTTTACTGGATTGCAGTCTAGGACTACTTATTATTACAATATCACCCCTGTTAGAACTGATTCGGATACTGAAGAAATAGTAGAACGTGGTGAGCAGCTACCCAAGGAGTTTAATTCAGGGAATGTAACAGTACCACAAGTAGGGATCTTGAGCCAGGAAGCAAAAACCACTTCAGCCACGGTTCGTGTTGCATTGCCAGAGGGTGTTCAAACTTGTATTTGGAGAGTTTTCTATGATCAAGATGATGCTGATGAATCTAATCCTCGGGAAGGTTGGCCTAGGCCGATTCAGACAGGCAGAGCTGATCGCACTGGAGAGTGTGAGATATGGGGATTAGAACCTAACAGAACGTATTGGTTGGCTTTGCATTCTGAGCATACAACTGGTGTTTATAGCCGTCCTCATGTATTAGAGATTAGAACAGAAGCAATAAATTTAGCTGAAGTTGAAAAATTGAGCGCAGACAGAATACACGCTGGTTCTGCTTTTCTAGCTTGGAATCCTGTACCTGACGCAACTGATTATGAAGTTGTATTTTGGCGCGGCGAAACCATGCTTAATCTCCAAAACGAAGAGACAACTATCCCCAACATCTCTTTACAAAGTTTGCAGCCAGATACTCAATATAACGCTAGAGTCAGAGCTTTTTATAAAAAAGGTACTATGGGGGAACAATGGGGGGCATGGACTGGACCAGTTCCTTTTACTACAAAACCATTAGAAGCACCAAGCAATGTTTCTGCTGAAAACGTTAAGACTGGAGCAAAGCATGCTTCTGCTACTTTATCATGGAAAGCAGTTTCAGGTGTAACTAGATATGAAGTGCGTAGGGCTGACACTGAAACAAATTTATTATCAGCTGATCCAATTGATTTTATAACAGAAACTACTTCAGGAAAGGTAACACATGCGCTTAGAAATCTTACTCCAAATCAAACTATTTGGGTGCAAGTAAGGGCTTATGTTGGTGATTATCACGGAGATTGGAGTGATCCAATATCTTTTACAACTCTTATGACTCAAAGGCAAGCGACTCAAGCTGCAAGAGGATCAAGAGGGCCTGATCCGGAAAAAGCGAGAATGGAAGAGGCAAAGCGTGCGAGAGCAGCAAAGGTAGCGGCAGATAAAGCTGCAAGTGCAGCCAGAAAAGCAGAAGAAGCTGCTAGGAAGCAAGCCGCCAGCGAAGAAAGACAAAAAGAAAAGCGCATGGATTTTGCCAAGCAGGCAGCGGAATTAGCTTTTAATACTCAAGGATATACTAAAGTTGGTAAAATGGAAGCAGCAGCTAGGACCACCTTGGATCGTTTATTAAAAGATAAACCTAAGCCTTCTGGTTATACTGCCAGGGCTGAGGCAACCACGATTATTAGGGAAATGATTGAAGAGAAAGAGTTAAACAAAAAACAAGTTGGGAAACTAGCCAGAAGATTGAAAGACTTAAACCTTAACCTTGTTTAATATCTGAAAATAAGGTATATTAGTTCCACCATGATCCTCGACGACATTATCTTCAATAAACGACAAGAAGTTACTTCGCTTAAGATAGAACTTAACCAGCATGACCTTAAAAAACTATTAAAAAACCTGCCTAAACCAAGAAGATTTTTGGATATATTTGAAAAAGGCAAGGTTTGTTTAATTGCCGAATGCAAAAAAGCTTCCCCATCCGCTGGCGTGATTATGGGAAAATATCAGCCAGCCCAAATTGCTAAACTTTACGAAAAAAACGGGGCAGCGGCTATTTCGGTTTTAACTGACAAAAAGTTTTTTCGCGGTAATAACGAACATTTAAAAGCCGTGAAAGCCACGGTTAAACTTCCAATCTTGCGCAAAGACTTTATTATTGATGAGGCCCAAGTATATGAATCAAGAATTATAGGTGCAGATGCCATTCTTTTAATTGCTCGAGTTTTAAACGCCCACGACCTAAAAACTTTTATTAAATTAGCTGAAGATCTGGGGATGCAAGCTTTAGTTGAAGTGCATGAAGCAAGAGAAGTTAAAAAAGCTTTAAGAGCAGGGGCCAAAATAATCGGCATTAACAATCGCGATTTGTCGACTTTTAAGGTTGATATTAATCAAACACTAAACCTCATCAAGAAATATCCAGAACTAAAAAGGAAGTTTGTTGTTAGCGAAAGCGGAATTAAGACTAAGGAAGACATTACTGCTTTGCAAGAAGCTAAGGTTGCTGGTGTTTTGATTGGTGAGAGTCTTATGAAGGCAAAGGATATCAATGCCAAAGTAAGAGAATTGTTCTGTTGAGACAATTAACAATTACTAAATTAATAATTAACAACAAGGAATCACTTCGCGATACTATTATAATAAAATGCCGAAGGCATACCTTGTTGTTAATTGTGTCATTGTTAATTGTTAATTTGGCTTATGCTATGGACACTCCTCCTCCCCAATCTAATGCTCCAACCCCAGAAGTAGAGTTTATTCGCACCATTGGTATCCCTGGTTCAGGCGATGGCCAATTTTATTCTCCAACTGATGTTGATTCAGCTATTTTTGGTAATATGCAAACTGAACTAGGAAGTGTTTTTGTGGTTGATAGCGGCAATAATAGAGTAGAGCGGCTTGATGCGGCCGGAGACTACATGTACCAGTTTGGTAGATTTGGTACTGACAATGGTAAATTTAATTCTCCGATTGGGATTGCAGTTGATTTTAATTTTAGAATCTATGTTTCAGACCGCGATAATGATCGAGTGCAATTATTTGATATTCGCGGTAACTATATTACTGATATTGCGACTGGTGAATATAACTTACGGACAATTAATGATCCGGCTGGAGCTGAAATTGACCAGATGGGCAATTTTTATCTGGCTGATTCTTCTAATGACCGGATTTTAAAATTTAATGATGTAGGCGAACTACAATTATCCATTGGTGGGTTTGGTTTTGGAGCAGGCTTTTTTGATAATCCCAAAGATGTAGCAGTGGATAAAAACGAGTATATTTATGTGGCAGATACAGACAACGACCGCGTGCAAGTACTTGATTTTGATGGCTACCCAGTGATTAGTTTTGGTGAAGGAAAATTAAGGCAGCCGCAGGGAATTGCAGTTGACGATAATTATGTCTACGTTGCTGACACTGGCAATGACGAGGTTAAGATATTTTCCAAAACCGGAAAACTTTTACTGACTTTCGATGATTTTAATCGACCTCAGGGTTTAAGTGTTGGTCAAAATGGTTCTCTCTATATAGCTGACACTAATAACAACCGCGTTCAAGAATATAAAGTTTCTTATTAGTTTATGAAAAGATTATATCTTATAGTCTTTTTTTTGTTGATTTTTATTGCCCAGGCTTTTGCTTCCAGCTTGGAAAGCTATCCTCTGCAAATTAAAGGCAGCCAGACCATTACTTTTCGCAGTAGAACTTTAGAAGGCTCAAAAGAAGGGTCTAGTACTGGTAGTTTGCAAAGTCGCGAAGAAACTCTGCGCTTAAATGTGGTGGGAAAATCCGGTGATGTTGATATTGAAGCTAATTTATACCGCACTACTGGCCTGGGAACATCACAACTGACCGAAAGAGAAGAAGAATTATCAATTAGACTGCGCCGAGGCAGCCTTGAAGCCTATTTGGGTGATTTTAACGCGGATTTAAAGGAAACAGAATTTACTTATCTTGATCGTATGCTTTCGGGTGGAAAAATAAAAGGTGATTTTGATAGTTATGGTTTTGTCGCCCTTTATTCATCTCCTAAGGGGGAAGCAAAGTTTACTAAAATGTATGGCGATGATAGCCAAGGACCATATTCTCTTGATTTTTCTCCAGTAGTAATTAACAGTGAGCGAATTTATGTTGATGGAATCCTGCAAATTCGCGGTGAAGACTATAATATTGATTATCAAGCAGGCACTGTTACTTTTATCAAAAGAATAATTGATGATAAATCTATTGTTGAAGCTTATTATGACTATCGTCAGACCGTTTATCAGCATTCAACCTATGGGTTAAGAGGTTATCTTAAACCTAATCAGGATTTAAGAGTGGGGGTTACTTATTTAAATGATTCAGATGGACTGGAAAATGCAACTTCAATCAGAAACAGTATTACTGGTGAAGCAATTAATCCACAAAGTCATTATGTAATTGGTTTAGACAGTGATTATAGTTCTGAATATTTATCTGCAGATGGTGAACTAGCTTATTCTTATAAAGACTTAAACATTTTATCTGGCGGAGTGACTACTGAATCCGGCCGAGCAGGCAAGATTAATGTTTCTTCTGATTTTGGACCGTTTAATCTTGATCTAGGCGCTAAAAAAGTAGGCAATTTTACTGCAATTGCTGATCCAGACCCAAAACAAAGTCTTTGGGTTTATAATGGAGCGCTAACTTTTCGACCGGGCTCTATTTTTGGTGCCAGCTTATCCCAGGATTATGAAAAATATGACCAAAGCAGTGTTACTTATGAAAATCTTTATAAAAACGTTAAAGCCCAGGTAGTGCCGGATAATTGGCCTTCGTTTGAATATATTTATAGAGAGAGCGATGAGAGTAATGACCCGGTTACTGGCAGTTTAATCCGCAGAATTATTACTCGTGATTCTTTGGAAACTCTTAAACAGGCTTCTTTTTGGTCTATGTCAATTAAAGGGACAAAAGAAAAATGGTTAACCAGAAGCCCGTCCGAAGAAACCACTGAATACCAAAAGGTAAATGTTGGCTTAGCCACCATGGGGCTTTCAAATTTATCTTTCTCGTCTAATATTGAACTGGAAAAAAGGAAAGAGCCAACCGGGCTTGAGCCAGATAAACGCACTTACAATTTAAATTTATCAGTTACTCCTTCAAAAAAGTTTTATGTTACTTCTGCTTTTCAGATAATTCAGGATAGTGCTTTAGGCAATACTAGTGTAGTTGACTTAGCTTATAGCCTGAAACCTTCTAAATTTATTAAAACCGAAGGTAAATACAGTATTAATGCTTTGGATGAAAGTTTTCCTACTACCAAAGAAGCAGTTACCAGGCAAACCGGATCGCTCTCTTTAGATCTTAGGCCTTTTGATTATTTAAGACTGCGTTATTTGTATAAACCAAACTTTACCCAGATTGTAAGGACCAGCAGTCGCAGTTATAACAACGAACAACAGCAAGCGGAAATTAATTTATTGCCCACTAAATATGTTTTAATCGGCTTAATCAGGAAACTGGGCAATACTTTTAATGTTTATAATAATGATTATCCAAACTATACAGTTAAAAACAATAATCGTGATACTAATTCAACCCTTTACACTTTAAAAATGGCGCCGTTTAGAGTTTTATCCACTGAATTTAACTTGCTGGAAGAAGGTTCGATTTATCAAACCTTAGCCACTACCCAAGAACCGCATACTTATGATAAAACCAACACTGCAGGAAGAAAGTTTGACGCGATTGTAAAAACTTCTCTGTCAGAGAAATTTTCAATTGACAGCCGTTACACCTATCAAAAGACGGATCAGGGTAGTGCTGAAGCAATTTCTGATGTAGTTGATACTGTAAGCCATACTGGTTCAATTAAAGGGCTGTGGAATTTATCTTCCATCTGGTCTTTTTCGCTTTCCGGCGCATTTACCCAAAGTTATGACCAGCTTTTATCTAACACCACTTATACTTTAGCGCCTGGCTTTGGCTTTATTTACCGCTATGCCAGCGAGCTAAGAATTGATTTTGACTATGTTTATTCCAAATCCTATCAAGGAGCCAGCACCCAAAAACATACGCTAGCTTTAAGAACAAAATATGCTTTAAGCGAATTTGTTAATTTAATCTTACGAGCTGATCAGGAGCATAGTTTTTCTCCTGACTACCGCTTAACTGATATTACCGCAAACGTGGAAATCAGCTTTTGATCGTGCTAAAATCTCTATATGCTTATCCTAGGAATTGATCCAGGGACTGCTACTACTGGTTTTGGTTTAATTACGGAAAAAGACGATAAATTGACTTTTATTGAATGCGGCACAATCAAAACTTCGCCTAAAAATAGTGCCCAAGAGCGTTTAAAACTTATTTTTCAGGAAGCTAGGGCATTGTTTAAAAGATATAAACCAGAAGCCGTGGCAGTAGAAAAACTGTTCTTTGGTAAAAACGCTAAAACTGCTATTAAAGTGGGTCAGGCCAGAGGGGTTCTGCTTTTGGCAGCAGCAGAAGCAGGAATTGAGATCGCAGAATACACACCTCTGGAAGTAAAAATGGCGATTACTGGTTATGGTCGAGCAGATAAAAAGCAAGTGCAGCAAATGGTTAAAACTTTACTTGGTTTAAACTTTATTCCCAAGCCAGATGACGCGGCGGATGCCTTGGCCATTGCAATTTGTCATCAACATTCGCACAGGTTTGCAAAATTATGATAGCGCATTTAAACGGAATATTAGAGCATATTGATAAAACCCACATTATCGTGGATGTGGGGAGCGTTGGCTATCATGTTAAAGTGGCAGCTTCAACTTTGGCTCGTTTGCCTAAAGTTGGCGAAAAAATAAAAATCTTTACTGCTCAAGTAGTGCGCGAAGACGATATTTCTCTTTACGGATTTTTATCCAAAGAAGAAAGAAGCTTGTTTAATTTGTTGCTTTCGGTTTCTGGAATAGGGCCTAAAGCCTCTCTTTCTATGCTTTCTTCTTTTCCAATTGATAAACTGGTTACCGCCATTACTCAAGGCAACGCGGATTTAATTACTACGGTGCCGGGTATTGGTAAAAAAACTGCGCAAAAGTTAGTTATTGAGCTTAAAGAAAAAGTGGCTAAAGCTTATTCTATTAAACCTTCTGATATGGCCATTGGTCTTGGCGGCGATGCGCCGGTTGTTTCCGATGCTATCTCTGCCTTAATTAGTCTTGGTTATTCCCCCAAAGAAGCCAGACTAGCGGTTCAAAAATCAGGTGTTGACGATGATGTTGAAACTGTGATTAAAAAAGCTTTAGCGAATCTAGCTTGAAATTGGGTGGTTGGGAATCCCGAAATGTTCACGAAAGACCTTAGTCCCTAAAACCCGAAGAAATTTCTCAAAAACTCTAAAACCCAAATCATCCCGAACATTATTATAGTTTTTGGGAAGATTTGAGTTTTTGGGTTTTCGGGCTATTTCTTAGTATTTTCGTGACTATCAATTTCGCGAACATTTCGTGGTTTCGGGCTTTAGTTTTTTTTAATTTTATGGCTTAAGACCCAATCTTCAAGCTTTCTCATCCAAATTCTCAAGAAAAAAGTTTCTGGATTCATGGGTTTTACATGAATAGAATAAATTCCCAACAAATTAGCCCCTAAAGTATCCATAAAAAGTTGATCACCAATCATAGCTGTTTCTTGAGGTTTTGCATTTAACATTTTAAGTGCGCGCCAAAAAGCAACAGGAAAAGGCTTAAACCCCATTGAAATTGCGGGGACTTCTAATGTTTCTCCAATATATTTTACCCGCAAAGGATGTTTGCTGTTGGAGGTTAAACACATTTTAAAGCCTTCATCTTTTCTATCCGTCACCCAGTCAAAGACTTGCGGTGAAACATCATTTACTCCTCTTGGAATTAAGGTCTCATCAATGTCGAGTAAGAGAAATTTAATACCAAGATTTTTTAATTTTGCAAAATCAATATCCTGGATACTATTTGATATTTGTTTAGGTATTAGATATTTGTTCAAAGTCCAGCCTCTTTTTTAAATTCTTGATTATTTTGTCAAAGTCATCTTTAAAATCCGGGGCAACCATGAGTTTAAGAGTAGCGTGAGTGCCGGTTTCTGGTTTGGGAACTCTAATTGATGCCATACCTTCAAAAGCTTCGAAGTAAGGGCAGATTAAATAAATATCCTCTTTTTTTACTCTTAAGAATACATCAATAGAATCTTTCATTAGAGTTTTTCAATATAAAAAAGAACGATAACCGGCAAATCCTTATAAAGCTGGCGATTGATTTTCTTTAAACGGTTATGTCTTTCACCCTTAAGCGCTGGATCAAGCCCACTAATTTTTCGCAAAGCCCCATCTATATCCGGATTGCTGTAGCTAGTAAAATTGGCGTCTCCATTAGTAGCAAAAAGTGGCTCAATTAAACCGTAGCTATCAATAATAGGTAGCGAACTGGCTTCTTCGGTAAATAATTGCTCAACCCCGGCTTTAAAACCCATAACAAAGAAATCATGTTTTTCGCTTTCAAGCTCTTTAATCCATTTTGCCTGATCGCGGTAGCTTATTTCGGTTAATTTTACTTTCATGCCGATTTTTTGCAAGGCTAGTTTAATGTTATAAACAATTTCTTTAGTTTTTAAGCCATCGGTGTGAAGCAAGCTTAAAGTTTTTAAGCTTGGATCGTTTAGAGGATGGTTAGCTCGCTTCATCAGCAGCTTAGAAAACTTAGGATTAGTTTTGTAAGGAGTTAAATCAGGATCATACCCCAGCATGCTGGGTGGAATAATGCTGGCTGGAGAAACTTCTTCACTCATAATTTTAGTCGCAATATAATCCTGGTTAATGCAATGGGCTACTGCCTGGCGAACCCGGACGTCTTGAAGTAAATTTTTATGTAAGTTAAAACCAAGAAACCAAATACCATCATATTTCTTAGGAGAGGCAAAAGATGTGGGGAGTAAAAAACAAAAAACAAAAAACAAACAAATTACAATTTTTAACTTAGTGCTCAAACAAATTCCCTCCTTTAGCATCAATAGCTACGATAGCTGGGAAATTGACAACTTCCAATTCTAGTACAGCTTCTGACATAAGGTCTGGATAGGCAATTACTTTGGCTTTCTTAACTTGTTTGGAAAGTAAAGCTGCTGTTCCACCTGGCACTACCAGATAAACTGCTTTATATTTTTTCATAGCAGCAATTACTTTTTTACCGCGTTTGCCTTTGCCAATAGTTATTTTTATACCAGCCTTTAAAAGATCAGGTGTAAATTTATCCATTCGAGTTGCAGTAGTTGGTCCGATTGAGCCAATTACAGCTCCGGATTTTGTTGGAGTAGGGGAGGCGTAATATAAAATTGAGCCTTTTGTTTTAAACGGTGGTTTTTTGCCAAATAATCTGTGAGCACTATCGCGGGCAGTGTAAATTGTTCCTGAAAGCAAAACTCTATCCCCGGCTTTTAAAGCTTGAATGTCTTTATTGGTAATAGGTGCTTTTAGTTTCATAAAGTTGCTTCCTTAACCCGATGAGCATGGCAATCAATGTTAACTGCAACTGGTAAGCTTGAGATATGGCAAGGGTGCCTTTCAATATTAACGGCTAAAGCAGTGGTGGTTCCCCCCAATCCCATAGGTCCGATACCAGTTTGATTGATTTTTTCTAAAAGTTCTTTTTCCCATTCTTTAGTTTCATGTGCACTGCTGTGCTTGCCAACTTTTCTAAGTAAAGCTTTTTTAGCTAAGATTGGCGCATAATCAAAAGTGCCGCCAATTCCCACTCCAATAATCATGGGAGGACAAGCGTTAGCTCCGGCGTTTTTCACGGTTTCTAAAACAAACTGATTAATTTCTTCGTAAGAATCAGTCGGTTTAAGCATTTTAATGGCACTGCAGTTTTCTGCGCCGCCGCCTTTGGTTAAAAGAGTTAATTTTAACTTATCTCCTGGTACAATTTCAGTATGAATAATAGCTGGGGTATTGTCGCCGGTATTTTTTCTATGAATAGGATCTTCTACGATGGATTTTCTAAAATAACCCTCTGTATAACCTTGAGCTACACCTTCGTTAATCGCAGCTTTAAGACTGCCGCCAGTAATTTGCACGTTTTCTCCAATTTCCACAAAAACAATAGCAAAGCCAGTGTCCTGACAAACGGCTAATTTTTCTTCAAGAGCAATTTTGGAGTTTTTAATAATCTGCCGCAGGATTTCTCTGCCAGTATCAGATTTTTCTTGGGCCAGAGCTTTATTTAAAGCCGCTAATACATCTTCAGAAAGAATAGTGTTAGCTTCAATAATAAGCCTTTTTACGGTTCCACTAATGTTTTTAGCTGCTATTTCTCGCATTTTTTATTATTTGCTTGTATGGCTTGAGCAGATTTTTGTAAGGCTTTTTCTTCATCGGGAGTTAGATCAATTTCTAAAATTTCTTCTACTCCATTTTTACCAAGTCTGGCTGGCAGGCCAATATAGAGATCTTTTAAACCATATTCTCCATCGGCTAAAACAGAGGATTGGATAATCTCTTTACTATCATTTAAAATTGCTTCTGCCATATAGGCAGCCGCAGCGGCTGGAGCATAATAAGCTGATCCAGTTTTAAGATGACCTACAATTTCAGCGCCGCCTTTTCTGGTTCGTTCCACAATAGCCTCAATTTTTTCTTTGGGAAGTAGTTCGCTAACTGGTTTTTCTAAAACCGTAGTTTGGCTGGCAACCGGAACCATTAAATCACCGTGAGTTCCAAGGACAGTGGCTTTAACATTAGTTACTGAACATTTAAGTTCCATAGCAATAAAGGTGGCCATTCTAGAAGCATCTAGCAAAGGTGCCATTCCTACCACTCTTTTTGCAGGAAAATCAGAAGTTTTCCAGGCTAAATAAACCATAGTGTCTAGGGGATTAGTTACCAAGAGCAAAATTGAGTTAGGTGATTGTTTAACCGCGTTTTTAACCACGGATTTTATAATTTCTGCATTCTTTTTAAGCAAATCATCGCGGCTCATACCAGGTTTTCTAGCTAGTCCGGCAGTAATAATTACAATATCTGAATTTTTTGTGTCTTTATAATCATTGGTACCAACAATCTGACTGTTGCAACCAACCACAGGTCCTGCTTGCATCATGTCCAAGGCTTTTCCTTGTGGAATACCTTCAACTACATCTAATAAAACCACATCAGCCAGCTCTTTTTGGGCAATAATTCGAGCGCATTCTGCTCCCACATTCCCAGCGCCTATTACAGTTACTTTTTTATGCATAATATTCATTATAAATTAAAGCAGAAATGAAGTCAAAAATATTAAGCCGCAAACCTTAAACAGGCCTCGGCAATCAATTCTGCAGCAATTTGTGACTCTTGCTCTTGTTGGGAGACCCCTGTTTCAGGATTAAAACTCTCTCCAATAAGATCAAGCCACATACCGCTACTTGGAGGGCCTGGGTGAGTATTAGTTTCAAGTGCGTAAATTGCACCGGCCTCGTCAAAAATAAAATCGGTTCCCCTAAGTAATGATCTTGCGGGGTGTTCCCCGATTAATTGGGCGTATTTTACTGCCAAAGGAGGAATTCTTCGATCAAAAGGAAGTACGTTTGCTTGAGCAAAAGCTCTGCCTAGTTTTGAGTTTCTTATAAAGATTTCATATTGTTTATCTGATAACAATCTTCCTTCTTTTTCTTGGGGAGGAGCCAAATCAAAAGCGATTCCTCCCTGCTTTGCGTTAGAGCAAAATAAGTGGCCAGGGTTAAAAAGGAGTATGCCGCCAATTATTTCTCTGCCAAAGGTTACAACTCGCATTGAAAAAGCTATTGGGCCTACCGGAATACGTTCTTGTGCGATAAAAGTGTTTAAATCATAATCTCTGAATAATTGGGTAAGTTGACCTTCGTTACTTACTAAGAAAACTTCTTTTCCTCCGGAACTATAGGTCCACTTATAAAGCAATGGGCTTTTTCTGTGTCTTTGAAGCAGATTGGTAACAGCAGCGTGAGTCAAGCTTCGCAAAGGAATATCTTCTAGTAAAACAGTATTGGGGGCAGGAATATTGTGATTTAGACAAAATCGATAAAAATGGTTCTTTAAGCTAATATCACCCGTATCAGGTAATTTTATTCTTTCAATTTTTTTTCCAACCGTATCAGCTATTTCTTCTTCAAGATCATTACATGGTCCGTTTCTTGGTATGCTTTCTGGATCTGAAAAAACAACTCCCGGAGAAAATTCTTGTAATGCTCTAATTTGTTCGGCTCTATAATTAAGATCACCTAGGGCCTGGCTAGGATTTTTAAAAAAAGTCTCAACTCTTGCTCCGAATCTTTTTTGAGCAACATTGCTTGTAGCCACATATGTTTGTCCATAGGTGGTTTTAAAGTTAGATCGATTTCCTATTAAAGCAATTCTTATTGTCATGGCTTTCTTATTATTTCTCGATAAATCATAGGTTTAATTTCAGTTTTTTTGAAATTTCCAGCTTTATTTGCCGATAAAAAGGTAGGAAAATGACACTATTACTTAATCGAGCAACATTAAGAGCTTATGGTGGAAGGGCGGCCTCGGCTGACCTTAGGGTGAAGTCATGGGCTTTTGTTAATCGCAGGCTAATGGCCAGAAAACTGGGGCAAGTGGCAGGCGTTAAGGTTGATGCAGAAAAATTAGAAAAGAATTTGCGCTTTTTAGAAAATCGCAACGTTATTAGAATTTCCAGAGGTAAGATTTTTTATGTGGATAAAACTTTTGATTTAGGCGAAGAGGGTAGTGGCGTTGTAGATTTAGCCAAAACACTTGCCAAGGCGATTTCAAAAGAAATTGATCCCAGAGTTTTCTCTCCTTTACTGCAAAAAGTTCCAGACCTGGCGTTTATTTACCCCAGATTGGGTAGATTAGCTAAAGCTAGAATAAACATGGGCCACCCACTATTAAAACTTAGAGCGCTAGAGACCACGGCGAAAAGAATTTTAATCAAATTAAATGAGCGGGAAGCAGAAAAAGCCCGCCAGACTACAGCGCAAAACCATGAGCACACCGCAGCAAATATCCAAACAGTAGAAAGAAAAATGGCTGAAGTGCGGGCTATGTCAATGAAGGAGATATATAAATTTTTTAATCCTGCCACCGGAGACGCTTACCGCCAAATGGTTTATCCGGCTGGCAAGTTTGATATTAATCCTAAACACAAACAAAAAAAAGCTCGTCTTGCTTTGGTTGTTTCAGATTTGCACTTAAACACAGAACCGCATCCCAAAACCGAAGATTTGCTGCGTTTTTTCATGCTGGCTTATAATTTACGCGCGGAAGTTGTATTAAACGGTGATATCTACGATTTCTTTGTCTGGCGTTCTACTTTAATGAGAATCAGAGAAGCTAATCCTGATATTATGAATGCCATTGATCGCATGGCTAATGTGCTTTATATCGTGGGCAACCATGATCGAGCCATGAAACAAGTTGCGCCATCTGGCAAGTTTGGCCTAAACGTGCATGTTGAAGAAACTTATTATGGTAATCATGTTTACTTTGAGCATGGGCACCAGAGTGATAAATATAATAAGGATAGTACTAATATAGGTCTTTATATTGTAAAGCTTGGTACCTGGCTGAAGAAGAGGTTTTTAGTTAGGAAACTTTGGCCTAGTTTTATGGACTGGATGGAGGTTATAGGCAGGCTTCTTGTTAGGGAAGAAAAGTGGAAAGCAAATAAGATTAATTCTTTGGTTGAGCGGGTCAGGGCAGTTGTTAAGGATTTGGAAGTTAAAGGCAATGGGCCTTTTACTAAAGAAAACCCTCTAATTTATGTTCGCGGCCATGATCATGGTGCAGGCTATTGGTTTACTATCCAGGATATTATTAAAGCTATTAATGAAGATCCAGAGTTAGCCGGCAAAGTCAGGTATTGCACGACCGGCAGCTGGAAAGGCGAAGAGTCTTACTCTGTGGCACTTGATTTTTCTCATCCAGACCGCGTTTACCCTTATCCTTTTATCTGGAAACCAGCTTACGATCAGTTTGTGGCTTTTACAAGCGAGGCATAGTTAGCTAAAAGCACGAATTCTTCAATACTCAAAGTTTCCGGTCGGCGATTTAAATCAATTTTTACATCTCCAAGATTAAATTTAGCCAATGAATTTCTAATCTTTTTCCTTCTCTGTTGAAAGGCGGCATGCATAATATCAAAAAACAATTTTTCGTCTTTAACCATATAGCGGGGAGTTTTGTGCGGCCTTAAAACTACCACAGCAGAGCCAACTTCTGGCCAGGGTAAGAAAGATGATTTTGAAACTAGAGAGTTTATTTCTACTTCAGCATAAAATTGGGTGAAAATGGAAAAAGAACCAAATTTTTTGGTTCCTGGCTTAGCCGTCATTCTTTCAGCCACTTCTTTTTGAACCATGAGCACAGCTAATTCTGGTTTTTCTTTGGCTTTTATAATTTTCTCTACAATTGGAGCAGTGATGTAGTAGGGCAAGTTGCCGATTACTTTATATTTGCGGCCTAAAATAAGTTCTTTTAAATCAACCCTTAATATATCTTTAGCCACAAAAGCAATATTGGCTAATTGCTTTAAAACTTGCTTGCTAATTTGAACTAATTCTTTATCCACTTCAACAGCAATGACTTGATAAACGAGTTTGGCAATTTCTGATGTGACAACGCCAAGGCCAGATCCGATTTCAATTACCAAATCATCACTATTAAGTTCTGCAGCATCAATGATGCGTTGTAAAACTTTGGGGTCAATTAAAAAGTGCTGACCCAGCCTTTTCCTCGGCCGGCGGTTATAAGTTCCTAGTAATTCTTTAGTTATTTGGGCAAGAGTAGGTGTCATTTATCTAGTCTTAACAAAGTGGGCGGCGACTTTAATAGCTTCGATCAAACTAGTAGGATTAGCCCAGCCTTTACCCGCAATATCAAAACCAGTGCCATGGTCAACCGAGGTTCTTATAATAGGCAGGCCAACGGTAACATTGACCGAATGATTAAAAGATAAAAGCTTTAAAGGAATTAAGCCCTGGTCATGGTACATAGCAATCACAATATCAAACACACCGCTTTTGGCTAAATAAAAAATTGCATCAGGAGAAATAGGGCCCTTAACATTGATTCCCAGTTTTTTAGCTTCAGCTACAGCTGGTGCAATAATTTTTATTTCTTCATTTCCAAAAATTCCCGATTCCCCGGCATGAGGGTTAAGTCCTGCTACTCCAATCCTTGGTTTTTTACCTCTGGCTTTGCCAAGAGTTTCATGGGCTAATTGAATTAAATGGATTAATTTATTTTTATCCAGTTTTTTGCTTATGTCTTTTAGGGGTACGTGTGTAGTGGCTAGCATAACCCAAAAATTATCAGCCACAAACATCATGGCTGGTCTTTTGCTTTTGGTTTTAGCAGCCAAAAGTTCAGTATGGCCTTGATATTTGTAACCAGCTTTATGAATAGCTTCTTTATTAATTGGTCCGGTAACTATGGCATCAATTTCTTTATCCATGGCTAGTTCAGCAGCTTTTTCCACGTATTCAATCGCAGCTTTACCAGCATATTTTGAGACTTGTCCCATTTTTAAACGAGAAACATTGATATTGTCTAAATCAAGCACATCGATAACACCTTTGCTAAATTTTGCTTGAGAAACTTTTTTAATGGAGTTGATTTCAAGTTTGGTTTTTAAAGCTTTGCGCATGGATTTGCGGTCACCAATCACAATGCAATTGGCTAGCAACTGAATTTCTGGATTAGTTAAAGCCTTAGCGCAGATTTCTGGGCCAATACCAGCTGGATCACCCATAGTAATACCAATAATGGGTTTATGCACTGTAACGTATTCCTGCTTTTCTCATACGTTCAATAGCTTCTTTAATTTTTGCATCACTGTCAACTAAGGCGATTCGGACATATCCTTCACCCAGATCCCCAAAACCAGTTCCAGGAGAAACACACACGCCGATAGTATGGATTAAATGCTCAACAAATGACATAGAAGTAAAACCTTTGGGCACAGGCACCCAAAGATAAAAAGTGGCTGTAGGCTTTTTTAAATTCCAGCCCAGAGAATTTAGACCTTCCACCATAATATCGCGTTTCTTTTGGTAGCCAGAGCGCATATCATCAAAATAACCATTTTTCATTTTTAAAGCCACAGTTCCAGCCTTAACTGTTGCGCCAAAAGGACCATAGTCAAGATTGGTTTTAATATTTTTTAAAGATGCAATTAAATTGGGATTACCTACTACAAAGCCTAGCCGCCAGCCAGCCATGCCAAAAGTTTTTGATAAACTGTGAAATTCAACACAAACATCTTTGGCACCAGGAATGGACAAGCAAGACACTGGTTTTTTGCCGTCAAAGTAAATTTCTGCATAAGCAAAATCATGGATTAAAATTAAATCGTTCTTTTTAGCAAAAGCCACTGCTTTTTCAAAAAACTCTCTAGGCGCGGTTGCTCCGGTTGGATTGGTAGGGTAAGTAATGGTTAAAATTTTTGCCTTCTTAGCAACTTTTTTATCAATCTTATCTAAATCAGGAATAAAATTATTTTCTTCATTAAGCGGAAGAATCACTGGGTTTGCCCCAGTTAAGATTGGTCCGCGGAAGTGTGATGGGTAAATAGGCATGGGGACCAAGATTGTGTCGCCTGGATTAAGAAAAGCAAAATAAAAATGGACTAAACCTTCTTTACTGCCGACTAAAATAGCAACTTCGTTTTTCTCAATATCAATATTGTATTGTCTTTTACACCATTCTTGCGCTGCAGTAATAAAAGCCGGGTCGCCTTCAAACGAAGAATATTTGTGGGTAACCGGCTTACTTAACGCCTCAATATGAGCCTGGACCACTTCTTGGGGTGGTTGATGGCTGGGAGAGCCAATGGTTAAATCAACCAGATCTTTGCCTTTGGCGCGCTCTTCGTTTTTTAACTTGTCCAGTAAGGCAAAAACATAAATGGGTAATTTAGCTAAACGCTCTGCTTCTTTAAATTTTTTCATGATATTAATTCTTTGGCTTGGTAAGAACTGCGGACAAAGGGTCCCGCTTTAACTTTTAGCCCTAATTTTTCTCCTGTTTTTTTATAAGTCTCAAACTCTTTTGGCTCAACATATCTTGCTACTGGCAAATTTTCTTTTGACGGAGCTAAATATTGGCCAATAGTTACAAGGTCACATTTCGCCTCGTTTAAGTCCTCAAGAAGAGCACAAATCTCTTCCTGATTTTCATCTAATCCTACCATAAACCCGCTTTTAGTGTAAACTGTTTTGTCGAGTTGTTTACTCTTGCGCAATATTTCCAGCGAACGCTGATAATTTGCTTGTGGCCGCACTTGTGGATAGAGTCTTGGCACGGTTTCAACATTATGGTTTAACACAAGTGGTTTCGCAGCTAAAACTATTTCTAAGTGTTCTAAAAAATCCGGGATTAAAACCTCTACTTTTAAAGGTGCCAGTTTTTTAATCACCTTAGCAAACTGGATTGCTCCACCGTCTTCTAAGTCATCTCTTGTTACCGAAGTTATAACCACATAATCCAAGCCGAGTTTATGAACTGCTTGTTTAACTTTTTCCGGTTCATCAGGGTCAACTGGAGAGGGGTTTCCTTTTGTAACTGCGCAAAAGCCACAGTTTCTAGTACAAACATTGCCCAGAATCATAAATGTTAAAGTATTATTACAAAAGCATTCACCTATATTAGGGCACTTGGCTGATTCGCAGACTGTATGGATATCGCTATCATCTAATAAAGCGCGGATTTTTCTGATATTTTCCTGTTTAGGCACTTTTTTTATTAAGAACCGAGGAAGTTTCATGTTATAATCACTATATAATTTCGTCATGGATAAGTCAATAATTATACTTTTTGCTTTTATGCTTGGTGCGGTAGTAGGCAGCTTTTTAAATGTCTGTATCCATCGTTTGCCCAGAGGAAAATCAATTGTTTTTCCTCCTTCGCACTGTCCGCATTGCGACCACCCTTTAAATGTTATGGATTTAATCCCTATTTTTGGATATTTAAGCTTGGGTGGTAAATGCCGCTATTGCCAACAGAAAATATCCTGGCGCTATCCTTTGGTCGAGCTTTTAACCGGAGGTGTATTTGCAGCAGTGGCTTATTATTTTCCTCTTTACGAAGTGATTTTTCTTTGTCCTTTTGTAGCTATTTGCCTGGCTATTTTATTTATTGATTTAGAGCATCAAGTAATCCCTGATGTTTTAAGTTTTGTGGGTATTGGACTAGGTTTGCTTTATAATTTGCGTAGTTGGAACCTGTTTCTCTCGGCTGGATTAGGCATGGCTTTGGGCTATTTAATCTTAAACGCGATTGGCTATTTTGGTAAATTAGCTTTTAAAAAAGAGGCGATTGGTGAGGGTGATTTTTTCCTGGCCGCTATGTTGGGAGCTTTTCTGGGTTGGCAGGGTGTGATCCTGGCCATATTTTTAGCTTATTTTTTAGCGGCCATTGCGATTTTTCCCTTTATTCTCTTTCGAAAACTTAAAATGGGACAGTATATTGCTTTTGGTCCGGCTTTGGTAGTGGCGGGTTTAATTACGCTTTTCTGGGGCAACCAGATTATCAGCTGGTATGTCCAGACATTTTTAGGCTTATGAGAAAAATTGGCTATATACTATTTATTTTAATTGTTATCTACTTTATTTTTTTAATTAGGCAGGATATAATGGATTTAAGAGAACTTAAGAGCGAGCAAGTACATTTGAAAAAAAATATTGTTAAAGAAAAACTGCTTACCGAGCAACTGAAAGTTCGACTTAAGCTAGGTAATTTGGAAGAGTTTGCTCGAACTCGTTTGGGTATGGTAAAAAAGGGCGAAACCGCTTATAAAATTGTTGAGTAACGCGCCGCGGTGGCCCGCCTCCGGCGGGCAAGCCCGCCTTTGGCGGGCAAGTGGAATGGCAGATTTAACCGCCGAAGTCCGCCGTAGGCGGACGAAGGCGGTCACAAGGGACGAGAAGATGTATTTTGTTTACATTTTAAGGAGTTTGAAGGATAATGGCTTTTATACTGGAATGACTAATGACCTTGAGAAAAGAATAAAAAGACATAATTCGGGCCTTGTGGCTTCAACGAAAACCAGAAAACCTTTCGTATTATTGCATCATGAAGAGGTTGCCGATTCTAAAGAAGCAAGGCAAAGAGAAAAATATTATAAAAGTGGGCGCGGAAGAGAATTGATTAAGAAACTGTTTTCCTAATGCCCAGGTGGTGGAATGGCAGACACAAGGGACTTAAAATCCCTCGGTCGAAAGGCTGTGCCGGTTCAAATCCGGCCCTGGGCATTTTTCTTCTAAAAAACTGAAATTTTCTCCTTAAATTAACGATAATTACTATAGAGGAACAAATTTAATGACATATGCAATTCCTAGAGTAAAATTAGGTAGAACCAATTTGAGTGTTTCCAGAATGGGATGTGGATTGCTTAGAATTGGCAGAAAATGGGGAATTGATGCCCAAGGAGAAGCACCTATTCCTACAGGGAAAGAAACAGATCGTTTTCTTAGAGGGGCAATAGACATGGGAGTCAATTTTTTTGATACTGCCCCTGCTTATGGTGAAAGCGAAGCGCGTTTAGGTGAATTTTTAATAGCTAACCAACAATTTGCTCAAGAATTAATTATTTCTACAAAATGCGGAAAACATTCTAGGCCGGGGGAAACGAAAAGTTATTCAGATTATTCCGCTCCAGCATTAAGAACTTCTGTCGAAAACAGTTTGCGTTTATTAGGCAATCATATTCACTTACTAAGTCTTCATAGCGCCCCATTAGAAGCATTGCGAAATGAGGAAGCATTAAGGGTTTTGGAAGATTTTAAAGATAAGGGAGATGTGGATCATTTGGGAGTAACTGTGACCAATTCTCCAGAAGCGGCGATAGCAGCTGTTCAAATAGGAATATTTGAAGTTCTCCAGGTGCCTTATAATCTTGTTGATCAGACTATGGCGGTTGCAATACAACTTGCCGGCGAAAGCAATATTGGCGTAGTAACAAACCGTCCCTTAGCAACAGGCGTTCTTACTCCTAAGTTTGCAGAAGGAGTTGGAGATCATCAAACTGATAAGATAGCGAGAAAATGGAGAAGCGAAATTGAACAAGTAAGAACAAGAGACGATTTAGCGCAGCATGCTTGGGATTTTGTTTTTTCTAATCCACATGTGTCATCGGTTTTGACCGGTACTAGAAGTTTAGAACATTTGCAAGAGAATTTGTTAAAGTCCGCTTTTTAGTCCGTCCCTTAGGGCCTCTGTTTCAAAATCAGCCACAAAGTCGCTGCCAACGGGACCAACGGTTTTGGTCATGATAGAAAAGGGCAGGTCAGATATTTCAATTTGCTTTTTGTTTAAAGAAAGTACCAATCTTTCAATGATAGTTTCCAGTTCTGCGGTATTGCCAGGCCATTTATAATTACCCAGGGTTTCCAGCGCTTCTTCGGTGATTTCCAGGTTGTTTCTATAGGCTAGATTAAATTTTTCAATAAAATGATTAGCTAAAACTGGAATATCCGGGATTCTGACGGAAAGACGGGGTAATTTTATGACCACAAAGTTTTCCAGGCTTAATTCTTGACTGCTGCCAGCAATAAAGTTTAGCGGATTAGTATCTTTGGGTAAATATTCAAAATTATCAATAAATAAAGTGTTTTCAGTATCAACCAGCTCTTTAATTTGTTTGTGGCTCATGGATTTTGAAAGAAATATATTCTTTAATCCTGTTTTGCGGCCAGTCCTTTTTTCGTAAATTAAAGAAGCAATCAATTCTTTTTCAGTGCCAACTTCTCCAACTAATAAAACCTGATCTTCTTTTTTTAATTTGCTGACTGTGTCCAAAACTTTTAAGATTTTTTCGCTATTGCCGATATTAACCAGTTTTTTTTCTTCTAAAGCTTGGGCAGCTTTTATCTCTTCGGTCTTAATTGATTTTTTGCGCAAAAGTTTTTCAGTTAACTTTAAAATATGGTCTACTTCAAAAGGTTTTACCACATAATCGTAGGCGCCTAGCCGCACTGCTTCACTGGTTTTTTGCACATCATTAACCGCGGTCACCATGACTACTTCAATGTTAGGATCGGTTTCCTTTATCTTTTTAAGAGTTTGGATGCCATCCATACCGGGCATGCGGATATCAAGATAGGCTAGATCTATTTTTTTGTCATTAAGAATTTTTAAGCCAGCTTCACCAGAAGGGGCGAGGTGGACCTGATATTTGTCTTCTAGGATAAGCAGAAAAGATTCGCGAATCGATAATTCGTCGTCAATAATTAATATATTATTAGGCATTAGCAAAACGATCTACGATTAATAATGCTTGTTTGCGCAATTCTGAATCCTGTAATATGCCTCGAGCAATAGTATTGATCATTTCTTTGGCACCCTGGGAAACCACAAGGGATGCGCCAAATTCTGCGGCCACTGCCATTCTGACGATTTTAGTGATAGCTTGTTCAATAGTATCTTCTTTTTTAATTTCTTTGCTCAAGCCTTTTTCAAAAAGTTCCAGCTTTTCAAGATCTTCATCTTTTAACTGGTCACCGACTTCTTTGCCTAAAATAATCGGTAAAAATTCCTTGGTCGGGGTCCATTCTTTTCCTCTTTCTCTTTCTTGTACTGGCATAATTGCTTCCTCCTTAGTTTAAATCTATACACTATGAATAAAGCAAGGTTATTACCAGGGTAAAACTGGGGTATTAGACTATTTAGATGTGCAATTGGGGTAGGCTGTGCACATTAGTTTGGGCGGCGGCGGTGGTGCTGCAAGCCATATCTGCGTTCCATATTAACCAAGGTGTTTCGATGCACACCCATTAATTTAGCGGCTTTGCCTTTTTTGCCACCGGTTTGACGCAGAGCTCTTTGAATGAATTCAGCTTCAAACTGTTGTACAGCCTCAAATAGTTTGTCTTTTTCAGCTTCAATATCCAGGAGGTCTTTGTTAATGTTAATTTCTTTTGGCAAATGTTCTTGGCCTATGTGGTCTCCTTTAGTCAGTACCACTAGGCGTTCAATTAAATTTTGCAGCTCTCTTATGTTGCCAGGCCAGCGGTAAGCTACTAGCATTTCCATGACTTCTTTTTTAATACCTTTGATTTTTTTGCCAAATTCCTGGCAATTTTTCTTTAAAAAATGGTTAGTGAGCAAAGCAATATCTTCTTTGCGGTCGCGCAAAGGTGGTATGTGAATAGGGATAACATTTAAACGATAAAAAAGATCTTCGCGAAATTTATAATTTTTAATTGCTTGCCGTAAATTAGTGTTAGAAGCAGCAATGATACGCACGTCAATCGGAGTTGGGTAACCGCTGCCAATACGCTCGATTTCTCTTTCTTGGATAGCGCGCAAGATCTTGGCCTGCATAGACATGGGCAGGGATCCTATTTCATCTAAAAATAAGGTGCCGCCGTGAGCGATTTCAAATTTACCAATTTGACGCTCGGTGGCCCCGGTAAAAGAACCGCGTTCGTGTCCAAAAAGTTCTGATTCAAGTAAATTCTCCGGAATGGCGGCGCAGTTAATAGCTACAAATAATTTATCTTTGCGTGCGCTGCGGTTGTGAACTGCCTTAGCAATTAATTCTTTACCAGTACCGGATTCGCCAGAAATAAGCACCGAGGCCTTACTTTTGGCCACGTCATCGATAGTTTTTACAATGTCTTTGATTTCTTTGCTTTTGCCGATAATTTTTTCAAACTCATGCTCTTCTTCAATAATTGTGCGTAAAGATAAATTTTCTTTAAGCAGTCTTCTTTTTTCCAAGGCTTTTTCTATTTGCACTTGCAGGGTGTTAATTTCAAAAGGTTTGGTAATATAATCATAAGCACCGGCTCGCATAGCTGCCACTGCTTTTCCTACCATGATTACAGCGGTTAGCATAATTACTTCAATGGTTTCATCAATGCCTTTGATTAATTTTAAAATTTCAATCCCGTCAATTTCCGGCAGACGAATATCCAGCAAAACTAAATCAACTGGATGATTTTTAACGATTTCAACTGCTTCTTTGCCGTTTTTAGCTAAATGAAGATCAAACTTTTTTTGCAAAAGCAAGGTCATAGAATCGCGCAGACTTTTTTCGTCATCAACGATTAAAATGTGCTGCTTTAATTTTTTCTTTCTGCCCGGTTTCCCTTTTTTCTTAGGCATTTTATATTCTCCTTTTATCGTATAAAGGAATACTTAATTCTTTGCGATAGTAAGCCACGGTGCGCCGGTCAATGTGAACCCCTTTTTCTTTCATGGCTTTGGTCAGCTGACTGTCAGATAGAGGATTTTTTTTGTCCTCATTCTTAACAATCTCTGCCAGTATGACCTTAATACGCACACTGGTAAAGCCTTTTGGCCCTCGTGGGCAAAGAGCTTTTAAAGGGAAAATCCCTTGCGGAGTCTGGATGTATTTTGCTGCCACACTTCTAGAAATAGTAGAAGGATGCAGTCCAAACTCCTCGGACAGGCTCTTTTGCGACAGTGGCACCATCCAAGTGATTCCTTTATCAAAGAACTCCTTTTGTGTCCCAACTATCTTTCGGACGATTTTCTCTAAAGTTTCACTTCTTTTGGAAAAATCTTCTAAGAGATTTTTGGCTTTTTGCAGTTTTTCCCTAAGGAATTCTTTGGTCTTTTTATCGGTTTTTGGGTCTTCCATCATTTTTAAATAGTGAGTAGAAATTTTAATCACAGGACCATAGCGGGTTTCAAGATTGACTACTTTTAAGCCTTTTTCGCTTTGCTCCACTGCAAAAGAGGGTATAACGTGTTTGGTTTCTCCGCTAAACGAACTGCCAGGGTTAGGATTTAAATTATTTTTTATAAAATTGCCGATTTCTTCTGCGCCTTTTAAGCTAACGCCCAATGCTTTGGCTACTTTGGCAAAATCTTTTTTGCCTAAATCTTCTAAATGCTTTTCAATGGCTTTTGTAAGTATTTCTTTTAAGGCGGGATTGTCAAAATTGTGTTCTTCAACCTGTATTTGTAAACATTCTTTTATATCTCGGGCGCCAACTCCTTCGGGCTCAAAAGTTTGGACTATTTTAAGAACCTTATCTACGGTAGGGCGTGAGATTTTAAATTCTTTCATGATATTTTCGCGCAACCGAGGATAATTAATCACTAAACCAAAATCATCAATGTGTTCAATGATCTTTTTAGCAATTTCGTATTGTTGTTCTTCAATGTCTTCCAGTTCCAGCTGTTCAAGTAGGTGGTCTTCTAAAGATTTGCTGACATTGCCGATGTTTTCTAAGCCAGGCATTTCGTCAAAATCTATGTCTTTTTTGATTTTTCGGTCTGAAGTGAGATAGCGGATAAATTCTACATATTCATCCTGGCGTTCTACTTCTAATACCGGATTTTCTTCTGCTTCTTGGCAAATTTGCTCTACTAATTCGTGGTAAGGCAGGTTTAGGACCTTTAACATTTGCAGCATGCGAGGGCTAAGTAGGAGTTCTAAGCTTTGAGTTATAGTCTGTTGAAGGCTAAGTTCAGACATGATATCATTATATCACAGTATCGACGCGGGGTGGAGTACCTCGACTCGCTCTGCTCGCTCGGTACTAGTCATGAGCGAATGCAATGAGTCGAATGACGCGGGGTGGAGCAGTCCGGTAGCTCGTCAGGCTCATAACCTGAAGGCCGTGGGTTCAAATCCCACCCCCGCTAGATTTTCCCGCCAAAAACCCCGTACTCCAGCAAACTTGCAAGTTAAATCCACCGGTTGGGCCATTTAAATCAAGTATTTCTCCGGCAAAATAGAGATTATTAACCAATTTTGATTGCATGGTTTTGGGCTCAATCTCTTTTAAGCTGACCCCGCCGGCAGTGATAATGGCTTTATTAAAACCATGAAGAGTGGTTGGGGTAAAGGTTAACTCTTTTAAAAGATGAAGCAGTTTGTTTCTCTCTTCTTTGGTAATTTTGTTAACCTGTTTTTCTGGATCTATCCCGGATAATCTGATAATTATTGGAATCATTTTTCTTGGTAATAAATCGGAAAGACTGTTTCTAAATGATTTATTGCTAAATTTTTTAAAATCACGTTGTAGTCTTAGATCAAGTTTCGGATAATCAAGTGCTGGTTTTAGATCAAGTCGCAGTTCAACCGGACCATTTTTCAAAAGCTTGCCAACTGTTTCGCTCATATCCAGAATAATTGGTCCGCTCAAACCTTCATGAGTAAACAGCGCTTCGCCAAAACGTTCCGCCTGTTTTTTGTTGTTCTGAAAAATATTTATTTTAGAGTTTTTAAGGCTTAATCCCTGCATTTCTTTGGTCCAGGTTTCTTTTACCCGGATGGGGGCCAGGGCGGGGTGAGGGGATGTAATGGTGTGGCCTAATAGTTTTGCCCACTTATAGCCGTCACCACTTGAGCCTGTGCCTGGATAACTAAGTCCGCCAACGCAAATGATATATTTTTTAGCAGCAATATCACCAGTGCTAGTTTCAATTTTTATTATCCGACCATTTTTCTTAATAAGCTTTTTTACGGTGCAGTTTTTGATGACTTTAACATTAGTTTCTTTTAAGAAATCAATTAATACCTGTAAAACATCCTGGGCCCGGTTAGAAACCGGGAAAACGCGCAGGCCTCGTTCAACTTTTGTAGCAACTCCACGCTGATTAAAAAAAGCAACTGTCTCTTCTTGAGTAAACGCGTGCAGTGCGGCGTATAAAAACTTACCGTTTTTATCAAAACAAGAAATAATGTTCGCAAGATCGGTTTCTCCTGTGGTTATGTTGCAGCGGCCTTTGCCGGTAATTAATAATTTCTTGCCTAAACGATCGTTTTTTTCGAGTAAAACAACGTTAGCCCCTGATTGAGCAGTGGTTGCCGCTGCCATCATGCCAGCCGGCCCCCCGCCAATTACAGCAACATCGTAGACTTGGTTATTATTCATAGTAAAAGTTTAACACGAAACTGGTATAATAATGATATAGATTGGTTTTTAGGAGGGAAATAGAGTGTTTGAATATATAGCAGATATTATTGTTTTTGGCTTACTGGGTTTGAGTGAGGCTTCAAAATTAGGTTCCAGTCTCCATTTTTTTGTTTATGATATTTTAAAAATAGCTTTTTCTATTTTAATTGTTATTTCAGTTATTGCTTTTTTAAGAACTTATCTTTCTCCGCAAACAATTAAAAAATTACTTTCAAAGGAAAGGTTTGGTATTAGCCATTTTGTGGCTGCGTTTTTTGGAGCCATATCGCCTTTTTGCTCTTGTTCTTCAATTCCAATTTTTATTGGCTTTCTTGAAGCTGGCGTTCCCATGGGTGTAGCATTTTCTTTCTTAATTACTTCACCATTGGTCAACGAAATCCTTTTTGTTTTAATGATTGGCACTTTTGGTTTAAAAACAGCCTTGCTTTACGCAGGGTTTGGTATAACGTTGGGCGTTGTTGGCGGGATGATATTGCAGCGCACCCGTTTGCAAAAAGATATTATTAAATTGGACAAACCAAGTTTGGAAGGCGAATTGCCGCAAGATTTAAAAGGCAAATTAAAATATGCTTATGAAGAAACTGCTTGGATCTTTAAAAAAGTTTTTCCTTTTATCGTAATTGGTGTGGCTATTGGTGCCGTGATCCATGGTTATGTGCCAACTGAATTTTTCACTAACTATATTAGATCAGAGTCGCCCTGGGCTATTCCAATCGCGGTTCTAATTGGAGTTCCTTTGTACGCAGGTTGTTCAACCTTGGTGCCAATCATGTTTGCTTTTACCCAAAAAGGGGTGGCTATTGGTACAGCGTTGGCTTTGATGATGGCAACTGCTGGATTGTCTCTCCCAGAAGCTATTATCTTAAAAAGCGTCATGAAAACCCGTTTGCTAGTAGTGTTTTTCACAATTGTAGCCATTGGTATTATGCTAGTAGGATATTTGTTTAACCTGTTTTATTGAGGCAAATCCAAATGTCAAAATCCAAAATCCAAATAAATCTTTTAAATTCAAATCAGAAAAAAATTTCCCGATTCGGATTTTTTCCGATTTGTTTGGATTTTGTCATTAGGATTTTGGATTTATGAGGAAAGTATTATTTATTTGTATTCATAACTCTGCCCGCAGTCAAATGGCAGAAGCTTTTCTTAATAATCTAGCCCCGGATAAATTTGAAACAGAAAGTGCTGGGCTTGAACCGGGAAGTTTAAATCCCATGGTGGTTGAGGCCATGCGGCAGGCAGGAATTGATATTTCTAGAAATAAAACCAAAAGTGTTCATGATTTTCATAAACAAGGTAAAAAATATGATTATGTGATAACCGTTTGCGATGCAGCCAGCTCTGAACAATGCCCAATTTTTCCCGGAGCGGCAAAAATATTAAACTGGAATTTTACCGACCCTTCTAAGTTGTCAAACATTCAAGGGATTATTGAAATAAGGGATCAGATAAAAGAAAAGATAGAAGAATTTATTGCTTCTTATAGTCCGAATAAAAAAACCTAGTTATATTCCAATAATTTTTGCTAGTTTTAAGACCACCTAAGGGTCCCGCCCAATCCCCACCAGTTTTAACCATTGCAAAAGCTTCTTTAGAAGAATGGCCCTTAACTTCAACTAAATATTTGCCCAAAATTGCCCCAGTTCGATCTGCTCCCCACTTACAGTGGATGTAAACTGGTTTTTTCATGGCTTTTTTTATAATTAACCATTCTTCTTCGGTCGGAACTTTATCTTTATGCATGGGAATATGGATTCTGGTTAAGCCTGCCTTTTTTAAAAGCCGCGTATATCTTTTTTGAATAGCCTTAGTGTTTTCTAAATCAATTACAGTTTTAACATCTTTTGATTTTAAATAATTTAAAATACCTAAAACTTGTTTGTTGGTATTAATAAAATGGATGCGTGGGTTTAAGGGATGTCCGCCGGCATGGATGTGTTGGTCAATGATTCTGTAATTGTAGGGTAGAGGTCCAGTGCCTAGAACTTGAGTTGCGGTGAAAGCAAAAGCTGCAGTGCTTAAAAGCAATAAAATTAATAGGGCTTTTTTGAACATCGTTTATAGTATATCAGAATATCAGCAGATCAGTTGGAAGTAGATCAGATTATCAGAATATCTGATATCCTGATTTACTGATATTCTGCCCACCGATCCTCTGATTTGCTGATACGCTCACCCATGCAAGTCTTGACAGGCTTGTCTCGATTATACTATAATAAAGTTAGGTAAGCCTAAGTTATGAAAAAGTCAATAACAAAATTAAAAAACAAGGAAGAAGCAAGGGTGGTGGCTATTGCTGGGGGCAAAGAAGCTGCTCGAAGGCTTGAGGCCTTGGGGATCAGAGTTGGTAAAACTGTTAAAAAAGTGCATTCAATGCTTTTTCGTGGGCCGATTACTATTCAAATAGGGCAGACCAAAATTAGTGTTGGTCATGGGTTAGCAGAAAAAATCATGGTAGAGGATTTAAAGTGAGAAAATTCCTTTTAATGGGCAATCCCAATGTGGGAAAAAGCATGGTTTTTTCCCGCTTAACCGACGTGCAAGTTATGACATCAAATTATCCTGGCACAACTGTTGAATATGCCAAAGGCCACATGTTAATTGGCAATGAAAAGTGCGAAGTGATTGATGTTCCCGGTACTTATACTTTAAACCCTACTTGTAAAGCTGAAGAAGTGGCTTGTGAAATGCTAAAAAAAGCAGATCTGGGCTTACTTAAACAAGGTAATGTCATTATTAATGTTATTGATGCTACTAATTTAGAAAGAAATCTATATTTAACCTTAGAGTTAATGGAACAAAATATCCCGGTAGTTGTGGTGCTTAATTTTTGGGACGAATGCCAACATAAAGGGATTAATATTAATGTTGAAAAGTTATCAGAATGGTTAGGCGTGCCAGTAATTCCAACTGTAGCTGTAACAGGCGAAGGCTTTGCTAAATTAATTGCTGAAATTTATAAAGCTAGAACTCCTAAGGTGAGGAAACATACATTAGAAGAACGTTGGGAAGATATTGGCAAAGTTGTTAGTCAAGTTCAGCATATTGAGCATAAGCACCACACTTTGTGGGAGAGGATACAAGATTTAACTATTCATCCCTGGAGCGGCTTGCCAATTGCAGGCTTAATTGCTTATCTGGCTTTTAAGGTAGTGCGTTTTATTGGCGAAGGCTTGATTGGTTATGTTTTTGATCCGTTTTTTGAAAATATCTATACTCCTTTAGTCATGAAATTAAGTCCGCTGCTTGGTTCAAGCGGTTTTTGGCATGATGTTTTAGTAGGAAAATTAATTGACGGCAATATTGATTATTTCCAGTCTTTTGGTTTATTAACCACGGCGCTTTATGTGCCCCTTGCAGCAGTGTTGCCTTATATCTTGGCTTTTTATTTTGTCTTGGGAATATTAGAAGACTCTGGCTATTTACCGCGCTTAGCAGTTTTAATGGATAATCTATTGCATAAAATTGGTCTGCATGGGTTTGCCATTGTGCCGACGCTGCTGGGCTTTGGCTGTAATGTTCCGGGAATTTTAGCCACTCGCGTATTAGAAAGTAAGCGAGAACGCTTTATTGCCTCAACTTTAATTTCAATCGGTGTGCCTTGTGCAGCACTCCAAGCAATGGTCATTGGGGTCTTGGGAAAATATGGAGGCTTTCCCGTTTTTCTGGTTTATTTCAGCTTGTTTATAACCTGGTTAGTTTTAGGTTTTATTTTAAATAAACTTCTGCCAGGGTTTAGTCCGGAGCTGTTGCTTGAAATCCCTCCCTATCGTTTTCCGCCTTTAAAAATATTGTTGCGGAAGTTGTGGTGGCGGGTGAGGGGATTTATTCAAGAAGCTTTCCCCCTTATTATTGGCGGTATTTTTGTGGTTAACATTCTTTATTTTACCGGGATGTTTGATTTTGTTGCTAATTTTACTGCACCTGTGGTGACTGGTTTGTTGGGTCTGCCTAAGGAAGCCGTGTTGCCGATTGTGCTGGGTTTTTTAAGAAAAGATGTAGCAGTTGGCATGCTGGTTCCGCTGGGCATGTCAGTTAGCCAATTGGTAATTGCTTGTGTAGTTTTATCCATGACTTTTCCTTGTATTGCCACTTTTATTATTCTTTTGCATGAACTGGGCTGGAAAGATATGGTGAAGGCAACTGCCATCATGCTTTTAACTGCTTTATCCGTGGGCAGTCTTTTAAATTTAATTTTCAAGTTAATGGGTTAACATATGATTAAAAAATTATCACCAAATATGGAGAATTATCTTGAAGTAATCCTGCTTTTACAAAAAAAGCATGGGCATGCTCATATTAAGGATATTGCGGAAAAAATAGAAATCAAAATGCCCAGTGTTACCGAAGCTCTGCGCAAGCTAAAAAAATCAGATTTAGTTAATTATAAAAGGTATAGTGGAGTTACCTTAACCACAAAAGGCCGGAAAAAAGCTAAAAAAGTCTTAAATCGACACAAAATTATCTTTAAATTTCTGCATCGAGTTTTAAAAGTGGACGCTAAAACCGCAGAACAAGACGCTTGTCAGATTGAACATGTGATTAGCAAGCAGTCAATTCAAAAATTAAGCCGCAAGTTCATTAAAACTAGGCAAGCTTAAAGGTTGTATCAGGTCTAATTGGTGAAAAGTTGGTGTACGTCCACCAAAAAAGGTAGCGTCTAGCTTTGCGACAGTCCGAGTTGTTAAGGTTGTATCTATTCCAAAATCACCAGGAACTATTCCCTTTACTGTCCATCTACCATCCTTAAGAGCCGTGACTTTTAAATTTAAGCTAACTGGCTTCCTCGTAATCATTACGGTTATTGGTCTAACGGTTGTCCTATAAAGCATTAATAAATCCTCCTTCAAACAAATTACCCATATATATCGGATGGTTTTGGAAGAAATTTCACTATATTTTGAAAAATTAGGGGGAGGGGGTCCCAAAACACGAAATTACGAAATGCTCACGAAAGCGAATTTCGCGAAAACACGAAGGAAATTTCACGAAAGCCCAAAAATTCAAATCATCCCTAACACTATAATAATTTTTGGGAAGATTTGGGTTTTCGTGTTTTTGGGACAAGGTTTCGAATTTTCGGGACTATTATTTTCGTGAGCATTTCGCATTTTTGAGTTTTAGAGTTTAAAACACTACTAAACAACTATTCCCAGCCGCCCAAAAATATTGTATAATGATAGCCTCATGAAAATTATATCTAATAGCCGCGAAGGTAATAAGGTCCTGATTGAAGTTGAAGAAGATTATAAACAGTTTGAAAAAGCTCTAGATAAGGCTCTGGTTAAAGCTGGCCGCGAAATTAAGGTGCCAGGTTTTAGAGCGGGCAAGGCCCCTAAAGAAATGGTTAAAAAAGCCATAAACCAAGAATACCTTGATTCCCACGCTGCTCAAGAGCTTATTTCAGAACTTTATCCCAAAATTTTAGAAGAAACCAAGATTGATCCAGTGGATTTCCCCAAAGTTGATATTCTGGAACAAAAAAAGAAAAAACCTTTTAAATTCAAAGTTGAAGTTGATGTTTATCCGGAAATAAAACTGGGTAAATACAAAGGTTTAAAACTGGAAAAGAAAAAAGCAGAGGTTTCCGAAGACGATGTAATGAAAGTTTTAGAAAATGTTCGTGGCCGCATGTCCGAGGGTAAAGAAAAGGAAGTGGCGTTGGATGATGAATTTGCCAAACAAGTTAGCCGGCATGGCACCTTAGCCGAGCTAAAAGCCGAAGCGCAAGTAACCATGCAAAAAGAAAAAGAGTCAGAGTCAGACGCTGACCTTAAAAACAAGGCAATTGCTGAAGCTTCAAAAGACGCTGAGCTAGATATTCCAGCAGGCATGATTGAAAGAGAAGTGGATGTAATGCTGGATGAATTGCGCAGTTCATTGGCTCCCAGCAAATTAACTTTAGACGATTATTTAAAAGGCATTAAAAAAGAAGAAAGCGCTTTAAGGGATGAGCTTAAAAAATCTGCGGAAATCAGAGTTAAAGGCAAATTAGTCTTAAAAGCTATTGCTGAAGCAGAGAGCCTTAAGGTTGAAGATAAGGAAATGGAAGAAGAATTAAAATCTTTAGCTCAAGCATCAGGTAGAGAGCTCAAAGATGTTGATGAAGGTACTAGAAAATATATTGAAGAATATGTGCTACGCAGAAAAGCTCTTGATTTCTTGGTTGAAAAAGCAAAAGTAACTGAAGTTGACGCGAAAGTTGAAGAAGCCCCTGAACAACCTCAAAGCGCAGAGGAGAAAAAAGATGAAAAGTAAAGCCCAATTAATCCCAATGGTAGTTGAACAATCAGCTCGCGGAGAGCGATCATACGATATTTATTCCCGTTTATTAAAAGAAAGAATTATTTTTATTGGTGATGCGATTGAAGACCACGGTGCCAATGTAATTATTGCCCAGCTTTTATTTTTAGAAGCAGAAGATAACAAAAAAAATATTAATATATACATCAACTCTCCTGGCGGTGTAGTAACTGCAGGACTGGCAATTTATGACACTATGCAATATATCAAATCACCGATTTCAACTATTTGTATTGGTCAAGCCGCTAGTTTTGGAGCACTTTTGCTGGCAGCTGGTAGCAGAGGCAAGCGCTTTGCTCTTCCCAACGCTAGGATTATGATTCACCAGCCACTTGGTGGAGCGCAAGGGCAGGCGACGGATGTTGAAATTCAAACTAAAGAAATTTTGCGTATTAAAAAACTTTTAAATAATATTATGGCTAAACATACTAAGCAAACTTTAGCCAAAATCGAACAAGATACTGATCGGGACTTCTTTATGACCGCAGAAGACGCAGTTAAATACGGCATTATTGACGAAGTAATCAAATTCGACAAAAAATAAAATATGCCCGATCCAAACAAAAAATCTGCGAAGTCCGGCAAAGCCGGGAAGCAAGACCTTCCTTTAATCCCTTTACGCAACATTGTTGTTTTTCCTCAGATGATTGTGCCGCTTTTTATTGGTCGCACACCTTCACTAAAAGCCTTAGAAGAAACCATGGAAAAAGAAAAAAAGATTGTTTTTGCTGTGCAGCATAGCGAAGATATTGAAGATCCTTCTATAAAAGATATTTCAAAAATCGGAACCTTAGCAGAAGTAGTCCAAGTGTTAGCTCTTCCAGATGGCACTACCAAAATTTTAGTAGAAGGAGTTTGCCGGGTTAAAATTGAATCCTTTACCAAAGAAAAACCTTATTTTAGAGCCAAGGTTTCAAAAATTGAAGAATCAGATGATATTTCTATTGAAGCCGAAGCCTTGGTCCGAACCATTATTCACCAGTTTGAAGAATATGTAAAACTTAACCGCCGCATCCCGGCAGAAACTTTGATGTCAATTGTTAACGTGGATAATCCAGGCCGCTTAGCTGACCTAATCTCTTCTTATCTTTCTTTAAAAGTAGACGAAAAACAAGCTATTTTAGAAGCAGTTGAAATTGAAAAAAGACTTAAAAAATTAAGTCAAATAATGGACAAAGAGCTTGAAGTGTTGCAGGTTGAGAAAAAATTGCAGGGAAAAGTTAGAAAACAGATTGAAAAAGTGCAAAAAGAATATTATTTAAAAGAAAAACTAAAAGCAATTAAAGAAGAGCTGGGTCAAGAAGAAGAATATGATGAACCAGAATTAATTGAGTACAAGAAAAAAGTGGATAAAGCTAAAATGCCAAAAGATGTTCATCAAAAAGCGCTTAAAGAGCTGGATCGGCTGGCGAACATGTCTCCTATGTCAGCTGAAGCCGGCGTAATCCGCACTTATCTTGACTGGTTGATTGAATTGCCCTGGAAAAAGAAAAGCAAGGGCAAACTGGATATCCTGGCAGTAGAAAAGATACTAGATAAAGATCATTATGGCCTGGAAAAAGTGAAAGAGCGCATTGTTGAATATTTTGCTGTGATGCAGCTGACCAAAAAAATGGGAGCAACTATTCTTTGTTTAGTTGGACCGCCCGGAGTAGGAAAAACTTCGGTTGCCCGCTCGATTGCTAGTGCCATGGGTAGAAAATTTACTCGCATGGCCTTGGGTGGAGTAAGGGATGAAGCAGAAATTAGAGGCCACCGGCGAACTTATGTTGGTTCTTTGCCTGGTCGTATTATTCAATCTATCCATAAGGCAGGAGTTAGTAATCCGGTCTTTTTACTGGATGAAATTGATAAGCTGGGCCAAGATTTTAGAGGAGACCCAGCCGCAGCACTACTAGAAGTGCTTGATCCGGAGATGAATAAAGAATTTGCTGACCATTATTTGGAGGTTGATTTTGATCTTTCAGATGTTTTCTTTATTACCACTGCCAATACGCGCGATTCTATTCCCAGACCCTTGCTTGACCGTATGGAAGTAATTGAGATGTCTGGCTACACTGAAGAAGAAAAAATGGGTATTGCCCGGGGCTATTTGATTCCCAGAGAGCTTGAACGCCATGGCCTTAAAAAATCCCAAGTTGAATTTGAAGATAGTGCTCTATTTTCTATTATTAGGGAGTATAGCCGAGAAGCTGGGGTTAGGAATCTGGAGCGGCAAATTGCAAAAGTACTTAGGAAAATTACCACTAAAATAGTAAGAGCCCAGCAAGAGGGAAAGCAAAAATATATTGTCCAAAAAAGCGAGCTGGCAGAATACTTGGGTGCGCCTAAATACCGCTTTGGTTTAAAAGAAGAAAAAAATCAAATTGGCTATGTTACCGGACTTGCTTGGACACAAGTTGGCGGTGACACTATTCCCATTGAAGTAACGGTTATGCCGGGTAAAGGTAATTTAACTTTAACTGGGCAGCTGGGCGATGTAATGCAGGAGTCTGGTAAAGCGGCCATGAGTTATGTTCGCTCTCGGGCTAAGCAATTTGGTTTAGAAGACAATTTCTTCAGAAAAATAGATGTGCATATCCATGTGCCAGAAGGAGCAGTGCCCAAAGATGGCCCATCAGCCGGGATTACTATTGCTACAGCTTTAACCTCTGCTTTAACTAAAATTCCAGTTAAGCGTGATGTGGCTATGACTGGGGAAATTACTTTGCGTGGCAAAGTTTTGCCAATTGGCGGCTTAAAAGAAAAGTTGTTAGCGGCCAGACGTGCCGGGATTATGAGAGTTATTCTACCCAAAGAAAACAAGAAAGATTTTGAAGAAATTAAAAAAGAAATCCCCACTGATATGGAAATTCATTTTATCAAAGAAGCAGATGAGGCTTTGAAGTTGGCTTTGGCTGGAGAAATAAAACCTAGAATTGATGAAGATGATGCTAATTTTAAGATTAGACCCAAATTTTATCCGGGAGATGAGCCCCCACAACTATATGCATAACTTCAAACCTCAAATATCAAACTTCAAAATAAATAAGAAAAATAAACTTCTAACTTCTAAGTTGGGATTTGGGATTTATTTTGAGGTTTTAGGTTTGATGTTGGTAGTTCTGTTTTTAGCAGTGGGTTGTTCTTCTCAGTCAACAACTACTTATTACAACTATTCTCCTTCCTGGACCAGGGATGCTAAAGTTGTTTTTATTGCTGGGGCGCAGACTACAGGACAGACTTATACTGAAAACATTAAAACTATTTATTCAACCGGGACAGGGGAAAGTTCCTCTTTTAAAGATGTATCTGATGAACCAGCTTATCAAATGAGCTGCTCGCCCACCAGAAATTATGTAGCTTATCTGACGGATTTAAGTAGTTCTGCTTATCGCAAGATCATTATCCATAATATTTCTGCTGAATCCCATACTGGCGCAGAGGACGTTGAAATTATTTTTTCTCCCAGGATTAAATCTTTTGACTGGTCAGCTAATGGCAATCAATTAGTCTACTGTACTACCGATGAAGTTAGGGTAAGGGATTGGAATGATTATACTGGTTCAACTGATACGCTGGTAACGTCTGAAGCCAGTCTTTCTTTTGTTTCGTGGCAGTATGGTGGTCGAATTGCTTTTGTGCACAATTCGCTTTTAAGTTTAATCTATGCTGACGGCAGTGGCCGCCTTGATTTGGCGAGTGCTTTATCAGTTGATAAGCCGCAAATCTCTTCTGCGAACACTTTAGAAGTTTACGGTGTTGTTGGCAGTACTTATGTTAAAGTTGATACTAGTGCTTTGACCAGTACAGAAGTTAAAAGTTCTTTTTCCGGCAATCTCCCACGTTTAAGCCCTGCGGGAGATCGAATTGTCTATAGTAAGACGGGGACTGATACTGGAGTCTATATTTTATATGTTGCTACTGGGACGGAAGAGAGTTTTTTGTAGGTTGCCAGTGTCTCTAACTTTAGGAGGATAGACTAATATGAAAAATAAAATTGCTTTTCTGTTTCTGGTTATTGTTTCTTTGGTGATGGTTGTTTTTATGCTTTATGGTTGCGGGTCAAGCGGCGGAACTCCAACTCCGGTTTCTCAATGGACAATTCTTAATGCCATAACACGCGGTAAAGTAATTGATGATGTATACGGAACTTCGGCTAACAATATTTTTGCGGTTGGTGATGGCGGCACTATTTTAAAATATGACGGCTCTGACTGGTCGTTAATTGAAACAGCTACTACTGAACATTTTTTCAAGGTTTGGTCTCCGGCTGAAGATGTTGCTTATGTGGTAGCTTCTAACCAATATATTAGAAAATATGATAATGGCAATTTAAGTATTGTATATACAGATCCTAATTCAACCCAGCATTTATGCAGTATTTTTGGTCTTGCGGCTGACGACATTTATGTTGGAGCAATTGGTTTGGTTTACCATTACGATGGCACCAGTTGGTCTAGCATGGAAATTGATACTGAAGGTTATGTTTTTGGTCTGTGGGCCGCAGACAGCAGCCATGTGTACGCGGCTGATATAGACGGACAAATCCACTTTTACAATGGTTCAACTTGGGTTAAACAAGCAGATTTTGATGATGCTCGTTTTGCTGCTGTTTCTGGCACAGCTACCAATGATGTTTATGCTGTTTCTGTGCAAGGCGAGCACAGGCTTTATCATTACGATGGCGCTACCTGGGAAGGGGTTGATGACAGTGAGGTGCCGGGCACAGTTGAATTGTATGATCTTTGGGGCAGTGCCAGCAATGATATTTATGCTGTTGGAAGGGCCGGCTTGATTGTTCATTATGACGGGACTGATTGGGAGCAAATATATGACATTCCTGCTGTTGATTATCAAGTGGTTTGGGGAACAAGCTCAAGCAATGTGATGATTGCCGGGGACTATGGGGTTCTACTTCGAAAAAACGGTTCCAGCTGGACTGAAGAGCTTGGTAGATACCGTGGTGCTTTCTATGGAATTTATGGCCTTGCCGCGGACAATGTTTATTTTGGCGGCCGAATAATTAGAAACGGGACAACCGCTAATATCATGCATTATGACGGCACAAGTTTAACTTCCATTGAAACTAATAGTAATTACACTATCTACGGCTTATGGGGAACTGGCGGCAGCAGTTTTTTTGCGGTAGCAGAAAGTAGTTGGAGCGGCCAGATAATAAAATATGACGGTTCCAGCTGGTCAACAAGTTGTGAGATTGGTCTATATTTACCTGCCATTTGGGGCAGTTCCGCTTCAGATATTTTTGCTGTGGGCTATAATTCAAATGGCGATTCCCAGATCTTACATTATAATGGCACAAATTGGTCAACGCTGGAAGTTTTTCCTGATGAAATTTTGCGTAGCATTGCGGGAGTATCTTCAAATGAAGTTTACTTTGGTGGTTATTCTAATGCTGGTGATAGTCAAACACCTATTTTGTACTGTTACAACGGCAGCACTGTTGAAGCACTTAGTGTGCCTGGCACAGCTAATGTAGAGAGTCTTTTTTATCTGGCTGGCACAGGTTTATATGTTGGTAGGACAACAGGAACTGGTGGTTCTGGCGGGACTTTTTATCTTTATGATGGAAGTAGCTGGACCCAGCTTGGACAAATTGGCAATTATGATATCAATGCTATTTGGGCTTCGGCCAGTAACAATGTTTATTTAGGCACATCAGGAGGAGTTTATCGCTACAACGGTTCTACAATCGTAGGTCCTATGTATCCTTATTGCGACAATTGTAATCGTATTTGGGGGACTGACGCGAATAACATTTATTTGGTGGGGGATTATGGGGTAATTATGCGGTATGGACCGTAGGTTTTAGCTTGGGCGTGACTGGAACAGAAGAAACGCTTAAGCAATAGCCTCGAGCATAGCCTGAGCTTTGTGTAAAGTTTCATAATATTCTTTTTCTGGATCAGAGTCAGCCACAATACCTGCGCCAACCTGGATATAAGCAGTGTCGCCTTTAATTAAAATAGTGCGGATGGCAATGTTTAAATCCATTTTATCATTAGCAATATAGCCGATTGACCCAGTGTAAATTCCGCGTTTAACTGGTTCCAGTTCTTCAATAATTTCCATTGATCTAATTTTAGGACAACCAGTAATGGTTCCGCCGGGGAACATGGCTTTGATCAAGTCGAACTTGGTTTTATCCTTCCGAAGTTTTCCCACCACATTTGAAACAATATGGATTACGTGTGAATATTTTTCAATTACCATGTTTTCATCCACATGAACTGAACCATATTCACAAGCTCGGCCTAAATCATTTCTTTCCAGATCAACTAACATAATATGTTCCGCGCGTTCTTTGGGGTCAAGCAAAAGTTCTTCTTCTTTAGCAGTGATTGGTCTGGTTCCAGCAATGGGGCGGGTTTTAGCCACGCCATTTTCTAATTTGATTAACCTTTCCGGTGAACAACTAACTATTTGAAAATCGCCAAAATCAAAGTAGGAGGCAAAAGGGGAGGGGTTTATTTGGCAAAGTCTGTTGTAAATTTTCAAGGGACTATCTTTTATCTTAACTTCTAGTCTTTGAGATAGGTTTACTTGATAAATATCACCGGCTGTGATGTATTCTTTTGCTTTAAGAACAGTTCTCTCAAAAGCAGATTTGCTAAAGTTAGAGACTCGGTTGCGGTTGCGCGGCTCGAAACGGTCACCGTTTACCGCTTTACGATTCCAGTCGCGCAACCGATCGACGTTGACTTTTCCGGGAACAACAAACAAAACCTTAGGCAATCCTAGATCATCCTTAGCAACATCAGGCAGATCCTCAATCTCCCAAGCAAAGTCATAGGATAGAAAGCCATAAGCGCCTTGGGTTAAGTCAGTTTCCCGTAGTTCTTTAAACGAAGTAATAACCTTAGCAGGCTGGCTGCCAGTGATTCTTTGGTCTTTAAAATCTAAAATAAAATCCCCAAACATAATAATATTATTAAGTCTGGGTGTCCGCTGTGGTCGGACTAGGGCATGACTTGAAATATTATTATAACATGAAAGTAGTGATATAATTAGCCACAGGAGGAAAATAAGTATGAGAGTTAAATTTGTTCTTCTGCTGTTTCTGGTTTTGATTGCATATTTTCAGCCACTGGCAGCTGATACCTTAGAACAGCAACTGTCTGTTGGGCAAGAATGTTTCTTAATTATGGCTGGCAAGAATTACACTAGCGATAACTCAATTTTAATCTGTCACTATGAAGATTGGGATTGGGACTCTGTCTGCATAAAATATGTTCCTCGACAAACCCACACAGAAACAGAAGTAGATGTTAACTATGTCACAGTTTCCCAGGTTCCGGAGACGTCGGGCTACTGGGCACAAGGTTTTTCGTCAAAAGTATCAGAGGAAAAAAAGGATGGTGATTGGGTTTTAAACGGGATGAATGAGCACGGGGTTGTAGTCACTTGCAATATGGCAAATAGCAAGGTAAAACAGCTTCCCAAAGGAAAAGGGATAACACGTCTTGCCATTCGAAAGCTGGTTTTGGAACGAGCCATCACTGCGCGGGAAGGCATGGAACTGATTGGTCAACTGGTTGAAACCTTTGGACTAAATGAGCGGTCTTTGGTTTTTTGTATTGCAGATGCAAATGAGATCTGGTACATGGAGGTCATTACATGGCATTGGGTGGCGAAAAAAGTTCCCGACGATGGTTACCTAGCAGTCAGTAACTGTTTTATTATTGACAATGACTGGGATTTGGCCAGTAATGGAGTAATTGAATATGCGCAAGAGCAAGGTTGGTATGATCCTGCGGAAGGAAATTTTAGTTTTCGCAATGCTTATGCTGAAACCGAGCAGCTGAAAAGCGAATTCAATATTTCCCGGGTTTATCAAGCGGAAAAAGTTTTACCAAGTAAAAAAGGCAACCTCGATGTTTGGGATTTATGGAAAACAGCGAATCTTGCCCCCTTAATGAACGAGGGCAACCAGGCAACCTTTATATGGCGTTTACGCAGCGATGTGCCAGTTGGCTTAGGTTGCATGATGTGGTTTGGCTACTGTGGAGCAGGCATTAACGCGATGGCTCCCATCTATATGGCGAGCCGTGATATTCCCAATTCTTATGTTGATTCTAATATAGAGTATGATGAAAAGGATGCATGGTGGCAGTTCAAATTGCTAAAACAACGCTTTTACCCCAGAACTTGGGATTTCTCCGATGAATACCTAAGCTACAATGTGAGGTTGCGACAATTTCAAGAACAAATGTTTATGAGAACAGAAAAAATCGAAAGAAAAGCAAAGGATCTGTATGAAAAGGGTGATGATGAGAAAGCCTCACTGCTTTTAAATAATTATTCTAACGAAGAACTGTCGAGAATTCTTGATTTCACCAATCAAGTTATCAAGGAAAACAATTTTGTTTTTTAATTTGGGCGAGATAGGATTCGAACCTATGACCTCCTCGGTGTAAGCGAGGCCTTCTAGCCGCTGAAATACTCGCCCGCAAACCACTATCTTACCATGCCTTGACTATGACGACAAGTTGGGATAAACTCATTTTATTGACGGGCCCATAGCTCAATGGCAGAGCAGTCGGCTCATAACCGATTGGTTGTTGGTTCGAATCCATCTGGGCCCACCATATACAGCGCTCAAGGGCGCGTAGGTCAGTGGTAGACCGCTTCCTTCACACGGAAGAAGTCACTGGTTCGAGCCCAGTCGCGCCCAGGTTTAAAAAAGGAGAAAAACAAAATGAGTGAAGACAAAAATGCGGAAAACTTGATTAAACAGATTGAAGAGTTTGAAAAGACCATTAAAAGTTTGCAAGATAATGTGGATGTTTTAAAGAAGAAGCTGGAAGAAAAAAAGCAAAAATACGGGAACGACCTTAACAATTGGCCTAAGGAACAGTAAATATGGACGCCTTATTTAATATTGGTATCATTCTGCTATTTGGTTATCTAGGTGGATTTTTAGCAGAAAAAGTTAAACTGCCGAAGATTGTTGGTTATATCATTATTGGAATTCTTTTGGAGCCCCAAATTTTTGGAATTTTACCAGCCAATTTTATTGATAACGCTATTCTAGCTAATGATTTTGCCTTAGCCTTAATCACTTTTTCCATTGGTGGATCGCTTTTTTGGCCTAAAATCAAACAATTGGGGAAAAGCATTGTCTGGATCACAATTCTTGAAGCAGAATTTGCTTTTATCATGGTTGCAATTGGTATGGCTTGGTTTATCCCGGGAGTAAATTTCTTACATGCGCTACCTTTAGCTCTGCTGCTTGCCGCGCTTGCTTCGCCAACCGATCCAACCGCTACGCTAGCCGTGTCTCACGAATATAAAGCTGATGGGCCAGTTACCAGGACACTAATGGGAGTAGCGGCTTCAGATGATGCGCTAGGAATAATTAACTTTAGTATTGCCACTGCTTTTGCTTCAGCCCTGCTTTTAGGCACTCAATATTTAAATGTCAACAACTTAGTCATTAGCCCTTTGGGCACAATTTTTGGCTCAATCTTAGCCGGTATAATTTTTGGCCTGCTTTTGTCTTTGATTGAGAAAAAAGTAGAAGAAGACGGGGCTTTGATTGCCCTGGTTATGGGTATGCTATTTGTAGGTTATGGTTTTTCCAGTTATTTTAAACTGGACGAACTACTTACTACTATGACCATTGGTATTATTTTTGTTAATTTTTCCCAAAAAAGTTCTCGAGTTTTCTCTTTACTTTCTAATTATTTTGAAGAGATAATTTTTATTATTTTCTTTGTCTTGGCCGGCGCGCATTTGCAGTTTGATACCATTATCAGTCATTGGACAGTAATTTTGCTTTTTGTGTTGCTGCGCTTAGTTGGCAAAACTGTTGGGACTATAACCGGAGCTCGTATTTCTCATGCTAATGAAAATGTCAGGAAATATTTAGCCTATGGCTTGGTACCGCAAGGTGGGATTGTAATTGGACTGGCTCTTTTAATTAAACAAATGCCTCAATTTGCTGCGTTTGGCAGTCTTTTAATCAACTTAATTTTAGGGACAGTTGTTGTCCTCGAATTCATCGGACCTATTTTTACCAAATATGCCTTTAAAAAAGCCGGCGAGATAAACTGATAAACTGAAATTTTCTCCATAACTACCCGATAAATACCTAGGAAGGGGTAGGCTATGGCAAATTTTAATGTAACTTTGGGAGTAAGGCATTGTTTTACAGCTTTTACTAGAAAGCTCTTTCAAGTAAAAGTTACTTGTCCTAAAAGTGTTCGCCTTCCCCGACTGCAAGCCTTGCAGTTGGCCGAATCTTTAGATTGCGTAAAGCAAATAATCGATGGCCATGGTAGTAGATTGCCAAAAAATGTAAGAATTCCAATTGATTTTGAGGCAGTTGAGCAAGAAATGACTCAGCCGCTTTATGTGGGAAAAACTTTTTTCCACGGTCTTTTAGCTGTCTCTGAAATAAAGCCTAATAATATTACTCTTACCCAAAATCCTAGGTTGCAGTTAACGGCACAGAATACACTTTTAAGTACAGCACAAAATTTAAGAGAAAGAAGGGTTTCGCTTACCGAGGGAACGCCAGATGTGTCAGTTAAGCAAATAGTAGAAGGTGATTTTGAGACCGTTCTTCAGGTTTTAGGAAAAGATAGTGTTCAAGAGATTAGAGCGGCTATGACTAATGGTGAATTTAACCAAATAGCGGGGCGCTTAGATCAGCCAACTGAAATTGAAGTAAAGGCTCTTCTTGAGCATGGGGCTAATAGATTAGGCCAAGCACTCAACAGTGATACACTTCAAGATTATTTTCATTTTCTTTCACCGGCAACTAAAAAAAGAGTGAGTGAAATCTTGTTTGCTTCGACTACTATATCTGCTAAAGGGATTTGCTCTCGTATGAATGTGGCGCTTAAGGATTTGGAACCGCCCCAAAGAGAAGAACTAGAAACAGTTTTAGCTGCTGAAAAAGATAGAGTTAACCAATTGATCGACGACTTAGATTTTGCAGCGCCACTTGAGATTTTAATTGAAACTGGCATTTTGGATTTTTTAGACTATGGTACTTTACAGGATATTTGCCAGGTTATTTCAGAGCAAGCCAGAAACAAATTAATTGAAGATATCAGGCAAAGTAATTTAATTGATAACATAAAAATTCCGTTATTACATATATTGGCTGAGCGAGAAGCGGTTTATCTCTCCATGTTTAGTTTTACTACTCCTATATTTGCTGCGGCTTTGGTTGCTACCTGGCAAAGAGGAGCAGAGGTAAAAGTTTTATTAGATAGCCGGGAAGCAAGACAAAGCTATTCTCAGTACGAAAATTTAGCTAAGTATGCCAAAGCAAGAGGTTTTGAAGTAAGAATATTTTCGACCACCCATCAACATTTAAAAAATATTGTTTGTGTGGGGCAAAAAGCAGTGATTATGGGTTCACAAAACCTTTCTCTTCGCGCTTTTACTTCAAATTTAGAAGATTTAGTTATCATTACTGGAGATCAGCCAAATTTTAACCAAAAAGCCAATGAGTTTAACGAGATTTTTGATCGTCAAGGAGAATTTGCTCCTCTGCCAGCCGAGATTGCCGAGCGCCATTATATCTGGCGCACAGGTTTGCAAGGAATCCGCTTTTTAGAAAAAACTCCGCCGCCCCAAGTAGTAGAAGATATTTTTACGCGTTTAGCAGAGCTTAAACCTGGCGACTATAAAAAGTTAAAAAGTCTGCTTGAATTTGCCGCAGGGAAAAAGATGGAGCTAGTCCATGATTTAACTCAAGTTTTTCATCCTTTTATGGCAGAGATTAGGGATCCGGTTTTGGTGGATCGACTGTTGCCCGAATTTTTAGCTGATGTGCCCATAGAATTTTGCTGGAAGCCGGTTCACCGTGGAACTACTACGGGAATTTCTACTTTAGTAGAAAGAACCATGATGGTTCTTGAATACGGCATTATGATTTGTAAACATTTGGGCAGAGAAGACTTGCTGGATCAGTTTAGCATGGCGGCTATTGCTTGTGATGCTTATGGGCGAGATGGTCGTCTTGCAGCAGAAGCTCTTTTTAAGAAAATTGTAAACCTTGAGGGTTGGGAACGCTATCAAGCGGGCCTCACTACATTATATACAGTGATTTCTGAACGTATGGAGCCAGATCGTAAGTCTAAAGCAGAACCTCTAAGAGAAGCAAAGCCGTTAACAGAAGTTGACTCAATGTTAAGAATTATTGCGGCTATTGCCCGTGATTTGGCAAAAAAGAAGTATTTGTATCTAGATCACCGCGTTGCTCAAGAGAGAGATGTCTATGAAATATTAGATGCTATGCTTACTAACTCTTATAGTATTCAAGGGGAAGGGTTAGAATTCTTACAAAAAGATCCTGAAATAGCTAGGCTTATTCCTGATGGCCCAATGCCGCGGCGGGCCCAAAAAATGCTGCGAGTGGCAGAAAGCTTGTGTGATCGCTTTGGTTATACTGATGAAACCGATCGGGAACGTCACGAGATATTGCTAGCGACACTATTGCAGGGATGGGATGCGGATGGTAGGAAGACCTATCCTAAGCCAAAAAGTGCGCAAGATCCTGCCGTGCATTGGATTGTTAGTATTGCTGAATTGATTGCAACCCATCAAGAGACCTGGGTTTTAACTGAAGATGAAGTAAGTAAACATTTAAGCGAGGCAAAGCTTCCTAGTACCCAGTGGAAAGGAAGAAGGTTAAAAGCGAGCAGTGAAATTTTAGACTTATCTGCTCTTATGCTTAAAGCCAATGGAATTACCTCTCTTGAAGATGAAATTTCAATTCCTGCCCGAGATCGAAATAGTTTAAAAGATTATAGCTATTTGCCAACTATTGCTGATGCAGTTAAAAAAATCTATCCAATCCTAGAAACACAAGAACGAGTGGATATTTATGGCGACTATGATATTGATGGCCAGGCGGGGACCGCAATTTTAGTAAAATCCCTTCGATGGATTAGGGCAAAGACTTTACATCGCAAGTTTATGCATGAGGGTATGAGGCCGGAAGAAGCTAGAAAAGAAGCTATAAAAATTGCAGAAGAGACTATAGGTTATTACATCCCGCATAAAATTAACGAAGGTTATGGCTTAAACGATAGAGCAATAGAAAGATTGCATGATCGAGGCACAAAATTATTAATCACTGTTGATTGCGGTATCAATGATAAAGAAGCTATTGCCAACGCTAGACGACTGGGAATGGAAGTTGTGGTTACTGATCACCATAGCCTTTCAAAGCAAGAACAAATGCCAGAAGATACTATTATTATTAATCCAAAAATTCAGCTTGAAGCAAATCATCCTGCTCATAATTTAGCCGGAGCAGCTGTAGCTTATAAGCTTGCTTTGGCTTTAGCAGATCGAGGTGAGCTTAGTTTAGGAGACAACTTTTTAGATTTAGTAGCAGTAGCCTTGTTAGCAGATAAAGTTACCATGCTGGGAGAAAACCGTGCTTTTACCTGGTTTGGAATGAAACGGCTTGTTTCAGGCGGGGTTAATCGGGGCTTGGCTTCAATAATGAGAGGTTTTAAAGAACCGCTTAATGAAGGATTAATTATAGGCGCACTTGCTCCTAAATTTGATGTGTTAGGCCGAATTGGTATGCCATCTGAAGGTGTTAATTTACTACTATCCAAGGATAATCATGCTATCCGCAAAATAGTTTCCCTTATGCATGATTCTGAAAGGGATAGAAAAAAAGAAGAAGATAAAGTGGTTAAAGAAGTAAGGGAAGCGCTTGCTTTTGATTCAGAACAAGAGTCAGCTATTGCTATTTCAGGACACTGGGATAGGGGAATGGTTAGCGTTATAGCTTCAAAGCTAGCCAAAGAGCATGGTGTGCCTGCTTTGGTGGTAACTACTTCAGGGCTTTCTGATTATATTGGAGCAGCTAACCCAGCTTCTGGCAGTATTAGAACTCTGGGCAAGATTAATCCGCTAAGGATTTTAAAACGGTGTGATGATATTTTTCAAGAGGAAAAAGGACGACCTTTATTTTTAAGTTATGGGGGACATTATCGACGTTCCGCTGGTTTTAGGATTGAAGAAGAAAATATTGTTGATATGTTAAGGATTTATCGTCAGATCAGCGCAGAATTTAAAGAACCACAACGCGAGAAAATTATTTATCATGCCAGACTTAAAGAAGGCGAAATTTCTTTAGCAGATTTTAAAGAATTTAGAAAGCGTTTAGGGCCCTTTGGTCCTGGCTTTGAAGCACCTAAGTTTTTGGTTGATTCTCAAGTGGATTCTTGGCGGGTTTTTGGCAAAAACTTCCAGCATATTAAAGGTGTATTGCAAAATGGAACAAAATTTATAATTTATGATGGTAATAAGCCTTGGGTAAAACGGGTACTAATGGAAAACAAAGGCAAAGTTCAAATGATTGTTTCTTTAGGCATTGACCGCACCAAAAAACACAAGAAAACCGAAGAAGAATTGGTTTTCGTGGTCGAAGATTTAAAATAAATAGCCCCACGGGGAATCGAACCCCGATCGTCAGCTTGAAAAGCTGATGTCCTAACCGTTAGACGATGGGGCCATGGTTGGACTTTCGAGAATCAGTATATCAGAATATCAGAAATTTAGATGAAATTCAAGACGGGAAAGAAAATATAGATGAAAATTACAGTAAATAGAATGGCAATGTTGAGTCTGGTGATGACCTTTGGCATGGGAGTAAAAAACCATGCCCCGACTTCTCCTCAGAGGAAACCTTTACCCCTTGCGGCAGCTAATTCGCGGCCTCTTGTAGAAACTGATCCACAAATTGGGAGGGCAGCTGCTTTTTGTAGCCAGGGAGCGTCAGGTTTGCCAAAGGAAATAGGCTTTGATAAAGAGCTGGCCCTTATGGCTTTTAATTCACTAAGAGAAATGGCTATTAAAGCCGAAAAAAACCAGTTTTTTGTAAGTGGCGGCTGGAAAGAATTTAACAATTTAATAGTTTCTTTTACTGATCAAGAATTGCTCTCTTTTGGTGGCGTAGATCGCAACAATGCCCGTTGGCTGGATGGGGCTTTGGGCATTTATGCTGATAAATCTGTTTGCCGTCCATTTAAGGACACTAGAGAATTGCTAACTTTTATGACTTTTTTAAATATTTTTGGGGTAGAAGTAATAGATAATGTCCCTCAAAGCATTGCTTCTGAGAAGGATGTTATAAGAAAAAATGTTACTGCTTTTAGACAGTTAAATTCGGCAGCCAAAAAGTTTCCTGGTCTTTATGTTTCGTATCAACATCCGCAATATTTATTTGTATATGGACGTTTTGTAAAGCCCGCAGACAAGATAGAGGCAAATTCTGGTAAGTGGGTAATTCTTGTGGATTCTTTAGAAAACGCAGAAAAAATCGCAAAAGAAGCCTTGCTCCCTTGTTTTGCGTATGGAAGATTGGATTTGATGAAATTTGATTTGAGTCCTTTTATAGAAAATGAAGGAAAGAAGGGCTACCGGATAATTATATATGCTAGTTACCGAGATACTAAAGTGAAAGAGATACTTGAGCAGTTAACTAAGGCGAAAATTTTCTGGGTGCATGAATGGGAATGTTATGAGGCTGGCATTTTGCAAAGTGCTGTGAATGAATTTATCAATGTAGCATTGGCAGAAAGGGATCATGGAGCAGAAGAAGCTCGAATTAAGAATTTTATGCGGCAAGTGCGAGATAAAGATTTTATGCCGGTGTGCACCCCCTAAAACTGGACTAAACTAAGGCTTCAATTTGTGACACCCCT
>CAZMPJ010000006.1:0-84670 GCA_964568455.1 uncultured bacterium
TTACCCGACAAGGAATTTCGCTACCTTAGGACCGTTATAGTTACGGCCGCCGTTCACTGGCGCTTCGGTTAGGTCCTTGATATAATCTCAAACCACCCCTTAACGTTCCAGCACTGGGCAGGCATCGCCCTCTATACTTCCCCTTACGGGTTTGCAGAGAGCTGTGTTTTTGTTAAACAGTTGCAAGAGCCTGGTTTCTGTGACCTCACCGAGGTGAGGTGTCCCTTCTCCCGAAGTTACGGGACCAATTTGCCGAGTTCCTTAGAGAGAGTTATCTCGCGCGCCTTGGCTTACTCAGCCTGTCCACCTGTGTCGGTTTGTAGTACGATCACCCTTACCAATGCCCAAAGCTTTTCTAGTCAGCGTGGACTTACCCACGTCCCCCGTAAAACGAGGTACCACAATCCAATAAGTGTTATGGGTTATCCTTCTGCGTCCCTTTGGTTAACAATAAAGGTGGTTCCGGAATATTAACCGGATTACCATCGCCTACCCCCGTTACCCGGGGCTCAGCTTAGAAATCGACTAACCCTGGGAGGACGAACCTTCCCCAGGAAACCTTAGACTTTCGGCGGACGGGATTTACACCCGTCTATTCGTTACTCATGCCGACATTCTCACTTCCATTTCGTCCATCCACGCTCGCACGTGAACTTCAATCTATAATGGAACGCTCCTCTACCAGATCCGCTAAAAGCGGAAATTCGCAGCTTCGGTAACAAGCTTTAGCTCCGTGGATTTTAGGCGCAAAAACACTCGACCAGTGAGCTGTTACGCACTCTTTAAAGGAATGGCTGCTTCTAAGCCAACCTCCTGGCTGTTTAAGTGATTCTACTTCCTTTACCACTTAGCTTGTATTTAGGAACCTTAGCTGGCGATCTGGGCTGTTTCCCTTTCGACCACGAAGCTCATCCCTCGTAGTCTCACTCCCAAGTACGAACTTATAGTATTCGGAGTTAGCGAGAGTTTGGAATCTCTTTCGAGACCCTAGCTCAAACTGTACTCTACCCCTATAAGCCTAATCTTGAGGCTGGCCCTAAAACCATTTCGAGGAGAACCAGATATCTCCGAGCTCGTTTAGCTTTTCACTGCTATCCACAAATCATCCAAAGATTTTGCAACATCAACTGGTTCGGACCTCCCTCTGATTTTACTCAGAGTTCATCCTGTTCATGGATAGATCGCTATCGGTTTCGGGTCTACGACTGCAAACTAAATCGCCCTATTCAGACTCGCTTTCGCTACGCCTCAGGCTCAACACCCTAAGCTTGCTTGCAAACGTAAGTCGCCGGCTCATTCTTCAATAGGCATGCCGTCATCCCGATAAATCGGGACTCCGACTGCTTGTAAGCATACAGTTTCATGTTCTATTTCACTCCCCTTCCGGGGTTCTTTTCACCTTTCCCTCACGGTACTAGTTCACTATCGGTCACTAGAGAGTATTTAGCCTTAGGAGATGGTCCTCCCAGATTCCAACGGGATTTCTCGTGTCCCGCTGTACTTGGGATACCGCTAGGGCCTTTGAACTTTTCGCTTACATGGCTATCACATTCTACGGCTTTGCTTTCCAGCAAAATTTAGCTAAATTCAAGAGGTCCCACATCGCGGTCCCGCAACCCCACACTGGCGAACCAGTATGGTTTGGGCTGTTTCGGTTTCGCTCGCCACTACTCCCGAAATCGTTATTACTTTCTCTTCCTCCGCTTACTTAGATGTTTCAGTTCAGCGGGTTGTCCCCCTCAACATAACATTGAGGATATCCTGATATTACTCAAGATAGGTTGTCCCATTCGGAGATCCCCGGATCAAAGCTATTTAGACAGCTCCCCGAGGCTTATCGCAGCCAATCACGTCCTTCATCGACTTCTAGTGCCAAGGTATTCCCTGTATGCCGCTATAACTTGATCATGTTGTTTCCTTCTTAGGAAACTTCTTTTTTAAACCAAGGCAAATTTTATCTATCTATTCTCGAATCAATTAAATTATCAAGGTGCGAAAAGCGAAGTGTTAATTATAGGCTATTGGAAAAACTTTGTCAAGGCAATTGTTTTAAGTTATAATGCAATCATCACCCATGCTAAAAAAGATTGATCAGGACATAATAAAAGGCTTTTTAGAAGACAGCTCAAACCTATCCGGTGGACATGCGGATGGAGCTTATATTCCCGAAAATAAAAAGGAAATTGTCGAGGCAATTAAGGAATGTAATAGCCAAAAAACGCCTTTAACTGTTTCGGCTGGACAGACCGGAACTACAGGCGGATGTATCCCTTTTGGCGGCTGGATTTTAACCACTCAAAAATTAAACAAAATCATTGAGATAAATGCCAAAGAAAAATACGCTATCGTAGAACCAGGAGTCAGCCTAGAACAGATTGAAAAAGAAGTTGCCAATCATCACCTGCTTTACGCTCCAGACCCAACCGAAAAGACTGCAACTATTGGAGGTAATGTCAGCACTAATGCTTCTGGCGGCCGCTGTTTCCGTTTTGGCTCAACCAGAGATCACATTTTAGGCCTTGAACTAATTTTGCCATCTGGAGAAATTCTTAAATTAGAACGTGACCAACAGATTACGAATTACCGATTACCGATTACAGATTACGCCTCTCCCTTAATAAAATCATCAGCAGGCTATTATTCTAGACCAAACATGGATCCAATTGATCTATTTATTGGTTCAGAAGGCACGCTGGGAATTATTTCACAAATTAAAATAAAACTAGTTTCAGAATTAAAAGAAACATTAGATCTAGTTATCTTTTTTTCGTCTGAAGAAAAAGCAGTTAACTTTGTTCTTCAAGCTAAAAAAGAAGATTTTAAGAATGTAAATTTCTATGAGTTTTTCGACGCTAACACTTTACAAATGCTTAAAGCGGCCTACCCTCATATTCCGGAAAAAGCTAAGGCAGCGGTTTACATTGAGCAGGAAACTGATTTAGAACAAGATATTGATCGCTGGGCTAAGCTGATTAAAAAATATGGTGCCTCAATTGATGATTGCTGGTTGGGTATGGATCAGGCTAAAAAAGAAGAACTAGCCAAATTCCGCCATGCCATTCCCGAACATATTAATGAACTATACAAAAAACACCACCTAATTAAACTAGCCACTGATATTGCTGTACCAAATGATAAATTTATAAAAATGTTCTCCTTCTATAATTCGTCATTAGTCATTAGTCATTCGTCATTGTTTTCTATTAAATTCGGACACATCGGCGACAATCATCTACATGTTAATTTATTGCCAAAGACAGAAGAGGAAAAAGTTGTGGCCAAAGAAACTATTATGAAATTTATAAAGAAAGCAGTAGATTTAGGCGGCACAGTGTCAGCTGAACATGGTATTGGCAAAATCAAGCATGCTTATCTTAAGATGATGTATGGGGATGCAGGAATTGAAGAAATGCGGCAGATTAAAAAACAGTTTGATCCAAATTTTATCCTTGGCCAGAATAATATTTTTCCTGTTTAGTGAAATTTTTTCCACTTCTTACTGATATATATGCATGATATTCGCAACCAGACCATCAATAAGGACATCCAGTTTTCTTAGGCAAACTAGACTATTTATAAAGAACCAACCCAGTCGAAGTATGGAATGGATAAGACAAAAATTTCACCTGGGAACAATACCAGGAGCCACTCCCCACGCTGGAATGCCACCGATTTTTAGCTTGGGCGGTGATACTATTCCTGACAAAATCGATGTTGATTTTGTTAGCTTTTCTCTAGCATTTACTCAACTCCAAGAATCACGATTAAAACGTTCGATCTGGCTGGCTCTTACCGGCCTATTTAGCTTTTTTACATTTGATTCAACATTATGTTATCTAAATCTTGACAATCTGTTCTTTGAGCCTTCTAAACCTGCTGACATATCATACCCTACATCATTTTTTATCTTGGGTACACTATTCTTCACTTTTACACATCGAAGCTGGCAAAAGGTAAAAAATAATAAACATGTATTAAGAATGGCTGAATTTTCTTTGTTTGATCGCTACAGAGGAGTTTATCCAGCTTCTTTCAAAACACTTGAACCAGAAGGAACACGGCTCATTTCAGGTGGGCCAGCAGCAAATCCTTCAGCAGACCCCCCACAAGAAATTGAAACAGCTTTCTTATTATTTGGCCAAAAATATTTTACTTTTTGGAAATTATTAGAAAAGACAACTCCTTTGGCATTATTTTGCTTTTTATCAGCTCCTTTTTGCATAGGAACAATCAATGAGTTTTTTAATAACGATGCTCCATCATCTTGGCTAGCAGATCCATTGTTCTGGTTACTCACTACGCCCTTCCCAATTACAACTTTTATTACGAGCAGATTAATAACTAATATAATAAATATAAGAAAATCAATAAAAGCTGAAGCTCAAAAATTGCGAAGAAACTATAGCTTCTCAATGTCAACCTTTTCAGACATTAATCAGGAAGCCCACCAAGCACTTTGGAACCACAGTTCCTAGAACAAGATCATCCCAAAGCATTCCTAGGATAATCAGTTGTAAGCATTTTTCTGTCAGTAATTAAACTTGTATCTAATTTTAAACAAGCTTCATCACCCTGATAAGCCTGGCGCAAACGCTTATAAAAATCCGATCCCCTACCTTTTGGCCTTATACCAAAAACACGCAATCTAAGTTGTTCGGGAATAATTGGATGTGACAGTGGCCGTGCCAAAGAAACTATATAATCAGTAGCTAAAAAACGCGCAACAGTTTCTTTAACTTCCGCTTCCAAGCCAACTATACCAGCCTTTTGCAAGGCTAAAACAAACGCTGCTAAAGTAGCTTGGTTAAAATCTTCAAATTCTGGCGGCATAAAAAAGAGCCAGACATCCTCTAAACTTGAGCCTAAAGTTTGAATAATATTGGTGTTTCTTGCTGCATAGGCCTCAATAAGATCCTGGGAAATTTGCCCATGCTCTAGGATTGCCGGAAAAATATTTAGGCCTGGTAAACCTAAATGAAAAGACAAAGTAAGTTTATATCTTGACAGAGATAAATTACCAATGTTTTCGCCTACTGCCTGCATTCGCTCATCCGATATATTCCAACCTCTGGTTTTGAAGGAAGCATTCAAATAAAAGCTTGAGTTTCGTTCTAAATATTCAAGCAAACTATCAGTATAAATTTCAAAATAAGGGTCTGCCCAAAACAGAAGATCAGTGCGCAACAGCTCCCGCCTAAAAGCTTTTGCCCGCAATGTATCGCTTAAAGATTCTTTGTGCAAAACCACGGGCAAAGGATCATTATGACTTCTAAACACACCATTGCCATTAATACATTGCTGACAAGGTTCTGTGCAGCCAGCAGCAATTAAATATTGATCAATGGTAAAAGAAGAAAAATCAAACCAAGTTTGCCAAACACCTGCCTCAAGCTGCATGGGTCGCGGCATGTGCTCAAGTATTTTCCTGTCACCACTCGCTGCTTGTGCTTGAGCTCTTCTACCAGCTGCGCTAAGCATTGGTTCATAAGCAGTAAACATTTTTTGTACCTTAGCTAAAGTCATTGCCATAATATTATATCGCACTAAAAATCCTAAAATTTCATTGACATTACAATATAAAAGCGTAAAATACTGACAACTATCTCAAAGGAGGATTCATAATGATTGATAAAAAAATAATTGTTGCTATCGTGTTAGCGCTCGTTGTTATCCTGGCTGCCTTTTTTATGGGTTGCGGATCAAGTAGTTCTTCTACAACTACAACCACAGTTTCAACAGAACTAAATACTGCCAAAGCCGGAGCTACTATAGGAAGTGGTAGTGTTAGTGTTGGTAATACAGCTGGAGGAATAGGTACTGCTGCAGGAACTACAGTTGCTGCCAGCTCCATTATCCAATCAGTTGGAGCATTTGAGTCTGGCCCACCAACCTCTTTTTTCTCTGTTAATATTAGAACCGGTTCTGCTAGTGCAGACGGATACGTACAAGGAACCAGCGAAGCTGCTGGCGGCAATGTTGTTCCTTATATCAGAATGTATACACAAGGTGGAGATTTAATTGCAGGCACATTTTTAAACAACAAAAAGATTGCTACCTTAGAAGGGGTTACAGTTCAAGACTTTATGACCCAAAGTGCTTCTCAAGCTCAAATATCAACAGCTATTCAAACTTTTGCAACTTCTTTCCTCGCCAGCTCCGATCCTTATAATGATGATGATTTATTTTTCCAAATCAATACCTACGCTGATTATATGTCCTGGGCTTTTATCTACCCGGGTATGGGTGCAGCCGTAGGACAAGGAGTAACTTTTACCACTCCAGAAGCAACAACCGCCAATAAGATTGGTTCTATGGAATGCAAAATGGTTTTTCAAAACAGTATAAGCGGAAACTTAATTGTTAACATTCCTGTATCAACAGAAGGTAGTCCTTTAGACGGAGCAGCTACTGGTAGTGGCACTTTAACTACAACAGGCACTCCTCCTATTACTATTGAAGCAACAGCAGCCTTGACTTTTGCTGATGGAGAGCCAACTAACATAACCATTTCTGGCACAACTGTTCCAGAAGGAAATTTGCTTTCTGTTACAATGAATGCAAATACTGGCATTGGCACAGGAATTCTTTCTGACGAAAGCGGAACAACTCTGGGAACATTTGAATCTACAGCAACAGGTGGTACTTTTTACCCTGCAGACGGTTCAGCAGCAGAAGAGTTTACGCTTTAGTTTTTAGCTACCAAAAGTTACGCCATATAGTTCGCGGCTAATACCCGAACATGCGAACTCCAATATCCATAGGAAGCCTCAGGGATAAATGGTTGAAAAAGTGAAATTTCTTATGGAAAGTGGCGATAAATAACCAGAAGGGAAAAATGACAATGGGAAATGCTTTAAGACTTTTACCAAACAAGGTTTACCTGGGCCTCCGAGCATTAGGGCACCATTTTGTGATTGAGAGAAGAAAAGGTCAAAATACTGTAAGAGTATTTTCTTTACCATCTCCGGATATCAATCCTGAACATGATATACACCTGCGTTTTCAAATAACCACTACTGTAAATCGAGGAGGGGTTGAACTTGAGACAAGGTTGGATTGTGGTTTTAGGCCTGAAGAAGTAATGATTACAGATGGACTTGTAACGTGGGAAGAAGCTGACGAAGAAGGAACAAGAGACAACATCACAATAACAAAAGCAATGCACCTTCATCAATTTTCTTTTGGGGAACAGGGTCCTGATTGGCTAGGAGCTGGAAGCATTGGAGATGCAGGAACTCTTACTCGTGCCGTAGTAGGTAGTTTGAGGTGGCTCATAGGACCTTCTAAGGATTGGTTCGTTACAAATATCAACCAAGATGGGGGTGAAAAAGATTGCTTTTATTTTGACACAGGTGATTCACACCATCCCATGGGTTTTTCCCCAGCAGCTGAGTGCCCACCGCTAAGCGAAGCTTTACTTCCAAGTATAGGCGGAGTTGGATATTTATACACTGTGAATGATTTATATGCCACCCTGTCAGGACTTCATCAAAAATTAGTCTCAATTAGGCAATTAGGTCCAGAGTTTAGTATTTTTGAGATGGAGTAGAATCGGATTAAAGGATCAATCCACCCTCCACCAATTACGCCAATATCAATTGGAGTTCGCTTATAGGTGGGGGAAATCATTGAATTAGCTAATTATTAGAGTATAATTTGTATACATATGTCTTTTCTTTATAAACATTGGGCCAAGGCCGGAGGCATTGCTGCTTTATTTATCACATTATTGCTGATCTTTAATTCAAAAGCTCCCATTGGTTCGCCCATTTGGTTCTTTTGGATGCTGCTCCCCTTGTACTTAGTCCATCAATTCGAAGAATATGTTTGGCCAGGGGGATTTAAAGATGAAGTGAATAACATACTAATGAAACGGCCTAGTTGTGATTTTCCAGTCAATGATCAGAGGGCTTTTTTGGTTAACATTCTTTATATTTGGATTTATGTTCCGGTCTGCGCTATTATTTCTTTTAAAGCTGTAATTTTCCCAGTTTCTGCTTTAGTCTTCTCAACAATTAATGGCCTGCTCCACCTCGGCGCTGGTTTGCTTAGACGCAAATATAATCCAGGCTTACTCGCCAGTCTATTTTTAAATGTACCCTTTGGTCTGTATGTGATATTCAACATGATAAATAATAAGCTAATAACTTCCAGCCAATTGATTGTCGGGACTTTCTTAGGTTTTATTCTTCATGCTATGCTGATTGTTTACTTCATAATAATTAAGAACACTAAGGTTGCCGGCTGAAACTAAAAACTAAACAAATCTGTTAGCAGATTGTTAGCAAATGTTGTTAAAAAATAAGCTCCCCGAGCAAGAAAGTTTCGTAACTATCTATTCCTGCATCTTGAAACAGCTTTAAGAATCCCTTTATCTCTTTTTATCAAAGCCAATTTCTTTGTCCTTGACCATCTTTTAATTTGTGCTTCGCGTTTTGCAGCAGCACTTCTAGTGGAATATTTTTCAAAATATCGAATCCTCTTGCCGGGATTATAACTTGTGTAATGCCCGCCTTTCCCGGTTTTGTGTTCTTTCAATCGTCTTTGTAGATTATTAGTAACACCGGTATAGAGGGTTTTATTGGAACATTCAAGGATGTAAACGTAATATATCATTGGTGGTATGAATCTCGACGGCCTTGGCACTTGTACCGAGCGAGTCCCGAGCTTGTCGAGGGACGAGTCGAGGTACTCCCCGGGTTGGATTCGAACCAACGACCAATTGATTAACAGTCAACTGCGCTACCACTGCGCTACCGGGGAATATATTGAGATTATTTTAGCAAGATTATCTTTTCTTGTCCACTCTATTAATCTCGGGTAAGCATAATACCTTCTACCGTCTTAATAGCATCAACGGCTGAACTGGTAATTCCACCAGCATACCCCGACCCCTCACCAACCGGATAAAAGCTAGGAAAACTTAACGATTGCCGGTTTTGTGCCCGCAAAATCCGGACAGGAGAAGAAGTTCTGGTTTCTGGAGCTAAAAGAGTGGCTTCTTTACAAACAAACATGGGTAACCTGTTCTGCCAAAATTTAAACGCGGCAACAAGTTTGTTAAATATAAAATCAGGAAAGATTTCGCTAAGCTCTGCGGAAAATGTATCCATTTTAAATGAATTTGGATTGATCTTGGAAGATTTAGTTGAGCTTAAAAAATCCAACATATTTTGTGCTGGTGCGCACCAAGAATCATTATAAGCTTTGGACTCAATCATTCTTTGAAATTCTATACCCGCCAAAGGATGTGACAACCCAAAACTATCTGGAGACACCGCAACCACAATTGCAGAGTTAGAAAATGGTTCACTGCGATTAGAACTACTCATACCATTTAAAGTTAGCCCCCCATTTTCAGAAGAAGCATTTATTACTTTTCCGCCTGGACAAACACAAAATGAAAATACTCCTTCATGGGCCAGCATATAATCAGCTGCTCCTAATTTTTGATTGTCTTTATACTTTTCTCCGTACTGCATTAAATTAATTATTTCAGCCGGATGTTCTATTCTAACTCCCACCGCAAAAGGCTTTGAAGAAAGTTGAATTTCCCTGGCCTGAAGCATTTGAAATGTATCTCGAGCCGAGTGTCCAATAGCAAGAATAATAGTCGAAGAATAACACTTCTCTTGGTTATTAATTTCTATCCCTTTCAAATTCCCGTTTTCAATAATGAGATCAGTTACTTTAGATTGAAAATGGATCTCTCCCCCTTTTTGCAAAATAAACTCTCTTATGTTTTTAATAATCGCGCAGAGCTGGTCAGTCCCAAGATGTGGCTTGTTGAGATAAGCAATCTCTGCTTTTGCCCCAAACTTTATAAACGTATCAAGAACTCGCGCTACATAGCCAGACTCTTTAATCCTGGTAGTCAGCTTGCCATCAGAATAGGTTCCTGCTCCACCCTCACCAAATTGGATATTTGATTCCGGGTCTAAGACTTTATTTTTCTCAAAATAATGGATATCAGCCAGCCGCTGCTCTACTTTTTTACCTCGCTCAAAAATAATGGGTTTAATCCCATACTCTAAAAAGGTTAACGCCGCAAACATTCCCGCCGGACCAAAACCAACAATTATGGGACGATCTTTTAAGCTGCCTTTAATTTCTTTCCCTCGAGGTTTGCTTTTTCTTCCCGGAAAACGTTTTTTATTTTTATACTTCCCGGAAACAGTAGCTGCCAGCGACAAATTGTAATAAAACTGTTTTTTATCGCGGGCATCCAGTGATTTTTTCAGTATTTCTATCTCGAAAACATCCATGGCAGAAAGCCCCAGCTTTTCAGCTGCCAGATTTTTATAGGCGGAAAAATCATCTTCTTCTAGTTTAATTTTAAGATTGTGGAGTATTAAATCCATCAGATCGGCTAGCGCTTAGTTCCTAGCCGCATAATTAAAAGCTAGAAAATATTTTTGCCATTTATTATCAGAAGAAGCATATTCATTGTCAAAAACAAAATAATCAGCCAGAGTTTCTCTTAAGCGAGCCAGTTCTTTTAAACGAGAGGAATTTTTTCTATCCGCAAGAGATAAATCTAAAAGCTCTAAACAGCGATCAAAGGCTCTTTGGCTATACTCCTGGTTATTCTTTTTTTTCCAATTGATTGTTCGAAAAACTTCACTACCAATATTAGCTAATTGCTCTACTAAAGTAAGTTTAAACCATTTGCCCTGCGCTAACTCTTTGTGCTGATAATTCATTTTTCTATTAAACCATTAATAATATTTATTATTTTTTCCCTAACTGCCTGGTCCTCAACACTTCTTGTCCTGTTTCCTTGTGCCGGCTTCAAATTGATCATTGAATCAAACTCTATTCTTTGATCTAATTCTAAATCCGGATAAATATTAATACCCCATAAATTTTCTTGTTTTGAGCCATCTTTAATCATAAACGCCTCTTCATCAGCATGAAGTTCAGCATCAACGACCATGCATCCCATCTCAACGTCAACCACAGCCTTAACTAAATCTCCAAACCCAGCCTTGGCCATTTGCCTAAGCTCTTCAATTGATATTTTATCTTTCACAACTTTCATAATTAAATTATAGCATAAACCTAGATGATTGATTAAGTTATATGATAAAATAAAACAAATGAAAAAAAATAAATACTGGTCTGGCAAAGTTACCAAAGAAAGTGACGCCTTAGATCTGGAAAAAGGGGTTTTTAGTTTTTCCAGTCCCAGAAAAATTGCTCTTTCACTCAAACGCTCAGCTGAAAAAAGTACCAGAAGAAAAGCCAATCCCTTTCAATCTGCGATGTCTATGTTGAATTTTTATATTAACCGAGCTGGCAAAAACTTGCCCGTAAAAAAGAGAGAAATACTCGAACAAGCAAAAGCAGAACTACGTAACATTTTTAAGAAAAATAGGCGGAAATAAACTGGCCAACATAATAAGTGATAAAAATCACCAGAATCCCAATAATTAAATGTTCAAAAACAACCTTAAAAGGTTTTTCTCCTCGTTGTTTTGCCATTATATAACTTAATGAAATCAAAACAGATAATCCCCAAACTATATTAACCATTATCGCTGTCAGAAGATTAAACAATAAAATGGGAAGAATGAAAGTTAAAGCAAATAAGAATTTGCAGAAAAAAGTAGACAAAGTTGATTCCCAGATTTCTTTATTAGAATGCTTATTCTCTGCTTCTTCTGAAACATGGATACCCAAAGCATCTGAAAAAGCATCAGCAATAGCAATAGTTAAAATACCGCCGATAACCACCAGCTTTGATTGGGTGCTGGAACCTAAACCAACCATTAACCCCAAAGTAGTAATTACCCCCGAGGTAATTCCAAAAGTAAAACCAACTTTTATTGAATGTTTCATAATATTAAATTATACTTGATTTAGTACAATACTCAACTTAAATGTTTAAACCAAAAAATCAACAAGTAATATTAGCCCCCCTAGCCGGTTGCTCTGACCTGGCTTTTCGCTTGATTGCTCGCGAACACGGAGCAAAACTTTGCTTCTATGAAATGGTTGACTCCAATGCTTTAATTAATTCTAATCCCCTTAAAACTCAAGATATCTTGCAAAAACACAAAAAAGATAAACCCATTGCCGCCCAGATTTTAGGTGGTGAACCTGAAAAAGTATTAAAAGCAGCTAAGTTGCTAATGGAAATGGTTAATATTAAATTCTTAGACGTTAATGCCGCTTGTCCAGTTAAAAAAGTGCTAAAAAAGAAAGCCGGCGCCCAGCTTTTAACGGATCCAGAACGCCTTTGTGACATCATTAAGGTTTTAAGTGAAAATATTCCTGTTCCAATAACAGTCAAACTAAGAACAACAAACAATATTGTTCAAATTGCCAAAGATTGCAAAAAAGCTGGAGTCAAAACTATTTTTATCCACGGCAGGAGTAAAGAGCAAGGTTATGCTGGTGAAGTTGACTATGCATCTATTAAAGCAGTTAAAAAGGCAGTTAAAATCCCAGTTTATGGTTCTGGCAATATTTTTAACCCTGAACTGGCCAAACAAATGCTGGATTTAACTGGTTGCGACGGGATTTTGGTAGCCAGAGGCGCCATGGGCAATCCCTGGATATTTAAGCAGATTGAGGATTATTTAAGAAAAGGTAAATATAAAAAAGAAATTACTTTAAAAGAAAGGCTTAAAGTTTTAAAAAAGCACTTATCTTATTTAGAAAAATATAAGCTTTTAAAATCTCATGCCAAGATGGGACATATGATAAAAGTCGCGATCTGGTATTTAAAATCGCTGCCCAACGCTAAAGAAATTCGTAAAAAGATTGTTCGTACCTCAAGTTACGACTCATTGCTTGATTTAATCTCAACTTTATAGTATAAATTAACCATCCCAATCTCAAGGAGGAAATGATTGTGTACAAAGTAGTTTTGCTAAGACACGGGGAAAGCACCTGGAATAAAGAAAACAAATTTACCGGCTGGACTGATGTTGATTTGTCAGAAAAAGGAACTAATGAAGCTAATAAAGCTGGTGACACCTTAAAAAAAGAAGGCTTCACTTTTGATATTGCTTTTACTTCTGTTTTAAAACGCGCTATCAGAACTTTATGGATTACCCTCGATAAAATGGATCTCATGTGGATTCCGATTGAAAGAAGCTGGCGACTTAATGAAAGGCATTATGGTGCGCTGCAAGGTTTAAATAAAGCTGAAACAGCTGCAAAATATGGTGATGCTCAAGTCTTAATCTGGCGCCGAGCTTATGACACTGCTCCACCTAAATTAGAAAAATCAGATCCACGCTATCCAGGCAATGACCCTCGCTATGCTGAATTAAAAGAAAAGGAATTGCCTTTAACCGAATGCTTAAAAGATACAGTAGATCGATTTTTACCTTACTGGCATAAAACCATTGCCCCAACCATTAAATCCGGCAAAAAAGTTATAATCGCAGCCCACGGTAACAGCTTACGCGCTCTGGTTAAATATTTAGACAATGTGGCTGACGAAGCAATTGTGAAATTAAATATTCCAACCGGCATGCCCTTGGTATATGAATTGGATAAAAATTTAAAACCGATTAAACATTATTATCTGGGTGATCCAGAAGCAGTGAAAAAAGCTATGGAAGCTGTGGCTAATCAAGGTAAGGCTAAAAAATAGATTCTATGGTCGGATATTTCGGGTTTTGAACATTAACCGTATTATATTGAAAATGCCTTTTTCCCAAGCAATAGCGGTCCCAGTCTGACAATCTGCGGCCAAATAAGAATTTAACTAATTTAGGCGAAATTCTTATTTTAAAATAGGTTTTCTTTTTAAATATTCCACACAATTCATTAATTAATTCGGTTGCTGTAATTAATTTATTACCTAAAATCATCTCTTTTCGATCAGTATCATTCTCAAGTAAGAAACTAACCATTTGAGCCATGTCATAGGCATGGATAAAATGGAAACTAACGTCAACTGTAAAAAATCGAAGCAACCAGAGCCACTTTTTAGCTGCAATAATACCTTGCAAAGCATGAGAATAAGGATGTTTTGCATCCCCTCCCAACACCCAGGTTGGATAAAGGGTGATGATTTTATTGTAAATCGGCAGCTGCTTCATGTTCTTACGTAAGAGATACTTACCCCTTACGTAAGAGGCATCCATTTTTTCGATTGCTTCAATCGGCTGACCATCGGAGGCTAAAATGCTGGCTGTGGAAAAATAAATTACTTTCTGGCACTTATTAGGATCTAATAATTCAAAAAACTGATAAGTATAATCATAGTTTGTCTCTGTATCACCCCACCCCGCTGCAATATGCACGACAAAATCAATCTCTTTAAGCAACTCTTCCTGTTCTTCAATATTACGCATATCATTTCTAATTAAAGTAATATTAGGAAAAGCTTTGTAATCAAACATTAATTTAGCTGGGTTTCTGACTAAAAGATATAGCTGATAGTCTGGATTTTTAATTAATTGATCAACAACATAATGACCCACACAACCCGAGGCCCCGGTTATAAATACTTTTTTCATTTTAATAATAGGCCAGACCTTTTTCCAGGTAATTTACCACATAATCAGCCACTGCATCTTCCAGCGAACGGAAAGAATAGTTGAGACCAGTTTTATCTAATTTCTTAAGATCAGCCTTAGTAGAATACTGATACTTATCTCTAATCTGCTCGGGCATAGGAATATATTCAATCTCTGGTTCAAGGTTTAAAGCTGAAAAAATGGCCTTAGCTAAGTCATTCCAGGTGCGGGATTGGCCAGTACCAACATTATAAATACCTTTAATTTGCGGGTTTTTGTAAAATTCAAACATTAAATCAACCACATCTTTAATATAAACAAAATCACGGACCTGTTCTCCATCTTTATATTCTGGTTTATAAGATTTAAACAAACGGATCTTGCCATCTTTTTTAATCTGCTGATACGCTTTAACTACCAAACTACGCATTTCACCTTTATGATACTCATTAGGACCATAAACATTAAAGTATTTATAACCGACAATCTTGTTGGAAAGCTTATGCTTAATCAGCCAAACATCAAACAACTGCTTTGAATTACCGTACAAATTCAATGGTTTTAATTTTAAAGAATGGTCATCTTGATCACTGTAACCTAAGGAACCATCACCATAAGTGGCAGCAGAACTAGCATAATGAAAGGGAATTTTTTTATCCAAGGCCCACTCTGCCAGTTTTTTAGAATACTCATAATTGTTTTGATAAAGATAATCAGCATTAGTTTCCATGGTGGAAGAACAAGCCCCAATGTGGAAGATAGCTTTTACATCAGCAGGCTTAGTTTGGTCAAGAAAATCCTGTTTATCAATAAAATCGAGGAAATCTTTGCCAACCAGGTTTTTCCATTTTTCGTCGCTATCCTGCTGATCAACCACCAAGATATCTTTTTCGCCTTCTTGGTTTAATTTGCTTAAAAAACAGCTGCCAATAAAGCCAGCGCCGCCGGTTAAGACAATAATTTGGCGTTTTCCCATTTAAACTCCAGCCTTTTACGTCCTTTTGTCAGCTTTTTACCAAAGATATAACCAGCTAAAAGAGGTAAGGAAACACTGGGCTCAACCCAAGCTTGGGCAAACTTTGCTTCTTTTTTGATTTTTCCCCAAGAACGGCCTTCACCCAAGGTGGAGCTTGAAAGCCCACCATCTTGAGTTACTGCAGTTGTAACCTGCAACGCATAATCATGACCACGATCACAACCATAAATATAGCTCATGACAATGGAATCATTAATATAATTTTTCGGCACCCCGCCAGCCACATAAAAAGCCGCGGTTTTTTTGGACTTAACCACAATCTGGACCATTTCAACATTGTCTTTGATTGCATCAATGGAAATATATTTTTTGCCAGCTTCTTGGGCTCTTACCTGATGTTCGGTTAAGCCAATACCAATGGAGGAATCGTTTAGAGCGGGAACAAAAATTGGCACTCCCAGCTTGTGGCATTGATAAAGGATTGATTCTTCATCATCAATTCTTTCGGCTAGTTTATTTAAATATTCTCGGCTGGAATAATTACCCGGCTTCATCTCGTCAGCCACTAATTTACAAAAACGATCAGTCTTAGCTACTTTTTCTTCATCAATATAAGTATCGTAAATGCGGTCAATGTTTAAATCATAAAGTCTGGGGTCATCCGCATTTGGCGTGCCTTGATAATGACCGTGGCCTAGAGCAGCGTAAACATCCTGGTAAATAATCGCACCAGTTGAAACAATGACGTCAACTGCGCCAGACACAACTAGATCTCGTAAAACTTTACGCAAGCCAGCAGCAATTAAAGGACCAGCTAGGCCAAGGAAAACTGTGGGCCGATCTTTGTCCTGATACATATTTTTTAAAACCTGGGCACACTCGCCAATATTTCTAGCCTGAATAGACATGCCCGCCATATTTTCTACTAAATCAGCTACTTTAGTATTTTCATCTAATTTAATCTGGGAAACCGGTTCGCCTAGCACTTGTTTTTTAAATGTTTGCTGGTCATTAGATAGCGATCGATAACCTAAGCCTTGATATTTATCTTGAGGAAAATCTTTGTTCATTTTATCCAAAACATGCCAGTAGCGTGTTTATAATCCAAAAATTCCTGACCAAACTTCTTTTCCATAACCAATTTTTCTTCCAGATAAGCTTGCAACCAAATCATAGCCAGGATAAACATACCCAGGTAAAAAGAGTAAACCGCAGCCCAGAGCCACCACCAGCCTACCCAAACAAAAATTAAGCCTAAATACCAGGGATGTCTGACTAAAGCATAAGGACCGGCTTTAACTAATTCTAAAGGATGACAATGCTTTTTAGTCCAGGCTAAGATTGCCAGACCTAAAATAATGGCAATTATGCCAGCAATACGCCACCAGTAAAAATCAATATCAAAATGCGGTTGATTTAAAAAAACAGTAAAAAAAGGCAAGAAGCTAAAAATTAAGCCGCCCAAAGAATGATACCAGGAAAGCTTATTTTTAAAAGTCGCCAACCAGATTAAACCAATATTTAGAGCAAAAATTAAGACGATTAACCATTGAATTGTCATGATCTAGATATAATACAATAGAATTAAAGGTAGATCAAATCCCAGAAAGTCTTTCTTTTAATTCTGCCAGATCAGATTCATTGGTAATTTTTCTGCCGTCAGAGCCAACAATATAAAAAGTATTAAAGCCTTTCTCGTCCTCTCTAGTTGATCGATGAAAAGTTTTAAATCTGCGTTGTTTATCAGCTTGAACACGAACTAATCTTATTTTGCCATAATCTGAAATAATTTTGGCAATATCATAAAGCAAAAACAACCGATCATGGCATTTAATATCAATAATTGTAAAGCGCTCTGACTCTGTATTATTAATTTCAACCTCTGCCTCTGCTGTGCCAAAACCACGACTAAAGTCGGGTTCTTTTTTTAATATATCTTTCATTTCATCTTCAGCCAAACTCCCGCTTAAATTAAGCAATTTAGCAAACCTTTCTTTTGCTTCAGTTATGCTTCGCACTGTTACTTCATTATCTTCTACTGAAGACAAGAAAAATTTAAAAATACTAAAGCGCCTAAATGGCCTTAAAAAAGACCAGCGCCGGGCAAAAACATCCAGCCGGCGGATACTTAAACCGCAGGAACTAAGGGCAAAACAAAGTTTCCAAAGCACTTCCGGCCCACTCCTGGTAACAATCTTAAAAATAGTCATATTAGCTCTATGAGGATGATTAAGATATTGGGTAACAAAGTTACTGCTAGAGCCTTGCAACAAACTAATTAAACCAACATCCTCGGCAATTACATCCGGCTGTTCATTGAAATAACGTAAATGCCTCAAATTAAACCAAAAATGTTGGAAAGCTGCCCACCATAACCTCGGCTTCAAAAGCGCCTTTACCTGAACAAAAAGTTTGGCAATTTTTTTAAACTGACGGCTTTTAATGGCGTTTTTATCACCATGTTTGGCTAATTTAACCTGATACATAAATTCAACCATAAAATTAAAAATGTGGTTTTTAGTGGCTCGGCCTTCACGCTCTGCTACGGCAAACAAATCTGCCGAACAAATTGCCAAAATTAAAGGTAAATTAGCAATATCATCTATTTGCCGGGCAAACAAAAAAGAAGTTTGCGGATCATTAGGATCTCGCAAAGGAATTAAACGGTCAAAAAACAAATTAGCCAAATACATATGCTTTTCAACCAAAAGCTTAGCTATGGCAATGCGGTTTGGGCCTACTCCCATGCTTTGTAAAACCTGCTTTATAATTTCGCTTCCTGCAATAGGATGTGGTGTTTGTGGCTCGGCTAATTTTCCCGCATCATGCAAAATGGCAGCCATAAATAAAACCGGCAAAACAGTTTTATTATCAGCAATTTCTTTAAAAGTAACTTTAGCCTCCGCCAGCAATTTTCCCTCTTCACCAAAAACTTTTTCATGCTCCGCCCAAAAATCACCTTGCCTGTCCAACAAAGTTACCAGCTCCCTTAAAACAAGCAAAGAATGAAAATCAACCGTATGTTTATGCAAAGGATCCATTTGCAAATATCTGGTCGCGGCAAAAGGTTTAATTACCCGGTCTAAAATTTTAGTGGTATAAAGAAGCTGAAAAAACTCTGTCACCCAAGCATAGTCTTCATAATCATTTTTGCGGACCTCCCTGCTCAACACTTGCCACAATTCTTGAGAATTTATTTTGAATTTAAGTTGAGACTTTAAAGTTTCAACAGAGCGGTCTCCAAGTCTCCAGCCATTCTTAGATATCCGCATTAAATTAAACAACAATTCGGCCCCATTATTTAAAACAGACAAATCAACCTCTGCAACCTTAATAGGCGCATCACTAAATCCCCCAAAACGATCAAAATAAAAACCAAAATGTCTGCGCACTGATAATTGCTGAATGGTTTCAGGGCTGGTTGTTTGTCCCTGGCTTAATAATTGATTAAGCAAAAACATAACCCTGTCTTGCATTTTTTCCTTATTCAATATTAATTCTTTCATCAAATTTCTTTTTCTGGTTATGGCAGCTTCGTCAACTCGTCCATCATCACCCACCTCAATAATGCTGGTATAATCTTCTTGGATCCTTAAAATATTAGTTGAGCATCCCAACAAAACTTCTTTGTCTTGTTTAGAAATAACCTTCACATTCAAAAAACATTTTAAGGCTTCGTCAATATCCACTTCCCCGTCAAAATGAATATTCCTATCCAGACACACAACTTCAATAAGAGATTCAAGATCAGCAATTCCTCCCGGCACATCGTAAACATCCAATTGTCCACCATTATCTTGAACTGCAATCGAAAAATCATGTTCCCGGTAGCGCTGATGCATTTCTTGTAGTTCTACTTTAATAAATCTTTTAGCAACATCTCTACCTTCAAGCAAAATACCATGAGTGCGCAAGGCTTCCAAACTAAGTTCTGCCTGATGAGTTAAACTAGTGGCTGATTGAGGAGTAATTCTGCCTCTAAACGTCCGGGGAACTCGCGATTGAGCCAATAGTCGAGCTATTTGAGGTGACACCTTTGTTGGCTTCATCCTAATTATTTATCGCAACAAAAAGTGACCGATTTCACTTAAACCAACCTTTTTTGGTCACTTTTTTGCCCACCTCACGCTTGAAATAACCTGGCAATAACATTGCTCTATAGATTTATATAAAGAAAGGGGGTGATAAACATGGTAGGACTAAATAGATCGATTCTCGCAGGACGCTTAGTTGCAGACCCAGAAACCCGCTACACCAAGAATGAAAAACCAGTAACCCATTTCCGCTTAGCCATTAACTGGCGCAGTAAAGATAAAAAAGGTACTGAATTCATTAACTGTGTAGCCTGGAACGGACTAGCTAAAGTTTGCGGAGAATATCTTAAGAAAGGCAAAATGGTCGCAGTGGAAGGAAGACTTACAATCAGAAGCTACAAAGCTAAAGATGGTCAAAACAAATCTGCAACCGAAGTCGTAGTAGACAATCTACAAATGTTAGATTCCAAATTCTACAAAAAAACCTCAAAAGAAGAAAAAAAGGACGAAATCGCGTTCTAACTCTTCATAAGGGCCTGGGCAGTATCCTCACTGCCCGGGCCTTGACTTTTATGCTATAATCTTTTCATGTTAAAGAAAGTAGTTATTTTTCTCTTAACAATTATTCTCTTGGCCCCCATTGCGCTTGCGGCAAAAACTATCAACCTTCCCGCCCCTAGTTATAAAGGTAAATATTCAGTTGAAGAAACTATTGTCTGGCGCAGATCTATTAGGGACTATCAAAATACTAACTTGAGTTTACAGCAAATATCCCAACTGCTTTGGTCCGCTCAAGGGATTACGGATAGTGAATTTGGTTTTCGCGCCGCCCCATCCGCCGGAGCACTTTATCCTTTAACCCTTTATCTATTAACTAAAGATGGGCTCTTTCGTTACATTCCAGATGGACATAAGCTGGTAGAAATATCCAGTGAAGATAAAAGGCCTATGCTGGTAAGGGCATCACTCGGCCAATCTTTTTTGCGTGAAGCACCCGCTGACATCGTTATTGCTGGTAATTTCAGAATTACCGAAGCAAAATATGGCGCCCGAGCTTATCGTTATGTGTTAATGGAAATCGGACATGTAGCAGAAAATATCCACCTCCAAGCCATCTCCTTGGGACTTTCTTCTATTGCCGTGGGCGCATTTTGGGATAACGTGGTAAAAAAGAATTTGGAATTGCCTGATAACCACGATCCACTTTATATTATTCCCATCGGTTATCACAAAGTATGAAAAAAAAGCTTCATATTGATTTTTCCAGAGTATTAGCTGTCTTACTAGTTTTTATAGCTATTATCTATTTTAATTTAAACTTATTCTCTCCAAAGCGCGTTCCTTTCTTTTTAAGAATTGGCATTATCCGACAACCTATAAATGTCTTGCTGCTGGGAACCGACATGAACTTTAGTGCTGAAACCGGAGAACCCATGCCCGAGCTACCTGCCCGAGCTGATAGCATTGTGGTTGCCCACTTTGATCCTTTGAACTCACAAATTAATTTACTCGCCATTCCCCGCGATACTTATGTAGATATTCCAACTCGAGGTCAAACCAAAATAAACGCTGCCCCGGTTTACGGCGGAATCCCTTTACTTAAACAAACCGTAGAAAAGTTAACTCATCAAAAAATTGATTATTATATAAAAACCCAGCCAACAATTATTCCTAAACTGGTAAATGCGGTAGGCGGAATAACCATATATGTAGATAAAGACATGCAATACACGGATTCGGCTCAAGGATTAAATATAGATCTAAAACAAGGTTGGCAAAAGTTAAATGGTGATAAAGCCCATCAATATATTCGCTTTAGAAAGGATATTCAAGGCGATATTGGCCGGGTTAGCCGGCAGCAAACTTTTTTTAAAGCTTTAACAAAAGCATTGATGAAACCAACTAATATAGTGCGAGCTCCCTTTGTTATAAAAACGGTGCTAGACGAAGTAGAAACCAATATTCCACTGGCAAAATCGATTAGAATGGCAAACTTTAGCCGCATGGCAAAAATTAATTCAGCTACTGCATCGGGAGAAGTTGCTTATATAAAAGAGGCTGGTTCAGTATGGCTGTTAGATTATCCAGTAATGGAAAGACAAATCAAATTTCTATTCGAATAAGTTAATATTTTTTTTCTTTTCAACGTCAAACAAACCTTTAATCGTTAAACGCAATTCTGGCAGAGTGGTTAAAGTAATAAACGAAAGCAGGTTAGTTGCGTTTTCTAAGGATGAGCCTAATTCTTCAATCATTTTATTTACTTTGTCTAACTGTTTATTAACGGTTAATAAATTTTGGTCAGACATCAGCCCAGCCAGTGGCAGCGGCAATTCAGCTAAAACCAAGCCGCCTCTTATCACCACAATCCCGCCTTTAAGTTCTGCCACCCTTCGCACCGCAGACAAAATATCTTCGTCTTCAACTCCTACTGAAATAATATTGTGAGTATTATGAGCAACAGAAGTAGCAATAGCACCTTTTTTTAAACCAAAGCCTTTAACTAAACCTAAGCCCACCTGTTTTTTAGCTTTATGCCTTTCAACTACCACCAATTTTAAGACATCGCCATCGGGATCAGAAACTATTTTTCCGTCCTTTTTCTTTACTGCCGCAGTAATAGCATTGGTTACTATTTTTCCTGGGACAACCTCAATGGTTTTAGCATAATCCGCTTTAGCTTCTATTTCAAAATTTTCAACTTCCAGCGGAGCTATTTTAATAGTTTCGCGGATGCCGGCTTTTTTCTTAAATTTTGCCTCAAACAGAGCGTGGCCTTTACTGGCAACTTGTTTACCATGTTTAAAAACCATATCTACTTTAAAATCTTCCAGATCAGAAAGAACATTAATATCGGCAAAATAGCCCGGAGCCACTGCCCCAATATTTTTCAAATCATAAAAACGGGCAGTATTAATAGTAGCCATTTGGATTGCCACCATGGAAGAAAGTTTTAAGGCCACCGCTTGCTGAATAAGACTATTCATATGCCCTTCAGCTAACTGGGTAGGAGAAAGGTTGTCTGTACAAAAAGAAAAACAATGTCCGTTTGATTTATTAACTAAAGGTACTAATTTTTCCAAAGCATGCAAAGTAGCTCCTTCGCAAATAAGAATACGCTCTTTATTTTTTAATCTTTGCTCTGCTTCTTCTGCTGAAACTGGCTCATGGCTCTGGTTAGATTCAACAAAATAAATATCTAAGGGAAGATTTTTACTGGCTGCAGCTAAATATTTTACACCGCTGGTTTTAATAATAGCGGCAATGTCATGCGGATCACTGATTAAAGTTGTCGTACCGTGAGGAATCACCGCCCGAGCCAGCTCGCCTACCGAAAGCATAGTGCTTTCAATATGTAAGAGCGCGTCAATAAAACCCGGAGCAATGTAACGGCCATTTAAGTCAACCTCTTTTTCTGCCTCACACTCGCCAAGAAAACAAACTTTATCTTTTTTAATGGCCACATCAATTGGATAAACCTCGCCCTTTAATACGTCTACCAATTGGCCATTCGTCAATAAAATGTCGGCTTTTTCTTTAGGCATAGCAATCCGCAGTCTAGCAAAACCAATACTTTTGTCAAGCTGTTTAATGGTATAATAAATTTAATATGAAATATCACTACTTTGAAGCACTTGCTTCATTGCTGGTTGTGGGATCAGGACAGATTATCCAGGGTGAAACTAACAAAGGAATTTTAATTCTATTAACTTTTTATTTTCTCCTACCAGCTTTAATTTACGGAACCCTTTTAATTAATGGCGAAATATTTGTCATGGTTTTTGGTATCTGTGTTGTTTCTGCTATAATACTTTGGCTTTATTCTATTGGAGAAGCATTATTAAAAAATGAGAAAAACCTTTAAATTAACCACTATCTTTAATATCCCGATTGAAATCAATTTAAGCTGGTTTATTATTGTGGGACTGGTAACTTTTACCCTGGCCCGCGGATACTTTCCCTATACTAATCCTCATTTAAGCTATGGTATGTATTGGTTTATGGCCTTAATCGCCGCTCTGCTCTTATTTGCCTCACTCCTGGCACATGAACTTTCACATTCCTTGGTAGCTCGGCACTATAAAATACCAATTCGCTCGATTACTCTTTTTGTGTTTGGTGGTGTAGCTCAAATGGAAAAAGAACCTGCTTCGCCTGGAGTTGAATTTAAAATGGCCATTGCCGGACCTATCATGAGTTTTTTTCTAGCTTTTATTTTTTATTCTTTAAGTAGTGTATTGTCTAACTTAAACATGTCAGGAGAATTAATTTCAATCACCTCTTATCTCTATATTATCAATCTAGTAGTAGGAATTTTTAATCTGATCCCTGGTTTTCCGCTGGATGGTGGAAGGGTTTTACGAGCAGCTTTATGGAGCTTTTTTAAAGACATCAGAAAAGCTACAGCCATTGCCACTACTTTTGGAAAAATCTTTGCTTTTACTCTTATGGCCTTAGGTTTCCTAAGCCTATTTACCGGCGCTTTAATTTCTGGCATCTGGCTGATCTTTATTGGACTCTTTTTGCAAGAATCAGCTGACTTAAGTTATCGTCAATTGGTGATGAAAAAAATGCTTAGTGGAACCAAAGTAGAACAAATCATGACCAAAAACATCATCACTATTCCCGGCAATTTAACTTTGGACCATTTAGTTAATGAATATTTTTTCCGCTTTCGCCATTCAATCTTTCCTATCATAGAACATGATGCTGTAGCCGGAATTATCACCTTTCATAGTATAAAAGAAGTTCAAAGAGATAAATGGAAAGAAACTAAAGCAGAAGATATCATGATTCCTTTAACTAAAAAATTTACAGTGGATAAGGATATAGATATTACTCATGCTTTAGCTAAATTAGCTAACAATAGCATCGGCCGTTTGTTGGTAATTGAAAAAGATAAATTGATTGGTCTCGTATCTCAACGAGACATAATGCGTTTGTTTGAATTTAAATCAGAAATTGATAGTTAATCCTCACCCTAGGTTTCTTATAAACTTGTTTACTTTAGTGGATAAATATCCCTCTCCATTATAAATGGAGAGGGAAAGGCTTTTCTTAATCGTTTGGTATCTTCTGAAATTTTTTCCCTTATTATTCACAATACCATTATATTATCAGAAACCTAACCCTTCTCCATCATAGATGGAGAAGGGATTTGATCTATAAGCAAAGAAATATTTTACAAGCCGGGATGAGGATTAACTTTCTCCTAGCGTAGCCTTTTCTTTTGCAGCTTTTTCAATAGCTCTAGCCACAATATCAGGTAATTGAGGCTGCCCAATTTCTTCAGAGTCATAAGTAACTCTTAAGATTGGTTTATCAACTCTATCACCCAACAAACGATCTAAATCAATCGGCGTGCCGGAAACAACATAATCACAAGGAACAGCATTAATCGTAGCAGCTAAGTCAGCCAGTTGTTCTTCAAAATAACCCATGGCTGGTAAAATACCTGCTTCATTTAAATGTGGGTAAGCTCCAAAAACATCCAGGAAACTACCTGATAAGTACGTAAGAGGACTAATAATATCTGCCCCATAATGCCTTGCAGCAACCGTACCCGCGCCATGAGCCCTGCCACCATGAGTAGCTGTTGGCCCATCTTCCACAACTAAAACTCTCTTGCCTCTTATTTTATCCCCAGCATCCATGTAAACATTAGAATTAGTGTGAATTACCGTAGCTTCTGGATTTCTATTGTGTATGTTTTCCTCAACAATATTTAAATCAGCACGAGAGGCAGAATTGACTTTATTAACAATTATTACATGCGCCATGGTTAAGTTGGTCAAACCAGGATAATAAGTAAGTTCATGCCCAGGACGCAGCGGATCAACTACTGTAATATGAAGGTCTGGCCGATAAAAAGGCGTATCATTATTTCCGCCATCCCATAACACTACTTGGGCTTCAGCTTCCGCTTGTTCTAAAATAGCCCCATAATCAACTCCAGCATAAACTACCATGCCTCTACTTGTATAAGGCTCATATTCTTCCATTTCCTCGATAGTACAGGCTGCAGCAAGCATATCTTCATAAGTAGCAAAGCGCTGAACTGCTTGCTTTACCAAATCACCATAAGGCATTGGATGGCGAATTGCTACAGTTGAAATTTGTTTTCCTATTAAATCTTCAGCCAACATTCTTGAGGTCTGGCTCTTACCGCAACCAGTCCTGACAGCACAAACCGCAATAACTGGTTTTTTGGAAGTAATCATGGTTTCTTCTGCCCCAGGTAAAATAAAATGTGCTCCAGCAGCATTAACCCTGGCCATCATTTCCATTACATGCTGATAAGTAACGTCGCTGTATGAAAAAACCGCATCAGTAATACCTTCGCTCTTAATAACTTCAGCTAATTGGGATTCAGGAATAATTGGAATGCCGTGTGGATATTGAGGTCCAGCCAATTCTCGAGGATAAACTCGGTCGTCAATTCTTGGGATTTGAGCCGCTGTAAAAGCTACTACTTGAGTTCTTTTTCCTCGCCCATGATCTCGATACATAGTATGGAAATTATGAAAGTCTCGTCCTGCAGCCCCAATGATAACAACCCTATTTGGAGCGCTTGTTTTAACAAATTGTGACATTATAATTCCTCCACCTTTTCTTCGGTACATTTTTTGATAAATTTCACTGAATTTTGCTATAATTTAGATTATGAAGAATGTAGTTCTAATAATTGCTTTCAACAGCTTCCGCGATGAAGAATACGCTGACCCGAAAATAGTTTTTGAACAAGCTGGAGTAAAGGTTACCACTGCCTCAACTCAATTAGGAACTGCGACTGGCAAACTTGGATTAAAAACTAAAGTTGATATTACTATTGATCAACTAAACATTTCCGAATATGATGCAGTTCTTTTTGTCGGCGGTTCTGGCTCTTACGATTTATACGAAAATAAAACTTGTCATAAGATCGCAAAAGACACTGCTGCTCAAGGAAAAGTACTAGGCGCGATTTGCGCTGCGCCAGGAATTTTAGCTCATGCTGGAGTTTTGAAAGGCAAAAAAGCCACTATGTTTGATGATACTGGCGTTTTAGCCAAATTCGGCGCCACTTACACTGGTAATAGCGTTGAAGTTGACGGGAAAATCGTAACCGCAACCGGGCCAGATACGGCTAAAGATTGGGCAGAGGCTATATTAAATGAACAACTTTGACTACGCCAAAATCCTCTACGAAATAGCTGAATTTCTAGAGCTAAAACAAGACAACCCTTTTAAAATCCGCGCTTATAGGAAAGCTAGCCAAAATATTGAGTCTCTTTCCGAAAATTTAGAGGATATTTACAAAGCTAATGGAATCAAAGGCTTAGAAGCAATTTCTGGTATTGGCACCCATATCGCCTTAAAAATAGAAGAACAGATCAAAACAGGTAAAATCAAAGCCCATGAACAATTATTAAAGGAATTTCCTAAGGATTTCTTAGAAGTTGCTAATGTGCCTGGAATGGGACCTAAAACTGCTCTACTTGTTTATAAAAAATTAAAAATTGATTCTGTGGCCAAATTAGAAAAAGCTGCCAAAGCCGGCCAACTGCGCGACATTGAAGGTATGGGGGCTAAAAAAGAGAAAAACATCCTAAGAGGCATTGAGCTTAAAAAGAAAATGCACGGACGGTTCTTAATTGACAAAGCCACTGCTCACGCAGAATTAATCGTTGAAGAGCTTTCAAAACTAAAAGAGGTTAAAAAGATTTTACCCTGTGGGAGTTTAAGGCGTGGACAAGAAACTATTGGCGACATTGATATTTTAGTAGTCTCATCTAAGCCCGAGAAAATAATGGATGCTTTTACTAAATTAGATCTAGTAAAAAATATTTTGGCTAAAGGCGAAACTAAATCATCAGTCATCATGCAGAATAATATGCAGGCAGACTTGCGAGTGGTCGAAGAAAAAAGCTTTGGCGCTGCAGCTCATTACTTTACCGGTTCAAAAGGACACAATATTCATTTAAGACAATTAGCCCTAAAAAAAGGCTTAAAAGTCTCTGAATATGGCATTTTCAAGGGCAACAAGCAAATTGGCGGCAGGACTGAAGAAGAAATGTTTAAAGAATTTGGCTTACAATATATACCGCCGGAACTACGCGAAATGCGCGGCGAGTTTGAACAAAAAATTCCCAAACTAGTTGAGTTAAACGATATTAAAGGCGATCTTCACCTGCACACAACAGCCTCTGATGGTGAAAATAGCATTAAAGAAATGGCGTTGGCTGCTAAAGAAAAAGGTTATGAATATATTTTAATTACTGATCACACCAAATCAACCACAATAGCTCATGGATTAACTGAAAAACAAATGTGGCAGCATTTGAAGGATATCAGAAAAGTTAATAAGGAAATTAAGGGGATCGAGATACTAGCTGGGGCTGAAGTTGATATTTTACCAAACGGAGAACTGGATTATTCTGATAAACTACTTAAAGAATTAGATCTGGTTATAATTGCCGTTCATTCTAATTTTAAAATGCCCAAAGACAAGATGACCAGGCGTCTTACATACGCCTTACGTAAGCCTTACGTAAGCATATTAGCCCACCCTTCCGGCCGCTTAATCGGTCAGCGCGAAGCTTATCAGGTTGACACGGAAGAGGTCTTGCGTGTTGCCAAGGAAAACAATGTTGCCATGGAAATCAATGCTCATCCACAAAGATTGGATTTAACTGATATTTATTGCAAAAAAGCCAAAGAATTAGGTGTAAAACTCGTCATTTCAACAGACGCTCACTCAATTGAAGACTTAGAATTGATGAAATATGGGGTTATTACAGCCAGACGGGGGTGGTTGGAAAAGAAGGATGTGTTGAATACTATGTCTTTATCAAAATTAAAGTTGTTCGCTAAAACGGCGAACTAGCTTGTTAGCCCGTGCCCTGTCTTCCGGTTTTCTCAATTGACGCTTAAATTGGTTTATAAGCACACGGGTTCTCTTTCGCAAATTCGAATTCATTTCACCGCTTACGGCTTCTTCAAGAATATTTAAAACAGATGTATAGGCCCTTGCCTTTACTAAATTTCTCGCGGCCTCATAGAATAGATTGGTTCTACTTATTCCATCTGCTAACTGGGCGGCCTTAGCAATGACAAAGCCAGCTTCTTTATTTTTTCTCTCCTCAATATAAGCCCTTGATGCTTTCATATAAGCACTTATTGCGTCTCGCCTCTCTTCACAAGCTTCAGCCTGATTTTCTAACATTTCCGCGGGTGACAAGGAACGCTTAATTCTTTGCGGAAATAGCTCCCTCTCAAGATTTTCAAACTCCGGCGGCTTCCCTCTCTTTGGAATCTGGCAAAAAGAATGATAAGCCTCTCTTTTCATACCTGCGTCAAAAAAACATCTGCCGGCTAACAGCCATAGCTCATTTACCCCCTCTCCCACAGCCAGCTTTGCCGCTTCACTATAAGCAAAACCAGCTGATTTATCTTGCCCCATATTCCTACGGACATCTGCCGCCAATCTCCAAAAAATAACCGCGTCTTCAGGCGAAGAAACCCTGGCCACATCTTCCACAATCTTTACCCCTTTCAGAAGGACATGCTGCTTCTCTTTCGGCTTGCCGGCAAAGCCAAATTGTTCTCCAGCCAGAATAAAAAGCTCTGCTTCCCCTGAAATCCGGGCTATAGTATTATAAAAATTTGCCGCAGTTAAATAATCAGCATTATTAACAGCAACAGAAGCCGCCTGTTTAAAAACAACGACTAAACTTGTCTGGATTTTAGGAGTTGAAAAAATCTCGTGAAGATCTTTTAAGCCTAATACTGCCCTGGCAATCGCCCTGGGAAGATAAGGACAGGTCGGAAGAACAACAGAAAGAGCTCGATGTCTTTCTAAAACACTCGTTTCGTTTATCTTATTTTTTGGACCAACAACCAAATCTTGTATTAAATCTATCTGTCGATGTAGAGCTGCGACTCCCCCACCTCCCCCACCAGACCGCATATTACCAGGCGGACGCCTAAAACATATTCCTCGATGATTAAAAAATGTCGTTGTTCTTGATATTCTCATGTCAATTTTATCTCGGACAAACCCCCAAGAAATTTCATGTTATTTTTGCTATAATAATATAATCATGATTAAACAAATTTTCACTGACGGAGCAGCAAGAGGAAATCCGGGGAGAGCGGGAATTGGGGTTGTGATTAAAAACGAAGATGGGAAAAACATCCTGGAACTTTGTGATTATATTGGGGAAACAACCAATAATGTTGCAGAATACTCGGCATTAATCCGCGGACTCGAAGAATCCATAGACATGGGACTAACCGAGGTTGAAGTTTTTTCTGATTCGGAATTAATGGTTAAACAAATCAATGGTGAATATAAAGTTAAAAATAAAGGATTAGCACCTCTTTATCATCACATTCTTTCTTTGATTAAAAAATTCAAATACTTCCGCATTTATCATACTGCTCGAGAAGACAACAAAGAGGCTGACGCGCTGGCCAACCAGGGCCTTGATAGGGTATAATTACCTTAGAACTTTGAAATGGGTAGACCGGGTAGTTACTCTCCGTTTAAAGCGGGGGGAGGAAAGTCCGGACTCCGCAGAGCAGCGTGGTTGCTAACGGCAACTCGGAATAAAAGCCGAAGGAAAGTGGCACAGAAATTATACGGCCCACTCTAACCCTAAAGGTTAGAAGGCAAAGGTGAAACTGGGAGGTAAGAGCTCCCACACGACAGCTAGGTGACTAGCGGTGCGCTAAACCCCACGCGGAGCAAGATCAAATAGAGCTAGAGTTGCTCGCTCTTAAGCTCGAGTAGATCGCATAGATAGATGACTATCTTCAACAAAATCCGGCTTATAGGTCTACCCTTTTAATTAATATATCTCTGGCTTGCTCCTGATTTAATTTTCGCAAGCTAGTTCTCTCCAGCATAAGCTCGCGCATAAAATTATTAAAAACAATCGGATCCTTAATTACAAAATTATTAAAATCTTTTAAAAGTGCCTTGCGCAAACCAGATAATTGGTCCCAATTTTCTTTTAAAATCCCATAATGATGAGCAAATTTTTGAATGGCCACTACATATTGATAAACATCATATTGTAAGCCTAAAAGTTTTTCTGGGTTAATTTTCAACTTTGTTCCCTGCCTTGAAGCCACCCCTTCACTTATTAAAATATTTATTTCTTCACTAGTTAATTTACCCTTATTCTTCATAAGCTTATCCGCAATAACCACATCTTTAGGCAAAACCGCAACTTCAGCTGAAGTTAAAGGCAAATTATTGTAAAGCTTGTAAGTAGCCCGCTCTTTTACCTGGATTAAATCCTCACGCATTGGCTCATTGACATAATCATAACAAACTTTATACAAATCAAAATTCTGGCTGTATTTTATGCATTTATCTAAATCATCAAAAGGAGCAGCCAGCACTTTGATAATATCATTGATCAATTGCCGCTCTTCCATAATTAAATCACCGGAAGAATGGATTAGCTCCGGCGACATGGTTTTCATATCTTCTGAGGTCTGGACAACAAATCTGCCAAAAGGATGACTGCCCCATTTATATTCAATTGCTTCCCCGCTGGCATTAACCCGTTCATCATAATAAGTATAAGCCTGTTTTTCCGGAACCTGGTTTAAATCAAAAAGCACCTTGGCTGGCAAAGGCTTCCACTTGTTGTTTTTATTTTGAAAAACCCATTCATCATTTTCTTTTTTAATTGCTCCGCCCATGGAAACAACCGTTGTATCATAATAAATATTTGAAACATAATCAGTTAATTTTTTAAAAATATAATAATTGCCGCTGCTGGTAGGATAAGCCAGGTGGTCTTCAAAAATCGGCTTGCCCTTTTCATCCCGACCCTGCACCAAATACATCGGGGCCTGCGGCCCGCCCAAGACCTCTAATTTTGCAAATGGTTTTTCTTTTAAATAAATCAGCCACAGACCGGATTGGGGATAAACCGAAATTTTTACTTCTCCAGAAACACTTAACTTTTCCCTGATAGCCAATAAATCATCGTCAAAATTAACCATATCTGCCAAATAAGGCACATCTTTTACCTGTTCTTCGGTTATTTTCTCGTCATAGCCATGAATTTTAACTTGGGCTTTTAAAGGCAAGATTTTATAAAGGAAATAAATGTTGCGGGGCGAAACATGCATACAACCATGGCTTTTATATAAGTTTCCTAAAATATCATTAAGTAAGCGGCCAAAGTTATAATCATTTAAAGCTTTAATCGAATAAAATTCCACTTCCTGACTTTGCGGACCGGTTAAAACCTTTAACATTTCCTGTTTTTCTCGTTCGTCAAATATCGAAGGCTTTTCGCTGGGCTTAAAAAACTGGGTAAAACTAAGCTCGCCAACATTCTTAGCCTGACCTGGAGCTGCGACAACTTTAAACTCAAGCCGCTCATCCATCCATTGTTCCAGTAAATTTTGTCGGTTGGCCAAAGACAATATACCCATAGAATCAAAATCCTGTCTTAATCTAATCCTTAAATCCTGCCACATCTGCCAGTCATCTTTTAATTGCTTATACCAGTTGGACTGTTTCTTATAGATTTCAATATTAAGTTTGTGATAATAAACCAGACCTAAAGCTTTAGCCCTATTTAATTTGTTGCGGGGAAGACGATTTTCTCTATACTCATTAAGCGATTTTAAAATTCTAGGATCTAATTTTTTTTTCTGAAGGCGGCCCTGCTTCATAAACTTGCTTATAATGGGTAAAGTTTTTATTCCTGGCAATGCAAGCCTCAAAATCATCGTCACCGGGTGAAGTTAAAATATGGACCAGATCTTTAACTAAAACAATTTGCTCATAATATAGTTCTCCGGCAGCATAACCCATTTCCGGATAATGATTCTTGCCATCTTTTGTCCAAAGCAAAACATATTTGCCAAAATCATGGCCAGCGTAGCGCCGGGCGTTGGAGCTAATATCATAATAATTATAAATTTGTTTTTCATAAGGCCGGTTAATATCATTAATAATATTTTGGGGCAGCTGGTACCATTTTCCGTTTTTCTCAAAAAGCCATTTTCCGTTTTTCTTTACAATCCAGGCACCAAATGGCACTACGGTATTTTGATAGTAGGCATTGCTAATATAATGATTAGTGGATCGTAAAACATAATACTTGCCCGGGTCGGTTGGGCCGCTCAACATAAAATCCCATTTAATCGGCTGGCCTTTTTTTATTTCATAGGGCATTAAAAAATCATATTCCGGGCCGGCTAATGTTTTCACATATGCATACGGTTTATTATCAACTTTAATTTCTAAAATTCCCTGGCTGGGATAAACATTAATGACAGTTTTCGTCCGATCAAAATATTTTAAATCATTAGTTGCAATATCAGCAAAGAACGGCACACTTTTATCAGAAATGAACGGATAATTATATTTTAAGATATTCAACTCGGTGCCAGGTGGAATGGTTTTTGCCAACAAATAAATATCTGAAGGCGTAAAATGCAAACAACCGTGGCTCTCATACACAAATCCAAGATAATCATCAAAATATGAAGCAAGATTGAACTTGTTCAGCAGATCAATACTTTCGTAAGCAAAAACATTGGCAGTTAAAAACAGGATTGCAATGAACAAGTAAGCTAATCTGCGCATATTGACAATTCTAATGCATTTGTTATGCTTATAGCAACTATGCATAAAAAAATCATTTTAATCTTAATTGCCAGCCTATTTGTTTTGGGAATCGGCACACAAGCACAGAATAAAGTAATCAAAAAAACAGTTAAAAAAGTAATTAAACCTCAAATTGCACCTATTACTCCACCTGAAATCAGCACAGAAGAAGCACCATCAATTTCAGCTCCACCACCAGCTCCAACTTTTGAAATTCAGGCAGTAATTGAAGATAAGGGAATTTTTGGCTGGGGATTAAATTCCAATGTTAATGCTGGCTACCTTTACAATACCCCAGGACAAAGAGGTTTCTTGGGTATTATAGCAGGAAGACTCAACCTAGTAATTGATGATCCTCTTAAGGTGGGCTCTGGAATTGGTTTAGCTGAAGATGCTTTGCAATATAACGTTGGTTTGGGTCTGGCTTTTGGAAACGACAGCAATGAAAGCACTTTTAACTCTATACCTTTGTTTGCCGACGCAGTACTTTACTTAAAAGAAGGCTCCTTTTTAAATGGTGATCCTTTTATTGGCTTTGGCTTAAACATGAATTTATACGGCAGCGGACAAAAATCCGGCGGAGTTGGAAGTCAATTTTATTATGGATTACTCTATGATATGGGATTTCCTAGCGGCAAAACCGGATTAGTCATTGGCGCACAATCTTTTAAGATTGCTGATACACACAGTGCTTCGGGAATTTATTTTTCCATTCTACAACCGCTAGTACTTTAAACTTATTCGTATCTTAATGCTTTTCCTTGCGCTTTTTACGTTTCATCATTTGCTTAAATTTCTCGTTTTGTTCAGGTGTTAATATTTGGCGCAAGTCAAGCAGCAAATCAGTTCGCCTGATTTCTGCTAGCATACGCAAATGATTTATTTGTCTTATATACTTATGAATTTTCTTGCGGTCTGGATTTTCTTTTTTAATTTCAGCCTTCATTTGCTCTGCTAAAGTTTTCATCTCAATCCGCTCAACTTTCATCGCCGGCCTAATTTTTTCCTGCCGCGCTTTAAACTGCGCTTTTTGACCTTCTGTTAATCCCAGCTTTTTACAAATACGATCCAGCGCCTTTTCACTATCGGGTCTTGCAGCCGCCAAGCATTGTGATCCCAGCAAAACAACCATCAAAACAACCAATCCTGCCATTAATCCTTTTTTCATTTTTCTGTTCCTCCCTGGTATGAACCAATAAGGTTCATACCCTGTTTAATTAGACCTTTGAGCTTCTTAAAAGGTTCCATTATTATTAAAAACATATTCAATAACTGGGCCATCACCCACTTCTTGTTGAAAAACATAAGACATTAGCAAATCATTATCCATCTTACTATTCATATAACTATAATAGCCAACAGAAACAAGCAACACAAAAGCCAAAGCCGTGGCTAAGACCAATTGATATTTTGGTTTGCGGTTAACTTTTGATTCAATCTTAGAAAGCATTAAATCAAAATCAGCTCCTTGCTCCTTTTGCTTTAAGCGATCAATATATTCTCGATAATTATCCATTTTTTATTAACTCCTTTTTAACTATTTCTTTAGCTCGATGCAAACCGGATTTAACGGTTCCAAGCGGAAGATTTAAGATCTCGGCAATCTCGCTTAGCTTCTTTTCTTCAACTTCAGCTAAAACTAAAATCGTCCTCTGCCGCGGATTAAGCTTACTCAAAGGTCTTTTTAATGATTTTCCAGCTGATTCAACCAGCTCATCCGTTTCAATAAAACGCAGTCCATTTAAAATTGTTTTTAACAAATTATAACGTTTTTGCTTATTTAAATAATTAATCGCCGTATTAGCAGTAATACGATAAATCCAGGTCTCGATTTTGGAATCCCCTCTAAAAGAAGGTAAAGCTTTATGTATTTTTATAAAAATCTCCTGAAAAATATCTTCTCTATCTTGCTTGGAAAAAACATACCTTGAGGTCAAATTCCAAACCTTACCTTTAAATTCATCATAGACCTGTTTAAAATCAAGCATAATCATTACTATTATATTAGACCATGGTGATTAAAGAAAGGTTCCATTAAGTTTTAAGCTTTGAAACGGTTACAAAATAAAAGCCTCTTTTTTTCAAATGTTTTATGATCAAAAGCAAAGCATCGACTATCTGCTGACTATTATCATGCATTAAAACTATATCGCCTTTAGTAATTCGATTATTAACTCGATTGGCAATTGATAAAGGAGAACGCATTCCTCGTCCCTCCTGCCAAAAATCATCGGCATTAACCGTCCACATTATAATATCGTAACCAGAGTCTTGCACTAATCGAGTTTTTTCACGGGTTAACCTTCCATGCGGCGGACGGAAAATATCAATATATTGGCCAGTTAAATCAAAAACAAGATTCGATGTCCATCTTATTTCATCCAGGGCATCCTTATTGCTAATACCGTCAAGGGATATATGGGTATAAGTATGGTTTCCAATCTCATGCCCTTCTTCAAGAATTCTCTGTAACAATTTTGGACTTTTAGCTGCTTTTTGGCCAATCACAAAAAAGGTGGCTTTGATATTTTCTTCTTTTAAAAGATCAAGAATTTTATCGGTCACTCCAGGCGTGGGCCCGTCATCAAAAGTTAAAAGCACATGCTTAGGATGATAACTGCGGTAATAAACCTTGGCTGAAGCAATGGGAGAAAATAAAGTTATAAGCAAAAAAGCTAAAATAATTCTTTTGATCATCTAGTGTATTATATCTTAATAATTTGCTAAAATATAGTTTCGGCAAAAGAAAGGAAACAAACAATGAAAAAATTGATTATATTCCTTACACTATTAATACTGGCTCCCACCCTTTGCCTGGCAAATCAAACCTTAACCTGGGATGACTTCATTAACACTGCCATTGAAAAAAACCCGCAATATCAAGTAACGGTCAAAGAATATTTAGCTGCTATCTCCGCCAACAAAAGCACAAATTCTATTGAAGACTGGAATTTGGTTGCAACCGGCATTATTCAAGACGCCAGCACAGCCAACGCAGCCAGCTCTTTTTCTCCTACCTATCAACATTTAGCCAGCTATAGCTTAGGCGTAAGCAAATACGTTGCAAAAACAGGTACAGCTATTTCAATTGAGCATAACAACGCCAGAGTAAACGCTGACTATGCTAATCTTCCTATAGCAGGCCTAACCCCAACCTCTCCCTACTACTCATCTGACATAACTATCTCCATTTCACAACCCTTGCTCAAAAACGCTTTTGGTTTAGCCACTAAAAAAGGATTAGAAATTTCTGACCAGACTTTAAAATTAGCAGAAATCAAGTTAGGCGAAGATTGGGAAGATTTTATCAATACCTTAAGAAACGACTATTTAACCTGGCAGGAAGCGCAAAGGAACGTTTCTATTTATCAGGACAAAGTTGATAAAGCAGAAAAACAATTGGCTTTGGTTAAAAAACAATTAAAATACGGCTTATCCGAAGAATTGGACTTGGTACAAATTGAACAAAAACTGCAAGCCTATAAAATAATGTATGAACAAGCTAAAATGGCCTACAATAGCCAAACAGACAAAATTCTAAAAACCATTGGCCAGGCTTCAGCCAATAATGTGGTGCCAGAAGAATTTAAACTAAACGGCACAGTGCCAACCGAAGACCAATCTTCATCTTATTTAATTACCAACTCAAACCTTAAAAAAACTTTAGATGTCCTAGCCTCTATCCAAAAACAAAATTTGGAAATCAAAGAAAACGCCGAGTTAATTGATTTAAATTTAGCCCTGCAAGCCCGACCCAATAACTTTAGCCACAGTTTTAGAGATAGCGTTAACAACGTCGGGACTAATAATGAATACACCTTAACCCTTAGCGGCTCAAAACCATTTTTTAACGACCAGGCAGAAGCAGCTACAATTCAGGCTCAAGAAGAATATGAAAAAACTTTAAAGCAGAACGAACAAACTATGCTTAGCGCGCAAATAGGATTAAGCACCCTATATACAAATTTAAAATATTTAAATAACATGGTTGCACTCAATCAAAAGAATTTGGAATTAGCTGAGAAAATGCTAAAACTGGAAAACAAAAAATATAAACAAGGCAGAAGCTCAATTTTTTTCGTGCTGCAGGCTGAAGATTCAGTGTTAGCAGCAGAAAACACTCTGTGCCAAACCATGTTTTCGCGTGAAAAAATAATTGGCTCCATAAAATCCATAACCGACCAATATCTAGTTGACTATAAGGGGAAATTAAAAATATGAATAAGTTTTTCAAATACTTTATTGAACACCCAAAACTAGTAAACCTGTTTCTGGCTTTAGTTTTAATAATGGGGATCCTCTCATTCATGAACTTAAAGAGAAACAGTATGCCTAATGTCGATTTTAAGATGATGTTTGTCAATACAATCTATCCTGGAGCCGCGCCAGAAGATGTAGAAATCAACGTAACAATTCCAATAGAAGAACAAATTCAAAAAGTTACCGGAATAAAAGAGATGAGCTCCTTTTCTATCGAGAACTTTTCCTTGGTTTATGTAGAAATCGACCCAAAAGCAAAAGATATAGAAAAGGTCAAAAGAGATATTTATAAGGCAGTTGATCGGGTTTCTAATCTCCCCAAAGAGGTTAGAGATAAACCAATGGTGACAGAGCTGCGCACAGACATCTTCCCTGTTTTTGAAGTAGCCATCAGCGGCAACAGCAAGACCAAAGAACTCGACTTAAGAAAATATGCTAAAAATCTTGAAGAAAAAATAAAACTTTTACCTGGAGTTAGCGGCACCGAAAAAGTTGGCTATCGTAAAAGAGAGATTCAAATTAAGGTCGATCCAAACAAAGCCGCTCAAAACTATGTTTCACTCGCCGAAATTATGGGCTCTATTCAGGCAACAAACATTCGCTTAAGCGGAGGAACAATTCAGTCCCTGGCCACAAAAAAGAAGGTTATTACCCTATCCCAGTTTGAAGACTTGACAGAAGTTAAAGATGTAATCATTCGCTCAGCTTTTTCCGGCAGACGCCTGCTGGTCTCTGACATTGCCCAAGTAGAAGACAGCTTTGAAGAAGAAACAATGATCACCAAAACAAACGGCGAACCATGCATCAATATCGTTGTTAGTAAAAAAGCAGACTCCGATGCAGTTAGGGTTGCCCAAAGAGTAAAAGCCTTACTTGCAGAATACAACAAAGAGCTCCCTCAAGGAGTACGCTCACAAGTTATTAAAGATTATTCTGTTTATGTTAATTCTATGCTCCGAGTAGTTATCTCCAATGCCTTAATCGGTTTTGTTCTAGTCTTAGTCTGTCTGATGATCTTTCTTGATATCAGAGTTGCTTTCTGGACAGCACTTGGCATTCCCTTTTCCGTCCTAGTTGCTTTCTATTTTATGCCAAAGTATGACATTTCAGTTACAAGTATTTCCCTGCTCGCCTTCATCATCGTCTTAGGCATGCTGGTAGATGACGCCATAGTTATAGCAGAACACATCTATTCTTTTAGAGAAAAAGGAATGAATCCAATTGAAGCTTCTATTAAAGGAGTTTCTGAAATCTTTTGGCCTGTCCTAGCAACAGTTACAACAACCATCGCTGCTTTTATCCCAATCCTTATGATGGGCGGCATTATGGGCGAATACATTAGAGCGATGCCGATCGTTATAACAATTGTTTTGCTGGCTTCATTGTTTGAATCAGCTTTTATTTTGCCCAGCCATTTGGCCCACATTAAGTTAAAGGCCAAGGCTAAGCCAAAAATAATCCAATTTTTAGAAAACATATATAGGAAAACCCTGCTGCGTGTTTTAAAGTATAAATACAGGGTAATTGGCTTTTTTGTAGCTGTTTTTCTGATTTGTGTCGTGGTGATTTTGCCGATCTTAGGTTTTGTTCTTTTTCCAGAAGGCGACAACGATATTATTCAGCTAAAAATTGAGACACCTAAAGGAACCCCTTTGAGAGAAACAGCCAAAAGAGTACAACAGTTAGAAAAAATCGTTAAAGAGACCGTACCAGAAGAAGTCTTGGCCAGCTATGTCACAACAATAGGCAAAAAAGGGACAGATATGTGGTCCAGCGCCTCTGGTGTCAGCCAAGGCCATTGGGCCCGGATAATTGTCAATCTTATCCCCTATCAAAACAGAGATATTACCATGCAGGAAGTCGCTAAAGCACTGAAAGAAAAAATTGAACCAATCAAGGATAAAGATTTTGCAATTGTTAATGTTGTGACACGACACGGCGGCCCCCCCACCGGCACAGCCATTGATGTTACCTTTATCAGCAACAACGATGAGCTACGACTACAATTGGGCGATAAACTTTATACTCAATTAAATTCTAATGAAGCTGTTTTTGATTTGACCAGAAGTGACGAACAAGGCTTAAACGAACTCAATATTGAACTTAATAAACAACTTATGTCTGAGCTAGGCATTACTTCCGCTGATGTTGCTGGTGTGGTACGAGCCGCAATCACCGGCAACGTTGTTACCTCTATTAGAAAAGAAGGCGAAGAAGTGGACTTTAGGGTAATGCTCTCTGAAAAACAGAGAAATAATTCTGAGTACATCAAAGAATTAACTATCCCCAACCGTATGGGAAAACTGATTAAACTTAACAGCTTTATTAGCTTTACAGAAAAAACCTCACCTATTTCTATCTGGCATCAGGAAGGCGACCGCTCTCTGCGTATCCAGGCTGAAGTTAATACAAAAAAATTAAATACAGCTAAATTTAATGCCTCGCTTCGAGAACAATACGAACCATTGGTTGCCAACCATCCGGACATGAGAATGCAATTTGGTGGGGAAGAACAGAACAGTCAGGAATCTTTAGCAGATTTCTTTAATGCCTTATTTATTGCTTTGGTTGTAATATACATAATTCTGGTAGTATTATTTAACTCTTTTTCTGAGCCAATCATTGTCATGCTGGCAATTCCCTTTGGTTTGATTGGTGTAATATTATCCTTTGCCCTTCACGGACAAACCATGAATTTTATGGGATTAATCGGGATACTAGGGCTCTCAGGGGTTGTAGTAAATAACTCATTGGTTATGCTTAAATTCTTGAACAAAAAAGAAGAAAATATTTGTGGCAAAGGAGAAACTTTAACCCTTGAACATATAGCTGACGCAGCTATGCTAAGATTTCGCCCAATTGTCTTAACAACAATCACAACAGTTGCAGGATTACTCCCCTCTCTTTACGGCTTCTTTGGTGGCAGGGTTGATTTTCTCTTCCCGCTGCTGCTGGCGCTAAGCTGGGGATTAGTATTCTCAACCTTTATTACGTTATTCCTGATCCCGGCTTTTTATTTAGTGGAAAGAAATTTGAGTTGTTGGTTATACGATAAGATTTTTTATCGGTTTAAGCATTAATTATACGATAAAATATTTGCTCGCTTGTTGTCGCTCTTCGTGTGAGCCACCTTTTGAGTAAGCCTTGATCAATTTGTTTGTTAGTTCTTTATCTTCTTGCGAAGCTTTAGCAGAAAGCAAAGCAGACGGGCCAGTAAAATCTTTAGGGATCAATTTAGTAAAAGCTTTCAGTTTATAGGATTCCAAAACATGACATTCTTTTTCATTGCGGGCAATAATTAACTTAGCACCACCCGGCAACCGTAAATGACGGCCGACTTTAACAATCGGTAAATCATCAATAGTTAATGCCTTATCCTTTACAAAATCGCTAACTCTTTTAGAAAATGATTCATCGGTCAATAGACAGCCGCCCCCTGGGGTGGCATAATTTTTAAGTTTGAATGTTTCCACTAACTGCAATTGTCTTTCGCGGCTTCTACCCTCAATATCCAGCAATTGCTCGCGATCCACCCAGCCTTTTTGCTCTGGAATGGTTGGCTCAAGCAATTTTGCGCTTAAAGGCCGTAAGAGTAGTCCTTTTGCTCCGGAATTTTTTTCAACGGTTTCCAACGCATCTTTCCTTTGGCTCATAGGCCGCTCACCCAACACCTCACCAGTAATTATGAATTTAGCCTTTGCTTTTTTCATGTATTTTAAAGCGCGTCGGATCATGTTAGCGTGGCAGTCAATGCAGGGGTTTAGGTTTTTTCCATAACCATATTTAGGATCAAATAATACTTCATTGATGAATTGTTTTCTGATATCAAGAATAGTAAGCTTACAACCTAATTCTTTAGCTCTTTTTTCAAGGACATTAAATTTATCCGGGCTCAACCCAAAACCAATGTCAAAAAACACGGCTTCCACTTCAATACCCTGGGCTTGGATTAATTTGATGGCCAGAGAGCTGTCGAGTCCGCCACTGAATAAGGCTATGCATTTTGGTTTAAGGCTGGGCATGATAGATATAGTATAACAAATCGTCGATCGGTTGCGCGACTGGAATCGTTAAGCGTTAGTCGGTTGCGTTTTTCTTAGCCCTAAACTTAGTCCAAGCAGTTGAGAGTTTATATAATTGGCGGCTAATTTTATCGTATAGATCGATTAATTGATTGCAAAGAGTAAGATCAATATGCTTACCACACAAATCTCTAGCTTGAGATAAGGAAACTGTAGTTTCGTTTGCTTCTGCCATTGCATCATCAATGTATTTTTGAAAACCTCTTAGTTGATGTCTTTTAGAATGTCCTTCAGCTATTAATCTGGGTACTGCCTTACAAGATCTTTTAAGCTGATCAATCAAGTCGTACTCAAAGCGAGGTAGTTTGTATAATATATGCTTGTAAATATCTAACATACCCTGATATGCATTCTGATAAACCCTTAAATCTTGGTAGCCTCTTATAAAACCGGAAGACGAATTACTATTATCGTTTCGAGCCGCGCAACCGCAACCGTCTGAATTTTCTTTCATAAAGACTCCTCCTTTCTATTAATAGATATAGCAATCTTATTACCAGGCCTATTCAAGCGTGAAATGGCTAAAAAGAAGAAAAAAAGTGACTAAATATGGTCAGTTTTGTCATAAAAAAAGACCCCGTAAAAAATACAGGGCCTTTAATTTAAATTAATGTAATCTACAATTACATTCTGGGGCCTTGGGTCTTAGGTTTAGCTTCGTTAACAGTAACTTTTCGGCCGCTCCACTCAACTTCGTTCATGCCGGCAATCGCTTTAGCGGCTTCTTCATCATTTTCCATATCGACAAAGCCAAAACCTCTAGATCTCCCAGAAAACTTATCAGTAATAATCCTAGCGCCAGTAACAACTCCGAACTCAGAAAACTTATTCTTAAGCTCTTCGTCATTTATTGACCAAGGAAGATTACCAACGAATAAACTTTTCATTAAAAGGTATCCTTAGGTAAATTAATTTGTTCTGCTATTAATGGAAACCGGGGGACCAAACAAGTGAGGTCCGAGGTGACATAAGATGCAGATTCTTTTGTTCTTGAAACCATTAATTTCGACCTTTTCCTGATATTATTATGAAACACCCAGGTGGCATTGTCAACTGATTATTTTCACAACCTCTTTTAATATCTCAAGAGTTGCATCGCCATCCTGCGGTTGGGTATTAAGCATAAAGAGAATAATAGCCCCGGTTTTAGGATTATACATGGCCAAGTTAACAAAACCAGGCAAACCACCATTATGCCCTACAAAACCATTATAAGTGAAAACGCCTAAACCATATTCAAAATTCTTAGCCTTGGCACTCATGGCCACCCAATCATTAAGTCTTGCTTCTTGTACCTTAGGCGAAAGAAAAGTGCCGTCAGAAATAGCTTTAATATATTTTTTCATGTCATACATATTAGAGATCATGCCCCCGGCAGACCAAGCCCAGGAAACATTCTGATCAGTCCAGTCAACTAATTTGCCGTCTTCCAACATATAACCATGCGTATGTTTACCGTGGATGACATTGTCTGACGGAAAATAAGTATGCTTAAGCCCTAATTTTTTAATAATGCGATTTTCATATTCGTCACGCAAACGATTACCAGTAACTTTTTCAATAATTAATCCTAAAAGGATATAATTAGTATTGGAATAATGAAAACCCTTGCCCGGTCGAAAATATGAACGGTGGTCAATACCAGCATCCAGTAAAAATTCCGGAGCATAATATTTAAAACGGTTTGTCATAAAATCTTCGCCCAGCCAATCAAGCTCAGTATAATTGTATAAGCCGCTGGTCATGTTCAATAGCTCTTTAATAGTAATATTGTGGCTGCCAGGAAAAGGCTCAAACTTGCTCACTGGGTCATCCAGCGAAAGTTTTCCTTCATCAATCAGCTGCAAAACAATCGTAGCGGTAAAAGTTTTAGTCATGCTGCCAATACGAAAGAGATCATGAGTATTCATCTTTTGTTTAGTTGCAACGTCAGCTAGCCCTTTAGCCTTTACAAAAGCACCTTGTCCTGGAATCCAGATCCCCATCGTCATGCCAGGAGTTTGGTATTTTTTCAAAGAATCTTCCATCAGCTGATCAAGTTGTTCAACCGTTTCTGGCTCCAAAGTCGTTATTGTATCGGAAGAGAAATTAAGGTGAGCCCAGATAATAGTTAAAAACACCACAATAGCTATTAAAATCGACAGAGATATTTTTTTAATCATTTTTCTCCTTAATACCTAAGTGGTGGAAGTAAAAGCAGCAGCGGAATTAACAAAAAAGCTTCGGAGCTGTGAGCAGGAACAACAAAAGTTAAGCCCATAGACAGCAAGGCAACCGCAGGAAAAACTAAACTCCTCAAAGTCGCTTTTTTAATTTCCTTCTCAGGCATTTCCCTATCTATTAAGCGATGTTTATACGACGAGTAAACCCAGTTTAAGAAAAATAATAGCCCAATTATAAATAAATTAGTACTAAAGAAAAACTCTGCTAAGCTATCTCCACGAAAATCACCAACCAACGAAGTAGAAAAAGGCACTAAAGCAATGAACAACAAGATTATAATATTAATCCAAAGATGGATGCGATTTGTGCGCTGGATAGAATGGAACTGGACATGATGAATCACCCAAAATACAGCCAAAAGAATAAAACTTAAAGCGTAATTATAAAACACATACCATTGAGAAAATAAAAGATTGTCCAGTTGCTGCTCTGTCATACCCCTACTTATTTGGGGAAGCTCTAAAGTCAAAACCAAAAGTGTCATAGCAATAGCAAAAACACCGTCGGTTAAAGATTCAATCCTTTTAGTAGTTAAACCCGGGTCAGTATTTGGCATTAATAATATTCTACCTCTAAATAAGGTTTATTGGAACTAGAATCATCTGATTTAAAATAAACAACATTTGAAGTACTTAAGTTAGTTGAAATATAAGCTAAACCATTATTAGTAGTTGTACCATCTACCCAGGCCTGTACCGCTTCTGTAATATCAATGCTAACCCATCCGCCAATATCGGCATCGGTAAATGTCTGTTGCGCTACATAAGCACCAGTTGTAGACGGCCGAGTATTATAAGTTACAGTTGATTCATCCCAGCTTGAATCAACATTATAAAACCGAACAGTTGGATCACTTTGGGTAACATTGGTCACATAAAATTTCATAAGCGCACTATCAATAGTAGAACTGGAAGGGATATTAGAAACATCATATTTAATTAAGCCAATAATATCAGAAGCAAATTTACCACACCAGGTATATGTTTGGCCATCATAATTTAAACCACTAGAATTTACTTGATTATTACTACTCAACACATAGGTATTGCTAGAAGCAGTAATGGTAGCACTTTCATTTGCTGAAATGGTGGTTGTAGTACTAGTAGTAGAAGTAGTACTTACTGAACTAAAATTAACCTCCATAGTATAATCATCACCAGCACTAATTCGCAAAAGCGTACTTGATGTTGCAGCACTATAACCGGTTTTAGTTAGTTTAAATTTATAGGTTAAGCTAGTACCAGAATCAACCACAATACGAGCGATGCCTTGTGAATTTGTGGTTTTTCCAGTATCAGAATAAGTACTACCTCCATTTGAGCTAAAATAAACTTTTGCTCCAGAAAGATTAGAGCTAATTACCACCACTGCCTTGCTCATTTTTTCACAAACACCAAGCAAAGCTTTATAAGCATTTAATTTGTACCCCATACTTTTATCGGTGGAAAGAGAATCTGTGTAACTAGAAGATTTTAAAATGGATTTTACCTCTGCCACAGTTAAATCATAACCATGTTTGTCTGCCAGAGAAAACATTAAAGAAATTGTCCCGGTCACAAAAGGAGCAGCCACTGATGTGCCATTGACTGGAGTAAAAGTAAATTTAGGGTTATCAAGAGTATAAACACTTTCACCTGGTGCAGCAATATCAACAGTTGAACCATAGTTGCTACCTTCAGCTGCGGTGAGATAGTAGCGGGCATCACTACTATCTATGCCACCAACAGATATAACTGAATCATAGTCAGCAGTTAAACATGACGGATAATGCCCTGCACCATCATTATTAGTATTACCAGCAGAGGTAACAATCATAATATTTTTACTTTCGGCTAAAGCGGCCAAAGCTTTAAATTGGTCAATATGCGGTTGGTTATTAGCAAAAACTAAAAATCGCGGCCGCAAAAAACTACCAGTGCTGCAGTTAATTACTTTTACGCCATTATAAATTGCAGTAGATAAAGCGTTAATATAAGTTTGGCAGTCAGCCTCACCAGATGAAGCACGGAAAGGATAAAACCAGGAATTCCAATTCATGCCTGCCATATAATTACTATTATTTCCTTTAGCGACAATAATACCCGCTACCCTAATAGCATGATGATCGCTATTATCTGAAGAATAACCATTTTCCGTGTCTACGGTTGGGTCATCGTCATTATCAATCCGATCAGAACCCGCAGCAAATTGAAGACGAGAAGAGTCTATTTCATTTTGGAAATTAGTTCTGGTTGTACCGCTTAAAGCTGTTCCTCCGCGATAAAGACCATTATCAATCATGCCAATGGTAACTGAAGTTTCACCTGTGGTTAAATCCCAAGCTGCTTCTGCTGAAATAGCAATAAACATCCAATTATAATCACTATCATTATAATATTCATCATTAGGAGTTAATTCTAAATACAAAATCGGATTAGTCCCAGCCGCGTCAATTACGCTGGAAGAATCTAGCGTATTAGCAAAAACTTGAGCACTGGTTCCCGAAGGAACTGAGATTTGATAAGCGCCAGTATAAGAATTAGAGCCAATAATAGAACCACCTTCTGTCGCAAGCAAAGTCTCTAAATCTGATTGGGTTTGGCCTGAAGCAAGGGTAACAACTACCTGATTATTCATGACTTCCTGAGTAGCACTAACTCCTGATTCATAAGTAACTAAAATAGTAGTAACATTTTCTTCTCTAAAGGTAGGATTACTAATACTAATAGTGGTTGAAGTTGTGCTAGTAGTTGTAGTAGCAGCATCTCCACCCGAGCTACCGCAACCAATGGGAAGGGAAAGAAGCATTGGAATTAAAGCAATAAAAATCAAAGCAATTAAAACATGTGGTCTATTTTTCATAAAAGACACCTCTTAAAGGTAATTATACTCTCATGAAAATCAAATTCAAGAAGAAACTAAAGTAAATTAACTTCTCAGGGTAAAGTGTAGTCATAGTCTAAATCATCAACAAAAGGTAATCTTAATCGATTATGAAAAGTAACTTCCGTACCATAAAAACCCTCTTTTACCCCCAACCAAGCAATCGGCCAATGTTCATCCATTGTATCTTCGCTAGTTAAATCCCTTTCCCAATCATAAACAGCTCGAGTATTATCAAAAAAATCATCCAACTCAGGATAAGCGCGTCTGACTAAGCCTTCCACACTAAGATCGTTTCCTAACCAGCCTAGCTCAACTGCTTTTTTCTGAGCAGCGCTTATCGCTTGATCAAAAAGATCTCTATAGGCTCCAGCATGAGCAACAATCCGCTCGGCAAATTCTCCTGGCTGCATACCAATAGTGATAGCAGGATCTTGTTTTATGGCAGCAGTTAAGCGCGGAACAGACAAGGAAAATTGCCGTTGAATTTCTGGAGGGATACGCTGATCACCAAGAGGTTTTAAGCCCATAAGCCCAACCTGAAAAGCTGTTACTCCTCGCACACTCATATTAACACCTTCTATGATTTGTCCAACTATTTTAGTCAGAGAAAATTCAGCTGTTTCTGGAGAAAAAAAGATTCTGGTTAGAGAAAGTTCGCTATGAGCTAAAGCAGTGGCTCCACCACTAAGCTTGGCTGTTGTTCTAAAAAAATGACGCCTACTCATACCAAAATCCCGTGCTAAAAATTCACCAGCATCTCTAATTATCATATCCCTCAAAGAGGTCGCCACCGGTTGCAGACCTTCCATTTCATGTAAAACTGTTAATGCCAGTAAATCTCTTTCAGAACATTTTTTAATTGCTCGCACCAAATCTCTTCCTGGCCTATCTAAATTAAGCGTAGTTAACAAACACAAATCAGCTATAAGGAAATCTAATTTTTTCTTCCCTAATTCCAAAGCCTCCTGTGATAGTCTATTAACCTGAGAAGTGGTCATCCTCTTCCCAAACATAGTCTGAATAGCTTGTGACAAGATTCTAGTGATTCTCATCCCGCTAACTCCCTCCTCACTTCTTCAAAATCCCGCATAAACTCCTGTGGGTCAGAGATGCGATCTTTAATATCTTTTGTGCAATTTTTTAAAAGAAATTCTCGTAAAGGTTCAGGAATCATAGAATTACTAAATATTTGCGCGTAATCTATATTGTCAAACGCCGCTGCATCAATTTTCTGCCCCTTAAAATGCTTGTTAAACGACCTACCCATTACTAAAGTGTATATAGTAATACCCATAGCATAAAAATCTCTGCGATGATCCGGAAAATGGCCAAGAAAAGCTTCACGAGGCAAATACGGCGGGGACCCATCTAATCTTCGTGCTGGTATAATACCAGCAGCGTATAATGCTCCGATTTGAAAATCAAATATTTTCCAAAGCTGCTCTGTAACCTCCATGATATTATCCGGTTTAATATCTCCATGCAGTCTACCATTATGCCACAAAGGCAATAGAGCCTGCGCAATTCCAAACATGTGATTAACAACTTGTATAGGATTCAGGCCTTCATGAATTCCAGCCATACGTCGCTCCAGCCGCGTTAAATCAAGCAATCCTCGCCCCTCAATCACATCAGCCAAAGTCCTCCCCTCCATAAATTCCATAGCAAAATAACCAACTTCTATTGGTCCAGCTAAGCCAATCTTAAACATATTGTCATCTGCCGGCCCAGTATATATTGCTCTTGAATTTTCATCAATTTTTACAACGTTTGGGTGGATTATCCTATTGTCACAAATAAAATCATGTTCCGGCCAAACCAGCTTTCTTTCTCCCAACTTAATTACTTCATTACTATCAGTTTTATATAAAATCATACCTGTGTTTCTTCGCCTAGCAAGACACTCAACAGGAGTACGAGATCCTATTCTTGCTGGTAAAGCTGGATATGTTCGCATTTTCATCTCACTCCCACCTAATATCCTTTAACAAGGCAAATCTTTCCATAAATTCAAGGGGATCCTTAATGCGTAGGCTTAAATCACTACCACAACATCTTTTTAATAGGTTTTTAAAAGCTCTAGGAAATCCAATAATTAAAGGATGAGCAAAATCATCAACAATGCTTGAAACATAACCTTGGCTTTCTGTTAAAACATGCGAACCCACCATTGATTCTAGGGCTATAACCCCTAAAGCATAAAAATCTATTTGAGGAGAAGGAACATAATCTGGATCATAGCCAGGAAACCTTTCAGGTGCGGCATAAGCAAAAATACTAGGAATACCATAAGCATCACAAACTCCTGCCTGATACTGAGCTGTAGAATGAAAATCGTAAAGCACCCACCCCCTATCATTGTGAACAATCACGTTTGAGGGCTGTATATCACCATGTTGTAAATTTGCCTTCCACACAGGAAGAAGACCTTGGGCAATCGATAAAATTTGATTAATAACTTCAATATAGTTAATGGCTCCAACTTGTATTAAATGATCATGTAAAGTTGAACCTTCAAGTAATTCGACCACAACATAGCCAAGTCCTTTGTGCTTACCACAAGAAACTGCCTCAACAATGCTTGGATAGCCAGCAAGACGCAAAATCGCGTGTTCCACAAAAGGAACCGCACTATGCGCTTCATCAGCAGCAATTTTAACTACTACTTTTCTACCGGTACGCGAAAGACCTTCATAAACATCATTATAATGAGTAGCTGCAATAGTTTTTTGAATTCGATACGAACCTATCTTGATTGGCATGTTTACCATGCCTTTTTATCGTGAAGTTATGAGAAAAATTTCAGCTAAGCTTGGTTACGTAGTTCAAGTCCTAGAAAATAGCTCAATACAGTCCGCAGAACAATAATCGCGGCTAGCATGCCAATATCATTCCAATCCGGTCGGGTAATGGTTCGAATAATATCCGCAGCAATAAAAAATTCTAAGCCTAAAATTAGATAAGAACCAAGTTTCTGCCGCATTTGGCGTTTTGATTGCGCGTCATCAGAAAAAAGATCAAACAAGAAATCTTTTAAAACAAATAAAATTCCCCAAACAATTACTAACGTACCAACAATGCTAATCGCTCTAATCAACAACTGGATCAATTCAAAAAAGCCCATAATTATGTTCCTCCTTGTTTAAGAATGATAGTCCTGCAAAGCTTTTACGTCAAACCCTTTTTTCTTAACTGCCTCTAGACCATTAACCGTAGCAGAAGCGCCAGCAATCGTAGTAATCAAAGGAACATTGTGCATAACTGCTAAAGCGCGGATTTTAGCCTCGTCAATCTTGGTTTTTTTACCACCAGGAGTATTAATTAAAAAAGAAATTTCTTCTTTATTAATCAAATCTAAAATTGTTTGCCCGCCTGCCCCCAACTTAGCCACAGTTTTAACTTTAATACTATTTTTTCTAAGCGCTTTGGCAGTTCCAGACGTAGCAACAATAGAATAGCCTAAGTCCACTAATTTTTTCACTAAGAAAATAATAGAACGTTTATCTTTATTTTTAACACTAACAAACACATTGCCAGATGAAGGAAAACGCTGACCAGCCGCCACTTGCGCTTTCATAAAAGCCTGACCATAATCAGTATCAATCCCCATCACCTCTCCAGTAGATTTCATTTCCGGACCCAAGATAGCATCTGCCCCTGGAAAACGGTTAAAAGGAAAAACTGCTTCTTTTACCGCCACATGCTCAACCTCAATTTCTTTTTCAATTCCCTGCTGCTTTAAAGTTTTACCAATCATAACCTTGGTAGCAACCTTAGCCCAGGGAATCCCGGTAACCTTGCTAACATAAGGTATAGTACGTGAAGCACGGGGGTTAACCTCTAAAACATACAAGGTATCTCCTTGCACCGCGTACTGAATATTCATTAATCCTTTTACTTTTAATTCTTTGGCCAAGGCATAAGTAGCTTGTTTTATTTCTTCAATCATCTCATCTGATAGAGAAAAAGAAGGAATAACACAAGCAGAATCACCAGAATGGATACCTGCTTCTTCAATATGCTCCATAATTCCACAAACCACGGTTTTGCGTCCGTCTGAAACAGCATCAACATCAATTTCAATGGCATCTTCTAAAAACTTATCAATTAAAATTGGGTGTTCTGGAGAAACATCCACTGCCCAACGCATAAACTGCTCAAGACTGCTATCATCGTAAACAATTTCCATGGCTCGACCACCCAAGACATAAGAAGGTCGCACCAAAACCGGGTAACCAATCTTTTTAGCTACTTTTTTAGCTTGCTCAAAAAACTTAGCTGTACCATTGGAAGGTTGTTTTAATTTTAATTTTTTAAGCAGGCGCTGAAAAAGCTTTCGATCTTCAGCTCGATCAATACTTTTTGGAGAAGTCCCAATAATTTTTCCGCCGGATTTTTGGATCGGCAATGCCAAATTAAGTGGGGTTTGGCCACCAAATTGAACAATAATCCCATCTGGTTTTTCTTTTTCAATAATATGTACCACATCTTCTTTGGTCAATGGCTCAAAATAGAGTTTATCTGAAGTGTCATAGTCAGTAGAAACAGTTTCTGGATTGGAGTTAACCATAATTGATTCATAACCTTCTTCGCGCAAGGCAAAAGAAGCATGACAACAACAATAATCAAATTCAATTCCCTGACCAATGCGGTTAGGCCCACCGCCCAAGATCATAACCTTTTTCTTTTTTGAAGGCTTTGATTCACACTCTGTTTCATAAGTTGAATAGTAATAAGGGGTGAATGCGGGAAATTCTGCTGCGCAGGTATCAACCAGTTTATAAACCGGTTTAACTTTTTGTTCCTGACGCAGTTGTTTAACTTTTTCCTCGGTTGTACCTTGTAAATAAGCTATTTGCCGATCAGAAAACCCCAGGCGTTTCATTTCAAAAAGAGATTTTTCCTGCTTAGGCGCCTCTAAGATTTGTTTCATGTTTTCTAAAAACCAAGGATCAACGTGAGTTAATCGATACAACTCTTCAGTCGACATACCTTGTTCAATAGCATATTTTATATAAAAAATCCTGCGATCATTGGGAATTTTAAGATGCTCAACCAGTTTTTCAGGCTCAATAAAAGATTTTCCATCATTTCCCAAGCCAAAACGGCCTACTTCAAGCGAGCGCAGGCCTTTTTGCAAAGCTTCTTTAAAAGTACGGCCAATCGCCATGGTTTCGCCCACTGACTTCATGGAAGTATTTAACACTGCGTCTGCATCTTTAAATTTTTCAAAAGTAAAACGCGGTATTTTTATCACGCAATAATCAATGCTCGGTTCAAAAGAAGCCGGAGTTTCTTTGGTAATATCATTTTGAATCTCATCTAAAGTGTAACCAACCGACAGTTTTGCTGCAAATTTAGCAATTGGAAATCCAGTAGCTTTAGAAGCTAAGGCAGATGAACGCGATACCCTGGGATTCATTTCGATAATCACCATGCGGCCATCTTTTGGATTAACTGCATACTGAATATTTGACCCACCAGTTTCAACACCAATTGCTCTGATACAGCGAATAGAAGCATCGCGCATGGCTTGATATTCTTTGTCAGTTAAAGTTTGCGCTGGAGCCACAGTAATGGAATCGCCGGTATGAATACCCATAGCATCAAAGTTTTCAATGGAACAGATAATAACAACATTGTCGTTTTTATCCCGCATAACCTCTAGTTCAAATTCTTTCCAACCAGTTAAATCTTCTTCAATCAAAACTTCATGAGTAGGAGAAAGCTCTTGGCCATATTTAACTATTTTTTCATATTCTTCCGGAGTTTTTGCTACACCAGAACCAGTCCCGCCTAGAGTAAAACTAGGTCGTATAATCGCAGGCAAGCCAACAGTTTTTAATATCTCTTTTGCTTCTTTCCAATTGCGAGCGCAACCACTTTTAGGAAGATCAATTTTTGCTTTTTGCATAGCATCTTTAAATTGCTGACGATCTTCCGCTCGCTTAATAGCCTCAAGATTGGCCCCAATCATTTCAACATTAAATTTTTCTAAGATGCCCTGCTCTGCCACTGCCACAGCGGTATTAAGACCAGTTTGTCCGCCCAGCGTAGGCAATAGTGCATCTGGTCTTTCTTTTTCAATTATTTTGGCCACAATTTCCGGGGTAACCGGTTCAATATAAGTGCGGTTAGCCATTTCAGGATCAGTCATAATAGTAGCAGGATTGGAGTTAACAAGAACAACTTCATAACCTTCTTCACGCAAAGCTTTGCACGCTTGAGAACCAGAATAATCAAATTCACAAGCCTGGCCAATAATAATCGGCCCTGCCCCAATGATCATTATTTTATGAATATCAGCTCTTTTAGGCACGTTTCATTAACCTCGCAAATTCTTCAAAAAGATAGGCTGCATCATGCGGGCCAGGAGCAGCTTCTGGATGATATTGTACTGAAAAAATCGGCAAAGATTTGTGTCGCATACCTTCTACTGTTTTATCATTAAGATTAATATGAGTTAACTCCACTTCTTTATCAGGAATAGAATCAATATCAACTGCAAACCCATGATTTTGCGCGGTGATAGCAACCTTTTTAGTTTTCAAGTCCATAACCGGCTGGTTACCACCATGATGGCCAAATTTTAGTTTATAAGTTTTTCCACCAAAGGCCAGTCCTAAAAGTTGGTTACCCAAACAAATGCCAAAGATTGGTTTCTTACCAATCAATTTTTTAATATTTTTAATGGCATAAGTAACCGCGGCTGGATCTGCCGGTCCATTGGAAAGAAAAATACCATCGGGATTGGTTTTTAAAATATCTTCAGCCGGATACTTAGCAGGGTAAACAGTAACTCGGCAACCCACTCGCTGTAAGTGTCTTAAAATATTAAATTTTATTCCATAATCATAGGCAGCCACTTCAAATTTTGGATTTTGGATTTTGGATTTTGGATTTTGAGCGAAGCGAGTGTCGTTCCAAACATAAGGTTCTTTGCAGGTCACCACTTTAACTAGATCAACTCCATCTACTCCAGGACAAGCTTTGGCTTTTTCCACCAAACTTTTTTTATTAAAATCAATAGTTGAAATAATTCCTTTTAAGGCGCCTTGGGTACGGAGTTTTTTCGTCAAAGCTCTAGTATCAATACCTTCAATGCCAATAATATTGTGTTTTTTTAGATAATCTGAAAGAGTGGAAGTTTTGCGATGATTAGAAGCAATCACGCTATTTTCACGTACAATAAATGCTTCCACTTGAGGAATTTGGGACTCAATATCCTCGTCATTAACCCCATAATTTCCAATCAAAGGATAAGTCATAGTAATAATTTGGCCTTTATAAGAGGGGTCAGTTAAAATTTCCTGGTAACCAGTAAGTGAGGTATTGAAAACAATTTCGCCAGTCTTTTCGCCTGCTGCTCCAAAAGACTGTCCGTGAAAAACCGATCCATCTTCAAGTACAAGAATTGCTTTTGTCATTAATCATGACCTTGTTAATTATATCGGAAAACCCAACCCTTATCAAGACGGTAATTATCTTACCAGTTTTTGCAGCAACTTCTTTAACTCATCTATTTTTTGAATTGCTTCACGCGCAATATCGCGTTCGGTTAGCTGTTTTGGCCCTTCAACCTTAAAATCAGGCATAGAAACTTTTCTTGAAAACACAGCAGAAAGCGCAGCATTTAAGTTTTCAGCCATGGCCACGTTTTTACCATAAGACACAATTACTCTTTTAAGTTCTGGCAGCTCACCCGATGAAGCTTCCAAATAAATCGGTTCAACATAAACAATTGAATCTTCAATCGGGATAGCTAAAAGGTTTCCTCTAATAATTCTTGAACCACCCTGCCCCCAAAGTGTAAATTGTTGAGAAATTTCAGTCTGTTGATCAATCCTGGCCTCAATTTGCATTGGACCATAAATTAATTTGTCTTTAGGGAATTTATAAACCACTAATTTACCATAATTTGGCATATCACATCTGCCAGCCATCCAAGCAATCATGTTATCCTTATTATTAGGCGTAAACGGAAGCATAAGCAAGAATTCTTCTTTTCTTTCACCCGGAATCTTCATAATAGTATAGTAAGCTTCCATCAGCTGCTCATTACCAGAATAATTTTCATTGGGAATATTCCACAAATCTTCTCGATTATAAAAAACCTGCGGATTATCCATATGAAAAGTAGCATATTTTTGCGCCTGGATCATATAAAGATCATAAGGATAACGCATATGTTTTTTTAGGTCTTCCGGCATTTTAGCAAAAGATTTAAATAGTTTTGGATAAATTTTCTGATAAGTTTTTACAATTGGGTCCTTATCATCCACAATATAAAAAGTCAGTTCGCCATTGTAAGCGTCCATGACAATCTTTACTGAATTGCGGATATAGTTAAATTTATTATAACCAGAGCCAGTAGGATCAGAATAAGGATAAAGGTCGGAAACAGTATAAGCATCCTGGATCCAATATAGCTTCCCATCTTCTCCGTTCACAATATAGGGATCCCGGTCATAAGCCAAGAAAGGAGCAATATTCTTGACTCGTTTTTTAATTGAACGGTCAAACATTAGCCGGCTATCAGAAGTTATATAGCCGGTTAACAAAATTCTCATGTCGCTAAATTTAATGGCAAAAGCCAGTTTCTTAAAGAAAGAGTTGATTTGTACTCCACCCCTACCCTGATATGAAGCATAAACGTTTTTATCTCCCTTTGGATAATCAAATTCCTGCTCTTTAGTATTTACAATTACATAATTATCCGTGTTTTCGCCATAATAGATTTCCGGCCTTTCAATCTTTAAGTTAGTTTTGGTAACCGGCGGAATATCTTTAACCAGCAAATCTGGCATGCCTTCTTGGGTTTGCTTACTAACCGGGGAAAGACAAAAACCATAACCATGAGTAAAGATTAGATGCTGGTTTACCCAGGTTTGAGCTTGTTCTGGTAGTTTATTAACATAAAGCTCGCGCGGCGAAAGCATAACTTGCTGATAGCGGCCGTTGATAGTATAGCGGTCAACATCAACATCGGAAAAATCATAGTAAAGACGGATTCCCTGCAGTTGACGATAAGTTTTAATTAAAGGCCGTGGATCCCACAAGCGAATATTGTTGACCGTCCTTGAGTTACGATTAAGATCACGAATAGTTAAGTTGTCTTTGGCAGGAAACTCTTTTTCTTCCACTTGGTCTAAGCCATAGGCCAGACGTGTATATTTAATGGCATTAGCAATATAAGGCGCTTCCAGCGAAATTTCATTGGGCTTAACTTGGAAATTCTGTACAATCGCCGGATAAATTCCACCCATCACAATTGCAACAACCAAATAGCCCACAATTCCTATTAAAGGCAGAGAATACCCGCTTTGGAAAATATTAACCAAGAATAAAACTGCTAATACTAGCAGCACCACAATCTGGGTGTTATAACCCAAAAGCTGGGCTTTTACATCGGTATAACCAGCACCATAAACCACTCCGCGAGCAGAATATAGTATTTCAAGTTCTCCTAGCCAAAGTCCCCAAGCTAAAAGCAAAGTAAAAATCGCCAAAATAAAAGCTAAATGCGCTTTGACTCCTTTGGAAAAAGCTAATTTAACTCCATTAAGGGTAATCGCCTGCTTGGTCACGTAAATTACTAAACTGACAATTAAAGAAATAAGCAAACAGGAAAAAATAAAACCTTGAGCAAATTTTTGCAACGGTAAACTAAAAATGTAAAAACCAATGTCTAAATTAAAAATTGGATCAGTTATGCCAAAAGCAGAAGCATTTAAAAATTTAAGAAAGACCTGCCATTGAGTAACCGCAGTAAATCCCATAAAAAACGAAAGCACAATTACACCCACCCACCACAGAGAACTTAGTTTTTTTCCGATTTCCTTTTGCTGCGGAGTAACATTAATAAAACCCTCTTCATCTTTGTGTCCTGTAACCCCTTCCCCAAACAAATCTTTTAAAATATTGTTAAAATTAAATTCCGGGCCTTTTCTTTCTGCTGTTTTTATATTTTTAGTTAATTTTTGAGCAATAAGAATGTTAATACTTATGATCAATAAACAAACCGCGCCAAACACAATACCAGTTAAAAATTTTGCCCAAATATTTACCCAAAAGACTTGAGTAAATCCCAGGTTACCAAACCAGAGATAGGTTGGATAAAGTGATACTAAACTTTGAATTAGAGTCCAGAGTAGAAAAACTGCCAAGATAAAGAAGCCTAAGTTGAATTTTTTCATTATTACCCCCTTTTGCTGAATTTATACTTTATCATATTTGATGATATAATTAAACCATGTACATCGACACCCATAGTCACATAACCTTCCCTGACTTTGAACATGACCTGCCGGAAGTTATTCAAAGAGCAAAAGATGCCAAGCTTGAAGCAATTATCAACATTGCTTTAGATGACAAAGCTCTTGAGAAATCATTAAAACTATCCGAAGAATATCCAAATTATATTTATACCACTTTTGGTATCCATCCTCACGAAGCTAAAGAATGGAGTCAGGACCATGTTAAAAAGATAAAAGAATTGGCTAAGCAAAAGAAAATCATAGCAGTTGGTGAAATGGGCTTAGATTATTACTATGAACACTCGTCTAAAGAACAACAGAAAAAAGCGTTCCGTGAATCATTAAGATTAGCCCAGGAATTAAATTTACCTACCATTATTCACATTAGAGATGCTTCTAAAGACGCTATGATGATTATTCATGAGGAAAATAAGGGGAGCTTAAAAGGCGTGCTCCATTGTTTTGGCGGTGATATGGACTTAGCTCGTGAAGCTTTAGAACTTGGACTTTTAATTTCTTTTACCGGGATTGTAACCTTTCCAAAGGCTACAAATGTTAAAGAAGCTGTCAAACAAATTCCCTTAGAAAGCATCATGATTGAAACCGACTGCCCCTTCTTGGCTCCTGTCCCCTATCGAGGAAAAAGGAACGAGCCTGCCTATGTGATTAAGGTTGCAGAGGCAATTGCTGAAATTAAGGGTTTAACCATTGAAGAAGTGGCACAGCAGGCTACGAAAAACGCTCAGAGATTTTTTAATCTCGGATGAACTTTATCTCTCTCTGAAATAATCACTTTTCCACTAACCTGATCAATTGGCCACTTAATTCCAATTTCCGGATCATTCCAGATAATGGCGCGTTCATCTTCTTTACTGTAAAATCCGGTACATTTATACGCTACAAAAGTATTATCTTCTAGCGACAGGAATCCATGTGCAATGCCAGGTGGAAAATAAATCATCTTCTTATTTTCTTCCGAAAGAATATCCCCAAACCATTGCCCAAAGGTTTTAGACCCCTTGCGCACATCCACTCCTACATCAAAAATCTTTCCTTGCAAGCAACCAACTAATTTTCCCATAGGACTAGGATTAATTTGGTAATGCAGTCCGCGCAACACTCCCTTGCTTGATTTGCTGAGATTATCCTGAACAAATTTTTTCATAAAACCGCTATCTTCAAAGTTTTTCTGGTTATAAGTTTCCATAAAAAAACCTCGCTCATCAGCAAAAGCTTTTGGTTCAATTGCTAAAATTCCTTCAATCGGTGTTTGGTTAAACTTAAAAATCCCCATTTATATTCCTCCGTATCCGGTTTTATACACTATCCAGAATGTAATTTGTTGAAGTAAGTTGGTAGCTAAAAGCATTCCAACTATTACTAAAAATACTCCACAAATACCATGGATAATTGGTAAATACTGTTCTATTTTTTTAAGCAGGGTTAACGAATAGTTGACCGCGAGTGAGGCTAAAAACAAAGGCAAGCCTAATCCTAAAGAATAAAGCAACAAAAGCAATATCCCCTCATTAACTGTTTGAGTTTGGCTGGCTAAAATTAATATTCCTCCCAAGATTGGACCAACACAAGGCGTCCAGCCCAGGGCAAAAACAATTCCTACCAAAAAAGTTCCAATCAACCCGGCAGGTTTACTGGAAATAGTAATTTTTCTTTCAATATCCAAGAAAGGAAATTTAATTATTCCTAATAAATATAAACCCAGTAAAATAATCAACCCTCCCCCAATCACTTTCAAAACATCACCAAAATCATACAAAAATTGACCTAATAAACTAGCTGTAGTTCCTAAGGCCACAAAAACAACAGTAAATCCTAAAATAAATAATAAAGAATGGGTAACAGTTAATAATCTGACTTTTTTTACTTCTTCAAGACTTAAACCAGTAATATAAACCAGGTAAACCGGCACTAAGGGTAAAAAACAAGGAGAAAAAAAGGTTAAAAGACCGGCGGTAAATGCAATCATTTAAACTCTCGCTTAATCATATTTAGATTCCAATGCCTAGAACCCACTACTTTACCAACCACCTTACCTTTTTTATCAACAAAAAAGGTAGCTGGAATTCCCCGCACACCATACTTTTTTGCAACCTTACCATTATGATCCAGTAAAATAGGAAAAGTATATTTATTCTTCTTAGCAAAAGCTTTTACTTTGCTGCGGCTTTCCCCAATATCTACTGCCAGCATTACATATTTACTTTTGTCCCAAGAATTATAAACTCTCTGCATATAAGGCATTTCTTCGCGGCAAGGCGGACACCAAGTAGCCCAAAAGTTTAAGAAAACATATTTACCTTTATAATCAGAAAGCGTGTGTTTTTTACCGTTAAGATCTTTTAATGTAAAATCAAGAGAGTTTGAAGTAGCAACCTTCTCCCCCATAGCAAAAGCAACAGAAATAAACAACAAACAACAAACAACAAAAATTACAGTTTTACGATGCATTTGGTTGGACATTTTGCTATTCCTCCTTCAGCTGCCTGATCACCTTTTTCATAATTAACCTGGGCCAGAGTATTTTCAACAGTATAACCTTCAGGTGCTTGTTTCACGCAAATCATACAGCCAATACAACCAACTTTACAATTTTTCCTGACCAAGACTGCTTTATCAGTTGAATTACAAGCCACAACAATCCGATTGGAACAAGCTACGAGATCAATGATTTGTCTAGGACAAGCATCCACACATAAGCCGCAAGCAGTACATTTTGCTTCATCTACTGCCGGCAAACCGTTTTCTGCTATTTTAATCGCATTAAAAGGACAAGCTGTTACGCAATCACCAAATCCTAGACAGCCGTAAGTACAAGCTTTATGCCCGCCATTAACCAACTCAGCAGAAGTACAGGTTTGCACTCCATGATACTCTGCTTTGTCCGCAGCTAAAGATTTTGTTCCACCACACTTAATTATTGCGCGTTTTTTTATCAAGGGGCCTGCTTCAATACCTAAAATCTTAGCAATCTCTTCTTCAACAATTGCACCACCTGGAGGACAAAGTAAATTATCTAGGTTTCCCTGTGCCACAATAGCTTCGGCTAAAGTATGGCAGCCAGCGTGTCCACAAGCGCCACAGTTAAGACCAGGAAGAGCTTCAAAGATTTCGGTTAGCTTAGGATCTTCATAAACTTTCAATTTTTCAGAAGCAATGGCTAAAACCGTGGCAAAGAAAAATCCTAACCCACCCATAGCTAATAATGCAATTAATATCATCCTGAAATTAACCCCGCAAAACCCATAAAGGCCAGAGCTAGCATGCCAGCAATAATTAAAGTGATGGCTGCTCCCTGAAAAGCCCTTGGAATAGGCGCAAGTTCTAAATCTTCACGAATGCCAGCCATAATACATAAGGCTAAAGTAAACCCTACTCCAGCAGCCAAGCCAAATATTACACTTTGGATAAAATTATAGTCACGCAGAGCAGCAATAAGTGCCAAGCCTAAAATGGCACAGTTTGTAGTTATCAAGGGAAGAAAAATTCCCAAAGACCGATAAAGTCCTGGTGAAGTTTTCCTGATAAACATTTCTACAAATTGGACTAATGAAGCAATTACTATAATAAAGGCAACATATTGTAAAAAGGGTAAATTAAACCGAATTAAAATGTAATGATTAATCAACCAGGTAACGGTTGCGGCCAAAACCATAACAAAAGTAGTGGCCAAGCCCATACTAAAAGCTTTTTCCAGTTTATTGGAAACACCTAGGAACGGGCAAATGCCTAAAAACATGATTAAGACAAAGTTATTAACTACTGCTGCTGATATAAAAATTAATACTAAATCCATTATTTAATCTCACAAGCAGGTGCTGGCTGCTGCTTCCTTTTTTCTTTAGCCAAATTAATAAAACCAATTAATAAGCCTAGAGTTATAAACGCTCCAGCTGGCAAAATCATAATTACCCAGGGCTCGCCCAATGCTCCAGAACCTAAAAGTTCGCGAACAGAAGCTAAAATAGAAAGCGCTAAAGTAAAACCAAGCCCCATTCCCAGTGCATCAAGAAAAGCTGGAAAAGGACTATTTTTACAAGCAAAAACCTCTGCCCGACCTAAGATAAGGCAGTTAACTACAATTAAAGGCACAAAAGGACCAAGTGCTTTAGATATTTCTGGAAAGTTTCCTCGCAAAAATAAATCAGCCATGGTTACAAAAGTAGCAATTACTAAAACATAAGAAGCAATGCGCACTTGGCTGGGAATCAATTTACGGACGATAGAAATAATCGTGCTGGAACAAACCAAAACAAAGGTAGTGGCTAGGCCCATAGAAAAACCATTTATTAAAGTTGTAGTAACTGCCAAAGTTGGACACATGCCCAAGAGTTGGCGAAAAATCGGCGACTCTTCCCACAAACCTTTTAAAAATGTTTTGATCATCGACTGATTACCTCTGCAACTGCTTTATTAATAATGTTAACCACTGCGCGAGATGAAATAGTCGCCCCAGTAATTGCTTCGATTTGATTATCCTGTTCTGGCTTCTTACTTTTAACATACTCAATTGGGGGGTTAGTTACTAAATTTTTAAATTGATTTTCAAAAGATTGTTCTGCAATTTTTGCCCCAAGCCCTGGAGTTTCAACTTGTTCTAGCACCGACATACCGGTGAATTTTGTCATATCAGCATTAATACCAACCATCATTTTAATTTCACCTTGATAGCCATTGCCATCACAAACAACTGCGGTTCCAACTTTTGCTCCAGTTGCATCAAAACATTCATAGTAAATAACATCTTCAACTGATTTTTGTTGATAAGTTTTTGTGCCTGGCAAAACTTCAAATATAGCTTCATCAGTTGCTTTAACCAAATTAGCTTCAATCTTTGGCAGCATAGCAGAATAAACTACTGACAATACTCCGCCGGATACTAATCCGATCACCGTAAGAACTATTATCATGTAGACTAATTTTTTCATAATTATTTTATTAACCCTCACCCCTATAATCCCCTCTCCCAAAGGGAGAGGGGATACCTTTTACTTTCCCCCCCGCGCAGACTACCCCTTCTCCCTCTGGGAGAAGGGGAGGCGTGATTAGCGTTAGCGGGGATGAGGGCATTATTTCCCTCTTCCTAGTATCCTGGGCCGAGTATATCGATTAATTAACGGCACAAAGGCATTCATAAATAGGATCGAATACATAACACCTTCGGGTAGTCCGGAAAAAAGTCGAATTACTACTACTAAGATTCCTGCTCCAAGCCCAAAAATCCATTTACCTTTATCTGTTAAAGGTGAAGTGACATAATCCGTCGCCATAAATAATGCACCTAAAATTAATCCACCAGATAATAATTGAAACAAAGGATCTGGATACAAACCAGGATTAATTATCCAGAAAATCCCGCCAAATATGGCAACCGTCCCAAGATAGCTGGCTGGAATCCGCCATTTAATCACGCCAATTTTAAGTAAAAATAAGGCCGGGAGTATTAACAACAACGCAGAAGTTTCACCAATAGAGCCAGCCACATTACCAATAAATAAATTCCAATATGGAGTTAACTGGTGGCTAAATTTCATTAAAGCTAAGGGAGTAGCCGAAGTTATGGTCCAGGTAGTCATGTTAACAGGAAAAGCTGCGGCTAAAAAGGCACGACCAATTAAGGCGGGATTAAAAATGTTATACCCTAAACCACCAAATAATTGTTTGCCAATGGCAATAGCAAAAATTGTACCAATCATACATTGAAATAGCGGCATGGATGGTGAAATGGTTAAAGCTAAAAGCAATCCGGTTAACGCGGCACTACCGTCAGCAATAGTTGCTTCCTGTTTCATTATTTTATTCATGAGCAATTCAGTTAAAACCGCGGTTATAACACAAGTTAAAACCACCAGTAAGGCTTGCAAACCAAAGAAATAAATGCCGGCTAAGGTTGCTGGCAATAAAGCAATAAGAACCATCTGCATTACCTTAGGCACAGAACTATGAAACTTTATATGTGGTGCTGGTGAAATAATATAGGTCATTTCATCTGCCTCAATTTATATTTTGCTAATTTAACTAACTGGACAATGGGAATTTTTGAAGGACAAACATACACGCAGCAGCCGCATTCCATGCAATCCTGGCCGCCCCATTCTTCAAACTCACCATATTTTCCATTTTCCGCATAAGCCGCCAATTTAGTTGGCACCAGATTCATAGGGCAAAATTCCAAACATCTGCCACATTTAATACATGGATATTGTTTATCAAGCTGAGAATCTTTTTTATTAAGAACCAAAATACAACTGGTAGCTTTTACTACTGGCACTTCCAAACTAGCTTGCGAAACCCCCATCATGGGCCCACCCATTATAATTTTTGCCGCGTCGGCAGTTAAACCACCACACTGGTTAATAATATCCTGGAAAGTTGTGCCAATTCGAACTAATAAATTTTTAGGCTCTTTAATTCCAGACCCTGTTACCGTTACAACCCTTTTTATTAAAGGCTGGCCCTGATTCACTGCTTCATAAATTGCCACCGCAGTACCAACATTGATAACCACTGCACCAACATCAAGTGGCAGACCGCCAGAAGGAACTTCGCGGTTTAACATTGCCTTGATCAGAATTTTTTCGCTGCCTTGCGGATACTTGGTTTCAATCTCAATCACCTCAATACCATCATAAATTCCTTCTTCTGGATTAGTACGCACAACATTTCTAATTGCTTTAATTGCGTCTTTTTTATTATCTTCAATTCCAAAAATTATGCGACTGGCCCCACAAGCTTTAGCAGCTAATTTTGCGCCAGCAACCAAATCCTTGGTACGCTCAAGCATAATGCGGTGATCAGCTGTAATGTAAGGTTCACATTCACAACCATTAATTAATAAGGTATCTATTTTTTTATCTTTAGGTGGGGATAACTTAACATGGGTTGGAAAAGCTGCTCCTCCAAGACCAACAATTCCCGCTTCTTTAATAGCTTCAATAACATTTTGGATTTGGGATTTGGGATTTGGGATTTCAAGAGCTTCGCTCTTGTCAATTACCACTGACATTACTTCCACTCCACAAGGATGTAAAAGTTTGTCTATCTTAGTAACTTTCCCAGAAATAGAAGCATGGACTGCTGCAGAAATAAATTTTGAGCTTTCACCAATTTTTTGGCCTTCAAAAACTTCGTCCCCTACTTTGACTAAAGGCTCACAAGTAGCACCAGTATGTTGGTGCAGAGGAATAATAACTTTAGCAGGAACAGCGGCTTCAACAATTTGTTTGTTTTCTGTTGCCTGTTTCTTATATTCTGGATGAATTCCTTGTTTAAATGTTTTCATAGTAAAAGCAAACGGGTTATTTTAACACTTTTTCACCACTTTTGCACGTAGGAGTTCCTTTTGTTCGATATTAACATTATACCAACGCACAAAAACAAAGCTTAAGGCCAAACTTATAATTCCAGCTACAATAGATAACGTTTCTGAATTAGTTAACTTATAAAACAATAAATATCCGGCTGCTAAAAACAGGATAGGAAAAATAAAAAGCATAAGCGAACCTTTAACTATTTCTTGGGAAGAAATTTCAATCTCAACCATATCTCCTACTTTTGCGCCAATATCATCCTTTGCCTCAATCGCCACCAAGCCCTCATCAACCGCATGGCATAAGCGGCATTTCTCACAGGCTGCGCTGCGTTTAAAAGCTACCTCAACAATATTTCCGTGAAGGACTTTAGTGATGATTCCCTGTTCTCTCATAATTCTTTACATCTTTAGCGTGGATTGAAGCATTAACAAAAGAAACAACTGTTGCGCCGACTAAAATCGCTTCCCAATGGGGGTGGCCAGCCACTGCAATCCAGCCATCAAGGTTATAAAGCCAAAAAATTGCAAAAGGCGCAGTTTGCCAAAAGGTAAGATCAAGCTCCTGCGCATAATTATATTGTTCTACAGCAACCACTTCACTACTAGCAGTAGTTTCCAGCGTTTGGGCGACAATAGGATTTAAAACAAACAAAGAAACTAAAACTAAAACTACTATTTTCACTTAATGGTTTCTCCCATAAGTTAACGGAGTTACAAATGCCCCACTGGCTTCTGCTGAAGTAGTAAAAAACTCAAATTTAACCTGATCATCCCACTTACTATCTGTATTCTCTACAAATTGCACTTTCATATAATAACTGGTAGACATATTTTTGTCTATACGAAAGATCCCATTATTAGCTTCTCCTGAAACTAAAAACATATACCAATTAGTAAAACTACTTAAAAATGAATACTTTGATGGTGCGCTGCCACCTTTCAATCCAAATATTCCTTGAAGATCACTAGGTATAGTCACTTCAACACTAGAAATTCTTGGATCATATTTAAAAGTTTCCGCATTAGTCTTAGTAGGATGTTTTAAAAATGCTACTATTTCTAAATAGTTTGAATAATCCGCTCCACTGGATTCTGACAAATCTCCTGACTCATACCACCAAACACCCCAAAGCGTATTATCAATATTAATATCAAGCGCATTATTTAAAGCTGACTCTGGTGAGCGGCCCTTAGCCTCCATCGTAGCGTACAAAATAGCATAGCGGTTAGTTATATCTGTTTGAAGAGCTTCGGTAAAATAAGGCAGCGGATAGCTCCATACATTCATATTATTACTTGGATCTTGAGCTAGTTCTTGATTAACCCGATAATCAGAAACCTGAAAATCCAAAGAACCAGTAGCAACCGTGCTTTGATAATTTAATGGCAGAATATAACCAACTAAAGTCCCAGCAGAAATCTCAATATAAGGATTTTCACTAGCATCAACTTGATCCTTAATTGATTTTAATACATCTAAATGATCATAATTCAACCAGACATTATTACTAACTTGAAAATCAACCGCTGTATCCACATAAACATCATGGCTCTCATAAGTAGCAAGTTCCATTTGGCCACTATCACCCACTACTATGCCATCTTTATATAAGAAAATTTTACTTACCGCATAAACTGCTAAAGCTTGGCTATCATAACGATTGCGAATATACCATTTACCATAACCTTCGGGGTGATTGCCGCTTTGATGGCGAGAGAAAGGACTAATCAATAATGTACCATCGGTTAAACCAGATAAATAGCTGGCAAATTCAGTTGGATCATTATCCATAAACAAGACTGATAAATCTACAGGAAAATAAGTAAATGTTTCATCCACACTGCTGCCATAAAGATAAGGCAGGCTAATGTTGCCACAAGATAAAGTGAACAAAGCCAGTATTATTAATCCAAACAAGGCTTTTTTCATAAATTATATTTTGCCCCAATAGTCCAATAGGTTTCCATAAGACTACTGCGCCGTTGGCCTGGTATATACCACATTATGCCACGCATACCTAAGAGCAATCTCTCATATTGAACTGTCAAACCATAGTCATAAGTAAAACCATTACTATAATAACTAAACATGCCTGGAACATTTAATTTTATACCCCACAAATCCCAACCCAGTACAGTGCCAAATCCTAAGGTGATAGGCCAATCATTGCCGCCCTTTTGTCCGTTAAACCCTAGCAACATAGTAAACCAATCAGTAACTTTTCTTTTTTTATTCACTCCAAATAAATAAACTCCGCTCACACGATCAGAACTTAAATAAGCACCCACATCATCTTTTTGATAAGACAAACCCCAGGCATATGATTTTAAACCTAAAGTGGGAAACATATATATGGAAAGGGATCGATGGCCTTGGGCCATATTCATATCATAAAAAGAGTAACTGGGAATAGTAATAAAAAACAACAAAAAAATAGACAAAAATATTTTCACTATGCTTCAATTTTAACACAGGAAATAAGAAATGTGGTATAATTCTTAAAGATTAATGCTAATAACCGTCTTAAAATCAAAAATTCATCTGGCAACCATCACTTCAACTCATCTTGAGTATGAAGGCAGTATTGCCATTGGCAAAGAATTAATAGAAGCAGCTGGATTTATTAAAGGTGAAAAAGTGCAGGTTTTAGTTCATGCTAACGGTAATCGTTTTGAAACTTATGTGATTGAAGGCAAAAAAGGCGAAATTTCTTTAAAAGGCCCGGCAGCTAGACTGGCAGAAAAAGGCAACAAAGTTATTATCCTCTCTTATGCACATGCAGAACCAGAAGAAGCTAAGAAGTTAAAAGCCAAAGTGGTGTATGTGAACGAAAAGAACGAGATTAAATAGCTATAGGTTCCCCGCTTTGTATAATCCCTTGAGCAAACAAAAGAGCTCTTTGCTCATTTATATGCCTTATTAAAGAAGCTTTTTCTCCTTCCGGAACACGTCCTCGGCGCAAGCGATTATATTGATGTTCCAAATGAAAAACATCTGCAAGCCTGAAATTTCCACCTCTACCCCCCAAATGTCGAGGCTCAAATAAAGCTCTAACTGTATCAAAATGCAAATAGTTACTAAGCGTTTTCACTGAATTATCAACAATTCCTTTTCTTATACTTGAAGAAGAAGTATCAAAACTAGGATAAGTATCGCTCCTAACAAAAAATCCTTCTCCAAACAAACGCCGATACCAGGAGTTTTGGGGCTCTTCTGTTGGCACAGCTACATCTTTTCCGTCTCGATCAAAATATAAAACATTAATCTCCTCTGGATGCAAAACACCCCTAATTAATTGGTAATTATTACGCTGGCTAACAGCATATTCCCTTACTTTGTCTGCTCCTACAACAAAATATTTCCATTCAACATGCGGATTAGCTGTGAGTAAAAATCGCAAATCAATAAACCTTCGCCTGGTAATTCTCGGCTGCTCATCTATCTTAAGCTCGGTTAAAACCCTTGACATATCTTGACGTATATCAGTAATAAAAATATCATCAAAAAAGCTGGTAGCATCCATTAGCAGTTCTTTTCTAACCTGATAAGACAAAGCAAAAGGTTTTGTTGGAACATTGCCCCCTGGAGCAACCACTATTGCATCTAAATCACCAAAAAACCTGCTCCCAAGCATCATGGTTAAATGACCTAAGTGAACAGGGCTAAAACTCCCGAAAAAAAGGCCTAGTTTTACAGATCTCTCAAACACTGGTGGACAAAGCATCCCTTTTCTATTATACCAACCAAGCTCTTCCCATCTTACTTGCACCGCCTCAAAAATCGCGTCCATTACTCTTTGGTGATCTAATTTAGTCCCAAGTTGATCGCGTAAAACCCGGGCAGCTTGGCTTGCTGGAGGCAGAGATAAAACGAGATTATCAGGCCGAACTTCTATCCTTTGCGGCTTAAATCTCCGCTCAATCCATTGAGCTTGGTATTTTGAAAATAATTGTGGACCTGATATTTTAACTGGCATATTAGCTCGCCCCTGAAATTCGAGCGGGATCCTGTGACCAATAGTTTTTTATTTTGCTAAAATTCTTATAATAGTCAACAGACATTTCTTCTTGGGGCTCACGTTTTGGAAATTCTTGAACTATTCCCATGCTAAGCTCAGCAGCTTCAGCCTCCAATTGCTCTTGTATTTTAAATTCCCAGTGCGCAGCTAAGCCATGTTTATTGTGTTTGTTCATTTCATCTGTCATTACTTGCAACTCAAGCGGAACAATTGGATGACAAAAAGAAGTAATCCCTACAGCTTTTACCCCTTGCCAACCTTCTCCCCCATCCAAACATTCTTTAATATCATCTTTGCTTGCCTTAAACAATTCATCTTTTGTCAATAAAAATACAATCTTTTGCACTTCTTCTTCTGGCTTAACTTCATCACTCACAGAACTAGTATGACAAATTATTTTAACCCCTAAAATATCCTTTATATTCTCGTAAGTGTGCCCCTCTTTAATTCTCTTTTCTATTTTTTCCCAGATGCTAAATGGAGATTTTACCCTAAACTTAATGGTAATATTATTTACATTAACTCCCCTGGCCTCTAACAACTCCATAATTTGCTCGGTGTACATTTGCAAAAACATTTTCGCGGTATTATAGTTCATACCAATTCTCTCTCTTACTTTTTCAACTACTTCTTCATATTTGCCAGGCAAATCCGGACGAAGACGTAAATACTGGTCTCTAAAGTCGTCTGCTAAATATACCAATCTCAATCTTTCCGCTAATGGGGCACAAATAAAACGGATTGCATCAAAAACACCGTCTGATTCTTTGTCTACCTCTCGAGCATAAAACAATTGGTCCATAAAAAACAAAAGCAGGGTCTCTGCGGTTTCCGCCCCTCGTACCAACTCACACATCTTACGATAAATATATTTACTATCAATCGGCAGCTTTGATTTATCAAATTTAAAAGTATTTTTTAAATGCTGAAATCTTGCAATAATCGCACAAATAGAATCACTATAAACATAAAGTTCGCTAAACAAATCGTCGTCTTTAATGGCTTGGAATAAACCCCGTAATTTAAGTGGATCCATATGCATAAAAAATGAGGCTATAACAGCTTGAGGGTTTCCGCCCACATCAGCTAACTTTTGCATGCGGTAAATAATTTCTTTAGGCGAAAGTCCGCTATGCTCTTGGGCAAAAGTAAAAGCTTGGTCAATAACCCTGCCTTTCCAAGCCTGGTTAAGTGTATCTTCTTCCCATATTCCCTTAAAAATTTGTGGTTTTTTACTCTCCAATATTGCTTGGAAATCAACCATCTCACCATCTTGCCCTTCTTCTCTCATAAATGACATATCAACTTCAGCAACCTTCCCTTCAACAATCGGCAAAACAACTCTTTTGAAATAATTCCTGCCAGAATAACCAAAAAATTTATTTGCTGCCCGCAGTAATCTTTTAGTAGTAATGGTTTTACCTAAATGATAATGTTGGATTTCAGACAAATTTACTCCTACGGCAGTTTCTTGAACAATTTTTGGCTTAAAAATTCTATTTAAAAGAGTTTTTGGTGTAATCAACGGGGAAGTAGCTACCAGCGACATCCAAAGATGAAGGTCTCCTTCTCTGCAAATATTCTGCGCCATAAGTCGAATACCTTCTGCCGCGTAGCGCCGATCAACAAAACCAAGCTTAGCACACACTCTGGTGGCAATCGGAGATATTGTTCTTTGCACAAAGCTGGCTTTCATACCTATTTATCGCAATAAAATCTAGGAAATTTCACCTAAATACCCCATTGATATACAAGAAACATAGTGCTAAAATAACTCAAAACTGGTAGGAGGTTATTTTCATGTCTAAAAAGCTAAAAATTGGTCTTCCCAAAGGAAGCTTGCAAGAATCAACTTTTGAACTATTTAAAAAGGCCGGCTGGATTATCAAAGCCAACAGCAGATCTTACTATCCATCAGTGGATGATCCTGAACTTGAAATTATGCTTATCCGTGCGCAAGAAATGGCTCGCTACGTTGAAGCCGAAGTTTTAGATTGTGGCTTAACTGGCAGCGATTGGGTCGCTGAATCTGGCTGTAAAGTTAGAAAAGTAGCTGACCTGGTTTATGCTAAGCAAGGCTTAAAAAAAGTGCGTTGGGTTTTAGCTGCTCCAGAAGGCGCCAAGATTAAAACAGTTAAAGATTTAAAAGGCAAAAGAATTGCTACAGAACTCGTTAACACCACCAAAAAATACTTAAAAAATAATAAAGTTAAAGCTCAGGTAGATTTTTCTTGGGGAGCAACCGAAGCTAAGCCTCCAGAACTAGCCGACGCTATTGTTGAATTAACTGAGACCGGCTCTTCCCTTCGCGCTAATAAACTAAAAATAATTGACACTGTTCTTGAATCCAACACTGTAGTAATTGCTAATGCTACAAGCTTAGACGATGAGTGGAAAAAAGAAAAACTTAATAATCTTGTTATGCTGCTACAAGGAGCACTTCAAGCAGAAACTAAGGTAGGATTGAAAATGAATGTAATGAAAGGTAGATTAAGAGGCCTGCTGAAAATCCTGCCTGCCCTGCAAACTCCAACCGTTGCCGAGCTTTCTAACCCAGCCTGGGTGGATGTGGATACGGTGGTTGATGAAAGTGTGGTAAGAGAATTAATTCCAAAACTCAAGAAAGCTGGAGCAAAAGGAATAGTTGAGTATCCGTTAAATAAGGTTATTTAATTAAACTTTGGACTAAGTTAACCAGGTCTGAAACCGTTTGCACTTCTTTTAATTTATTCTCCGGTATATCTAAATGATATTTTTTGTCCAAGGTTGCAAAGATTTCTACGCCTGACAAAGAATCGACCCCTAAATCAGCAAATAAGTTTGAATTTAAAAATACTTTTTCGCTTGGCACTTTTATAATTTTTGATATTAATAATATGATTTCATTTGACATTTGACATTTGACATTTGACATTATATTCTCAGCTCCTTTTTTAGCTTAAATCTTTTCACTTTTTTCAACCTGGTTTTTGGCAGCTCTTCATATCTTATCTCATATTTAGCGATTCTTTTAAAATCAGGTGCTTTTCGATTAACTTCTTTTACTTCCATTTCAATCCTATGTTTCACCGAGGCATCGTCTTCTGCTTTTATCTTTTTAAAAAATTCCATATCCGGAACAATTATAGCAAAGACCTCTTCGCTGCCTTTTTTTAATCCTTCTTTTACTTTAGAACCCATCACACAACTTTCTTTAATTGAAATCGCTTTATTTAATAAAAACTCAACTTCTCCAGGATAAACATTAACTCCAGACGAAGTCACAATTACATCTTTACTGCGGCCAGTGATAAACAGATATCCTTCTTCATCTAAATAGCCAACATCACCGGTATAAAGCCAGCCATTAATCACCACTTTAGCGCTTATATCTTTACGCTTATAATAACCTTTCATTATATTGGGGCCAAAAGCCAAGATTTCTCCCACTGGATCTGTGCCGGCAATTCTTATTTCAACTCCAGGCAAAGGCTTGCCAACTGATCCAATCTGGTTATGCTTTAAAGTATTAGCCGCTAAAATGGGAGAAGATTCAGTTAAGCCATAACCTTGTAAAATAGTAAAGCCCATGTAATCAAAGCTACTCACTAATTGCGGATCAATCGCCGCTCCACCTGAAACAAAAAATTTAATCTTGCCACCAAACTTGGCATGGATCATTTTAAACAAATATTTACCAATATTGATTCCAATTAAATTTTTAAATAATCTTGATATAGTAAATAAAACTGTAAAAAGCGTGCCCAAACCTTTTTCTTCTACCTCTCTCATAATCCCATCAAAGAAAAGCTGATAAAGCAAAGGCACTCCACACATGATGGTAACCTTGGTTTCCTGCATATTGCGCAGGAGGCTGTGGGATTTTAAGCTTTCGGCATAAGTAATTTTTGAACCATTATAAAAAGGGCCCAAAAATCCAGCCGTAGTCTCAAAAGTATGGTGCATCGGCAAAACAGAAAGAAAATTGTCTTTAGGACCAAAGTTAAATAAACTAGAAGCTGCCACAACGTTAGACATAATATTTTTATGGGTCAGCATTACCCCTTTGGGAACTCCGGTAGTACCTGAAGTATAAACAATGGCAGCTAAATCATCTAAGCTAATTGCAACATTATCTAATTTTGAACCATTAGGCAGAGATTCAAATTCTTCCATTAAAATCTTTTGGCCTTGGATAAAATCAATGAAATTTTTTGACAAAATAGTTGCTTTTGCTCCGCTGTCATCCATCAAAGGAAAAATATCTTCTTTATTCAGCATGGCGTCTAAAGGAACAACCACCGCTCCCATGCTCACAATAGCTAGATAAGCAATCGCCCATTCTGGACGGTTTTCAGAAAGCAAAGCTACCCGATCTCCTTGCTTTACCCCTAATTTTCGTAATTTAGCTTGGATTTTTAAGGCAATAGTTTTAACTTGAGTAAAAGTAAATTGCTGCCCCCGCATTTGGAAAGCAACTGAAGTAGAAAAACGGTCGCTGCTGTCTTCGAGCGCTGTTTTTATAGTGACAATTTTCATCCTGCCATCATGCGCATATAAAGCGGGCCAAAGAACAAGCCGACTACTAGCATTGAAGCAATAAAGCTGACAATAAATCCAGCCACAACTACTGCAATGGTATAAAGAATGGTTTTTTCTGAAGGAGTTTCAAGCACTGCTTGCAAACCAAGATAAAGTAAATAGATACTATAAAGACCTAGAATAGATAAAACACTTAATCCCGGAATAATAGAAAAAATTCCAACCAGCCAAATCGGGGTCATAGAATAAACTACTACCTTCATGGCCAATTTAAAATCGACTTTTGCCAAAAACATAGGAGCCAACAGTTTTACAATCCAACCAGCAACAAATAATACTGCTAAACCGATTAAATATCCAAAAAGACCTCCAATAAAAGCTTCAATAAACGGCCCACGCACTACTCCGCCCGGAACCCTAATCCCAATAATAGTAAAGCCAATTAGATTACAAAGCGCAGGAATTAAGGCTAAAGGAGCAGCATAATTAACAATTAAATCTTTTACTTCAACCGTTTCAGTCTTAACTTCGTTCCAGGCAACTCTTGGGTCCAGGATAAGATCTTTAACTCTTTCCAACAATTTTTTCATCTTTTGTACCTCCGAAGAAAAGTTTAACATTGTGTGCTTGTATTGACAAGCCTATTTTGTTAAAATTCGCTAAACAGGAGGAAATATTGATGAAAAAAGTCCTCGTTATTGTTTGCTTAATTTGTTTCTTATCTTCCCAATCTTTCGCTTTATTTGCGCCCCGAGCCATGGGCATGGGCGGCGCTTTTACCGCTATTTCCGACGACGCTTTTGCTGCTTATTGGAACCCGGCTGGCTTGGCAATTAACCCTGGTATAGATATTGCTGGCAGCTATCAAATTAATAACCGCAACCGACAGATCGGCGACAACTATTTAGGTTTAAAAGGCTGTTTTGAAATTGAAATGGACCCTTTTGCCTGGATTTTAGGGGTTGGCGCGGCTTCAATGTTTGCTTATGAAGGGGCTAAATATCTTGGCGATCGTGGAATAGTTAAAAAAGGCTGGGGACGCGAAGGCGAAAAATATTCAAAAGAAGAATCCATGTCTGAACAAATTAAAAAAGAAGATGTAGAAGACAAAAAGGAAGACGTGGTTGTTTCTAAAAAAGTAACTGCTAAAACAGCCGCGAAAGAAGTTGCCAAAGGCACTATTCACGTTGGAAAGAAATTTGCCAAAGCTGCGCTTTCTTCCGTCACTATACAGGTCAACAATTATTATGGGGCTTCCCCTTATTATCATCCTAATTACTATCGGCCTAATTATTGGGATAATCGTTATGCTTACCAAGAACCAGAATTAACCCCAGCTGACAAAGCCCAGTTTGCCGGCGGCATCAGTGTTATGACTGACCAAAATTCTGTTCTAGATCAAGACAGCAATTGGTACACATTTTCAATCGCCTCCGGCTGGGGAGAAATTGCCGCGCTTGGTACTAATTTAAACATTTATGATGTAAAGGTCCCTAGTTCTGGAACTAAAGGACTGGGCGCTGGCTTTGATGTTGGCGCATTACTCAGATTTACAGATAAATTAACTTTTGGCGTAGTAGCCAAAGAACTGCTTACCACTGACATCAAATGGACCAATGGTTCAACCACCCGCTACCAGACAAATGTTAACGTTGGCATGAGCATTAAACCAATTCAGATGTTAACCGTGGCTGCAGATTTGCAAAATGTTTTTGGTCAAAATGGAACAGATCCTACCACTCACTATGGGGTGGAATTTCGACCTATCTACGGGGTGGCTTTGCGCGGCGGACTTTATGATAATAATAAAACTGCCGGCGCTAGTCTTGGTATAGAGCAATTAATTATTGACTATGCCATTGTGGGGGGAACTTTTAATCGAACCCAAATGCTAAGCTTAAGTTGGGCCATGTAATAAATGTTAGATGCAAAAAGAACCAACACTTGGATTTATTTACCTCGGCTTAGCCGGGACGAGCAAAAAAACTGGATTAAGACCTATTTTAAGGAGCTGATCCATTCTCTACAAAAACTCACTTCAAAAAATATTGAACCCTGGAATATTTTAGGTTATACCTGCATTGATAATAATTTATACATAGAAGCAGAAAAAATTTATGATGAGCTCTTAAAAAAATCCCAAAAAGAGCATGGGGAGCTGGGCACACCAGCTTATTTACGCGGTATTGCCCATTTTTTACAAGGCCGGTTCCAGGATGCTTACAAAGATTTTAAGATTTCCCGGCAGTATGATTTGCATGCCAAACGTATAAATAGTCCTTCTGCCCGCGCCATTGCTTATATGGAAGAAACTCTTTTTCCTACTAGAGAAATCATTAAAAAAAATCAAAATAAACTGGTTAAGGCCATTAACAATCCTCACAACATTGATCGCATAGTAGGACCTAACATGCTGCGCACAATCCATAAATGGAATTCATCTTCCCCTCTTTATTCACAAGGCATTTCCCAAGGTGGAGGATATTATTTAACTTTAAAAAACGCTCACGGCAAGAGTGTGGGGATTGCAATTGATCCAGGTTATGATTTTTTTACTATTTTTCGTGATCTTGGGCTAACCGTTGCTGATATCGACGTTATTATTATGACTCACGACCATGACGACCACACAGAATCAGTAGAAGGAATTCTGTCTCTGCTGGCAAAATACAATGATTATAATGAACAAAAAAAGAGCAAGGTTTTAGACATTTTTGGATCAGCCGGAACACTTTTAAAATTCCAGGGCTTACTCTCCGCCACGGATCCTTTTGGCAATCGTGAAATCAATTTTAAACTGATGATTCCAGGCGCAGAAATAAAAGAAGTAGAAGGTGACTCAATAAAAGAAAAATATGGATTCACTTTAAATGTAGTGCCGGCTTTTCACAAGGAAAGATGGACCAGCCAAGAATCTGCTGTGGGAATAATAATTAACACCAATATTCCAGATGTTAAAAATGGAGGCAAACTAAAAATCGGAGTTACCGGAGACTCCCGTTATGAAACTGGGCTTGGCAAATATTATCAGGATGTCCAAGTGCTTTTGCTTAATATTGGTTCTCTGGAAAAAGAAGAAGGAAAACTATTAAAGCAACACTTAGGTATGCTAGGCTGCATTAATCTTTTAAAAGAAGCCAGGATTGGCAAACCATTGCTGGGTATTTTAACTGAATTTGGCGAAGAGTTTTCTGGACGACGCGATATTATCAGCAAAATTATTAAAAACTGGTCCCAACCCATGGCAGGCGGAAGTTCCAAGGAATTCCGCGTTATCCCCGCTGACATACATCTTGAAGTTCGTCTGGAAGATTTAAATATCCGCGAAACTGATACCAATGTTTTCTTTCCTTATACCATGATTCAGGTTGACGAAGGTGATGAGGAAATTTTAAAGTATCGCTTTACCGAGTAATTAAAGATCGAACCACTTCTCGATCGTCAATTTCAATTTTTTTACCATTAAAATCCTGAAACTTTTCATGACCACGGCCAGCAATTAGGACAATATCATTTTTTTTCACTATTTTTAAGGCCTCTTGAATAGCTTTTTTTCTATCTATAATCTTTTTAGCCTTTTTATTACCTTTAGCAATAGCATTAATAATCTTTTTAGGATCTTCAGAATGCGGATCATCGGTTGTAATAATCGTTTGATCAGCCAGTTCTGCGGAAATCTTTCCCATAATCGGTCGCTTTTCTTTATCCCGATCACCAGGACAACCAAAAACTAGAATAATTTTTCCTTCAGTTAAAGCACGATAGGTTTCAATTAATTTTTGCAGCGCGTCTGGAGTGTGAGCAAAATCAATAATAACATTACCAATCCGCTCTCCCCGGCCAGGAATACTTTTTAAAGCTTCAATCCCTTTTACAATCACTGATTGCGGCAGATTTAAGCCTAAACCACATTGAAAAGCAGCTGCAATGTTATATACATTATGTGTACCAATTAAAGGAGTTTTTACTTCAAAAGAGTTAATCCGAATATGCATTTCGTCTTCTTTAATCAAAACATTGGAAACCACTGCATCAAACTCACTATGCTTAGTACTGCGCAACTCATGTTTAGCCTCAATTAAACCATAGGTTACAACTTCGCCTTTAACTTTTTCCATAATTTTAGGCGCATACGGGTCGTCAATATTTATAATAGCAATTCCGTTAGAAGATAACATTTCAAACAATTTTAATTTTGCTTTAAAATAATTATCCATACTTTTATGGTAATCCAAATGCTCATGAGTTAGATTAGTAAAAATCGCAATATCAAAATCTAAAGCATGAACTCGATCTTGATCCAATGCATGCGAAGAAACTTCTATCACACAATGAGTAACCCCCTGCTTTACCATTTCAGCCAACTGCTGTTGCAAATCAACTGATTCTGGAGTGGTAAGCGAAGAATTTATAGTTCCAATTAAGCCAACCTTAAATCCTGCGGTTTCTAAAATTGATTTAATTAAATAAGTTATACTGGTTTTACCATTAGTGCCGGTTACCCCGATTAATTTTAGTTTTTTGGAAGGATTGCGAAACATTTTACAGGCAAGTTTTGCCATTTCTTGTCTTGCATTTTTAACAACTTTCAACTTAACTCCAGCCGGAACATTAACTTTCTTTTCAGCAACTATAATCTTGGCCCCATTTTTAATCGCTTGCGGAATAAACTTTGCCCCGTCCTGCTTTGTACCAGGAATAGCAACAAATGTATCACTGGATTTTACTTTTCTTGAATCATATTTAATGCTCATTCGCCTAAAGAATCCTCAATTTTGCCTTTAGTAATCAAACTTCTTAAATTCTGCAGCCAGTGCACGCCATTTTCAAACACATGATAAAAAAGTGGGCTGTAAGGAAAATCATACGCCCCAATATTTTTAACTAACTTACCATTAAAACCTTTTTTAAATCGATACACGCCCCATAGTGGATGGCCTTCTTGTGGATTAGCGGGGATCCCCCATAAATCATAAATTTTATAACCTTTTTCCTTAGCCCATTTAATCACTTCCCAATGCAATAAATGGTTAGGCATTACTTTTCTATGCGCTGATGAAGAAGCACCATACATGTACCAGACTTTTTTGCCAAAACAAAAAACAATTACTGAGGCAATTGGTTTACCTTCATAATAAGCCACAAAATTAGTGCCCAACCCTTTTTCAAATATTATTTCCCTAATTTTTTGGTAATATTTAAGTGGATGAATCAAAAATTTATCTCTTAAAGCCGTTTCCTGGTAAATATCATAGAAAATATTAATCCCTACTTCACTAGGATCTTCTTTTACAGTTACTCCTTTTCTGCCCGCCAAACGAATATTATATCTGGTCTTTTCTTCAAAACTCATTAACAGCTGATCTGAATCTTTTTCTAAATCCAGATAAATTGTAGCCCGGGGTTGGACTTGTTTTTTAGCTTTTTCAAAACCAATTTTAGTTAAAAGGTCTAGGGCTAAAGTATTGTTTTCATCCAGATCTGGATCAATTTTTAAAGAAACTGCATGGTTTTTTTCTGCTTCTTTTTCTATGGCAGTTAAAAGTTCATCCAATACCTGATCTTTTAAAAAATCAACCACTGGTCCTCTGGGACAATAATAGATTGAATGTTTAAGGTAAGGAATCTCTCTTTTTAAAATTGAGGCCCCGGCAATTATTTTCCCTGACTCATCTTCAATAGCAATACGCAAAGGCTGCCAACCAAAGTGAGATTTAAATTCTCCCCATTCAAAGGATTGAAGAATAGGACATTCTGGGGAATTAGCTACAAAGTCATTCCATAAATCTTTTTCCGCGTATGTAATGAGTCGTGATTTCATCTGTGTTATAATTATAACATGATTTTAATGATCGACAATTACGACTCGTTTACTTACAACCTGGTTCAATACTTAGGTGAACTGGGTGAAGAGTTAAAAGTTTTTCGCAATGACAAGATTACTATTCCTGAAATAGTTAAATTAAACCCTAATAAGATTGTAATCTCCCCAGGCCCCGGAGAACCAAAAGATGCCGGCATTTCAAAAGAAGTAATTAAAAAACTCGCTGGAAAGATTCCTATCCTAGGAGTTTGCTTAGGCCATCAGGCAATTGTTGAAAGTTTTGGAGGAAAGATAGTCCGAGCAAACCGCATTATGCACGGCAAAACCTCAGAAATCCATCATGATGGAAAAACTATTTTCAAAGGGTTAGATAACCCGTTTACTGCCACCCGCTATCATTCTTTAATTGTTGAAAAAGAATCCCTGCCAGATTGTTTTGAAATTTCGGCTTGGACTGACCAGAATGAAATTATGGGCATTAGACATAAAGAATTTAAACTTGAAGGCGTCCAGTTTCATCCAGAGTCAATTTTAACTGCTTTAGGTAAAAAGCTACTAGCTAATTTTTTGAAGACCGTCTAAATACGGCTGCAAGGCTTTTGGAATAATTACTGAACCATCTTCTTGTTGAAAATTTTCGAGCAGAGCAGCAAAGGTCCTACCAACAGCTAAGCCTGAACCATTTAAGGTGTGAAGATATTCGGCTTTGGCTTTGGGATTAGCTTTAAAACGGATCCCTGCTCTTCTGGCTTGGAAAGATTCAAAATTAGAGCAAGAAGAAATTTCTCTATATTTATTTTCAGATGGAAACCAGACTTCCAGGTCATAAGTTTTGGCCGCAGCAAACCCTAAATCACCAGTACAAAGTTCAACTACTCGATAAGGCAATTCTAGTTTTTGCAGAATTTTTTCCGCATCCAAAGTTAAAGCTTCAAGCTCCTCGTACGACTTATCTGGCTCTACAAATTTTACCAATTCAACTTTATTAAATTGATGCTGACGGATAATCCCCTTTACATCTTTACCATATGAGCCAGCTTCCCGTCTAAAACAAGCAGAATAACAAGCATATCTAATTGGCAACTTTTCAGCCGGAATAATTTCCTTAGCATGCAGGTTGGTAACTGAAACTTCTGCAGTTGGAATCAAATAAAAGTTATCATCTTTTAATTTAAACAAATCTTCTTCAAATTTTGGCAGCTGCCCAGTCCCAATCAAGGCTTTAGAATTAACTAAAACAGGGGTCATTACTTCTTGATAACCATTTTCTTTAGTCTGAATATCTAGCATAAAGTTAATTAAAGCACGTTCAAGCCTAGCCCCTAGTCCTTGCCAAACCACAAAACGAGCACCTGAAATCTTGGCAGCCTGCTCAAAATTTAAAATCCCCAGTTTTTTTCCTATTTCATCGTGCGCTTTTGGCTTGCCTTTAAATTTTGGTTTCTTTCCCCAAACCCTAACTTCTAAATTATCCCGAGTATCAACTCCAATCGGTGCTGACAGATGGGGAGTATTGGGCATTTGATAAGCAATTTCATTTAATCGAACTCCAAGATTACGCCCTTCTTCATCTAATTCTTTAATTTTATTGGAAACAGTCTTCATTTCCGCAATAAGATCGCTAGCATCCTCTTTTTTGGTCTTTTTCTTACCTACTTCATCCGAAACCTTATTGCGTTTAGCTTTTAACTCGTCAACTTCAATAATAAGCTTGCGCCAGCCTTCATCAGCCGCTAAAAACTTATCAACCAGAGAAGCGTCTCCTCCCCTATTTTTTAGGGCCTTTTTTACTCCATCAGGATTATTGCGTAATAATTTTGGGTCAAGCATTCTTTGTCCACCTCGCTCCATGGGCAGTATCTTCAATTGATATTCCCATTTCAGTTAGTTTATCACGAATCTGATCAGCTTTTTTAAAATCTTTATTCTGCCTAGCCTCTTCGCGTTCTTTTATCAATGTTCCAATTTCATCTTGAGGCAAAGCTTGCTTTGTCACCACAATCTGTAATCCTAAAATACTACACAATTCCAAAACTGAAGTTTTCATAATTAAAAGAGTTTGCTTTTCGGTTTCCCCTTTAGCAATTGCTTTATTACAAAAATGGATCATTTCAAAAATAGCGGCAATAGCGCTGGCTGTATTAAAATCATCATTCATAGCTTCATGAAATTTATTCTTATACTCTAGCAAGGCTTCTTTTAAATCTTCAATTTCAATTTCTGGCGCATCTTCTTTGTTTTTGCTTAATATAAAATCAATATCCTGGATAAATTTACAGATTTTCCCATATGCTTCTTTGGCATTACCAAGCTCTTTATCACTATAATTAATTGGGCTGCGATAATGGGTGGAAAGCAAGAAAAAACGTACTACCATCGGATCGAAAGTCTTAAAAATATCTTTTAAAGTAAAAAAGTTCCCTAAAGACTTGGACATTTTAAGCTTATTAATATTTACAAAACCATTATGCATCCAGTATTTAACCAAGGGCTTGCCGGTTGCAGCTTCAGTTTGAGCAATTTCATTTTCATGGTGAGGAAAAATTAAGTCCCGACCACCACCATGAATATCAAATTGTTCTCCAAGGTGTTTTGTCGACATGATCGAACATTCAATATGCCAACCCGGCCGCCCCTTACCCCACGGACTATCCCAAAAAGGTTCCCCTTCTTTGGCAGTTTTCCACAAAGCAAAATCCAAAGGACTTTTTTTGCGCTTATCAACTTTAACTCTAGCTCCAGCCAACATATCCTTTTTTTTACGTTTTGAAAGTTGGCCATAATCTTTAAATTTATCTACGGCAAAATACACATCTCCATCTATTTCGTAGGCAAAACCTTTATCAACCAAATTTTTGACCCATTTAACCATTCCTTCAATATTATCAGTCGCCTTTGGATAAACATCTGCTTTTTCAACATTCAATTTATCCATAACCTCAAAATACGCTTCCGTATATTTATCCGTGATCTCTTTGCATCTTTCTAATTGAGATTTGGAATTTAATTCGTCATTCGTCATTCTGATTTGTGATTTTTTTATAATCTTATCGTCTATATCCGTAATATTCTGCACATATTTAACTTTATATCCCAGTTCCTTCAAATATCTCTGAATAACATCAAAAGTAATATAAGCTCGTCCATGTCCAAGATGGGTTTCATCATAAGGGGTAATTCCACAAACATACATTTTAACTTCTGAAGAATTAAGCGGTTCAAACTCTTCTTTCTTTTGACTTAAAGTGTTATAAATCCTAAGTTCCATTTGTTACTTTAATTTTTCTTCTAACACTTTTATTCTATTATTAAGCTCATCAATAGCCTTGTGAACTGGATCCGGCAGTGAGCCATGCTCAAGAGGCGCAAGTTTTCGACCTTCTCTTTTAATCGTCCAAGAAGGATTACCCACTACTGTGGTTTCTGGTGGAATAGATTTGGTTACAACTGATCCAGCACCAATCCGGCAATTATCACTTATATGAATGTTACCTAAAACAATAGCGCCAGCCCCAATCACTACATTATTTCCAATGGTTGGATGACGTTTACCTTTTTCTTTGCCAGTACCACCAAGGGTAACTCCTTGAAAAACAACCACATCATCACCAATCACTGCGGTTTCACCAATTACTATCCCCGCCCCATGATCAATAAAAAAACGTTTGCCAAGTTTTACTCCCGGATGAATTTCTATTTGAGTTAAGAATCTGGAAATTTGCGAAATCAATCGGGGAATCACCGGAATCTTTATTCTATATAGAAAGTGGGCAATGTGGTGAAAACATAAAGCCCAAAGCCCCTGATACATCAAAACCTCAAATATATTTCCCGCGGCCGGGTCTTTTTCAAAAATTGTTTTTATCGTGCTAAACATTATAACCTCCTATTTGCGGTCAAAGAACGGATTTTTGCCTGTAGCAGAAAGTGGGATGCCGTAGGCAATAATAATATCTTTATCTAAAAAACCAAGTTCTATGGCCGCTTTGCCAATAGTATACATAATGCGATTGTCCACTCGATGGTCCATAGCTATAGAAGCTGCCGAACCAACCGCAATCCCAAGGTCTCCAGAATTAAAAGCACAGATCACACCTTTTTTTTCTGCTTCGGCACAATTTCTTGCTCCGCACAATCCACAATATTTAAGGCCTAAAACCTGTTTTTTGGTTCCAACAATAACAATCACGGCTGCTTTTAAAATATTTTCTCCGTCCCTAATAAAAGTTGGGTGATCTTCACGTTTGCCAATCTTTAACATCTCTTTTGAAAGCTTGGCAATATCTCCATCTTTAACAATCACAATATCTAATAAATCCAAACCTTTGCCTTTGGGCGCGGTTCGGGCTGCCACACACATTTCTTTGGCAATCTGCTCTAATTTTTCTTTATTAAACTGTTTCTCGTTTACAACCATAATTGTTAGACCATTTTATCCAATAAATCTAATTGTTCATGTGTTCCAATTACAATTAATATATCATTAGCTTCAACAGTTGAATTAGCTAAAGGCTGCAAGTTAAATCCGCCGTCTGCTTTTCTTATTGCCAGCACAGTTGCACCTGATTTTTGTCTGATCTCTGCTTCAGCCAAAGACTTATCAACCATAAGAGATTTTTTTGGCACACTAATTTCACGCAAACTAAAAGCTAAATGCTCTCCATGCATTACTGTATCTAAGAAGTCGCTGGTAACCGGTTTTACTGCTAATCCTGCCATACGACGTCCAGAAATAAAATAAGGAGAGATAACTCGATTAGCTCCTGCCATTTTAAGCTTTTCTTCTGCATCTTTGCCACTGGCACGAGCAACAATATAAATATCCGGGTTAGCTGCCCGAGCTGATAAAGTAACAAACACATTTTCCATATCAGAGTCAGCGCAAGCAATTAAGCCTTTAGCTTTTTCAAGGCCAGCATCTTTTAATACACCATTAGTAGTAGCGTCTCCTACAATATATGGGATCCCGGTTGGCTCAAGCTCGTCAGAAGTTCCCGGCTTTTTATCAACCACCACATATTGAATTTGATCATTTTTTAATTCATCTCCCACTTGATGCCCTACTCGCCCAAAACCACAAATAATATAATGGCCTTTCATATCTTTTATCTTCTTTTCCATCCTTTTTTTCCTCCTATAACCAAATATTTGTCCTTCAATCATCATTTCACCAAATTGGCCTACAGTATAAATGGCAGTACCAACTCCGCAAACAATAATAAACATGGTTAGCATCTCGCCAAAACGCGACAAATCATGCACTTCGTTAAACCCAACCGTAAAAAGAGTAATAACAATCATGTAAAGAGCATCAAGAAAATCCCAGCCTTCAATAAACATATAGCCTGAGATACCAATAGTAATAATGATTAATAAAACTAGAAACGGCGGTATTAATCTTCTTAAAGGATTCATAGCAACCCTCCTGGCTTTATTTTAACATATAAACCGTAAAATCTCCTGGGTGATAATCATGCCGCAGGATATAACGGCTGCAAATAAATCTGACAAAACTCATTATTTCTTCCGGCTGAAAATAAAAATAACGACCAGAATTTAAATCGTCAACATTACTGATCGGCAAAGCTCCTTCGCTTAAAAAATTAACTGCCACCCCATAATTAGCCATGTCATAGACTTTTAACAACATGCTTTTAACCTGCTCAATATGGCTGGCAGTATCAGTGCTTCTAATATTAAAGATTCCAGAACAAAAAATATAGTCGAATTTTGGCAAATGGCGTTCTACTAAAACATCTTTTACTTCAAATTTTGCATCGCGATACTTTTTTTTAGCTACCTGAACAATTTTAGGCGCAATATCATAGCCAGTATATTTGATTTTATGTTTTTTAAGCAGCCTCTCCACTTTTAAATAGCCATAAAGATCACCAAATCCGCAACCCAGATCTAAAACTGAAACATTGTGAGCTTTTTTACCATAGACAAAAATTTCCTGAAAAATCTGATAGCGCAATTTTTGGGACTCCCGGCTATTCCAATCAAGGGCTAAATGAGACTCCCCGTGTTTTTCGAGTAAGCCTTCAAAGTAATTGATTTGGGCCTGGGTGTTCATTGCCAAAATTATAGCAATATAAAGTGAAATTTTCCATGGTTTTTGTCGCCTATGAAAGCGTATGTCAATCATATTGGAAACCTGCGACTAAAGTCGCGGT
>CAZMPJ010000007.1:0-81615 GCA_964568455.1 uncultured bacterium
TGGTAGGACAGCAGACTCTGACTCTGCTTGTGAGGGTTCGAATCCTTCTCCCCCAAATCCTTTAATTATAATTCAAATAAATCGTGCCTTCTTTTGAATTGCCGCTGTTTAGAGTGCTAATATCAGTAACTAAATTATCTGCAGTAAAAAAGGCTTCCGAAGTTACCCAATCTTTATAATCAGCCACCGTAGCCGGCAAGCTGGCTGGATCAGTAATAATATTGATTGGCCAGTTGTTTACATTAATGAAAAAGCTTTCATTTGTTCCAGCTGGCACGACAAGATATTTTGCTTCATCGCTTGCCCGAGCATATTTAAAGAGCATATAATTACCTTCACCTTCAGAAATTCCTTTGGCCACAATTTTGGCAGTATCAATAATATATTTAAATTGAAAAGAGTTTTGCTCGGTATTGCCTTCGACCTGACAGCGCATATTATATGTGGTGTCAGTGTCAGAAGTATCGTAATCAACGCTGTAAGTCATTTCAATAGTAATGTCATTAGTTAACCTATTATAGTTGAGACTAGCAATTCCGTATTCTGCTTTGTTAGCTGCATCTGTCCAAATCCAGGTTTGAATGGCCTGGGTTTCTGTAGAGCTGCTTTTAAGTGCGATAGCCCGTTGGTTTGCTTCATCATTATAAGCTTTATCGCAAACCACCGAAGATAATTGGCTGAAGGGTGGAGTAACTGTTTGTTCTGTTATTGTTTGAGCTTCACTGCTTAAACCAGAATAGACTGTATCAACATCAAGTAATAATTTATAAAGATTTGCGCGATCAACCACGCCTTCGTCCCTTGAAGCAACATATTCCCTTAAAGTAAAGTAAACTGAATAAAGAATGTAGCCGGATTCCCAGGGGTTTGTTTCTATCATGGCTCTTATGCCTGAAGCAGAAGCAGAAGCTGGTTCAAAATCCGGCATAGCTGAAGATGTGCTATTGTAAAACAAACCAGGTGAGGGAACAGAAGTAGAAGAAGTGTTTAATAAGCCGCAGCCAACAAAGATGAAAGCTGAAATTCCTACAGCTATAACACAGAGGGAGATAACAAAATGCTGTTTTTTCATTGATTGCCTCCTTTTGATTAATGGAATTATAAAAGAATCTCTAGGGAAATGCAATAAAAAGATAGACTCTGCTTATGCTCCGATAAACCTTGACAAATTTAAGCATAAGCATATAATTTAGTTGGATTGAATATTGGAGGAAAAAACATGAAAAAGATTTTAATTATTGTTTCTTTGTTTGTGATTGCAATCTTATCAGTGAGTTTTATTTTTGGCTGTGCTTCTACAACTGACAGTACCACCACTACTACTGCAAGTTCTGCTACTACCACTACCACGACTACGATAGCTACGCATGCTTTGGTAGGGACGTGGGTTGGAACTTGGGAAGATACAGTTTATTCTCTCGATGGAGCTTTAAGCGGGACTATTACCCAAAGCGGAGCTTTATTAAGTGGAACAGGAACCATTGAGCTCTCAGATCTGAGTGTTTCTGGTATAACTATTGAAGTTGGTACTGCTACTGGTACAATTTCTGGCACCAGCGTGACTTTTAGTTTGAGTTCTACCACTGTTGGTACTGGTAGCGGAACTGTTAGTGGCAGTACGATTAGCGGAACTGGGACGGTTATCGCTCCTATCGATTATGGGGCTTTTACCTTTACTGGAACTGTTGACGCAAGTGGCAACTCGGTAACTGGTGTATTTGACTTTACTTCTCCTACAGGCGGATCAGGAACTGCGACAGTTACAAAACAATAGTTTGCAAATCTGGAAGGGTTTTTTGATTCGTTCCGTTGTGCTTGTTGTAGAGATAATTCTAGGTTTTCTCCTGTGCTATGCACTCCACTGGTTTGTTGGATATTATTTTGCCACACGTGCGGTTGTAACTCTGCATATTGGTGATCCAAATTCTATTTGGAAAGGGCCAATCCCCTGGTTAATGGGTATTTTTGGTACCTATGTTTACACATTGCCATTTGCTTTTTTCCTGGTTTTTTTGTTTAGAGCAATTTGGAGCAAGTTGACCAGCAGGGTAATATTGGCGGCAGGGTTTGGAGGCATGACGCTGGCATTTGTTTTAGGAAGTTGGCAGCTTTTAGTGTTCTCACTGGGGATCGGGATTATTGTTCTATTAGGATTTTTCTTATATAATATCGCTATGAAAAATAATTATTATGTTTTTGGGTACCGCTTATTTTTTATGGTTTTAGGTTGGTTTGCTTTTTTTCATGCTTTTCGGGTTGATTTTAAACATTTAGCTGACTTTTTTAGCTATTTTACTATTCAGAGCAATCTTTTTATTATTCTCTGGTTTACTTTTGCGGTTTTGTCTATTTTTTCAGAAAAGATTGGAGAATTTATTCATAAGCCTTTTATTAGAAGCGGTTTACTGGTCTATATTACTGTAACCATGATAGTGTTTTTTGCTTTGTTGTTTAAGCAAAATGTTGGCTTAGATTTTATTACTACTTATGTTTTGCATTTAATTATCCCAGTAGGTTATATTGTTGATTGGTTTTTGGATAAGCCGCAAATTAAGATAAAATTAAAAACAGCTTTAGGCTGGCTTATTTATCCTATAATTTTTTGTATTTATAGTTTAATTAGAGGAAAAATTGTGGGTTGGTATCCTTATTGGTTTTTGAGCCCGATTAGAGCGGGTTCGTTTGAACATGTAGAAATAGCAATAGTGGGATTAGCCTGTTTCTTTTTTCTAATAATAATGCTGGTTTATTCTGTTCATAATAAACTTGCTAGAACATAAATATTTTTCTCATCTGTTATCAAAGTTTTCATTTCCAGTAACTCTGCCATCTTTGCAAAGGTTTTAGGTGTATAAAAAGCAATGTGGGTTGAATCTCTTCGATACCACCATTTTTTGAATTCTGCCGCATTATTAGGATGAAAAAGGGTCATGATGGCTAAAATTCCGTCCTTATTAAGAAGAGGTTTGAGTAGTTTTAGAGTAGCCAAAGGATCTTTTAAATGTTCAAAAACTTCAGTTGCAGTTATAAGATCATATTTTTTGTTTAGATAGACCTTTTCTGGTGCAAAATGCTTATCATAAATATCAGTTTTAAAGCCTTCTTTTTTCAAAAGCTCAGCTAAGACAGGACCCGGACCAGAACCAAAATCCAAAGCGGTTTTTATCCGTGTTTTGTAGGGTTTGATAGCTTTATCAATAAACTGGCGAAACATATTAACATAGCCCTCGTTTTCAAAGCTGTTTTGATGAAAAGAGTATTCCTTTTTTTCTTGATCAGCTGAAATGATTTTGCTCTCGTCTAAAAATATAAAATCACAATTACCACAGCAATAATAGTTGTGATCATACTGCTGATCATAAATAGGGTGGGTTTCTTGTGAGCATATTTTGCAATTAACCATAGTTAAGCATAATTATAACCTAAATCTTGCCTCTTATTAGTTAATCATATAAAATAAGGATTATGAAGAAAATTGTCATTGTTATTGTTGTTTCAATTATTGTAGCTATCAGCCTCTATTTCCACTTTAAAGCATTTTCCGAAAACCAGTCTATCCGTGGTTTTGTGCTTGGAAATTCAGCGGCTGCAGTAAAAGGGATAAAAATTACAGATAAGCGAATTAGTAAAGATAAAGTTTGGCTGTTTTTTCAGATCGAACCTTTACCAAAAGGGGTAACTGATCCAGCTGCCGGAGTAATGAAAAAAGTTAAAGGTAAATGGGATGGTGTTGCTTTTGGCACTTTTGGAGTAGAGGACCTTTTGCCCGAAGAAGTGCGAATTGAGCTTGGATTATGAAAGAGGTTGTCCAGCAGTTAGTTCAAGAAAAGAAGCTTCATCAGAAAATTGCTGACAAAATTTTAAAGCTTGAAGACCACGAGCAGGGACAAGCCTTAAATTTTATCCATAAATTCAAACTAGGTATTAATTTTAGTCAGGAATTTCTAAATTATTTGTTTGATATTTCAAAAAGTGAAAATAAAAAGATTTCCAAGTTGCTGGAAAACAAACAAATATTAGAATTGGCTAATCAAGATAAATTGTCTCACGCCAGAAGAATGGAATTGTTGCGCGGAATCCTGCGAAAGATGCGTTTTCAAAAGAGAGATCTAAAATTATCTAAAATTGTTTCCCCGGGCAGGAATTTTAAAGCTATTTATGTGGAGAAAGCGGTGGTTAAGGAGGAATTAACCAAAAATGTGCTTAAAGAATATAAACATATTCCTCATTCAACGATTGATTCTGTGCAAGAATTAATTAAAAGCCATACTGATTTATTAGAAGGAAAACGAGTAATTGCTATTGCTAAACAAAAAGGCAAATGGCTGGAGCGTTGTCCTGGAACACAAAAACATATTTGCTGTAATTATCTGGTGGTTAATAATGCGGTTAATTGTCCCTTTGATTGTACCTACTGTTATTTGCAAGCTTATATTAATAATAATGTGCTTACCCTGTATGCTAATCTCAATGATCTTTTCGAGGCTTTAAGCGATTTTACTAAAAAAGAAAAGCGAGTCTATTATCGCATTGGTACTGGAGAGTTTTCTGATAGTTTAGCCTTAGACAAGGCTACGGGCCTTTCCAGAAAGTTAATCAGCTTTTTTGCCAGCCAAAACAATCATCTTTTAGAATTAAAAACCAAAAGCGATCAAGTAGATCATTTATTAGATTTAGATCATGCTGGGAATACTGTTATTGGCTGGTCGGTTAATCCGCAAAAAATTATTGAAAGCGAAGAGGTTGGGGCAGTAAGTCTTGATGAGCGTTTAGCTGCAGCAAAAAAATGTGTTGAGGCTGGTTATCCAGTGGCTTTTCACTTTGACCCAATAATTTATTATAAGAATTGGGAAGAGGATTATAAGGAAGTGGTTGATTTAATCTTTAAACAAATTAATCCTCAAAAAATTGCCTGGATTAGTTTAGGCGCGCTGCGTTATCCTCCTCAATTAAAAGAAATTATTGAAGCCCGTTTCCCTCATTCTCAAATTACTTTAGGTCAACTGGATGTGGGTGAAGACAAAAAAATGAGATATTTTGAGGAGATAAGAATTGAAATTTTTAAAAAAATGTTCGGATATATTAGAGGACATTCAAAAGAGGTGTTTGTGTATTTATGTATGGAAAGTCAGGAGGTTTGGAGTAAAGTTGGTGTAAAAAACTCGAAAAACAACCCTTATGATAAGTACTTTAAGTTTTTTAAAAAGTAGTGTATGATGTAACCGGTTTTAAGTTTGGTGAATATTAAAAATTAAACAATGACAAACAATATCTTCTTCGGTGTAATTGGCGGCCTCGGTTTATTCCTCTTTGGTATGAAAATAATGTCCGAAGGCTTGCAAAAGCTGGCAGGCAAAAGCATGCGCAAGATCCTGGAAATGCTTACCAAGACAACTTTTGGGGCAATAGCAGTTGGGGCGGGGGTTACCGCAATTATTCAAAGCAGCTCTGCTACAACGGTTATGTTAATCGGTTTTGTGCAGGCAGGTTTGATGAATTTGAAGCAGGCAATCGGAGTTATTTACGGGGCTGATATTGGAACCACTATTACCGCCCAGATCATTGCTTTTAAGGTTCATAAATATGCCTTGCCGGCAATCGGGTTAGGTGTTTTTCTTGAGTTTTTTGTGCCTAAAAGAAAGTTTAAATATCTTGGCCAGGTAATTCTTGGTTTTGGTATGCTTTTCTTTGGCTTGGCCGTAATGACCGAAGTGTTTGGCCCGTTGAAAAACAGTCCGGAATTTAGGCAGCTTTTTGTAACCTTTAGCGGCAATCCTTTTTATGGTCTTTTAACCGGTATGCTTTTAACCATGGTTGTGCAAAGTAGTTCTGCCACTGTTGGTATTACCATGACGTTAGCTGGATTAGGATTGTTAGATTTTGTTACTGCTTTTACAGTTATTTTGGGTGATAACATTGGTACTACTATTACTGCGCAATTAGCCGCTTTAAATGCCAATATTACCGCCAAGCGGACTGCCTGGGCACATACCATAATAAAAGTTGTAGGTGCTACCTATATGTTCATATTATTATCTGTGCATATCCAAGGGCATCCAGCTTTCTTGTTTTTAGTTGATAAGCTGACGCCTGGAGATATTTGGCTAGGGCAAAATATAGAACGTCATGTGGCTAATACGCATTTATTTTTTAATATTATAAATTGTATTTTATTTGTTCCCTTTACTGGTCTGTTTGCTACTCTGTTAACTAAAGTGATTAAAGGTGAAACTGAAATTATTGAGCATAATGCTAAATATTTAGACGATCGCATGATCGTTACCCCTGAGATTGCGGTTGGCCAGGCCAAAAAAGAAATTGTGCGTATGGCTGGTTATGCCCGGGAACAACTAGAGCTTTCTATAAAGGCAATTTTTGCTACTCACCATAAAGAAAAAAGCAAATTGTTTGAAAAAACAAAGAGAAGAGAAGAAGTAGTTAACATGCTTGAAACTGAAATTGGTTCTTTCTTGGTTAAAATTGACCAGCAATCAATAACCGAAGATTTGTCCAAAACAACGGCAGCTTATTTACATCTTATCCATGATATAGAGAGAATCGGAGACATATCTGAAAATATTGTTGATTTGGTACTACTTAAAGAAGAAGAGGGAATTAATTTTTCTCGGGTTGCTGAAGAGGAAATAGAAAAACTAAGCAAATTAGTTGATGAATCAGTAGAAACAACTATTAGTGCTTTTGAAAAATGGAATCGGGCATTGGCGGAAAAAGCGATTGAAATTGAAGGCCGTATTGATGCTACTGAGCAGCTTTATAGGGATAATCATATAAGTCGTTTAGGTAAGGGTAGCTGCGAGCCCAAATCTGGAATTGTTTTTCTGGATGTTTTAAGCAATCTTGAGCGAGTTGGCGACCATGCTAATAATATTGCTAAGAAGATCTTAGAACTAAACTCATTTTAACCTCGGCTTTAAATGTGTTAAAATAGTACCTTATGGTAGATACATACAGTCAAGAAGTAATGGATCACTTTATGCATCCCAGAAACGTGGGGGAGATTGAAAACCCTGATGGAACTGGGCATGTGGGTAATCCTACCTGCGGCGACATTATGGAGATGTATATTAAAGTTAAAGATAATGTTGTTGTTGATGCTAAGTTTAAAACTTTTGGTTGTGGTGCTGCTATTGCCACCAGCTCAATGGTAACAGAAATGGTTAAGGGTAAAACAATTGAAGAAGCTTTAAAAATAGGCAACGAAGCCGTTATTGAAGCTTTAGGTGGTCTGCCTCCAATAAAAAGACATTGTTCTGTTCTAGCAGAAGACGCCTTAAAAAGCGCGATCAATGATTATTTAAAAAAGACTACTGGTAAGGGTTTAGAAGGTTGGCAGCCGCATAACGAAGAAGATTTGCACGGCCACTAAGGTGTAATTTCGTACTTTTTTTCTATTTTTTCCGGATAATATGATAGCTTTGCTTTTCTAATCCCTGGAATACCTAAATCCTGTTCTAAATTAATATATTTATAATGGTTAAAGATTTTATTACAAGCTTCGAAGAGCAGTATTTGAGTGGTTCCTTGAATCCCAGGGTTCCCATACATAAAATGAATATTTATGGTTTCATAATTTAGCGGGCTGCCTAAAATAAAGCCGATCATTTTTTGATCAACAAATAAACCCGCGCCTTGCAGTTTTAATTGCCTAAAATGTTTGAAAGCGTTAAGAACGGCTTGTTTTTGCGAATCATGAGCCAGTTTTGGGAAATAACGGGAGGATTTTTTAATAGCAAACCAATTTTCAAATAGTTTTAGACAATCTTTTTCTGATTCTTTGCTTAGAGGAACAAATTGGTAATCTGAATGCCTTTTTTTAAATTTCTTAATATGGTTTCTTTTACCATCTAATTTTCTACCTTTGAGTTCTGCTAGTTTTTTAGTTAAGTAAACATAGTCAAATTGATTACGCAGGCATTTTATTTTAAATTCCTGGACAGGTAATTGGTTAATTAAGCTTTCTGAAATACGGGAAAGCCTTTTGCTATGAGCAAGGCAAGTCTTTATGGTTTCAATTAATTTATGGCTGCCAATTGGTTCAAGAAAAAAGGGTGGCTCATTGGGGGCCGAAATTAAGATACAGGCATTGTTATTAATTAAGGTTATTTGTGGGTGATCAAATTCTTTCCATAAGACAAGATTGGCAGGTGCAAGTTCGCAAATGTTGTGATTTAAATTTATTTTTTTTAAATCATCTATTTCAAAGTCTTTAAATTTGGGGTATTCAGGTAGCATATTTCTTTACCATGCAGACGCATTTTTCTAAGTGGCAATCCTCGCATTCATAACGATCTTTGGAGGGTAGGCTTGCAATGGGTTGGCAGATTTCAAAATTAAGCTTCTTGAAAAAATAAGGAATGATTGTATATAGATAAATGTCTTGTTTTGTGTCTTTTAGAGCGGTGTTTATCAGTTTCGTGGCAAGGCCCTTTTTTTGATAATTTTCTTTTACACCTAAAGATCCTAGAAATAAGAAGTTAGGATGTTTTTTGAGCTGCATAGTTGCAATGATTATATTATTTTCTTCGGCTATCCAAAAATCTTTAATCTCTAAAGTAGCATAATAAAGATCAAGTTTTAGGAGCAAGGCCTTGATGTTTTCATGGTCAGATTCGGTTGCTTTTCTGATAGTTAGCATTTTGTTATATTATCATGAATGAAAAAAATATGTTAATATGAATAACCAGGAGGGCTAATAAATGGCAAAAGAAATAACTGATGCAGAATTTTCAAAAGAAGTAGAACAGAATCAGGGAGTTGTGTTTGTGGATTTTTGGGCTAGCTGGTGCGGTCCTTGTAAAATGATGGCCCCGGTTTTTGATAAAATGGCGGAAAAATACACTGATATAAAGTTTGTAAAGGTTAACACTGAAAACAATATTCAAAAAGCAACAGAGCTGGGAGTAACAGGGATACCTTGTGTTATTGTCTTTAAAGATGGCAAAGAAGTTAACCGTTTAGTTGGTTTTATGCCCGGGCCGGCTTTTGAAGAACAAGTCAAAAAATATAATTAATGAACTATTTGGAAATAATTAGTAAACTGAAATCTTTGAGAAACCCTAAAAATATTGAGGGTATGGTTCGTTTTGGGATTAGTGCGAAAAACACTCTAGGCGTTCCTATTCCAGTCTTAAGAAAAATGGCCAAAGAAATACGCAAAGACCATGCTATGGCTTTAAAGCTTTGGGGTAGTGGGATCCATGAAGCCCGGCTTTTAGCTGCTTTTATCGCCGATCCTAAGAAGATAACAGAAGAACAAATGGATGAATGGGTTGGAGATTTTGATTCTTGGGATATTTGTGACCAGGTTTGCGGCAATGTTTTTGATAAGACCAAGTATGTTAAGAAAAAAATAGTTGCTTGGACCAAGGATAAGCGTGAGTTTGTCAGAAGAGCGGGCTTTGTCTTAATTGCGGCAGCAGCTGTCCATCTTAAAAATTGGAAAGATGAAGATTTTATAGAGTATTTTCCTTTGTTAAAAAAATATGCTACAGATGAGAGGAATTATGTTAAGAAGGCGATTAATTGGGCTTTGAGGCAGATTGGGAAGCGAAATTTAAAATTAAACGAAGAAGCTTTGGCTCTGGCTCAACGAATTGGGAAAATAGATTTACAATCAGCTAAATGGATTGCTAAAGATGCGATCAGAGAGCTGAATCATCCTAAAGTTTTAAAAAGGATTACAAAAAAATGAAAGAATTAATTATTATTGGTGGAGGGCCGGCTGGAATCACGGCTGCGGTTTATGCGGCCAGGAAGCGAATGGATTTTTGCGTGATTACCAAAGATGTTGGAGGGCAAGCTGCCTTGTCGGGTGATATTGAAAATTATACTGGATTCCAGTTTATTACTGGTCCGGATTTAGCCCAAAAATTTAGAGAGCATTTGGAAAAGTATAAGTTTGAGCTTCAAGAAGGGGACGAGGTTAAAAAGGTTAAAAAAACCGATTTAGGATTTAAAGTTAAAACTACTTCCGGAAAAGAGCTGGAAGCAAAAACTCTGATTGTGGCTTCTGGTAAAATCCCCCGCTTGTTAAACGCTAAGGGTGAGAAAGAGTTTAAAAATAAAGGCGTAACTTATTGCGCAACTTGTGATGGTCCTTTGTTTGCTAAAAAAGATGTGGCAGTAATCGGTGGGGGCAATTCTGCTTTGGATGCAGCGTTGCAAATGACTAAAATTGCTAATAAAGTTTATGTGATTAATATTAATCAGGATTTTAGTGGTGACCAGGTCTTAAAAGATAAGGTTTTAGCGGCTAAAAATGTTGAAGTGTTAAATAAAGCTAAAACGACTGAGTTTTTTGGGGATAAATTTCTAAAAGGCTTAAAAGTTGAGATTGCTGGAAAAGAAAAAACTATTAATGTTGAAGGGGTTTTTGTGGAAGTAGGCATGGTGCCTAATGCTTATTTTATTGATTTTGTGAAAAAAAACAAACGCGGTGAAATTATAATCAATTGCGCAGCACAAACTTCAATTCCCGGCATCTTTGCTGCGGGAGACGTGACTGATGTGCCAGATAAGCAGATTGTAATTGCGGCTGGCGATGGTTCCAAAGCTGCGTTGGCTGCTTTCAAATATTTATCAGTGCATTAAGATGCAATAATTAGCCTTCTATGATCCAGCGTTCTTCTTTTTTAAACCAATCACCGGGATTATTTAAGTATTGCAGGGTATCATCTAATATTTCATAGTGTTCTTGTTCTTCTTTGGCCAAGGCGGCAAAAAATTTCTTAGCGGTTTCATCCTGACTTTCTTTGGAAATGCGGTCATAAAGATTGTAGCTATCTGTTTCCAGTCCTTCAGCAATTTTATAGGCCTCATTAATATCTTGTTCTGTTTTAAATTTTTTATCCAAGCTGGCCTTTAGCTTTAATAGGATAGGTTTTAGTAGTTCTTCTTTTTTGGGTGATACTTCAACCCCTTTAAGCCAATCGCTTGGCAGTTTTTTATCCCCGGTTAATTGTTGGTGAAACTCTTTAATTTTTTCAATATGAATCAATTCTCTGTCTGCTAAGCTTTGTAGGGTGGAGGCGGCGAGGGGATTATTAGTCTTAAGCGTGGTTTGAGTGTAAAAGTCATAGCCTTTTTTTTCGAGTTCAATTGCAAGCTTTGTGTCGGCGATTAAATCCATCATTATAGTTGTCCCTCCTTGCCATTATTTTTTATATCATATATCATAACAAACATATAGAACTTGGCAAGCTTATTTATGGTATAAAAAGGAGGAAATAGAAATGGCTAAATATTTAGGGGTTTATAAGTGTGAGATTTGCGGAAATATCGTAGAAGTGGTTCATGCTGGAGATGGAGAGTTGGTTTGCTGTGGACAGCCAATGAAATTAATGGTTGAAAATACAGTTGATGCGGCTAAAGAAAAACATATTCCAGTAATTGAAAAAACTGAGTGTGGAATTAAAGTTAAGGTTGGTTCTGTGGCCCATCCCATGGAAGCAAAACATTATATTGAATGGATTGAGGTTATTTCTGATGGTAAAGCTTATCGCGCTTTTTTAAAACCAGGAGATAAGCCAGAAGCTGAGTTTTGTGTGCCAAGTGAAAATGTAATAGTAAGAGCCTATTGTAATTTGCATGGGCTTTGGAAAGCGTAAATAAAAAATGCAGCTGGAAACTTTACATAAAGTTAGCTATGGGTTATATATTATAGCCGCGGTTAAAGAAGGGAAATTTAACGGCCAAATTGCTAACACGGTAATGCAGATTACTTCTGATCCGCCAACTGTTGCAATAAGCATTAATAAGCAAAATCTAACCCATGAATATATTGAAAGCAGCAAGGGTTTTGCTGTTTCCATACTTGAAAAAGGTACGCCCATGACATTTATTGGTACTTTTGGTTTTAAATCTGGAAAAAACATAGATAAATTTAAAGATGTAAAGGTTAAAACAGCAAAAACAAAAGCGCCGATTGTGCTTGATTACAGTTTGGGTTACCTTGAATGTGAAGTAGTTGGCCAGCTAGATTGCGGCACCCATACTATATTTTTGGGAAAAGTTATTGGTGCGGAAATATTGAATTCTGCAGAGCCAATGACTTATGCTTATTATCATGATGTAAAACGCGGTAAGGCTCCGCCAACCGCGCCTACATATATTAAGGGGGAATAATTATGGAAGAATATGTTTGCAAGGTTTGTGGTTATATCTATGATCCTAAAAAAGGCGATCCGGATAATGGGATAAAAGCAGGAACGGCTTTTGTTGATGTGCCAGAAGATTGGGTTTGTCCGATTTGCGGAGCAGATAAAAGCCAATTTGAAAAGAAAGGGGTTTAAAATTTGAAAGTCGAGGAACTGAAAAAAGATATTTATTATGTTGGGGCACTGGATGGAGGCAGAAAGCTTTTTGATGCGCTGATTCCTCTTCCAGACGGGACTAGTTACAATTCTTATTTGATCAAAGGCAGTGAGAAAACTGTTTTAATTGACACGGTTGATCCGGCTAAAGAAAATGTGTTAATTAAAAATTTAAAAAAGCTTAAAATTGATAAGCTGGACTATATTATTTCCCAGCATTGCGAGCAGGATCATTCTGGCACTATTCCTACTATATTAAAATTGTATAAAGATGCCAAAGTGATTACCAATGCCAAGAACAAAGAACTGCTCAAAGAACATTTGTTGATTTCTGAAGACAAGATTGTTGAAATTCAGGATGGAGAAGAGCTTTCTTTGGGCAATAAAACCTTAAAATTTATCTTTACTCCTTGGGTGCATTGGCCAGAGACAATGTGTACTTATTTAAAAGAAGACAAAATATTGTTTTCTTGCGATTTTTTTGGTTCACACATTGCTTTTACCGATCTTTTTGTAAAAGATAAAAAACATGTTTATGTTGCGGCGAAGAGATATTATGCGGAAATCATGATGCCTTTTCGTACGGTAATTAAAAGCAACCTTAAAAAAGTTGAAGCTTTGGAGATTGATCTGATTGCTCCTAGTCATGGTTCATTACATAATGAGCCTTCTTTTATTATGGATGCTTATCGAGATTGGACTAGTGATAAGGTAAAAAATGAAGTCGTGATCCCTTATGTTTCTATGCATGGTAGCGTGGCTAAGATGGTTGAGTATCTGGTTAAAGCTTTAGAAGAGAAGGGGATTGTTGTTAAAGCTTTTAATTTAGCTCAGATGGATTTAGGGGAGCTAGCCATGGCGTTGGTTGATGCGGCTACGGTAGTTATTGCTACGCCAACGGTTTTGGTTCGTCCGCATCCTTTAGCCGTATATGCAGCTTATTTAACCAATGCTTTAAGACCTAAAACCAGGTTTGCTTCTATTGTGGGGTCGTATGGGTGGGGTGGTAAGATGCCGGAAGAGATTAAAGGTTTAATTTCAAATTTAAAGGTCGAATTGATTGAGCCGGTGATTGCCAAAGGTTATCCCAAAGAAGCTGATTTTAAAGCTTTGGACGAGTTAGCGGAAAAAATAAAAAACAAACACAAAGAGGGGGAAATAAATAATGGGTAAAAGTGTAAAAGGGACACAAACGGAGAAGAACTTATTAAAGGCGTTTGCAGGGGAGTCGCAAGCAAGGAATAGGTATACTTATTTTGCTTCGGTGGCTAAAAAAGCAGGATATGAGCAGGTTGCAGCTATATTTTTAGAAACTGCTGAAAACGAAAAAGAACACGCTAAAAGGTTTTTTAAATATTTAGAAGGTGGGGCAGTTGAAATTGTTGCAGCTTATCCAGCTGGAACCATTAGTTCAACTGAAGAAAATTTAAAGGCCTCGGCTGATGGAGAAAATGAAGAATGGACCAAGCTTTATGCTGATTTTGAAAAAGTTGCGCGGGATGAGGGGTTAGAAGAGATTGCTGTCCAATTTAAGGAAATTGCCGAAGTAGAAGAGGAGCATGAGAAAAGATATCGAAAATTATTAAAAAATATTAAAGAGAAGAAAGTTTTTAAACGAGATGAAAAAGTAAAATGGCATTGTAGAAATTGTGGTTATGTACATGAGGGAACAGAAGCTCCCAAAATGTGTCCAGCTTGCAAACATCCGCAAGCTTATTATGAAATATTAGCAGAGAATTATTAATAATTAAACGCAAGTTTTTGCCTCTTTAATACGATAAATTATATAGAGTCTTTGAGCTATGGAATAGCCTAATATGAGTTTGCAAGTAAACCAAGTAATTGCCAATAGAGCGCCTAATAAACCAGAGAAAAGATCAGCTGGTCGCGCTGAATTAGTTCCTAAGCAAAAAACTGATACTGTACAGTTGAGCAATAATACAACTGTTATTGAAAGCAAGTTTGGCCCCTTATCTCTCCAAGAAAAATCTTTTGTCGGTCAATTTGAAAGTGGTTTGGTTTATGATTTTACCCAAAAAGTAAAATCAAAAAAAGAATTACTTTGCCGACTTAAGGCTCTTCAGCCATTGTTGGCAAAAATTAATAAAAGAAAAAAAGATTTTGATAAGCATATACTTTATGACTTATACGGTAATGAGGCTTTATGGAAAATATCCGCATTAACTCCAGAAAAAATTAGTCAGTGGCAAGGTTCTGTGTGGATAGATAGTATTTTGTCTGGAAATGCAATTATGCTTTTGAAAATCCAAAAAAAATATGATAACAACATAAATCTGGCCGATTCTAAACTTATATCTGATCTCGACCAAAAACTGCCTTTTAATGTTTTGTTGTTTTTTGTTGAGCACTCCGAGACTTATGACGAGCTTATGGGTAATTTGCAAAAATTATCAAATTTATATAATAAAGAGAAGCTGTTTTTTGAGCAAGCAAAGAAAAGGTGTGTGGATTATTTTGGCAAAGTGGTTGAATATGTGTCTTCCCCTCTGGAATTTTTGAGTGAGATAGGTAAATTAACAAAATTTTCCAAAGACAATAAACCCTTGATTGCGAATTTAACTAAGAAAAAAATAGATCTGGGTTATTTTTGGGAAAAATCAAAAACAGTTGGCGAGTTTCGTAGGCGACTGTTAAGTCTCAATAGTTTTTTGGATTTAGTTCGTTTGAAAGAAGAATCTAAAATAAAGGGTTTATGGGTCAATTCGTCTTCAGATTATGTTGGTTTGGACAGGAACCCATTTGATATTCTTTTGTGTGCTCCTAATGTTTTAGGTGCCGAAAAGCTTTTGGGAATTTCTGGTTTAGGGGAAAAGGCTCAATCAGTTTATTTAGATGCTGTTTCTGATGCTGGTAAAACTTATGCAAAAATCATGAAGCAATCTTTGCGCAATATTAGCAACAATGATTTTAAGAAAATAATGATATTGCCTGGAATGAGAGTAATTGTGACTGAGGATATAGCTCCTTTATTAAATAATCCTTGTTACTTAAATTATCTAAGGAAAAAATATCCAAACCTTGGTTTGAAAAAAGCTTTTTCAATGACAATTGCGTTTAAGCGCAACTTAAAGGCTATGGGTGTCGCAGACGAAGAAGTTTTGGGATTAAACGAAGAAAAAATAGATTTATGTTTTTCTGAAATGATGGCGGCTAATAATTATGTTTTTGGTCTTGATATGGTAGGTTCAGGTATTAATGTGATGGTTATTACGGCTGACCCGGAAAATAATGGTATTGGTGATTGGCACTTTGATGAGATTGTAAATTATGCGAAAAAATATGGTTCAAATATTGTTTTCGCCAAAAAAGGAGCTGGTCCGGACAAAACTAAGTTTTTAGAAACAGTAAGGATGGCTAAGGGACCCACTAGAATTTTCATTCTGGGGCATGGTAGTGGAAGTGCGATTACGTGTGGTAAAGGAGAAGATATTTCTTATCAGGAATTAATGGCTGCAGTATCGCAAAATGAGAATCCACAAAATATTATAATTGTAACAGATTGTTGTAATGCGTATGAATTTTATACTAATTTTGAGGGAAATTACCCTCAAGATATCCTTATGCCGATTGTAATTGGTTTAGGCGGAAATAAGGGGATGCTTTCTTATGAGTTTGGAAGGAGTTATAACTTCAAAGGGAGTAAGGTAGGGGATTTTTACGCTTTTTTTGAAAAAGACTTTTTTAAAGCGGTAATGTGTGAAAAAGGGGCAAATTTAGACGCTTTTATTCGTCTTGATTGGCGTTATATTTATAAAAAAATTGACTTGATAGATTTGTTCGAGACACTTAGGCATCCTCAAAAAAAACAGCAGAAAAATGAAAAGGATGTTCGCGATATTCGTATGGAAGTTAAGAAAACATCTTCTTTTATGTCTCCCCTTGTTTAACCTGTGATATAATTCAAACAATTAAGATTTTTTTTGGGGGGGGGTATGGATAACTCGATCTTTAGTAACGTGCTCAGACCGCAAACATTCGCAGGCTCATTATGAAATATTAGCAGAGAATTATTAGTTAAGGGGTTTAGATAATGGCATTTTTCTTTGCTTTGGTGACGGCTTTATTGTGGGGTATAGCTCCCGTGTTAGAAAAAGCGGGGTTGCGAGGTAATATTGACCCCTTAGTTGCTGTGGTCATTCGTAGTTTAACAATTTCTTTTGTGGGTCTTCTAACTATGTTGATGCTTAACCGTTTGCCGCAGTTTTCACAAATTTCAATTAAGAATGTAATGCTTATTTTGCTTGGTGGTTTAATTGCTGGTTTTTTTGCTCAATGGACTTATTATCATGCTTTAAAAATGGGGCAGGCCTCAACTGTTGTTCCAGTAGCAGCAATTTATCCTCTAGTTGCCTTGTTTTTATCAGTGCTTTTTCTTGGTGAGTCAATTACTTGGCTAAGATTGGTTGGCGTTGTTTTAGTGGTTGCGGGTGTAATTTTAATTAGATAGGGAGTAAGTCATGGCGAAAGATTCTGTTTGTGATGCTTGTGGGGCAAAATCAAAAAGTAAATGGTGGAAAAACAAACTATTTCTAATCTTTTGTCTTTATGTATTGGTTTTTATTGGAGTAAGATATGTAAATTTTTTAAAACCATTACAAGAATCTCTATTTATGTATTTAGGAACCATTGCGGTGCCAATCTTGCTTGGTTTATTTATTGGTGGGGTTATTGATTGGCTTATTCCGGGTGAATATATTTCTGCTTTATTGGCGCCCAAAAGAAAGAGAACCATTATCTATTCAGTTATAACTGGTTTTTTTATGTCAGCTTGTAGTCATGGGATTTTGGCTTTGGCAATACAGCTGCATAAAAAAGGAGCTTCTCCTCCAGCGGTAGTAGCTTTTCTTCTTTCTAGTCCTTGGGCTAATCTGCCTCTCACTATATTAATGTTTGGTTTCTTTGGTGTTAGGGCTTTGTTTATCATTATATCTGCGGTGATAATCGCCATAATTACTGGTTATATTTATATGTTTTTAGAAAGCAGGAATTGGATAGAAAAAAACCCTAATACAATTAAATTAGATAGTGATTTTTCTGTAATAGATGATGCCAAAGTGAGATTGAAAAAAGTAAAAATATCTTTTACTAATAGCTTAAATGCTATAAAAGCTATTTGGAGTGGAAGTGTATCATTAGCCAATATGGTTCTTTGGTGGATAATGTTTGGTGTGTTTTTAGCTAGTTTGGCTGCTGCATATTTGCCTGCAGATTTTATGCATCAATATATGGGGGCAACAATTTTAGGTTTATTGATTACGCTTTTAATTGCCACGGTTATTGAGATTTGTTCAGAGGGTAGCGCGCCTTTAGCTTTTGAAATTTATCGCCAGACAGGCGCGCTAGGAAATTCTTTTACTTTTTTAATGGCTGGAGTGGTGACTGATTATACGGAAATAGGGCTTATCTGGCAAAACATTGGCTGGCGCACCGCAGTTTGGCTCCCGATTATAACTGTTCCCCAAGTTATTATTTTGGCGATTTTAGCTAATATGTTTTTATAAGGAGGTGGAAAGATATGATGTATGGCGGAATGGGTTATGGAGTGGTTTTTGGATCACTGCTTGGTGTTTTGTTGCTGCTGGGCTTTGCTTATATTGTTGGGGCCCTTGCTAGTAAAGAAAGTGGCACAAATAAAACTGTTGGTCAGGTTATTGCTGCGGTAATTGCTATTATGGCAGTGATTATTCTTTTATACGGCACACTTTATGGTGGGGTGATGGGCAAGGGGGCCTGGTGCAAAAAAAGCAGATATAGTAAAAAGAAAATGATGATGATGAAGAAGGATATGATGCAAAAGCATATGGATAAGCTGGAAAAGTAGTTAGACTTCACAGGTAAAAGTTGTTAAGCCCTATAATAAAAAATAGGGCTTGACAAATATCTTAAATAGGTATAATATGTACATATTATGAAAATAACAAGAGCATCAGATTTTGCGATTCGTTTGTTGGTTCATTTAGCGTCGAAAGGTGGAGAGGGGACCAGTCAAGAACTTGCCAAAGAAATTAATGTTTCTTTTAATCATTTGGCAAAACTGGTTCCGATTTTAGCCAGGCACGGGTTTATTATTACCCAAAAAGGAAAAGGAGGCGGCATACGCTTAGCCAGGAATCCCAGGAAAATCGATTTGGCTGAAGTAATTGAGGCAATTGAGGGTCCGCTTGTAATTAGTGATTGTATCTTCCATAAAAGTTCTTGCCGATTTAGTAAGGAATGCAAAGCCAGGAAGTGTTTGAATAAGGTTCGCAAAGGAATGTTAAAGGTTTTGTCTAACACAACAGTTAAAGAGTTAGTAGCAAATTAAAATAGAAAGGAGGTGGAAAAATATGAATCTTGAAGAACTCAATGTTTTCTTAGAAGCAAACCCAGCCGTAGAGTGGACACAGGATGACGATGGTAATTTGTATTTTCGTCATGCTAATTTTGGTGCGGAAAATGAAAAGATAAAAGTAGAGCCCAAAGCATTAGAAAAGCTTACCGCAGAGAAGTTAGAAAAGGTTTTAATCGGTGGCAGAAATATTGACCATATTACTCGTGTTACTGGTTACTTTTCCAGAGTTTCTGGATGGAACAAAGGTAAGCGTGGAGAGTTAAAAGATAGAGAGCGTGTAAAAGTACATGGTTAAACGTAAGATTATAAAAATAGACGAAGATAAGTGTGATGGGTGCGGACAATGTGTTTCTGCTTGTGCCGAGGGTGCTCTCCAAATAGTAAATGGGAAAGCAAAGTTGGTTAGCGATATCTATTGTGACGGCCTAGGAGCTTGCATTGGAGAGTGCCCTCAAGACGCAATTAGTTTTGAGGAAAGAGAAGCAAAAGAATTTAGCGAAAAAGCAGTGAAAGAGAGGGAAAAGCAAATGTCTGGATGTCCGGGGGCAAAGGTTGTGGAATTTTCTAAGGAAGAAGGTAAGGCCGAAGAGGGAAAAAGATCCTCACAGCTTAGGCAGTGGCCAATTCAGCTGCATTTAGTTCCTCCTTCTGCTCCTTATTTCAAAGGGGCAGATGTGTTGCTAGCGGCAGATTGTGTGGCTTTTTCTTTGGGAGATTTTCATAAAGATTATTTAAAAGGAAAAAGCTTAGCTATTGCTTGTCCAAAACTAGATAGCGATCAAGAGATTTACATAGAAAAAATTAAATCATTGATTGATGACGCTAAAATTAATACTTTGACTGTGATGATTATGCAGGTCCCATGTTGTGGTGGCTTATTACAAATTGCAAAAACTGCGGCAACAAAAGCCTCAAGAAAAATTCCGATTAAGGTGATTGTAATTGGTTTGAATGGAGATGTTCTAAAAGAAGAATGGGTATAGCTTATATAATAATGAAAGGAAAAAGATAAAATGAGTATGTTTTGTGATCAATGTCAGGAAACGGTAAAGAATAAGGGTTGTACAGTAGCTGGAGTCTGTGGAAAAAATGAGGAAGTGGCTAATTTACAGGATTTAATCTTATACCTGCTTAAAGGAATTGGATATTTGGCCTACAACTTAAGGCAGCAGGGAGAGGTAGATGAAAAAACTGACCGCTTTATTTTAGAGGCACTTTTTATTACGATTACCAATGTCAATTTTGATTCAAAGAAAATGATTCAAATTGTAGAAAAAGCTTTGGCCATAAGAGACGAATTAAAAACTAAACTTAAAGCCAAAAACTTGCCTGAATCAGTATTGTGGCATCCTGATAATGGCAAAAAAAGTTATCTTAATAAAGCAGCTCAGGTTGGTTTCTTATCTATTGAAGACGCGGATTTGCGTTCTTTAGTGGCAATCTTAATTTATGGATTAAAAGGTTTGGTTGCTTATGCTGACCATGCTTTAATTCTGGGGAAAAAAGATCCAGTCATATTTGAGTTTATTGAAAAAACATTAGCTTATCTGGCTGGAAAAAATCTGGAAAGCGAACAATTATTAGCCTTGATTTTAGAAACAGGTCAAATGGGAGTTAAAACCATGGCTCTGCTTGATGGTGCTAATACTACAAAATATGGTAATCCAGAAATTACTGAAGTAAATACTGGAGTAGAGTCAAAGCCAGCGATTTTGGTCAGTGGCCATGATTTATTGGATTTAGAAGAAATATTGATTCAAAGCGAAGGAAAAGAAATCAATGTTTATACTCACGGGGAAATGTTGCCAGCCAACGCTTATCCAGAGTTAAAAAAATATAAGCATTTAAAAGGAAATTATGGTAGCTCCTGGTATAACCAGCAAAAAGAATTTGATGGATTTGGCGGCGCGATTGTTATGACTACTAACTGTTTGCAAAAACCAAAAAATTCTTATGAAGACCGTATTTTTACTACTGGTTTAGTAGGTTGGCCTGGAATTAGTCATATTGCCAATCGACAAGCGGGTAAGTCGAAGAATTTTAGCTCGGTAATTGAAAAAGCTTTGTTGCTTGGTCCAATTGACGCAAAAGCAGGCAAAAAGATTGTCATTGGTTTTGCCCACGGAACATTACTAGGAGTAGCGGATAAGATTATTAGCGCGGTTAAAAGCGGTAAGATAAAAAGATTTTTTGTGATGGCCGGTTGTGACGGGCGCAGCAAAGAAAGAGAATATTTTACCCAATTAGCAGAAAAGCTTCCGGCAGACACGGTGATTTTAACTGCCGGCTGTGCCAAGTATCGCTATAACCTGTTGGATTTAGGTCAAATTGACGGCATTCCCAGGGTAATTGATGCTGGCCAATGTAATGATTCTTATTCCTTAGTAGTTGTTGCTTTAAAGCTGGCTGAAATCTTTAAGGTTAAAGATGTAAATGATTTACCGATTTCATTTGATATTGCCTGGTATGAGCAAAAGGCAGTCTTGGTTTTATTAGCTTTGCTTTCTTTAGGCGTAAAGAATATTCGTTTAGGCCCAACTTTGCCGGCCTTTGTTTCCCCTTCAGTCTTAAATGTGTTGGTTGATAAATTTAATTTAAAGCCAACGCAAGAAGTAGAAAAGGATATAGAATTAATGCTTCAAGGAAAATGAGATGAAAAATGAGTTGCTGCGGGAGATGGAAAAATATTTTGGCAAAGATACTAAGCGGATTAATCATGCGCGTAAAGTATTGTCTTACGCAGAAGAAAAATTAGAGATAGATGGGGTTGACGAGCAAATTGTTATTGCCTCCGCGATCCTGCATGATATTGGCATTCATGCGGCAGAAAGAAAATATAATTCAAATGCTGGACAATATCAGGAAGTAGAGGGGCCGCCGATTGCTAAAAGAATCTTAGAAAAGATCAATTTTCCTAAAGAGAAAATAAAGGAAGTTTTAGATATTATTGCTCACCATCATTCACCAGGGATTATAACAACCAAAAACTTTGATGTTTTGTTTGAAGCTGATTGTCGAGTTAATCGTGAAGAGTCTTCTTAATAGATTGATAGGTAATATTAAGCAATTTTATTAATTCATGGTTTTTAATGCTCAAAGGTGGCATTAAAACGATAACATTGCCTAAAGGCCGCAGAATTGCTCCTCTTTTTCGAGCTTCCAGTATAACTTGATGTCCAATTCTTTGCTCCGGGGAAAATCCTGCCAGTTCAATTCCTACCATGAACCCGCATTGTTTAATTTCAGCAACTTGAGGAATATTTTTGAAAGATTTTAACTTTTCCATCAACAATTTAATCTTTGGTTGGAGTTTTTTAATAGTGTTTTCTTTTTTAAAGATTTCCAAATTAGCTAAAGCCGCAGCACAGCCGAGCGGATTGCCGGTATAAGTGTGCCCATGGAAAAAGGTTTTATTATCTTCGGGCTTTCCAAGAAAAGCATTGAATATTTTCTTGGTAGTTAAAGTTGCAGCTATAGGCAAATATCCTCCGGTTATCCCTTTGGCCAGGCACATAATATCGGGAGAAACATTTTCGTGTTCACAAGCAAACATTTTTCCTGTCCGACCAAAACCAGTGGCCACTTCATCGCAAATCAAAAGAATATTATATTTTGTGCAGAGTTTTTTAACGCCTTTTAAAAATCCTTTGGGTTGGAGGAGCATTCCAGCTGCACCTTGAACCAATGGTTCCACAATCATGGCCGCAATTTCTCGATGATGTTTTCTCATTATTTTTTCAACGGCTTTTAAATCAATTGGAGCTTTAAATGAGTTAAACAAGAGCGGTCTATAGATTTTATGGAAAAGATCTATTCCTCCAACTGAAACTGAACCAACCGTGTCTCCATGGTAGGCGTTTTTCAGAGTCAAGAATTTGGTCTTTTTATTTTTACCAATAAGTTGTTGGTATTGAAACGCAATTTTGAGTGCTATTTCAACCGCGGTTGATCCATCGTCAGAGTAAAAAACCTTATCTAGTCCTTTGGGCGTGATTTTAACCAGTTCTTTGGCTAGTTTAGCAGCAGGAACATTGCTCAAGCCCAGTAGAGTGGAGTGGGCGATTTTTTTGAGTTGTTTTTGGATAGCTTGGTTGATTTCTTTTTTGTTGTGGCCATGAACCGTGACCCAAAGGGACGAGACCCCGTCAATATATTTATTTCCCTTGGTGTCATAAAGATAAATCCCATCTCCGCGCTCAATCGTGAGCTGCTCGTTTTTCAGCCAATCCTTCATTTGAGTAAAGGGATGCCAAATTATTTTTTTTGCCATTTTACTGTTCCAATTACTTTTATCTTAGTTAACTTTTCAATAATCTCTGGATTAGTTTTTTCAGATAGTTTTCCTTTAAATCCATTCATAACAATACCAATGATATCGATTTTTCGTTTTTTTAAGGCTTCGACAGTTAAAAGAGTGTGATTAAGGGTGCCTAAGCCTGCCCGAGCCACGATTAAGGTTGGAAGTTTCAAATCCTTAATCAGATCTACAACTAGATAGTTTTTAGTAATTGGCACCAGTGTTCCGCCCACGCCTTCAACTAAAACTAAATCATGTTTCTTTTCCAATTCCTTTAAAGCTGTTTTGATTTTATTTTTATTAAAACGGAACTTTTTCTTTTTATGAAGTTCATTGGCATAAGGGGCCAGGGGAAGTGGTAAGTTATAAGGGTTGATCAATTCAAGCGGATCTTTTAATTTTAGTTTCTTCTTTAAATAAACTGCATCATTATCTTTTTTAGGACCACAAGAGATTGGCTTGAGTATACCCACATCAATGCCTTGCTCAATCAGGTATTGAGCCAAAAGCAAAGTGATAAAGGTTTTGCCTACCTCGGTATCAGTTCCTGTAATGAAGATAGAAGACATTCAATCTCCTCCTTAGTATGGGCGGCGCTTACGGTTATGCGCAGACGACTTTTCCCCTCGGGAACTGTTGGCGGCCTAATTCCAGAAACGAAAATTCCTTTGGCAAATAATTTCTCTGAAATTTCCATGGTTTTCTTTGCATCACCGATTAAGATAGGAATAATAGGTGTTTTCGCATCACTTTTTATTAAGCGTGCGTTTGTTTTTAGTTGCTCAATTAAACCTGGGTTAGATTCAATTATTTCAAAAGCTGCAATGGAAGCGGCACAACAAGTGGGCGGAAGTGCAGTTGTATAAATAAAACTGCGGGATTTATTGACAAGAAAATCAATTAATTCTTTTTTCCCTGCTACAAAACCGCCTAAACTGCCAATTGCCTTAGACAGGGTACCCATGACAATATCAACTTGTCCTTCAATGCCAAAGTATTCTTCTGCGCCGCGGCCGGTTTTACCAATGGTTCCAGTTGCATGGGCTTCGTCAATCATGGTTATGGCATTATATTTTTTGGCTAAGGCAACGATTTGGGGTAGAGGAGCAATATCTCCGTCCATGCTAAAGACAGAATCGGTAATAATCAATTTCTTTTTAAATTTTTCTGATTGTTGAAGTATTTTTTCTAATGCTGCCATATCTTTATGCGGATAAACCTTTAATTTTGCTTTTGAAAGACGGCAGCCGTCAATAATTGAAGCATGGTTTAAGCGATCAATAATAATTAAATCTTTTTCATTGGTTAGCGCGCTGATTACTCCTAAATTAGCCATATAACCGGTTGGAAATACAATAGCTGCTTCCCGTTTTTTAAATTTAGCAATTTTATTTTCTAATTCTTCATGAATAGGAATGTTGCCGCTGACCAAACGTGAAGCGCCGGATCCTGTTTTTAGTCCTTTTGTGGCTTCTATTATTTTAGGATGGTTAGTTAAGCCTAGATAATCATTTGAACAGAAAATAAGATGTTTTTTAGGGTCTATGATTTTTAGTTGCCGGTAAAGACCGGATTTTTTAAGAGAGTCTAATTCTTGATTAATAAAGTCAAACATCAGCGATCAATTTCTAGCCCTAAATTCTGGATTATTTCCAGATCTTTTTCCGGGGCTTGGCCTTGGGTGGTTAAATAATCTCCCACCAAAGTTACGTTTGCTCCAGCCATAAACATTAAAGGCTGTAATGTTCCTAGCGCTTTTTCTCGTCCACCAAAAACACCGATGTCTGCTTGAGGTAGGATAAAGCGATAGGTGGCGACTAAGCGTAAAACTTCAAGTGGGGTCATGGGCTGGTAATTTTCTGCTGCAGGAGTGCCTTTAATTGGATTAAGGATATTAATGGGTACAGATTCAACTTCAAGCTCTCTTAAAGCAAATGCAAGTTCAACCCTTTGTTCTAAGCTTTCACCTAAGCCAAAAATCCCGCCTGAACAAACTTCCAATCCAGCTTGTTTGGCTAGTTTTATTGTTTGTAATCTTTCAGCGTAAGTATGGGTGGTGCAAACTTGATCAAAAAAACTTTCTGCGCATTCTAAATTATGGTGCAAACGTTTTAAACCGTTTTGTTTTAATCTTTTTATTTCTTCAAGCGAAAGGGTTCCCAGCGACACGCAGCGATTTAAACTGGTTTGTTGTTCTATTTCTTTGATGGCAGTGCTAATAGTATCCATTTCTGCTTTGGTTTTAACTGTTTTACCTGAAGTTACAATGCTAAAGCAGGTTGCTTGCATGTTTTTTTCTGATGTTTTGGCTGCGTTTGATATTTCTTTTGCAGCTAATAACGAGTGGGACTCAGCAGAAGTTTTATGATGGCCGGATTGCGCGCAAAAAGAGCAGTTTTCGCTGCAGCGGCCGGATTTAGCACTGACAATCGCGCAAAGTTTTACTTTATTGCCTTTATATTGTTGCCGGATTTTGTTAGCTTCTGCTAATAAAGCGAAGGTTTTTTCGTCGGGGGTGCTGATTAATTCCAATGCCTCTTTAGCTGAAATCATGTTATGATTATAACATAATGACGTCTATTTTGTTTATCCACGGCTTTGCTACCGGCCCTCTGGTCTGGCAGGACCAAGTCCGGGAATTTGGTCAAAATTATCAGGTAGTTACTGATGTAGCGCAGATTGACCATTCAAGCGATGTTTTTATTGTGGGTTGGTCCATGGGAGGCTGGAAGGCGCTGGATTTGTGGCAGGAACATCATCAAAAGGTTAAAGGTTTGATCCTAGTCTCTGCTTTTCCCAAGTATGTTAAAAGCCTGGATTATCCCTGCGGTACTTCTTTAGCGCTTTTAAAAAAGCTGGAAAAAAGGTTTTTGACTGATTACCGCGCTGGTTTAGTTTATTTTTATGACTTAATCTTTAAAGATGAAAAATACAAAAAATTAGCCAAGGTTTTGCCGGTGCCGGAAAAACATGATCAATTAAAATGGTTTGAACGGCTAGAGCATGATGATAAAAGAGCTGTTTTGCCAAAAATTGATATTCCAGTTCTTTTAATTCAGGGAGAACAAGACCCAATTGTTTCTTCTGCCACTGCAAAATATTTAAAAGACAATATTCCTCAAGCAGAGCTGCATCTTTTACCTGGGATAGGGCATGCGCCACAGTTAGAAGACCCTAAGCAGTTTAATCAAATTTTAAAGGATTTCATTATTAACTGTGAAAAACAATAAAAAGACTATTAAGCAGAATTTTTCTGCTAGTGCGCTAACTTATGAGCTTGATCCTGGATTGCACCAGACCATTATAAACCAAGTTTTAAATTTATTAACCGGTGATTACCATAATATATTGGATGTTGGTTGTGGCACTGGGGTTTTGTTGGAAGAGCTGACTCGACGCTATCCTAAGGCAGAATGTGTTGGCCTAGACCTTTCAGAGGGGATGGTTAAACAGGCTCAGAATAAAATTAAGCAAAAGCAGGTTAAATTTATAGTGGGAGACGGAGAAACGCTTCCTTTTCCTGATCAATCCTTTGATTTGGTAGTTAGTACGTCAGCTTTGCATTGGATGGATTATAAGCAGGTGTTTGCTGAAGTTGCTCGAGTTTTAAAGCCAGGCGGAACATTCTGTTTAGCTACTTTTGGACCTGAAACTTTAAAAGAAATAAAGGAAATAGGGCTAGAGGTAAACGATTTTCCTTCAAAAAATGAGCTAGAAAATGCTTTAAAAGATTTTTTTGCTAGTAAACCGTTGGCAAAAAGTATTATTGTTAAGGAATATAAGAATATTTACGCTCTTTTTAAATATCTTCAACAAATTGGGGCTCAAACTCCTTTGACCTCGGCCAAAAAAGGATTAAGTCCTAAAAAGAATCTTCCTCAAGGTAAAATTAAAGTAAATTTTGAAGTGTATCTGGGGACTTTTAAGCGGATATGATATAATCAATTATATTAAGGGGTGCCCAAAATAGATTGGGCTGAGATCCTGCCGGAGGCGGGAAACCCGTAGAACCTGATCAGGTTAAAACCTGCGGAGGGAGAAAAAAATGACTTTAAAGATAGCTGATAAAACTTTTAATTCCCGCTTATTTATTGGTACTGGCAAATTTCCTTCTAACCAAATCTTAAAACAAGCCTTGATTGCCGCGGAAACTGAAATGGTTACTGTTTCTTTGCGCAGAGTTGATTTTGATTCCAAGCAAGAAGATGTTTTAGATGCAGTTGATAGAAAAAAATATTTATTGCTTCCTAATACCTCTGGGGCTAGAACTGCGGAAGAGGCGGTTAGATTAGCTAAGCTGGCCAAGGCTGCTGGAGCGGGAAACTGGGTTAAGCTTGAGGTGACGCCTGATCCTAATTACATGTTGCCCGATCCAATTGAGACTTTAAAAGCAGCAGAAACCTTGGTTAAGCAAGGTTTCGTAGTTCTTCCTTATATTAATGCTGATCCTGTTTTAGCCAAACACTTAGAAGAGGTGGGGACGGCAACGGTTATGCCGCTTGGTTCACCTATTGGCTCTCATCAAGGAATTAGAACCAAAGAGGCCATTCAAATTATTATTGAACAAGCCAATATTCCGGTGGTGGTGGATGCGGGGATTGGAATACCGTCGCATGCTGCGCAAGCTATGGAAATGGGAGCGGATGCTGTTTTAGTTAACACGGCTATTGCCATTGCTGCTGATCCAGTAAAAATGGCCGAGGCTTTTAAGTTAGCTGTTCGTGCTGGCCGCCAAGCTTATGAGGTAGGTATTAAATTTCCTCAAAAACAAGCTAGTGCTTCAAGCCCTTTAACTGGTTTCTTGCGATGAACATCAGTTTTGAGCAATATTTAGAACTTCTTCAGCCAAAGTCTGATCAAGAACTCGAACAAATGGCGCAAAAAGCCAGGCAACTTACCTTAAAACACTTTGGCAAGACTATATTATTGTATGCGCCAATTTATTTAAATAATGAATGTGATAATCACTGTGCTTATTGCGGATTTAACCAAAAACTATCTGAAAAAAGAGTTAGCCTTTCAATTGAGCAAGTTTTACAAGAAGCAGATTTGCTTTATAAAAAAGGTTTTCGTCATATATTATTAGTTTCCGGAGAAAAACGATCTAAAATAACCATATCTTATTTAAAACAGATCGTTTCTGCTTTGCATGCTAAATTTAGTTCGATTGCTTTGGAAATATTCCCATTAACCGAAGATGAGTATAAAGAATTATATTTAGCTGGGGTAGATGGCTTAACTATTTATCAAGAAGTCTATGATCAAGATATTTATAAAAAAGTTCACCCTAAAGGTCCTAAATCTGATTACTCGTATAGATTGGAAACTCCAGAGCGGGCAGCTCGAGCAGGCTTTTATCGTCTTAATATTGGCACTCTTTTAGGTTTGGGAAAATGGCAAGAAGAGGCTGCTCATCTTGGTCAGCATGCTCAATATTTAATGAAAAAGTATTGGCGCTGTCAGATTTCAGTTTCGTTCCCCCGTTTGCAATCTTCTGCAGCTGGGTTTAAGCCATTTTATCCCGTTTCTGATCGACAATTAGTGCAAATGATTTGCGCCTTAAGAATTTTCTTGCCGTCATTAGGATTGGTTTTATCAACCAGAGAAGGTAAAGAGCTAAGGGATAATTTAATTCCTCTAGGGATAACTCAAATGAGTGCAGAATCAAAAACTAGTCCAGGCGGGTATTCAAAGCAAATAAAAGCTGAAGAACAATTTAGTGTGGCAGATAAAAGAACGGTCCAAGAAGTTGCAGCGGTAATTGCGGATAAGGGGTGCGAGCCAGTTTTTAAAGATTGGGATCGGTCATTTATACGATGAGAAAATTTGCTGAAATAGATATTTATCCAGTTATTGATGATCTGGATATTTTAGATAAAGTTATTAAAGGCGGGGCAAAGATTGTTCAACTTCGCAATAAAGAGCTTGCTAAAAAAGATTTTTACGAACTTGCTTTGAAATTTAGAAAACTAACTTTTAAACATGAACTACTTTTGATTATTAATGACTATCTTGATATTGCTTTAGAAATAAAAGCGGATGGAGTGCATTTGGGACAAGAAGATCTCCCGGTTGAGACCGCGCGCAAGCTTGCTCCTAAAATGATTATTGGGGTTTCAACTCATAATCTTGATGAAGCGTTGGCGGCGGAGCGGGGTGGGGCAACTTACATTAATATAGGACCAATTTTTAAAACGCAAACCAAAGCTATGCAGCCAATTGGAATTGAGGCGATCAAAACAATTACCCCCAAGATAAGAATTCCGTTTACGGTTATGGGTGGGATTAATTTAGATAATATTAATCAGGTGCTTAAGGCTGGTGCAACTAAGATAGCTGTTGTGAGTGCTATTACCGCCTCTCTTGATCCCCGCTTGACAACCAAAAGGTTAATTGATATAATCTTGACTAAGTAAATCGACATAGTAAAGAAAAAGTGATCATTTTCAGCTATTGTTACGATATACTATATATATGAAACTATCAGTAAGAGTCTTATACGGATTGAAAGCAGTCTTTGAACTGGCCCAAAGGTATGGGGCGGAAAAGGTCCAAATAGCGGAAATATCAAGAAAACAAAAAATTCCCATCCGTTATTTAGAGCAGTTACTATTGGTTTTAAAAAGAAAGGGAATTGTTTATAGCATTAGAGGGAAGGATGGTGGTTATGTTTTGAAGAAGCATCCCGGCGATATTTCGGTTTTGGAAATAATCGAAGCTTTTGAAGGGCCCATAGAATTGACCGGTAAAAAGGTAAAAGATGCACCGGCGATCTTGGGGTTTTTAAAAGAAGCGCAGGATGGTTTTAGGAAAAACTTGTCAGAGACTACGATTGAGGATTTGGTTTTTAAGAAAAAACAAAAAGATCGGGCTTATAATTATAATATATAGGGGGTCCATGAAATGGGGATACTAGAAAATAAAGATGATTTGAAGAAACTGGTGGAGGAGTTGAATTTTAAAGAGAAAGTTGAAAGGTCTAAAGCCTTAATAAAAGAGGCCTATGAGAAATACGGAGATGGATTAGTAGTGGCCAATAGTTTGGGTAAGGATTCTGTCGTAGTTTGGGATTTGGCTAAAAAGGTTAATCCTAAAATCAGAGGATTTGTGGTTACGACCAGATATAAGCCAAAAGAAACAAAAGAATTCATGAAAGACTTTGTTGTTAAATACCCTGAAACAAAAGTTTATGAAAACACGGCAAAAATACCAGAAAAACTTTATGAAACTGATCCCAACAAATGCTGTGACATTTTAAAAGTAGAACCAACTCGTTGGGCAGTGAAGGACATGAAGATTGATTGCTGGGTAACTGGTTTGCGCTGTACTGAAGGACGCACTCGGACAGATTTTAAAGAAGTAGAAGAAAGAGATAAAGGATTGATCAAGCTTAATCCTATTTTGATCTGGAAAGAAAGAGAGATTTGGCAATATTTAGCTTTATATCAAGTTCCAGTCAATCCGCTTTACGGCGAAGGTTATCGTTCACTAGGTTGTGCACCATGTACTCATATTACAACCGATGACAACGAAAGAGCAGGTCGCTGGATTGGGACCAGTAAATGTGGCGGAGAGTGTGGGATTCATACCCGGCCACTAAAGAATATTCAAGGAGAAGGTATTTGATTTTTTTATTAGGCTTAAGCGTCATAATCTTTGCTATGATGATGGGAGCAAGCAATATTGCTCCCTCATTTGCAACTTTGTATGGCGCTAGGCTTATTGACCATAAAAAAGCAGTACTCTGGTTTACGGTTTTTGTTCTCTTGGGTGCTGTTGTTGGGGGATATGGCGTGGTCAATACACTGGGGACAACATTAATTCCCAGCCAATTTATTTCAGTGCAGGTCGTGTTGGCTATTTTGTTGGCTGCCTTAGGTGGGCTTATTTTGGCTAACCTTTTGGGGGTACCAGAGTCAACTAGTTGGGTTACAGTTTTTGCCATTGCTGGAGTTGGCGCTGGTATTGCGAAATTAGAATTAGCAGGGCTTTTTAAAATTATTCCTTTTTGGATTATCTTGCCTGTATTGGCTTTTATTATAACTTATTTTATTTATAAATTAATTTATCCGCCGCGTTTTACTAATTTATGGCTTTATCAGGCTTTGTTTAACCGCGAAGACAAGTTAAAGAAATTTGCTTTTGTTGTCAGCTGTTATCTAGCTTTTGCAGCTGGGACAAATAATGTTGCTAATGCCGTTGGCCCGTTAGTTGGTGGTGGTTTAATTAAGCCCTTGTTCGGGTTAATTATTGTGGCCTTATTATTTGGATTAGGGGGATTAATCTTAGGTAAAAGGGTCATGAAAACATTAGGACAAGAAATAGTTCCCTTAGGCTTAATTTCTGCTTCTTTAGTAGCGCTGATTACAGCTACTTTATTAATCTTTGCTTCAGCCATAGGAGTGCCGCAATCATTAGTACAATTGAGTGCCTTATCCATTATGGCTATTGCTGCGGTAAAGCATGAACAGCACATTTTAAAGCAAAAAACTATTAGGAAAATCGTCTTAACTTGGCTGATTTCCCCTACAATATCTTTTAGCTTGGGGTGGCTGCTATGCAAGTTGTTAGTTTAAACTATAAAAACTCTTCTCTTGAAGAAAGAGAGGCAGCCTGGAAAAACTGGCAAGCAGCTGATGGCGTAATTTTAAAAACCTGCAATCGGGTTGAATTATACACTAAAGAGAATGACGGAAAATCTGCTATCCTGCATTTGTTTAAGCTTGCCAGCGGTTTGGAATCTCAAATTTTAGGAGAAAGTGAGATTTTAGGCCAGATAAATAAACTGCGTGAAACCTTAAATGATAGTTATTTGCGTAAAATATTTGACCAGGCAGTGAAAGTTGGCCGAAAAGTTAGGCGAGAAACGGGAATCTCTCGCGGCAATGTGTCCGTAGCTAGTGTGGCTGTAACTTTGTTGGGTAAGGAAAAGAATAAAAAAATTATTGTTATTGGCAGTGGCAAAGTTACTGAAGCAGTATTAAAAAACCTGGCTAAGCGTGGATTTCAAATTGTTTTAGTTGCCAATCGCACTTTTGCTAAAGCTCAAAAACTAGCTTCTATTATTGAGGCGAAGGCTATCCGTTTTAAAGAGCTAGCTGAAGAATTAATTGAGGCTGATCTGGTTATAAGTTCAACTGCAGCACCGCATTTTGTGGTTGTACCAAAACAGATCAAACCACGGCGTAAACCTTTAGTCTTAATTGATTTGGCAGTGCCCAGAGATATTGATCCCGCAATTGCCAAGTTAACATCGGTTAGTTTATATAATATTGATGATATAAAAGAAACGATCAGCTTGAATTTGCTTAAAAGAAGGATTGAAGCAATAAAAGCTGAAAAAATTATTGAAGATGAGATGGAAAAGTTTTGCGCAAAATTAGAATTGGCAACCGTAGCAGTCGCTTAGCCTTGGCGCAAGCAGCTGAAATAACTAAGCAATTTGGTGAACAAGAAATTGAATTGTTGACCTTTGCAACTAGTGGAGATCTGGATAAAGAGACTCCGATTGACCAGGTTGAAGGCACAGACTTTTTCACTGACCGGATTGAACAGGCTTTATTGGAAAAGAAAATTGATTTAGCCATTCATTCGGCTAAAGATTTGCCGAAAGAGATACCGTCAGGGCTTGAGATAACTGTTTTTACGCCTTCGGCAGACAGCAGTGATGCTTTAGTTTCGCGCAATAATCTTAAGTTGGCGGATCTGCCGGCTGGAAGTAAAGTGGGGACTAGCAGCAAAAGACGCAAAGAACAGTTGCTTAAGTTTGCGCCACAAGTAAAGGTAGTTGATTTGCGAGGCAGTATTGATGAGCGGTTGGCCAAACTTGATCAAGGAGAATACGATGCGATCATTATCGCGACAATCGCGCTTAAACGCTTGGGGTTAGAGCATAGGATTTCAGAAAAGTTGTCGTTTGTTACTGCAAGCGGACAAGGCTCGCTAGCTCTTGAAGTTAGAAAAGAGGATAAGGATTTAAGACAATGGCTAAAGCAAAAGTTTATTTAATAGGAGCTGGCCCAGGTAGGTCGGATTTAATTACTGTGCGTGGGCTTGAAGTGCTTAAGCAGGCTGATGTGGTTATTTATGACTATTTAGTTGGTGAACAATTAGCGCGATCCGCAGCTAAAAGTGCCAAACTTATTTGCTCACATGACCTGGGGAAAATTCCTTATCATGCCAATATGGTTCAAGCTCAAAAAAATATTAATCAAGCAATGGTTAAGGAAGCAAAAAAAGGAAAAAAAGTAGTTAGGCTTAAAAATGGAGATGCTGCCATCTTTAGCCGGCTTAGCGAAGAAATAAATATTTTGTTGGCTAACAAAATTGAGTTTGAAATTGTACCGGGTGTAACTGCAGCCAGTGCTGCAGCTGCTTATAGCGGCATCCCGCTGACAGAGCGCGGTAAGGCTAGGAAGCTGGCTTTTGTAACTGGCCATGATTCTAATATTAATTGGGAAGAATTGGTTAGCTTGGAAACAATTGTTATTTATATGGGAGTAAGCAATCTAAAAAAAATTATTAAACGCTTGTTGGACCTGGGTAAAGCAAAAAATACTCCAGCAGTAATAATAACTAATGCTGGAGCAATTAATCAATTAACAATTAAAGGTCAGCTTAAGGATCTTGTGGTAAAAGCCGTAAAAAATAGAATTAAGCCTCCAGCAATAATAATTATCGGTAAAACAGTTGGGCGGGAAACAAAATTTAACTGGCTTAGAAAAAATAAGCGAATCTTGTTTACCGGCTTGTCAGCTGAAAGATATTTTTTAAAAGGTACTTATTTTCATTTACCTTTAATTAAAATTGAACCGCTTAAAGATTATGCGCGGCTTGATCGTTGGGTTAAAAAGTTGTCGACTTTTAATTGGCTGGTTTTTGCCAGTCGTTATGGGGTGGATTTTTTCTTTGAACAACTTTTAGCTCAAGGTGAAGATGTTAGAGGATTATTCGGCTTAAAAATAGCGGCAGTGGGGCAATCAACTGCAAATCGACTGCTTGATTTTGGAATAAAAGCTGACTTAGTGCCCAAAGTTGAATCTTCCGATGGTTTAGTTGCAGCCTTTAAAAAAGAAAAAATAAACGGGCAACTAATTTTTATGCCTCGTTCTGATTTAGCTGATAAAGGTTTGGAGCAAAAAATTTCCAAGTTAGGAGCAAAGGTTGTATCTTGTGTTGCTTATCGCAACCAGATGCCAAAAAATTTACCAGACTTGGATTTAGCATTTTTTAACGAGATCATGTTTACCAGCCCTTCAACAGTTAGAAATTTTAAGAAACGTTATAAAAAGGTTCCTAAGGGAGTAAGGGTTAGTTGTATTGGAGACAGAACAAAACAGGAGTTTAAGAGTGAATTTAGACGTTAAAAATTTAATCATGCCATATTTTGTGGTAGCCGGGCAAAAGGAAAAGCAAGAAATTAAGGCTATGCCCGGGATTTATAGGTTTTCTATTGATAACCTTTTGCTGGAAGTGCGCGATGGTCTGGCTTTGGGGATTGATAAAATTTTGCTTTTTGGCTTACCTCAAAAAAAAGATGAGCATGGATCAGAAGCCCATGCTGAAGATGGGGTAGTGCAAGAAGCAGTGGTTAAACTAAAAGAAGCTTTTCCAAAACTGACAGTTATTACTGATGTGTGTTTGTGTGCTTACACCACCCATGGCCATTGTCACCTTTTTAACGCTGAAAAAACGCTTGAGCAATTATCCAAGATTGCTGTGTCGCATGCACAAGCAGGTGCAGATTATGTAGCACCTTCAGCTATGGCCAGAGGTCAGGTTAAAAGTATAAGAAAAGCACTTGATCAAGCAGGTTTAAAAAAGACTAAAATCTTAGCTTATTCAGCAAAATTTGCTTCTGAATTTTATGGTCCTTTCAGAGAAGCGGCAAATTCTACACCCGTTTCTGGTGACCGTAGTGGTTATCAATTGAACCCACTGCATAAAGAACAAGCTTTAGCCAGAATTAAGATTGAGATCCATGAGGGAGCAGATGTAGTTATGGTAAAACCAGCCCTGGCTTATCTTGATGTGATTTATCAGGCTAAACAATTGATAAACGTGCCTTTGGCAGCTTATAATGTTAGTGGCGAATATAGTTTATTGTATGGCAAAAAAAAGCTGATCTTAGAATCTCTTCAAGCCATCAAACGCAGTGGAGCGGACTGGATCATTACTTATTTTGCAAAAGAGGTTGCGCAATGGTTATGAATTTATGGCAGCAAGCCAATAAATATTTAGTTGGCGGGGTAAATAGCCCGGTTAGGGCGTTTGGCCCGGTTGGCGGCAATCCAGTTTTTATAGCTAAGGCTAAAGGTTCTAAAGTCTGGGACGTGGAAGGCCAACAATATATTGATTATGTTGGCAGCTGGGGGGCTTTGATTGCTGGACATGCGCATCCAAAAATTATTGCGGCAGCAAGCGCCGCTTTAAAAAAAGGCAGCAGTTTTGGCGCGCCGACCGAAGCGGAAACTGAATTAGCTCAAGAAATTTGCCAGGCATTTCCTTCAATCCAAAAAGTGCGCTTAGTCTCTTCGGGAACCGAAGCGGTTATGGGCGCTATTAATGTGGCCCGCGTTTACAGCGGACGCAAACAAGTGATAACTTTTAAAGGTTGTTATCACGGTTGGATCTTGTCTGCTGATACTAACAAAAAGATTTTACCTTATAATGATTTAGAAGCAGTAAGTAAAGTGATAAAAAAAGAGCATAAGCAGATCGGGGCAATTATTGTGGAGCCTGTAGCCGGCAACATGGGAGTGAAAGCGCCTAAGCCAGAATTTTTAAAAGGCTTACGCCGGTTAGCCGATCGTTTTAAAATTGTTTTAATCTTTGATGAGATTATTACGGGTTTTAGGATTGCTTACGGAGGAGCGCAAGAATATTTTGGCATAAAAGCTGATCTTACTTGTTTAGGTAAGGTTATTGGGGGAGGGTTTCCAATTGCGGCTTATGGAGGAAAAAAAGAAGTTATGGATTTGGTTGCTCCTAAAGGATCAGTTTATCAAGCTGGTACCTTGTCAGGAAATCCGGTGGCAGTTGCGGCAGGGTTAGCGACTTTAAAGATCTTAAGTAGTAAAGGGGTTTATGTTAAACTAGAGGAAAGAACAAAAGAGCTTTGTTTGGGTATGAAAAAACCATTTTCTCAAATAGGCTCAATGTTTAGTTTTGTTTTTGGTTCCGAAAACGAGTTTCGAAGATTTTTTTGGAAACTTTTGCGCCAAGGGATTTATTTTGCCCCGTCTGCTAGCGAAGCGAATTTTATTTCTTTGGCTCATAGTGATCGAGATATTAAAGAAACCATAAAAAAAGGAGGAGCGTTATGAAGATTACGGTAAATGGAAAATTAGAAGAAGTTTCGTCTGAGATAACAATACTTGGTTTGTTGGAGGCAAAAAACATCAAGCCAGAAGTGGTGGCGGTGGAGCATAATAATGAAGTGATTGAAAAAGAGCAATACGGAAAAAAAGACTTAAAGGATTCAGATCAGATCGAGATTGTTTATTTTATGGGGGGAGGGGAGTTGAAAGATGCTCCTAAAAAATGCGGTAGCCAAGTGGCAGATTCTGTTGCAGAACTTATTGGTAATACTCCTATATTAAGATTAAATAAGGTTGTGACCAAAGATATGGCAGAAGTTCTGGTAAAACTTGAGTCTGCTAATCCTGGCGGATCAGTCAAAGACCGTATTGCGCTTTCGTTAATTGAAGCGGCAGAAGCAAGCGGAAAATTAAAACCTGGTGGCACTATTATTGAGCCTACTTCTGGTAATACTGGCATAGGCCTTTCTTTGATTTCCGCGGCCAGGGGTTATAAATGCATTTTAACCATGCCAGAGTCAATGAGCTTAGAAAGAATTTATATACTTAAATCTTATGGTTCAGAAGTTGTCTTAACGCCTGCGGCAGAAGGCATGAACGGAGCTATTAAAAAAGCCGAACAATTAATGAAAAAAACTAAAGGAAGTTTTATGCCTCAGCAATTTAAGAATAAGGCTAATCCGCAGGCTCACCGTGAAACCACTGCACTGGAAATATTAAAAGCAACTGACGGTAAAGTGGATGCTTTTGTTTCCGGAGTTGGGACAGGGGGCACTATTACTGGGGTGGGTGAGATTTTAAAAAAGGAAAATGCAAAAGTATTGGTGATAGCTGTTGAACCGGCAAAATCAGCAGTTCTTTCTGGTGGCAGCGCTGGTCCTCACAAGATTCAGGGAATTGGAGCAGGTTTTGTGCCAGAAGTTTTAAATCTTAAGGTGATTGATGAAATTATCAAAGTAGAGGATGACCAGGCTTTTAATACTTCAAAACATTTGGCAAAAAAAGAAGGCTTGTTTGTGGGGATTTCTGCTGGAGCGGCTATTTATGCTGCTTTAGAAGTAGCTAAAAAGCTAGGTAAAGGTAAAAGGGTAGTGACGATTTTGCCAGATACTGGAGAACGTTATTTTAGCATGGAACAATATTTTACTGGATAATATCTCGAGTCGCCTGCCTGTCGGCAGACAGGCTCGATATAAAGGAGGTTTCAAAAGATGAAAAAGAAAAATAAGGATTATCATATTGATACACTTTTAGTGCACGCGGAAAATAATCCGGAAAAGAATCGGCGTGCTACTACTATGCCGATCTACCAAACTAGTTCATTTAAATATGATAGTAGTGAGCAGCTTTCTAAGGTTTTTAATGGGGAAGCAGCTGGCAATATTTATACCAGGATTTCTAATCCAACCCTTGAAATTTTGGAAAAAAAGTTAACTATCTTAGAAGATGGGTTAGGGGCCATTGTTTGCTCTTCGGGCATGTCAGCTATTACGGCTGCTGTTTTAACTTTGGCCAAGTCGGGCCATCATGTGATAGCAGGCAATTCCATATTTGGCGGAACTTATTCTTTTTTTGATAAGACTGTTCGTGAATTTGGAGTTGCAACTACTTTTGTGGACCCAACTGATCTTAAGCAATTTGAAGCAGCCATAAAAGATAATACTAAAGCTATCTTTATTGAAACTATTGGTAATCCAAAAATTGATGTGCCAGATATTGCTGCCATTGCTAAGCTAGCTCAAAAAGCCCAGATCCCGCTAGTGGTTGATAGTACCAGCACCACTCCTTATCTTATTCGACCAAAAGATTTTGAAGCTAATATAGTGGTCCATTCCACTTCTAAGTTCATTAATGGCCATGGTAATTCTATTGGCGGTGCGATTGTTGACTTGGGTAATTTTAATTGGGAGTCAAGCCGCTTTGACCATTTTAAAAAATACAGCAGCAAATATAAACAGTTAGCGTTTTTAGCTAAAACCAGAAGAGAGGTTTTTCGTGATTTTGGAGGTTGTCTTGCGCCTCATTCTGCCTTTTTAACTGACATTGGACTTGAAACTCTTTCACTTAGGATGGAAAAGCATTGCCAAAACGCGCAAAAGCTGGCTGAGTTTCTGGCTAAGCATCCCAAAGTTAAACAGGTTAACTATCCAGGCCTAAAAGAAAATAAATTTCATAGCCTTACCGCAAAACAGTTTGGCAATAAGTTTGGCTCTCTACTTACTTTTAAATTAAAAGATAAAAAACAATGTTTTAAAGTGATAGATTCTTTGCAGCTGGCTTATAACCTGGCAAATTTGGGAGATGCCAAAACCTTGGTTATTCATCCTGCCTCAACTATTTGCATTGAATTTAATGAGCAGGAAAAGAAAGATATGGGGGTAAGCGAAGATTTGATCAGGGTTTCTGTTGGCATTGAATATAGCGATGATATTATCGCTGATTTTGAGCAGGCATTGGAGGCAATCTAAATGGCATTATCCGAAGAACAAATAGAGCGCTATAGCCGGCATATAATATTAAAACAAGTTGGGGGCAAAGGACAGGAAAAACTTTTGTCTGGCAAAGTTTTAATTATTGGTGCGGGTGGATTAGGCTCACCGGCAGCTTTGTATTTAGCTGCAGCCGGAGTAGGGACTATTGGTATTGTTGATTTTGATAAAGTTGATCTGACTAATTTGCAGCGCCAGATTATCCATTTTACTAAAGACCTAAATAAAGAAAAAGTAGTTTCAGCTAAAGAAAAAATGGAAGCAATTAATCCGGATGTAAAAGTTAAAGTCCATCAACTTTTGCTTGATTCTTCAAACATTTTAGATATTATCAAAGATTATGATTTTATAATCGATGGAACGGATAATTTTCCAGTTAAATTTTTAATTAACGATGCTTGTGTCATGCAAAAAAAACCTTTTTCTCATGGTGGGATCCTGCGTTTTGAGGGACAGACTTTTACTCACACTCCTGGCAACGCTTGTTACCGCTGTCTTTTCAAAGAACCTCCACCGAAAAATGCTGTGCCCACTTGTTCCCAGGCTGGGATTTTAGGGGCGGTGGCTGGGATGTTGGGGACGGTGCAGGCGGCTGAAGCTTTAAAATATTTAATTGGTATTGGAGATCTTTTAAAAAACCGCTTGCTTATTTTTGATGCGCTGAAGATGGAGTATCGCACTGTCAAGATAAAAAAATCAAAAACTTGTCCGATTTGTGGAGATAAACCAACAATTAAGAAATTAATTGATTATGAACAGGCGGCCTGTGATTTATGATCAAGATTTCCCAAGATATAATAGATAGAATTAAAAGCCATGCTAAAAAAGAGGTGCCGATTGAAGCTTGTGGCTATTTGGCTGGGAAAAATGGAGAAATTTCTGAATCTTTCCCAATGTCTAATATAGATAAAAGCCCGGAACATTTTTCTTTTGATCCTAAGGAACAGTTTAAAGTTATTAAAGCAGCCAGGGCAAAAGGGTTGGAACTGATTGTGGTTTATCATTCTCACCCAGCTTCGCCTGCGCGCCTGTCCAAAGAAGATCTGCGTTTGGCGTATGATCCAAATACTATTCACTTGATCTATTCATTGTTAAACCAAGAGATAAAAGCATTTAAAGTAGTAAATGGAGATATTAAAGAGGAAGCAATTGAGGTTTTATCATGAATTTTTATGATTTACCACAAACATTAGCAGCGGATATTAAAAAATATGATGAATTAGTTAAAGGTTATAAAGATAAAACTGTTGATAAAGTAAAATTTAAAGCCTTTCGAGTCCCAATGGGAGTTTATGAACAGCGGGAATCAGAAACCTATATGTGCCGAGTCCGTTTACCGGGTGGCGCGATTACTCCTACTCAATTGATTGCAGTGGCCGCGGTGGCTAAAAAATATTCTGACCGGCCGCTTCATTTTACCACTCGCCAAGAAGTGCAAATCCACCATTTAAAGCTTGAAAATACGGTTAAGATTATGCAAGAGCTTAAATTAGTTGGCTTATCTACTCGCGGGGGTGGGGGCAATACTATCAGGAATATTATGGGAGCGGTTTCAGCTGGAGTGGATCAAGCAGAAGCTTTTGACATCAGCCCTTATGTCCAGGCCTTAACCAGCAGAATGATTGCGGAAAAAGATTCCTGGTCGCTTCCTCGCAAATTAAAGATTGCTTTTTCCGGTAGTCCCCAGGATGAAGGGTTGGCCACTGTAAATGATTTAGGTTTTGTTGCCAAACTTGATCCAAAACTTGGCAAAGGTTTTGCTGTTTATATTGCTGGTGGCATGGGCAGTAAGCCTCAGCCAGGAATTTTGCTTTATCCTTTTGTGCCAGAAAAAGAAGTCTATAACATTGCTCGGGCAGTCAAGGTTTTATTTGATAAATATGGTAACCGAAAAAATAAAAACGCGGCTCGCATGAGATTTTTATTTAATAATTTGGGCAAAGAAGAATTTATTCGCCGTTTTAAAGAAGAATTAGAAAAGGTTAAAAAAGAAGGGGCTAAACCACTTTCAATTTTATCAATCCCAAAAGTAAAGACAGGGTTTTTAGAAATCCCTCTCTTTTTAGGTGACCTATCTCCTGAAAAAGCTAAGTTATTGGGAAACAGTCTAAAAGAGTATGGAGAAGATATAGTGAGGGCGGCTACAACCCAAAACCTCTTATTAAGGAATATTGATCCCTCAAAAATAACTGAACTAAAAGCTGGCTTGCAAGAGCAGGGGATATTAGAAAAACTGCATCCAGTGGTGGCAAAAGCTGCTGCTTGCGCTGGCGCTAGTACCTGTCGTTTAGGAATTTGTCTTTCAAGGGGATTGCTTGAGGCAATTAAAGATCAATTTGAAAAAGATAAGCTTAAGTCTGAAAAGTTGGAAGATATAGCCTTAAAAGTATCTGGCTGTCCTAATAGCTGTGGTCATCATCCTATTGCTGATATTGGGTTTTATGGGGTGGTAAAAAGACAGCATAACCGTTTGGTTCCTAGTTATACTTTAGTGGTTGGGGCAGTGGTGGAAGAGGGAAAAACAAAGCTAGCGGAAAAAATCGGGGTTTTACCAGCCAAAAATATACCTTTTTTCCTGTCCGAGTTTCTAAAGTATGTTCAGCAGACAAGGAAAAAAGAAGAGAGCTTTGCTCAATATTTAAATCGGGTAGGACGCGATGAGATTGATAAATTACTGGAGAAATATTCTTTGGTGCCTGATTTTAACAAAGATAAAAATTATTATTATGATTGGTCGGCAACCGAGATTTTTTCTTTAGCGGGTAAAGCGCAAGGAGAGTGTTCTGCTGGTATATATGATTTAATTGATTGGGATTTTTCTAATATTAAAGACGGTTTAACGAAGAAAAATGCTCGTTCAGTTGTTCTAGCGGCTAGCCGTGCCTTGTTGGTTACCAAAGGCTTGGAGCCTAAGAGTGAAAGGGAGGCTGTGGAATTATTTAGAGATAATTTTATTGGCCGCCATCTTGAGATCAAATATAAGACTGTAATTGATAAGTATTTAAGTCAAAAGGATATTCTCCTTCAGGAGGCGCAAGGATTGAGTGAAGCAGTACGCCAACTTTATGATACAATGGATAATTCCTTAAAATTTCCAGAGTTAGAAAATGTAAAAGTAGAGCAAAAGGCGGGACAGTTTCGTGATTTCCGGGGAGTGGCCTGCCCAATGAATTTTGTTAAAACAAAGCTGGTGTTGGAAACAATGCAGCCAGGAGAAAAACTGGAAATTTTGCTTGATGATGGTGAGCCAATCGATAATGTGCCTGGTTCTGTAAAAGCTGAAGGGCATAAAATATTAAAACAGGAGAAAAAAGATAATTACTGGATGGTAGTTATTAAAAAAGTTTAAAAAATGAAAGCATTATTATTACTTTCTGGAGGCTTAGACAGCCGTTTGGCAGCAAAATTGATGAAAGCGCAAGGGATTGAAGTTTGCGCAATTAATTTTAAGACTTTATTTTGCAATTGCACTTCTAAGGGGAGCTGTAAATTAGAAGCACAAAAAGCGGCAGATGATGAAGGGATTGACATAAAAATCCTTAATATGACGCAGCCGTTTTTGGAAAAGATTAAACAGCCAAAGTATGGCTATGGTTCTGGCATAAACCCTTGTCTTGACTGTCGTATTCTCATGTATAGCAAGGCTAAAGAATACATGCAAGAAGTTGGGGCATCTTTTATTGTAACCGGAGAAGTTTTAGGACAGCGGCCAATGTCACAAAGATTAGAGGCTATTCGCATTATTGATCGAGATTCCGGGTTAGAAGGGTTGATCTTGCGGCCGTTGTCAGCGCAGCTTTTTGAACCGAGTATTCCAGAAAAAGAAGGCTGGGTTGACCGAGCTAAATTTCTTTCTATCAGTGGCCGGTCTAGAAAACCCCAGATTCAGCTGGCTAAAGAACTAGGACTATATGATTATCCTTGCCCAGCTGGTGGTTGTTTGCTGACTGAAGCTGAATTTGCTAAAAAAATGAGAGATTTGATGAAGCATGGAGATTTAACTTTAAATGAAGTTATGCTTTTAAAGTTAGGTAGACATTTTCGTATTGATGATAAAACTAAAGTAGTAGTGGGCAGAAATGATTTAGAAAACAAGCAAATATTAAATTTAGCTCAACCAGAGGAATTATTGTTTGAACTTCATGAAAAAACTGGTCCGCTAACGCTTTTAAGAGGGGCAACGGGAGAGAAAGAGCAAGAAATTGCCGCTGGCCTGACTATTTATCATAGTAAAAGCAAGGCTTTGCCAAAAGAATCTGTCAGAATGTTTAATCGAGCAAAAGAAGGCAAAATAATTGAAGTTAGTCCTCTTACCCCAGCGCAAGTCACAACCCTTCGAATTTAAGTTTTATCTTCTAATCGTTACTGGTATAATAAACCAAAAGGAGAATATTAATGAAAGACGAAACAAAACTATTACACGCAGGACAAGAAGCAGATCCCACTACCGGTTCAAGGGCGGTTCCGATTTACCAAACCACTTCGTATACTTTTAAAGATACCGAGCATGCGGCCAGTCTTTTTGCTTTAAAAGAGTTTGGTAATATCTATACCCGGCTGATGAACCCGACTACTGATGTTTTTGAAAAAAGGGTTGCTGAGCTAGAGGGTGGAGCAGCTGCTTTAGCGGTTGCATCAGGACAATCTGCTATAACTATTTCTATTTTAAATATTGCACAAAATGGAGATGAAATTGTTTCAGCTGACAATTTATATGGCGGAACCTATACTTTATTTAATAATACTTTTAAAAAGTTTGGCATTAAAGTTAAGTTTGTTGATTCTTCTAAAGTGGAAAATTTTAAAGCAGCGATAACCGATAAAACCAAGGCTATTTATGCCGAAAGTATTGGCAATCCTAAATTAAATGTTACTGATCTGGAAAAATTGGCTAAAATTGCCCACGACGCTGGGATTCCATTAATTCTAGATAACACGGTTACTCCTTATCTATTAAAACCAATAGATCATGGAGTAGACATTGTAGTTTATTCAGCTACAAAATTTATTGGCGGACACGGTACCTCGATTGGTGGGGTGATTGTTGATTCTGGAAAGTTTAATTGGGAAAATGGTAAGTTCCCATTAATTACTGATCCAGACCCAAGTTATCATAATCTTAAATTTGTTGATGCTCTGCGGCCGATGGGAAATATTGCTTATATTATTAAAGCGAGAGTAATACTTTTGAGAGACTTGGGCCCAGCAGTTTCGCCATTTAACTCTTTTCTGTTTTTACAAGGACTTGAAACTTTACATTTAAGAATTGTCAGGCATTCTGAAAACGCTTTAAAAGTTGCGCAATTTTTAGAAAAACACCCTAAAGTTTCTTGGGTTAATTATCCAGGATTGGCTTCAAGTCCAGAAAAAAAACTGGTAGATAAATATTTAAAACGAGGAGCAGGAGCAATTGTTGGTTTTGGTATTAAAGGTGGCTTGGAAGCAGGAAAGAAATTCATAAATAATACTAAGTTATTATCGCATTTAGCCAATATTGGCGATGCGAAGAGCTTGGTAATCCATCCAGCTTCAACTACTCACCAGCAGCTGTCGCCTGAACAACAAACAGCAACCGGAGTAACCCCAGACTATATCAGACTTTCTATTGGCATTGAAAATGTAGATGATATAATATCGGATATCAAGCAAGCGCTTGATAAAGTATGATTGTAAAAACTCAAAATTATACATTTGATGAACTGACGCTAGAAAGCGGCGAGAAATTTGGGCCGATTACCCTGGCTTATGAAACTTATGGCAAGTTGAGTGAGTCAAAAAACAACGCCATCCTGATTTTCCATTCTCTTTCTGGTGATGCTCATGTTGCGGGTAAACATTCTGAATCTGATAAAAAGCCGGGGTGGTGGGATAACATGGTGGGGCCGGGTAAAGCTTTTGATACTGATAAATATTTTGTGCTTTGTATTAATATTTTTGGTGGCTGCCAGGGTTCAACTGGTCCTTCTTCTATAAATTCAAAAACCAATAAACCTTACGGAATTAATTTTCCCATGATTACTATGAAAGATATGGTTGCTGCCCAAGTTAAACTGCTTGATCATTTGGGCATTGATTCAGTTTTAGCGGCAACCGGTGGTTCCATGGGTGGTATGTTGGCTTTACAGTTTGCGGTCAGCTTTCCCAATAGAGTGCGCAATATTATTCCTATTGCTACTTCTGCTCGGACATCTGCCCAAAATATTGCTTTTAACGAAGTAGGCAGAAAAGCTATTATTCATGATTCAAATTGGAGCAATGGCGACTATTATGGCAAGAATCCACCTAATAATGGCTTAGCTATTGCCAGAATGATCGGTCACATTACCTATTTAAGTGATGAATCCATGCGCCAGAAATTTGGTAGAAAATTAAGGGATGGTAAAAGTTTTGAACTGGATTTTAATGATACTCGTTTTGAAGTGGAAAGTTATTTAAAATATAAAGGTACCAGTTTTACCGAGCGTTTTGATGCTAACAGTTATTTGTATATTACCAAAGCAATTGATATTTTTGATTTATCTCAGCAGGGCAATGGTTCTTTGACCACTGCTTTTTCAAAATGTAAATCAAGATTTTTAATTATATATTTTGGGTCTGACTGGTTGTTCCCAGAATACCAATCATTGGAAACAGTTGATGCTTTAAAAGATAATGATTTAAATGTTTCTTACCGGGTAATTAATTCAACTTATGGGCATGATGCTTTTCTTTTAGAAATAGAAGGTATGACTGAGGCGATCAGAAACTTTCTTGAAGGGGCCAAATGAAGATAGATCATAAAATTATAGCGGACTTGATTCAAGATGGCTCAAAGGTCTTAGACCTTGGTTGTGGCGATGGAAGCTTGCTGGAATCTTTAATTAAAAATAAAAATGTTACTGGCATGGGAGTGGATAATTGGCCGGAAGGTTTAAATGAATCCATGAGCAAGGGGTTGCCGGTAATGCAGTTTGACTTAAATAAAGGGTTACAAACGTTTAAAGACCAGTCTTTTGATTATGTGGTCTTAAACATGACTTTGCAGGCCATGAATCGGCCAGACCAAGTAATTAAAGAGATGATCAGGGTAGGTAAAAAAGCGATTGTAGGCTTTCCAAACTTTGGCCATTATAAATTAGTTTTGCGAATGCTTTTTAGTGGTAGGATGCCTAAGACCAAAACCTTGCCTTATGAATGGTATAACAGCCCTAATATCAGGCTAATGACTATTCAGGATTTTAGACAGCTTTGTGTTGACACTAATCTAAAGATATTAAAACAAACCTTTTTAAATGAAAATGGAAAACAGATTTCAGGCCATTTAATGAGGTGGCGAGCTTCGGAAGGTATATTCCTGCTTGAGAGTGCAAGTTAACCTCTATTTAACCCGATAATATATATAGAGATTGCTTATGAAAGCAACAAAATTTATTATCTTAATAATGATCGCTTTTACCCTGCTTTTTGTGCCTTGTAGCGCCAAAAACAGCGGTTACCGCTTGGTCTATTCTGGTAAAGTTACCATGACTGCTTATAACTCACTTGAAAACCAAACCGACAGTACCCCTTGGATAACCGCAGCTGGAACCAGATGTAGAGAAGGGGTTATTGCTTCAAACTTCTTGCCCATGGGAACCAAGGTAATGATTGAAGGTTTTGGAGACCGGATGTTTGTGGTAGAAGACCGCATGAACCGCAGGTATAAAAATCGCATTGATATTTGGTTTAGATCTTACGGTGATGCCATTAAATTCGGCCGCCGAACGCTTAAGTTTTATGTAGTAGAAGAAGTAAAACCAACCAAGCTTAATCTTGCCTCTCTCTTTAATATCTAGTATTATCTAGATATGCTCTCTAAGTTAAAACAAAAACTTCAACAGCTAAAAAGCGTGCTGATTGCCTTTTCAGGCGGAGTGGACAGTACTTTTTTGCTTAAGGTTGCTCAAGATACTTTAGGTGATAATGTCTTAGCGGTTATTGCCAAATCCCCAACTTTTCCTCAGGATGAAGTTGATTTTGCCCAAAAGTTTTGCGAAGAAAACCAAATTAAATATCAAATTATTGAGACTGATGAGTTTAAAGATGAAAATTTTATTCAAAACAGTAAAGACCGCTGTTATTATTGTAAAAGTGAATTATTTTCAAGATTGTTAGAGATTGCCAAAAAAGAAAAGATTCTTCATGTTCTCGATGGCTCAAATTATGATGATAAATCAGATTATCGACCAGGCAATCGGGCTAAAAAAGAATTAAACATCCAAAGCCCTTTAATGGACTTGGGTTTTACTAAGCAAATGATTCGTGATGAATCAAAAAAATTAGGGTTATCTACCTGGGAAAAACCTTCTTATGCTTGTTTATCTTCAAGAATTCCTTATGGCACTCGTATTACACAAGAAATATTGAATAAAGTTGAAGCAGGGGAAAAGTTTCTTAAGAATTTAGGCTTTAAACAATTGCGAGTGCGCCATCATGGCAACTTAGTGCGGATTGAACTGGAAAAACCAGTTTTATCAGAAGAACTCATGGATCAGATTTATAATGAATTTAAAAGGCTAGGCTATATCTACGTTACTCTTGATCTCAAAGGCTACCGCACTGGCAGTATGAATGAAATTTTATAAATAATCTGCCGATATATAAGTGATGGTAAATCCAGTTTTTATTGCTAATCGTGGTCCGATTGCGTATAAAGCTATGCGGGCTTTGCATGGGTTGGGTGTGTCCAAAAAACAAGGTCCAATAATGCCTTATACTGCCAAAGATATACCTTCAGCCGGTTTGCTGGGGATTCCCTGGTTTTCAAATCCCGACTTTCCTAGATGGGCTCGGCCAGTTTCTGATTATTTAAATTTACAAGAGCTATTAGTTTTGGCGAAAACTTTTGAGGCCAAATCTCTTTATCCTGGTTTTGGTTTTTTTGCAGAAAATCCGCAAGCGGCTAAAGCTTGTGAAGAAAAGGGAATTACCTGGGTTGGGCCTTCTTCGGCGGTGTTAGAGTTGTGTGCTGATAAAGCTCGGGCTAAAAAACTAGCTTTTGCTTTGGGTGTACCGGTAATCCCAGGAACATTTGAACCAGTTAGGCTAGAGAATGCTTTGCAAGAGGCTGCGCGAATAGGTTATCCTGTGCGAATAAAATCAATTAGCGCTGGAGGAGGAAGAGGACAGGCTGTGGTGAGTGAGCCTGGACAGCTTAAAGAAGCAATGCAAAGAATAGCAACAATGTCACAGAAATTAACTGGAGATGATCGAGTAATTTTAGAAAAGCATTTAGAGCCTACTCGTCATATTGAAGTGCAATTTATAAGTGATGGAGATAAGGTTTTACACTTTGGTGCACGTAATTGCAGTATTCAAATTCCTGGCCGTTATCAGAAGTTAATGGAAAAAGCAGTTTATCCAGGACAAAGTGGATTATCAGAAAAAGAAAGTCAGTTAATTCAAAATATAATTGATGTGGCTGTAAAATTTGTTAAAGGTGTTAATTATCGCGGAGTGGGTACTTTTGAGGTTTTGGTGGACAAGGAAAATAATTTTTATTTCATGGAAGTAAATCCTCGCATTCAAGTAGAGCATCCGGTTACGGAAATGGTGGCAAGAGTCAAAGGCAAAGAAATTGATTTAATTGAAGAACAATTTAAATTAGCTGCGGGTTTATCTTTAGATTATGATCAAACTGATATTACTTTTGTAGGACATTCAATTCAAGCGCGTATTATAGCGATGGATTTTGATACTTTTATGCCTTTTGCAACTAGATTAAAGTGTTATAAACCCCCTCAATTAATTCCAGGTAAAGTACGACTGGAAGATGGAGGATTAAGTTATCTTTTTGGGGAACGAGGTTTTCGTGGAGAATATCCAATTAGCATGGAATATGATCCAATGTTTGCTCAGCTGATTGTCTGGAATGAAGATAGGTTGGGAGCCATGAGTGAATTGAGCAAAGCATTAATTAATTATCGTTTAAGAGGGAAGGTAAAAACTTCTATCCCTTTTATTTATGGTTTATTGCACAATAGTTTATATGGATTAGGAGACGAGCATATTTTTACTGATTTTACAGCCAAGGAAGCGGATATAATCAGGGCTATTGGTACTAATATGGCCGACAGAGAATACCGTGAGATATAACACAATTATAGTTGGTGCTGGGCCATCTGGTTCTACTGCTGCTTATTATTTAGCGCAGAAGAAAAAATCAACCTTGTTGCTGGAAGCAAAAAAGCTGCCTAGATTTAAAGCCTGTGGGGGTGGTGTTTCACAAAACTTAGTAGACAGCCTTCCGGTTGGTGTTGATGTTTCTTCGGCAATTAGAGGTACTACAAATAGTGTGCGGTTTTATGATTTTGAACTTACAAATCCAGTGGATGTGCGCTTAAAAGATCCTATTCTTATGACGGACCGATCGCAGTTTGACATGTTATTAGTTCAGGCAGCGGTTGATAAGGGTGCGCAGTTGAAAGAAGAAGTAACTGTTAAGTATGTTTTTTTTGATGGAAATAAATATAACGTTATGACTTCTGCTGGAAGATTCGAGGCTGACCATGTAATTGCTGCGGATGGAGTTTTTAGTAAGCTGGCCCAAGATATGGGTTTAATTGAAAAGCCCAAAGTAATTTTTGCTGTTGAAGCTGAAGTTAAGGGTTTAAATGCAAATCCTTCTGCAACCCATTGGGGGCGGGTAAATATTGATGAGGGCTATGCCTGGGTTTTTCCGGGAGAAGGGTGTTCTTCAATTGGCGTGCTTGGTATGGGAAAGGGAGATAAACTTAGGGCAGCATTAGATGAATGGATAAACTTGTGGGGATTTAAAGGAGAGGTTGGTAAGATACATGGTCATCCAATCCCTTTGATTGATTATACCAGACGCCTTCAACTGGACCGGTTTTTCACGGTTGGTGATGCAGCTGGATTAGCAGATTCATTAACTGGTGAAGGCATTAAATTTGCTATTATGTCAGGAAGATTTGCTGCAGAAGCAATTTTAAGCGGTAGACCTTCTAGCTATTCTTGGAAAGTAAGAACTAATATTTATCCTTATTTTGCTTTTGGTTCTGTTTTTCGCCCGATTGTTTGGCGTTGGACTGATTTTATTTATAAACATGGAATCACCAATCCTTTTGTTCAGTATGTAATTAAGCAAGCCTTTGATCGGGTATAATCCTCACCCTGGGTTTTCTTAAATTTATATGCTTTGTGGTCAAATATCCCTCTCCATTATAAATGGAGAGGGAAAAGTTTTTCTTATATGCTACCTGAAGCTTAACCCTTCTCCATCCCGAGCTTGTCGAGGGAAATGGAGAAGGGCTTTAACCTATAAGCGAAGAAATATTTTATAAGTTGGGATGAGGATATTTCATCTTCCTCCTATTTATAGTAAAATATATACATGAAACAAATCTATCTTGATTACGCAGCTACTACGCCAACGCATCCTGATGTGTTGACAGCTATGCTGCCATATTTTAGCGAAAAATTTGGTAACCCCTCTAGTATTTATGCTTTGGGGCAAGAGTCTAAAACTGCGGTTGAAAAAGCCAGGCAGAGTTTAGCTAAACTAATTAATTGCCGGCCAGAAGAAATTGTTTTTACTTCAGGTGGTACTGAAGCTAATAATTTTGCTCTTAATGGAATTGCTTATGCGAATTCAAACAAAGGAAAACATATCATCACCACCAAGATTGAACACCACGCTATTATTGAACCGTGTGAATTTTTAGAAAAACACGGATTTACAACCACTTATCTTTCAGTAGACGAAAATGGTATGGTGGATCCAGAAGAAGTTAGAAAAGCAATTACAGATAAAACTATTTTAGTTTCTATCATGTTAGCTAATAATGAAGTGGGAACTATTGAGCCAATTGCGGAAATCGCCAAGATCACCAAAGAAAAAGGTGTTTATTTTCATACTGATGCGGTTCAGGCGGTGGGGCAAATTGAAATTGATGTGCAGAAATTAGGGGTTGATCTTTTATCCTTATCCTCGCATAAATTTTATGGGCCCAAAGGGGTGGGGGCATTGTATATTAGAAAAGGTACTCGTATTCAACCTTTTATGAGGGGTGGTGGACAAGAAAAAAGAAGAAGAGCTTCAACTGAAAATGTTCCAGGCATTGTTGGTTTAGGGGCAGCTGCAGCGCTTGCTTTGCCTGACATTCAAAACCGCATTAATCATTTAATTCCTTTGCAGGAGAAATTAATTAAAGGTATTCAGGAGAAAATTCCAGAAGTAAAATTAAATGGTCATCCAACTAAAAGATTACCTAAAAATGTTAATTTTTCCATTAAATATATTGAGGGTGAATCCATGCTTTTAAATCTAGATATGTTGGGGGTTGCTGCTTCAACTGGCTCTGCTTGCAGTTCTGGTTCGCTTGAACCATCACATGTCCTGTTAGCTATGGGCTTAAACCACGAAACCTCACACGGTTCAATCCGTTTTAGTTTAGGCAGGCTTACTACTGAAGAAGATATTGATTATGTGCTAAAAGTTTTTCCTGAAATTGTAGATAAACTACGCAAAATGTCCCCCCTATATAAAAAAACAGCTTAAATTTACAAACTGAGACCTTTTAGAGTTAGTAATTTACTTTGTGAAGAAGAGGTAATTGCTGGGCTACTACATAAAATGTTTACTTGCCTTTTTAGGCCTTTTTCTATTATTTCCTCATATATATTGTCAGGGTCTAGCTCTATTTTTGAGTGTTCAACTAGTAAGGCTTTAAGCGCTTCCCATCCTTTTTTATCATCAATTTTCCATGGTCTGTTCCCATCTCTGCGAAAAAAGAAAATTTTAATTCCTCTGCCTAAGCCTAAGTCCATAATTCCTTGTCTTAGAGCAACCGGATCTTTAAAGATTTCTTCATTGATCTCGAGAATTCCTTTGCCTCTATAATTTAAATAATTAGAAATTGAAGCACGTAAAAAGTTTACAATGCTAAATGCGTTAACTATGCAAGCGAGAGCGCCTATTGACCAGACAACTAAGTATGGTATGGGTGCTACTAAAATGGGTGCTACTAAAGCAGCAAGGAGATCGACTCCTAACAACAAAGCGCTTCCAGCGAAATACTTTAATGAGCTCTTTTGAGCTTTATTGATCTTATATTTTGTAGTTGTTGGTGCTGATTTTTGTTCTTTTGCTGTTGCAGTAGGTTGAACCGGTGCTTCTTTTGCGACTTCTGCAAGAGCTTGTGCTTGAATAAATTCTGGTAAAGTATCTAAAGTAACTGTCTGCCATGCCGTTGCCTGGCCTTTTTGCATTTGAACCTCAATGCCATTGTCTTGAACCCATTCATTACTTAAAAGGGCTTGAGGCATTTCAGTGGCAGCGTACATAATAGTTAAAAGTTGAATAAACTCATCTTGTGTAAGAGCTGCTTTTCTTTCTAATTTGATGCTGTGTATTCCTCGTTCGTGAAAAAAAGAAACAGATGCTTCTCTGCTTTGTCCGATTCTTTTGCTTGGTTGGGTACAATATAATGTGTTTGCTCCGGTTCGCAAAAAATGATACGCTGCTGCACCGAGCCGGTTTCTTGGTCGCTCACGAAGGTCTATTCCTTTTAGTCCTGTTTTTGGAGTCGCGATTCTAACTATTGCGTTTACCATTTGTTTCCTCCGTTTATTTATCCGCACCTTTTGCGAAAAATTTTCCCGATTTCCATTCACCTATGTAATGGCGGAAATCGGGATCCCGTCGATTCCATAATTATTATATTAAATAATGAACGACGGGACATGTTATTTGCTATAATAGTTATATGCATAAAGTATTAGTAGCTATGTCGGGTGGTGTGGATTCATCAGTTGCAGCGGTGCTGTTGAAAGAGCAGGAGTATGAATGTATTGGCATTACCATGTCTTTGGCTTGCTCAACCACAGCTTTTGAAGGTGGCTGTTGTGGCTTAACTGCAGTGGATGATGCTAAAAAAGTGGCTGATAAGCTAAAAATTCCGCATTATGTGATAAATTTTAAAGATCAGTTTCAAAAATATGTGATTGATGATTTTATTCAAGAGTATAAAAATGGCCGCACGCCTAATCCATGTGTGAGATGCAATCAGTTTATTAAATTTGATCATTTGATTAGGAAGGCTGATGAGTTAGAAGTAGATTTTATTGCAACTGGACATTATGCGGGGATTAAACCTTTACCCCCTTCTCCCTCTGGGAGAAGGGGAGGTGGGCTTAGCGATAGAGGGGATGAGGGTTTTAAATTATTCAAAGGGAAGGACACGAAAAAAGACCAATCATATATGTTGTATAGGTTGAATCAAGAGGCTTTGGAAAGAACTTTGTTTCCATTGGGAGAATTTGTAAAAGATGAAGTTAGACAAAAAGCTAAAGAATTAGGTTTGCCAGTGCATGATAAAGAAGAAAGTCAGGAAATTTGTTTTGTAGAAGATGATAATTATGCTAATTATTTAAAAGATAAATGTCCAGAAGTGGTTAAGCCCGGGCCGATTGTGGATAAGAAGGGGAAATTAGTTGGCAAACATGAAGGCATTGCTTTTTATACAGTAGGGCAGCGCAAAGGCATTGGCTCGCACAAAGGTATTCCTAAATATGTAATTAAAATTGATGTTAAGAATAATACTGTGGTAATTGGAGATCAGGAAGAGACTTTTGCCAGTACTTTACAGGCTGACCAGGTTAGTTATATTTCTGGCCGGGTACCGACCAAGGCTTTGAACATTGCCGCTAAAATACGCTATAATTCAAAAGAAGCAAAGGCAATTCTTGAGCCAATTAGTCCGGATAAAGTAAAAATCATATTTAAAAAACCCCAAAGGTCAATCACTCCAGGCCAATCAGTGGTTTTTTATAATAGAGAAGAGGTCTTAGGTGGCGGAATCATTAATTGAAAAAATTAAAAAGTTAAAAAAAGAACGTAATGCTGTAATTTTGGTTCATAACTATCAAATTGGCGAAGTTCAGGATGTTGCAGACTATTTAGGCGATTCTTTAGGCCTTTCCATTGAAGCATCCAAAACTAAGGCCAGTGTCATTGTCTTCTGTGGTGTGCATTTTATGGCAGAGACAGCGGCTATTATTTCTCCTGATAAAAAAGTAATTATGCCAGAAGCTAAAGCAGGTTGTCCCATGGCAGATATGATTAATGCTGATCAGTTAAGAGGGTTAAAAGCAAAGCACCCGAAGGCCAAAGTGGTTTGTTATGTAAATTCCACAGCTGAAATAAAAGCTGAATCTGATATTTGTTGCACTTCTTCTAATGCTATTAATGTAGTTAAATCCTTGCCAGACAAAGAAATTATCTTTGTGCCTGATAAATATTTGGGCCATTATGTTTCAACTAAAGTTACAGATAAAAAATTCATCTTTTGGCAGGGATATTGTCCCACTCACATGAAAGTTTTGCCTCAGTATATTGAAGCAGCTAAAAAAGTGCATCCTGACGCTATCGTCATGGTCCATCCAGAGTGCCGGCCAGAAACCATTGCTTTAGCCGATGAAGTGCTTTCCACTGGCGGGATGATTAAGCTTGCTAAACAGTCAAAGGCCAAAGAATTTATTATTGGCACAGAAGTAGGAATTATTCATACTTTAAAGAAGAATAATCCAGAAAAAAACTTTTATCCAGCTAATAAAGGGGCTATTTGTCCTAATATGAAGTTAACCACGCTGGAAAAAGTGCTTTGGTCGCTGCAGGATATGAAAACAGAGGTTAAAGTACCTCAAGAAATTGCGGATAAAGCCCGATCTTCAATTGAAAAAATGCTTGCGGTTAGTGGATAGATCCGATTGGTCCAGAATCATCACTAGAACCTTTGCTGCGTTTTTTTCTTAAAGCTCTTTCTACTAATTCATAGATTTCTTCCATTAAGAAAGGCTTTCTAAGGTATTCTAAGGCGCCTAAGGTAATAGCATTAGCATGTGAGCTTTCTGAAGCATAAGCTGTGACAATAACTACTTCAATGCTAGGATCAATTTCTTTGATTTTCTTTAAAACTTCAATACCATCCATGCCTGGAAGCTTATAATCGATAAAAGCAATATCATACACATCTTTTTTTAAGGTAGAAGTGGCTGCTTCGCCGTCAGGGAAGGTGGTTACTTGATAATCTTTAATCTTAAGGATCATCTCAAACGATTCACGTACTCCAGGTTCGTCATCAACAATCATGATTTTTACTGTGTCTGCCAAGGTTTTTCCTCCTAATTCAACTTAATATTAAGCGATATTGTAGCATTGAGTCCCTATTATTGCAAATATATTTTACTTATGTTATTCTAAATTCCTGCGAGTTTGGCGGTGTAGCTCAGTTGGTTAGAGCAAACGGCTCATACCCGTTGCGTCAGTGGTTCGAATCCACTCACCGCCAGAAAAGCTCAAAATGCGAAAGTTTAAAGTAATTATCTGCTATATGTTTTTTGTGCCTGCCTTATACATTGTTTTAAGCGATGTAAAGAGAAACAAATATTTAGGCAAACAGGCGGGTAAGGCTTTAATGCTTTGGGCTGTTTATTTTTTAATCTTTTTTGGGACCAGATTGCTAGAAGCTGTGTCCCGGCTTAATAATTTGACAGTTATTGCTGTGGTTTGTATAGTGGTTTATAACCTTTTTCAAGTCTATAAGGTGGTAATGGAATGATAAAAGATAAATTTTTAAAAACTATTGAAGAATATGATTTGATAAAACCCAAAGATACGGTTTTGGTAGCTGTATCAGGAGGAACTGATTCAACTGGTTTGATTAATTTGTTGAGTGAAGTCAAAAGCAAATTAAAAATAAACCTTCATATTGCTCATTTGAATCATTTAATTCGTAAGGGTGATGCAGAACTTGATGTGCGCTATGTGCAAAATTTAGCCCAAAATTTAGACATTCCAATAACTGTTGAATCTTTTGATGTTCAGGCTTTTGCCAAAGAAAAAAAGATGGGATTAGAAGAGGCTGCTCGGCAAGTACGTTATTCTTTCTTGAGAAGGGTGGCCAGTCATATTGGGGCCAATAAAATTGCAGTAGGCCATACTGCAGATGATAATGTAGAAACTTTTTTGATGAGGCTTTTGCGTGGAGCCGGGCTAACCGGGCTATGCGGGATCCCGGTTAAAAGAGATAAAATTATTCGCCCTTTAATCCGGGTCTGGAGAAGAGAGCTGGAAGATTATGTGGGAGTGCTAAAATTGGTTCCTCGCCGTGACCATACTAATTATGAATCAAGATATTCGCGCAATCGGGTCAGGCTAAAACTAATTCCCCAACTTAAATTGTATAACCTTAATATTAAAGAAATTATTTTGCAAACTATTTTGCTTTTAACCGATGACCGGGAATATATTGAAAACCAAGCAGAACAAGCTTTTGCTGATATCATGATTTCTCGAGTAGAAGGGGAGATTTGTCTGGAAACTGAAGAATTAATGGAATTGCCCGCCACCATCCAAGGCCATGTGATCAGGAAAGCGATTGAAAGTATTAAAGGAAACTTAAAAAACCTTACTTTTACTCATGTGCATGACATTATTGCCCTGCTTCCAAAAGTAGAAAAATGGGAACTGCATCTGCCGGAAGGAATCTGTGTTTGTGGTAATAAAGGTGAATTAACTATTATGCGGGAGAGGCCGGCAGAACAAACCAAAATATCCTATTGTCATATTCTTCAGGTTCCTTGCGAAAAAGATGTCCCGGAAATAGGGAAAAAGATTAAAGCAACTATTTTGGATAAATTTACCATGGATGAAATCAAATCTTCCGACTTACAAACTGCTTATGTGGATTATGCGATTATCGGAAAAAATATTATTATCCGCAGCCGCGAAGACGGTGACCGTTTCTTTCCTTTGGGCATGAAAGGCTCAAAAAAACTACAGGACCTGTTTATTGACAGCAAAGTTCCGTTTGAGCTGCGCGATTCTATCCCTATCATTGAGAGCAGGGGGAAAATTATCTGGGTAGGTGGAATGCGTATTAGTGAAAAAGCCAAGGTAACCAAAAATACTAAAAAGGTTGTAAAGATTGAATTGCTATGATTACCCGTGTACTTGAAATAGACAATTTAGATGAAGCCCAAAAAGAAATGCTGAAGGTTGGTGTTAACCAAGGGGGCATTGATATTATGGGGCCCAAATCAATCTTTAGAGCGATTAAACTAAACCGGCTGCCAACTACACCTGCTAATATTCTTAAACAAGAAATGTTGTCTTTAGGCGGGGAAGCAGCTACTGCGCAGGGAGTAATTAACCACTCAATTGATATGAGCGATGTTTTACTTTTAGGTACAATGAAACAATATCAGCTGTTAATAGAAAAGTTAAAGCTGAATAAATTTAAGTTACCCGAATTAGCTGATGATATTCAATCGTCTTTAAATAATTATGATGCACCGGCCGTCAAAACAAAAATTATGGGAATTCTAAATGTGACTCCTGATTCTTTTTCAGACGGCGGCAAATTTTTAAATCCAGAAACCGCAATTGCTCAAGCTAGGAAAATGGTTGAGGAGGGGGCAGATATTATTGATGTGGGAGGGGAGTCAACCCGGCCGGGATCTGATCCTGTTTCTGCTGAAGAAGAGAAAAAAAGAGTTATTCCAATAATAGAAAAATTGTCAAAAGAAATTAAAGCTCTGATTTCTATTGATACTACTAAAGCTGAAGTGGCAAAAGCTGCGATTGAAGCTGGGGCGGGTATGGTAAATGATATTTCCGGATTAAGATTTGATAAAAATATGGCAAAAGTGGTGGCTGAAAAAAAAGTCCCAATTTGCATTATGCATATTAAGGGAACACCTGGAAATATGCATGATAATCCTGAATATATCGACTTGATGGGAGAGATTATAAATTATTTATCAGAAGGGCTTGAAATTGCAAAAAAGGCTGGTATACTAACGGGGAATATTATTGTTGATCCAGGAATTGGTTTTGGAAAAAGCGTAGAAGATAACCTTGAAATAATCAAAAGGCTGAAAGAATTAAAGGTTTTAGGCTGTCCAGTTTTAATTGGGCCATCGCGTAAATCTTTTATCGGAAAAATACTCGGCCTGGATGTTAATAAGCGTTTGGAAGGCACTATTGCTGCGGTGGTAATGGCCATTGCCAATGGTGCTAATATTGTAAGAGTGCACGATGTTGCGGCCATAAAAAAGGCAACTGAAATTGCCAATGCAATAAATAGTAGTAAGGGAGGAGTTAAGCATGGCTAAGAAGAAAAAGACAAAAAAACTCAAGAAGACTAAAAAAGTTTCTAAAAAGAAAGCTTTGAAAAAAAAGAAAGCCTCTCGACAAGCTCGAGGTAAAAAGAAAAAAGGCGGGGCATTAGTAGTTTGCTTAGGACTAGGTTCTAATGTTGGTGACCGAGAAGAATATATTGAACAAGCTATTTTCTTATTAGAAAAACATACTGGTTTGCAAGTTTTAAGGCATTCCAGTAATTATGAAACCGAGCCAGAAGGAGGAGTTTCTCAGCCTCCATTTATCAATGCCGTGGTTGCAATTAAAACTAAACTAGATCCCTATAAATTGCTGGATATTTGTCATGAGATTGAAGCAGCGTTGGGAAGGGAAAGGGAGATAGATAGAGGACCGCGTACAATTGATATTGATATCCTGCTTTATGGCAATGAAGTTATTTCTGATGATAAATTGCAAATTCCTCATCCTCTGATGCATGAAAGATTGTTTGTCTTAAAACCGCTAAGTGAAATTGCACCAAAACAAATTCATCCTGTTCTTGAAAAGAGGGTTAGTGCTTTATATGATGAGCGCAAAGCGGAGTTAGGCGGAACTTATGATGACGAGCTGCCAGGGTTTAAAGAGATTAAAGGCGCGTCTTTTGACGATTACGAGCGGTGGTAAAAACAAAGAGTGCCGAAGAAACGATTGAGCTAGGCAAAAAGCTTGGCTCTTCTTTAAAACCAAACACTATTATTGCTTTATCCGGACAACTGGGAGCAGGTAAAACCACATTAGTCCAAGGCATTGCTAAAGGTTTAAAAGTTAAAGATTATGTTAACTCCCCTAGTTTTATAATTATAAATGAACATCAAGGCCGATTACCTCTTTTTCATGTTGATTTATACCGCTTAGATAGTGTTGAGGATCTTGGAATTGAAGAATATTATGAGCGAGGCGGAGTTTGCGTGATTGAATGGGCGGAAAAATTAGGCAAAGATGCTCCTCAAAATATGGAAAAGATAGCAATTAAAGTTCTATCAGAAAACGAGAGGGAAATATGCGTGTCCTCGGCATTAGCAGTGCGACTAAAGTAATTAGTATTGGTTTTATTGATGAAGACAAGGTTTTATTTGATAAAACCATTGCAGAACTGCATTCAGAAAAAATATTATATTATGTTAAGCAAAAAGGTATTAAGCCCGAACAAATTGATGCAGTAGCGGTTGCGGCTGGTCCTGGCTCATATTCCGGTCTGCGTGGGGGGCTAGCTACAGCTAAACTTTTGGCTCAAACTTTAAATATTCCGCTAGTTTTAGTTTCCACCCTTGAAGCCATTGCCTATGATCAAGTTGATCAAGATGGAGAAATTACAGTTGTTTTAAATGCTAAAAGAGATGAATATAATTATGCTAAATTTAAAGCGGGAAAAGGCCAACTAATTCGCTTAACAGATGATTTGGTATCAACCATGGATAAGGTTGATATTGAAAATTCGATTGTCTTAAAAGAAATAAATCCGTTAGGTATAAATATTGCTAAATTAGGCTTAATAATGCTAAAATCAGGCCAGATAGAGGATCCTCTGAAGGCGATCCCAAAATATTCACATCAACCGAATATAAGGGAGTATAAAAAATGAAAAAGTTTGTAATTTTTGGATTGGCTATTGTTTGTTTTTTGCTGTTTGTTGTTTATGTAATGATTGGTTGTGGTTCAGCCGTAAGTCCCGCTACCACGACGACAACCGTTGCGACAACTAGCACTACTACAACCACCACTAGCACAACCACAACTTCTACTTCATCGACTAGTACCAGCACAACAACTAGTACCACTCTTTCCGGAAGTTGGGAAACAAAAGCTAGTTTGCCTACAGCGCGATCTGCTTTGGCAGTTGGTGTGGTTGAGAATAAAATCTATGCTATTGGGGGAAATGCTGGCTATCAAGTAAATGAAGAGTATAATGCTAGTGCAGATGCTTGGACACCAAAAACTGATGTGGATTTGGGAGGACTGGATTGGGGTGCTGGGGTTGTCAATGATAAAATTTATGTCATTGGTGGAACAATCCAGCCTTATGGGGCCTGTGGAACAGTTGAAATATATGATCAACCACTTAATTCATGGTCTTATGGGACAGATATGCCAACGCCACGTACGGCTCTAGCAGTGGTGGTTGTTAATGATTTGATTTATGCTATAGGTGGCACAGATAATGAAGGCGCATTACTTGGGACAGTTGAAGTTTATTATCCAGCAACAGATACCTGGGAGGCCAAAACAGACATGCCTACTCCACGTGGTAGCCTAGCGGCGGCCGTTGTTAATGGTAAAATTTATGTAATTGGAGGAGATCAAGCAGACACGGTGGTCGAGGAGTATGACCCAGCATTAGATATTTGGACAACAAAAGCCAGTATGCCAACTGGTCGTTCTAAATTAGTGGTTGGAGTAATAGATAATAAAATTTATGCAATTGGCGGAGGAATTGGTTCTTCAAATTATCTTTCTACAGTTGAAATGTATGATCCTGCATTAGATGAGTGGACCAATTGCACCCCTATGTCAGTGGCTCGCGGCCGTTTTGCAGTTGGCGTAGTCAATAATAAAATTTACGCTATTGGCGGAGAAGATAATATTGGAGAAAAAGTAGCAACGGTTGAGGCTTTTACACCCTAAAACCCATTTATGCTATAATCTTTTCATAATGTTTACTATTAAGACTCTTTCTGATAAAGAACTGCCGGATATTGTTGCGATTGAAAATCTTTGTTTTTCTAATCCAAAGAGTGTAGAAGTTTTCCGTCATGACGAGAATAAGTATTTAATTGCCAAAGAAAAGGATGAAGTGGTTGGTTATATTGGCATAGAAGATATTAGTGGCGAGAAACATATCATTAATATGGCGGTGCATCCGGGTTTTAGGCGAAAAGGAGTTGCTAAAAAGCTGGTTGAAAGAATTTTGAATGATAAAGATGTTTTCTTTTTAGAAGTCAGGATTTCTAATCAAGCGGCGCAGAATTTGTACAAGAAATATGGTTTTGAGGTTGTAGGTATTCGTAAAAAATATTATTCAGACAATAATGAAAATGCCTATATTATGAAACGATCCCCAATGTAGGGCAATGCTTCGTAGGGCAAGGCTTCGTAGGGCAAGGCTTTTAGCCTTGCGAATAAACTACTACGGGAATAATTATCATGAATGAAGAAATAAAACACAAGAAAAGGTTGCGTTTAAAATATTTTAATTATGAAGGTTATTATTCCTATTTTGTTACCATTTGTACGTTGGATAAAAAAGAAATATTTATTGATAAATCAATTGTTAATCCGATTGTTGGTTTCCTGAAAGAGTTGAGCAGTAATTATAATTTTATCGTTTATGCCTATTGTTTTATGCCAGATCATCTACATTTGTTGTTGCAAGGAAATGATGAAAAAGCCAATCTAAAGAAATTTGTTTCAATGTTTAAGCAGAAAAGCGGGTTTTGGTATAAGAAGAAGTTTGATGCTAAGTTGTGGCAAATTAATTATTATGAACATGTTTTAAGAAAAGAAAAGGCAATTAAAGAGATTGCCTATTATATTTTTGCTAATCCAGTGAGGCAAAAATTAATTGAAGATTATCGTGATTATCCGTTTTCTGGTTCATTTGAATTTGATATTAAACAAGGAATCATTTAATATGTGGTTGGCGGAATAAGCAACCCTAAAAGGGTTGCCTTACGGGAGAGATTGATTCCAAACGTAGGGCAAGGCTTTTAGCCTTGCGGATAGATGAAGGCGCAACCCTAAAAGGGTTGCCTTACGGGAGAGATTGATTCCAAATGTAGGGCAAGGCTGTAGGGCAATGCTTTTAGCATTGCGGATAAATGAAACAAGTTATGGATATTTTAGAAGCATTAGAAAATAAAATATTGGTAATTGACGGAGCTATGGGTACCCAGCTTATGGATCGTGGTGTTAGCCCGCAAGATTGCTTTGATGCCCAAAACATTAAAAATCCCAAAATAGTTGAGTCTGTACATCAAGCTTATGTTGAGGCAGGGGCGGATATTATTGAAACTAATACTTTTGGCGCTAACCGAATTAAGTTAGCTGAATATAAACTAGATAAAAAAGTTGAAGAAATTAATATTCAAGCAGCAAAAATTGCTAGAAATGCGATTGGCCAAAAAGGATTTGTTTGTGGGTCAATTGGTCCTTTAGGTCAGTTGATTGATCCTCTTGGTGAAGTAACCTTTGACCAGGCTTATGAAACTTTTGCTGAGCAAGCTAAAGCACTTGAAAAAGGTGGGGTTGATGTTATTTGTGTTGAAACTATTTCTGATCTTCAAGAAATGCGTGCGGCGGCTATTGCAGTTAAAAATGAAACTAATTTGCCTTTAATTTGCAGCTTAACTTATGATCCGGGTGAAAAGACTATTTATGGTACTTCTCCCGAAGTAGCGGCAGCAGTTTTAGAATCTATTGGAGTAGATATTCTAGCGGCAAACTGTTCAACCGGGCCTGAAGATATGCTTAAAGTGTGCCGTAAGTTGTTAGCTGTTAATTCTAAATTAATAATGGCTATGCCTAATGCAGGGATGCCGGAACTAGTTGGCGATAAGGCAGTTTATAAGATGACTCCGAAAAAATTTGCAGAATATGGAGTTAAACTTGCCAAACTAGGAGTTAATATTGTGGGAGGATGTTGTGGAACGGGACCGGAGCACATAAAAGAACTCAAAATCCAAATTTCAAAATCCAAAATCCAAATAAAACCTAAAATCCAAAATCCAAAACTAAAATTTGCAAGTCGTACAAAAGTTGTGGAAGTGGAAGAAGGGAAGACTTTGCTGGTAGGAGAGAGGATTAATCCAACTGGCAGGAAATTGTTTAGAGAAGAATTACAAAAAGGGAAAATGCAGGTTGTGCGGCAGGAAGCAGGGGAGCAGACCAGGAAAAAATCTGACCTGTTGGATGTTAATGTGTCAGTGCCAGAAGTTGATGAACCGCAATTAATGCATGCAGCTATTAATATGGTTCAATCAGTTTCTGATCTGCCAATTTCTATTGATAGTCCTAGTGTAGCCTCTTTAAAACAAGGTTTAAAAACATTTTGCGGTCGGGCTTTGCTTAATTCGGTTAATGGTAAAAAAGAGAGTTTAGAAAAAATATTGCCTCTAGCCAAAAAATATGGAGCGGCAATTATTGCTTTAACTCTGGATGATCATGGAATTCCAAATTCTGCGCAGGAAAGAGTTAAAATCGCAGAAAGAATTGTGCGTAATGCAACAGAAATCGGAATTCCAAAGCAAAATATTTTTGTTGATTGCTTGGTAATGACTGCAGGGATTGGAACTCAACCTTGTCTTGAAACTTTAAAAGCGATTCCCATGGTAAAAGAAAGATTAGGAGTAAAAACCATTCTTGGTATTAGCAATGTCTCCCATGGTATGCCGCTGCGTTCTAAATTAAACGCAATTTATTTTCAATTAGCAGTTGCTTATGGATTGGATGCAGCAATTGTGGATCCCACCGACCCGGAATTGCAGAAAGTTTTAAAAAGCAAGAAAGTTTTAAGCCGAGAGGCGTTATTAGCTAAATTTAAGTCAGAAGTGTTAAAGGCAAAGAGATCGGGTAAGCCCAGTGAGAAGAAAAGAGAGGCGTTGGTAAAGGAAATCCGGTTATCTGGTTATCCGGATATCCGGGACGCGGTAATTGAAGGCGATGTGGATAAGCTTAAAATCCTAATTGAACAGGCTTTTGCAAAGAAAATGAACCCGCAGAAAATAATTGACCAGGGTTTAATTCCAGGCATGGAAGTTGTAGGCAAGAAGTTTTCTAAAAAAGAATATTTTCTACCTCAAGTAATTGAGTCAGCCGAAACCATGAAAAAAGGTTTTGAAATTTGCCAAGCCAAGATTCCTAAAGGTAAAGCTAAATCATTGGGAAAAGTTTTATTGGCTACGGTAAAAGGTGATGTGCATGATATTGGGAAGAATATTTTAAAAATGCTTTTGGAAAATCATGGGTTCAAAGTAACTGATCTAGGCAAAGATGTTGCTCCTGAAGAAATAATTAAAGCAGCAAAATCCGAAAAACCAAGCGTGATTGCGCTTTCCGCTCTTTTAACCACAACTATGGTTGAGATGGGAGCGGTAAAAGATGCACTTAACAAAGCTAAACTTAATATTCCTCTTTTAGTGGGTGGGGCAGTTGTTACCAAAGGCTATGCTGATCGAATTGGCGCAAACTATAGCATGGATGCGGTGGGGGCAGTGGCGCTGGCGAAAAAGATTTTATTGTTATACAATAATAAGTGAAAGGAAGGTGCAGTATGCGCTTTACTTTAGCGTTAGTTTTGGTTTCTATTTTCTTTATAGCCCCGGCTTTTTCCCAACCGGATTTATCCCTGCGCAAGACTATTGAGATTGCTTATGAACAAAGCCCTACCATTTTAAAGGCCCAGGCAGATATGGAAGCGGCTAGAGGCCAAGCTGGTCAAATTGTAGCTGCTTATCTTCCTCAATTGGCGGTCAATGGGAGTTTGGGTAAGGCTTACTCAGAACCAACTAGCATGCAAATTACTGTTGGTGGCACTACTGCGGTTTATACTATGGGTATTGATGAACAAGCTAATACCAATAGTTATTCTGCTTCGCTCACGCAAGCTATTTTTGCAGGAGGAAAAATCTGGAATAGTCTTAGTATGGCGCATAAGGGTTTGGATATTGCAGAACAAGAATACCGTAAAGTTTATCAGCAATTAAAATTCGATGTAATCAAAGCTTTTTACGAAGTGCAAAAAGCAGAAAAAATGGTTGAACTGGGAGAAGATTCGTTAGCCATGGCTATGCAGCATTTAGAATATGTTGAGTCCATGCAAGCAGTGGGCATGGTTACAAAAGCAGATGTTTTAAGGGCAAAGGTACAAGAAGCCCAAGCTAATATTGCTTATACTAAAGCAAAACAAGGATTAGAGCTAGCTAAAAATGCTTTTAATGAAATATTAGGAAAAGATTTAGATGCAGAAGTAAATTTAGCTCATGAACAACTAAATATTGAAGCGATTCAAGTTTATGCTTACGAAGATTTATTGCAAATTGCTTATACTGATCGGCCAGATTGGATTCAGTTTGAACTAGGCAAAAAAGTAGCTGAAGATGAGGTCAAAATTGCGGCTGGAGGATTGTTCCCAGCTGTGTCTTTGGTTGGTAATTATGATGTTGGTTCAACTCAATATTCTTCTTTGCAGATTAATAGTAAAAATTGGACAGCTGTGGTTTCTGGCAGCTGGAATTTATTTGATGGCACTGCTACTTTTAATAAAATGAGAGAAGCTCGTGCAAAACTAGATAGCCAAAAAGCACAAGAAAAAAGTGTTAAACGATCTGTGGCTGTGGACGTAAAAAACACTTGTTTCTTGCTTAAGAGTGCTAAAGAAAATCTTTTGAGTAATAAGACAGCCAAGGAATTAGCCGGGGAAAATTATGAAATTGCAGAACTGCGTTATCGCTCTGGTTTAGGCAGTAATTTAGAAGAAATTGATGCGCAGGTGGCGTTGACTCAAGCTAAGGTTGATTATCTCCAAGCCGAACACGAGCTAAATTTAGCATTGGCCGGAGTTAATAAAGCTATTGGTCGCGATATTTACTAGGAGGAAAATATGCAGAAATTAAAAGAGTTATGGCAGAATAAAAAAGTTAGGCTTGGGACTTATATTTTTGGGATTTTTATTTTATTAATTATGATTTTACGTAGTTGTACTGGCGGGATCAAAATTGATGTGGCCGAAGCAAAGATAGCTAATCTTTTTACTACTGTTTCTGTTTCTGGTATGGTTAAATCTAATTCTGTTGACCTTGGCAGTGCTCAAATGGCAGGCAGAGTTGACTGGATTGGAGTTAAAGAGGGGGACAAAGTTAGACAAGGGCAGCTTTTAATGACCTTTGATGGTTATGATCAGGTTAAAAAAGAATATGACCGTTTAAGGTCTTTGCATGCTAAAGGCTTTGTCAGTGATTTAGAACTGGAAAAAGCAAGAACCGCGGTAAAAAATGCTAGTGTGGTTGCGCCTATTGCAGGAGTTGTGACTGATAGGGCAGTGGATGTGGGAGAGTCTGTTTCTCCAGGATATTCGGTAATGACGGTGGTTGATACTGATAATCCCTGGTCTGAAATTCAGATTGACGAAGTAGATATTGCTAAAGTTAAAATTGGCCAAAAAGTTAAGCTTACTACCGATGCTTTTCAGGATAAAGAAGTTTACGGAGAAATTATTTGGCTTAACAAAGAAGCAGAACTTAAAAAAGTGGGGGGGCGGGTAAGGCCGGATGAGGAAGATTTAGTTTTTAGAGCAAAAGTTAAATTTCAAGACGACGAAAAAATGTTAAAACCAGGTATGTCGGTTTATGCCGAGGTAATTGTTGGTGAAAAAAAGAATGTTTTAACTGTTTCAAGAAATGCGGTTACTTTACGAAGCGGGAAAAAGGTAGTCTTTGTGTTGAAAGGTAGAAGAGTGAAAGAGATTGAAGTGAAAATAGGAGCAAAAGACATTGAAAAAGTTGAAGTTAATTCTGGCCTTGCAAAAGGAGAAAAAGTTGCAGTTTCTAATCTAGATGATCTAAAAAACAACAGCAAGGTTAAGGTTAATAACAAAAAATGACAGCAGTTGTTCAAGTAAAAGATTTATTTAAAATTTATAAAATGGGGGAAGTAGAGGTTCAGGCGGTTAGAGGAATTAATCTTGATATTGAGAAAGCAAACTTTACTTCTATTGTCGGGCCTTCTGGTTGCGGCAAATCAACCTTAATGCATATTCTTGGCTGCCTTGACCGGCCGACCTCTGGGAAAATATATTTAGAAGGAACCGATATTTCTACTTTAACCGATGATGAATTGGCTTATATCCGCAGCCGCAAAATTGGTTTTGTGTTCCAGACTTTTAATTTATTACCCAAAATAACTGCAGTTGAAAATGTGGAGCTGCCTTTGGCTTATAGTGGAGTTCTTCCCCAAGATAGAAGAAAAAAAGCTATGAGTATTTTAGAAAAAGTTGGTTTAGCTGCTCGGGCCGAGCATACTCCACCAGAGCTTTCTGGTGGACAGCGTCAAAGAGTAGCAATTGCCAGAGCTTTGGTTAATGATCCTTCTATTATTTTGGCGGATGAGCCAACGGGAAACTTAGATTCAAAATCTGGTGAAGATGTGATGTCTTTGTTTAAACAATTAGATTCTGAAGGGGTAACCATTATCATGGTGACGCATAATACTGATTTAGCCAGACGCTGTGAACGCAGCATCCACTTAAAAGACGGGCAAATCATTTCAGATGAAAATCACTGAAAGTTTCCCAATAGCAATAATATCTCTTAAAACTAATCCTTTGCGTAGTATTCTTACCATGCTAGGAGTAATTATTGGAGTTTTTATTGTTATTACCATGGTTAGTATGGGAGCTGGCGCTAAGAGTTTTATTTATCAACAAATGAGTTCCTGGGGGCTGGGGGCTAACTCTATCGGTCTCTATGGCGCGCCGCCAGCAGAGCAACAGGGTTTAGGCATGGTTGCTGCTATGACCAAATCTTCTATAACTTATCGTGATATCGAAGCTATCCAGACAAAAGTTAAGAATGTTAGCTATGTTTGTCCGTCAATTATGGGGGCGGGGGAGTTGATCTATGGTAAGACCAAATACCAAACCCCCATGCTCATTGGTACTAACCAGGATTTTTCAAAGTTAGTTGAGGGCTTAGCTGCACAAGGCCGCTTTATAAATTTAAATGATGTGCTTTATAGGAAAAGGGTGATTTTTCTGGGGCAGAGTATTATTAAGAAATTTTTTGGTGTGTTTCCTGCTATTGGTGAAGAAATTAAACTTAATGGAACCAGTTTTAAAGTGATTGGTAAGATGAAAAAGATGAGCTCAATGATGGGCATGGATTTTAACGAAATGGTTATTATTCCTATTACTACGGCGGAAGATGTTTTAAAAACTAGCGAAATCATGGAAACTTGGATAGGCGCTGCTGATCCGGAGCTGGTGCCGCAGGTGGTTAAGGAGCTTAAAGCTTTGCTGATGAAGCGGCATGGCAAAGAGGATTTTCAGATCCGCGTTGCTACGGATATGCTGAAAACTATTGATCAGACCATGGCGGCTATAACCCTGGCCATCTCTGCCATTGCGGCTATTTCTCTTTTGGTTGGTTCAATTGGTATTATGAACATTATGTTGGTTTCAGTAACCGAGCGCACCCGCGAAATCGGCATTAGAAAGTCTGTGGGGGCGCGGCACTTGGATATCTTTTTCCAATTTGTGGTTGAATCAGTTTTAATTTCTTCACTTGGTGGGGTGATTGGGATTGTTTTGAGCAGTATGGTGTTATTTATAATTGGAAAATTTATTAATTTGGCTTTAACCCCGTCGCTACCGGCAGTAATTGCTGGTTTTTTAGTGGCGACAATTGTTGGGGTGTTTTCCGGTGTATATCCTGCGATGCGTGCGGCTAAATTAGATCCAGTTGAGGCTTTAAGAGGATAAGATGAACATTAACGAACTATTTAAAATGGCAATCCGCAGTATTTTTTCTAATAAAATGCGTAGTTTATTAACTATGCTGGGGATTGTTATTGGTATTTTTTCGGTAATTACCTTGGTAACAATGGGGGAGAGCTTAAAAGCTTATATGGTTGAGCGTATTGCGGCAATGGGGGTGGGGGCTAATTATTTGGAGATCCATGCGGGTAAAGAAGGCGGAATAATGACCATGATTGGGGGCGAGATTACTTATCAAGATGCTAAGGCAATTGAGCAAAGGGCAGAGCATGTTATCAGTGTTGATCCACGCATTATCCGGCCAGGAAAATTTATTTATGGCCGCAATTCATTTAATTGTTCAGCTGTGATGGGTTTGTCACCGGCTTTTCTTGATCAAATTAATTGGGAAGTGGCGCAAGGCCGGTTTCTGTCTGAAATTGACGTGGATATGCACCGCCGGGTTTGCGTTTTAGGCCGCAATATTGCGAAGAAATTATTTGGTGGTTTTTCTCCTATTGGCGAAAGGGTGAAGTTGGATGGCACTAATTTAACAGTTATTGGGGTAATGGCTGAATTTGGTTCTATGATGGGGATTACTTATGATGATTTTGCGGTTATACCTGCAACCACAGCAGAAGATATTTTTGATATAAGCAAGCTAATGGAAATCGGTGTATTAGCCAGTTCTCAAGATACAGTTCCTCAGGCCGTAGTAGAGATAACCGAGATTCTTGAGCAGCGGCATGGTCAGGTTGATTTTCGTATTGATACTTCTGAAGAAAGCATGGCCATGCTTGATACTATTCTTAATGCTTTAACTGGTATTGTTGTTGGCATTGCGGCAATTTCTCTTCTGGTAGGAGGGATTGGTATTGCTAATATTATGCTGGTTTCGGTAACCGAGCGTACCCGAGAGATTGGGGTGAGAAAAGCCATTGGCGCAAAAACTAAAGATATTGTGTCTCAATTTTTAGTTGAAGCAGTTATCATTAGTTTAATCGGGGGATTAATAGGTATTCTTTCAGCAGTGATAATCTCTTCGCTGTTAATGATGGCAATTGGCTTCCCGATTAAATTTTCTATTACTTCTATAGTACTGGCCACTTCTGTGTCTATTATTGTGGGAGTGGTTTCAGGTGTTTATCCGGCTATGAAGGCAGGTAAGATGGATCCAGTAGAAGCACTGCGCTACGAATGATTTTTTAATTCCTTGTCCAACGCTTCTTTAACGTTCTTATCAAAATCAACGTAAGTATTAACTGTTTTTCCGTTTTTATCAATTAATACCATAGTAGGGATGATGAGGATTTTAAATTCTTTTATGCTTTTTAGTTTTTTATCGTGAATGATAGTAAGATCAATTTTATTTTCTTTGATGAATTTTTCTAGCTTGTCTAGTTTGCGATCAAAAGCTATGCCAATAATTTTAATATCTTTGTGTTTTTTGGCTATTTCGTTCAAGAAGATGATTTCTTCCCTACAAGGATTACTCCAGCTAGCAAAAAAGCTGATCAAAACCGGGCCTTTTTCGGTAAGATTATCTAAATTAATATCAGCGGGCTTGGCCATAGCAATTGAAGAAAACAGGATTAAACAAACAATTATGATTGCTTTTTTAAACATTTGTTTTAGTATACTCCGCCCAATTAAAATGTCAACATTCCTCAATGTATTCTCGAGCAGACTCCGCAGCAATAGCACCATCGGCAGCAGCAGTTACAATTTGGCGCAATTTTTTACTTCTGATATCACCGGCCGCATAAACTCCATTGCAAGAGGTTTTCATTTCTTTATCTGTGATTATAAACCCATTTTTATCTAATTTTACCAAGTCTTTAACTGGTCCATTATTTGGGTTGCTGCCAATATAAACAAAAACCCCATCAATAGCTAGATTTAAAGGCTTTTTATCTTTTAAATCTTTTAAAATGACACTGTTTACTTTCTTATCACCTTTAATTTCTGCTACTACTGAATGCCAAAAAAAGTAAATTTTTGGATTGGCCATGGCTTTTTCCGCTAAAATTTTATCAGCCCTGAGTTGATCTCTGCGATGGACAATCGAAACCTTGCTAGCGTAGCGGGTTAAAAATAAAGCTTCTTCAATAGCGGAATTGCCTCCGCCAACCACCATAACATTTTTTTCCTTGTAAAAAGCGCCGTCGCAGGTAGCGCAATAAGAAACTCCGCGGCCACGGAATTCTTCTTCTCCAGGCACGCTTAGTTTTTCCGCTTCAGTGCCAGAAGCAATGATTATTGCTTTAGCATTTAATCTTTTCTCATTTACTTGTACTTCAAAATTTTGTTTTTGTTTGGTTACTTTAATGGCTTGTCCCCAGGTTACGTCCAGCCCTAGTTTTTTTGCTTGATCTTGCAAACGATTGCTAAGCTCCATGCCAGAAACACCATCAGGGAAACCAGGATAATTTTCAATAAAGTAAGTAGTAGAGGCCATGCCGCCTAAGATCATTTTTTCTACCAGCAACACTTTTAATCTTGCCCGCATAGCGTAGATAGCGGAGGTCAAGCCAGCCGGCCCACCGCCAATAATAATCAAATCAAGATTGGGGTTTTGTTTTACCGGTTTCAGCTTTGCTTTTGGTCTGGTTTTTAATTGCAAACTCATTGTTCTAAAATACCTTCTTCGGAAATTACAATTTTACCTTTTCCAGCTACAGAAATTTTTTGATCTTTAAGATTAACCCTTATTTTTTTACCCTTAAGCCGATTTTCTCCTTGTTTAGCCTGTGCGTTGCCGATAATTTCAACGATTTCATCATCAATATAATAATTTGCGCTATTACCCCAAGCCACAATATCTTTATAAGTAATTTTAGCTCTTCCGTTTAAGTTTAAAACACGTTCTTTTTGATTATATTTTATGAATTGGGCTAAAATTATAGCTTCTTTCCAGATAATTTGGGGGCTGCCTTTTGCCAGAATTAAATTTTCTTTGCTCCTGATTTCAAATATTTTTGCCTCTAAAGTGCTGGGAGTGCTATTTTCTTGTTGGATGATAATTTTAGGTTTATTTTCCAAAACCACTTTTTCAAAACCAACATCTCCCTCCAGCTTGCCGCAGTAACCGGTTACTTCTCCCTTGGTAAGACGAATATTGCCTGTGCAAAGCAACTTTTGGTCGTCAACTTTCCAGCTTAAGTTATTTGCTTTAAACCAAAAACTGGATTTTTCTTCGTATATGCGAGGAAGATTGAAAATTGAGAGCTTAGAATTTTCTTTTGAAAGGTCGATTTTATCCTTAAGACTGGGATCATAGCCAATTGGCTGATCAAGTAATATTTCTTTCTTTTTCATGTCCCAGAGTGCGGCTGGAGAAGAAAAAAGCAGGGCAGGCTTTCCGTTTTTAAAAAAAGTGCCTGCTGAATCTTTTAAAGTAGCTAGGTTGGTAGATTTATTAACCAGCGCTTTTTGGGCTTTAAGCTGCCAGTATTTTTTGCCGTCAACTACTTCTTCAAAGGTTACATCTTTAAAAGCTAAGTCAGCTATTTTTTCCTGCGCTTTCATGGTTTTATGGATTTTTTCAGAAATATCTTGTTTTGGAGAGAACAGTGCCCAGCTAAATATACCAACGATAAAAATCAAGAAAAATATTAATGTTAAGCGATAACCGAACTTCATATTTAGTAGCCCAAAGCTCTAAGCCGGAGGGCCTCCATCCTTTCCATAAAGCCTTTCCACGAATTCCCTTTTTTGTAATAGCCTTCAGATAGTAATAGGTGCAGCGCGGCAACGTTACTGTCAATGGTTAGTCCTTTTTTGGCATAATCCATGGCTTTATCAATTTCATTCATTTCACCATATATCAAAGAAATGTAACCATAAGCCCAAACATTGTAAGGGTCCAGTATTAAAACGTTTTTTAATTCGTGGATCGCTTCTGGCTTTTTATCATTAAAATAATAAGTAAAAGCTAAACGAAAACGTAGTTTCCAGTCAGCTGGATCATTAGTTACTTTTTTGATATACATGTCCAGGCCTTTTTTCCTAAAACCAGGGTCGGTTTCTACTACTTTTTTTAAATTATTCCAGCCATCCAGAAAATTATTGCTGTAGGCTTGGGTAATGGCTAAATCAAAATATGCACTAGCGTCGCCGGGGTTTTGCTGAACCGCTGCCTTTTTTTCAGCTAATTCTTGTTTTAATTCAGGGGTAATGCGCCAAGCGAGGACAGGGGAAGAGCAAACAACAAATAACAAAAAACAAACAATACCAAAATTTAAATAACCAAGCCTTAAATTTTTCATTGTTTAGATAGAATCCTTTCTACAATATTAGTAGTGGATCTTCCTTTGATTGGTGGGATAATGATTACTTTACCGCCTAAAGATTCAACTAGTTTTCTTTCCGGCAGTTGACTTAATTTATAATCTCCGCCTTTGATGTGAATATTAGGTTTAATCACCTTGATTAAATTATCTGGTCTAAGATCTGAAAAAAGCACCACATAATCTACACATTCAAGCGAAGCTAAAACTTCTGCCCTTTCCAGTTCTGATACATAGGGCCTTGAAGTGCCTTTTAGTTTTTTAACCGAAGCATCTGTATTTAAACCTACTACTAAAATATCACCCATTTTTTTGGCTTCTCTTAAATATCTTACATGTCCCAGATGTAAAATATCAAAACAGCCATTAGTAAAAACGATTCTGGCGTTTTGCAGTTTTAAATTTTTAACAATAGCAGAGATTTCGGTTTTTGATTTTATTTTTCGGGCAGCCAGTTCTTGACCTTCTAAAGCAGTTTCCAATTCTTCTCTTAAACAGGGTGCAGTACTGATTTTCCCAATTACCACCGAAGCGGCTGCATTGGCTAACATAGCAGCCTCAATTAAAGTAGCTTTTGCAGCACAAGCCAGGGTAAGAGTTGAAATAACTGTATCTCCGGCACCGGAGACATCAAATACTTCTTTGGGAATAGAGGCAATATTGGTTATGCCTTTTTTGTCAAACAGTGACATGCCGTCTCTTCCACGAGTAATTAATAGGTTTTTGGCTTTAGTTTGTTTCAAGATCTTTTTGCCGGCTTGTCGCAAGGTTTTCTCATCGTTAATATCAATTAAACTAGCTTCTTTTGCTTCTTTTTGGTTAGGAGTAATAATAGATGCGCCTTTGTATTTTGAATAATTAGTTCCTTTGGGGTCAACTGCAACAAATTTTTTGGCTTTTTTGCAAGCGCTTATAATTGCTTGTGCCGAAGCCTTGGTTACCAATCCTTTTCCATAATCAGAAATAATGACCGCATCTGATTTGGGAATCAATTTTTTAACTTTTTCAATAATATTTTTGTATTGTGTGGCGTTGAGTTTGGTGCGATCTTCACGATCAACTCTTGCTAAATGTTGTGATCCGGCAATAATGCGTGATTTTAAAATAGTGGGTCGTTTTGAATCTTGCACCAGATATTTTGCTGATATTTTTGATTCAGCTAAAGCTTGACGAAGCTTGTTACCAGAACTATCTTTGCCAATAACTCCTACTAAGATTGGAATTGCGCCTAAACTGCTGATATTGGCGGCAACATTGCCGCAACCGCCTGGAACATGGTTGATTTTTATAACATCAGCGATTGGAACAGGGGCTTCTGGGGAAATTCTGGTGACTTTACTCCAAATATGCTCGTCCAGCATTAGGTCGCCAAAGATTAAAACTTTTTTGCCCTGAAACTGTGGAATTATATTTTTTAATTTTTCCATTTTAAAACCCAGTCTACTGCTTCCGAAAGATTCTTGGCAATAAAATCAGGCTTAGCGGTTAACTTTTCTACTTGGTTCTTACCTTTACCAGTGAGCACTAATGCGGCTTTAAGTTTCATGTTTTTCCCGACTTCTACATCAGACCATTTGTCGCCAATAACAAAAGAATTTTTCATATCTAATTCCAAATCACTGGCAGCTTTTTTAATCATTCCTGGATTAGGTTTTCGGCATTCACAATCTTGTTTATAGGGATAAACTCCATATTCGGGGTGGTGAGGGCAATAATAAATTGCGTCAATGTGAGCTCCGTTGCTAAGGATCTGTTTATTTATAGTTTTATCAATAGTTTGCAAAATATCTTCGCGGATAAGTCCACGAGCCACCCCAGCTTGGTTAGTGATTACTACTACTTTATAGCCAGCTTGGTTTAACGTTTTAATGGCTTTAATTGAACCAGGAATGAATTTAATGTTTTTAGGGTCATTTAAATAGCCAACATCTTCAATAATAGTTCCGTCGCGGTCTAAAAAAACTGCTTTATGCATTGGGGAATAGCTCCTGTTCTATTAAATTACAAATAATGTGGCCAATAGTAATATGACTTTCTTGAACGCGGGGAGTAGCTTTTGACGGAACTGTTATAGCAATCTCTGCTTTTTTAGCAATTTTCCCGCCATCACAGCCAAGTAAGCCGATTGTTTTGCAGCCTAGCTCTTTAGCTTTTTCAAGGCCAAGCAGCACATTCTTAGAATTTCCAGAGGTTGAAATACCAAAAGCAATATCTCCTGATTTAGCTAAGCCTTCAATTTGCCGGGAAAATACTATATCAAACCCATAATCATTGCTTAAACAAGTTAAAATTGAAGTATCTGTGGATAAAGCAATGGCTGGAAGCGACTTTCTTTCTTTTAGAAATCGGCCAATCATTTCACCGGCTAAATGTTGAGAATCTGCAGCAGAACCACCATTACCAAAAAACATGATTTTATTGCCGTTTTTAAGTGCTGTGACCATTAATTTTGCCGCTTGCTCAATTTGTGGAATAAGGGAGTCGATTACCTGTTTTTTAACCTCAATACTTTGTAAAAGCTCGGCTTTAATTTTTTCTTTCATATAGATTGTAATTATAACATACTGTGCTATAATTTGACCATCAAAAAATAAGGGGATAAAGATGGTTAAAAGATTTGGACTTTGGATTTTATTTGGATTTGGGATTTTGGTTTTTGGATTTATGCTTGGCTGTGCCGATCAACAAAACTTACCAGAAGTCTTAACCGTAACTGGCAGATCTCCAGCTTTAAACGCGTCTTCGGTATCTAGTACCGAAGCCTTGAGCGCTACTTTTAAGTATTCTATTAATAAAACTGGTATTACTGCCAGCAACTTGTTTTCTACTTATTTAGGTTATCATTCTAGTCATACAGCAGGAACTCCTCAAGTCAGCTCTATTTCCTGGTCACCTAATGATAAGACGTTAACTGCTAGTTTAACTGGTTGGAGCGGAGTTTCTGGAACACAAGTTTATATTGTACCCCGTGCCAATGTGTTAAAAGATGCCTTTGGTAATGTGGCCCAAACTTCATTAATTATTTGGAAATTTAGTTTGAATTCATCGGTAACCACTTCTACCACCTCAACGACTAATACTTCTACCACTACTAATACAACCACGACTACCCAAGCTAGTGGTCCGACTATTTCTGGAACAGCCAAAGCTTTGGCAGGAGATGTGTCCAGTCTTTCTTCAAGTGGTATTTTTCGAATTGCAGCAGCAGATACTTATGTGGCCGTCCCTAGTGCTACGGTTAGAATTGGAACTATAAATTCTGCTGGAACCTGGGAGCCGGTGGTTGGCCTGCAAACAACAACAGCCAGTGATGGTTCCTTTAGCATCCAATCTTCAAATATTGAGGCTAGTAAAAATTATATAATACAAATTTCAAAAACTACTGAAGCAGGCACTGGCATGCTGCAAATGGCAGGTCAAGTGTTGGCAACGTCTACTTCTGCCAGTAAAGAAGTTAATCCTGATTCAACGGTTATGTCGCGGGTAGTCGCGGAGAAAGTCGTGGCTGAAATAGGCAGCTTAGTGGCAGGCAGTGTTTTAGATAATAGTGATGTAGCTAGTACTGTTACTATTATTGATGGGACCATTGATAAAACCATTACTAAACTTGCTACTAGCCCATCAGTAGTGGTGGCTGCGAGTGCCTATAAGGAAGCAACTATTCTTACTGGGTCAACTAGTTTTAATGCTTATGTGACCAGTGTTGATACTAGTAACACAGAAGCTTATATTGATAAATTGGTGTTAGGTAAACAATTTGCTGAACCATCTTCTTTAACTGCAGCGCAAATAAAAACAAAAATCAAAAATATCGCTGCATCTTTTAATCCTCAAATTTATGAAGTAATGGTGCAAAGAAGTCCGGGAATTTTAGATGGATTGGTAACTGCTGTTCAAGATGGCAACACTGCTTCTATTCAAGAGATATTTGATGCCAGAGCAGCCACTTTTTATCTGCCATCAGGAGGTGCGCAAGATCCTTTTGCCCCGCTTCAAGCAGAGTATACTAATAGTGATCCAACTGATTATGTTGCAACTTTAAACACAACTATTTCTGCTGCCAGTACTTCTATTCAAAATGGGACTGCGGTTAACCAAGCCTTAATCATTGCTTTTGGTGACAAAATAAATGATGGAACTACGCTTACCGCTGATGAGCAGTTAAATGCTTTAGCTATGATCTATGTGATTTTTGATAAGGTTTTAAAACCAGCAGCTGATGCTAATGTTGGAGTAGGCATTCCCGTTTTAATTAAGCCTTTTTATAGTAGCTTAGAAGTAAGCGCTAATGGAGTGCTTCGCTATTATTCATCTAGTTTTGCTGGCACCAGTAAAGATAGCCAAAGTATAACTTGGTTAAGCCTGCAAATGGGGTTAGGGTTGAGCGAAGGGGATACTTTTGAGGCTGGTTCTTTAGTTGCACCTGATGGAACACAATATGACGATATTATTGAGATTGATCCTAGCTCGCAAGGCAAGCAATATTTGCAGGGTTTAACTGACTATGCAGAATTGGACATTCCTCCTTTTGGCAGTCCGCAAGATTATAATTACAGCCAAATGGTTGATGTAAGCGATGACGCAAAAAATGGTATTTGGCAAGTCACCATTACTACTTCTGCCGGTGCTACTTATATCAGGGATGTTTATGTATTAAATACGGTAATTAGTGGTGAAGCAATTCAAAACCTAGCAGTGGCGGGTAGTGCGCTTAATGATTCAACAGCGGTTACGGTTGCTGAAGAATCAGTAGTTACCTGGGATTCGGCAGATATGACACTTCCTTCAGGAATTACTCAAATGTATTATGTTTTTGTAGAAGTGGTGGATGCTTCTGACAATAGTACTAAGGGTTTGGTTTTTGATATGCATAAAAGTGGTGGAACAACTTCAACTAGTTATACGCTTCCTAAATTAGGGGCAGGTACCTACCGAGTAGGGGTTAATGTGGAAGTGGTGGATGCTAATGAAATATCGCTTACTGGCGGAGCGCTGTCGTCAGGCTTGATCCAAATTCAATAAATTGATATAATTATCGTCTTATGTCAAAAAAATATAATGTATGTGTTTTAGGCGCTACCGGGATGGTAGGCAAAGAAATAATGAAAGTATTGGAAGAGCGCGATTTTCCAATCAATAAATTCTTACCTTTAGCCTCTTCTCGCACTGCTGGCCAAACAGTTACTTTTAGAGGTAAAGACTATGAAGTAATTGAAACCAAACCGAAAGTTTTTAAAGGGATGGAAATCGGGCTTTTTTCTGCAGGGGCCAGTGTTTCTGATAAATTTGCTCCTGAAGCGGCTAAACACGGTTGCATAGTTGTTGATAACACCTCTCGTTTTCGTATGGAGCCGGATGTTCCTCTAATTGTTCCAGAAGTAAATGGCCAGGCGATTAAGAAACATAAAGGTATAATTGCTAATCCAAATTGCTCCACCGCGCAAATGGTACTGCCTTTAAAACCAATTTATGATGCAGTAGGGATTGAACGCTTGGTTATTTCAACTTATCAATCTACTTCTGGTTGGGGCAAAGAAGCAATTGCAGAAATGTATGATCAAACTAAAGCATTATTGGCTGATCCTAAGGCTAAGGTGGAAGCAAAATGTATTTTTAAACAAATTGCTTTTAACGTGGTTCCTCAAATTGATAAGTTTATGGATAATGGTTATACCAAAGAAGAAATGAAAATGGTTGAGGAGACCCAGAAAATATTTGAAGATCCGTCAATAAAAGTAACTGCTACTTGTGTCAGAGTTCCTGTGGCTATTGGCCATAGTGAAGTGGTTAATATTAAAACCAAGAAAAAGATTTCAGTGGAACAAGTAAGAAAGTTAATTGCTAGTTTTCCAACCTGTAAAGTAGTGGATGATCCTGCCAAAGGAGTTTATCCAACGCCAATTGAATGTGAGGGTAAAAATGATACTTATGTGGGCAGGATTCGTGAGGATATTTCGCAGAAAAATGGAATTGAAATGTGGATTGTGTCTGATAACCTGCGTCGTGGCGCTGCATTTAATGCGGTTTTGATTGCCGAAGAGTTGATTAAAAATTAATCAAAATTAATGGGCAGGTCTAAACTTCTTTTTAACTTAATGTTGTATTCATCAATTTTCATTTGCGCATAGTCTGGTTCAATGTAGTGGTTGGGGGGCAGATTAAAAGCGCTGGTAAAAAAACCAATGGCAGTAATCAGGCCGCTTCCTGTTATCACGGTTTGCCCGGCTGAGAAAGCCGCGCCGCCAATCATGCCAAGGAGTCCGGTGCCAATCAAAACATTGCCCATGGTTAAACGTTGAGTTCTGGCTTGATCGATCTCTATAATTTTATCTAAAGTCTTTTGATCCCCAACTAAGCGAAGAAATTCAATGTCATTTAATTTTTTAACTTTGCCTTTGTAAATGTACCATTCGGTTATTGCTTTTATTTCAGATCTTTCAATGTTTGAAGTTGAAACATCGGTGTCAGAAAAAGTGTAGGCTTCCCAACTATAAGAAGTAGTGCTGATATCAGAGCTGCCGTATGACCTTTTTTCGTCAATCAGCCGTTTTTGAGTAACTAATTCCAATTTATTACGCTTATATTTTAGTTGGTTGATGTATTGTTGATCAGTGGGGGATTGGGCAAGGCAAGGGATTTGGATTATTAGGATTACTAAAATAAAAAAGATTAATCTGTGCAACATGCTTAAATTATAGCATTTCTTGCTTCTTGATAGCCATAGAGAATTAGCGCCCATTTAAGGATGGTTCTTATATATCTGGCGGAAAGATGTTTTTTGCCGTCTAAGCTAATGAAGCCGCTGCGATCAATTCTAGTAGTCCAGCGCTTATCTATTTCTGGATCAAAGTCTTCTGTTTCTTGAGGAGGAAGTGTCTCATAATGACGAGTGGCTGCCATAGTTATCTTAGGTTTGATTAGATCAATGTTTCTTCTTGCGTAATCTGCTGCAGCAGCCTCAAACCTTAATTTTTGCATTCTTATATCCGGGCTAATTCTACGTGCAGAAGTTAGAGCATCAATTACGTAAACAAAAGAAACCCTACCACTGCTTTCTTCTTGCTCTCGTTCTTTTAAACTGGTTAATTGATCTTTAATTTGGTCAATAAAAATTATAGTTTCTTCAACTGTGCTGAAAGTGGCTGGACCATTGTGTAGAAGCGAGGTTTTTTCATAAAAATCTCTGGAGGCTACAATTCTTTGAGCATTGCTTGTTAAAGAAACTTTTTTGGATGCGATTAGCGATTCCATAATAGTGCCTAGGGAGATGGAATCTTTTTGGCTTGCTTCTTTGGCTATAACAGATCGATTTGCTACCATCCAGTCAATTAGATCTAAAGTATTATCAAGAATTTTGCTCGGAATAGATTGTAAAGTCTGTGATCGATCATAAAAATCTCTTCCTGATGCCAGGCGTTCGTATCTTTGGTGTCGAGGAAGTATCTTAGCTGCTTGAAGAGCATGTATTAAAGTACCTAAAGCTAATGAGTCTCTTTCTGTTTCTTCGCAAATCATAGTTCTTCTCTTGTATAGCCAATCGACTACTTGGATTGGCTTTTTTAATATCTTTTTGGGGATAGCTTGTAAAATAGGGGAGGCTTCATATATTTCTCTTGCTCCTGCCAGGTGTTGGTAGTCTTGCCTTAATGCAATTACTTTTGCAGCCTGGAGAGCATTGAGAAGAGTTACTAAGGCTAAGTTATCACCTTTGCCTGCTTCTTTTTTAATTGAATTGCGTTTATTAAATAACCAGTCGATTATTTCAACTGGATCAGTTAAAACTGATGCTGGTATTGCTTGTAAGATAGAAGATCTTAGATAAAGTTCTAAAGCAGATGCCATGCGAGTAAATTCTTGAGCAAAGGGGGTTTTTTGAGCAGCAATCAAAGCTTCTACTAAATAACCAATGCTTAAACTTTCTTCTGATCCTTCTCGTTCGATTTGTGTTCTATTATCTTTTAGCCAATTAACTACTTCAATGGGATCTTTTAATGTTTTTTGGGGGACAGTTTTTAATATTGCTGAGCGTTCATGTAGGTCTCTTGCACCTGCAAAGCGCAGATATTTTTGTTCGCTGGAAACAACTCCTGCAGACATTAAAGCATTTATTAATGTTGCTAGGGCAAGATTGCTTGAGCCAGTTTCAGTTTCTATTTTGCTTTTATTTTGTTGAACCCATTCGATTACTTTAACGGGATCATTGAGTATTTTTGAGGGGACTGATTGAAGAGTTGTTGATTTTTCATATAAATCATTGGCTGAAGCCAGACGAAGAAAAGTTTCTTCTTGAGTAATCTTGCCGTGGGCGTTTAAGGCTTGTACTAGGTAACTCACAGAATGGGTTTGTCCGCCTAGTTCAGCAGCAATAGTTGGCCGTTGACTACTTAACCAGGAAAAGAGCGCTTGGGGAGATGATAAAACTACTTCAGGTGCTGCTCTAAGGGTGGCTGAGTGATCTAATAATTGTCTAGCTTTTGCCTCAAAACTACTGCCAAAGCATCTAAAGGTTATACTATTTCCTTGAAAAATTCCTGCTAAATCTGCTAAAGGGAGTCTGTCAGCAACAGATAAAGTTATCAAAGCTGGAACTCTTTCTTCAGGAGAAATTTCTGCCATGGTTGGGTAAACGTCTGTTGGTATATCAGGATTTTGTCTAATGCTCAATAGTAAAGCAGTTGGGTCGCTGTGTGTTTGGCAATCGGTTAATAGTAACTTTAATCCTGATTCAGGAATAACCTGCGCAACTCCTTTGCCAATAATTATATGTCGACCAATAGTTGTCCATAATCTAGTTATTTGTGATGTAGTAGCTATTTTTGTGCTCATAATGCTCTTACTATATATCGTTAAAATGAAAGCGAAATTTCATTATTTAGGAGAAAAAAAATGAAG
>CAZMPJ010000008.1:0-81088 GCA_964568455.1 uncultured bacterium
CTTCATTTTTTTTCTCCTAAATAATGAAATTTCGCTTTCATTTTAACGATATATATAGTAGGAGCAAATTTAATGGCTAACGGATTTAATATTACTATATCTCCAGTTAAAGCGAGCGGGGCACGAGGGTTAAATATGGCGCGTGCGTTTGCTAATCATGGCATAATTGCTAGGTCTCGCACTAGTCTAAAAGATGTTTTTCCTGCTTTTCGAGTGAATTCTTTTCCTTTAGCCCATCGCTTAACCCAACTTCTACAGGCAGCAAAAGGTCTTATTTTAGAGTTTGATCAGGGAGTGAAACTAGGTCCTAGAGGCTTAGCTAAATTTTTAAATCATGCAGTTAGGGCTGCTGATAGACTAGAGGGTGACTTTAAAGCATTTAGTGCTCGGGTAGAAGATGGTGTAATCCACGCTGCGCCTCGTTCTTTTTCAGGAGGAAATCTGCAAAGAAGAAGGTTGGCCGGATTTGAAACTGCTTTGCATGCTTTAAGTTTAGTTGGAGAACAATTGGGGAAAGTTGATTCAAAAAATCTTGCTGGGGCCTTAGTTGCAAGGATTTTATTTGATAATTTTCATGTAGTAGAAATGAAAGCTTATGATGTTTCTCAAGAAGGACAGGTTAGGATATCGCATTCTTGGGTAGCTCATCCTGAAAGTCCAGACGAAGTAGTAAAAGTCTCAAGAGGAGAAATTGATTCTCACTTTTCAGATTGGCAAAAGCCCGATTCTTCTGAAGCCATGCATGAGATCGTGGTGGGAGAAGAAGTTGTTTTAATTGAAGAGCCAGGTAAAGACTCAAGAGTTGTCAATGAAACCAGACCCTGTGTTTTAATCGCCGAAAGACATCAAGGGGTTTTGACTCGTATTTATAAGATTGATTGGGAAACTTCTTGGGATCACCAGATTTACGCCCGTACTATTAAAGGAGTCTTTGATCGTTTGGCGGAAAGAAAAGCCAATATTAATAGCGAGAGGATTGAAAGATTTTTTGATGAGATCCAAACGATTGTATCGGTTGAAAAAACACTAGAAAAGATGCTGGAGAAAATATCAAAAAGGATCGCTAAATTTTTTGAAATTAATGGCAAAAGAGAAAAACCACAACGAGTAACTATTATGCTTCATGATCAAGATGCGGATGCGTTAGTGGCCAGGATTGTTTTTGATAAAGACTTAGGGATACGTTTTGTAAGATATTTTTCTGGTAAAGGGCACAAAGGTATTGCTAGAAAACTATTTGACGACGGGACAAACGAAAACATAAGAAAAGTTTCAGATTGGCAAGAGGTGGAGTGGAGGAGGGGAGGAAGGGGCTCGGTTTTAGGTGCGCTAGTAAGTACAGAACAGAAAAAGCTGGGAGTAATAGTAGTTAGTAGCGATATGGAAGATGCTTTTACCGAAGAGCAGAATTTAATTTTACAAAGACTTTCCAAAAGTCTTGCGCCTGCCTTAGAGAGGGTTTTAGGACATTTAGACCAGCTTAGATTAGATAGTAAATTTGGCAGCTTAACTTTTTATGGCGAACAATATAAAGATATTGCGGTTTATAATAAGCAATATCTTTTTGAGCGCTTGGAAGCAGCTTTGGCTGCTCCTAAAAACCCTAAAAAACCAGTTTCTTCAATTTTTATTGACATAGATCATTTTAAAGATTTAAATGAAGTCTGGTCTCATGATGAAGTTGATTACGTACTGGCAGAAATATTTGCCAGAATGCGGCAGGCTATAAGGGATGGAGAAATTTATCGTTATGGTGGAGAAGAATTTGTTATAAGGCAGGATGGGGGTCGAAACGCAGCGATCAGTGTTGCCAAGCGTATTTTAGCTACCTGTCAGAAAGATATCGTGGTTAGAATTCCTTATGCTACTTTGGAGGAGGCGAAAGCGCGAAGAGAAGACCTATATACGGTTATGAGTCAACCAGAACAGCACACCAAGGCCAAGAAACACCCTAATCATGGCATTAAATCCGTTGAGCTGGTGACTGGACGAGATGGTAAACCATTTTTAATTGTTACAGTTAATAAAACATTTAGTCTTGGTGTTGCTACTGCAACGCCTCAAGATACTCCAGAATCTTTGGTTAGGAGGTCTGACGCAATGGAATCTATGGCTAAACACGGAGGCCGTTTTAGAATAGTGGTTGCAGGAGAAGGAGAGTCTCCAACCACAATTCTTCCAGAACCACTAGAATCATAAAATTTTCCATGCTATAATTTTCCCACTATGTTACGTTATTTAACTGCCGGTGAATCACATGGTCCAGCTTTAGTCGCTATTCTTGAAGGCTGTCCAGCTAATTTAGCGCTTTCCTCAAAAGATATTGACCGTGATCTTGAAAGAAGACAACAGGGTTATGGTCGTGGGCCTAGGATGAAAACATTAGAAAAAGACCATGCGGAAATTTTGTCTGGTGTAAGATCAGATAAAACCATTGGTAGCCCAATTTCGCTTCGCATTTCTAACCAAAGCACAGAATTATTTGATAAATCAGTTACCGAGCCGCGTCCTGGCCACGCTGATTTAGTCGGTGCGCTAAAATATAATCAAAAAGATATCCGTCCTATTATTGAAAGGGCGTCTGCTCGGGAAACCGCGGCTAAAGTAGCTATTGGCGCTATTGCTAAAAAGCTTTTAGGTCAATTTAAAATAAATATTTTTGGCAAAGTTGTTTCAATTGGTGCCAAGACTAAAGAAAAAGACTGGAAAAAACTAATTGATGATGTGGCTAAACAAGGAGACACCTTAGGCGGGATTATTGAGGTCCAAGTTACCGGGGTTCCTGTGGGTTTAGGCAGTCATGTGCACAGCGATAGGAGATTAGATGGTATTTTGGCTGGAGCCGTGATGGCCATTCCGGCAGTAAAGGGAGTTGAGATTGGTCTTGGCTTTGAAGTTGCCGATACTCCCGGCTCTAAAGTTCATGATGAGATATATTATAGTAAAGAAAAGAGCTATTTTCGCAAAACCAATAATGCTGGCGGGCTAGAAGGTGGCACGACTAATGGTGAACCCATTATTATTCGTGCGGCCATAAAACCAATTGCCAGCTTGAAAAAACCGCTTAAATCAGTTGATATTGCTGCTAAAAAAGCAGTGGAAGCTTTAGTTGAAAGATCTGATATCAGTGCAGTTGAACCAGCAGTAGTGGTTGCGGAAGCGGTGGTAGCGCTTGAGTTGGCCAATGCTTTTGTGGCCAAGTTTGGCGGCGACTCAATTGAGGATACTTTAAGCGCTTATCAAGCCTATCTTGCTAGACTTCGTTGACTTGTCCTCTAATTTTTGCTATAATTTACGCTCTGTTTGACACAAGGAGGAGATTTTTTTGCCTTTAAAGATAAAATTACAAAGAAAAGGAAGCAAAAACCGACCATTTTATAGGGTAGTGATTCAAAATTCTACTGAAAAATTAAACGGTGCAGTAGTTGATGTTCTTGGCCAATATGATCCCTTAAAAGACCCATCCGTATTTACTGTTGATTCTGAAAAAACCAAAGACTGGATTAAAAAAGGTGCTACACCTACCCCAAGACTTAAAATTTTACTGGGGAAAGCTGGGATTACAGAGCCAGTTAACCTGGATAAGCTAGTAAAAAGAAAACCTCGGGCTGAACAAAAAGCAGAAGCTGCAGCTGAGGGAGAAAAACCGGCTGAAGCGAAAGCGGATAAACCGGCCGAAGCAAAAGCAGAAGAAAAACCAAAAGAAAAAGCAAAAGAAAAGCCAAAAGAAGAGCCTAAGGCTGAAAGTAAGGAAGCACCGAAGAAAGAAGCACCAAAAGAAGTAAAAAAAGAAGAACCTAAACCTGAGGCGCAAGCCAAGGAGACACAGAAATGAAGGAACTAGTCGAATACATTGTAAAAGCACTTGTTGATCAGCCAGATAAAATTAGTGTTAAAGAAACCGCCGGAGATACAATCACCATTCTTGAAGTTCGTACTGCCCCAGAAGATGCCGGAAAAGTAATTGGCAGAGAAGGCCGCATTGTTAATTCTATCCGAGCAATTACTAAGGCTGCAGCTGCGAAACAAAGCAAAAAAGTAACAGTGGAAATTATTACCGCTGACAAAGAACCAAGAAACTAAAAAAAAGGAGAAAACCATGCAAAATAGACCACCGATCAAACACAAGTCCACTTCCGTAGAGCTAAAAAGGGTAGTTATGGTAAAAGCTATTGTTACCGAAGCTTTTAAAGCTAATTTAGTAAAAGAATTAGAAAGGGCTGTAGGAAACATTGACAAGCAAACTTCCCAGGTTGAAGAAAGGGCCAAGTCCTATCTAGATACGTTGAAGAAAAAGGGATTAAACCAAAAAGCTTCTGCTTTTAAACAGCAAATTAATGACGAAAGAGCCAAGCAAGCAGCAGCTAAAACCGATCTTCTGATGAAGATTGAAGAAGCTAAAAAACTTCAAGAGAATACAGAGTTTGTCCAAGGTCCACTCGAAGGTCCGGTTGAAGTTGCAGTAGGCGACAATCTTTATAAAAAAGTTGGCGGTGCGGAAATCATAGTAAAAGACGGAGTTATTCAAGAAATCCGCGGCGTCTAATGAAGATCGATGTCTTGACCCTGTTCCCTGAAATGTTTCAGGGATCTCTAAATGAAAGTTTACTTAAAAAGGCCCAAGCTAAGGGTCTTTTAAGTTTTAATACGGTCAATATCCGCGATTTTACCACTGATAAACACAAAACTGCTGATGATACGGCGTATGGTGGCGGAGCCGGTATGGTAATGAAGGTGGATCCGATTGCAAAAGGAATTTCAAACCTCAAATCTAAAATCTCAAAAACTATTCTATTGTGTCCAACAGGAAAACCACTGACTCAGAAGAAGGCTAATCAGTTAGCCAAAGAAAAACATTTAATCTTAGTCTGTGGTCATTATGAAGGAGTAGATGAACGGGTTCGTGATTATGTTGACGAAGAGATTTCCATTGGTGATTATGTCTTAACTGGTGGAGAAATTCCTGCCACGGTGTTAATTGACGCGGTTGCCCGACAGATTCCTGGTGTGGTTAAAGAACAAGAGTCAGTTGAAAAAGACTCTTTTTATAATGGTTTACTTGATTACCCTTGTTATACCCGACCAGAAGAGTTTGAAGGCAAAAAGGTGCCGGAAGTATTGCTTTCTGGCAATCATGCTGAAATTGAAAAATGGCGCCAGGAAAAGGCTTTGGAAAAAACCAAGAAACAAAGACCGGATTTGCTAAATAAAGTTTATTTAGCCTTGGTTCACCATCCTATCTATAACAAACGAAAAGATGTTGTAACCACTTCTATTACTGGCTTTGATTTGCATGATATTGCCCGCACAGCCATCACTTTTGGTATTAAAAAATATTACGTGGTCAATCCTTTGCCTGCCCAGCAGGCTTTTGCCAAGCGCATTATTGGTTTTTGGATGGATAAGGGCAGTATGGAATTTAACTGGACTAGGGCGGAAGCATTTAAATTAATTTCAATTAAGAGTGACTTGGAAGAAGCGATTAAGGAGATTGAAAAAATTGAAGGGGTTAAGCCAAAGGTAGTAGCAACTTCGGCTAAAGCAAAAGGCTCTTTAGGTTTTGCAGAATTAAGAAAAGAGATCAAAAGCACAGATAAGCCTTATTTAATAGTATTAGGCACTGGTTGGGGATTGGCAGACGAGGCTTTTGAGTTGGTAGACGTGGTTTTAGAGCCAATTCTCGGGGTTAGCGACTATAATCATTTGCCAGTTCGCTCTGCAAATGCTATAATATTAGACCGTTTGCTTACCCCGAGCTGAGTCGAGGGGTTGGAAGATAGGAGATAGCGATGCGTGTAATTGACGAATTAGAAAAGAAAGAACAAAAAGAAAATATTGCTACTTTTAAAGTAGGAGACACTATCAAGGTCTTTTCCAAGATTGTTGAAGGTGGAAAAGAGCGAATCCAAGGCTTTGAAGGTATTGTCATAAAAAGACAAGGTGGCAGCAACCGTGCCACATTCACAGTCAGAAGAATTGTTCAAAGTGTTGGAGTTGAAAGAACTTTTCCTCTGCATTCACCTAAAATTGATAAGATCCATGTGTTGCGCAAAGGTAAAGTCAGACGCGCAAAACTTTATTACTTAAGAGATCGCATTGGCAGCAGAGCCACTCGTGTTGATGAAGACAAAAACGTTTAAATCAAACCTCCACTGGATTTTTGACTGGTCAGAGACCATTGTTGTTGCTTTTATCATGGCCTTAATCATTCGTGCCTTTTTCTTGCAAGTTTTTTGGATTCCCACTGGTTCTATGCTTCCCACTCTTGGTATTGGTGATCGTATTGTGGTTAATAAAGTTGCTTTCCATTTTAGAGAACCACGCCGCCAGGAAATTATTGTTTTTCGCCAGGTTGCATTTGACGGATCTCCTAAAAACGATCTGATAAAACGGCTAATGGGGCTTCCCGGAGAAACTTTAGAAGTTAAAGACGGGATAGTTTATATTAATAATGAAAAAATCGAAGAGACTCATCCTATGAACCTGGATTTTTCTGATTTTGGTCCAGTAGTTGTTCCGGATGATGCTTATTTTGTCATGGGGGATAACCGCCCAGCTTCTGCAGATTCCCGTTATTGGGGATTTCTTCCAAAGCGCAATGTAATTGGCCCAACCTTCCTTAGAATCTGGCCTCTGGCACAGTTTGGGTTAATATAGGCAGATTTGTAGCTTGTCTAGCTCTCATTATTGCTTTTCTTACAACAGGTGATTGTAATTCTCTGCTAAGCGTGTAGACAAACCGCGTTAATTCTATATTTGGATCTGCAACAAAGTCATGAGGCCTAAGATAGCTAATAGTTGTGCCGCACAAAAAAGCAAAACTGAGATTGGTAAAGCAAAAACGATCTGGATGATGCGGTTCCAAACTAAATATGCCTCTAATGGCCAGGTATTTTTCCCCGGTTATTGTCATGTCTTCAATAAAACAAACTTGATTCTGGCGGGCGAGTAAAAGATCGGGCAAATGTTTTTCTATGTATTCGCCTAATAAACGTGTCCGCTGAGTTTGGTCTTCAAGGTTTTGATAAAGCAAGCGATTGCCTTCTTGGTCAAATATATGGATCTTCGGCAGAGGAGAGCCGTTTGCAACATGTCGCCAGGCTGTTACAAACAAAGGTAAAGCTATTGCTGGTCCGCTTCTGCCGGATAAAATAATATCCGTAAACTTGCGCTCCTGCACAAAGCGTGCCAGGGCTAACCCAGCCTTTGCCAGTTTTATTTCCTTAAGACTAAAATACCCTTTTAAGGATTTGGGTTGAATACCTTTTAATAAGTTAACTCTAATCATATAACCTCATTCTTATTTCTGAAAAAAATCGCTGTAATTTCAGTGTTTTCCTTCCTAAATCTTGTTTGATTTAGTATACTTACCATGTGAAATTAATCGCAGGCGTTGATGAAGCAGGTCGCGGTCCTTTAGCTGGACCGATCGTGGCTGCGGCAGTAATTTTGCCTGAAAAATTTAATCTTGAAGGCCTTAATGATTCAAAACTCTTATCTGAAAAGAAACGAGAAGAACTTTTTCCTCAAATTAAAAAAATTGCCCTGGCTATTGGCATTGCCAAGGTAAGTCATAAGCGAATAGATAAATTAAATATCCATAAAGCAAATTTATTAGTTATGAAGTTAGCTGTCCAAGCTTTAGAAATTGAACCAGACTTTCTTTTAATTGACGGGCCAAGACACAAGGTTGATCTTGCTATTGCCCAAAAATCGATTAAACAAGGCGATCGAAAATATGCTTGTATTGCCGCTGCTTCCATTATTGCGAAAGTTACTCGTGATCGTTTGATGAAACGCTATCATAAAAAGTATCCCCAGTATGGTTTTGCCCAACATAAAGGTTATGGTACTAAACTTCATTATCAAAATTTAGGCCAACACGGACCTTGCGCTATCCACCGCCACTCATTTTCTCTAGTTGCCTCAAGCTGACCAATCTGACCAGATTTGGTCAATTTTTTGCCTATCTTATGCTTGAATATGGTGGTAATAACATTGCTAATAACTTATTAGGAGGTTTAAGCAATGAAAGATTTAATACCAAATGAATATATTCAAAGAAAAATAATGGTGATTAGGAATAAAAAAGTGATATTAGATAAAGATTTGGCCAAGCTTTATGAGGTTAAGACAAGAGATTTAAATAAAGCAGTCACTAGAAACAAAGAGCGTTTTCCTGAAGATTTTATGTTTCGTTTGAATAAAACTGAATTCGAAAACTTGAAGTTCCATTTTGGAACATCAAGTTGGGGTGGAACGAGAAAGAAGCCAAGGGCTTTTACGGAGCAAGGAGTTTCGATGCTTTCTTCTGTGCTGAAAAGTAAAAAAGCAATAAAAGTAAATATTCAAATTATGCGAGTTTTTACACAATTGAGAGAAGTATTATCTAATCATGAAGAAATTAAAAAGAAAATCGAAATAATGGAAAGAAAATATGACAAACAGTTTTCGGTTGTTTTTGAGGCTATTAAAACATTAATTTATCCTACGGAAAAACCAAAGAAAATAGGATTTCTTAGGGAGAATGATTAATGCGTTGTCATTTAATAATTATAGTGCTAGCGGTTTTCGTGCTCTCTGCCTGTTCATCTCCTCAAGAAGAAATAATTATTTCAGAAGAAAAAGAAGAAACAACAGAAACAGTTCAGCCTTCAAGAGAAGCGGTTTATGTTTATAACCAGCAGCCAGAAACCAATTCTAAACAAATCACTTTAAAAATAAACAACGAAGCCCTTTTGATGGCCGAAGGAAGTATGCGACTTTTAGGAGTGGTGGTAGGTGGCAGGAAGAAAGAAGTGCTACTAGAAGTAGCGGGGGTGGGGCGTTTTTTTGGTGAGGGAGACCGGATTCAGGGTTACCGATTAATCAAAATCAATCAATCCCAAATCATATTAGAAAAGGAGTTATAAATGAAAAAAGTTTTTTTGGCTGTGCTGCTGTTTTTCTGCTTGTTTACCCCTCTTGAAGCTGAAGAAATCATTAAAAAGATAGAGTTTGCTGATGCCGCGGTTTTAGATGTGGTGCAAATTTTAGCTAAACGAGCCAGTATTGATTTAGTTATTTCCGGTGATGTTGGTTTAATCCAGTCTAAGCGTGCGACTATTAATTTGAAAGATATTACTGGCAGCCAGGCAATCGAATATATTTTGCGTACCAATGATATTAATTATGAAATAAGAAAAGGAGCGATCTTAATATCTTTAGATCTTAACCAGGATAAAGGCAAGATAGAAACAGTTTATTTGAAATATTTAGCCGCAGATAAGGTTTGTGAATTAATTGAAAAGGTAATCCCCAGCATTAAAACTACGGTAGGTGGTAGTGCTAACGCAATTGTTTTAAAGGGGAAAATTCATCAAATTGAGGAAGCGAAAAATTTAATAGAATCTGTTGATCGACCTGTTCCGCAGATTTTAATCGAAAGCAAGGTTTTGGAAATTTCAAAATCAGATTCCACCCGCTTTGGCGTTTCTTATGGTTCTTCCCCAGGTGTAATTCAATTTATCACTGACAAAAACACAAGAAAAACTGCGTTAGCCCATGATATAAGCACTACGGTGACTGGATTAATTTCTGATGGCAAAGCAAAAATAATTGCCAAGCCCAGGATTGCAACGCTGGATAACCACGAGGCGATTATTAATATTGGCAGCCGTATACCTTACGCGGTTCCAGTAACCAATAGTTCTAATTCAATTACCTGGACAGTGGATTATATTGATGCTGGAGTAAAGCTTAAAATTACGCCCATGCTGGGAGAGGAGGGCTATATCACCACTGCTATTCAGCCTGAAGTTTCTTCGATATCAGAATGGAAAACCACGGCAGCTGGAGAATTCCCGGTTATTTCTACTCGTAATGCTCAGGCTACTTTAAGGGTGAAAGATGGGGAAACCATTGTAATTGGTGGCTTGCTGTCAGAAACTGATCGTAAAAATGTTTCTAAATTACCTATTTTAGGCTATTTACCCATAGTTGGTTTCTTGTTTCAAAACGTAACCATTGAAAAAGCAGAAACAGAAATTGTGTTTATGATCACTCCGTATGTTATTTAGGATTAATTAGAAACAATCTTAACTTTTCCCAGCATTCCCATCTGATCGTCTTTTAAGATTAAAACCCCGTCCAAGCCTCTGATTTTCTTGGCAAATTTTAAAGCCTGGTCAATATCTGAAGAGTCTTTTATTTGGTTGCCAATAGCAGTAGCTGCAGCATCAGCTAAAAAAGCATTTCTAGCAATCACGGTTACTGCGTCAGCCTTGCCAAAGTTAAAAGCGTCTTCTCTGTTTCCGGATGAAGTGCAAACTGCGAAAGGTTTTTCTTGTGGTTCTATTTCTAAAGCAATTTTACCGGAAAAAGGTGAGCCATCTGCATAGATGATAACTTTTCTTTTTTGATTGGTTTTAATAAAAATATCTCCACCATTTTCAACAATCAACTCATTACTATAAGGTAACAGGTCTTTGCCTACTGTTTCAGCCAAAGCGCCGCCAAAAGTAGCCATGGAGCTAACTTTTAACTTTTTTGAGATTTTATGCATTTCTTTGACCATGGCAGAGGCCTTTTCTTTTTCCCCTTCAATTTCATCGCGGTGGTTAAGTAAAGATTCTAGGGCTTTTTCGTAAAAATTGCCTTCAGCCAGAATCAAAAGGTCGGTTTCCTTCTCAATTACTTCAAAGCGGACCAAATCTTCTGCTTTAACGCGATTATGTAAGACCTTGTCTTTATAATTCATATAAGCATTATAACAGATTTACAAAATATCTGAAATTTTTTGCTTAACTTATCGATAATTATTTGGTATGAAAGTAACAACTAAACCAGTAAGAGTAATAGTTAGACAAACTAAAGCTGAAGTGGTGCAGTTTGGTGCCAGAAAATTTGCTGATGTCATGAAGGCCAAGCCTGACTTTGTTGGCGGAGTTGGCACTGGCAGTACGCTGGAATCTTGCGGCCGCGAAATAGTAGCTTTAAAGCAAACAGAAGGCATTGATGTTTCCCGCGTCCATCTTTTTGGCTTAGATGAATACCTTGGTTGGCGTCCTATTGATTTTGAAAGATCATATACCTCTATTTTATGGAACCTCTATTGCCGAGGTATGGGGCTGCCGATTACAAATATGCACTTGCCTTATTGGAATACTCAATATCCTCAAATGACCTGTGCCATACTTGAAAATGAAATTGACGAAGCTGGCGGCATTAACCTCCAATTATTAGGCTTAGGTGTTAATGGTCATGTTGCTTTTAATGAGCCTGGGGTAGATCCGGCCTTAAAAACCCATGTTGAAGCACTTAGTCAAATAACCAGAACGAGAAATTCAGTCGGGTTTGATACTCTTGTTCCAGAGCGAGCTATGACACAAGGTATTGCCACTATAAGAAGAGCTACAGCGCTATTATTAATGGCTTATGGAGCAGAAAAAGCTGATGCTGCGCAGGCCATGTTATTTGCTCCACCCAGCCGGGATTGGCCAGCTTCTTTACTAATGCCTCATCCAGACTTAACAGCAGTATTTGACCTGGAAGCAGCAAGCTTGTTCCCCACGCCGTATAATCAAGAGGGTGATTACGAGGTAGATTGGCCATGCCAGCATACCGGTTAACCAATGTTGGCCAACATATTGCGCAGAGACTTTGGGATCCCCAATACATTAAAAAGCAAGGCACTGTAAAAGTGGTTAATTCAAATAGTGTTTTTATTATTTCGCCTAGGACATTTGCCGCGTCTACGCTAGCTTCCCAGTTAAAGATTCAATATACTAGTCCAGAATTTCTCGCAGCCATGGATATTATGAAGGAAGCATTATTTTCTGGAGCAATAAATGATGGAAGCGAAGAATTAAATTTAGGTCTTTTTAATCAAATGCTTGAAAGTGGATTGTTTGTTGAGGGGACAAGGTTAGGAGAAGAGCCTAATCCAATTGAGTCTATAAGAGTAATTAACTTTCAGGTAACTTTAAATTGCAACTTAAGCTGTCTTCATTGTAGCAGAGGCAATGCCTCAACAGAACATGAACCAATAGCAAGAGATGTTTTAGCTGATGCCTTGGAGCAGGCGTACTTAAGCAATGCAATGTGCTCCTTTGCTGTTAATGGTGGGGAGCCAACCTTATTTAAAGGGGATTTGTTTTGGTTATTTAAGTTTGCAGCTACTTTAGGGGTTGTTACCCAATTTGTTACCAATGGATGGTGGGGGGATAAACAAGATTTTACTATTTGGGGGCACAAGTTTAAGAATGCAGGCGAATTTACTGATAAATTAAGGGCTATTGCGCCGATGTTTGTTCATTTTAGCTTGGATGGGACAGAAGCAATTCATGATCATTTGCGTCAAAAACCAGGTAGTTTTAATTCTGCCATTGCTGGGATCAAGGCTGCGCGAGAATCAGGGTTAATTGTAAATACTAATACAGTTAAGCATCCAGATTTAGAAAGCTTTGAGGACTTGATGAATTATTTAGAAGCTAATTGCGGGTTAAACCCTGATCCTCGTGAGATGAATTTATCTGCGATGGTAAGGACAGGTCAAGCAGCGAATAATTTTCCAGTTACTGATCCGATTTATGAAGAAGAATATTTGGACGGGTGCAAAGGCTTTTATTCTCCCACAAATTTGGTTATTGGCTATGATGGCAAATTGGGTAGTTGTGGGGTTGCTAGCACTTATGGTGAATTTGGTGATTTAAAAATCCAAACCATGACTGAAATTTTAAATGGCATTCAGGAAACAGCTGCTTATCAATTACATGTTGGTAAAGATTTGAAGCCGCATCTTCACCTTTTGCCAGAAGATATTTTCCCAATACGCTATAGTAATCCTTGTGAAATGTGGATTCCTTTGACCATGATTGTAACTAAAATTGACCAAGAAGAAAAAAGGCTTGGTAGGAAATTGTTTCCACAAGAAATCCGGGCTATTCAAGAATATGTGGGCTGGAGGACGATGTTGGGGAAGTCAGAGAACCCCTTTAGTTGAGGGAATTCCTTTTTTTCTTGGATTAATTTTACAAGCCCGTCTTAGCGCTACACCAAAAGCTTTAAAAATTGCTTCAACTTTATGATGAGTGTTTTTACCTCTAACTAATTCTATATGCAGGGAAATGCCAGCTTTATAAACAAAAGCTTCAAAAAATTCCCGCAGCATTTCGCTGTCCAGTTCCAACTTTATCTTCTCTTTACCAATTTCAGCATAAATCAATTGTTTGGCAAAGCGAGCTTTAAAAGTAAAGTGGGGGCGGCCGGAGATATCCAGGGCAGCTTTGACATCAGCTAGTGATTCATCCATAGGAATAACCGCATGGCCGTAGCGTTCAATCTTTTCTTTTTTACCCAGAGCTTTTTTGAATGCTTCGCCCAATGCTAGTCCGGTATCTTCTACTAAATGGTGCAGATCAATTTCTAAATCGCCTTTAGCTTTTAAATTTAAATTAAATAGACCGTGTTTGGCAAATAAATCAAACATGTGGCTAAGAAAAGGAATAGGATAATCAATATTTCTTTTCCCAGTACCGTCAATGTTTAATTCAATCTTAATATTGGTTTCTTTGGTTTTGCGGATGACTTTGCTCTTGCGTTTTTTCATTTAAACAATACCTCTTGATCTTTATTTTTATCTTTTTTTGGCTTTAAACCAATATGTTCATATGCAGCAGTAGTAGCTGTTCTTCCCCTTGGAGTTCTTTCAATAAAACCGATTTGCAGCAAATATGGTTCATAAACATCTTCCAAAGTCAGTGGATCTTCATGAATGGAAGCGGACAAAGTATCAACCCCCACTGGGCCGCCGGCAAATTTCTTAATAATTGCGGAAATAATTTTACGATCAACATTATCTAGACCCAATTCGTCAATTTCTAGACTGGCTAAGGCATTACTAGCAGTTTCCTGATCAATATCGCCTTGGGCTTTAACTTGAGCAAAGTCGCGCACTCGTCTTAAAAGACGATTAGCAATCCTAGGGGTGCCTCTTGATCTTTTGGCAATCTCGGTTGCACCTTTTTCATCAATTTTAATCTTTAAAACCTGGGCTGCGTGAATAATAATCTGCTTAATATCTTTAGCAGAATAAAATTCTAAACGGCTAAGCATACCAAAGCGGTCACGAAGTGGGGAGGAGATTTGTCCAGCTCGGGTAGTGGCGCCGATTAAAGTAAATTTTGGTAAATCTAATCGAATTGATCTGGCACTAGGGCCTTTGCCAATCACAATATCTAAGCCAAAGTCTTCCATGGCCGGGTAGAGCACCTCTTCTACTACGCGGTTTAAACGATGGATTTCGTCGATAAATAAAACATCGTTGGCTTTTAAATTAGTTAGGATTGCAGCTAAATCTCCTGGTCGCTCAATAGCAGGGCCAGAAGTAATTTTTAAATTTACGCTCATTTCATTGGCAATAATGCTGGCCAGTGTGGTCTTTCCCAGTCCTGGCGGACCATAAAACAACAAATGTTCCAGGTTTTCGCCTCTTCCTTTGGCTGCATCAATGTGGATTAAAAGATTATCAATGATTTTTTTCTGGCCGATAAAGTTTTTAAAGGTTTTTGGCCGTAGACCTTCAAATTCTTGGTCTTCTTTGTCTCGGCCTGATTTAATAATGCGTTCTTCAGCTGCCACTATAAACCCTCTTATAACCGTAAAAGCTTTTCATGACTTTTTTGACATAGTTCCTGGTTTCATATAATGGAATATCTTCTATGAATTCGTCCAAATCAAAGTCCTTATATTTTTTCTTCCATCTTTTCACTCTTACCGGTCCCCCGTTGTAACCAGCCAAGGCCAAATGTACGTTTCCATCAAATCTTTTGACTAATTGAGCCAAATAATAGGTACCCATCTCGATGTTAACACGGGGTTGGTACATTTTCCAGCGAGAGTACTTGATTCCAAGCTTCCGTGAAAGGATTCTGCCGGTGCTGGGTATAACCTGCATTAAACCATGGGCCCAGGATCTAGACAGGGCTCTTGATTTAAAGCGGCTTTCTTCGCGAATTACCGCATAAACTAGATGCGGATCAACATCGTATTTTTTCGCAAACTTATTAACATATTGCCAATAGCCTCGAGGATAAGAAAAACGCCAAAGCCGAGGGTTAACATCTGCAAGATTGCCGCTTAAGTTTGCCTCATTGATTTTTTTATCGGCATAATAAATGGGTTTAGCAAACTTCCCCTTCATTACATAGGCGTGGTATTTAGCAATATTAGCTTTTTCTTTTTTATCAGGAGGAAGAACTTTTACTAGATATTCTGCTTCTTCCGCTGCCTGATCTGCCATTTTCAAAACCATTAACTCTTTATATTTTGCTTCATGGCTGGCGGTTAAGCCTGTATCCCCATTAATTTCTATTTCAATATCAGCTACTTCCGGGATAGCAGAAGGCTTTATATTAATATTATATTTTTCCAATTCTTCCCGGGCGCGGTAGCCGTAATATGAATGATCATGCCGGGCAATGGTAAGTTTAAAAGCTTCAATTGCTTTATCTTTGTTGCCTATTTTTTCTGCACTTTTGCCGGCCCAAAACATTAAGCGATCAGAATCTTGATGTGGTGGCAAATAAATAGCCCGACTAAAAACTTTATAAGCAGCTTGATAATCTTTTTGTTTATAAAAATTATTGCCGGCAAACCAGATACAGCTTAAATAAAGATCAGAATTAGGATATTTATTAATCAACTTATCAAAAGCAACCACTGCTTCAGCTGTGTTGCCTAAAAGTTTATTATAATAGCCAATGTAATAGAGAGAATCATCAGCAATATAATGATTAGGATAGCGATCAACTACTTTTTGCAAAAGAGGGATGGCGGCTTTTAGCTTATCTCTGTAGCTATAGGTACGAGCCAAATAATACATAGCCTCTGGTTTAGCGTCTTTGCCCTGGTTAATAGCCCGTTTAAAATATTTTTCCGCGGTTTTGGTTTTTCCTTTGCGCAAACAAACCCGGCCTAGCATTAAATTAGCTTCGTCGTAATAGGAGCTACGTTTGTAATATTTTGTAATGCGCGAAAAATATTCTTTAGCCTTGGTATAGTTGCGAACTTTGAAATATTTAATGCCTAAATTGTAAACTGAAGCAGCCGGTGCTTCGTAGTGGGCCAGGGCACTGGTTTTTGCCAGCTTATCTAATTGATCTAGGGCTTTTTCCGCAAAATAGCTATTGGCATGAATTAGATTTAAATTCCTAAAGACCCGGGAAGCTTCTTCATATTTTTTTAGCTTTTCTAAATATTGGCCCAGGCGATAGCGAGCTTCTGGTACAACTTCATTGTTTGGATATTGGGCGATTAACGCACGTAGAGTTTGGGTAGCAGTCTTATAATCGTCTTGCGCAGCCTGGCTTTTGGCCAAGCCAAACAAGGCTTTGGGCACTAAAACACTATCTTTAAAATGATCAGAGACTTCTTTGTAAACCTGGGCTGCTTCTGGGTAATGTTTTTTGTTAAAATAACATTCCGCAATATAAAAATAGGAATAATCCAGCAAAGGATAGGATGGATCTTTAATAGATGTTTTAAAATTTTCAATGGCAGCGTAATATTGTTTATCCTGCAAATAAGTGTAGCCCATGTTAAAAGAAGCGCGGGAATCAAGATTGATTTCTGCTAAGGCTGGAACCCAGAGCAAGGCCAATATTAGTGCTGCTGCGAAAGCCTTTGTTTTCATCGGAGAATGTCATTATAACATTTGCTATGTTACAATACAATTTAGCGACTTATGAAGAAAAGATTAGACCAAATTTTAGTTGAACGAGAGCTTTATCCTTCTCAACCCAAAGCCCAGGCGGCAATTATGGCGGGAGTGGTTTTTGTGGAAGGGCAAAAGATAGATAAAGCTGGAACTTTGTTTCCCGAAGCTGTTGAAATTAAAATAAAAAGTGCTCCCCATCCTTATGTTGGTCGTGGCGGGTTAAAACTAGAAAAAGCGCTTAAAGAATTTGCAGTAAAAGTTAAAGATAAAGTTTGCCTGGATGTTGGTGCTTCAACTGGCGGGTTTACTGATTGCCTTTTGCAAAATGGAGCTAAATTAGTTTACGCGGTTGATGTTGGTTATGGCCAACTTGACTGGAAACTAAGAAAAGATCCAAGAGTCAAAGTGTTTGAGAGGGTTAATGCTCGCAATCTCAAACCTAAGGATTTGGGATTAGAAAAGTCTGAAATCAATCTTTGCGTCATTGACGTATCTTTTATTTCCTTGACTAAGATTTTGCCGGCAGTTTATGCTCTTTTAACTGATAAAGCAGAAGTAATAGCTTTGATCAAACCTCAATTTGAAGCCAAGCGTGAGCAGGTGGAAAAGGGTGGAATAGTTAGAGATCCAGCAGTTCATCAAGAAGTTGTTGAGAAAGTTGAGGCAGAAGCCGAAACTATAGGTTTTGAAATTAAAGGAATAGTAACTTCTCCTATTACTGGTGCAGATGGGAATGTGGAGTTTTTGATCCATTTAACGAAATAACCAAAAACCAATGACGAATGACGAGTGAATACCCAATTGATCAATTTATAAATTAATTCGTCATTGATAAATTTGTCATTCGTCATTATAATGCTCTTATGTCAACCTCAATTATTTTTGCTACTGTTGCCGGTATGGTAATTGGTTCTTTAGTTTTCTATCTAATTATCAGCTATCGCAATTGGAAAACTAACATAAAATCTGCTCCGCAAGATCTGTTTGACCGCAAAGCCACCGAAGATTTATTAACCCGCAGTGGTTTTAAGATTTTAAGCGTAAATTTAAAACAACCAGTTATCACTAATATAGATGGTAAAGAGCATTATGGTCATGTGGTCGCAGATTATTTAGTTAAAAAGGGTAAAGTTAAATATATTGTGATTGTTAAAAAGGGCGAAGCAGAGTTTGATGCGAACGATCCTTTGTTTAGAAGAAGGTTAATTGAATGCTGCCGGGTTTTTAATACACCGGAGGTTTTGCTGGTTGATCCCAATGATGGGGAAATCCACGTTGTTGGTTTTCGTTATCCGCACGAATGGAGTCTTGATTTCTTTTTTAGGTTTTTATTGGCTGGGTTTATTGTTTTAGGTCTAATTGGTATAATCTGGTTGTTAGCGTCTATTGGTTTGTTATAGGAGGGAAGCATGAAAACGGTTGGAATAATTTATAAAAAAGAAGACAGTATTATTGCTGGCACAGCTAAGCAAATAACTAAAGAATTAAAAAAAGCTGGCTATAAAGTTGATTTAAATAAGGCTGATTTTGTAATTACGCTAGGCGGAGACGGAACTATTCTTCGTGCTAGCCGCATGTTGGCGGAGAAAAAACTGCCCATTCTTGGAATCCATATGGGGGGCTTGGGCTTTTTAACTGAAATAGATTTAGAACAGCTTGTGGGTGCTTTGCAAAGGATTAAAAAGAGAAAATATAAAATTGATGAAAGGACCATGATTGAAGCGCAGGTAAACGGTAAAAAATTATTAGCTTTAAACGACATTGTTATTAGTAAAAGCGGAATTGCTCGAGTGATTAGACTAGAAGTTGAAGGAATTACAGAATATCTGGCTGACGGCTTAATTTTTGCTACTGCTACTGGCTCAACTGCCTATAATTTATCAGCTGGTGGTCCATTGCTTGATCCGCATTCGCCTACTATTGTTTTATCTGCTATTTGTCCTCACAAGATCAGTATTAGACCGATTGTGTTGGAAAAAGGCGTTTCAGTCACCCTTACTAGAGGGGACAAAGTTATTGTGACTGCTGATGGGCAAAATATGCTGCCTTTAAAAGTAGGGCAAAAGGTAAAAATCGAAAAATCAAAGCTTAAAACCAAGTTTATCCGTTTGGATGGTTATGACTTTTTTGGGCGAGTAAAACAGGCGTTTGGGTTTGGTGTCAGGGTTTAATTTAAAAACTTACCGCTGTTAAGGTTGGCTATCTTATTTAAATCTTCTACTAGCACGTAATTTTTGGCATCAGAATAATTTGGTGCGGCAGTAATTGGGAAAATGGTGTAGAGCGTAACTTTGCGCATTTTAGTACGCACTAATTTTTCTAAGTAATTCTTTAGAGTCGCTTTTTCTAATTTTTTTAGGGTCTCTTGGGTATTCATGATACTCTCCCCTCTATATATATATCGACATATTTGGGGTGAAATTTCAGTTTTTATGTTATAATATTTCCGACATGAACACTTCAGAAGTTACTCAAAAAGGCAAATTAGCTAAAGAAGCTGCGACAAAGTTGGCAATTACGTCAACCAAAGTTAAAAACGAAGCTTTAGCTCGCATGGCTGAGGCTTTAAGCAAAAATGCTAAGGTCATTATTGACGCAAATTCAATCGATCTTGAAGCAGGCGAGAAAAAGGGCTTATCCAAAACCTTGCTTGATCGCTTGAGTTTAGATGGTCCAAGAATTCAAGGGATGATCGAAGGTTTAAATGTTGTAAAATCCCTGCCTGATCCAATTGGCCAAGTAATATCTTCTTGGAAAAGGGCAAACGGGTTAAAAATTAAAAAAGTTAGAGTTCCGCTGGGTGTAATTGGCATTATTTATGAAGCCAGACCTAATGTTACGGTTGATTCTGCTGCACTTTGTCTTAAAGCAGGTAATGCTACTATTCTTCGCGGTGGTTCTGACGCAATAAATTCTAATAAACAGATTGCGCATCTAATTTCCGAAGCAGCTTATAGTGCTGGAATTCCAAAAGGTGCTATTCAATTAATTGAAGATACTAATCGCAGTACCGCCGAAGAGCTTATGGCTGCCAGAGACTATGTTGATATTTTGATTCCTCGCGGAGGCAAAGGGTTAATTCAAACAGTGGTGCAGAAAGCCAAAGTGCCAACCATTGAAACAGGTGAGGGCAATTGCCACGCTTATGTTGAAAAAACTGCTGATCTTAAAATGGCTGAGCAAATTATAATTAATGCTAAATGCCAACGACCATCAGTTTGTAATGCCATTGAAACGCTTTTAATTGATAAAGAAGTGGCAACAAAGCTTTCCCAATCTTTATTTTCCAAGCTAAAAGAAAAAGGGGTTGAGATTCGAGGCGGCATTGACCAGCCAGCTAGTGAAGAAGATTATAAAACTGAATTTTTGTCGCTAACTTTAGCAGTAAAAGTTATTTCTGGCATTGACGAAGCCATTGCTCATATTAATAAATACGGAACCAAGCACTCTGAAACAATAATTACTAAAGATAAAAAGGCTGCGCAAAAATTTCAAGCTGAAGTTGATGCTGCTGTGGTTTATGTTAACGCCTCAACCAGGTTTACTGATGGGTTTGAGTTTGGTTTTGGTGCTGAAATTGGAATTTCCACGCAGAAATTACATGCTAGAGGGCCAATGGGCTTGTCAGAATTAACTTCGTATAAATATCTTATTGATGGTAAGGGACAGGTTAGGGGATAGGGACATCTGCGATTAAGATTCCGGCCTGTGATTGTAAGTGAAAAACATTAGCAATTTCTCCTGCTTGAGTATAGCTGGCGTAAAAAGAATAACCATCTTGATATGTTCCGGATAAAAACATTGTGCTATTAATTCCTAAGCAGGCCTGTGGCAAAAATCCTCCTGCAGCAGGTGGGAAAACCTCTTCCATCATAAAATCGTATACCCTAGAAGGATTAATAACAAGATCTATATCTGTGCGAGGGAGGTTAAAGGTGCGAAGAGTTCTTCCTGCGCCGATGTCTGCACAAATCTGCACTTTTATTTCAAGGCCTTTGAGGTGAAAATCAGGAGTTAATGCTTCAGGAATAGTTGTTGGGGTGCTTCGTGCTTCTCCGATTCCAGTCCATAGGGGTCCATCCGGTCCGGCAACAGTGTATCTGCTGCTGCTGGTTAATGGATCGATGTCTCCAAAGCCGATAAAAACCCCGCAGTCTTCAGCTGTTCTTTGAAATAATTCATCAGACCCGGGTAAAAGATCATGGGAAGCTTCACAGAAAAAAACAGCTTCTATTCCATGATCTCTTTTTAATGCTGCAATGTTGCTTATTTCTAAGACTATGCTTCTTTGAGGCAGAGTTTCTTTTCTTTCATCAGCAGTCAAAACTTGCATTGCCGCAACTCGCAGTTTGTTGGTTGGGCTAACTACAGTTGGAGTCCTGGCAAAAGTTATTGGAAGTATTCCTGGCATGTCTTTTTATCGGTATATTTGGTGGATAATTTCAGTTTACTTAGGTAAGGGGCAGGTTAGGCGACCATAGGCTAAACTAAATTCTCGATAGAATGGATTCCGTCTTCGGATATAGAGTCAACCGCAATTGCCAAATCAGTAATGCTTATTCCTTTTTCCCCGCAAAAGAGTAATAGCTTTTTGAAAAGTTCGGTTTTGAGGCCAATAGGTGCCAGAGTTTGAGGAAGTTCCGTTCTCTGGAAAAGAGGCAAGACGTTTCTTAAGGCATGTCTTTTTGTTCTAACTGCACTCAAAAGGTTTTCCATTTCTACGATTTCTTCTAGGGATTGATCTATCCTGATTCCTTGCAGATGGAGCCCGATGAGGGATTCGAGATGAAGAGAAGCATCAAGTTCTCTCCCATTATTTTGATCTGACCAAGCAAACATTCTCCTTAAAACTACATTTAAGCTTCGCCTTCTTCCCCAGCCTAAATTCTGCAAAGCGGCTGAGACTTGAGGGGAGGCGCTTCTGAAGATGGGTTTTTTGTTTAACCATAATCTGATTTTGTGGCGACTTGCCAGTATGCTTGTTGTCTGTTTTAGCAGCCCCCCATTTTTAAGATTTGCCGAAAAAGCGGATAATGATTCTGTTGCGCCAGGTGTTTTCATGTTTTTTTATCTCCTGCTAATTTTTGTAGATGTGCTAACTCAATATATCTTCAAGCTTTTGCATAAGATCTGAGACTTGAACTACGTCTTCTACAACGGTTGGTTCTATATCGCCATCCTGCCAAAAACCAATAGCTCCTTCAAGATCAGCAATATCATAACCATCATCAATAATATCGAGCATGAGTTGGACTTTATTTTGATTTACAGCAAGCAATGGCTGGTTGCCAAGCATTACTGTTTCTCTAATGTGGCCCAATGTGTCTCGAATTGCTTTAAATCTAATAAAAGCATCTAGAAACTGATGAAAAATTTCTTGATCGTTGCGGCTTCTTTTGTCTAAAGCAACTAGTTCAGATAATTCTAAGGTTACTCCTTGAAGTCTGGCTGGATATTTTGCTGCCCCTCCTGAGTCCTCATGTGAAAAACAGAAATTAGAAACTGCTTCCAAAAGATCGTAGCCTGTTTCAGTTGTTAAACCGATTGCTGATAAGGCGACAGTGATTTCAGAATCAAGAGCGCGGAAAAGGTTTTTTCCTCGATCAAACTTGATGTGAAGCTTAAATCCTTCGCCAAGCCTCTTGGCGATTGCGCGTAGCGAGTTAGCCTGGTTATTAGCTAAGGCGTTTATCGTGTTACCTAGTTGGGCTCTAAGAGCTGTGGCTGCTTGCCGATCTCTTGGTGTTATTCCTATTCGTGTTCGTGATGCCATTTTATGGTTCCTCCTATATATAAATAATGACAACTATTCTTCGGTACCTTTATCAAAAAATTTCACTTTTTTTTGTGATATACTAAGCCCATGAAGCGTCTAGGCATCCTTGGTGGCACGTTTAACCCTATCCACAATGGCCATTTGGCTATGGCGGAGAAGGCTTTGAAGGAATTTAAATTAGATGAAATCATTTTTATCCCTACCAACATTCCACCGCATAAGGATTTAGCTGAATTAATTGATAAAGAAGACCGATTTAAGATGGTTAAATTGGCAATTGAAGGCAAAGAAAGATTTTCAATTTCACGCATTGAACTTGATCGAGAAGGAACATCGTATGCAATTGATACTTTTAAAGAGTTAAATAAAAAAGGGGATAAACTCTACTATATTATAGGGATGGATTCTTTGAATGAGATGATGGAATGGAAAGATCCGCTTTCATTATTTAGTTATTGCGAATTTATTGTGGCCAAGAGGCCAGGAGAGAATGAGGATTCACCGCTATTGAAGTCGCATGCAAACAAAATTCATGTTATGAACTTAAATGAAAATGTTTCAGCTACTAATATTAGGCATATGATTGTAGAAGGGGAGCAAGTTTCTGAATTAATTTCTAAGGAAGTGCTAGAATACATTCAGGACAAAGGCTTATACCAATGAAAATACCAAATTCTAAGAAAACGATACTTAAAAATGGCTTAACCATTCTAACCGAAGAAATTCCGAGCATGCGATCAGTGGCTATGGGCATACTGGTTGGTGCTGGATCTGGTAACGAAAGTGAGAGTGAAGCTGGCTTATCGCATTTAATTGAACATATGGTGTTTAAGGGTACTAAAAAACGCTCTGCCTATGAAATTGCCCATGAACTGGATGCCGTGGGTGGCAAAATGAATGCTTATACTGGCAAAGACGTAACCATGTATTATGCCGTGACGCTGGATAAACATTTAGACGTTGCTATAGATGTATTGGCTGATCTTTTATTAAACGCGCGGTTTGACGAAAAATTAATGCAAGCGGAAAAATCAGTTATTTTAGAAGAAATTAAAATGTATGAAGATACACCGGACGAGTTAATCCATGATTATTTTGCTGGTAAAATTTTACACGGTCATCCGATTGGCCGGCCAACCATTGGAACGGTTGCAAGCGTTAAGGGTTTTGGCCGCAAAGATATTTTAGACTATCAAAAAAAATGGTATAACCCGCACAATACAATTATTTCTTTGGCTGGTGCCATTCCCAAAGATGCTTTAAAAAGGCTAAAGAGCTATTTTGAAAAATGGGAAGGCGAGGGTTTAATGCAGGCACCAGAATCAGTAGAAATTATGGGTAGTATGCATTTGCAAAAAAAGAAAACCGAACAAGTCCATTTGTGTTTAGGCACCAAAGGAGTTTCTCAGGTAGATGAGGATCGCTACGCTTACTCGCTTTTAGATACTATTTTGGGTGGCAGCATGAGCTCTAGGTTGTTTCAGGAAATCAGAGAAAAGAGGGGGTTGGCATATTCAGTTTATTCAACCGCTGCACCATTTAAGCACTTTGGCATTGCTTATGTTTATGCTGGCTGCAGCAAAGAAAATTTAGAGGAAGTAATTAATTTAATCTTAAAGCAGTTTAGCTTGTTTAAAAAAGAGGGAGTTAGCAAAGAAGAGCTGGATCGCGCCCGGGAAAATTTAAAAGGTTCTTTAGTGCTAGGTCTTGAATCAACTTCCGCGCGCATGAGCTGGATGGCCAAGACCGAGTTTTTCTTGGATAACGTAAAAACTATTGATGATATCTTTGCGCAGGTAGATAAAGTGACTCAAGACGATATTATGCAGCTAGCCAATCGTTATTTTAAAGATAAATACCTGACCTTAGCTGTGATTGGGGATCTAGATAAGCTGCCGATTAAAGAATTAAACTGTTAACAGCCCTCACCCTAGTTAATTCTTATTTATTTACTTTTAGTACAATTTACCCTCTCCCAGAGGGAGAGGGGGTGAGCCGGCAACAGATGAGTTATAATTACCATTATGAAAGAAATAAAGAAAACTTTTGCTAGAAGACTTAGAAAAGAACAAACTAAAACAGAGAAAATAGTTTGGGAACTTCTTCGTAATCGTAAGTTTAAGAAATATAAATTCAGAAGACAGCATGTAATAGAAGGCTTTGTTTTAGATTTTTACTCTCATGAACTTAAATTAGGCATTGAAGTAGACGGAGGCATTCATTTAAGAAGAAAAGACTATGATGAACTAAGACAAGAAGTGATTGAATCTAAAGGAATATATATAATAAGGATTACTAATAAAGAAATAAAAGAAAACAAGAGATCAATGCTAAAGAAATTAGAGAAAATACTCAATTAACCCTTCAATTATCCAACCACTCCCTCTCCCTCTGGGAGAGGGCCGCTTTTCTACACTACTAAATTATACTGTTTCTGGGTGAGGGCTTTAGTCCTCCAGCCAATGAGTTAGTTCTGTTTCAAGATCAGATCTAAAAATATCACCATCAAAGCTTGGATTTTGATCTTCTAGTTCCATGGTTAATTGACTCAAAAAGGTTCTGGCAAGATGGCCCCCCTCTATACCACAAAAAGCCATGATTACTTGGATAGTGATCTTAGCTGTGCTTTCAAGAGAGAGGGAATATTTTTTTAACTGTTCTGCAAGTGCTACTATTAAAGTGCCTAGTGGAATTTCAGGGTCTAAAGCTGCAATTATGGTTTTGGCAATGGAATCTTCGCTTTCTAAACCCAGTTCCTTTGCAACTTTGTCTAAATAAGCCTGATATTTTTCGGTTTGGTTTTCATACAAGTTTGTGCCTACTTCATATATAAAACTAATTGCCTCATCTTTATCTTTTTCAAATAAAATATTGGCGACCTTAATGACTATTCTTGCGCAAGAGGTGGGTGTGAACTTTTTATGCAAAAGCAACGCCAATATAAAATCTAATTGTGCTTGTCTAGGAGTTATTGCTTGTGTGTCTTCTGGTGCTGCCGCAGCTCTTCTTTCCATTGTTTTTAGCATATGAGAAACAAAGGCTGGTGCTGGGGTTTTATCCTCAGCAACCGCAGCTGTTTTTTGAGCAGGGGCATCAATGCCCTTGAATAAATGTTTTAATACTGTTCCAAAAATACGCCCTTTTTCTTTAGTGATCTGGCGTTCAATTAACCACAATAGAAGAGCTCTTTGTTTGTCTTGGATTAATGGGAGCGTAGCTAAAACTGAAATAATAAATTTAACAAAGTCAGGGGTTTTATAAATATATGTTTGATCGACATCAAAAAGATCTTTGGTTAGTTCCCCGATAATTACGGCCCAATTTTTTGGTTCTTCTGGGAGATGACTAATAAGTAGCATGCCTAAATCAGCTCCAACTTCTTCGGGATCATTTTGTCCAAGGGCAGTAAAGTAAGTGGTTAATAATAAAGCTTTAAATTTTGCTGGAATAGTTTTGTCTGCCAAGGCAGCTTTAAGATCAGTTGGCCTTTCTTTAATACCATAGACAAGCATGGCAAATAAAAATTTAGCATCACGATTGTTTGAGCGTTTTAGCATATCTTCAAATTTAACTTCATCGTATTCTGTTTCAAATTTTGGTAATCCCAAAAGTTTTCTTAATGAGTTGCGTTTAATTATCATATTAGCTGTTCTGGGAGTTAATTTTTTATCTCTTATCCAAACTTCTTTTTCTTGGATTTCTTGAGGAATAAAAGCTCTTAATTGTTCAAGCTCATCTGTGTCTGCTTCAGCTAAAATTTCTTGCACTATAGTTTTATATCCTTCATGTTCGGGTAGGCTAATCTTAAAAGCAGCCCGCAGGCCTGCTCTGGAAAATATTTTTTCAGCAATATTTGGGGATAAACCAGACTTATAACGTTTGCGACAAGGCAAAAAGCTTTCTAGTTCAAGAGTCTGGTGTTTTTGGGTCTCTAAATTTTCTGGGCTAACCGTTAAAGCGCTTAAAAAAGCAGCTTGTTTTTCTTTTTCTTGGTAAAGCTCTGTGGCAACAGAGTCATAAATCATTTGTGCTTCTTGTAAGTCTTGCGTAAAGGCTCTGGCTGCGGCTACGGTAACCTGGCCGGCCTGAAAAAGAGAGAAGTTTAATTCTGGCTGCTTAACAATATCAATGATAAAAGATGAGACCAGGGCTAGTATAGTATAAGGACTAGCGTCAGCCATAAGGTCTTGGGCCGTTTCACCGACAAAATGGCCAAAAGTAAAAGTTTGCTGTTGATAAAAATTATTAAATATCTGGCCGGCGATTAAACCAATGGGGAAATTTAAGCGTAAATACATAGCGATAAAAGTTGTTTTATCTTCGGCACCGAACTCGTTTCCCTGCAACATGGGGATTATGTTTTCTGGTTGATTGTAAACATCATGCCATAAAAATTCTTTAACCGGATGTAGTTCTGGGTTGTCGGCGCGATGCAGTGCTTCGCCTAAAGCCATGGGATAGTTTGTTTCTGTATGATCTGCAACCTGTTGATTAGTTGGCAGGGTAGCTAGTCCCAACTTTTTTCTTAAGCCATTATTCAAAAGCACTCTGCGATCAAAGCGACGGGTTGGCATATAAATTTTAGTTGAAGTTGTTATATGATTTGTTACCATCTGTCTCTCCCAAGTTCTAGAAGTTCTTCTGGTAGTGAGTTTAATCTTATACCTTTTTGTTTAGCGAAAATTTCAAGGCAAGACTGGACCTTGCCGGAGTGAAAATAACCGCTATAGTCAGCTAGACAGCCGGAGAGAAAATTAGTTAACTTGTCAGTTTCCATGAGCAAACTAAAGGTAGAAACCAAAACAATTTCCGCTTTTTCTTCACCCATATAAAAAAGCGGCCAGGTATAGTTATAAACTTGGTTTTTTTCGCTAAAAACAAGATGAGCCATCCAAGAAATGATTTTGCCTTGTAAATACAGGTCATTTGGGGCTACATCTTGCAAAATATTCAAAACATCTCTTGCTGCCGCATCAAAGCTATAGCCTTCTTGTCTAAAATGGGCAACGATTACATAAGCAGCCAAATAATAGCCCATAAATTTGTAAGCGGATTTTTTGCTACGGTCCACTTGCTGTATGAGAGTTTGTGTGGCGGATCTTGGGTTGTCATAAAACCCTGCTTCTTCCAATTCTTTTATTTTTTTTCTCATCTGGTTGTTAGCTGGAAGCGTTTCAATTATTTCTTTTAAAGCAATGGTCGTTGTTCCTAGATCAAGTGCAGGACTATTAAGCAAGGCCCTGAGCGAAGCCCTTTTTAAAACTTGCTTGGCGATTTCAGGGCGTTCTTTTTCGTGTTCTCTCCATGAATACCTTTCTCTTATCCAAACTTTTTTACCCATAATTTCTTCAGAATATTGGGCTGGGTCAATACCTGCGACAGCAACTATTTCTCCCAGAGTAAGAGGATAATTCCAGGCTTGGGAAACCATTCTTCTTTGCCAAGAGAGCGGCAGGCCTTCGTTGAAAGGTAAAGGAGCAAAGCCTAATGCGGTTCTAATGTTTGCTCTTCGTAATAGTTGTTTTATAAATGGTGAAGTTAGTTTTTTAGCATATTTGCGATATTCACCAGCTCTTGTTGAAATTGATCCTTGAAGTGGATTTTGTGTTTCGGTTATAGAAGGAACTTTAAGGGCTATTGCTAGAGTAAAAACTCTTTTATAACAAGCCATTAGGAAATCTTGGGGAACTTCTAAAAAGGGGCTTTCTCTTAAAGCCTCAATGTTATCTGGATTTTCTAAAATCCCATACCAGCTGACAAAATAATTAGCTACCAAGGCTTCATAAGTTTCAATGCCTCGGGTAGAAAGTGCTTGATCAAGAACTTTTCCTAAAATCTGTTCTGTGCAAGGTTTTTCTAGGGGGGGCAGATCCAAAGTTTCTCTTAATTCCTGCCTTTTTAATAATTCCCACACGTTTTTAGCACCAATAAAGCCATCTCTTATGAGGATTCCTTCATTAAGAGAAATGTCTTTGTCTAGTAATGTTTTTGTTATGTTGGCCGCTAGATCTTCATTGGTTTTTTCAACATTGTAAATGATATTAGACCAATCAGTATATCGTGTGCGAACCAAAGCTTTTCTGGTTGGCAAGCCAATTTTGTTTCTAAAGGTTTGGCGACTAAAAACCCCTTGGACTGTTCTTTTGCCTAAAACAGTTTCTCTAATTTTTATTTTACTGGTTGCTGTTAATGCAGACATACAAGAATATATCGTAATATTTAGTAGTTAATTTCACTTTATTTATTGTGGTGATTAGGAGATGATTGCGGTGATGAAGACAGTATTTTAAGCTCGTGGTATAATATAAACCATGCTAAAAGTAAAAATTAAGAAATTGGCCCATGGAGAAGGGGTTCCAACCCCAAAATACATGAGTGATCATGCTGCAGGCATGGATCTTTATGCTGCGGTGGATAAAGATACGGTTATTCCTCCTTCTGGCTGGAAGCTGGTTCCAACAGGACTGGCCATGGCTCTTCCGGAAGGCTATGAGGCTCAAGTGCGACCGCGATCTGGCTTAGCTTTAAAACAAGGTGTTTCGGTTTTAAACACACCAGGTACGGTGGATGCGGATTATCGAGGTGAAGTTGGCGTGATTTTAATGAATCACAGTCAAAAAGATTTAGTGGTCAAGCGCGGTGACCGTATCGCACAGATGATTATTAATAAGATTGAACATGTTGCAATTGAGGAAGTAGACGAGCTTCCATCAACCGACCGAGGCGCAGGTGGCTTTGGTCATACAGGAGTATAAAAAATGACAAAAATAAAAGTTTTAGTTAACGGTGCAAAAGGGAAAATGGGCAGTGAGACTGTAAAAGCAGTTCAAAAAGAAGCTGATCTTGAATTAGTTGGCCAAATTGATCTTGGCGACGATTTAGCAGCGGCAATTAAAAAAGATAAAGTCCAAGTAGTGGTTGATTTTACTCAACCCGATGTTGCTATGAAAAATGTTAAGACCATTTTAGAAAATGGGGCGCATGCTGTTATTGGAACTACTGGTTTAACTGATAAAAACTTAAAAGAAATTGAAAAGCTTTGTTCTGCTAATAAAGTTAATTGTCTGGTTGCGCCTAATTTTGCGATTGGCGCGGTCTTAATGATGAAATTTTCAGCTGAAGCTGTAAAATATATGCCTAAGGCAGAAATTATTGAACTTCATCACGACAAAAAACTGGATAAACCTTCTGGCACAGCGATTAAAACTGCCAAACTAATGAGAAAAGAAGTACCTATCCATTCAGTCAGATTGCCAGGACTGGTGGCGCACCAAGCAGTTATTTTTGGTGGCCTAGGGCAAACTTTGACTATTAGACATGATTCTCTTAATAGAGAGTCTTTTATGCCCGGAGTTGTCATGGCCATCCGCAAGATCAAAGATCAAAAAGGATTGATCTATGGCCTCGAAAAAATACTTTAAACTAATCGCTGACAATCGAAAAGCCCGGCACGATTATATTATCCTCGATACCTACAAAGTTGGTTTAATTTTAAAAGGGGCAGAGGTTAAGTCCATTCGCCAGGGAAAAGTTAATCTAAAAGAAAGCTTTGGCCGAATTGAAAATGAAGAAATTTTTATCTTTGGCATGCATATTAGCCCTTATCAGAAATCGACTGAAAACCCAACCCGGCCCAGAAAAGTATTATTAAAAAAACGCGAACAAGTGAAATTAATTGGAAAAGTTGCCGAAAAAGGATTGACACTAGTACCACTTAAGCTATACTTTGATGGTAACTGGGCGAAAATAGAATTGGCACTAGCCAAAGCAAAGAAAAAATACGAAAAACGTGAAACAATTAGACGTAAAGAAGCTCAAAGAGAAATTGAAAAAGCTTTTAAAGGAAAAGGCTATGATGATAGGTAAAACAAATAATAATAAGCACTATACGGGGGCACAGCTAAGACAAGCTGCGGCTAAAGAGTTGTATAGTGAAATGGAAAACTTAAAAAAGCGGCCATTAAATAAGGTTGAAAAAACTAAAATGGATAAATTGGCTTTATTATTAACTAAACAAGTTTTAGACGAGATGGAAGGAAGAACTTTAAATGATTAGAGTTCCTGGACATAAGCCGCATATTCCGCCGCCACAAGCGTCTCAAAAGGACGTAGGCAAAGAAGTTCGAAAAGCGGGGGATCAGGCAGGCAAAGGGGCTAGACCAGATATTGGTCGTGGCCCACAAATGGATGCCCGAGGAATAGCAGTACGTTTAGCAGCTCTTGCTACCGAAGCTAAGCAAAAAGAGATTGCAGCAGAAGAGTTTGAGCGGATTTTAGAGCAAGTGATTCAATTAACCGGGCTTAAAGAACCGCAAGCGGCCATGGAAGAAGCCAACAAAAAGTTACAAAAAGAAATTGAGCTGGAAATGGAAAAAATTAAAGCTAATAAAGAGCTAATGGATGAAGCACAGGATTGGCAAAAATTTGGCGATCTGCTATCACAGATGAATCAAGAACAAGTTGAATCGTTTATAGGCTTACTTAAAACTGGCATTTCGGAATTATAAATAATTATTCCTTCATTCGTCATTCGACATTGGTCATTGAAAATATGGGGCTGTAAGGGCTTTGACGGGAAGTATTCGACCTTAAGTTGCGAGTCGAAGACGCTAGTCAATCTTCGTTAATTATTACTAGCAAACGTCATAAATGCAGACGAAAAACAAGCAGCTAGAGTAGGCGGGAGAAGCGTACAGGATCTGATGGATCTTTGTTCCGCTCCAGCTGAAATGGCATTAGCTGTTTAATTAATTAAACGGCTCGTCTCCCAATCTTTACCGAAGGGGTTGGGGTCAGACGTTATTTTTCGGTTACACAATCAGCTTTTTCTGTTTGGCTGGTTGCTAAGCTAAAATATCAGATAGCGCAGGTGCTTTCCTTGCTTCGGGATAAACCTGGGTGAAATTTTAAAAGAAGCTACACTCGTAGAGATTTAAGCGCCGGCCTTTTCGGACAGGGGTTCGACTCCCCTCGGCTCCATTGTTTTATATGATTACGGTGATTGCGGTGATTAAAATAATATCATCGTAATCCCATTCCCATCACCGCAATCTTAACAAAGGTTACCCAATTAGTTTGTTATAAATCCAAGCCAGTAAACATCCACCAATTCCGGCGTCAAGCAGCGCCCAGATAGTTCCGATGATGATCCCTGACGGAGTAGTATTGTATCCAATATAAAGAGAAGCTAATCCTTTTACCAATGGGGTTCCCCAATTAACAAAGCCGCTCATAATACCCATGCTCAAAACACAAGCACCCCAAAGGATAGCGCAAGCATAACCAAACTTTACTACATCGAGTTTCATTGTTTCACCCCCTTTTGGGGAATAGTATAGACCTATTAGGCTATTACCACAAATTTATTATAGCATGTTATAATAAACCCATGACTAAGCTGCCTAAGAACATTGTACGCTTTCCAAACCCGATTTTGCGTAAAAAAGCTAAGCCAGTTAAAAGAATTACGCCTGAGATTTTAAAAATTATCAAAAACATGGAGTCAGCCATGCGTCAGGCACCGGGAATTGGCTTAGCCGCTCCGCAAATTGGCGAATCCCTGCGCATTATTATTGCTGATATTGGCGAAGGTTTGCACATTTTGATTAATCCAAAAATTACGGAAAAAAATGGCAGCCAAAGTTTTGTAGAAGGTTGCCTATCTTTGCCTGGAGTGGAAGGTCTGGTTGAAAGAGCGTCTAAAGTTACAGTTAAAGCCATGAATAAAAACGGAGAAAACATTAAGCTTGCAGTTGAAGGATTGCTAGCTACGGTTTTTCAACATGAAATTGATCATTTAGAAGGCTGTGTGTTTATTGATCGGGTAAAAGATCCGAGTCAAATCAAGCACATGCCTTTATCCAAAGAGAAAAAGGAAGAATTAATTTAAAATGAAAATAATTTTTATGGGCACTCCAGAGCCAGCCGCTAAGATTTTAAAAACCTTAATTGAATCAAATCATGAAATCGCTTGTGTTATTACTCAGCCGGATCGTCCTAAGGGTCGTGGTAAGAAAATTGTTTTTTCCGCGGTAAAAGAAATAGCTTTGCAAAATGATTTAGCCATCGAACAACCAGAGAAAGTAAAAAACAATCCTGTTTTAGCGTCGTTAATTAAATCTTTGAGCCCGGATATTATTGTGGTAGTGGCTTATGGCCAAATTCTGCCCAAAGAAATTATTGAAATTCCAAAATATAAGACAATTAATCTGCATGCGTCCTTACTGCCAAAGTATCGGGGAGCCGCGCCGGTGCAATGGGCGCTGCTTAACGGAGAAAAAGAAACTGGTATTACGATTATGCGGATAAACGAACAGTTGGATGCCGGAGATATTATTAATCAAGCAAAGGTTAAGATTGAATTAGATGATAATACAGAAACAATGCTTGCAAAACTTTTTGAAAAAGGGAAAGACTTATTGCTTTTAACCTTAAGACAGATAGAAGAAGCTAAAGTACACTATTTAAAACAAGACAACAGTCAAGCGACGCTAGCGCCGTCAATTACCAAAGAGTCGGCCGAGATTGATTGGAAAAAATCAGCTCAAGATATCCATAATCGAGTGCGAGCCATGGTTCCCTGGCCCGTGGTGCATACTTTTTGTCAAGAGAAACTACTAAAGATATGGAAAACAGCGTTAACAAAAGATTGTGAAACAATTCACAAAGTCCCGGGAGAGATTTTAGAAATAGTTAAGCAAAAAGGCTTTGTGATAGCCACTGGAAAAGGGGCTTTGCTCGTGTTAGAGGTTCAGCTAGAAGGTAAAAAACGCATGTCTGCGCATGATTTTATCGTCGGTAAAAGGTTAATTATCGGCGACAAAATACCCTCTTGACACCCCAGATATGGTGTGGTAAATTCATACTCACCCTAGATATGTAGAAAACTATGAAATGTCCATTTTGTGAAAATATTGAAGATAAGGTGCTTGAATCCCGCGAAACCGAGGAAGGGAAGGCGGTTAGGCGAAGAAGAGAATGTTCTGCCTGCCGCGGCCGTTTTACCTCTTATGAAAGAGTAGAAGAACGCCCAACCCTGGTAATTAAACGGGATGGAAGGCGTGAAGGCTTTAACCGCGATAAAATGCAGTCTGGAATTTTGCGCGCCTGTGAAAAAAGACCAGTTTCAGCTGACAGCATTGACAAGATGGTGGACGAAATTGAAAGAGAGATTCACCGCGAGGTAGGCAGAGAGGTTCCCACCGCCCAAATCGGGGAAATGGTTATGGATCGCTTGCAAAAAATCGATAAAATTGCCTATATCCGTTTTGCCTCAGTCTATCGCAAGTTTGAAGATTTATCCGAGTTCTTAAAAGAGATTAAAGAGATCTCTATAAATTCAAAATAAAAAAAGGGGGAGAGTTAGTATGAATCCAGAAGTATTACAAAAGCCGCAACAGGATGCCACTGATCTATCATTATTTGTAAGGACCTCGGGCGAAGATATCGAAGGATTTAACCGGGAAAAAATAGTAGCCGCATTAATCCGGGAAACCGAGATTGATGAAACTGTTGCCAATATTATTGGCGTAGAGGTTGAAGAACAAGTTAAGCAATTGAAACTTAAAACCATTACTGCTCCACTAATTCGAGAATTAGTTGACGTAAAACTTTTAGAGCATGGCCTGGAAGATGCTAGACGAAAGCATACTCGGCTTGGTTCTCCTCTATATGATGTAAAGGAAATTATTCTAAATCAAAATAAAGAGAATGCTAATGTGCCTCACGGGCCAGAAGCTACTAACCTAACTTTGGCCGAAGGGATTAAAAAAGAATTTGCTTTGCTGCATGTATTTACTCAAGATATTTCAGACGCGCATATGAGAGGCGATATTCACTTACATGATTTAGGTTTTATTGATCGCCCTTATTGCAGTGGTCAATCAGTTGAATATGTAAAGAAATTTGGTCTTGACCTGCCCAATGCGCTGTCTATTGCTAAACCAGCCAAACACGCGGAAGTATTATTAGCTCAAATGGTAAAATTCTCTGCTGCGCTTCAAGGGGTGTTTGCCGGGGCAATTGGCTGGGATGCGGTCAACTTATTTTTTGCTCCTTTTTTAGAAGGGCTTTCTGATGAAGAAGTTTACCAAATTGCCCAAATGATGATTTATGAATACAGCCAACAAGCAGTGGCCAGAGGCGGCCAAGCTATTTTCTCAGACATCAATCTTTACTGGGAAGTTCCAAAGCATTTTGAAAATGTGCCAGCTATGGGGCCAGGAGGAAAATATACTGGTAAAACCTATGCTGATTACAGCAAAGATGCTCAGCGCTTTGTCTGGGCGTTGTTTGATGTTTATATGAAAGGGGATGGAGCAGGCCGTCCATTCTTTTTTCCCAAACCTTTGGTGCACATGACTGAAAAATTCTTTAAAACTCCTGGCCACGAAGAGTTTCTCATGCATATCTCAAAGGTTGCCACGGAAATGGGTAATACTTATTTTGTTTTTGACCGGGGAGAAACTGCCAAAATTTCTGAGTGCTGCCGCTTGTCCTTTAAATTGGATGACTCAGATCTTAACGATGCAAACGAACCTTGGAGAATGCGTTATTCTGCTTTGCAAAACGTTACTATTAACCTGCCGCGTGTTGCCTATAAGGCAGAAGGGTCAGATGAAAAATTATTTAAACTATTGAGTGAACATTTAGAGCTCTGCGCGCAAGCCCATCTGCAAAAGAAGAAGTTTATTGAAGAGATATTAGCTAAGGGACCCAATGGACCGCTTTCTATGCTATCTATGAAAAGAGACGGCAACTCTTATCTTAGAATGTGGCGGGTAAGTTACTTAGTCGGTATTTTAGGCTTAAACGAAGTTGTCCAAGCCCATATCGGCAAAGAATTGCATCAAGGAAAAGATGCGCTGAAACTAGGCTTGAAAATTATTTCGTTTATGAAGCTCAAATGCGAAGAGCTTTCAAAAAAGCACGGGGTGCATTTCGTCTTAGAACAAACTCCGGCAGAATCAACTGCTTATCGTTTTGCCAAGCTTGATTTAGAACATTTTCCAGAACAAGCTGCTAAAGTAGTAAAAGGACATGATCTAACCGGAGAAATCTATTATACCAATTCAACCTATTTTAATGTTTCAGAAAAAATGAATGCGATTGATAAAGTAAGACAAGAAGGACTTTTTCATCCTTTGATTGATGCTGGCGCCTTAACCCATGTGTGGCTGGGCGAATCAAAACCAGACCCAGCTTCGATTGCTAATTTTGTAATCAAGACCTTTAAACACACAGATAATGCCCAAATTGCATTCTCGCCGGAATTTACCTCATGTAATGATTGCGGCAAAATTACTCGGGGATTGCAAGAAAAATGTCAGCATTGTTCTTCAGAAAACATTGAAGGCATCACCCGAATTACCGGATATTTTTCTAAGGTCCCAGGCTGGAACAAAGGTAAGATTGGAGAGCTAAGAGACCGCCACCGCAGCAAAGAGGATTTTAGTAATGGTTAATGAAACATTATTAAAAGATAAAATTAGCCAATTAACCGTTGAAGAAGAGTCAACTGATCTTTCAGTTTTTGTCCGCACTTCGACCGATGATATTGTGGCTTGGAGCAGGGATAAGATCATATCTGCCTTGATCAAAGAAACTGGTTTAAACCATGAAATTGCCTCTATCATTGCGATTGAAGTGGAAAAACAAATTAAAGCCATGTCAATTGAAACGATTACCGCTCCACTGGTCCGAGAGCTGGTAGACGTAAAACTTTTAGAATATGGCTTAGAAGATGCGCGGCGCAAGCATACCCGACTAGGGGTGCCGGTTTATGACGTAAAAAAGATTATTTTCCATAAAAACAAAGAAAATGCCAATTCCCCACACTCTCCTGAAGCTACCAACTTAACTTTAGCGGAAAACATTAAAAAAGAATTCGCCTTACTCGATGTTTTTTCGCTGCCAGTGGCAGACGCACACATGCGCGGAGAAATCCATTTGCATGACTTAGGCTTTGTTGATCGACCTTACTGCAGCGGACAATCAATTGAATACCTTAAAAAATTTGGTCTTGATTTGCCGGATTCAAAAGGAACAGCTAAGCCAGCCCAGGATGTAGAAGAGCTGATTTCTCATATCGTTAAATTTTCCACGGCCTTGCATGGCCATTTTGCCGGAGCGATTGGTTGGGACGCGGTTAATCTATTTATTGCTCCTTATCTGGAAGGTTATGGCTATGGTCACATTAAAAGGTTTGCCCGCCACTTAATTGAAGAATTTGCCAGTGTTGCGGTTAGCCGCGGCGGCCAAGGCTTGTTTTCAGACTTAAATATCTATTGGGAAGTTCCAAAACACTTTGAAAGTGTGCCTGCCATTGGTCGTGGTGGCATGTATACTGGTAAAGTTTACGCGGATTATTTAAAAGAAGCCCAGACTTTTGCTACCGCCATGTTTGAAGTTTATAAAGAAGGGGATGGCGCAGGCCGTCCGTTCTTTTTTCCAAAACCATTAGTACACATGACCGAAAAATTCTTTAATACTCCTGGCCACGAAGGATTTTTAAATTTAATCTCTGATGTTGCCGCAGAAATGGGCAATACTTATTTTGTTTTTGACCGGGGAGAAACTGCTAAGATTTCAGAGTGTTGCAGGCTTTCTTTTAAATTAGATTATTCTGATTTGCAAGACGCTAAAGAGCCTTGGAGGATGCGCTATTCTGCCATCCAAAATGTAACCGTTAATTTGCCGCGCATGGCTTATTTAGCTGAAAAAGATGACCAAAAACTTTTTAAGGCAATTGAAAAAGCGCTAGAAAAAGCAATTTTGGCTCATCGCGAAAAAAGAAAGTTTATAGAAGCACTTTTGGCCGAAGGAAACGAAGGGCCTCTGTCTCTTTTGGCAACCAATCGGGACGGTGAAAGTTATCTTAGACTGCGCCGGGTAACCCATTTAGTGGGAATTTTAGGATTAAACGAACTAGTGCAATATCATATCGGAAAAGAGTTGCACGAAGACTCTCAAGCGCTGCGTTTCGGTTTAAAAGTGATTTCATTTATGAAACTAAAGTGCGAAGAGCTTTCTGAAAAACATGATTTACATTTTGTTTTAGAGCAAACCCCGGCTGAATCTACTGCTTACCGTTTTGCGAAATTGGATATGGAACATTTTACAGAGCAGGCCAGCAAAGTGGTTAAAGGAAACCGGGATGGCGGTGAGCTTTATTATACTAACTCAACCTATTTTAATGTTTCAGAAAAAATGAATGCGATTGATAGAGTAAGGCAAGAAGGGCTTTTTCATCCTTTGATTGATGCGGGCGCCTTAACCCATGTGTGGATGGGAGAGTCAAAGCCTAATGCCGAATCGATTGCTAACTTTGTAATTAAGACTTTTAAGAACACGGAGAATGTCCAGATTGCTTTTTCCCCGGAATTTACCGCTTGCTATGATTGCGGAAAAACCGCTCGAGGCCTTAAAGAAAGATGTCCTAGCTGCACGTCAGAGAATATTGAGGGCATTACCCGAATTACCGGGTATTTTTCTAAAGTCCCAGGTTGGAACAAAGGTAAAATTGCCGAATTAAGAGATCGCCATCGAGTAAAAATTTAAAAGGAGGATCCTAAGATGGAAGTAAAAGTATTTGGAAAACCAGGCTGCGAGTATTGCAAAACTACGGTAAAAAAGTTTGAGACCTTTTTAAAAAGATGGGATATTAAAGCAGAAGAAGTTAGTTTAACTTTTTTTGATATGGAAGAAGTGGATGGGTTGGCCGAGGGGGCTTTTTACGGCGTCACCAAAATTCCTTCAACTATTATAGAAGAAGAAGGGGCTGTTCTTAATATGTGGCATGGCAAAGTTCCTCTTTCTGAAGAATTTAAAGGGCATTTTACTAAGTTTTCTTTGCAAAAGAACTAATTTTTAGGCATAACCAGGATAGCGTTACTAATATGGCGGCTGCCCCCAGTTACGGTTTTGCCATTGATAACCATAGTGGTTGAGCTTCCACCATCAAGATTCATAGCATTATAAGCGCCTAAGTTTTTCATGAGTTCAGCCAGCTCTTCTAATGTTACTCCTATAACTGGGTAGGCTTGTCTTCTTCTATATTTTGGATTTTTAACTGTTACCAGCAAAAGTTTTTTGTCTTTGGTGATGCCAATGGCGGTGCGGGCGGCTCTTCTCTTAGCCACGTCAGCTTGAAATTTTTCTTCATGCTTTGAAATATAGATATAACCGTTTTTTATTAAGCGCGGCCCCCCGGAGATTAACTGAGCGATATTTTTTGGGGAGGTAGAATAAGGGATAACGTTTAATTGCAGCTGCGCGCCATCCCATTTTTTTACTTGTTCAGTTAAAACTTCAACCGCTGGCCCGGTCAAAGAAACCACATAGCCATCTTTTGGAATACGGCTGTTAGAGAGATTGATTTCTTCTACTCTTCTTTTTGCAACTACTAACTCAATTCCTCGGGTATTGGTGCCAGTGATCTCTCCCCACCAAGGGGTGTAAAGAATAGTATCGTTGGCCCGCCGGATCTGGTTAATCCCACTGATTTTATAGCGCGGGCCATTTTGTATTTTTAAATAAGCCCGCAAAAAAACATTATCAATGTAAGGGTTGTTATCCGTGTCCAAGAAGAAAGCGGTGCGGTCATGGATGGGGTAGGAAACAATTTCACCATCAATGATTAGAGCGCCCAGCGGCCTGCCGGTGTAAGCAAAAAAGGTTCCGTTAACTGCAGCCAGAGCCTTGTGTCTTTTTGCCATATCGCTGACGCTTTCAAGGTAAAAGTGACCTTGGCTAGGATCTTTTTTGCGCCAAGGGGTTAAAAAATCAACAATTGAGCCAATTATATTTGCTTGTCCTTTGCCTGCCAGAGCGGGTTCAATTTTCACCTTTTTTAAATCTATTTTTAAGATGCTGGCTTCAATTCTGCCCTTAGGAAGCCCTTTTTTAAGTTGTAAATGTTCAACTCCGCGAGCCAATAGGCCGGAAGAGGTTATATTTAAAAATTCACGATCAAAATCAACTACCAGGCGGGGAGGATCGTTTAAATAAAAAACATTGTATTTTACCTGTTCGCTCAAAGGAATGGTGATTTTTAAGCTGCCATCATCTTGCTTTTCAACAGACAAATATTTAACCACCATATCATTAATGTCAAAATAATTGCCAATATCAGGACCAGCCTCAATTCCGCGCAGAAAAATGGCAATCTCTTCTTTGGATTCAATGGTGTCGTAAGTAAAGCTTCCGTCAAAATCAAAAACTATCCTGATTTTATCTGGGTAATGGCTAAAGCGAATGCGATATAGTATTGAGGCCTGAGCGCAACCAATTAGAATAATTAATAATAAAAGTGTTACAAAATATTTTTTCATTTAAGTGAGCAACTTATCTTCTTGAGTAAAATGGTCATATTCTAATTTCTTTTGATCCCACTTAGGCAGACTTAAGCCAAGACCAATTAACAGTGTGGCAGAGAGCCATATTCCTCCTAGTAAAATCAAAGCTAAAACATCGTAACCGCCATAAGGTTTATTGAATTCGTTAATAAAGTTTGAAACTAAAATGATAGTTAAAATACCCGGAGTAACAATCTTTATGGCAAAATCCCATAAACGATTTACACCCCAGTCTGACACAGCATTGATATGGGTTCTAAGTACACGTGCCTTTAATACCCAACCCACAACCAGACATTCTAAGATTCCAGCAATTACTAATCCATATTGATTAATATAATGGTCAACAATGTCCAGCCAATAAAGTCCGGCGCCAGAAGCAAAGATTAAACTGCCTAAGAAGCCGGTTAAGCACAGTAGCGAAACAACTCGCTGACGGCTAAAATCAAACTTGTCAGTAATTGCCCGGCTAAAAGCTTCAATTAAAGAAATGCCGGAAGAAATCCCGGCAATAACTAGAGCGCCAAAAAAGATTACGCCAAAAGCTTCACGAAAAAATGGGAGCAAGGAGATTGCTTGGGGATAGGCGACAAAAGCCAGGCTGGGTCCAGATTTTATTACTTGATTAATGGGGAGCCCACTTTTTATAGCCATATAACCTAAGACGCTAAAAACAGCAAAGCCGGTAATAAAAGAGTAAGCGCAATTTAAAACACTGGTAATAAGAGCGTTTTTGACAATGTCAGTTCTTTTGGGTAAATAGCTGGCATAGGCGATCATAACGCCAAAGGACAGAGTTAAAGTAAAAAATATCTGGCCAAAAGCTGCCATCCAAACTTGCCAGTTGGCAATTTTGCTGAAATCCGGTTTTAAATACCATTTAATACCTTCCATTGCTCCTGGAAGGGTAAGTCCCCAGCCAACTAAAATTAGAGTCATAACAAAAAGTAAAGGCATAAAAATTAAACAAGCTTTTTCAATGCCTCGGTTAACTTCGCGAAAGCAAATAAACCAGGTAGTCAGCCAAACAAAAGCTAAAGACAGTAAAAGATGAATAGGAAGACCGTTAAGCTGAAATACCCCAGAGGATAAATGTAAGAAATCTTTTAAAAAGAAGGCTTGGGCGTCTGCGCCCCAGGCCAGATTAAAACTGTAAAAAATATAATTTACACACCAGCCAATAACTACTGAATAAAAGAGCATAATGCCAAAAGTGGCAAAGGTAGGCATCCACCAGCCCAGCCATTCAAATTTGCGGCTGATTTTAGCAAAAGCCAGAGATGATGCGCCATGTTTTTTATGGCCCAGACCGAATTCTAAGATCATCAGCGGGATGCCAGCTACTAGTAAAGCTACAAAATAGGGGATTAAGAATGCGCCGCCGCCGTTTTCATAGGTTATATAAGAAAAACGCCAGATGTTTCCCAGGCCAATAGCAGAGCCGACTGCGGCAAAGATAAATCCAAGCTGGGAACCCCAAGTGATGCGCGGTTTTTTGTGCTCAGTCATGGCGAAATTTTAGCATATACGTTATTAATAATCCATTCAGGGGTCGAAGCTCCTGCGGTTATACCAACTTTTTGTTTATTCTTTAGCCAATCTGTATTTAGCTCTTCTACGGTTTGGATTTGATGGGTTTCTGTGCCGGTTTTTTGGCACAGCTCGGTTAATCTTTTAGTATTAGCGCTCATCTTATCGCCAATGACTAAAATTAAATCCACTTTTTTAGCTAGTTCCACTGCTGAGGTTTGTCGTTTTGTGGTTGCCCCGCAAATAGTGTTTTCTGCTTTAACATCTTTGGCCAATCTTTTAATTTCAGCCACAATCTTTTCAAAGTTTTCTTCGGTTTGGGTAGTTTGAGCCAAGATTCCAACTTTTGCTTTGATATCTTTGATATCTTCAATATTCTCGATAACCTTAGCCATGCCTCCGCTCCAGCCAACCAACCCAATCACTTCTTTGTGGCCGCGATCCCCAACAATTATTACCATTCGCCCTTCGTCGCTAAACTGCTTAGCAATTCGCTGAGCTTTTTTTACCCAAGGGCAGGTGGTATCAATTATCTTTAGATTTAATTCCTTAGCTTTTTTGTAAACTTCAGGACCAACTCCATGAGCAGAGATAATTAAAATTCCTTTGGCATCTTTGGGAATTTCAGATAGGTCTTTGACGGTTATTACCCCGAGCTTTTTGAATTTTCCAACTACTTGGGTATTATGCACCAAGTTCCCAAGCATATAGACTGAATTACCTTTTTGTGATTCTTCCAGCGCAATCTTATAAGCCCGGCTAACCCCTTCGCAAAACCCCGTATGTTGGGCGATTAAGATATCCATAAAGGCATTATAAATGAATTTTAAGAAAAAGTGAAATTTCTGGCCAAAAGTGTCTATATATAGTAGGAAGAACAGCTAGGAAAAGGAGAAACTAAATATGAGTTACGGACAAATAGGTGGGGTAGGTAATACATCAGGATTAGTGTGGCAATTTTTGAAGTCAGATGGCGGCACCTCAAAAGAAATTAAATATACTACTCTTACATATACTCATCCTATGGGGACATTAACAATTGCTTTCCCCAAGGGAACACATGTTCCGCAAGAGATAAGAGACATGGTCTGGAACTGTTCCGACGAGGCAAAAAGAGGAATCCCACAGAATAGGCCTTGGCGGGTTATGATTAGAATATCTGTTCAAAAAGATAAATCAGGAGAAATTGTTGAATGGCAGATATTTTCTTCTTGCGCTTATACCTCTTCTGATGGCCAAGAAAAAAGAATTACGGGTAAGGATATGATACAAAAGTGGACTGGTGAGGCAATTGGCTCGGCGACTTCAAAGAAATACATAGCAAGGCTTCAAGAGGGTGTTAAAGGTGGAGTGTTATGTCACATCGTCCTCCGTGAGTCATTGCGTTGGCCTGATTTCAAGAAAAAGTGAAATTTTCACTAAAAAGTGTCGATATATATATAGGACCTCATACCTAGAGAAAAATCGAACATAAGCGGACCTGCCTGTTGGTCCGTTTTTGTTATTCAGGAAAAAATATATGCAAACAAAAAGCTTTTTAACTTATGCCAGAACAGTTGGACCCGAAGTAAGGATGTCACAGGCAAAGCAAATTTTTGCCAGGGTACCGTTAGCTAAGCGAAGAGGGGCAATGGAGACATTGTTCCAAGAAGGAAACCGCTTTGCTCGGCAATTAGTGCAGCACGGAGATGACAGTGTTTTAGCTGATTTTTCTCAAGCTGAAAGAGTTAGGCTTTGGCAAGATATACTACTTAATGCAGATCTTATACAACAAGGCAATGATCATGCAATCTATTTTTGCCGCAGATTTTTTCCAACCCCAACTAAAGCAGCTGATTTTTTAGAAGCGGTTTTAACAGCTGATTCTTTAAAAGCCCATAAAGTGGAGTATTTAGCTCACTTAATGTCATGTTTGCGCTGGGATGAAATTCCAACTCACCTAAAAGAACACGAAATCTTTAAAGCCTTAGTTGCTGACGAACTGCAGCAAGGCGTTATTTCTCTTATTTCTAACAGAAATGGAGAAATGAGTAATATTGGTGACACTTATATTTGCAGCCGGGCAGAGCGATATTTTGTTACATCACAGGCCAAACAGCTTGTTTTAGTTAATAACAACATTGTTTTTAAGCGTAATCATGGCAGGTTAGACCTGGCTGTTTGTATTCGTGATTTTGTTTCTGCTTCAGGCTATGTTTTCTTTGCTGGAATGTTTTATTTAGTAGTAGGAGAACAAAATCGACTAGCTATTAACAGTCATCCTAGAGAAGCAATGATTCAAGAAAGTATTTTTTGGCAACCAACCAGAGCCTGGAATCAAACTAGAATCGAATTCCCTGCTCCTTCATCCTACTGATAGCCTCTTTAATCCGTTTTTCCGGAATAGTGATAGCAAAGCGGACATAACCTTCACCTGATGGGCCATAGCCATTACCGGGTACAACTAAAATCCCGCATTTTTCTAGCAAAGTTTCAGTAAAAGAAGAAGAGGTTTTTCCTTTTGGCACTGGTACCCAGACATAAAAAGTAGCTTTGGGTTTGGGAAAATTCCAACCTAAAGAAACTAGGCCATCATACAAAGCATTGCGACGTTTTTCAAAAACTTTATTATGCTCATTAACACATTTTTGTGATTTAGTTAAAGCTTCAATGCCGGCAAACTGCACCGCTTTAAAAGCACCACTGTCTAGATTGGATTTAATAGTGGCCAAGGCTCCAACTGCTTCGGCGCTGCCCACGGCCATACCGATTCTCCAGCCAGTCATGTTATAAGTTTTTGAGAGCGAATGAAATTCAATACAGACTTCTTTGGCGCCAGGAACTTCTAGCACGCTATGGGGGCTGTATCCATCGTAGCCCATTTCAGAGTAGGCCAGGTCTGAAACTAAAAGTAAATCATGCTCTTGGCAAAAATCAACGCATTTTTTAAAGAAAGCAAGATCAGCTACTGCACCGGTTGGATTATTAGGGTAATTAATGAACAAGATTTTTGCTTCTTCCACCACATCTTTGGAAATATTTTCTAAATCAGGCAAAAAATTGTTTTCTGCGGTTAAAGGCAGAAAGTAAGGTTCTCCGCCAGCCAGCATGGTGCCGATTTTATAAACTGGATAGGCTGGATCTGGGACTAAAGCAATGTCTCCTTCATCAATAAAAGCTAAAAATAGATGGCTAATGCCTTCTTTAGAACCAATTAAAGTGCAAACTTCTTTGGTTGGATCAAGATCAACATTAAACCTTTTTTTGTACCAATCTGCTACTGCTTTTCTAAAGTCTGGCTCACCTTTTGAGGTAGGATATTGTCCTGATTCTGGTTTTTCTAGCACATCATGCATTTTTTTGAAAATATGTTTTGGCGTAGGTAAATCTGGATCGCCAATACCAAAATCAATTACATCTATACCTTTTTTAACCAGTTCTTCTTTTTTCTCTTCAATTTTAACAAAGAGATAGGGTGGAATTTTATCTAAGCGTTTAGATTTTCTCATGCTGTGTAATCTCCTTCAAAAACTTTTATGGCAGGCCCGCGCATTAAGACATGACTGTCGTCAGTTAACTCAATATCCAGGTTTCCGCCGGGTAAATGAACCACTGCGCGTTTGCCGACTTTACCGGCTTTATTAGCTGCTACCACACTAGCGCAAGCTCCAGTGCCGCAAGCTAAGGTTTCTCCTGCTCCTCTTTCCCAAACTTCTACTTCGATTTCTTTATCATTTAATATTTGCACAAATTCAACGTTGGTGCGATTAGGAAAATTAGGATGATTTTCAATTTCCGGCCCAATTTCAACTACATTAACTTTTGTTAGATCATCCACAAAAATAACCGCATGCGGATTCCCCATTGAGATATTATTAATAGTATATTCCTTGTTGTTAATTGTTAATTGTTCATTGTTAATTATTTTTGGTATCCCCATGTCGACTTCGATACCAATTACTTGTTTTTCTGGTCCAAGAATCACGGCCGGAAGCATTACGCCGGCTAAAGTTTCAACTGAAAGTACTTCTTCTTTTAATTGATCTGTTTCATAAACATGTTTAGCAAAGCATCTGATGCCATTGCCGCACATTTCTGGTTCTGATCCATCAGGATTAAGAATTTGCATGCGATAATGCGCTTTTTTTGATGGCCAAACAATCAACAACCCATCTGCGCCAATGCCAAAATGGCGATCGCAAACATCTTGAGCCAATTTCTTTAAGTCAACCTGCTCAAGATTATCTTTGCGGCTGTCAATCAGCACAAAATCATTGCCTAAACCGTGATATTTGTAAAATTTCATGATACTTAAGATTTTAGCATAATTAGTGAAATTTTTCAGGAGAATGGACGATATTTGAGTATGGGTATGACTAATCGAAAGATAATGGACATAGCTCCTTTGCGTAAGATCTTTCCTGCTCGGGCACATGATCTTATAAATCAAGTACAAGGATTGCATACAAACCTGGATTTGCCCGGCCTTTGCAGGGTAGTTAGTGACTTGCAAAAAATAAGACATCATCCAGCGGTTTTAATTCCTTTATATGAAATTATCTGTTCTGTGGCAAATCAAACAAGGCAATATACGCACGCAACAGAATTTGCCTTACGCATAATGAGCTTAGGCAAAGGCGATGTGCTTACATCTGCCACTGCGCTTTTAGAGCGAGCTAGTTTGCAGTATGGGGAATTAGGTGGTGACGATCAATTAGAAATAACAAGACATTTTCATAAATATTTAAGGGGTGCGGGAAATTTTGCTAAATTGCAGGATCTTTCGGTAGACCTGCAGGCTAGTTGGGCAATTATATTTACTCTCATTTTTCCTAAACAATACTTGTCAGAGCAAATAATTCTAATTGAAAATACTTTTGTTGGAAGTGATAGCAGAAAAAGAAAAGCAGGAGCCGCAATAACCTATATCAGCTTAGCACGCAGAATTTTTTCTATTGAAAGAAAACCTATAAAAATAGCAAAACTCCGCTCAATGGCTGAATATGTTTTTGCAAATGAACCAGAAGCCGTAATTGATCCAGAGAGATGTTCTGAAGAATATTTTGATGATCTTATAGCAAGCTTGGCCCGCTTTGATTTATTTGATTTGGTTGACCAGGCTATGCAAATACGTGACCCCGAACCTAATTTAGCCATACATTTATATGTTGGTTTATTAAAAATACTACAACAGGATCTAAAAGTTGCTTATGTGGAAGATTTAAAGCTTGAAGGTCAAATTCGGTCAGCCAGCATGTCTGATGTATTAAGGGCGGAATTTAGTTTGTTATCTACAAGGATAGCAAGAGATTATATGGAAAGCATAAAACGCCCCCACGCAGAGTTTGAGCTGGGTTTTGAGCCGTCGAATTATTTTGAAAGAGCTTTTTTGGCTCCACTATCTGATTGCCCTCAATTAGTGGCTGGAATAGTTGCTTTACGTCGAAGTGTATTAGTAGAATTTGGTAAAGCAGTATCAAGGCCAAACTATTTTGTTACTGAGGCAAGCGCAAAAAACGTTTTGGGGGTTAAGCTTTTACGGGCAAATATAGTGCAGCTGCCTGGCTCAACCAAGCTTGAAGTGTATGTTTTTAATGAACAAGAAACTGCTTGTGCAAAAGCCTATTTTATTTTAAAGCTTAATGTGAAAGGTGAGGTATGTGGAATTGAGCCTCAACTCTATCTTGAAGGGGTAAAGCCCAGAGACCGCCAAAACATAATACTTTTTTGGGAATATATAACCTTGGCGTTGTTAGCAGGAAGCCGCTTATATGAAGATACTGATGGTGAGGTGGAAGAAAGCGATCTTGATCTTCTAGCAGGCGAAATTTATGAGTTTTCAAAAAAAATTGCCTTAAAAGAAAACTTTGCTGCTTTTCAAACTATTGAAGAGGGTTTTGTTGAAGAAGAAAAATATCGCGAAAAAGAAGTTGATCTTAATAACTGCTATCGCTTGGCCAGAATGATTTTTGAATCTTTTATAGAACAAGTAACTCCAGCAACTTATGCGCTATCTGAGCAAGACTTTTTAGCTGATATTTTTACTTCAATTACTTTTATAGACCCCAAAGATTTAGAAAAGGTTTCTGATGATGTAACTATAAGACAAATTTTAGCTGATCATGAAAATGTTGAAGCAGCCAAGTTCCCTTTTATAGTTGTTTTAAAAGATAAGGCCGGGTCAGATATTATAATTCAAGTTAAAAGTGCTGATGAAATAAATGTATTAGGCTCAAGAGGCGAAAGGATTAATGCCTTATTGCAAAAATATATTCTGGAGCTCGTTTTTGGTGCTAGCGCTAAACGGTTGGCAAGAACAAAAACTGGAGCTGGTCAAGGAGCGATAATTTTTGATGAAACAGAAGAGGCTGCTGGGCCAGAGCAGGTCTTAAGAAATGTTTATCAAAGAGAATTTTTAAAATTAGTTGATCAGAAAGGTATTTTTGCTTTTCCTTGGCTTTATACTGAATCTGCCGGCAGAGATGATGTTTTATTTTATCCATTTGAAAACCAGGATGTTGCAGCCAAAAGAAACTTATTTGAAGAAAGAGATGGTAGAGAAATATTTGTTCAGATAGAGCCTTTTGGTTCGATCAGAGTATTACCAGTTTCAAGAAGAAAAGGAAAAGGCGGCGGTTGGATTTTTAGGCCAAAAGACAGAACAACTCTTCGCGAACGACAAAAGGAATTATTAGCAGATAGCAGCCCTTTTCCAGCATTTTATCGGCTTTATATTAAAACTACTTTCTCGAATGAAGAGGGCAATGAATCTGTTCAGATTATTACTCCTTATGCTTTGCGGGAAGATGAAGATGAAATATGGTCAGATGATGTTTTGGGTAGGTTGGAAGCTGAAATCGCACAAGGGGAACATAAGGCTGACCCAATAAAATTATTAAAAGGAACTTCTGGTGAGCGCAGAAGGAAGCTTGAAGCCAGAATTCAATCCGGCGAGCTCACAATAGTAGAACAGACAACAGAGATTTTTGAAATAAACACTACTTATCATCGGCCTAAAATGGTTAGTTTAGCGGAGTTGTTGGAGCAAGGTTGTGAGTTGGAGAGATAAGGCATGCCCCTAATTAAACCTTTTGCGCAACTGCCACTGATGAAGATCAGAAATGTTAAAGTTGATCTTCCTTTAAGTCGAAGAGTTAGTGTTGTCCGCTCAACTGGCATCCCAGCTAAAACTGATCCAGCTCATTTTGTGCAAACCATGCTGGACTGGGAAGCAAGAATGGGTACAACACATGCGGTGTTAGCAGGCATGATGCTTATGACTGGCACAGCTGAAGTTGATGATGTAATTGATGGATTTGAAACCTTTCACCGCATTTATGACAAAGTAGCTCCTTTTATGCAAAACTGCACGCTGACGGAACTAGAACGATTTACAACTTTCTTAAAAGGTAAATTAAATTTTGCTCCTTTTTATCCTGACTTTTACCTTGGTTTAAAAAGTTTTGAAGCTAATTTAGATGGAGCGGATAAGATAGTGGGGGATTGTGTTGTTTGCGCGGCAATATATGATTTGCTTTATTCCCAGGCTGGAGGGATAGCTGGGGCAGGCTTTAGAGTTATTGATTTGCATACAAGAGCTTATTTGCCAGATTTAAATTATAATTTTGAAATTGGCAGCGACGAGCAACCACAAGAGTATTTACGCTTTAAACCAGTTCAATCTACTACACCTTATCTTTTTAGTAGTATGTTTTCTTTTTTAACCGTAGCTTCTTTGTTGTCAATTATTATGTTTGTTAGAGTGGAGACAGGAGGAAAAGCAAATTACAAGTTACTTTCTGCAGATAAGCTTGCTTTTCTCATGAATTGGCTTGAGTGCGCTGAAGCCATAAACCCATATCATATTTGCATTTATTTTAACAAAGAAAATGTTTATGAAGCGACGGGGAAAAAAGGCGAAGCGGCTTTGCAGGGAACAGTTGTTGATGAGTTGATGGGCTTTGTTGGTCAGCAGATTATAGTGGCTTAGCCAAAATAACTTGCACTAGTCTTTTCAGATTCAAAAACCGTTACTTTTGCCAGCTCTTTAATGTCTTTTTTAAGTTTTTCGTAAATTAGTTTAGCAATAATTTCACAAGAAGGGTTTTTGTCTTTGAATTCCGGCAGACCATTTAAATTTTGATGATCAAATTTGTCTATAACCTTTTTTAGTTTTGCTTTTACTTCTTTAAAATCAACCATGATCCCGATCTTATTCAGTTTATCTCCCTTTAAATAAACCTGGACCTTCCAGGTGTGACCATGCAGGTTTTCGCAAGGGCCGCTATAACCCCGCAGCGCATGAGCTGAGCTGAAAGTATCTTCTATCATAAGTTCAAACATAATTTAATTTTACCCTAATTTAACCTGTTTTGCACCAACGATGGATTTTCCCAGCAGCCTGCTCCCCACATCCTGAAAATGGATGGCTGATCCAGTAACCAGAAAACTTCCTTTAGCAGGACTATCCGTGGTTTTAATGGTGCCGGCTTTTTTTAACATATTTTTTGCTTGAGTCACCGCTTCAACAGCTGGATCAATTAAGCTTACACTTGGTCCAACAATCTCTTTTATCACTTTAGCTAAGTGAGGGTAGTGGGTGCAACCGAGGATTAAAGTATCAATTCCAGCGGAAATTAAAGGTTTTAAGTATTCTTTAGCCACTTTTCTGGTTTCATCTGTTTCAACCATGCCATCTTCAATTAGCGGAACAAATAATGGACAGGCAACTGCCTGGACTTGAGCTTCGTTACCAATTTTATTTTGAAAAGCGCCAGAATTAACTGTGCCAGCAGTGGCAATTACGCCGATTTGTTTATTTTTAGTTACAGAAAGTGCGGCGCGTGAGCCAGCATCAATCAAATTAATTAGTTCAACCGCATATTCATCTTTTACTACTGGATAAGCAATGGCTGACGAGGTGCCGCAGGCCATGATAATTAATTTTGCGCCTTGGTTAATCAAAAAAGGAATAATTTCCTGGTTAATTTTAATAATTTCTTGAGGAGACCTGCCGCCATAAGGAACTCGAGCAGTATCTGCCAAATAAATATAATCTTCATTGGGTAATTGCTTTAAAACTTGAGCCAAAACAGTTAAACCACCCACTCCAGAATCAAAAATTCCAATTGGAGAAGAAGGAGTGGCTTTTTTTGCTTTTTGTATTCCACTAACTTTAGTGCCCACTTTTTCAATTCCCAATTTTCTTATATAACCTACTTCAGAAATAGCTTTTTACCCCCCAGGCAATAGCATTAGCTGTTTTATTTTGAAAAGCAGAAGACCTAGCTAGCTTTTCTTCCTCACTGTTACTGATAAACAAAGGTTCAATCAAGATTGCCGGCATTTTAGCATGATGAATAGTATAAAACATTGCTCGTCTAAGTCCCCGATCCTTTCTTTTTAATCCTCTTACCAGGCTGCGGTGGATGGTTAAACCTAGTCTTCTACTTTTTCTATTATAGTAATAGGTTTCCGTGCCGCGGACCCTTTGGTTATAAAATACATTATAGTGGATTGAGATAAATATCAGCCTGGACCTTGTTGGCAAACTTAACAATGTCTCTTAAACTGTTAGTTCTATCATCATTCCTAGTTAAATAAACTGTTGCCCCTGCAGCTTGCAAGTAATTTGCTACTTTGCGGGCTAAGGGCAGGGTTAAATTCTTTTCCGGGATTTTATGCAGAGAAAAACCGCCCGGATCCCTTCCGCCATGACCAGGGTCAATCACGATGGTTTTGCCACGCAAAGACTTGTCTTTACTTTTATAGTTAGGCAAATATTTATAAGGCTTAAACGCATCGGTTTTTTGCTTAAGCATTTTTGTTTCCCAGGCGGCTTGCAGTTCTTTGCTAGGATTTTCTCGGTCATAGAGTTCAACTGAAGTTTTTCCTCGGCCAAAGATGTTAACTACTTCATAAACCGAATCCTTTTTTAAGCTAATGATGATTTTTGCGGTCTTGCCTGATTGTTTAGCGGCAATACCCTTAATTCGTTTATGACTCCAGAGTTTTGGTTTTAACCCTGGAGTTATTTTAGTGTTGGGAAATTCAATAATAAGCTGATCTTCAAGCAAGAGCCCTTGTCCCTCAAGGTTGCCAGAACCATTAATATTGATGTAGTCAATGTTTAGGTTGCGAACTGCTTCTATTTTAGTTATTTCTGATAAATTAGATGCGGCAGCAGCAGAAATCCAAAATCCAAATATCAAAATCCAAATAAATCTAGAAAAAACCAAATCGAAAAAATAATTTATTGATTTGGATTTAAACGATTTATTTGTCATTTGGATTTTGTCATTAGACGGATCAATGCTTCTTTTTCATTCAATTCTGGCTTATCCAAGACTTTTTCCAGTAAAAACGCAAGAACTTTTCCCACTTTAGGTCCTGGAGCAATATTTAATACTTCCATCACATCTTTGCCATCTACTTTTAAATCTTTAACATGCAAAGCATTTTCGTCGGCAATAATCTTATCAATCCTTTTTTGCAGTTCTCTTAAATAGCTTGAATCAATTTTCCTGCCCATGGCTTTATTATCAGCAACTCGGATAGCAAAAATATCAGCTATGTTTTCTATTCCACCAATGCGAAGTAAAAATCTTCTTACCGCAGCATCAGTCCACTCAGAAAGATAGTTAAACATATGATTAGTAATTAAATTGCTGACTTTTTTTGTGTCATTATTACTAAACTTTAAACGTTTTAAGATTTTTTCCGCGGTTCTAGCGCCTTCTTTGTCGTGATTGTAGAAAGTAAAATCTTTTTTGCAGCTGGGTTTTTCAATATCATGCAAAAGGCAAGCCAGCCTTACCATTGGTTTGTCTTTGGGTGCGGCGTCACAAGAATAAAGGTTGTGATAATAGACATCATATTTATGAAATTCCCGAGGCTGCTCAACTCCAAAGCAAACCAAGAGTTCTGGCATAATTAATTTTAATAAGCCGGATTCCCGCATTAGTTCAAAAGCAATAGATGGCGTGTCAGCTTGCAGAATTTTTACTAATTCATCATGAATGCGTTCGGGAGCCACTTTTTGGGTCACTTTTAAAGTTTTGTTTATAGCCTTAAAAGTTTCAGGCTCAACTTTAAAGTTTAATTTTGCAGCAAAGCGGCAAGCCCGCACACTGCGCAGCCCGTCTTCTGAAAAACGTTCTTTTGCTTTGCCAATGGCTTGGATTGATTTGTTTTTTAAATCTTCCTGGCCTTTGTAATCATCAATTAATTCTTTGCTTTTTGGGTCATAGGCCAGGGCATTGATAGTAAAGTCCCGGCGTGACAGATCTTCGTGGATATCATCAGTAAATTTAACGTTAGAAGGATGGCGACCATCCACATATTTTTCATCAGAACGAAAAGTGGTTACTTCGTACTGCCCATCATCCAAAAGTATGGTCACCGTCCCATATTCAAGTCCAGTAGGAACCACTTTATTAAATAATTTACATACTTGGTCAGGCTTAGCTGAAGTGGTAATATCCCATTCTAAGGGAGTAATGCCCAGCAAGCTGTCACGAATACAGCCGCCCACTAAATAGGCCTTATGGCCCTCTTTTTGCAGAGTTTCAATTATTTGTTTAGCGCCTTGAGTAAGCTTAAACATAATGTTTAATTCTACACTATATTAAGTTGACTTGTAAAAGGGCCGAGAGTATAATTGCCTCATCGTGAAGAAATCCTCTTTTGAGAGAGGCTTGGTTATAGTATTGGTTGCGGCAATCATTGTCGGTGCAATACTATTTTTTACTCAAATTCTTTCTGCAGATGCTTTTACCAAAGAAGAAGCCCAACATGGCCTTTATGGGCTTTGGATTTATAAAGATATCAACGCTTTAGATGCTAAGGCGTTTTTATATGATACCTCAAGACAACTGGTTTGGCCGTTCTTGCATTCTTGGATTTTGGGCATTGTTTTTTTTACTTTTGGGCCAAGTACGGTAGTGGCGCGTCTCTTAAGCTTAGCTATGTTTTTGGGGATAGCGGTTTTTATGTACCTGCTTTCTGCCCACTTTTCTCATAAGATTGGGCAAAAACCAGGGGTAACTGCCGCGCTTTTGGCGCTTTCTTCTCCCCTTTTGATTAGGTTTGGAACGGCTAATATGCTGGAGGCCTTAGGCGCATTGCTTTTTCTGGCTGCGACTTATGTTTATATGCTTTGTGAAGAGCAAAAAATCACCCTTGAATATGTGTTACTCGCCTTTTTGATTGGTTTATCGCTTTACGTCAATTATATTTTTGCTTATTTAATGGTAGCTTCTTTTATGGTGGCGACCGTAGTAAAATTAGTGCCGATTATGATTGGTGCGATTAAATTGATGAAAAAAGGAGAAAAATCCGCTATTGGTTTTATCTGGTGGGCTTATCGCAAATTAATTGTGCTTTTTGTTGTATTAACTTTGCTGGGAGTTTGGTTTTCTTTTAATTTCTCCAGAAAAATACTGATTTTGGCCAATACTTTGTTTAGATATTCTTCTGGCGAAAAACTGGTGGGTATTATTCCTAATCTTTTATATTATCCTAAAGTAATTATTGATCAAGTAACTTTTTCGCCTTGGCTGGGGATTTTGGCCTTGGTTTCTTTGTTTTTGCCTTTTATTGTCCGTCGCTATGCTAGTTTAAATAAATTGTTTATTTTTGTCTGGACTAGTTTGGTTTTATTGGTTTTTACTATCCCTACCAAATCAGCCCAGTTCCTATATATTATTGTGCCTTTTATTCTGATAATCTTTAGCGCTACGATTTTTTACTTCAAAGACAAAATTAAACAAAAGAACCCAAAATTAGCCACAGCTTTTTTTACTATTTTAATTTTACCGGCTTTGTTTTCTTTGCCTAATTTATTTGCAGTCTGGTTTCCGGCTAACTCTGCTTCTAATATGCAGGATGTGCTGCAATATTTTAGCAATACTGTGCCAGCTCAAGCAACCATGGTAATACCTTTAAACCTGCAACATTTAAACCCAGAAGTGGTTGAGTTTCATATGGACGGAAGGGCCGGAGCAGTGATTACCAATATGGATGAAATTAGTTCAAATGGTAATTATCTGCTTACCATTGAGCTTGATCCAGACAGCAAATATCATCAGGACCTGATTGACGATTCGCTTTTTAGCTGGAATATTACTTTGCGGGATAAATTAATGCGAGGACAAATCAAACTTTATTCCACCCGCCGCTTTGATGATGTTGGGGTAACTGCCAGGATTTTTGAGGAGACCTCAAGTAATCTGTTCAATGGTCTGAATTAATTTTAGCAACAGAGGAATTGTTTTTTCGTCTGCTACTTTTCCATAAAACGCGTCTAAATGACTGGCTCCGTCTATTAGAAACCCTTGTACTTGGCTAGGGCTTTGGGGTAGCTCAATTTCTTCCACAGAAGTGTCTGCCTTAATATGATGAACGGCGCAATGATCATGTTGATATTCTGGAAACCTAGAAAAGTCTAAATCAGTGCCATGGGCATAACCTTTGTCTACAAAAGTCAGATTGTATGGGGCGGCCAATGGATCTTTTGAAAAATAGAGATGGGAAATTGGAATATCGGGCGGAATTTCGTCTAGGTGAGCAGAATAATTAAAACGGCTTTGGTCCATGCGTTTTATGCCTTGGCCAGAAAAAATTGCACGTAGCATTTGAAAACCAACGCCTAATGGAAAAGAATCAACGCCTTCTTCAATAAGCAAAGAGACAAAAGCCTTTACCTTTTTAAAGTTATCCGGGTTTATCAATGACTTTAAAGGAAAAAGCTCAAAAGGAATCATCTTGATCAACCACTTTTTCTTAAACTTATCAATAGGAACAGATTCTTCGCCCAGTATTGGCAAAAGCAAATTTAATGAGAGCAACATTGGGAAAATGTAGTGCTGGCTCTTGTCAAATATGCGGGATGAAGCAATGGATATCAGTCCTTTTACGGTTTTAAGCATTTCTAGATGAGTTCTTGCTTCGGCGATAATAATTTCTGCTTCCCGATCAGTGCCCATATAGGAATTCATCGCTTCTTCTATTTGAGGTCGAGTCATACCTTTTGAATCAATTCCGATTTGTGCTAGCAGTCGGCGTAATTTATATGCTTGGCGCACCAATAAAAATTCTGCTACCATTCCGCCCATGCTGTGGGCGATGATAATCACTGGTTTATTTGGGGTAGGTCGGTGACAGATAAAATCTAAGCCAGCTGGAAGATCGTTGCTAACCAAGGTATCAAAGAAACACTGAGGATCAAAATTCCCTTTATTACTCCCCAACCCTCTGAAATCAAATTTATAAACCCAACTACCAATATCAGCCAACAAAAGAGCTAAAGAAAATTGATCGTTGTTAAGATCAAAAAATTTACCCTTGCAGCCAATGCCAGGAACCAAGAGGATAGATGGGCTGTCATCATTAGTTTTAACTGTTCTTTGATTAATTAAACGGTTTAACTGTAAAAGAGTGTCATCACGGGTGATTAAAGAATAGGGCCTTTCTAAATATTGTCCTCTTTCTGGTGCCCGGGGTGTGTTTGTTAGGGCACCGGCAACTTGGGAAAAAAGTACGGAGCTTCTCAGTACTCCATGGCGAGTGGCTTGTTTAATAAAATTTTCTCTTAGAGAAGAATCGATGTCTAATTCTAACATTAGTTCTGGTATGCGATGCTTGTTAATATAAACTCTTTTGCCGAAATTGTTAAATAAACCGCTTTTATATCCTTCGATAACCGTATTTTGGATATCTTCAAGTCTTGGTTCTTCACCAGTTACATCAAGAATAATATGTTGCAGGGTAGGAGCCACTATATAAGCAGCCTGTGTTTCCACTTGTTCTGGATTCATAACAAAAGCTTTAGGATAGCGTCCTGCCATTGCTTTTAATTTTCCTTGCATGGCTGTGCTGGCCAGTCTGTAGCCTAAGTTTAATCCTCGAGTAACTATTCCCATTTGTTATCTATCGTTGTTTGTTTTAATAAATTTCACCTAATTTTATTGTGTGCTATAATATCAGCCATGGAGCGCTTCTTAAAAAGCCGCTATCGCATTGGTGAAAAACTTTCTGAAAACCCTTTTAGTGTTACTTATAAGGGTTCTTTTCTTGCTACGGATAAACCCTTAGTAATTAAAATTTACAAACGTGGGACTTTAAGTTCGGCTTTAATCCGCAGCATGAAACAAAAGGTAAAAGAGCTTTCACATGTTAATTACCACGGTATTGCCAAGTTGATTGATGGCGATTACGGTTGGCAAGGCTTCTATTATGTAAGAGAGTTTGTGCCAGGTACCAGTTTAAAAGAAGTTATGGAACAACTTGATCAGGATAAAGCAGTTGTGATTGCCGAAGAAGTTTGTAAAGCCTTAGAGTATGCCCATGCCCGAGGTATTGTCCATGGGGCGATTAGTCCCAATAATATTTTTGTGGATAAAAAAGGCGTGGTAAAGATTGCTGATTTTGTGATTGAAGGAGAAATTAAAGAAGCCTTTCAACAAAAGGCAGAAAGCGTTTTAAGGGATAGCCGTTATATGTCACCGGAAGAACTTTTGGGTTATCCCGCTGGAAAAGCTTCGGACATTTATGGTTTAGGTTTGGTTTTATATGAAATGTTGCAGAATAGAAAAGAAGTTAGCTTTAGCAAAATACAAAAAATCAAACAGCCCTCAGTCTTAAATAGCGAGCTTTTGGCTTCGCTACCCAGATATTTGCAGGAAATTATTAATAAAGCTATGCAAAAAGACCCCTTGTTGCGCTTTTTAACGGCTAAAGAATTTAGGCAAAGCTTAGAACATAAAAATGTGGTTACTAATCCCAAAGTCCATAAGGATTATATTGATATCTTTGAAAACACGGTTACCAGTTACGGTGCAAAGGATATCAGCATTGAAAGTGAAGCAATTGAAGACGTGGGGCAAGTTAAACTGCGCTGGAGCAAAGAAAAGCATCGGCATTGGATTTTGCTTTTGATTTTGGCTTTAGCCGTGCTTTCTGGCATAGTTTACGCTTTTATGGTGGTTAGATAATGCTGATTGGTTTTTTTAAATATTATTTTATTTATTTAATTTTAATTTCTTCTGCTTTTTGTTTCTTATTGTTAAAGGCAAAGCTTAAACGGCCTTTTCGCTTATTTGCGGTTTTATTAATAATCCTTTTTCTTCCTGGTTTAATTGGTTATTTAATAGTAACCAACTATTCTCCCTGGCAAGAAGTAGAAACCCCTAATTTAATTGGAATGGAAATTGCCCAAGCAGAAATTACCCTGGGATCGCTCAATTTAAAAAGTGTGGCTGGCGGCACGATTTATGATCCAGAAGTTGACCAAGGCCTGGTTGCGTCGCAGCGGCCAGACCCAGGTGTTAAGGTTAAAGCCGGCCGTTTAGTGACTATTTTTGTTAGTTCTGGAAAAAGAAAGGTTATTGTTCCAAACCTTTTAGGAAGAAGGCTGGAACAGATTGAGGCAGTACTTAGGGCAAAAAATTTAAGCTTGGGTCAAATGAATCATCAGGTTACAGAAGGGGCCAGCCCTGGTATAATTTTAGAACAAAGCCCACTGCCCGGTGAAGAAGTGGAAATTATGACCATGATTGATATTACCATTGTTACTTCGCCAGAGGCGGAGGGAGCAGAGACAAAAGAGGGAGGGTTCTGGTTTTGGTAAAAATTAAAATAGCACCGTCAATCTTGTCAGCTGACTTTAGTAATTTAGAAAAAGAAATTAAAAAAGTTGAAAAAGCTGGCGCCGATTATATTCACATTGATGTAATGGACGGCCATTTTGTACCTAATATTACCATGGGGCCGTTGGTGGTTAAGGCGGTTAAAAAATGCAGCAAACTTCCTCTTGACGTACACTTAATGATTGAAAACCCGGATAAATATATTGAATCTTTTGCTAAAGCCGGAGCAGATATTATTACCATTCAAGTTGAGGCTTCTACTGATATTACCAGAGACATTGAGTTAATTAAAAAGCATGGAGCTAAACCCGGACTTGTGGTTAACCCGGAAACTGCGATTGATAAAGTTTTTCCTTATCTAGATAAAATTGATATGGTTTTGGTTATGTCAGTTCACCCGGGATTTGCAGGGCAAAAGTTTATGGCAGAGGTTTTACCCAAGATTAAGCAGCTTAGAGAGAAAACTGATATTGAGATAGAGATTGATGGTGGAATTAGCTTAGAAACCGCGCCTTTGGCAATCCAAGCTGGCGCCAATGTTCTAGTGGCCGGATCAGCCATCTTCTACAGCAAGGATTATAAGCAGGTTATCAAGCAGTTAAAAGCCTAATTATCTGAAATTTTCCAAATTTTATCCCGATATTAAGGCATGAAAGTAATGCCTATTTTTATTGCAAATGCCCGGGCAAATTTTGCTAATGCCTGTGGCAGAAGCGATTTTTCTACTGCCTTGAAGAATATTAGGTTGATAGAGCGAGGCGCAAGACATCTTCAGCCAAATGAAGTTGCCAGACATTTTAGGGATTTTACTAAACTTTGTTTGGATCATGGTAATAAAGGAAGGTATGCTTTCCAGTTTGCTGTTAAAGCTTATCGTCGGGCAGCTCTGCCAGAAATAAGGGTTGAGGCAGTAGAAATGTTGCTGGCTTTGGCTGATAGCTGTGCTCAACATAAAGAGATTGCTGAGGAACTTGGGCCACAATTTGATCATTTAATTGGCAGCTCTCTTAAACAAACGATTCACACTATGACAAGTGAAGAAGCGGAAGAGTGGTTTAGAGTTGTTGATACCTTAGACCGTAACACTTATCATGTTGAGCAAAAATTACTGATTGAGGTTTTTTTGCCAACCATGGCAGCAGGCCAACCAAGAGCTGAAATTGCTTCTCGCCATCTTGAAACGTCAATGTGGGCAGAGCGTTTTTATAATGTAGAGGCTGACCACGAAAAAATAGCTGCTAGTGCAAAAATATTTGTTGAAGAAGGGCAAGCTGTTATTGAGGCTTATTCAAGTGAAGCTTTTTTTATGATGATCGCTACGCTTAATTATTTTGATCAACTGGATTATGCAGACCAAGCCATGGTTATACGACAACCAGAAACAACGGATCCAGTGCAATACTTGGTTGAATTGGCCAGAGGCAGACGCGATGACCTTGAAGCGGCTTTCCAATCATTAAAAGGCAGTAGTAGTAGATACGAAACACTTTCACAGCAAATAATCAGAGAAATCAGTGCTGTCCAGATCAAAATTGCTGGCGAATATCTTGATCAACGCTTAAAAGATCAACCAGCTATGTCCCAAACACCGTCTTGGCGCGCTCGTTTGTTATATCAACCGCTAAATTCAGATCAAGCTCTAAGCGAAAAACTTTTTGATTATTTAAGAGCGCTGCTTAAACTGCATGCCGAGCCAGTACGTAAGCTAGCGCCTTTTTGGGTTTATTTAGAATTGCTGATCAAGGAGAAGCTGACTGCTGCTTATATTGTTTATTTTCCTTCTAGACATGAATTTGTTGTTTATTTTGATGATAAGGGTGACAACCGCTGGATAAAGGTGGTCTTTCCAACAGATGGAAAAGGCAAAGAAGAAGTATTTGTAGCAACCCCTGGAAATGAAGCGCAAGTTGGCACCATAATGCAAGCGGCCAAGCTTTTGGCTAGTTCAGAAGCTGAGATATCTGCGCAGGTTAAGGGTAAATTAACTACTTTGGTAGAAAAAGTAAGCAAGGAGTTAGTCTGTGCCGCGCGTAGATTGTTTGAGAAGGAAAACAGTAATCTTTATAAGACTTTTGCTATTGTTTTAGCTGATGACCAGCGACTGCAAGACCGAGTGGTTGAAATGCACAATCGCTTGCATCTGGCGCGAAACATTTTTACAGCCTACCTTAAACAAATAGAGGAAGAAACTTATGAGTTACAATCAGATGATCTTTTAGCTCAATTAATCAAATCAATTGCTTTTTATCCTTTTGAAAAATTGGCTCAAATGAAAAACCAAGGCCAGCTTGGCGGATTGCTGCCACAAAAAGATGGGAAATACCCTTTTGTTGTAGGCCTTAAGCCGGAAGCTAATGAAGCAAAAGAAATATTATTAGTTGTTCATTCTCCTCAAAAAATTGTAGTTCCTGGTCATGGACAATTAAGTGGCGTGGAAGCTGAATTTGTTTATGATTTAATTTATGAGGCAGCTGTAAAATTATCAATTAAAACAGCTGCGGAAAGTTTACAGCAAACGGGGTACCTGTTTAAAAGAGATATCGAGGCAGCAAAAGGGTTAGCCAAACTAAAAAGAATTAATGCTCATTATTTTAAAACTGAAATGGCTAAAAGGGGGCTTTTGGCTTTTGATTGGTTTACTTATGAGCCAATAGGAGATGACGGCCTTTATCATCCTATCCCAGATCAGGGCGAAGAAGTTAAAAGAGCTTTGTTTGCTGAAGGGAACTTGGATGAAATTTATGCTAAAACAGAAATAGAAGGATTAGCCATGCTTCTGCCTGTGCGAAAGAAAAAAGTAGAAGGGAAAATCATCTTAGCTCCTTGGGAGCGTCAGCTTTTGCGTGAAGAGCAACAAAGGATACTTGGGGACACTCGTGTTTTGCCTGTTTATTATGGTCTTTATATTTTGACTTATTTTTCTGATGGTAAGGCCCATGCTTTTAGGTATTTGATTAAGGCAACTGAGGCAGAAATTTTAAAAGATGATTTAATTGCTGATGTTGAGAAACGGTTGGCAGACGGATTTTTCCATGATCCAGAAATTTTCTTAAAAGGGACTTCTAGACAAGATCGCGCTTTGCTTGAAGCAGAATTAGCTAGTGAGCAATTAACTATTTTGGAGCAGGAAGTACAGGTTTATAGGCTAAACACAACATTTAAGCGTCCTACAATGGAGAGGTTAAGTGATCTTTTGGAGCAGGGCTATACTTTAGAGCCACAAGGATAATAATTATGAGTGTTCACTTTGTAGAAACACCAAAAGCTGGAGTGGTTAAACCACCCAAGCGTAAAACAGTTAAGCAAAAAAAGTGGGAAATCAAGCAAGTATTGGATTTCGCTGATTTTTTGATCTTGCGTTGTTATTTTGACAAAGCGGAAAAACTTTTAAAAAAGATTTTAAAAAAATATCCCCAATCTGCTTCACTTTGGTCAAAATTAGGCTTGGTTTATTTAAAGCAATATAAAGGTGCAGAGGCTAAAACAGCTTTTGAAAAAGCCAAGTATTATAACCCCAATCAGGTAGAAGCACTTTATCATTTGGGAAATATGAATGAAAGCCTAATACAAGTTGACCAAGCCTGCCGATTGACCCAAGACCCTTATTATCTTGGCTTATGCAATTGTTATTTTAAAGAATTACCTACTGCGTTTGAGGCTTTTGTTAAAGGCTATGAAATAAACTTAGGAACCGATCATCCAGGCTTAATGCAATTTGCACTTGAAACAGTACAACTCTATTTAACCACAGCTAATGTGGCCAGCGAGTTAAATTTTAAAGAGGCTTTTGCTGGAGTTATAGAGCAGATGAATAAAATGATTAGTTTTGCCAATAAGCATTTTAGAGGAAAGAGTAAAATAAAATTGATTGCCAAACATACCTCTTCTAAAAAGGCCTTTGCTAGGTTACTTTTAGCTGCTAAATCAATTTGTGAAGAAGCCATACGAGATAACTGTCGCAACGAATCTGCCCATTATAATTTGGGCATGATTTATTTTGTGCAAGAAAAATATGAGCAAGCAAGAAAATGTTTTGAGCGAACAGTGGAGCGGAATCCTAGACATGCTTTTGCCCATTTGCAGTTAGGCTTTTTAAGTCTTATCGAAGAAAAAACAGAAGAGGCAGAAAAGCATTTTAGACAAGCCCATAAATTGTTTAAAGAAGGTGGGATGGAGAAAATGTTTCTTGAAAAATACGAGATTTTAAAGGATGGGATTAAAGAAGAATAGAGTCTTACTGCTTAATTATGCTACAATAATATTCTCATGTGGTCTAAAGACGATATAAAATTTATGCAGGAAGCTCATGCTTTGGCAATATCTGCTGAAGGGAAAACCACGCCTGATCCTATGGTAGGCGCGGTTTTGGTTAAAGCAGACCGCATTATTTCAGTCGGTTACCACGGTGAAATTACTACTCCTCATGCTGAATCCTGGGCCATACAAAAAGCAGGTAAAGACGCCCAAGGCGCAAAACTTTATGTTAATCTAGAGCCTTGCTCTCACTTTGGTCATAACCCACCTTGCGCTGATCTAATCATTGCCTCTGGCATTAAAGAAGTAGTTGCTTCAATGAAAGATCCTAACCCTTTAGTTAGAGGAAAAGGCTTTGCTAAGCTGCGAAAACATGGGGTAAAAGTAAAAATCGGGCTTTTAGAAGAAGAAGCCAAAAAATTAAATGAAGTATTTATGAAATTTTTTACCAAGAAGCTGCCTTTTGTGGTTTTAAAAGAAGCCATGACCATTGATGGTAAAATTGCTACTAAAACCGGCAACAGCCGCTGGGTTTCTTCTAAACAAACCAGGAAATTTGCTCATGAGTTGCGCAATATTTACGACGCTATTCTTTGCGGGATAAACACGGTTTTAATTGATGATCCTAAATTAACTGCCAGATTAGTAAAAAGGGCGAAAAACCCTATTCGCATAGTTTTAGACGCGCATGCTAGAACTCCCTTGAATGCTAATGTATTAAAAGTGAAAAGCGCGCCAACTATTATAGTGGTGGGGCCCAAAGCTCCACGGAAAAAAGTAAGGGCCTTGCAAAAAGCCGGCGCAGAAATAATTTATGTTCCTGCGCCTAAAGGCAGAATTGAAATAAAAACCTTAATGAAAAAACTGGCTAAGATGAAAATTACCAGTGTTTTGATTGAGGGGGGTGGGGAGGTAGCCGCCTCAGCTTTGACTGCTAAAATAGTTGATAAGGCCTACTTTTTTATTGCACCAAAGATATTTGGGGGGCGAGAAGCTAAAACTGGGGTGGAAGGCGAGGGTGTTCGTTTTCCTTCACAAGCAATTAATCTTAAAAAAGTTGAAGTTTCAAACTGCGGTCCAGATGTTTTGATTTCCGGATATTTTGATTAAAAATACAGATCTCTTTCGCCGTTTTCAATTCTAACTAAGCGACTTTTTATTTCTTCTTTAATTTTTGGATCAGGAATTTCTGCTAAAGTCTTCGTTATTGCCGCCATGCCGGTTTTTTTGTCTTCCGGGCTAGCATAATCTTCTAAATATTCTTTTAAAGTCATAATAGCGTTAGGTGTGCAGTAGTTATGGATAAAACCTGGGATGGCAAACTCCATAAAATGCTCACCAGTTCTGCCCAGTCGATAACAAGCAGTGCAAAAAGAAGGGAGATAGTTGTTTCCCATTAATTCATGCATAACTTCAGCCAAAGAGCGAGTGTCTCCCAGCTCAAATTGCTGGCGGTGTTCTTCTTGATCTGGTCCTGTTTCTGTATAGCCACCTAACTCGGTTCTGGAGCCAGCATCAATTTGAGAACAGCCTAGATCAATTACTTCACGCCGCAGCTCAGGTGTTTCTCGAGCAGTTAAAATCATGCCAGTGTAGGGGACAGAGAGTCGGATAACCGCCACTAATTTTTTAAAATCCTCATCATTGACAATATAATCAGCTGGCAGATTTACATTTTGGGCCCGTTGTACTCTAGGGAAAGAAATAGTGTGTGGCCCAACTTTAAATTTTTCTTCCAGATGAATTGTATGAGACAAGAGTCCCATGACCTCAAACTTCCAGTCGTAAAGTCCAAATAAGGCGCCAATGCCAATATCATCTAATCCAGCTTCTTGAGCCCGGTCTAAGCCATAAAGCCGCCATAAATAGTCGGATTTTTTCCCAGACGGATGATGTTTCTTATAAGTTTCTTGATGATAAGTTTCTTGAAAAATCTGATAGGTTCCAATGCCAGCTTTTTTAAGCTTTTTATATCCTTCCACATCCAAAGGCGCGGCATTAATGTTAACTCGTCTAATTTCTCCGCCTCGTCCTTCTTTGGTGGCGTAGGCCGTTTGAACACATTTAGCAATAAAGTCAGCATTATATTTGGGATGCTCGCCAAAAACCAGGATTAGCCTTTTTTGGCCGGCGGATTCCAGTTTTTTTATCTCTTTGGCTAGCTCATCGTTAGACAATGTCCTGCGTTTAGCTTCTTGGTTAGAATTTCTAAAAGCACAATAAGAACAATTATTCGTGCAGAGATTGCCAATATAAAGCGGAGCAAACAGTACAATGCGATTGCCATAAATAGCTTGTTTTAGTTTTTTAGCTCCAGCAAAAATCTCGTCCCAAAGTTCAGGCTCCTTAACATTTAAAAGCACAGCGCACTCTTCTAACGATAAACGATTTTTATTAAGCGATTTTTGAATAATTTCGCGCACCTGATTTTTATCAGGTTGTGTTTCCTTCAATAGTTTTTCTATTTTCTGTTCGTCTATGAATGATTTCATGTAGTAATCCCCAAATCAGTTGGCGCTCTGCCTAAATCGCGTAAAATATTTAAGGTTTCGTCTATTTGCCCTTGCAAAGCCTCCTTGGAATGGGCGCGGTTAGGGTAAATTAAATAATGTTGCGAATATTTTTCCGGTGTAACGTTAAGCATTACTGAATTAGCTCCTGAAATTAAGCCTTCTTGCCGAGCATTCTGATATAAAGTTTCAAATCCAGTGGTAACAACTATCTTAGCCTCTTTTTGACCGGCAATTCTAGCTACAGCCAAGGTTTTTAGCACAGTTTTAATGTCAGGTGCAGGATTTTTACCTAAAGGGGTGTTGGGGTGGGGCAGGAAAGGACCAAAAGTGTACATTTCAGTATTTAATTCTTTGGTTAACAGGATATCATTCAATATATCTTCATTGGTTTGACCAGGGAGGCCGATTAAACCGCCGGTAATAATTAAATAACCCAGCTTGTAAGCTTCTTTTAAATGAGCCAGCCTGGTTGCAAAAGTTTTTCCTGGATGAACTTTGGCGTAAAGTTTTGGATTACTGGTTTCAAAACGCATTAACAGCCCTCTGGCCCCAGCTTTAAATAATTTCTTTAAACCATCTAAACCCACTTCGCCACAGCTAATAAAGATTAGCACTGCGCACTTTTCTTTTATCTTGTGAACAATTTCACAAAGGTCATCAACCGAATAATTTGAATCTTCTCCACTTTGAAGGACCAAGGCTTTAAATCCGTCTTTTTCAATTGCCGTGTAAGCTGCTTCAATAATTTCCTCTTTACTCATGCGGTAGCGGGTTAAATCCTGGTTATGAGTTGAAATCCCGCAATACTGACAGCCTTGAGAACAATAATTAGAAAATTCAATAATGCCATGCACGCAGCAGGAATTGCCTAAATGTTTCTGACGTAAGAAATTGGCCACTTTAAAAAGCATGTTAAGCTCTTTTTCTTTGTTCAAATTTAAAAGATAAAGCAGATCTTCTTTTTTAATGGGTAAATCTTCTAAAGCACGGTCAAGAATCACGGTTAACTTTTTATCTACGCCTTGTTTTTCAAGATCAAGGCGAGAGAGGCGCAAATCAAGTTCTTGCAGTTCAAAAAAGGTTTCTTTCCAAGTGGTTAAAATTGATTTGGCTTCTTTTTCTGGAATAATTTTAATGACATGGCCACCCTGAGCGTAGACATAGTCGCCAACTTTAAGCTCGTCGATTTCATTAATGGCATGTTTGCGCTCACCAAAGTATTCGACAGTAACTATTTTATCTTTTATTTCTGTTACTTGGCCTGGAATTGCGTAGCACATATTTATTCACAATCAAAAGACAAAAGTCTTAGCTCCCTAGTTTGGCTGGACTCAATTGAAATCTCAGCATCTTCAGCAATCGTGCCTTTAGCTTTTTCAATAAAGAAATGTTTTAGTATTTCTGGATTAATTTCGGTAAATTCACCCATTCTTAAATAAACTTTAGTGATTTTTTTGGCATTTTGCTCTTGCCCGTGCTTTAAAACGTCGGCTAGTAAATCTTTTAGTAAATGTATTTCATGCATGGTTGATCCTCCTTATAATTTCAGCGCAAGTTTGCTTTGTTTCCGAGCTTAAACCTTCTCCTAGCTCAAAACTCTTCCCTTGAATTCCAATAAAATAAACTTTAGCTTTTGTATCTGTTTCAATAATCTTGGCAATGGCTGGAATAGGGAACATATGGGTGCTAAGGGTGGTCTCGGCCACTTTTTCAATTGGAATAACCCTGGCTTCCCCAATTTTACCGCCAAAATTAGCTGCATCGATTATTATTACTTTTTCAGGGTGCTTGGAAACTATTTCTTCGATAATATTTTCCGGCTTTTCACCAGCATCAATAACAGTGGCGCAATTTTTAGCAATGTATGGTCCAGCACCATCATCAGAACGCAACGAGTTGCCAATAGTTACTATTATTGTGTCCGCCTCGGCAGACGAAAGTAATTCTCTAACCTTATCGGTTAACGAACTTAACATCTAAGAAGTGAGCAGAGCAGGAAATACATGGGTCGTAGGCTCTGACTAACATTTCAAGCATTAAAGTGATCTCTTCATCGGATCGATTAATGATTTCAGGTACTAGTTTTTTCATATCATGCTCAATGTTATTTAAATTTTGTCCAGTAGGAATAATACAGTTAGCTTTTTGGATAATTCCTTTGTCATCAACCTCATAATGGTGGAATAAAAGCCCCCTTGGTACTTCTACTGCTCCAACCCCGCTACCAGCTTTGATTGGGATGTTGCCTTTTTCGTTGATCCCAACTAAAACCTTCTCGTCATGGTTAACACCTTTATTTTTGAGATCTTCTAAAATGGCAATACTGTCATAAAGTGAATGCACGCATTCAACTAATTGAGCGGCAGTATTAAGATAAGGATTAGTGCATTTTGGTTTAAGACTAATGGCGCTAGCAATTTCTTTGGCTTGTGGCAGCAGTTTGTCTGCGTTCAAGTTGAATCTGGCCAAGGCGCCTACAGCATAAGCTTCACGGCTTAATTTAGTATGTTTAGCTGAAGAGTGAGATACAATAAATTCATTAGTAATGCTTTTGTAGTCTTTTTTATTTTTCTTTACTCCGTCAGTTGAGCCAATTTCACCGCTTAACATAGGGAATTCTTTATCATCGCTGACTAAAGCGACATATTCTGTGTCTCTTTCGAATTCAGGAAATTTTAAAGTAGCAGCTAGTTCAACAGTTGCATTCATATCAGGGATCATGCCTTTTAACAGAGCCAGCATGGCGTCTAAGTCTTTTTCTTGAGGAAGCTGAGTAAATCCACCGACAATTGAAGAGATAGGATGGATGTGACGGCCGACTAAAATATCACAAACATCATTACAGGTCTTTTTCATTCTTAAAGCGCGTCTTACTACTTCGTTATGTGAGCTAATTAATGGTATAAAGCTTTTTACACCTAGTAAATCCGGGGCAACCAAAAGATAAATGTGAAGGATATGGCTGTCCAGGTTTTCCATGTGTAGCAAGAATTTTCTAAGTTTAATGGTTTGCTCAGAAGGTTTAAATCCAATTGCATCTTCTGCTGCTTGAATTGAGGCTAAAGTGTGTCCGCAAGAACAGATGCCACAGATCCTGCAGGTAATATGCTGTGCTTCAAAAATACTGCGGCCCTGAATCATGCCTTCAAAAAAACGAGGAGCTTCTACGATTTGCAGTTGGCAAGTTTCTAGTTTGCCTTCTTTAACGTTAACTACAATATTGCCATGGCCTTCTACCCGGGTTAAATACTCAACATTAATATTAACGTTTCTTTTTTTACTCACTCTTATCTTTCTCCCTGCATTTGTTGTACATGTTCATTTTGTTGACAATTAAATCCATAGGCACATTGTATTTTTCAATAATGTCTTTTGCGCCTTTTTCGTTAGGATTAGAAACCATACCTCTGCAACCGTAACAAATGTTGCCATTATTTACACACCAGGAGTTACAACCAGATCGGGTAATTGGCCCCATGCAGGTGATTCCTCTTTGGTATAAGCAAACATTTTCGTTTAATTTACATTCGGTGCAAACTGCTTGGTCAGGCACTTCGTAGGGCAGGCCAGCTAAAATTGCTTTTAAAACTTTTACTAATTCTGGGATATAAGCTGGGCAGCCGTTTATTTGATAATCAACCTTAATAGTTTGTGGTACTGATTGGGTAGGGATGGTTTCAAAAAAGCGGGCGTCTTTTCCATAAACTTCTTTGCGGATATCATCCAGTTTAAAGTTGTTTTTCATGCCATTAACTCCACCGATGCAAGCGCAGGCACCATAAGCAACTATGATTTTTGAACGTTCACGAATTTTTTTTATTTTTTCTACTGCGTGAGGGGTTGTAATACTACCTTCGATAAAAGAAACATCATATTCGCCATCCCATTTTTCTGATATGGCTTCGCGAAACTCAACCACATCAACTGCGCCCAGTACATCTAGGAGCAATTCTCCCATGTTGGCTACCTGAAGTTGGCAACCTTCGCAGGAAGCAAAATCAAAAAACGCTACTTTTGGTTTACTCATAATTATAATGCCTCTGGAATACTTTTAATTTTGTCGTAAGTAAAAACTGGCCCGTCTTGGCAGCAATAAACATTGCCAATTTGACAGTGTCCGCATTTACCTAAGCCACATTTCATGTGCCGTTCAAGTGAAAGCAATATTTGTCTTTCTGGAATATTTTTAGCTAAAAGCTCTTTAATTACAAATTTATACATAATAGGAGGGCCAACTACTACACCAAAAGTTCTTTCTGGTTCAAGATTGACCCCTGGAATTAAAGTAGTGATTAAACCTACATTGCCTTTCCAGTCTGGATCAGCTCGGTCAACCGTGCAATTAGTGTTAACGTCTAATCTTTCGTTCCAGGATTCTACTTCATTACCAAAAAGCATGTCTTTAGGAGTCTTGCATCCTAATAAAATGGTTACTTTTCCAAAATCCCTTCGATTATCAATTACATAATTAATAAGAGAGCGCAAAGGTACAAGTCCCAGTCCTGCGGCCACAAATAAAAGATCGTTACCTTCAAGAATTCTTACTGGAAAGCCTTTGCCAAATGGTCCGCGGATGCCAACTTCGTCTCCGGCTTCAAGTTTATGCAAAGCGCTGGTAACTTTTCCCACATTTCTTACTACTAATTCAAAAGAACCCAGCTTAGTAGGAGAAGAGCAGATTGAAATAGGAGCTTCACCTACGCCTAAAATAGATACTTCTACAAATTGTCCTGGCTCATGATCAAGGCTTTCTCCGCCGGGAAGCGCAATTTCAAAGTATTTTTCCGCAGGCGTCATCTGCTTGGTAGCGAGGATCTTGCCTTTTTTAATTTCGTATTCAGAATCTTTTAAAATTTCTTTTTGCATAATTATATTTTTGCCGGCTTATTTGCAATATTGCTGTTTAACCCAGCATCCTTGTTTTCCATGCCTTGTTCTTTAATTAATTTAGTTAGAGTTTCTTTTAAATTAATGCTTGCCATACAGGTTCGGCTGCAGCGGCCGCAACCAGTGCAGAAAAACCTTGAAAATTTTTCAACTGGATACTTAAATTTTCTGAAATAGCGATGTCTTTGCCGAGGGCCTCTTTCTTCTCTAAAACTTTCTCCGCCTGAAACCTTAGCAAAAGTTTCGTTTTGGCAGGAATCCCATCTTCGATAACGGCAGCCGGTCTTAAGGTCCAGGTTTGGCTCGTCAATTACATCAAAGCAATAGCAAGAAGGGCAAACATTGGTACAATTGCCACAAGCCACGCATTTTTCTTGTAATTCTTCCCAAATTTTACTTTCCCAAACTTTGTCAAACAGCTGGGGTAGGTTTTCATGTTCAATAGGAACTTCGTTTTTAGAAAAGATCTTGCTTTTTTTATCACGTAAAACATCAAGCGATTTCATGTCTGGTTCACTAGCCTTATTAAAAAGCTTGGATTTTTCTACTAATTCATCTCCAGCTTGAGTATTGATATGAACCATGAATTTTTCACCCAGATCAGTAAAAAATAGGTCATATCCGCCATTAGGAGTATGGTTGTGTACTAAGCGGCAGCTAGCGTACTCGTCACAATAATCATTGCACTCAAAACCTATAATAGTAATGTGTTTTTTTCGTTCTAAATAGTTTAAATCTTTAGGCCGTTCAGAAAAAGCCATGTTTAAGCATTGTATTCCAGCTAAATCACAGGTGCGTACTCCAAAAAGTACGATTTTTTCAAATTCAACCACTGGTTGGATGTCTTGTCCTTTGGAAGTGTCGTAAGTAGCTAAGGTTTCATGCTGGGGCATAAAGTATTTTTTTGGTGATAGGATAGTGGGAATGTAATCTTTAGCTATTTGCTTGCCAGAAGTTACTGGTTCAAAAGCCAGCTTGCCATCCCCCTTAGAAATTGGGGCAACTACCTTTTGCTCTTTGGCTAAAGCAGCAATGAAATCGTCAAACTTATCCTTATTTAAAGTAACGTATTGTTGGCTTTTCATAAAGTCTCGAGCTTGTGAATTGATTCACAAGCTATAATATTACCCTAAAGTTAAGACTTTGTCAAGGAGTAAGAAAGGGTTTTGAGTTCGAGCGCCAGATCAATGTTTTTAACCTTGATTTTTCTGGGAAGAGAAAGCTTGACCGGGGCAAAGTTTAAAATGGATTTGATGCCGCAATTTTGCAGTGTCCTGGCGATATCCTGGGCTCCTTCGGCCGGGACAGTAAGGATGACCAGCTCGATGTTTTTTTCTTGAATTACCTGGCGAAGATTTTTAATGTCATGGCAGTAGAGGCCTTTAATTTTGCGGCCTATTTTTCGTTTGGAATTGTCAAAAATAGCGTCTATTTTAAATTTTAAAGCTTCCAATCCTCGATAGGCTGCCAGGGCTGATCCAAGGTTGCCCATGCCCACAATACAGACCTTGATTTCTTTTTCGATTCCCAGTATTTCTGCTATTTTATGGCGAAGCTCCAGTACATCATATCCTGCTCCGCGGATCCCCATTTTTCCCAAATAAGAAAGATCTTTTCTTACTTGCGAAGCCCTGATTTCTAAGAGGTCGGCTAAGCTTTTAGAATAGATATCTTTGGTACCTTGTTTACTGATAAAATAAAGGTAGCGATAGTATAAAAGCAGTCTTTGTATTGTTTTTTCAGGTAATGTCTTTTTCATATGACCTTGTGAAACATTTCACAAGCTATCTTATAATAGAACGTGTTTCTTGTCAAGACCGATTAGGTAATTGGGAATCCCGAAATATTCACGAAAGATTTTAAGCCCTAAAATCCGAAGGGATTTTCTCAAAAACCCTAAAATCCAAATCTTCCCGAATATTATTATAGTTTTTGGGAAGATTTGAGTTTTTGTGTTTTCGGGCAGTTTCTTCGTGTTTTCGTGACTATTAATTTCGTGAGTGTTTCGTAATTTCGGATTTTAGTTTTTCCAATCTAAAAATTCATGCTATAATAATTCCATAATGTCAGAAAATCAGATAACTAAAGATACTACCGTTGCTAATGCTTTAAAATTGAAGCCGCAGATTGCTCCGGTTTTGATGGGCAAGGGCATGCATTGTTTAGGCTGCGCCATAGCGCAGGGTGAAACAGTGGCCCAGGCGGCAGAAGTGCATGGTTTGGATCCAGATCAACTTTTAAAAGAATTAAACGAGGTATAAACAATGGCAAAAATAAAAGTTTATTCCACGCCTACCTGTCCTTATTGCAAAACAGCAAAACAATTTTTAACCGAAAACAAAATTGAATTTGAAAATGTAGATGTTTCTGTTGATCAAAATGCGACCCAGGAAATGATTTCAAAGTCCGGGCAAATGGGCGTTCCGGTTTTAGATATTGACGGAAATATTGTAGTTGGTTTTGATAAGGCAAAAATCAAACAACTACTAGGTTTATAGAACAGGAGACAAACAAATGGTAAAAGTAGATCAAGCACTTTGTAATGGCTGCGGAATTTGTGTTGAGGCTTGTCCTGGGGTTTTTGCCTGGGGTGCGGAAGAAAAGGCAGTTGCAATTAAGCAGGTTAGTCAAAGCTGCAGTTTAGAAGAAATCGCAGACCAGTGTCCAGCGGAAGCCATTGAAATCTAAATTAGCTTACAGTGTTGGCGCGGTTGCGGCTGCATTGTCCTCGCAAGCATTTGCTGCTTACATTATATTCTTTTACGTAGACATTATTAAGCTACCACCTTATTTAGCGGCAATTGGCATGGTTATCTTTGCTGTTTGGAACGCGATTAACGATCCAATTGCCGGTTTTGTTTCTGATCACACTCATTCACGCTGGGGCAGGCGTATTCCCTACATTGCTTTTGGAGCGATCCCTTTAGGTTTGGTCTATTTCTTGCTTTGGAGTCCACCTTTTACTGGTTTAAACCAAGTGGGGTTACTTTTTGTTTATTTTGTTTCAACTATTTGCTTATTTGATCTATTTTATAGCTTTACTTTTATTAATTGGTCAGCGCTTTATCCGGAAATGTTTACTACTTTAAAAGAAAGGTCAACTGTAAACGCTTTGCGCCAGACTTTTGTCTTTATCGGCTTTATTTTTGGAGTAGCGCTGCCACCGGCTATTTACAGTAGTTTTGGCTGGCCAGCTATGGGTGCGATTTTTGGTTTTATTATAGCGGTTTGCCTTTTAATTTCTTTGCTAGGTAGCCGTGAGCATATTCAATATAGTCGAGAAAAACAACTTGCACTTTGGCCATCCATTGTGGCTACTTTCAAAAATCGATCTTTCATGACTTTTGTGTTTGCTAATTTGTTTGCTCAGACGGCATTTTTAATGGTTTTAGCCAGTCTGCCCTTTTTTGGAAAATATATTTTAGATGTAGCACCCGTAGATATTACTGTGGTTCTTGCCATTGCCTTTTTAATTGCTTTGCCCATGCTTTATGTTTGGCGTTATGTGTCAGTTAAATTAGGAGCCAAGAAAACTTTTATGGCGGCCGTATTGGTTACAGGTCTATCCTTGCTTCCGCTCTTTTTAGTTAGATCCATTGATGAAGTTATGTTACCTACTATTTTTATTGCCAGCGGTATTGCCGGGATACTGATGATGGTTGATATTATTTTGTCTGACATTATTGATGAGGACGAACTGCATACCGGAACAAGACGTGAAGGTATGTATTTTGGCATCCATGCTTTTATTTTACGCTTTTCATTGGGACTGCAGGGGTTGGTTATGGCTGGGGTTTTTATTTTTACCACTTATAATCCGTATGTTTATACTCAAACTAGAGAATTTGTAACTGGTCTGCGCTGGTTGATTGCAGGATTTCCAGCCCTTGCCTTGATTTTATCCTTTGTGATAATATCTTATTATCCGCTAGTGGGGAAAACCACTTTTAAGAAACTGCATAAAGATTTAGAAAAATTACACGATAAGAAAGGGGTGAATGATTAATGGGAGATCAAAAAGCAGTAGTTGATGCTAATCTTTGCACGGGTTGTGGTATTTGTATTGATGCCTGCCCGCAGCAAGCCATTACCATGGATGGTGATTTGGCAAAAGTAGATCCAGCAAAATGTGATGGTGATAAAGCTTGTGTGGATGCTTGCCCGGTTCAAGCGATTGCTATGAAGTAATTCCTCGACTCATTTTTAAAACCAAAAACGCCTGGAGAGATCTGGGCGTTTTTTTACGAACTTTTCCCGCCAAGCAGAAGAAACAATAATGCAGCTCTTACAGCCACTCCATTGGTAACTTGTTCTAAAATTACATTGTAAGGTCCATCAGCAACTTCAGAAGTGATTTCCACTCCACGATTGATTGGTCCAGGATGCATTACTATTACATCGGATTTAGCTTTTTTCATTTTTTCAGCGTTAAGTCCATAAAGTTTGTGATATTCTTCAATTGAAGGAAATAAACCTTTTTCTTGTCTTTCTTTTTGAATCCTAAGCATGTTGATAAAGTCTGCATCAGGGATTTCTTTTTCAAAATTATAAGAGACTTCTACTCCCATTTCTTCAATTCCAGTTGGAATCATAGTAGGCGGGCCGACTACTACAACTTTAGCCCCTAGTTTAGTTAGTCCCCAGATATTTGACCTGGCAACCCGTGAATGCAGAATATCGCCGACAATTAAAACCTTTTTGCCTTTTAATGTGCCCTTTTTCTCTTGCATAGTAAAAATATCGAGTAAGCCTTGAGTCGGGTGTTCATTAAAACCATCGCCAGCGTTGATAATTGAGGCTTTTGAATTTTTTGCAGCCAGGTGAGGCGCGCCAGCCATGGAGTGGCGCATGATAATAGCGTCAACCCCCATTACTTCCAGGTTGCGGATTGTATCAATTAAATTTTCTCCTTTAACAATACTGCTTGAGCCAACTGCAATATTGGTTACGTTGGCAGACAATATTTTTGCGGCCATGTTAAAAGAGGTTCTGGTTCTAGTGCTGGCTTCGTAAAACAAGGTAATAATGTGTTTTCCGAGTAAAGTGGGTACTTTGGGGATTGGTCTTGCCGCAACTTCTTTCATGGAATGGGCGGTTCTAAGAATTAATTTAAGTTCAGAAAGGGAAAGGTCTTTTAGTCCGAGGAGATCCTTGTGATTAATGCTCTTTACTTTGTTCATCTATGCTTACCTTGTCTATTATACTTCAATTTACTAAAAAAATCAATTATAATCATTAGTACTATGAAAAAACGCTTGCTTTTTTTTGCCATTATTATTTTTGTTTTAGCCTTAATTTTCTATTCTTATTTCAGAACCCAGTCAGTGATTGAAGCACAGGCTTTCCTAATGGATACGCCAGTTAGGGTTAAGGTTGAAGGAGCTAGAGGATTAGAGGATCAAGCGATTGGGAAAATTAAAAGATTGGACAATCTTTTCAGTATTTACAATCCAAACAGTGAAATATCCAGGTTGAATAGAGGAGAAAAGTTTGAGATTTCCCCTGACACGAAAAAGATCTTAGAACTTTCTGAGCAGATGAAAAAGCTAACCAAGGGCGCGTTTGATGTTGAATATAGTGGAAAAATTAATTTAGGAGCGGTTGCCAAGGGTTATGCAGCAGAGGCCGCCCGGGACCTGCTAGTGAAATCAGGCGCAAAAAGTGGTATTATAGATATGCGCTCGTCGATTGCTGTTTTTGGCGCAAAAACCTGGAAGGTTGGGATCCAACACCCTCGAGAAAAAGATAAACTGCTGGGGATTGTTGAGCTTAATGACGGTCAAAGTTTGGGTACTTCCGGCGACTATGAGCGCGGCTTGCATATTATTGACCCTAAAACTGGCGAGCCAGCAGAAACAGCTTGGACCGTTACTATCATAGGCACCAATGCGGCAGTTGTTGACGCGCTTTCAACCGGGGTTTATATTTTAGGAGCAAAATCCGGAATGAATTTAATTGAGTCTTTATCAGATGTAGAAGGTTTAATCATGGTTGGTAAAAATAAAATACTTAAATCGTCAGGCTTTAATTTAAAATGATTATATTAGCTTTAAATTGCGGCAGTTCGTCAGTAAAATATAAGCTCTTTAATTGGGAAGAAAAAAAAGCTTTAGCTAAAGGGGAAGTGGAGCGCATTGGTATTGAAGGCGGCCCTCCAGATCATAAAACTGCGCTAAAACAAATTATGCAAGAGTTACCCGGCGAACCAGATGCTGTAGGCCATCGCGTAGTCCACGGCGGCGAAAAATTTAAAAGTTCAGTTTTAATTGATGACGAAGTTATTGCTGCGATTAAGAGTGTTCAAGATTTAGCGCCGCTACACAATCCTCACAATATTGCCGGAATTGAAGCAGCCAAAGAAGTTTTACATAAAATTCCGCACATTGCAGTATTTGATACAGCCTTTCATCAAACCATGCCTGAACATTCTTATCTTTATCCTGTGCCTTATGAATGGTATGGCATGTATGGAGTAAGAAGATATGGATTTCATGGCACATCACATCTTTATGTTTCTCGTCGAGCAGCAGTGCTTTTAAACAAAAAACCTTCAGAAACTAATTTAATCACTTTACACATTGGCAATGGAGTAAGTGTGAGCGCGATTGAAAAAGGAGTTTCAATTGACACCAGTATGGGTTTAACTCCGCTTGAAGGCGCGGTAATGGGAACGCGTTCCGGCGATATTGATCCAGCCATTATTTTATTTATGATTGAAAAAGAAGGCTTTTATGTGGAAGAAGTAGATTCGATTTTAAACAAGAAATCTGGGCTTTTGGGCATTACTGGAAAATACATGGACCGACGTGATATTGAAAAAGCAGCTATTAAAGGCGATAATCGCTGCAAGTTTGCCATGGACATTGAATCTTACCGCTTAAAAAAATATATTGGTTCTTATATGGCAGCTTTGGGTCAGGTTGATGCTATTGTTTTTACAGCTGGAGCAGGAGAGATGAATCCTACGCTTAGAGCTGATACAGTTGCGGGTTTGGAAAACTTAGGCATTATTATAGATAAAGACAAAAATGCTAAAACCAAAACTCATACTGAAGAAGTATTAATTTCAACTCCAGAATCTAAAGTTAAAGTTTTTGTTATCCCGACTGATGAGGAGATTGTGTTTGTAGAAGATGTGGTCGCGATTCTTGAAGGCAGATACGAAACGCATACACATTTTACTTACAGTTTTGAAGACCCAAAATATAAAAAGAAGGCAGAATAATGAAAGAAAATTTTCAACCACTAAGTTTAACCAGAGAAATTAATGAGCTGTGTTGTGGGATGACGACGGTTGGAGAGCATGAAAAAAAACCAAAATATATTTGGGATTTGATTGTTAATTTAAAACAGGATTTGGAAGAAGATTTAAAAGTTAAAGGCGCTAAGATAAAAGGTAAAGTTCATGATTCTGCCGTTATTATTAACAAGAAAAATATTTTAATTGAGGAAGGCGTAATAATTGAAGCTTGCGCAGTACTTGATGCTTCTGCCGGTCCAATTTATATCGGCAAAGGTACGATTATTAAGCCTCAAAGCTACTTAAGGGGTCCGCTTTCAATTGGGCCAGAGTGCAGAATTGGCGGTGAAGTAACGCATTCAATCTTTCACGGTTATTCTAATAAAGCTCATTATGGGTTTATTGGTCATTCCTATATAGGGGAATGGGTGAATTTAGGGGCGGGGACCACGAACTCGAATCTTAAAAATAATTATGGGACGGTTAAAGTTAATTTAGATGGCAAAAAAGAAATTGATACAGGTCAACAATTCTTAGGCTGTTTTATTGGTGATCATGCTAAAACAGGTATTGGCACTTTAATTAATACTGGTACGGTTATTGGGGTGGGGGCAAATGTTTTAGGTGGTAGTGTTACACCAAAGTTTATTCCTAATTTTGCTTGGGTTGATGGCGGTAAGGTTGATTGGAATAAATTTATTGAATCAGCTAACAAAATGATGGGGCGGCGGGGGAGGAAGTTTTCAAAAGAACAAGAAAAGTTATTAAACAGCCTCTTCAATGTCTAAGCCAAGGTTTTCTAATTTGTTGAATAAAGCTTTTTTGCTCTCTTCATTTTCTAATACCGCGCTAGGTACTTCGATTCTTACCATGCCCTGGTCCTGGTTTGCGTCAAGCGTTACTTGGGTAATGTCAAAACCTGGTTTTGCTTGAATTGATTCAATTAACCGGTCAAAGTTAAGCCAGCTTCCTGTTTCTTGCCTATGTATTCCCAAAGTCAAAATATCAATTTGAGGCCTAAAAATTTGAGTTGTAGTTGTGTCTGATATTTGCTCAACTTGTAAAGAGTTGAGCATGCCTATAAGTTCTCCTCTGGATTCGCCTTGGCTAAAAGAGTCAGATTGGATATTAATCACAAGCTCCATTTCTACTCTTTGTTGGTCACCACTAAAAAAGCTTTGGGTTGACAAGGAAACCAGGTTGGCTGGTTCAATTATTCCCCAGGTAAAAAGATTATAAATAATCCCTTTGGCATCCGGGGCAGAAATAGTAAGCTTTACTTGGGTGTCAGAAAGAAATTCATAGCTAATTCTGTAACCGGTATTATCAATCACATTGTCAATTTCGCGCTTTAAATGGTCTAGCTCAACAATATCCAGACCAATAGCTACTAAGAGATCTTGAGGGTTATTAAATCTAAACGTATTAGCTATTATTCCCATTATTTTATTTAAATCTTCGAAATCCTGGTATTGAGCGCTGTTTTTTTTATCTTCTACAATTTCATGATAGGCGCCGGTAAAAATAGTTTTGCCCCTGTCTGATAGTTTTTGTCTTTCTTGTTCAAAACTTTTTATTTTCTCGGGGTATTCTCTAGGGTGATTGTTTCGACTATTGCTAAGAGCTGTTTCGCGTCGTTCCTGCCAAGCTCGAAACTTGGTTGAATAATAAATTGCTTGATCATAAATTTGGCCTAATCTTTGCATGACAGAGAGAGCAGAAACGGTTGTTTTTCTTTCTCTGTAAAAAACTATCAGTTGTCCATTCTTGACTTGAGGAGATGTTTGTCTTACTAAAGTGGTTTTGCCTTTGCGATTTCTAGTAAAACGAAAAAGCTCTGCCTGGCCAAAGGCTCTTAAGTTATAGCCAGCTGTTTGGGCTGAGCGGCAGAAGACATCTTCAAGCAAAGGATTACTTATGCCTGCTTTAGGCAGTCTTTTTGGGTAAAGTCTTAAGCTTTTAAGATGGTTTGGCGTTAACCTAGATACATCAAGCAAAACTCTTTCTTGTTCTTCGTCAACCAGCGTACCAACAAAAACATGGACATATTGTTCTTGATCGTGTTGTTTAAGAGCCTGAAAATTTTCATCAGGGTTGCCGCCTAGTTGCAGAGCTACTTCCCGGGGTAGGGGATCAAATTCTTGTTTAATTCCCGGCTCTTTATTAATATCTCTGGCCCAGTGAACCTGACTCATTTCTGCTTGTTTTTCCAGGCGATACATTTCTTCTGTTTGAGCTATTACCTCAATTCTTCTATTCGCGCTTTGGCCATATATTTTTAAGGCTCGCCAGCCACTAGGCCTGGCTTGTTCAATGTGATCTTTTATGATTGTTGCTTGAAATTCTTGTTCCAGTATTGGTTTTAATTCTTTTAATTTTTCTATGGAAAAATATTCAGATTCATGCGCATTTTCTTCCTGACAGTTAAGTACAATGCGTAAGCCAAGAAAATCCATGATCTGGCGCTCTTTAATAGCAATGCTATAAATTGATTTTGGCCGAAAATAAACGCTTACTTCTTCGGGGGTTAGATCAAGCCAGTCGCATATTTTAATTTTTTGTTCTTGGGCTAGACTTCCTAAATATTTAACTGCTTCCAATTTGGTCATTCTGGTAGCTTCATAGAATATCTTGGCTGCTTCCAGATATTTTTCCGGATTGGTATTCATTAAATATATGTCCTTGAATTGTTCAGACAAGCGGTCAAACCCGTATTGTTCGGCTGCCGGCGCGCATAAAAATCTAATTTCTCCCAATTTTTCATCATCCATTGTTTCGTTTTGGTAAACTAGTTGGGCTATACGATTAGCTAAAAATAGCCTAAGCACATCCAATTTATCTGTTACTTGTCTTTGGCTGCCCATAAAATTTTCAATATAATGCCTGCTCCTTATGTTTATATCAAAATCCCAGGCGCTAATTTCTTGATATTGTGCCAGGAGGCTATCGCTATCTGTTTTGCCGTCGCAATGAATAGAAAGAAGTGCCAGGTCAATGCTTACACCCATTTCTAGTAATTTTCGAGTGCGATAAATTAAAAAATAAGTCGGTTGCTTTTGGGCTTTTGCTTCATCAGTTATTTGACTTGCTAAAAAAGAATTTAGATTTCTGTTTTGTAGTGTTGTTTTTAATCGTTTTTTTTCATAATTGACTAAAAGATCATGGTGTCTTTTGCGGCAGACAGCAGTATTTTGTACTGCTACTCTTTGTCCATCTTCTTTTAATCCCCATAGCAGCTTTTCTTTGACCTGCATTGTTTGTAAATAATTATTATGGATAAAAACTCTACTCTTTTCGGTTAAATATGGGGTTGTCTTTTCGGCTAAATAATTAGAAATATAGGCAGGGCTGCAATATGTTGGGGCTTGTCCCTGCCATAAAATGACAATTTCGCCTTTTTCCAAGCCCCATTGTAAACGGCGGTTAGTGTAAGTTCTGGTTTCACCATTCTGGCTTGTAACAGAACACAAGAGTTGAGCTTTTATAAGCTCTTTTTCGTTGGCTTTGACATAGAAAACATAGTTTTTTTCATAGCCACTGGCGCGGCCAACAGAGCCATCATTGATAAACATTTCTCTGAACAATTGATTGAAAATTTTACTGCTAACGCTGATCCCGGATTGTTTTAATTTTTCCTTAAGATCTTTTAGCTGCAAAGGACGATTTTCATCTTTTAATACTTCCAAAACCTGGTTTTTGAGAAAGTCGGGTTCAATTTGGGGTTCTGGTTTGATTGGTCGTGGTTCTTCTACTTTAAAACGTCCCATATTATCATAGCTGAAACCAAGGCCTTCTATGGCTTGATTCAGGTCTATTACAAAAGCTTTAATATCAGTTGCGATCAGAGCTTTGCGAAAATGGTAATGCTCCAGCTTTGTTGGTAGTTTTTTAAGTCGGCTTAATTTTTTTGCTTGACCAGGCAAAAGCAGGTTGTGGCTTATGACAGTTTGAAAAAAAACAGCTTGATTGTCAGGGCTTAGTTTTGCTATAGCAACGTTGTAATTGGCTTGAAGATTTTCTCTTGATATCCAATCTTTATTAAAACGTGGATAGCTGCGCGTGGCAACACGAGAAAATCTACCGCGGCCAGGAAAATCCGCTTTTCCACGTACCAAGGTTGTCAGCGCTACTCTGGTTCCTGATAATATCCCCATATAGTATATATCGTTAAAATGAAAGCGAAATTTCATTATTTAGGAGAAAAAAAATGAAG
>CAZMPJ010000009.1:0-79531 GCA_964568455.1 uncultured bacterium
TGATAAATATCATTTTATCAACTTGACTGGATGCTTTCATTCTATCTTGCATGGATTTATGTTAAAATTAGGACATGATTAAGAGTGGAAAAAAACTTGATAAATTCGTAGAAATTGTTAAAAAACTGCGTAAAGAATGCCCTTGGGATAGACAATTAACCATTGAAAATATTAAGCCTTATTTGGTAGAAGAAGTCTACGAGGCTATGTCAGCTATTGATGACAAAGATTATGATCGTTTATGTGAAGAATTAGGCGATATGTTGCTGCATATAATCATGGTTTCAGTTTTTGCCCAGGAAGATGATTTGTTTGATGTTGACGACGTGATTAAGGGAATATCGAAAAAAATGGTGCGTCGGCATCCCCATGTTTTTGGTGATAAGAAGGCAAAAAATGCTGAGCAAGTTTTGAAGAAATGGGAGAAAATTAAGCGCAAAGAACGCAAAGGTAAAAAGAGTTTAATGGAAGGGGTGCCAAAAAGTTTGCCTGCACTATATCGAGCAGAAAAAGTGCAAAAGAGAGCAGCAAGAGTTGGTTTTGATTGGGATAATGTTGCTGGAGCTTGGGAAAAAGTTCACGAAGAAATCAAAGAAGTTAAATCAGAGAAAAAGAGGCAAAGGATAGAAGAAGAAATAGGGGATTTGTTGTTTGCTGTTACAAATGTGGCTAGAAAATTAGATATTAATGCAGAGCAAGCTTTGCAATCTTCTAATCTTAAGTTTATTAAGCGTTTTTCTGTTATAGAAAAAGAACTGCAAAAGAAGAAACTTACCCTCAGGCAAATGGATGCCCTTTGGGACCAAGCCAAAAAGATGGTATAATAGACTATATGAAGGCTAATTGGAAGAATATTTTCATCTATTTACTGATTGTTTTAGCGGCGGTAGCTATTCTTGCGCCGCTGTTTCCTAGTGAAACCGCTTCTAAAGAAGTGGCTTTTTCCAGTTTTTTAGATTTAGTTGATCAAGGCAAGATTGCTGAAGTTACTATTGCCGGAGATCAGGTTTCTGGCACTTTGAATGATAAAAGCAAATTTCGTACCCGCGCAATCAGCTATCCCAACCTAGTGCCCGAGCTTAGAAATAAAGGTATTTCCATAAAAATTGATGCTCCGGTTGAAGCCAACTGGATGTGGAACTTAGCTATCCAATTATTAATCCCCATTGCCTTTTTTGGTTTACTTTGGTGGCTTTTGATTCGCCAGGCTCAAGGGGCAAACCAGCAGGCCATGAAATTTGGCCGCTCAAAAGCTAAACCTTTGATTGGCAAAGTTAATGTTACCTTTAAAGATGTAGCTGGGGTAGATGAAGCCAAAGAAGAGCTGGCCGAGATTGTTGAATTTTTAAAAACCCCAGAAAAATTCCAAAAACTGGGAGCCAAGATCCCCAAAGGCTTACTTTTAATGGGTGCACCTGGAACTGGTAAAACTTTGTTAGCCAGAGCAATTGCTGGAGAAGCAGGAGTACCTTTTTTCTCTATGTCAGGCTCTGATTTTGTAGAAATGTTTGTGGGTGTTGGCGCTAGCAGGGTTCGCAGTTTGTTCACTGAAGCAAAAAAACAAACTCCTTGTATCATCTTTATGGATGAAATTGATGCAGTAGGCCGACATCGTGGGGCAGGGGTTGGTGGTGGTCATGATGAAAGAGAACAGACTTTAAATCAGTTATTAGTGGAAATGGACGGGTTTGACCCAAACATTAACATTATAGTAGTAGCGGCAACCAACCGGCCGGATATTTTAGATCCAGCCTTGCTTCGTCCCGGCCGCTTTGACCGCAGAATAATTCTTGATAAACCTGATCTAAAAGGCCGCGAAGAAATCTTAAAAATCCATGCTAAAAATAAGCCATTAGACAAAAATGTCGACTTAAAAATTGTAGCCAGGCGTACACCTGGATTTACTGGAGCAGACCTTGAAAGTGTTTTAAACGAGGCAGCTATTTTAGCCGCGCGAGCAGATAAAAAAGAAGTTTTTATGGCGCAAGTTGAAGAAGCGGTTGATCGGGTTATAGCTGGGCCAGAGAAAAAGAGTCGTATAATTTCTGATAAAGAAAAAGATATCATTGCTTATCATGAGGTAGGACATGCTATCCTTTCAAAAGTTTTACCTAAAGCTGATTCCGTGCATAAAATATCAATTCTTCCTCGAGGAATGGCTCTCGGTTATACCTTGCAGCTGCCAGAAGAAGATAAGCATTTAATGAGCAAATCTGAAGTTGTAGATCAAGTTACGGTTTTAATGGGTGGTCGGGTAGCAGAAGAGCTAATTTTTAATGATATTACTTCTGGAGCGCAAAATGATTTGCAACGTGCTACTGACTCTGCCAAAAAAATGGTTTGCGAATTTGGTATGAGTAAGCTTGGGCCTAGAACTTATGGCAGAAAAGACCACCAAATCTTTTTAGGTCGCGATATTGCGGAGACAAAAGATTACAGTGATGAAACCGCGGACAAGATTGATGAGCAAATAACAGCTATTTTAGATTATTGCCATAATCGGGCTAAAGAAATACTTTCTACTAATAAAGAAAAGCTGGTTTCCATTGCTAAAGTTCTTCGGGAAAAAGAAACTCTGGAAAATCATGACCTCAAAGAAGCACTGAAGGATCTGAAGCTTCCTAATGCATAAGATTGTTGAGTGTGTTATCAATTTTTCTGAGGGCAGAGATCTGGCGGTAGTTGATTCCATTGTTGCTGCTGTAAAATCCACTAAAGTTTTAAATGTTCACTCTGATCCAGACCACAACCGCACTGTAGTTACTTTTATGGGTGAGCCCAAAAAAGCTACTCAAGCTGCCTTTGAATTAACCGAGCGCGCCATGCAATTATTAGACATTAAAGAGCATCAAGGCGAGCATCCTTTTATTGGCGTCGTAGATGTTATTCCTTTTGTGCCGATTAAAAATATAACTGTTGAAGAGACGGTTAAGCTAGCTCGTGATTTTGGTAAAAATCTAACCAAAACACTTGCTTTGCCTGTTTATTTTTACGGCGAGATTAATAAGAAAGAACTACCATCAGTCCGTAAAGGGAATTTTGATAAAGGCAAACATGTGACCGCTGGTGCAGTAGCTGTTGGAGTTAGAGATTTCTTGATTGCTTTTAATGTTAATTTAAATACCAGTGATATTGATATTGCGAGATCAATTGCCAAAAATATTCGTGAAAAAAGTGGAGGGCTTGCTGGCATCCGTGCCTTAGGCATTCAACTTAAAAGCAGAAATATTACCCAAGTTTCAATCAATATTACCAATCACAAGATGACTTCTATGAAAAAAGTTTTTGATCAGGTAAAAATGTGGGCCAAAGAATATAAAGTTGAAATTATCGAATCTGAATTAGTAGGCATGATCCCTAAAGAAGCTTATTTTGAGGGGATGACAGAATATTTGAAACTGCCGGGGTTTAGCGAAGGCCTGATTTTGCGCTGAAATTAATTTGTGAGAGAAAAGGCTTCTTCTGTGGTCTTACCAAGGCGAAGCGGTTGTTGGGGCCTGAAGTATCTGGCTCTGAATTTAGCCCCATCTCCTTCTATCTGTTGTGGACAATATGCTCGACAAAGAAATTGTTCTCCTGCCAGCCTCATTGCTGTGCTAATTAAAATCTGACTTAATGTTGAAAATCCCTTTCCCCCTTTATGGCGATAGGCGGGGGCAATAGAAAAGTTAACAAATGTAAATCCCATGGGGATTTTTTTAGTTCCTGCTAATTTATGCCTTGTTTGCATGATATCGTGTGATAATTCCCAACTTGAAATTTTAAGGGATTTCAGGAACTCTGTAAAAGCAGGCTGGAAGTCAAAATGTGGTGCAAAGCTATCTTTCATAATGCCTTCATGGGGATTAATAGAGGCATTAAAAGTCCCAACCAAATCTTGTGGTGAACTGAAATCAAACACATCCAAAGCTAACGTAAAACGAAAACGAAAGGTTGACTCGCTTGTTGTATTCTGAAAAGCCAAAGAAAAAATAAGCTCCTGACCGTCATGAAATTGATGTGGCGTAAATCCATTTTCAACCAGGTGATAAAATTCTTCATCTGGTAATTTTGCTGCAAGCGTGTCAGTAAAAGGGTGGTGATAGCTTGTTTCTATGCCAAGCTGGCCGTCAGTTGTAAGACCAAGAGTAAAAGGAACATGGTTTGGCCGCTTAACTTCAGCAACTTTCCTTCTTTTGCTGAACAAGCGATCCAAATCACCATCAACGCTTTGTAATTTTCTGTTTAAGCCCAGCCTTTTTACGTTACATGTAATAAAGGCCTTTTGTAAAGAAGATATTGGTCTTAACATGTTTTATTATCGGCTGATTTGGGACAAAATTTCACTAAATTCAGTTTTTATGTTAAAATTAACCAATTATGAGTCAAGAAATCCCAAAAACATATAATCCGACTGAAATTGAGGCAAAGTGGTATAAATTTTGGGAAGAAAACAAACTTTTTTGTCCCGAAGAAAATTCTTCTAAAAAACCATTCACTATTGTAATTCCTCCACCCAATGTTACTGGTAACCTGCACATGGGTCATGCGCTGGATAACTCAATTCAAGATGTTTTGATTCGCTACAAAAAAATGCAAGGCTTTAATACGCTGTGGGTGCCGGGGACTGACCATGCAGGCATTGCCACTCAAAATGTGGTGGCTAAAGCTTTGAAAAAAGAGGGTAAAACCAAGGAAGACTTAGGTCGGGAAGAATTTATAAAACGAGTTTGGCAGTGGAAAGAAGAGTATGGTGGCAATATTACCAGGCAGCTTAGAAGACTAGGCTGTGCTCTGGATTGGACTCGCGAGCGTTTTACCATGGATGAGGGCTTGTCTAAGGCTGTGATTCATGAGTTTGTTACATTATACAAACAAGGCTTAATCTATCGAGGTAAACGTTTAGTTAACTGGTGTCCAAAGTGTGGCACCGCGATTTCTGATATTGAAGTTGAGCATGAAACCAAGCATGGCAAACTTTGGTGGATCAAATATCCAGTTGATGGAGCCAAAGACTTTGTAAAAGTTGCAACAACCAGGCCGGAGACAATGTTAGGAGACACAGCAGTTGCTGTTAACCCAAAAGATAATAGATATAAAAAATTAATTGGTAAAATGTTGGTTCTGCCTTTAGTAGGCAGAAAAATACCAATTGTGGCGGATGATTTTGTTGATCCTGAATTTGGTTCTGGAGCAGTAAAGGTTACTCCTGCGCATGATCCTAATGATTTTGAAATAGGAGAGCGGCACGATCTACCTAGAGTAAATATTTTAACCAAAACTGCGAAAATTACCTTGGAAGAATTTGCAGCAAACGAAAAAGAGACTTTAAAAGCCTTGGAAGGTTTGGATCGGTTTAAAGCAAGGGGAGAAATTGTAAGATTATTAGGAGAAAAAGGCTATTTAGATAAAATTGAAGATTATGAAAACTCTGTTGGTGAATGTTATCGTTGTAAATCAATAATTGAACCTTATTTATCAGACCAATGGTATGTAAAAGTGGCAGATTTAGCTAGAGAAGCCATTAAAGTGGTTGAAGAAGGTAAAATTAAATTTGTTCCTGCGCGCTGGACCAAAATCTACATTAATTGGATGGCCAATTTGAGAGATTGGTGTATTTCAAGACAATTGTGGTGGGGTCATCGGATTCCAGTTTGGTATAAAGGTGACGAAATTTATGTTGGAGAAGAGGCGCCAAAAGGAGAGGGCTGGGAGCAAGATCCAGATGTGTTTGATACCTGGTTTTCGTCTGCGCTGTGGCCGTTTTCCACTTTAGGTTGGCCAGAGCAAACTAAAGAACTCAAAACTTTTTACCCAACCGATGTTTTAGTCACTGGCTATGACATTATTACTTTTTGGGTTTCACGTATGATCATGACGGGTACGCATTTTATGAAAAAAGAACCTTTTCATACTGTTTTTATCCACGGCTTAGTCCGTGACGCGCAAGGTAAAAAGATGAGCAAGTCTTTTGGCAATGTAATTGACCCAATTAAAATTATTGACGATGTTGGCTCTGATGCACTTAGATTTGCTTTAATCTCTTTAATTACTGGCCAGGGCCAAGATATTAAGCTGATGAAAGAGAAGATTACAGAGGCTAGAAATTTTACTAATAAGATTTGGAACGTTACGCGATTTGTTTTAATGACAAGTGAAAGTAAAACGGATGCCGAGAAAAAAGGTTTGGCCGATAAGTGGATTCTAAGTCGATATAATCAAACGATTAAAGAAGTTACGAATTTAATTGAATCGTATGATTTTGGAGCGGCTGCCAAGGCAATTTACGACTTTATCTGGGGTGAGTTTTGCGATTGGTATGTGGAAATATCAAAAGCCGACCTTTATTCGGAAGACGAAAAGCGAAAACAAAAAGTTTTAAATGTTCTCTTGCAAGTTTTAGAAGGCTCCATGAAACTAGCTCATCCTTTTATGCCGTTTATTTCAGAGGAAATATGCCAGATATTAAATCCTAATATTCAAACGATAATGAAAGAAGAATGGCCGAAGGTTGAGAAAAAGCAGATTGATTTGGATGTTGAGAAAAAGATGGAATTGGTTAAGGAAATCATTGTTAAAGTTAGAAACATTAAGGCGGAAATGGGTGTGCAGACTAAGGATGTGGAATTAATATTAGTGGCTTCTAAGAAAAAAGAAAAAGAAACGTTAGAAGCTGGCCAAGAATACATTAAAGCTTTGGCTAAGGCGCCTAAAATTGAAATCGTCAGCAAACTTAAACAGAAACCAGACCAGTCTGCCACTGGAGTAGTGGGTGATATTGAGTTTTTTGTGCCGCTAAAAGGGATTATTGATATTAATAAAGAAATTGAACGACTGAAAAAAGAACAAGGTAAATGCGAACAAGAAATCGCTCACCTTGAAAAACTGCTGGCCAATAAAAACTTTACTGCCAAAGCGCCTAAGGATGCAGTACAGAAGAAAAAAGATAGAATTAGCGAGTTAAAAGATAAACAGAAGCTTATGGCGGAACGAATTAAGGATCTTACTGAATAATTTTTGTGATCTTGCTGGCTTTACCACTCTTTTCATCTACTTCAATTAAAACCGCATTAAAAAGTTTAGGACCAGTGTCAGTAGGTTCAAACTTTGCGCTCATGGAAGTTAGGAAGCGTTTTAGAATTTGCTCTTTGTTCATGCCGATAATAGAATTGCTTCCGCCTACCATACCCACATCAGTAATATAAGCAGTTCCTTTTGGTAAAACTTGTTCATCTGTAGTCATAACATGAGTGTGAGTGCCTAAAACTACAGAAACTCTGCCGTCTAAATACCAGCCCATGGCATTTTTTTCTGAAGTAGCTTCAGCATGTATGTCTATTAAGATAATATTGGTTTCCTTTTGAATAGTGGGTAGTAGTTTATCTATAACTTGAAAAGGGCAGTCAATCGGCGGCATAAAAGTGCGGCCATTAAGATTGGCAATAGCTAGTTTTACGCCGTCCCGCTCAATAATAACAAATCTTTTGCCTGGAACCCCATCAGGATAATTGGCTGGCCGAACCATATTGGGAAATTTTTCCATAATTTTAGTGATTTCCCTTTTATCCCACATATGGTTGCCCATGGTAATGGCATCAATCCCCATATCCATTAAACCATTGTAAACTTTTTCTGTAATACCATAGCCATGAGCAGAGTTTTCACCGTTGGCGATAATAAAATCTGGCTTAAGCTTTTCCCTTAAGTCAGGAAGCAGCTCCCGGCAGATCTGCCGACCGTATTTGCCAATTATATCGCCGATAAATAATATTTTTTTCATCTTATTTTGCTGTGTCCTGGGCTCGAGTTTCACGGATCACAGTTACTTTAACTTCGCCTGGGTACTCAAGCTCTGCTTCGATTTTCTTGGCAATATCGTGCGCTAATTTTATTGCTGCATTATCATCAATTTTTTGTGGTTCAACAATTACCCGCACTTCTCGCCCAGCTTGGATAGCATAACTTTTTTCAACTCCTGCAAAGTTTTTGGCTAAAGTTTCCAGTTTTTCCAGACGTTTGATATAAGCCTCTAATGTATCGCGTCTGGCGCCCGGGCGTGCCGCAGAAATTGCGTCACAAGCCTGCACAATCACAGCTTCAATGGTTTTTGGATCCACATCGCCATGATGCGCTTCCATACCATGGATTACTTCTGGTGTTTCCCCGGCTTTTTTAGCCAGCATTACGCCCAGTTTTACGTGAGTGCCTTCGGTTTCTTGGTCAACTGCTTTTCCAATATCATGCAAGAGGGCAGCGCGCTTAGCCAAATTAACACTGACGCCGAGTTCTCCTGCTAGCATGCCGGCAATTTGAGCCATTTCCACTGAATGTTGAAGAACATTTTGGCCATAACTGGTTCTAAAATGTAGTCTTCCCAGCAATTGAATTAATACTGGTGGCAGTCCTCTTACCCCGGCTTTCATAGCAGCCTGTTCACCATACTCAACCAAAGCTACTTTCACTTCGTCTTGAGCTTTTTTAAACATTTCTTCAACTCTAGTGGGGTGGATCCTTCCGTCAGCAATTAATTTCCGCAAAGTAATTCCAGCGATTTCTCGACGGTAAGGACTAAAATTAGACAGAATAACTGCTTCGGGAGTATCATCAACAATTAAGTCTACGCCGGTTAGAGTTTCAAACGCGCGGATGTTTCTACCTTCGCGGCCAATAATTCTGCCTTTCATATCATCGCTTGGTAGTTCAACCACACTGGTAGTGGTTTCAACCGTGGTATCTGCTGCGCAGCGCTGTATAGCAGTAGTTACAATCTCACGAGCTTTTTTTTCTGCTTCAGCTTTTATCTTTTCTTCATTAGCCTTAATCCTTTTGCCTGCTTCACTAGCTAATTCAGCGTCAAGCTTTGTCATCAACTCTTTTTTTGCATCTTCTTTTGACAAGCTGGCAGCTTTGGCCAAGGCTTCAATCTGTTCTTCCCGGGCTTTTTGTAAGTTAGTGCGAATTTTATCCAAGTCCGCCTCAATCTTTTTGATCTGGGATTCTCTTTTATCTGTTTCTTTAGACTTTTCATCTAAGCGATCTTCTCGATCTTCCAGTCTTCTTTCTAATTTAGTAAGCTCAGACCTTCTTTCTTTGTTGTTCCTTTCCAATTCAGCTTTTAATTTTAAAGATTCATCTTTTGCTTCCAGGATCCCTTCTTTTCGGGCTCTTTCTGCTTCCTTTTTTGCGTCTTCCAGCATTCTCTTTGCAGTTTCTTCAGCAATCTTTACTTTTTGTTCTGCTTTTCCTCTGCGCATCCCGTAAAAAAGGATAACGCCGATGATAACCGTAGCAATGGGAACCATGATAAATACCATTAATTCAAGTGACATGCTATTTCCTCCTTAATTAGTTATTTTTTTCCTGATTTCAGTTTCAATCTTGTTAGCGATCTTTTTATTCTCTTTTAAATAATTTGTTGCGCCTTCGAGTCCTTGGCCCAGTTTTTGGCCTTGGTATGAGAACCAGGATCCGCTTTTTTCTACAATCTCAAGATTTACGCCAAGGTCAATTAATTCTGCTTGGTGTAAAATCCCTTCCCCGTGAATTAAAATGAAGCTGGTAATACGGAAGGGTGGGGCAACTTTGTTTTTAACGACCTTAACTTTTACTCGCGATCCAATAATCCTGTCTGCTTTTTTAATTTTTTCTGAACTTCTAACATCTAAACGCACTGAAGAATAAAACTTTAATGCTCTTCCTCCGGGAGTGGTTTCCGGGTTGCCAAACATAACTCCGATCTTTTCGCGTAACTGGTTGATAAAGATCATACAAGTTTTAGACTTAGAAATTGCCGCAGTAAGTTTTCTAAGTGCTTGAGACATGAGCCGGGCTTGCACACCCATCATGCTGTCTCCCATTTCACCTTCGATTTCTCTTTTTGGAACCAGCGCAGCAACTGAATCAACCACAATAACGTCAATGGCTCCGGAACGAATTAGGGTTTCTGCGATTTCTAAGGCTTGTTCACCATAATCTGGCTGAGAAATTAATAAATTATCAATATCAACTCCAAGCCTTTTCGCGTAAGTTGGATCAAGTGAATGTTCGGCGTCAATAAAAGCAGCTGTGCCGCCTTTTTTCTGAACCTCGGCAATAGCATGCAAGCTAACCGTGGTTTTTCCGCCGCCTTCTGGGCCAAAAATCTCAATTACCCTTCCTCGAGGAAGTCCCCCGACGCCTAAAGCGTCATCTAAACCAATTGATCCCGTGGGAATGGTTTCAATTTTAAATTTAGTATGTTCGCCCATCTTCATGATGGAACCTTTGCCAAAGTTTTTTTCGATCTGTGAAATTGCGAGTCCGAGTGCTTTTGCTTTTCCGTCTGTCATCTTTCTTCCTCCTTATTTTAAAATATCTTTGCCTCCCAGATGTAGCCAAAGTAATCCAATGGCAGCCTGGGCAGCTTTTTCCCTGATTTCTGTTCTAGTCCCTTGCAGATTCAATTCTTTCCATTCTGTCCCTTGATCCGAGGCCAGGGCAATATAAATTCTTCCCACTGGAGCTGGTGGCATAGGGCCTGGCCCTGCTGCTCCGGTAGCGCTAATGCCAATATCTGTTTTAAACCTTTTCCTGATTTCTTCAGCTAAAGACACGGCTACTTCTTTGCTTACTACTCCGTGCTTACTAATAATATTGGCTGGGACCCCAACCTGGATTACTTTTGTCCGGTTGTGGTAGCAGACAATTCCGCCCATAAAAAAATCAGAACTGGAAGGTACACTACTTAAATGGCTGGCGATTAATCCGCCGGTTAATGATTCTGCTACTGAAATAGTTTGTTTAGACTCTTTTAACAAACCAGCAATCTGTTTGTCACTTATCTTGCCTATATTTGAGAGGACTTTGGTAAAAAAATCCTCTATTTTTATTTCAACAGCAGGTATTTTTTGTTCTGCCATAAGTATGCACCACCTGAAATATATCCAAGCAGCACTGCTAACCAGAGAACTAGAGAGGCCGTGGGTAATTTAAGAATTAACATGAAAACTGCTAAAACTTGTACTACAGTTTTGGTCTTTGCTAATAGACTTGCTTCCAGCACTTTGCCGGCGCGAGCTAAGTTTACTCTTAATCCCGAAACCATCAGTTCTCTTGCGACTAGCAGCATTACTGCTACGACACTGGCTTTGCTTTGCGCTACCAGTGCCAAAAGAATGGTTATTACAAGGAGCTTATCCGCTAAAGGATCTAAAAATTTGCCCAAATCTGATACTTGGTTAAATTTACGGGCGATATACCCGTCCAAAGCATCAGAAAAAGAAAGGGCCAAAAACAAAATTGCCGCTAAACCGTTAATTTCGCTTAAAAGCAGGGCGGCTACCAGGGGGATAAAAGCAATTCGTAATAATGTAATTACATTTGCAAGGGTCAAACTACTTCCCCGTAGAGATCGTAAGTACCCGCCTTAGTAATGCGGACTTTCACTATCTCTCCCGGTGAAATAGATTTTGTTGCTTTTATATGCACTTTGCCATCAATATCAGGAGCATCACATAAAGTTCTGCCGCTGTTTTGATTTTCAATGATGGTTTCAAGTGTTTTTCCGACCATGTTTTTGTTTTTTTCTTTTGAAATGCGCTTTGCTAGCCGCATCAATTTATCAAATCGAGCCTGTTTAACTTTTTCGGAAACCTGCCCCCCTAATTTTGCTGCAGGAGTTCCTTTTTCTCTAGAAAAGGTAAAGACGCCTAGATGGCTAAACTTTACCTGTTTGATAAAAGCATACAACTCTTCAAATTCGGTCTTGCCTTCACCGGGGAAACCGACAATAACCGAAGTTCTTAGAGTTATATTAGGTATTTTCCTCCTAATCTTTGATATTAATTTTTCAAGACCAATGCGCGTATAGCGCCTTTTCATCAGGTGTAAAATTTTATCATATGCGTGCTGGATTGGCAAGTCTAAGTAGGGTACCACCTTCTTTTCTTTGGCCATTACATTGATTAATTGGTTAGTTATATGAGAAGGGTGGGTGTACATAATGCGGATCCACTTGATCCCTTTTACCTTGGCAGTTTTTCTTATTATATCGGCAAATTTTGGATGGGCAGTTGTATCCTGGGCCACAAAAATTATCTCTTTAACCCCTCGCTTGGCCAGCCATTTTACTTCATTTATAACATCAGCAACCGATCTTGAGCGCAGTTTTCCTCGGATTTTTGGGATCAAACAATATGAGCAGCAATTATTGCAGCCTTCGGCTATTTTGACATAAGCAAACCAGGGTGGGGTGGCTTTTACTCTTGGTTCATGGTAATCGTAAAGTTGAATGGAATCGATTATACCGTCAACCTTTAATGACGAATTATTCAATGACGAATGACGAATTAAATATTTAGGAAAACAACCGGCTAAATAGATTTCTTTCTTATACTTCTCCATTTCTTTGATAACTGCCTTGGCTTCGTCGCGGGCGGATTTTAAAAACGCGCAAGTATTTATAATAATAATGTCTGCTTTTGCAGGATTATTGGTTAGGCTGTAACCAGAAGCAACTAGTTTTCCCATGATTACTTCGGTGTCAGTTAAATTTTTTGCGCAACCGAGTGAAATGATATGTGCTTTCATTATCTTACATTATAACATCTGTTATAATAGATTAATGCGCTTACAAAAATATATTGCCGAATGTGGCATAGTTTCGCGCCGCAAGGCGGAGGAATTTATAGCACAAGGCCGAGTAAAGGTTAATGGTGAAGTTATTACCCAGCCGGGAACAAAAATTGATCCTAAAGAAGATCGGGTTTTTGTAAATGGCAAACTAGCCAGCCTGCGCAAGAAGAAACTTTATTTAAAAATTTATAAACCAAGAGGTGTTTTTAGTTCCTGCTACCATCGTGGAGAAAAAACCATTATTGATTTTGTAAGAGACTTGCCTTATCGTCTCTATCCTGTTGGCCGCTTAGATAAGGATTCAGAAGGCTTAATGATTTTAACCAATGATGGTGATTTGGCTAATAAATTAATGCATCCTCGTTACGAGCATGAAAAAGAATATGAAGTTGAAGTAGAAAAGCCAATTAGTCAAAGATTAATTAAGCGTTTTGAGTATGGGGTAGAGGTTGACGGTAAAAAAACCATGTCAGCAAAAATAAGGTGTGTTGGTTTAAATAAGTTTTTTGTCACTTTAAAAGAAGGCCGTAAGCGCCAAATAAGGCAAACAGTTAGAGAATCCAGAAACAGGATTGTTAGGCTTAAAAGGATAAGGATTCAAAATATTGAACTGGGTGATTTGAAGCCTGGTGAGTTTGAGTATATCGCTTCTAAAGATTTGAATATTTTGGTATAATTCCAAGGTTATGGCAATCATTGTACACAAGTATGGCGGGACCTCTGTTGGTACCCCGGAAAAAATAAAGAACGTTGCTAAAAAAGTAAAAGCAGTTAAAGATGACGGCAACGATGTAGTAGTGATTGTTTCTGCAATGGGACATACTACTGATGAATTAATTAATCTCATGGATCAAATCACGGATAACCCAGCTCCTCGTGAATACGATATGTTAGTTTCAACCGGTGAGCAGGTTTCCGCCTCACTTCTCTCCATGGCTTTGCAAGAAATAGGTTGTCCAGCAGTTTCTTTAACCGGAGGCCAGGCTGGAGTTGAGACTGAAGATATTTATAAAAAAGCCAGAATCAAAAATGTTAAACTTGATCGGCTTAAAAAAGAATTAAAAGCTGGTAAAGTGGTAGTTATTACTGGTTTTCAAGGAATTGATAGTAAAGGCGATATCATTACTATTGGCCGCGGTGGTTCAGACACTTCTGCTGTCGCTATTGCGGCAGCTTTAAAAGCCGATGTTTGTGATATTTATACTGATGTTGATGGTGTTTATACCACAGACCCTCGCATTGAACCTAATGCCAGGAAGTTAAAAACCATTTCTTACGAAGAAATGTTGGAACTAGCCAGTTTGGGAGCGCAAGTTTTACATCCGCGCTCAATTGAATGCGCTAGTTTTTATAATATTGTAATTCATTTGCGCTCAAGCACTGATCCGGTTAAGGGTACTTATATTAAGGAGGCAACAAAAATGGAAAAAAAGGAAGCAGTAAGGGGAATTGCTCTTGATGAAAACATTGCTAAAGTAGGAATCTTAAAAATTCCTGATCAACCAGGAGTCGCGGCAAAAATATTCAATGCTTTGGCAGCAGAAAGTATTAATGTTGACATGATTGTTCAAAGTATACACTCAAAAGGTTCTTTGGCTGATATGGCTTTTACAGTAGATAGAACAGAAATCAATAAAGCAGTTGAAGTAACCGAAAAAATTGGTAAAGAATTAAAGGCTGAAGGGGTGGCCTCTGATCCAGATGTATGTAAAGTTTCAATTGTTGGGGTAGGTATGGTTAGTCAAGCTGGAACCGCCGCTAAGATGTTTAAATCTCTTTCTGCGGAAAAGATTAATATTCAAATGATTTCTACTTCAGAGATCAAAATCTCTTGTGTAGTTAGAAAAGAAGATGGCAAGAAAGCCGTAAAAGTACTGCATAAGGCTTTTGATTTAGATAAACTTGTGTAGTTAATGACGAATTTATCAATGACGAATGACGAATTAATTTGTAAATTAATCAATTGATCATTCTTTCGTCATTCGAATTTCGTCATTGGATTTTTGTTATGAACATATTTATAGTACTTATAATATCTTATCTCTTAGGTTCCATTCCTTTCAGTCACATCTTTCCCAAGCTAAAAGGTAAGGATGTAAAATCCGCTGGAACCAAAAATGTTGGAGCAACCAATGCTTTGGTGGTTGCCGGTCCTTTAATGGGAGCTCTGGCTTTAATCGGTGACATTGGCAAAGGCTATCTGGCGGTTTATTTAGCCACCCAAGCTAGTAATAATCTTTGGATAATTGTTTTTGCCGGTTTACTAGCTATTATTGGCCATGATTTTTCTATATTTTTAAGATTTAAAGGGGGCAAGGGGGTGGCGACTACGGGCGGGGTATTGTTTGCCCTTGATCCGATTTTAACTATAATTATTTTGCTAATCTGGATTTTAATGATCCTAATTACCCGTTATTTTATTCTCTCTACTATTATAATGTTAGGCGCGGTTCCGATTATGATGCTGGTTTTGGCAAAACCAGTGCCAATTGTAGTATTTACTTTGTTAGCTTTTGTCTTAGCCTTAATCACCCATCGTGATGATGTTTATCGATTTATTACCGGCAAAGAACTTAAAACCTCTGAAGCCATCAACCGCTATATGAAATAAGCGGGGTGTAGCTTAGCTTGGCAGAGCGCTACGTTCGGGACGTAGAGGCCGCTGGTTCGAATCCAGTCACCCCGATTCTCTTGACTAGAATCCACTTGCTTGTTATACTCAATTACGAGATGAAGAAACATTTTACATTCATGATTGTTCCTCATGATGCACAGGGACGTCTTTTTAGTTTTAAAATTTCCAACAAAGTTATCTACTTTTTAACTGGATTATGCTTGTTTGCTATATTAATTACTGCTTCAGCTGTTGTTTACTCTGCCCATTTATCCAGAAAACTAGTTTATTATTCCAACGCCATTGCTAAGAACAAGCAACAGCAAAAAATCATTACTAATTATGCCCAAAAGACCGAAGAAGTGAATAAACTTATCGATCAACTGGTTCAAGAAGAAAATAGTTTGCGTAAAATGCTGGGTATGAAAAATTGGAAGAGCAAAATTAAACTTTCTTCCAATATAAACCTCCCTTCCGCGGATCAGGCTAAACACAATTTAAAAATAGCTGACGCAAAACTAGCGGAGAGAAAACAAAGCTTTGAAGAATTAAAAGGCTGGGTCAATACTGTGCGCAGCCGTTTTGTTTCTACTCCTTCGCGCTGGCCGATTTATGGAAGAATTGTTTCTCGCTATGGTTACCGCACTTATCCTTGGCGGGGTTTTCATAGTGGAGTGGATATTTCTGGCCGCTACGGCGCGCCAATAAGGGTTACTGCTTCAGGAGTAGTTAAGTCAACTGGGTGGATAAAAGGTTATGGTAAAACTGTAGTTGTCGACCATGGTTATGGCAAATCAACTCTTTATGCTCATCTATCAAAATATGCGGTAAAAAGAGGGGATAAGGTTGCCAAGGGTCAAGTGATTTGTTATGTAGGTAATACAGGATATAGTACCGGGCCGCATTTGCATTATGAAGTTAAAAAAGCGGGTAAAGCGGTTAATCCGGTTTCGTATTTGAATCTTAATATTTTATCAGCCAGCAAAATTTGGAGGAAATAAAGATGGGATTTTTGAATTATTTTATAGAAGACAAAGACGGCCATGTTCCTGACGGAATTGACACTATTATCGGCAAAAAAGCTCATTTTAAAGGAGAGCTTTCAACCAAAGGCTCGGTTTGTGTTAATGGCCGGCTGGAAGGAAAAATTAATACTGATGCGGATTTAATCATTGCTTCCGGCAGTAAGATTGTTGGAAATATTTCCGGTGGAAATGTGGTTGTTTCCGGTAACGTAGAAGGAAATATAACTGCGGTGCATAATTTAGAAATTAAAAAATCAGGCAGGGTACACGGAGATCTTGAAGGTGGTCGGATTGTAATTGAAGAGGGTTCTTCTTATCGCGGCAGGGTAAAAGTTAAAAGTACGGAACCGGTAATTGAAGAATCCGTAGAAGAGCCAGCTCCTCCTTCAGAAGAAAATCAAACCGAAGTAAAAGTTGAGCAAGAACCACAAACCCATATGTTTTCGAATGTCTAAGCTCTTTGTAGTTGCCACTCCAATTGGAAATCTGGAAGACATGACTTATCGTGCAGTGCGCATTTTATCTGAAGTTGACTTAATTGCTGCTGAAGACACTCGAAAAACAAAAACCCTCTTAACCAGATACAATATTAGTACTCCTATGACGTCTTATCATAAATTTAATATTAGAGCTAAGACCGATGGCTTGATTGAGCAAATTAAAAATGGCAAAAACATTGCTTTAGTCTCTGATGCTGGAACTCCGGGGATTTCTGACCCTGGGTGGGAGATTATCAGAGGATCAGTTAATCAGAATATTGGGGTTGAGGTTATTCCTGGTGCTTGCGCTGCAATCGCGGCATTAGTTGGTTCGGGTTTGTCGACGGATAAATTTGTTTTTGAAGGTTTTTTACCTAAAAAACCGGGCAAAAAGAAAAAGGCGCTTGAAGCGTTAAAGCTAGATCCAAGAACAATTTTAATTTATGAATCTCCTTACCGGGTTAAAAAAACATTAGCAGACATTTTTGCTATAATGGGTAACAGGAAAGTTGCTATTTGCCGCGAGTTAACTAAAAAGTTTGAAGAAATTATCCGTGGCAATGTTGAGGAGGTGATGGAGAAAATAAAAGAGCGTAATCTTAAGGGGGAAGTGGTGGTGGTTGTTTCAGGGTTCTATCAAGAAGCTCAACGGGAGAGACGTAGTTAAGTAGTGGGTTCTATTCCCACCTTGGTTTGAATAAAATGATTCAATGACGAAATTCGAATGACGAAAGAATGATCAATTGATCAATTTTAAAATTAACTCGTCATTCGTCATTGATAAATTTGTCATTAGAAAAAAGGGTTTCCCGAAACTCTGTACTTAATTTATAGGAGGTATAGAGTTATGGATCAGAGTATCAGATTATCAGGTTATCAGATTATCAGGTTTATTATAATAGTTTTCCTTCATTTGTCATTTTTAATTTGTCATTTGTCATTAGCAGATCAGGTTTTGCGTTTTTACGGTGAAGAAGTTGTTATTACCGCCTCGCGACTGCCGCAGCAGCTAGAAAGATCTCCCTGGAATGTTACGGTCATAAAAGAAGACCAGATAAAAACTTTTAAAGCCGAGACTTTGGGAGAAGTGCTGCGTTTTGTGCCAGGAATTGATGTTTATGCTACAGGTGGACAGGGTGCTTTGGTTACCGAAAGGATTAAAGGTTCCAATGCTTCCCAGGTTTTAGTTTTAATTGACGGCAATCGTATTAATAGTCCGCTTTTAGGAACTGCTGACCTGGGTGATATTATGCTTTCGGATGTGGAGAGGATTGAAGTAGTCTCATCGCCGCTATCAGCCATGTATGGTTCTGATGCAATTAGCGGGGTAATCAATGTTATTACCAAAAAAGCTGCTACTGATTCTCCTTTTCAAGCAGGTTTAACAGTTGGTAGCTTTGGTAAGTATAAATTAAATTTTTCAACTGGCAACGATGGTTATGTTTTAAGTGCGGATTATGACAAAACCAATGGTTTCCGCACCAATAGTGATTATCTAGGCCAGAATTATGCTTTTAGTAAATATTTTGGAGATTTTAGAGCAGGGATTGAATATTATACTGCAGATAAAGGAGTCCCAGGAGTTCCCAATGCTGGTGATCCTACTTCTGCATCAACTCCCGATAATCGTCAGCAAGATAAGAATACCAATCTTTATGTTGATTATAATAAACAATTTGGCAATTCAAATTTAGCCACAAAAGTTTATCAATATTCAACTGAACAGAAGTATCACGAATATAATTTTACTACTACGGCTTTTTCAGATTATACTTATACTACTGGGCAAACTGGAGTAACTATTCAAGACAGTATTGAACTTCCAAAAAATTCCAGTTTGGTTTTGGGCTTAGAATATCATCGTGATCAGGGTACTAGTTCAAATATTGGCACGCGCGAAGTTAATTCCTATGCTTTTTATTTAGGAACAGAAACACAAAAAGGACCAGTTACTTTTGATTTTGGGGTAAGGCGCGATTATCATGGCCAAGCTGGTGAATCAATTTCTCCACGCATGGGATTAAGCATTAAACCTTCTTCAGATCTTAAACTTTTCACTAATTTTTCCACTGCTTTTAGGGCGCCTACTTTAAACGAGCTTTATTGGAGTGATGCTGTCTGGCTTATGTATGGTAATGCTAATCTTTTGCCGGAAAGAGCAATAGGCATTGAAATGGGCTTGAATAAACATATTGGTGATGGTTCTGTATTTGGTTTAACCCTGTTTGCCAGAAGAGTGGTTAACCAGATCTTGTGGGAGTTTAATTCCACGACCTTTATAACTCAAGCTAGAAATATTGGTAAAGTAGATGTGACTGGTGCAGAGTTGAAAAACAATATTAGGCTTTCTGAATCAGTAGAATTGTTTGCTAATGCCACTTTTCAAACTGCTTTGGATGTAGAAGATACTACTGCGACTAATGTAGGCAATGATATTCCTTATTCACCCCGAGTTAAAGCTAATTTAGGCCTTACTTGTGGAGATTTGGCAATTATTGCCAAGCATGTAGGCGAAAGATATTCTAATGCAGCTAATAGTAATAAATTATCTGCTTATACAGTAACAGATTTAACTTATTCAAGAAAAGTTGGCAGAGTTGATCTGTTTGCTAAAGTTGGCAACCTGTTTAATGCGGACTATGCTGAAGCAGTCGGCTGGCATCCAGTGACTTATGCTATTACTGACTATCCTATGCCCGGCCGCAACTTTGCTTTCGGCCTAGGATATGAGATATAATTAATAAGGAGGACTAGAAAATGAAGACGAATAATTTAGTTTTAGTTTCAATAGGAATCATTCTTTTAGCAGCGGTTACTGTTAGCTTTTTAATCGCAAAGCCGGTTGCAATAGTAAAAAGTGAAGCGCCGGTATTTGTGGGAGAAGGAATATGGGTTAAGAAGGCAGTAGAAGGTGTTAGAGGAGTTGAGATGGCAAAAGAGGGGGTAAGAGGGCAGGAGAAGATAATGAAAGCAACGCCAACTCCAATGCCAATTGTTCCACCTAGTATTACCTATCGAGTAATGCCGCAGTATCCGGTTAATGCTTTAGAGCAAGGCTTGGAAGGTGCGGTTTTATTGTCAGTTTACGTTGGTTTAACAGGTCAACCAGAACAGGTTCAAGTTAAATCATCTTCTGGTTTGGCAGAATTTGATCAATCAGCTATTGCTGCTGTTTCACAGTGGAAATTTAGTCCTGCTTCTCAAGCTGGAGCAGCGCTATCGAGCTGGTTTGAAATCCCGGTTCGGTTTGAGATTCGTTAATCGGATACGAAGCCCGTTTCGATATTCGGTAACGTCATTCGGCCGATAAACGAATAACGTAGCCGATACGGGCATCGTTACCGTAACCGAAAAACAGGAGGGTTTAAAAATGGCAGTAGAATCATTAGGACGTATGGTTCTTTACATTGGAATAGTTTTAGTTCTGATTGGGGCTTTTTTCATTCTAGTAGGTAAAGTACCATGGTTTGGGAGGCTTCCTGGTGATATTATTTATCGCAGAGAAGGCTTAACCATTTTCCTCCCCATTACCACCATGCTTTTAGTGAGTGTAGTGCTTACTCTCTTACTTAATGTTGTTTGGCGTAGGTAAAAATTCATTCGGGACGTGGCCCAGCTTGGACTAAGGCGCTACCTCGGGGAGGTAGAGATCGCTGGTTCGAATCCAGTCGTCCCGATTTTTAATTATGAAAACTTCTGATTTTGATTACCAAGTTCCAGAAAAACTAATTGCCCATCACCCGGCTAAAAAGCGTGATCATTCGAGGCTGATGGTCCTTCATCGCAAAACCCAAACCATTGAACATAAACATTTTTACGATATTGTTAATTATTTAAACAAAGATGATTTGCTAGTTTTAAACAATACTAAAGTTATTCCAGCCAGACTTTTAGGTATTAAAGAAGGTGGCAGCGCGGCAATAGAAGTTTTTTTATTGAATGGAAAAGAAAATGTTTGGAAATGTTTGGTTAAACCAGGGAAACGACTCAAAGTTGGCTCTCGAGTTATCTTTGGTGATGGAAAACTAACAGGAACTGTGGTTGAAAAACTTGAAACCGGAGAACAGATTATAAAGTTTAGTTCGAAATCGGCAATCTTTAAGCTCGGGAAAGTTCCTTTGCCTCCCTATATTAGGCAGAATCCAAAATTAGCAAACCGTTATCAAACTGTTTATGCGGAGAAAGAGGGGGCATCAGCTGCGCCGACGGCTGGATTGCATTTTACGCCGCAATTATTGAAAAAAGTTAAAGCTAAAAAGGCTTATATTACTCTTCACACAGGTTTAGGGACATTTCAACCGGTTAGAACAGAAAATATTGAAGATCATCCTATGCATGAGGAGTATTTTGAGATATCGAGAGACGTAGCGGCAAAGCTTGCTTTGCCAAATAAAAGAGTGGTGGCAGTAGGAACTACTGTGGTTAGAGCTTTGGAGTCATTAACCACTAAGGCACAAAGACACAAAGGATCCACTAATTTATTCATTCGACCGGGATATAAATTTAAAACCGTGGATGCAATGATAACTAACTTCCACTGGCCTAGATCAACTTTAATTATGCTGGTTTCTGCGTTTGCGGGTAAAGACTTTATTATGCGGGCTTACAGCGAGGCGATTGATAAAAAATACCGCTTTTTCTCCTTTGGTGATGCCATGCTTATTATGGATTAAGTGAAATTTCTTATTTTTCCTGCCGAAAGATAAGTATGCCAGGACAAGTACGATTCGGAATAAAAACTAAGACTTTTAATCGATTGCGTCATGGTCCCGCTTGGGGACTGCGCAAGGCAAGCCAACAGTTGGCTAATATGGCCAAATCTGGAAATATTGATCAGCTAGAAATTAATGAAGTGCTTGGTCAACATACTAAGCTTACAGATAGATTAATCGCTGTTAATGTTGGCCTTGTAGAAATAGAGCAAGGCACTTCAGCCAAAGATTTGCGACAATTTTTTAAAGCCTCTTTATATAGCCGCAGAACTGTCTCAACTTTTAACTTTCTTGGGTTTAAAACTGAAAAAGATTTTGCTCTTGATTTTGGGTCAGTGGCTAGTGCTGGGGATTTGTTGGCTAGTCAGGCTAAAACTCCAGCTTTAGATTATGTGTTTAAATTTTTTAGCAGCGATGCTTTAACAACCGTGGCTATACTTGGTTTTGCAGTGTTGGGGGGTTATTTGGGCTACGCAAAATGGGATATTGTTGAACCTTTGGGCAATTTTGTTAATAATTATTTTCCAAATACAATATCTTTAGGTCCGGCTTCAGATAATAATATTATGGATACAGTAGCTTTAGTTTTTACCGGCATGATTTCTGGTTTATTACCTACAACTTTTTCTCAATTGCTTTTAAAAAGAGGTAAAGCAAAAAGACTTGCTTTGGCTACAGATCGAGTTTGGAATAGTTTAGTAGGTTATAGGTTGGGCACTAGAGGGGCTCTACCAGAAACGCTTCAAAAAGCACTTAATCGTTTTAGCGCAAAAGCCAAAAAAACTTACTTAGCTTCTCTTAGTCCGGAAAAAATTGAAGCAGTGGCCAAAAACAAAAATGAGGCTTATAGAATCTTAGTTGATCATCTTGATACTCCAAGAGAATTTTTGTGGCATATATTAAATGATTCACAAACAACTGCAATGTTGCGCGAGAAAGCCTTTGATAGAATAAAAGCTGGTTTTGATAAAGGGCAATTGAAATATCTGCTTGATCATCAAGATGAGAAAACTAGACGCCATGCTTTTGATAAGCTTAAAAGTCAAATGGACCGATCTGAGTGGATATTATTATTGATGAACGATGACAATTTTATCAGAGCAACAGCTTTTGATAGAGTAGCTGACCTGCTTTCTCCAACCGAACTTGAGGCTATAGTTCCAGGATTAATAAATGTTCCTGCGGCTTTGCTTCGTTCTGATGTTTTTCCTAATGCAAAACTGGCCATGGCTAAAGCTTCGGTAACCGAAGTTGAATGTTCAGAACTTTTAAATATTTTTGTCAGAAACATGGACAAAGAAACAACAAAAGAATTATTCATGTTTTTGCAAGAGAACTTAAATTCATCTGCAGCAACTGCTAATGCAATGGAGCTTGAAAAGATAGCAGTGGCTAATATGGCCAAGGTTTCTCGGGAAATCTTGTTTGAAGTTGCCATGAAGCCTATTAACACTCTTAATGCTAGGATTGCTTTTGATTCTTTGGTAGGCAGCGGAATAGTAGATTTTAAGCGATTAAGGAGTTCAGAGGTGGATAGCATAGCGCTGAAAGCTTATTTTTATGACCCAAGTTCAACTAAAGAAGAAATCGCTCAAGCTTTAGTACGCTTATTGCCTAAGAGTGATAAAGTCCAAGTTGGGACTACTACAAAAAAAGAGTGGGGTTATGAGGTTTCTGGCCCTTATAATTTTCCGATTGAAGTAGAATCAGAAGTGCCAGTTTATGAGGATAGATATTCTGACGCAGATATTCAAACTGCTGTGAGTTTGATGCATCAACTTACAGAAGCCCAAAGAAGCGATGTTTATTTTGAATTAGCAGCTTTAGATGAAGCATTTGCTAATCGCTTATTACCTCATTTAGGCTTAAATTAGTCTCTATGTTATAATTAACTAATGTTTAAGTTTGAAGTCCTCAAAAAATCAAAAAAGACCAAAGCTAGAGTAGGGCGTATAACAACTGATCGCGGCATAATTAATACTCCAGTCTTTATGCCGGTTGGCACTCAAGCCACAGTAAAAACCATGACTCCCCATAGTTTAAAAGAAATCGGTGCGGAAATTATCCTTTCTAATACTTATCATCTCTTACTTCGTCCTGGCCCAGAATTAATCAAAGAAGCTGGTGGATTGCATAAGTTTATGAATTGGGATCGACCAGTTTTAACTGATTCTGGTGGTTTCCAAGTCTACTCTTTAGCTCATATGAGAAAAGTTACTGATAAAGGTGTTGAATTTACTTCGCACATTGACGGCAAAAAGCATTTTTTAACTCCAGAGAGTGTCCTGGATATCCAGGCTGCCTACGGCAGTGATATTTCTATGGTCTTAGACGAATGTGTTGAATTGCCGAGTGATAGGAAGATTGTTGAAAGGGCGGTTAAGAGGACGACAGAATGGGCTAAGAGATCCAAATTAAAAATTAAAAATGAAAAATTAAAAACTAATGTATTATTCGGAATTGTACAGGGGGGATGTTATAAAGATTTGAGAAAACGATCGGCAGAGGAGATTGCGGAAATTGGATTTTCAGGTAATGCCATTGGTGGATTGTCGGTGGGGGAGAGCCAACAAGAAATGTTTGATATGTTAGAAGTTGTAAATGAAGTTTTACCAGAAGATAAACCTCGGTATTTAATGGGGGTGGGGTTTCCAGATGATATAAGAGGGGCGGTGGAAAGAGGTTGTGACATGTTTGATTGTGTTCTACCTACTCGCTTGGCTCGTCATGGCACATTTTTAACTGATGAAGGCAAGATTAGTATTAGACAAAAGCGGTTTGAAAGAGATTTTACTCCGCTTGACCCAACTTGTGATTGTTATACTTGCAAAAATTTTTCCAAAGCCTATATCCGGCATATATTTTGGGCGCGGGAGATTTTGGCGATGCAGCTTTTAACCCACCACAACCTGCGTTATTACATGCGTGTGATGGCAAAGATCAGGAATGAAATACTTAGCTGATCTTCACATTCATAGCAAACACAGTAGAGCCACCTCAAAAAGCATGGACCTCGATGGCATTGCTAAGTGGGCCAAGATTAAGGGTATTGATGTTGTAGCAACAGGTGATTTTACTTTTCCCGCTTGGTTTGAAGAGTTAAAGGCAAAATTAAAACCAGCTGAACCTGGTTTTTACGAATATAACGGGGTTCGCTTTGTAGTTAATGTTGAAATCAGCTCGATTTATAAAAAAGGTGACAAGACCCGCAAGATCCACAATTTAGTTTTTGCTCCTTCACTTAAAATTGCCGGAAAAATTAGGGATGAGTTGGATAAAATTGGCAATATTAAATCAGACGGCCGGCCCATATTAAAATTAGATGCGGAAAGATTAGCTGAAATTGCTTTTAACATTTCTGAAGATGCTGTAATTATCCCAGCGCATGCTTGGACCCCTTGGTTTTCTATCTTTGGCTCCAAATCAGGCTTTGATTCTATTTCCGAAGCTTTTGGCCAATATGCTGATAAGATTTTTGCCCTTGAAACTGGATTATCGTCAGATCCAGCTATGAATTGGCGGCTGTCAAAATTAGATAAGATAGCTCTTATCTCCTGTTCAGACGCACATTCACCGCAAAAATTGGGTCGTGAAGTGTGTGTTTTTGATACAGAGATGAATTATAAAGCTATGTTTGAAGCGATTAAAACTAAAGATAAATCAAAGTTCCTTTATACAGTTGAGTTTTTCCCTGAAGAAGGCAAATACCATTATGATGGGCATAGAAAATGTAATGTTTCCTGGCATCCTAAGGAGACTAAGGCAAATAAAGAGATCTGTTCTGTTTGTGGCAAAAAAGTCACAGTAGGTGTTATGAGCAGAATAGATGATTTGGCTGATCGAGACGAAGGCGTTGTGCCGGAAAATGCCATTCCATTTAAAAGCATGATTCCTTTGCAAGAGATTATTGCTGAAGTAAGGAAAAAAGGAGTTAATACTAAAGGTGTTCAAACTGAATACTTTAAATTAATCGAATCATTTGGTACAGAGTTTAAAATTTTACTAGATACACCGATTGCTGATCTTCCCAAAGATATTGGGGTAGCAATTGAAAAAGTTAGAACTGGTAAGGTTAAGATTGAGCCTGGGTATGATGGCGAGTTTGGCAGGCTTGACATAGGCGGATAAAAGTGTATAATTTGACCTAAAGGTGACATTTTTTGTAACCTTTGGGGCATAAGTATATAAATATGAATAAATCAGACATTTTTAACATTCTTAAATCAGACAAAACCGTGTTTTCTTTTAAGGACATTTTATTAAACAGCGAAGAAGCTGATGAAGAGCAACTGCGGCGCCGGATTAGTTATTATGTTAGGGAAGGGCAGCTTTATGGTATTCGCAGGGGGATTTATGCCAAAGATAAGAAGTATAATAAATTAGAATTGGCGACAAAAATATTAGTGCCGTCTTATGTTAGTTTTGAAACAGTTTTGGCTGAAGCAGGAATAACCTTTCAGCATTACAGTCAAATTTTTGTGGCATCTTATAAAAGCAGAGAGATTATTTGTGATGGCCAGGCTTATGTGTTTAAAAAAATTAAAGATGAAATATTAACTAATAATGTTGGCGTGGAAGATAAAAACAATTATTCTATTGCCACAAAAGAAAGGGCGTTTCTTGATGTGGCCTATTTAAATAAAGATTATCACTTTGATAATTTAAGGCCTTTGGATTGGGATTTGGTTTTTGATATTTTACCTATTTATAATAATAAGCGCATGACAAAAACAGTAAATCGATATTATAAAGCGTTTAAGAAGGGCAAAGAGTAATTTTATGATATTAGATACGGCAATACACAAAAATATGCTTTTGCGAATTTTAAAAGATATTTTTTCGGATGACAGTGTTGCGCCTTTTTTGGGTTTTAAGGGAGGGACTGCCGCCTATTTCTTTTATGGTCTTGATCGCTTTTCCGTTGATCTTGATTTTGATTTGCTTGATAACGCTAAAGAAAAACATGTTTTTGAGCAAATCAAAAAAATATTATCTGTTTATGGGAAATTAAAAGAGGCGGAAGCAAAAAGATATAATTTGTTTTATTTGCTTTCTTATCAGGATAAAGTTGAAGGTGCCCGCAATATTAAGGTAGAAATTAACCGCCGGGATTTTGGGTCTAAATATGAGGTCAAGTCCCATCTTGGCATTTCCATGAAAGTAATGGTTAAGGAAGACATGGCGGCGCATAAAATGGTGGCAATGTTGGAGAGGATTGGCAAGACCAATCGTGATATTTATGATGTTTGTTTTTTTCTTAAAAATAATTGGCCAATAAATAAGAAAATTATAGAACTGCGTACTAAGGTGTCTTTTAAACAATTTTTACAAAAATGTATTCATTCGCTTGAGAAAATCAGCGATCGCAGCATATTAGCCGGTATTGGTGAGTTGTTAAATGCTAAGCAAAAAGCCTGGGTCAAGTCAAAATTAAGAGCGGAGACTATTTTTTCGCTTAAATTGCTTTTAGATAATGAAAAATGATGGGGAGTTTGGGAAGGTGGGGATTATTTAGCGCTTTAGGTCTATTTTAGGGCCAGGGATAGGCTCATAAACTTTATCTTGAGGGCTAGAAGGTCTTTCTTCTGGAAGAACAACCTCTGTAGTAGGCGAAACTTCTCTTATAAAGCATCCGCTAGGAGGCATTCCGCTCATCCCAGCATCAGGATGACAACCACGTTTTAAAATTCTTCTTTTGACTACTTTTTCTTGTGTTGCATTGCCCACAATTTCTAATGCCTCACCGGTGCTGCTTGTTTCACTTAATTTTTGAAGAGTTCTTAGATCGACAGTAATTTTTACTTGTTCCCCAATGTATTCATTCCAATGATCATAATTAATGTTTTCTATGCCAGCCTTAGCTTCTCGATTAACCCAAAGGATAAGTATTTTCTTTTCAAAACCGGCAGCTAATAAATTGGAGGCATTATCTTCAATGACTTGTAAATGAAAATCAATCTCCTCTGCTATTTTATTGCGCTCAGCCTCTGTTTTCGCTTCAATGTATTTATCAAAAAGAACATTAAGTTGTAAATAGGCGTTTAGGATGTTTGTTTTAAGGGTGTCAACTTGGGTTGAATTATCTGTAGAAATGTTCATAATTGGAAAATCGTAAAAAGCTTTGTCTTCGGATTTTATTTCTATCTTTGTTCCTTTTAAATGAGCTATTTGCATTTTATATGAAGTGATAAAGCTTGGATCATATTGAGCAGCTTCGTAGTAGACAACTAGTCTCTCCATGTAGCTAACCAACTCTTTAATTAATGCTTTGTATTTAGTACTATCTTTTTTTGCTTTTCCTAGTTTTATTTTAGTTGCAAGAACTTTGTCTCTTAATTCCAGCACTTTTTTAGCACGCTTGATTTCTGTTTGTTTTTGAGCATTAAAAGTTGCAGGGTCTTCTATTAATGATAAAAGATATACACCTTCATAGAAATCGCCAACTACCTTAATACTTTGATCTTCATTTACTTTAATGATGGCTTTGCCAGTTCTATTTTGTAACATTTCGTTTGCTCTGTTGTGCAAATAGATTGTTAAATCTTTAGGAGAGTATTTTTTTAGTTTTGCTAGAGCAGTGATTTGTACTCCTAAAGTTAGTTTTAGCATTGGATCTTCGGTTTCTAGCCACTGTTTATATTGAGTTAGTATTAATTGAGCCTCTCCTTCGTAAAACATTTTTGCTGTATGATAGCTTTCAAGTTTTGCATCAATTTGTTCTTTGATTTTTTCTCTCTTGTGTTGTAAGCCTGAAATTACTCCTTTGTTGGCAGTTAACATTGATTCAAGTATTACTTTTTGAGACTTAAGGTCAGCTAGAATTGCCTCTGCAGTAAGGATGTCTCCTTGGCTGTAAGCAAGCTGGGCTTCCATAAGCGCTTTTTCTGCTTTTTCATTGTAAGCTTCAATTTTATCAGTTGCTTTTTTTTGTAAGTCTAACATCTGTTGGGTGAGATTGTCATATTCAGCAATAAGCCCATCTACTTGGCTAGAAGTATTTTCATATTCTTTCTTGGTTTCTATAATTTCAGCCCGGTTAGTTTTGACCCTTTCTAATAAGGCAGGCTTTAGATTTTCTCTGAATGTTTTTCGAATATAACTATTACGATGATTTAGATAATATTGACCGCCAATTACAACGACAAATTCATTATGTTTAATGTCTGAATCATTAATGAATTTTGCCCAAACTTTTTCAATATTTTCGTTTTTACCTGAAGCCAGATAGGCTTGATAGTAAACACTGTTTTTATTAATTATGTATGTGTCAGTTTTTTTGTCTTTTACCACTAATCCAAGATTGATATCCATGTCTGATGCTTTTATTTTTTTCATTGCCAGTAGCTCATATAATCTAGGCATAGCGTAAGTGAAATAAAACAGTTGTTGAGCCCGGGCCTGTTTAGCTTGTTTTGATTGCTTTTTGATAAAGTTTAGGCCTGAACCTTTGTAATGAATTTCTGGCAGGCTTAATTTTGTGTGTTTGAGCAGCCACTTAGCAAACCTATAGGCTTTGTCTTTCTTTATAGTTCCTTCGGGCTTGAAATATCCTGCAAAAGCCTTGTTTATATCTGCGACCCTGTCAAAACTAGCCAAAGCAGGATGCCAGCCTTTTTCTTGTAGCTCTTTTGTTGTAAGAGGTTTAGCGCCAACGGGGTGAATTACTCCGTGTTTAAGATAACCAGATAGATCTCCCATATCATTTGGGTTTACTGTTAGTATATGCATAATCTGTTCCGGTAATTTCCCCTAAAATCTTTTTGGCTGTTTTTTGTGAGCCATCATCTATTTTGGCAATTACGTCTTTGCCGGAAATTGTAGTCTTGTCTCCCATCCATTTTTTAGCTACTTTTTTGGCGTCAGCCGCGATTATCTTATTGGTATGAGCATAAGTTTTAATTACATGAGCGCGGTATTCGGCACTGGCGCCATGAGAAACGCGATCAATGTGGCGCTCAAATGCTCTGTTTAAATCATCCCAGTTAATGGATTCATCGCCTTCGCTATTAATAAACATGCCGCGCGTGCTGGCCCAGTTATAAAAAGCCCGACTTAGGCCCAGTGTTTCCGCTTCCTCACGCGAAATTTCGCCATCTTCCCACATTTCTTGATAAACTTTGTATCCATCTCCACTTAACCCCATATCAGTAAATCTATGCCATTGATGATCAACTACTAAGTCAACCTCATCTACTGTGCCGTTTTCTGGGGTCTTAACTTCCAATTGATTGCCATCAAGTTCAATTAAATAGCCTTTATAGCCTTCTGATAAAATTTTGTAACTGCCATTATCCTGTCTTTCAACCAGCATATAGCGGGTTTGTTCTGTGCCCTCAACTTCTTCCTTAAAACTAATGATGCGTTGGTTTTTAGGAAGATTTTTGGAGATGGCTAATTTTAATTTGGGATCGGAAAGCACATCAAAGTCATCATGTTTAAAAATAGTTCTATCTGTAGTGAGTAGAGCAGGATTTGTTTGAGCTGTTTGGATTGCAACTTGAGCTAAAACTTCTGGATCATCCAAATAAACCAATATTTCGCCGGATTGATAATTTTTGTCTCCTATTGAAATTGTTTCCGAGAAACTTGTTGAATGAGCATTTGCAATAGCATTTATTTCGCCAACAGTTAAATTTGATATGCTATCTACAAAACCTTGTTTTTTATCCTCTATTTCTGTTAACCTTGTTCTAATAGGATCAATGCGATCTTTGAATTCATCTTTGATTTCCTGTTCAGACGCACATTCACCACAAAAATTAGGCCGTGAAGTATGTGTTTTTGATACAGAGATGAATTATAAGGCCATGTTTGAAGCAATTAAAACTAAAGATAAATCAAAGTTCCTCTATACGGTTGAGTTTTATCCGGAAGAGGGCAAATACCATTATGACGGCCATCGCAAATGTAATGTTTCTTGGAAGCCTAAGCAAACTAAGGCAAATAAAGAAATTTGTTCTGTTTGCGGCAAGAAGGTTACGGTGGGGGTTATGAGTCGGGTGGATGATTTGGCTGATAGGGAAGAGGGCGTTGTGCCGCAAAATGCTATTCCCTTTAAAAGCATGATTCCTTTGCAAGAGATTATTGCTGAAGTAAGGAAAAGAGGAGTTAATACTAAAGGCGTTCAAGAAGAGTATTTTAAGTTGATTGGACAATTTGGTTCAGAATTCAAAATTTTACTGGATACACCGATTGCTGATCTGCCCGGCGATATTGGGGGGGCGGTAGAAAAGGTTAGAGCTGGGAAGGTTAAGATTGAGCCGGGGTATGATGGGGAGTTTGGGGTGGTGGGAATTTAATCTTGCTGCCACTTCCAATAAGGGATAAATTTGATTTCATGGCCGTGAAAAGATTCTTGTTTTTCATAATCAAAAGTAATAACCAAAAGTTGTTCGCATTTTAATTCTTTGCCTGCTTCAATAAGGGCTTTTAATTCGCGAATTTTGATTTTTTCGTTGCCGATTTCGTAACAAGCTTGAACAAGGGATTCTATTTTGAGTCCTTTTTTTAAAACAAAGTCTACTTCTTTTTTGTTTCTGGTTTTGTAATAAAACAGGCTCTGGTTGGGATGGTATCCTTGGCGGAGCAGTTTGATAAACACGGCATTCTCAAAAAATTTGCCTATGTTGGAAGTAAATTGGAAGGCTTTTGCCGTGGCAAAGCCGTTATCCGCCAAATAAAGCTTTTTGGGGGAACGGATTTGTTCTTTTACTTTTAATGAGTATCGGTTGAGGCTGAAGAACAAATAAGTTTCTTCCAGATAATAAAGATATTTTTGTATGGTGTTTGTGCTGTTGAAATTAAGTGATTTTCTTAAGCGATTAAAAGTATATTCCGAGCAAAAGTTTGATATTAGATAGAGGGCAAGTTCGTATATTTTTTGCGGAAATCTAATTTTGTATCTTCTTACGATATCTTTTAGGAGTATTGCATCAAGCAGTGTTTCCAGATACATTTTTAGTTCTATATCTTTAGTCGTTATTTCCGGATATCCGCCGTTTTTAATATAAGAGCGCAATAGGTTTAACAACTCTCCTTTTTTTTCTGGAGAAAGGAAAGAATTTGATTCAATAACCATATTTTTTGCTCTTAAAAATTCTTGAAAACTAAAGGGTAGTATCTCAATGGGAATATACCTTCCGGTTAACGCGGTGGCCAATTCTTTGCTAAGGAGCTTGGCGTTAGAGCCGCTTATAACCAGGTTGTAGCCGCGGCGATGGAGCTTGTTGATAAAGTGCTCCCAGTTTTTAAGGTTTTGGATTTCATCAAAAAAGATCCACTTTGCCTTAGGATAAACTTCAAAAAGGCCCTGTACTATTTCGTCGTAGTTGGTGATTTTTAATAGGTTTTCATCTTCAAAATTGATATAAGCAAAATCCTTATCCTTAAGCAGTAAAAACGAAAAGACCGATTTGCCGGATCGGCGCGGACCGGTAATGACTTTAATTAAATCGGATTTAACATGGGGTTTGGCAGAGAGGAGCTGGTCGCGAAAGATATACTCTTTGGCAAGTATTCTTTCTTTTTCCTGTTTATGTTGTTGAATTATGTTATTATTCATATTAAATAGCACAAAAAAACCATATATTGTTCAGTACACTGTATATAATGCACATGATAGCATAATTATGGTTAAGCGTCAAGTGAAAAATGATGGGGAGTTTGGGAAGGTGGGGATTATTTAGTGCTCAATGCATTCGCCTCTTTTTTCTTCTTCCTGCATAAGTAATAGCTTAGAAGCAGTGACCCAATCTAAAACGTCTTTGTTGGTATAAAAACGTGCTGGTTTTTTGTCACAGTTTTCACAAGGAATTATTCCTGCGTTTAAATAAATTGCTGCCCATTTGGCAAAATCGTCAGGAATTAAGTCAGGGTGCAATATATTTCTTTCCCCGACTTTAGTATATATGCCAGAAAGATCCAACAATTGTCGGGCGGTAGGTCTTTGATTATGAGGAATGTTGAGTAGATCACATAATTTTCTTCTTTCTTCAAACAAAGGTTTTAATAAATGAGCCCGATAATTTTTAAGCACAGTATCGATTGTTACTTCTGGCGCGCATTTATTACTATGTTCTACTAGAGATTTAACTAGTTCTAAAGACTCAATATATTTATTGTTATTATCTAAATATTGCTTGAATTCAGTTTTACTTTTGTTAATTTTTGTTTTAAATTGATTTATTACAATTGTTTGGATGTAAGATGGATTAATTTCTTCTGGTCCATTGATAGGGACAAGGATAGGCTCTTCCATGCCTCCAATTTTAATAAATAAAGTTCCCTGACCAGGAACAACTTCCTGATAAGCTACTATAACAGAAACAATTGGTTCTTTGTCTTTAGAGACTAAATAATATACACCACGTTCTTCCCCAGTGATTATTTCAAGACTTTCAAGTTCTTTTTCTAATTCTTCTAAGCTCTTTATTTTAGCGGTTATTTTATCTTTGGTTTCTTCTGCTTTGGCTAATTTATCTGATAAATCTTTAAGAGTTTCAATTCCTTGATTCTTGGTAAAGTCTCTTATGGCAGCTATGTGATTATCAACAGCTTTTTCTTGATCATTAGAAAAAAGCTTATCAAGCTTTGCTTCGTAATATTTTAAGAGTAAGTCTGGTATAGCGGCATTAAAGCTTGGATATGTTTCTTGTATTTTTTGCCATAGCTCAAAGTAAAGTTCTAATGGTTTTTGTTGTGGCTTTTCGTGTTTTGAGCCTTTTCTAAAATAAGTTAAACCTTGCATAATTGAACGAACTGTTTTTTTCCTTCTACTGTGAATTAATCGGGCATCAGCTTGAGTTAAAGCGCCTCCATTTGTTCCGCCAACTGAATAACCTTTGATTTCTCCGTTAGCTGGTCCATTTAAGCCCATTGTATTAGCTTCTTCTTCGCTGAGAATTCGCACTGGAAAACCATCAACGTCAATTACATCTATACCAATTTCTCCTGTTTCATGGTCTTTAATATAAGGGATCAGGAAGGTGCCAAAATATTCATGATAAGCACGAACTATTTCTTGCATTTCCTCTGGTGAAGCATCTTCTAAGGATTTAACCTTGCCATTAAGAGTTAAAGTCTTTACTGCTTCAGATTTAGGGTTAATATAACCAAGCTTTGCTAAAGTAAAAATAAGCTCTATCATTAGTAATGGAGAAGTCCAAAATTGAGCTGGGCTAAGAATAATATCTTTTTTATCTTTAATTAGGCGACCCAATGATTTGCTTGCTCCCAAAGCTCTAATTGCCATTGTTTTAATGCGTGGTTCATGAATATATTTTTCTGCTATTTTAAGAGCTTCTGGGTCATATTGATTCCAGGGAATCCCAGCTTGTAATTCAGCTTCCACTAAGAAAGTTACCCAGCACACTAATGCAGCTACGACTAAACTTGCTCCTAGTGTTTCTGGTGCGGTAGCAGCAGAGGCACCTAAAAATGTTTCATAAGCAGCTGCTCCATCTAGGGTTGTCATGAGCGTTCCGCCTGCCATTAACATGGGGTAGGTCACTTTAGTCAGAATAACAATATCTATGAGTGTTGCTGTTGTATCTAGAGCCCAAGCAGTAGCGGTTCCTGGTTTTACTGCGCCATTTTCACTTAATAAAGTACTATGCAATAATGTGGAAGTAGGGCTCATTGCTACAGCAAAAGGCTTTAAGCCTTGAGCCACAAAGGTAATAGATTTGCCAAGACCAGTGTCTTTATATTCACCCCAGAATTCTTCTCCCATTTCCCCAGCTAATTCAGCAGCAACCATAGCAATTAACAAGGGCAGATGTTTGGCAAATTTTACTTTATCAACCATTCTAAGCATAACTGGGCTACCTTGTAAGTATTTCATGGTGAAGATTAGAGCTCCTAAACTGGTCACAGAGCCGAAAGCAGCATGGCCTTCTTCTCCTGGTTTTGCCACTGCAATTCCTTTAGCAACATCAATTAACATTACTCTATGAATAGCTTGACCTTCACTAATGCCAGCGGTATACATAAACATACCCCGCTTTGCGCCAAAAACACCCCAGTGAAGCATTCCTTGTCCAGCTGCAGTTTGTATTTCATCAGCAGAAGGCATGCCTTTCCCTGATAACAGTGAAGCAGCTATTTTAGCTAATGGATCAGCAACCGCACCTAGCAACATTTCTCTAGCGGGAGAATAAGGGCTACTAAAAACTGGGTGTTGTTTGATTCTTTTAAACCTACCACCATTTCCACTGCCCTTGCCAAATACTCTGCGTAAAAATTTAGTATAAGTTGGCTTTAAGCCCAGTCCTTCCCAACGACTGATAGCTTCTTCAATAAACATCCCTTCCATGGTAGCTTTAACTTCTGCTCTTCCTTCGGGCGTTTCCATTAATTGAGCTTCAGTAAAAACGCCATGATATTTTTCTAATACTCTTTCTGTAGCACGTTTTTTCAAACCTTCAATGTCAGCTAATTTATCTATTCTTTCCTTAGCTCTTTTTTGCCAGTTACCGCCTTTGGCCTTTTCTTCGGCTACGATTTGAGCTTTTTCTAAAGTGCTCATAGTTTCAATTAACTGCAGCGCTTTAGTTTGATCCTTTTTAGAAACGTTAGCTAGTAATGGGATTTCCAGTTTTAATTCTAAACTCTTTCCTTTGTCAGCTTCACCGAGTAAATATTGAATAGCAAAATCAATATTTAAGTGAGGATTGTTTAATTGTAATTGTTTGGCTAATTCTATTAAGGCTTTTTGTCCATCCATAAAAGCGGCTTTATCTGCAGCAGAACCTCTTAGCCCGTCAATTTCACTTTTTTCTACTTTGGCTAATATTTCCTCTGCTCTTTGAGCATTAATCACTTCAACGCTATATTCTTTGCCACCTTTTCTTTCAATTTTTACTTCTATTGCTCCATTGGCTCTTAAAAGATTCATTAGCGCGATATCGCCAGCTTTAACTCGATCAACTAATCTAAGATCAACACCTTCTAAAAACATGAAAGTGGTTTCAGTCATTATTTTTGTGCCTTTAGTAGGTTTTTTTGCTTCGACTTCAGCAGCTTCTGTTAAAGCCTTTTCTTGGATTGCCCTAGATTTTAATTTGCTCATTTCTGTTAAAGTGTCTACTTGACTAATACTGCCTGAAACAAGTCTATTTCTTAGGTGTTTTAATTTGAAAATATCTTGATTTGTTTCAGTCGTAGCTGGTTGAGCTTCTAGATTATTTAGTCTAATATCAACAGCTAACTTAGCCAATTCCTGAAAGGTAATATTGCTGCTGCTTTTTTCTTTTGCCTCAAGCAATATTCTTCTTTCTTGAGGAGTTAAATCAAGAGCACTAGAAACTTCTATCAGGCTTTTTAATTCACTAATTCTTGCTTCCCAAGTGGTAAGGTCTGCTTCAGTAACTTTGTGTTTTTTCATGCGGCTAGCACCGTGGCGGCTGTGTCTAAAGTATTTTATGCGAGCTTCTAAAGAAAGTATTTGTTTTGCTAGTTCAGTAGGAGTATCAATAAAAGTAGTGTCAGCATTTTCTAGATAATTTAAGAAGTTTTCATGAGCTTTTTTGTCGTTTTGGGCATCAAGATTTACTTTTTTAGCCCCAATTTGTTTAACTTGGTCAACTTGGCTGGTTTCAAAGCCCAAATCAATGGCAAAATAATTGCGATAAGCATCTTTGTTGGATCTGCCAAATCTGAACATTTGCCTCCACAGAACTTCAACATCTGCTTTTAAGAGCTTGCCCTCAAACAGACCTTTTAATGTTTCAAAGTCAACAATGTTGTGATCAAAATAATAGCCTAATCTTAATAGTTTGCGCCCTTCAATGAATTTGGCAGGATCCACACCTAGTTTTTCTCTTAAAATCTTTTCAGCTGCCAGATAATCTTTATGTTTTATGGCTTTTTTGCCATTGTAACGAGCTAGTTTTCTTAAAAGCTTAACTTCTTTTCCGGTTAATTCAGCAAATCTTTCTACTGGCACATCTTTTAAGCAATCTAGTGAATCAAATTTTAACAAGGTATTCTTGTTGCGATTTGCTCTTTCAAAAGCAGCACTATCTAAATGAGTAGTTGGTGCATCTTTGTCTGGTTCGATTGCATCAACTTTTCTTTGGCGAGTTTTTACTAAATCAGTTACTTGTAAAATTAAAGCAGAAACAGGCTCAGCTACAGCGTGAGAAGCGTTAGAGCCAAGTTTTATAAAACTGGCTTTGCCTTGGCTGTTAAATACTAGATGGCCAACTGTTTTTGTTTTGGCATCATAACACCAGAATTTACCACTGCTGTCAGCCTTGTAAGTATAAACCTCTCCTTTGATTTTAACTTTTCCGCTCAAAGGAATTTTTGCTTTGGCAACCTTTACTTTTATTTCGGTTTCAGTTTGTGTCTTGGTTTCTCTTTGAGCATTTTCAAGATCAATTTCAGTAATACTAATATCATGGCGCAGGTGATGGGCGCTAAAACCAGGGAACATTCGTTTCCAAAGTTTTTCTAAAAGAGAGGCGGTGGCTCTTTTACCAAGATTAGCCATTTCTTTTTTCTTAAAATCATCACTTTGATTATCAAGTTGGAGGTTTTGAATAGCATTCATGCCATCAACAACTAAAGCGTAGTGTTCGCCAACCAGTTCTCGCAATTCTAACTCTCTTTGACTAAGTTTTCTTACTTGTCCGCCTTCATCGCGATATTCAAATTCGCGATTGCTAAAGCTGTCCAATGACCCTTCAGTTGTAGTAAGTTTAAAAGAATTAAACAGTTTTTCACCTAGAGCTTTGATTAAGGCTGCGCGGCTAGGAATTTTGCGGCTGATAGTTACTTTGCGGCCTTTTGTGGTTTCATTTAACTTTCGTTCTAATTCAGTTAATTTAGTTTCGTCTTTTAAGTCTGCATCAGTTTCAATGCCAACTTCTTTAAGTAATAAATCAAGGTATGATTCAATGGCTAAGCGGTAAAAAGTGTTAAAGTCAGACAGATTAGCAGATAAATCACTGATAGTTGCTAAGCTGTCATATTTTAAAGCAGCTCGATCAAATAAGCGTTGCATAGATTCAAAATTTCGCTGATATTCTCTGCGGAAAGCTTCATTAACAAAGTAATTAATAGCTTTGTTGTTTGGATCATATAAGTTTACTGGTTTGTCTTCTCCGCCGGCAGCTTCTGCGGCAGCTTTTAGAGCGGGTTTTTCTATTTTTTCGTTTAATTGGTTGAAAACTGCATCTCCATCGCCAGTATAAACACTGGAGGTTCCTGGAAAATAGTTTCGAGCACCACGACCAATACTTTGCAGAATCTTGGCTTCGGTTTTAGCGCCAGCTGAAATTACATGTAAGCCGCCTTCAGTAAAATTAGTTTCAGCGCCACCTTTAACTAAACTGGCTTCACCAGCACGGGCAATAGCTTCGGTAATACCAGCTTGTACTTGAATATCAAGACCGCGAGAGAAGTACGTAACAGTAACTGTACCAGCATGTCCAGCTTGAGTGATTTTTGCTTCTCGAATGATTTCTTGAGCGCTGCCTTTAACTCGTTGACCTTTTTCATAAGCAACTAGTTTGCCTCTTTTCACTTTAAATTCATAATTTCCTAGTTTGTAAGAACCGTGTTGTCTGACTAGCCCTTTAAGCCGTTCGATTTCTGCTTTGTTTTCACCATAATCTTCACCTGTAAAGGTTTGAATTAAGACGCCTTCTCGTTGGCCTAATTCTTCAACATATTCTTTAAATTGCTCTGGTGTTTCAAGTACAATAAAGACAGGGCGATTGCTTTTGGCAGTGGCTACAGCTTCTTCAGCAGCAGCTTGTCTGCGGGCGGTTGCGTCAAAGATAAAAGTGCGGTCTCTGCGCACAACACTTAATTTTTTACCTTGTAATTTAGGATGTTTAGGTAGAATTTCTTGTTTCCAAATTTGTTTTGCTTCGGCAGCAGAAAAACCATAAACGTAGATTTTGCCAACGATGTCTTTAGTGTGGGCTCCAGTGTCTTTCAACTCTAGTGTTTCTTCTGCGGCTAAAGCTAGTTGTTCCAATTTGGCTGTGACTTTAGCTTTGTCTGTGCCAAAATGAAGTTCTGCTCTTGGGATATAAGGAGGAATTTCAACTACTCTAAAGCCCAAGTCAGCATAAGCATGGGTAATTACTTCGTGAGAAGCTGCCAAAGAGCCAGATAAACCAACTACTTTTCTGTGATGCAGAAAGACTTTTCTAATATCAATATCAGCCACAGTCATGGTTTCTCGTTCAATTGGCAGGCCGTAGACTAGTCTTAAAGCTTCATCCAAACCATTACCAAAACGCTTATCAGGTGATTCATCGCCACTTTCTTCTAATGGCACAATTGATTTAGCAGTTACTATCTTTATGGTTCTTTCTTCGCCATCAACAATAATTGTTTTTTCTTTTTCTTTTTTACCTTTGACCTTGAATTTAGTTTGATGAGATAAACGTTTTTCTACTCCTTCATATTCTTTTTCCCGGTAAAGCTGATAAGCTTGTTTTAAAGCTTCAAATTGCATTTGAGCAAAAGCATCGTAACCACCGTATTTTTTCATGCCTTGTTCAATAAACCTAATTCCTGCTTCAGTGTATTCACCAGTTTTTTGATTAAAGCAAAGAGGATTATTAATAACTTGTTGGAAGACTTTGTGGGCGTGTTTCCATTTGTTTTTGGTTCTGGCCATTGTAACAGTGTCAACCCACATGTTTTGAGTTTCACCTTTAGGTCCTGCAATAGTGTAGGTGGTTTCTGCTGTTTCAATACCATATAAATCCCATTCATCAGCAATTACAGCGCCTCGAGGCACTTTTACTTCGCCGCCACCAAGGTCAAAAGCATGACTGGATACATCAACAACTACTACATTACAAGTGTCATACACTCTTTGTCGTTCTTGAGGAGTATATGATTTGCCAGTATCAGGGTTTTTGCTATATAAGAAACCTACTTTAAGCCCAGCTCCGGTTAGTAATCTCATTAAAGGATCTTTGGCCATCTGCTCAACTAGCGGATCACCGGTAGTAAAGATATATACTTTGTTGTAATGGGCAGATAACTGTACAGCAGTTAAAACGTCAATTAAAGTTTTACCACCACCAGTTTCTAAGTGGATTAAATGATTGCCTGGGGCAGCAAGAATTTCAGTTGATTGTTGCTGGACTAAACGTACAGTTTTGCCTGGTTTTTTGATTTCTCCCTTTTTGTTTCTTTCTTCAGTAGCAAATCTTGCAGCAGCAATAGTCCATTTACTCATTTCCAGAGAACCAATTTCTCCGTTGCGATATTGGTTTGCTGCAGTTCTATAATCAGTCCAGAATTCAGCAGGTTTGTCTTGGTAGCTATCTGCTAATTCAATGCCTTGTTGTCTAGCTGCAAGACTTGAAGGTTTCACTTCATCTAAATGTCTTTGATTCTCTGTGGCGTCAAGTGGTTGGTTGGTAAGGGTGGGTAGTTTAGTTGTTGATTCTGGCTTAGTTTGTCCATTAGTTCTAGCTTTTTCCTTAAGGTCTTTAAGAATTTGAGCATTATAATCTTTTGGTAGAACTAGCCAAATTTTGCAATCAGCATCAGTGGCGCCATAAGGTCGTTCAACAATATAGCCTGGTTCAGCGCCTTCTATTACTCTAACTTTAGTTATTTCTACCCAGTTGCCGTTCCATTCAATAAAAAAGCCTTTTCTAGCGGGATCATAGTGCAGGATTTCAGCTAATTGACCTTCGCCTTTTTTAGCTTTTTCAACTTCTCTGGTTAAAGATTTATTGCGGCTGGCTTCTCCAGCACCAGTATTTTTAAGCTTACCATTGCTAAGGCCAATTTCTGCTAGGGTGTCAGTTGGATTAATATCATGGCTATTAAAAGCTTTGTGTTGTTTTTCTTTGTCAGACAAAGCACGTTTGGTAGCATTAATAGCGCCTTTAATACCAAATCTTATAGTTAGATCAACTGTATGGTCTGCGATACCAAAAGCATAGTCCATTGGCCAAGTCCAAACTCTAGCCAAGCTCCTACCTAAGCGACCACCTTCGTGTAGGGCGGTTCTGGCTTCATGATCAACTACTAACCACGGAGAAATTAAAGTGCCTTTAAAAAATTGGCCAATTCCTCTTCTCCACTTTGAACCAGTTGTTTCTTTGCCTGTTTCTGAATCAAGTTTTCTATTGAGGGTAGCGTTGTTGATTGATTCTATGACAAAACGGATTAAACCAGCTTCTCTAATGCGGCTGTGAGTAGTAGAATCAAAAGGTTTGCCACTGAAATCACGGAATAAATCTTGCAGAGCACTAATTGGCCTAGAAAGTGCACCATGTTTCGCAAACCTTCTCATAAAGTTGGGTGCTTTTTTATGCAGATATTGAAGCATTTTTCTGCCTAGAGGGAATTTATTTAATGCTCCAGCAACTTGAGCATCAAAAGCCATGGTATTAGACCAAATGCTTCTTTGGCCGCCCATCATAGTCAAATAGTTTATGGCATACCAAATAGCCAAGGCATTACCAAAGTGGCCTTGTTTTACTTCTTCAAAAAATTCGCGGTACCAGATAAAAGCCATGCTGCGCCAGAAAAAGATATGGAATAAGTATTTGGTCCCACTTAATTTATCCCAACCTTCACCATTGATAAGTTGATCAATAACTTCTTTACTTAGATCAACATAGATCCACTTGTACATGAAAAAGCGAAACATTACTTGTTGAAAGATCAATTTCATGGCAACTTCGCCACCAGTGTTGGAATTTATAACCTGATTTAATATTTTTGTGCCCCAGTCATCACCAGGTAATTGGGAAAGATTAAATAGGAATTCTTCTCGCCAATCACTGTCAGTAGGCGGGATTAAATATTCTAAAATGCCTTCACTGCTTTCAATCTCGCCAATAATTTTTCCTTTAGTTCCAACAACATCTTCTTTTCCTTGGGCCATGTTAAGTTTTCTGCCAATATGTTTTAGGGTAGTGTAGTGTTCTTCTTTTAGAGATCCATCATCATTAAAAGCAGCAGAATTTTTTAATAATGTTTCAAGTTTAGCTAATTCTTCTTGTTCGTTTTTAATACCAGATCCAGGCAAGATCTTAGTGAGAATTTCTATATCATGTTTCATGATTACACCTAGGCCAGGGTTATCACCAAATAGATAATTGTAATAAGCATCTGGGTCTTGGAATCTTAGGATGGTGTCGTAATAGTTAACTGCCATGAGCTTTAAGCCTTTTACTTCTAAACTTAAATCATCTTCTGCAGCAAAACCTGCTTCTTCAGCTACTTCTGCTATATGTTCTGGAGTAATAGCAAGATTAATACTAGCAGCTAAAGCCTGTTTGAAAGATAAAAGTAAATCTTCGTTATGATCTCCTTCGGCAACAGCATCAAGTGAGAAAATAGTGTCACTTTCTAATGTTGCAAAAACAGCAGCAGCATTTTCTATGACTAAATTATGAGCATTATGTTTGCGCATTCTCTGATCAGTTATAAAGTCATAATAGTATTCTTTATAAAGTTCGTCTTTACCTTGAGAAATAACCCATTGCGTAGCTTCATCAAAAACACCATCTGTTTGGAGATATTTACTATTAATAAACCATTCAACAAATTCTTTGGTTACTGCATCACTTTCAATGATGTTAATAATAGAATCAAGTTCTTGCTGAAGAAGCCATCTTTTATAAACAAGCTCTTCTAATTTAGGATCGTCAGGCTTAATTTCCTTGATTTGTTTGGTTAAGCTGTCGATTTGGGTACGTAATTTTTGAGCTTCCTTGGCTAAGCCATTATCTTTAGCCCATTGCCGTTTTAAGAAAACTAGGTTAGTACGTTGTGGTTTGGCTTGCAAACCAGTAGTAATCATATTAGGTGCCATTTCATACCATTTTCTTTGAGCTTCCATAGCGCCTAAACCAACTACTTGTGTTCTTTGCCAAAGGGCTTTTGCTCCTTTATTATCAGGATTTAGTTTCATGTATTTTGCCAAAAGCTTAGTATCAATAGTGGTGTGTCCTTCAGCTTTTAGCTCCTTAGCCATTATTCTTAAGTCTTCAATTTCTTCTTGGTTAAAGCTATAAGCATCATCTGGGCGGACACTTTTAACTAATAGAGCTAAATGCTTATCTTTGATTTCTTTTGCTCTTTGTTTAAGTAGAGCATATTCTTCAGCACTGATATATACTTTCTCTTCTTGTTTACGTTTTTCTTCTAAAGAACGCAGCCAAGCAATATCTTTTTCATCTAGGGCGTTGTCTTTATCAAACTGAACCCGTTCTGTACCAGATTGGGTAGCCATCATAATGGTTCTGATTAATTGATCTTCATTTTTAAGTAATTTATCTAAAAGCCTAATTCTCTTTTTATCTTGTTCGGTTTTTTCTTTTTTGCTTTCTAATTTAGCTTTTTCTTGTTTAAGAATTTCTCTTATGTCTGTGGCAAGTAGTTTTTGAGCTAAATCATAGAGTGCATCACTTTTTTCTACGCTTAACAAGTAAGTTCTTAGTTCTTTATCTAAGTAAACAGGGTAGTGGACTCTAATATTGGACTTGTTTTTCTCCATCCATTCAGCTGCTTTTAAAAGATCTGCTGGTGTTAAAGGAGTTAAAACGGTATCTCCAGGATCGCCAGAAGCAAGCGGAATGCCCATTTGCAGCCATTGTTTCTTAAGAGCTAATAAGCGGTAGATTTTGTAACCATATAATTTGCCTGGAGGCAAATTTCTTAATTGAGCAAAAGTTGGTACAGCTTTAGCTGCTTCTTTTTCATCAACAGGAATAAAAGAACCATCTACTAAACGAACTGTAGGGACAAAAGCAAAGCCTTGAATTTCTATTTCAGTTTTTTGATAATCTGTAAAAGCCTGACTGATCAATTCTGGATAAATGTCAATTTTAGCAATGCGCTCACTTAAGGTTTTAAGATCTTCTTTGCTGATGGTTTTGTTGTTTAGGTAAGCATCTTTTATGCGTTCATAAGTAACTTTGTTTTCTGGGTCTACTTTAATTAAGTAAAGCAGCAAACAAAGCACAAAACCTACATTATTAAACTGATTTAATTTATTTTCGTTGTCAGCTAAAGCTCTTTGAGCGTGGGCTTTGAGCATTTGGCCGATTTTGGTTTCTTTTAAAGCGCGGGTTAGATCTAAGTACTTTTCTGATTCATCTATTTTAATAGTATATTTTAATTTAAATACTTTTGGCAGCTCTTTGTTTCTTTTTAGACCTTCTGGTTTAGGGTTATTTTGGAGCTGTTTGGTAATTGCGGCTTCATCAATGTTTTTATCATCTAAAGCCGCTCTGTAAAAAAGAACTAAATCTTCGTTTTGTAAAGAGCCTTTTCCAGTCAATCCTTCACGAATACGTTTATAAGCAGCTTTTTCTTCAGGTTTTTCTGCTCTTTGTTCTAGATAGTAGGCCATCTGATATAAATAATTAGTTGTTTCAAGCGCAAGGCCTTTGTTGGCATGGAAAGCTAAACCAAGTTTAGTGTACATGAATACATGAGCTAAACTTTGTTTGCCTTTCCAGGTAGCAGCATAAGCCCTAAGCAAGCTGCCTTCGTCTGTTTCGCTCCAAGAAAGAGCAATGGGCTTTTTCTCGGTTTTGTCATACTTAGTTCGCTTAGGTCCTTGAGTCAGTTGTTTTTCTGTTACTTGGGTAGCTTTGCGATTTTTGAAACTATAAAGGGCATTAATAGTGGCTTCATCCATTTGCCCCCATTTAAAAGTAACGCCAGGAATCCCAGATAAATAAGGAATACCATTTTTATCTTCAACTTCCATGAGCATGGTTTGAAGATTAAAAATGTAACTTTCTTGATCAATACCTTGGCCAGTATAAGAAAAATATATGCTTTCTGCTTTAATTTTTTCTGGTTTTTCAAAAGGATCAAGCGGTGAATGTATTTCTACTGTTACTACAAACTGCATTTCTTCAGCAGTCCTTCTGTAACGGATATAGCTGTGAGCAGGAGCTAATACCCTTTGAGAAATTTTGCCTTGGGCTTGTAAACTGCCAATTAAAGCAGCAGCTTCAAGAAGTTTATTAGCTGCTAACAGTTGACATAGTTCAGCATAAATTTCAGGAGAGTCTTGTTTTAAATCTTTTAAAAAGAGATCACTGATTTTCTCTGATTTGAGTTCTTCAAATTTTGCTTCAACTTTGCCTTCTTCTTTTGAGCCTTCAGAAAGCAAAACTTCGAGCTCAAGTTCAAAGGTTAAAGTTTCAACGTCCATGCCTGCTTTTTTGAGATCAGACATGTTGTTATTTAAATATTCTAAAGCCTTGGCGCTACCTTGATCTGAATATACTATTTGGAATTCATATTGTTTTTTTACTGCATCAACGTTTACTCCGGCTTCTCGATATTCAGCTTCTTTTTTCTCAACCAGAACTAATATTTCGCGGTAGGCAACATTACCTTTCTCAGCTAATTCACTTATTTCAAGCTGTGCTTCAAAATATTTTAATTCTTTACTAGTTAATTTATCTTTTCTTTCTGTTACAAAAGCCCTGGCTTCTTTAACGCTGTCTTTGAGCTTTTTGCTGAATTCAAGACGGGTTAAATATTTATCCAATTCTTTCTTAGTAGTTGCTTTTTCGTATTTTTCTTTAAAATCAGGCTTATTTGCTTCTGCTAATGCTTCTTCAAAGCCTTTTCTTTCTTGAATATCTTGGATGTAAAGTTGTAAATATTGTTGTTGATAAGAATCTGCTCCTTTTTTGCCACCGCCAAAGGCAATAATAATGGTTGTTTTGTTGGCTTTTAAATATTCTAGAGCGGTTTTTGCACTGATTTGAGTTTTTTCTTGGATGATTAGGGTTTGTTTGAGTTGTTTAAGCTCTTTTTCAATGCCTTTTATCTCAAAACCAAGATCAATTTTCCCCGTTAACACATCTTCAACAAATTGGATGGCTTTTTCTTCTTTGCCAGCATTTTCTTCGATTATCTGCATGGCTTTGGCACGAACTAGCATGAGCTGAATATTACGTTTGCTATTTGATTTTAAAGGATAGTTTTTGCCATAAGTTTCGTTTGTTAATACAATTTCTAATTGTTTAATTACTTGATTATATTCTTTTTTAGCAAAAGAAGATTGAATATCTAGCATAAAAAGCTGAAAATTAACGTCCACTTGAACAGCTTCTAATTCAGCCTGGTGAGTTTCTAAATATTCTTTTGCCTCAGAAGTTACTAGGTCTTCTAGTATTTTGGCTGTTTTTTGAGTATGGAGAATTTCCAGCATACGATCTAATTCTTTATCTTGGAAATACTCTTTTGCCTTAGCAATAGCTTCATCAAACTTTTCATCTTCAAGCGATTTTTCTACGTCTAATTTTTCCAAAAGATCATTTGGTTCAATGCCTAGCTCACGTAGATGCTTTGTATTTGCTTTAATATATGCTTTGGTAGCATCAATACCTTCTAAGGTTTGTTTTGCAGCTAATTTTGTTTCTTCTACAAACTTTTGATAACGGAAATTGCTACCAAGCAATACTACTAAGGCAGCTTTATTAGTTTCTAATTCAGCTATGCCTGTGTCCCAACCTTTTTCAAGGCCTGCGTTAACAAAAATATCAACATAGTCTTCTTTAGCCCCGGCAGCCCTAAGGCCGGCTAGCTGAGCTGCCAACCTTAGAACTTCGTTGTCTTTTAGCGTGATCTCTTTGCCCGTCTCTTTGCCTGTTAAGAAAAGAGAGGTATTAAAAGAGCCGCTAGCCAGGGTATCTTTTAATATCGTTTCTGCTTTGGAATATTGTTTGTTTGCTACTAATTCTTGGATTTTGATTAGTAAGAGATAGAAGTAAACATTAACATCATATTTAGTATATTCTTCTGCGTGTTCTTTTATATAAGCTTTTGCCTGCTTAAGGCTCATATCTTCCAGTTTTTTAATCAGCTTTTGGCCATAAATACTTTCCATCATTGAGTCATAAGCGCCTTCTTCATAACCGGCTTCGGTGTGGAAATATTTTTTGGCTAGTTTTTCTGCTTTAGTAAACTTTTCTTGTTTAAGTAAGGCTTCAATTTCTTGTGATTGCCAGAAAAGCTCCATTTCTTCTTCAATATCTTTAGCTTCCCATCTGGCTTTAACATCGTCTCTGGCAATATATTTCTTGACAGCCTCAATGCCTTGACCTTTTTCATCCATCATTACAGAAATAATGACTTTGTCATAATTAGCCTCACCGATGAGCTTGATATGATCTTCTTTATTAGCTTCAAATTCTTTTAAAGCAGCTTCAAAGCCCTTTTCTTCAACAGCAGTTTTAAAGGCATCTTTAATTTTAGCCATGCGGGCGTTAAGTAAGAGGTTGAGTAAAACAGATACTTTTCTAGGGTCAGTTTCAGGTGTTTTTTCTTTGTCTTCGGGTTGCAATATTTCTTTGATTTGTTTTTCAACTATATCGTATTCTTTGGCTTCTATCAGTTCTTTCCAGCCAAGGACTTGAAGCTCAAAAGAAGCAATTAGATCAAAGTCTTCTTGGTCTTTTGCTTTATTTAGCCAAGTTTCCGCATCATCAAAGCCTAAAGTGGCCTGCCAGGCAAGGGCAACCCTTTCATCGTGTTCATCAACCTGCTTTTTGACATTTTTAAGCATGCCAACTTCGCTTCTGGTTAAGCGAGCACCGTTTTCCAACTCGCCTTTTTCAAGCAAACTTTCAATTTTATCTTTTGCTTCAGCATACTTATTGTCTTGGAGTAATCCCTGGATTTCAAAGTAAGTAATGTAAAAATCAACATTAACGCCTTTTGCCTCATATTCTTCTTTATGAATTTTTAAATAAGCAATGGCAGCTTCAGGATCAAGCTTGCCAGCTTCGTCCATGAGTTTGGCTGTGTAGATTTTTTCTGTTTCTTGATCAAGCTTACTTTTCGGTGCTTTATCATAATATTCTTTAGCAAGTGCTTCGTCCTTTTTCCTATACTTAGGAGCTTTTTGGTAATATTTTTTTGCTTTTGTTTCTGCATCAACATATTCTTTTTCTTTTAAAAGGTGAGATATTTCGTATTCTTGCTTGATTTCTTCTTTTGAAGCAGAGGGCAATTTAGAATCAGTTTCCAGATACGCGATAACACCTTTAATGCCCTTTTCTGAAAAAATAAAAGCAATAATAATCCTTTCATACATTTCTCTGCTGATTTTCTTTTCGTAAAATTCTCTTTTGCTGTCAGCCTTGAAAACCTCTAATGCCTTGTCAAAGCCTTCAAGTTTTGCTAAAGAAGTAAGTTGATATTGCGCTTGGGCAGCTTCAAGCATTTTTTGTTTGCCTTCAAGCGTTTCTTTGGCTGATGATTTAAGCCGGACTGTTTGTTTTTTGCCATTAGAATCTGTATAAGTATACTTATATATTTTCTTTTCTTTTTTGCCCTTTTTAATTATTTCCGGGGTAAGAGTTTCCTCTATGCGGGCCAGGGCTTTTTCATATTCATTTTGTTGTTGCAAAGAAGCTATTTCCAGCAGAAAGAGTTGAAATGCCGGGTCAATGCCTTTTTTCTTCAGCTTGTTCCAATTTTCAAAGATGTATTTTTGGGCATCAGCAATGCTAAGCTCTGAAATTATTTGGGTAAACGCATTATTGCGGATATAGCCTCTTACTTTTTTGGGGGTCGAGTCTTCGTCATCTGTAGTGTCTTCTATGCCAAGGTCAACCTTGCCAAAGTATTTATCGGCCTTTTCAAGGGCCTCTGTGTAGCGTCCGTCGCCAATGAGTTTGTTGATTTTTTCAAAGGCGGATTTTTTCTTGGTAGGGATTCTATCAGCTGCGCTGCGGATTTCCAGATCTTCTAATCCGTCTGAATCCAGCCCGTCAAGACCAGCCTCTTCTGAAGAATCTAGATCGTCCAATCCCTCAAGGCCTGGATCATCATCGTCAGGGATTGAGGCCTTAGGCCCTTTGACCGCTCCTTGTATTAAAAATGATGCTAATTTTTCTATGCCCATTTTACTTCTTTTTACCTGTTTTAAAAACAAAAAAGACCATGCCTGTTAGCATATGGTCTTTTTAAAAATATAAGAGTCGATTAAATAACAGGCAATTTATATCGCTCTTGTTCCTACACTATATATATCGGGTTAACTAGGGGATTTCTTGCATGATTTTTGGGGAAAATTGAGGCTGGTACTAGGTCAGTAGAGGCTGGTTAAGAGGCTGGATGCTGGTGATGGGATGCTGGTAAAACAGCCAAAACCTGCTTTTTCTGTTTTGAGGAAATTGCGGTAATTTGCGGAATTGGCTCCCATTGGATGAACTTAATGCTATCTGGCCTTGATTCTTTTAATTCTTCGAATCTAATTGCGGCCAAAGATATGATTGGCCCTACATCGACGTCGTCCATGCCTTTTAAGGTGTTTAGAACTTCTTCGCTATTCTGGAATTCAAAAGGGATGTTTTTTTCTGCCAAGGCTAAAGCCATTAACGCCGCAGTTGGGCGCCACCCAAGTGAATCAACCCATAAAATATAATTCCAGCCTTTTTCTCTGTTGTAATGGGGCGCAAGCATGATTCCCAGGGGAAGTCCGGGAACGATTTCCCAGGGATGGCAGCCTGACCATTGTTTCCCATGATACCACTTTTCAAACGCCGCAGGGTCATTTTGAGCCAGGTCTAATAAGCCCCCGTGCCGGCCATCCGCTCTTTTTTGATATTTTTCCAAAGGAGAAAAAGGATGTAATTCTTTAAACACTGCATTGTAAGCTGTAGCTGCTGTGTCAAGATACATAGAAAGTGTCATTTTTTTCAGGTAAGGTAGTTTTCTGGATTTTTCCAGCATTTTTTCAATATGCGAAATCTTTCTCACGGGAAGGATGCTCTTCATCCCTTTTTTCCATGTGTAATGACCCCAACCTTGTTCAAATTTTACTTCATCATTGCCAACCTGCCAGGAGAGGTTGTAGTCGGTTCCTTCTATCATTAGCTGGCAATAAAGACGGCCGGCGTATAATGTAAAACTGGATGGATACCAGTGACGGGGTTGGGGGATAAAATAGGGCCCAGGCCAGATAATGTCATATTTATCCTGAATAGGTTCTGTTTGCAAAAGCAACTTAAAAACCTTCTTAATAATAGCTGCGGTTTTTTTCATTTTTTATGTACTCCAATTATGCCGTGTAAAATTGGAATGCCAACACCAAAAACCCCAAAGGCTACGGTTAGATAATTTTACCTTGCCATAGCTTTTCACAAAATGTGCGCCAGGGGAAAATCTCAATGCCGTCTTGTGTTATTCGGGTCTTTTTATCCAGGCTGACAATGATTAATCGGTCAACTTTCTGGTCATCTTTCAGAGCCTTTAGGCCTTTTAAATGACGATTGTCAACAGATGGAGTGGCCTTAAACTCGATTGCCAATTCCATATTGCCAACGATAAGATCAACTTCCATTCCAGTGCTTGTTTTCCAATAGGCAAGAGAAAGGTTTTTTTCTTTATAAGACAAAAAAGCTCTGATTTCCTCAATCATAAAATGCTCAAAATATTGCCCAAATTCTTCGGTCCCAGATTGAATCTTGCGGAAACCAGATAAGGCCCTTACCACACCGGGATCAAAAAGGTAGAATTTTGCTGTTTCAATCAGCCGGCGTTTTTTCCTTTTTTTCCAGGGTTGAAGTTCATGGCCTAATAAAGTATCTTTCAGAATCTGATAATATTCCCGCACCGTTTTAGGCGAGACCCCGCAGTCTCTAGCGATATTAGCATAATTAATAAGCTGGCCATGGGTTAATGATACTGCGTCAAGAAAACGCGCAAAAGAAGGGATATTTCTAACCAATGCTTCTGCTCTGATTTCTTCTTCAAGATAATCAAAAACATAACTTTTTAGGCTGCGGTCTACTTTTTCCTCTAAATAATGTTTTGGGATAAGTCCATGATTTAATATTCTTAAAAGATCAGCGTTGCCGATTTCTTTTGTGGTTAAAGGAAAAAGCTCAAAGCGCCAGGCACGCCCACCGAGCAGATTAGCCGAGCCCCTTTTTAGTTTGCGGGCGCTGGAGCCGCACATGATAAATTTGGTTTTTGTGTTTTCCAGGCACCAGTGAATTTCATCCATGAGGGCTGGCACCTTTTGTACTTCATCAATAATTACCAGCGCTGGTTTTTGTGCTAAAACCTCTTCTCTTAAAATTGAAGGCTTTAGTGTTAGCTGGGTTTTAAGCTCGGAGTTTAACAGATCATAATATTTTGCCTGGGGAAATTTTTGGTGGAGCAAGGTAGTTTTGCCAACTTTACGTGGCCCCCACAAAAAAGCCGCATTATTGCCTTCCAGATCGATTTCTAGTATTCTTTGGTATTCGGATAATATGGACATGACTCCATATAGTCTAGATTATGTGGAGTTGGATGTCAAGTCTAAATTGGGAAACTGGTACTAGGTCTATAGAAGCTAGTTAGGAAGATGGATGCTAGTGATTAGAGTAGATTGGGGCGATTTGAGATTTCCTCATTCGAGGCCAGCGATTCGGGTTGATTCGCGGCCCAAAAATTCGTGATAACAAAAAAGGAGCGGGCTACAACATGCCTGTTAAATGCTGTTCCCACTCCTTTTTTGCGCAGGCGGATTAAATGCCACTCCGTTATTTGTATGTCTTGAGCATGCTTGTTACGAATTTTATGGCTTTATCAAGTGTTTTAACCTTACTTTTAGGATCAAGCCTATCTGGTAAAGTTTTATTGCGTTTCTTTTTGTATTGTTTATTAAGAATTTTGGAGAATCTTTGCGACCACTTATCTAATCCTTTAAAGAACTTCTTATTGTTTTTGTATTTATTTAATATAATAGCCAATTGCATAGCCATGTTTTCAGCCTCTGCCGGGCTAATTTTCTGTTTTTTGTCTCCAATTTCTTTTCTCTTGTACATTAATTGTTCAAGCATTTTTCCGGTTACATCTAGATCATAATCTAATTCAGAGCAACCTCTTTTATGCTTCATTTTGGCTTTTGTTATTTGTATGATTTGATCTTTTGTAATTGCTTCTTTTGTTATTGTGAGCTCTGTTTCTCCTGTTTTTTTGCAATATTTAGCGAATAATCTTGTGGCGAGATTGCCAGAATATAATCCTCCTGATATGAGGCTTAAAATAGCGGACTGTATTATTTGTTTAGCTCTGGTTTGCAGATAAGGAGGAAGAGAACCATAAGCATCCAGCAGCGCAAAGGATACGGTTTCCAATTCAGTATAATCCATAGTTATACTTAGTAATTTTATGTATTCTAATTGTATTCTTGCTTTTTGTTCGTTATTTGCTGTTTCTAGAGACTTTTTTAATCTTGCCGCATAAGTTATTGATGCTTCTACCTTTTTTCCTACAGTTGACTTGGACTCTTTCATCACTTTCTCATATTCTTCTTGGCCCGTTAAAGGCGGTGCAGCGAGCTCTATTAAGCTATCTATTTCGGCCTGCACTTGTTCTAATTTGATTTCTGTGTCTAATTCTGTCTTGCCTTTAGATCTAAGCTGTTCATTTAGTTTTTCTGTTTTTTCTTTATAATTAGTTTTTACTCTTTGGGCAAAAGTCTCTCTATTCTTGATTAAATAAGTTCTTATTTCTAATGCCAAAGCAGCTTCGTCTTTTTTTGTTCTATCAATGTTATCAAAAAATTCTTTTGTTGCTTGCATGAATAGTCCAGCTGCTTGATCTTTTAATTTGTCATTTTGGCTATATTTTTGTTCCACTATTAATGCTTGTTTAGCTGCTTCTTTATATTGTTTTTCTTTTAATAATGTGCCTATTAATGATTGGCGTAGCTGGAAGGCTTTTTTGGTACTGCTTATGCCCGTATGTTGTTCTTCGAAAACTTTAATTTGTGCAATAGCTTCTTCATATCTTTCTTCTTTCAGGAGTTTTAAAATTAAATTGTATCTTATTGTTTCATGTTTGTGATTTTTTAGATAATCCGTGGCTTGTTTAATAAACTCGTCAGGGTTTGATTTTGCTAAGCTGTTTATTTCATATTCCTTTTTAAGATCAGAACCAGAAGTTTTTTCAGATTCACTCTTTTCCTCCACTTCCTCCCCCTTCAACCATGCTAAAAACTTATCCGTATCTTTAAGCTGTTTTGGGCTGTCAAGCTTGCTAGTATCCACCCAATAGTGCTCCAGAGAGGCACCTTTATCAAAGTATTTTTGCGGTAATTGAGCCAAAAATCCCATGGTGAAGACAAAGTCCTGGACTTGGCCAGCCTTAGAAGGGGCGAGGTGGACCTGATATTTGTCTTCTAGGATAAGCAGAAAAGATTCGCGAATCGATAATTCGTCGTCAATTAGCACGTGTTCAGCCTTAAACTCAAAATCCTTGGTATATGTAAGCCCAAGTAAATTACAAATAACCCTGGTAGCTGTTTCTTTATTTTCAGAACCAACTTTAGAAAGTAGGGCAGTAGCGCTAATTTCTTTTTTGCCAGCCATTAGTTTTTTGGTGGTTTTTGAAGTATAAACATAAACCCAGCGCTTGCTTTGCAGAGCAACTTTGAATAAAGTTGCATCATTTATGTTTAAGCCCCTTGAAACCATGTCAAGATGGGCTGCCATATCAACAAAGTCGTCTCCAGTAATTGCGTTGTCTCCATTTGAAATAACCCCGCCCATACTAAAGACGTTATAAGCTTGGTCAGAGGCTGCTGGATCAATCTTTTTAAACTCTTCTCTGGTAATTAATCCATCAGCAAAAATTTGCTGGTAAAGCTCAAGACTCATGCCGGTTCTTTGAAAATGTGCCCAATAACCGTCGACAACCAGTTCTGCTTCATCACCATTAACTTCTAGCTTTTCGCCGTCAACCTCAACTTTATACTTTTCAAAACCTTTGGACAGGACTTTATATGTGCCATCATCTTGTCTTTCAACTAAAATTACTCTAGTAACTTCTTTTTTATCTACTTTTTCTGTAAAGGTGATAATGCGTTGGTTAGGTTCTAAGTTAGAACTTACTTTTGCAGAATGTTTTTTTAATAGGCTTAATCCTTCCCCATTAATTACTTGAGGAGCGGCCTTAATGATAGCAATTATCATTTTCGTGCCAATTTCTGGATCGCGAAAATAAGCAGCTAAATCATCAAAAGTATATTCTATATCATTAATAATTATTGATTCTTTCTTATCTGGATTAATGTTTGCTTCCCATTCTTTCCCACTAATCGAATCAATATTGTCGATAAAATTTTGTTCTTTCCCTGTTGATTTTATTAATGAGTCAGCTTCACGCCCAAGTTTAGCGAATTTTTTCTCAAGATCAGATCCTCTAATTTGTGTTAAGCAGATTTGATAGGCATCATTAGCATTGGCTCTTGCTTGGTTTAGATTTGCTAAAGTAGTTGAGGTGGGGGTTGTCTTATAAGCCTTGGTTGCTTTTTCAAGAGCACCAAGTCGAGTTTTTAATTTTTTTACTTGAGGACTCTCATCAGCAGGTCTAGCTGTGCTACGAGCTGACGATGCTCCTCCAACAGGCCTTACCATTGTTTCCTCCTATACAAACTACAAAACCCGCCTTAAACAGGCCATGCCTACCGGCAGGCAGGCAATCCGGTCCGGGTTCAATATATATATCGTAATAAGATGCGGAAAACTTGCATGAAAAAAGTGAAATTTCCCCCAGAACCACCCGATAAATAACTACCATGGTAACAATGTGTGGACAACCACCAGTAAAAGGCGGTAAAATAGTACAAAGATTTTTTCCTATGAGAAAATTTACTACTTTAAGCCGAAATCCAGGACAAGAAACTGCTTATCGCGCATTAATGTCAAAATTAAATGCCGCGCATGGATCAAGCCAAGAAAATATTAAGCACATCAATGATCTTGGTAGATTGTTAACCATGGTTGGGCAGGAAGTAAAAGATTGGTTCCCGGGATCAGAAGTTTCGTTTCAAGGATCGCCTTCTTCTTCTCCCATTGAAAAAGCTGCTTCTGCATCAAAGCGCCTAATTTATATTCCTTCCCGCACAACAGATACAATTTATGTTTCTGGCAATACTGGCTCTGATTCAATTACTATGTTTTCCGCTATCCCGCCTCAACTAGGTTTAACGAACTTAGATTTTAATCCGGATGCCGGTTGTCTTGTGATTTGTCCCATGCTTTCTGGCGATGGCAATCCTGATTTTGAAGTCCAAGGTTTAATGTTGGTGACCAGAACCGCACCCGAAGCTTTTGACCCTCTAGTTGACCTGCCAATTTTGCGCATGTTGGCCAATGATACTGCTATTGTTATGGCGCAGAGCGAGTTAACTTTATAGAAGAACCTTGCTCTAATTAACCCATATTTTATCTCAAATCATCAGTTATCCCTAATTATCCCAAATAACATGCCACGAATTGAAGAATTCTCTTATTGCCCCAAATCTTCACAAATTTAATTCTTCGTGATTATTCGTTAGATAAGAGAGTCTATTCGAGTATTCCGATTCGGATTAATTTGGGATTGTTGATACGGGATAAAATTTGGATTATTCGAGAAGCCAAACCTTAGCGCAAGATTTACCCCATTTAATTCGATTATACTACTGTAGCCCCTTATATTAATAGTGTAATGGGAAAAAGGAGAGTCCTGTGGGAGGACCAGTACGTTTTTTTACAAATGTAAATAGATCTCTGCCTACGCAAGGGCCAAAAGCAACCCCTGCGCTAAACGTATCTCAACAAAAAAGTACTCTGGCAGACCTGCGCAATGTTGGTTCTTCAAAACCAATGGGGTATTTGCCTACCTGGGCGATTGTTGCACAAGGAAGCACTGTTCCAGGTTTAACCGCAGAATTACAAGCTAAGGGGCTTAAAACAATTTATCTTCCTAGTGAAGGTGGTTGGCTTTTTGCTTATGATGAAGCCTCTCTTTCTGACCATTTAGATCGCAATAGCGCAGTATTAGAAAAAGCTGGGTGGCCGACAACTGCAAGAGAATTTGTGCGTACTGTTTCAAAAGGAGGGGCACCGCATAAAACCAAGCTTTATGATGTGGTTGCCGATGCCTTTGGAGACAGTAAAAACCCTGGCCGGTTGGACAATGTGCATACTAGTGATGTGGATTGGGAGTCAACCATAAAATATTATGAAGACAGCGGTAATCAGCCGGAAGTAGATAGATTAAAAAAATTGCGTAGTGTTCAGCGCTTACAAAGAGGTGCGGCTGCATCTGGGCTTCCTGGACTTTTTGATAATTATGCTGAAGCCCTTGAAGCAAAATCGGTTCCAGAAGTAACTCCAAAGCCAGCCCCACAACCCCAACCCAAAACTTTTGTTGAAATAACCAGAATGGATTTAAACTCTGGCAAGCCTTCGCGCTGGGCAGTGGTTAATTTTTCCGGTTTAAAATATGTTAATGATAACTATACCGGTGGTCACGTTGCCGGTGATGCTTATCTTGAGGCAGCAGAAAGCAAAATCAGGGAAATTGCCGGGCAAGCCGGCATAAAAGAAATCTTTATTGTGCGCGATGGCCCCAACTTTTCTATTCATTTGCCGGAAGGCGTTAGAAGTAATTTTGCTATGAGTCAGATAGAAGCTGCTTTTGCTCAAGGCATAACTTTTCAATATGAATATAAAGGTCAAACCTTAATCAAAACTTATACACCAGCTACAGAGGGCAGGGCAAAAATTGCTACTGCTGGAATTCTCGCTTTTGATGTGTCAGCCAAAGAGATGTCGTCCGAGGCAATGGGAAGGGCGCGCTCGCAAGAGATTTATTATTTAAACCGGCCAGAAGCAGGCCGCCGGGCTGGGGAAATATTTGTGGTTGATGCCAAGTATGGCGAATATCTTGAAACCTTAACCTTGAAAAACCGTTTGATTGATAGAAATCCCCGTGTAACAGCAACAGGTCCTAATGTTGAGCCGCGCAGCCAGCTGCACAATGTTGACCAGCTAAAACTTGATGCTGAAAACATGATGAAAAAAGGCAAATCAGTTCGTTTTGCTTTTTTTGATGGCAATGCCATTGGGTCTTGGCGTACCTTTGGTTTTGTTGGCGAGCTTTTCATGGACGCTATTATTGAGCAACGTATTGCTGAAGCAGCTACTGTTTTGCCCAAAGGAGTAACTATTTATCGCCATGGGCCAGGCTCCGAAGAATTTTATTTATTAGCAGATGGTGAACAATATTCTGAAGCGCAAATGCAGGAAATGGCAAAAGAATTTATGCGCTCCTTGAATGAAAAGCCTTTAAGATTAAAAGTTGAAAGTAACACCTTAGAAGCAACCGAAATGGGCCGGCGCTATCTGGAAGCATGGCAGAAAAAAAATCCCGGCAAAGCTGTGCCAGAAACATTAGAGGTAGATGTTACCAAAGCAGTGAGAGGTAGGGGTGGGGTTTATCATCAAGGTATAACAGTTACGATGGGAGTTGGAACTATTAAGCCTGATTCTGGCTCTGCCCAAGAAGCTTTTGAAAAAGGATTTCATAAAATCGTTGAACAAGGTGAGGCAGCGAAAAAGCTTAATCCAAAACGTAGAAATTTCTTGGTGCAGGTTGATGGAGATCAAGCCAAAGTAATTCCTTTAGAAATAGATGGGCGTGATTTCTTGGAAGTTAATCGAGATAATATCCGTTTTGTTGATAGTCGAATAAATTCGAATTTTTCAGTTAATGATTTAATGCGTTTAAATCTTGGACCCAAAAGTACTTTTAAATATAAAGGCTGTATTTATAAAGTGTCTGCCTCTTTTGATTTTAAAGGCCGCACAGCTATGATTCTTTATTTTGCTAATGGTGACGGAATTTATCAGGCGCGCATGGTTTACAAGAGCAATTCTCACTTGACCCAGCGCGCTATTCCAAATACTGCAATGGGCTGGGCTGGCAAGGGAGTTGGTTCCAGTGAGTCTGTTGCTTATCCGCATGAAGTGCAAAGATTTTTAGAAGAAAATGCTCAAAAGCATAAAGTGAATCTTTCCGAGGCTCACAGCGAGGCTCTTGGTGAAGGAATATTAAGGTTTGGAACTGAACCCGAAAAAACTTATGTTGGTGGAATGAGAAAAGCTACGGCTCCTTTGGATATAGGAGAATTTACCGGTACTACACCAGATAGCTTTAAATTTAAGCCTGGTTTTGAGCCGGAAATCCCAAAGAATATTAAACCTTCCTATCAAGTTGCCGACTCTGCTACCGGACAATATTTGGATGCTTATGTTGTTTTGTCTAAAAATAAAAAAGTTTCATATCTATTTTTCTGTGATCAAAAAGGCAATGGAGCTTTAGTTTCTTATCAGGCAACAGACTTTTATCCTAATGAATATGGGGTTAATCAGCTGCAGGTTTTAGGTAAAAGCGAAAAATTGATTATGCCTATCAGGGAAAGAGCGCATAATATTCCGGCTGGCTACACAGGGAAAAAAGCAGGGGTATATACAGATGCCACTCCTTGGACTAATCAGCTTCCCCCAGTAAAAGAATTACTAAGGAAGGTGCGCGGACAGGAAAACTCAAAAGTTATCAGGATTAAACTTTCTGCTCAAGAAGAAGCAGCGTTAACCAGGGAAAAATTGGTGATTAAGCAATACCGCGGAAAAGCTTTAGTTGTAATTGAGCTTAAGCCAGGGGAGAGGAAAGCTTTTTATTTTTCTGAAAATTTAGATGTTAAAACAAATGGAAAAACTATAATAGTTTCTAAAAAGGGTCTTTCTAATATCGCACATATGGAAGGATCTGTTTTTGTTTATCAAAGTCCAGCTGAAATGGTGGAAAGTTTAACCAAAAAGCCTAAATTGTTTGGCGAAGAAGTAAGAAGCCAGACTTTTGTTTTAGATGAAGGCAGCTGGAAGGCTAGAGGGGTTGCGATGAATGCGGGGATTAACCCTCTTCAAAAACCCGTTTTTACTGATGACCGCCTGGTGGTTGAAACTAAGCCGAGCCGAGCAAAAAAGTTGGCAGCTAAATATGATGTCCCAGTGAAGATTGCAAAAAGAGCGTTAGCTATAAGCCAAGATTCAAAGGCAAGATTAAAAGCGGCAAAAACTCAAGCCATGAAAAGGATTGACCGACTAAATAAAAGCGCCCAGGAAAAAGCCAGGATGAAAGCCGAAGCAGCTAAGGGTTGGGATGCAGCTATTGCAGAAGTGGAAGAAGCTTCAGTTAAAAAAGCTGTAATTGATCAATTAAAAAAAGAAAGAAAAGTACTTAGAAAAGAAGTAAAAACTCTTAAAAAACAAAGAGCGCCAAAATCAGAGATTAGAGCCAAGGCAAAAAGATTGGCAGAGTTAGACAATGTTTTAGACGGTAAAGTTAAAAAATTTGCTAAAGCCCACGGTCAAATGCTGGCTTTGCTTTTAACTATGGATGTGATTCGTCATTGGTCTGAAGTTAAAACCGGAAACTTAGGCGGTGTTGTGCAAACAGGAGTTGGTTCTGTGGCAGGATACGGTATGTTTGTGGGTACAGAAAAAACAATTGGAGTTTTGACTGGAATATCAAAAAGCAGTGCACTTACAGGAGCAGGAACCATTATTCCTGCGGCACACTCTGCTTATGCGCATAGAAATCATTTTACTTCAGTTGATAGCGATGCAGCCATGTTAGCCGGAATTGATGTGGTTAAAGAGGGTATTGCTGGCTATCTTTCTACTAAAGCTATGATTGCGGTTACTGCTGCTACTGCTGAAACCGGTCCTTTTTCATTATTGTTTGGGCTGGGAGCTGCTTCAGTTACTTATATTGCAACAGGTAAATTAGCCGAGGTTTTAGGTTATGATCAGTTTTTAGAAAAAAGATTTACTCGGGCAGAGATTAAAGATGCTTTTAGGGACTTAAGTTATGGTGGAACCAAATTAGTGGTTAAACGAGGCCGTACTAATACTCCTTATTTTAATAATAAAGATGTTGAAATTGCTAAGGATGTAAAAATTTCCCGAGCCCAGCAAACCTTGATGATGTTAACCGCTATGAAAAATTATTTTAATATGTCAACAACAGAAAGACTGGCTTTTGCTGCTGATAAGAATAACCATGCTATTATTACTGCTTTTAATACTCTTTTTGCAGTAGAAGAATTGCACATTGATGATTATAGTGATCTTTCTCCAGAAGCCTTTGATGCTATTGTTAAATCTGTGGGTAGATTTTATCAGCAAGACAAATCTCCTGGTCAGTATAGAAAAGTAAAAGTAAGGCTTAGAACTAAACAAGAAAAAATTTATCATCCTTTAACCAATGAAATTGTAGGACTTAGGACTGTTTATCGAGTAACGGTTGTTGGTCAAAAGCATCAGGCTACCTTGGGTTGGAATGGAGTGGAGTGGGAGCCAATAGAGGGGACAAAGCGAAAAAAGACTTTTAAAACAAAAGGAGAGATTGTTCCTGTCGGTGACCCAAATAAACTAGTAGAAGCGCAGGTATTGCAAAAAGGAATGGTGGCTAATGTATTTACGATTTCCTTGCCAGAAATGATAGGTTTAGGTATAAGCATTCCTTTTGATCAGTTGAAGCGTTTCCCGGTAGTTATGGAAGGCTTAGCTAAAAATCTAAGCATGTTGGGTTATAAAGTAGAAGATGAGTTTTTACATAAAGTAACTCCTGGCAGCCGTGCAGTAACTCCCGGTAGTCTTTATAAAGCCTATTATCAGTTTTGTAAAGACCAAGGTTTTCCTTTTGAAGGGCAAGAAAATTACAATCCTGATTTTGCACTTTTGCCTAGTAATAAAACGCCTAAACTTGATTATAGGGGTGCAGCCTGGATATTAATTGAGCTTGATCCAGAGGCCAAAGCTCAAGTTGAAGTAGTAAGACAAGAAATGCAGCGCAAAAGAGAAATTAAGAAAATTACAGATATGTTTAAGGTTTCTAATTGAGATTCCCCTCGCATTGTGCTATATTATAGCCTCTATGGGAAAGCTACGTCATAAAGATCTTATTTCAATTCACGACTTAAGTCCTTTAGAAATAAAGGATATATTTGACCTTGCGGCAAAGCTCAAAAAAATGCAAAAGGACAACGAAAAACACGAGTATCTTTGGGCAAAATCCTTGGCCATGATTTTTGAAAAACCATCCACCCGCACTCGAGTTTCTTTTGAAATCGGTATGTGGCAGTTGGGCGGTTTAGCCATTAATCTTGATCAAGAGGCAATTGGCTTGGGTGTGCGTGAGTCAATCGGCGATGTAGCCAAAACTTTGTCCCGCTTTGCTGATGCGCTATTAGTACGCACTTTTGAACATAACACAGTTATTGAGCTGGCAAAGTATTCTACTGTTCCAGTGATAAACGGGCTTTCAGATTTACTTCATCCTTGCCAGGCTTTAGCTGATTTGTTTACCATTCAAGAAAGTAAAGGCAAACTTAAAGGTTTAAAACTTAGCTATATTGGCGACGGTAATAATGTTTGCCATAGTTTAATGTTAGCTGCCGCTAAAACAGGCTTAAATATGACCGTGGCTTGTCCCAAAGGCTATGAGCCTAAGGAAAAAATTGCCAAACTGGCTTTTAGCGATGCTAAAAAATCGGGAGCTGAAATCAACATTTTAAACGATCCAATAGTAGCAGTTAAGGATGCGGATGTGGTTTATACCGATGTCTGGGCGTCAATGGGCCAAGAAAAGCAAAAAGCTCAGCGCGCAAAAATTTTCCAAAAATACCAAGTTAATAAACAATTAATGAAACTGGCAAAACCAGATGCCATTGTTATGCATTGTCTGCCTGCTCATCGTGGTGAAGAGATTACCAATGATGTGGTAGATGGCAAGCAATCTGTGGTGTTTGACCAGGCTGAAAATCGCTTACATGTGCAAAAGTCCATCCTTACATTATTACTGGGGGGAATATAATGATAAAAAAGGTAGTTCTAGCTTATTCTGGCGGTCTTGATACCTCGGTTATGATCCCCTGGCTAAAAGAAAATTATAATTGCGAAGTAATTGCTTTTGCGGCTGACGTTGGCCAAGAAGAAGAATTAAAAGGCCTGCGTGGTAAAGCTTTAAAAACCGGAGCGTCAAAAATCTATGTTGAAGATTTAACCAAAGAATTTGCCGAAGATTTTCTCTGGCCCATGCTTAAATCTGGCGCGATTTATGAAGGTAATTATCTATTGGGAACCTCGATTGCTCGTCCTTTAATTGCTAAAAAACAAGTAGAAATCGCTAAACGAGAAAAAGCTGATGCAGTTGCCCATGGTGCCACTGGCAAAGGCAATGATCAAGTTCGATTTGAGTTAACTTTTAAAGCTTTGGCGCCTGAACTAAAAATTGTAGCTCCTTGGCGGGAGTGGGATATTAAGGGGCGGATTGAAGCAATGGAATATGCGAAAGAGCGAAAAATTCCAGTTCCAGTTACAGTGGAAAAACCTTATTCATCTGACCGTAACCTTTGGCACATTAGTTATGAGGGTGGCATACTTGAAGATCCTTGGTTTGAACCTAAAGAAGAGATGTTTATCTTAACCAAATCACCAGATAAAGCTTCTAGCCGGCCAACTTATGTTGAAATTGAATTTGAAAAAGGCATTCCTAAAAAGTTAAATGGTAAAAAACTGGACGCAGTTAAATTAATTAAAAAATTAAATGCTCTTGGCGGTAAAAATGGAGTAGGCCGAGTGGATGTGGTAGAAAATCGCTTAGTAGGAATTAAATCCCGAGGGGTTTATGAAACTCCGGGCGGAACTATTCTTTATAAAGCGCATCAAGCACTTGAAACCATAACGCTTGATCGTGATGTCATGCACTATAAGCAGTTAATCTCTCAGAAATACGCAGAATTAATTTATAATGGCCAATGGTTTACTCCTTTGCGCGAAGCTTTGGATAAATTCATTGATAAAGTAGCGGAAAACGTTAGCGGAGTTGTGCGTTTAAAACTTTATAAGGGCAATTGCACTGTGGTAGGCCGAAAAGCGCCTAAATCACTTTATCGACCTGATTTAGCTACATTTGAAAGCGAAGAAATTTATAATCAAAAAGACGCCGAAGGGTTTATTAACCTTTTTGGTTTGCCAATTAAAGTTGAGGCCCAATTAAGGAGGAAATAGTTAATGGCGAAGAAGAAAAAGAAAGCTAAGACCAAGAAAGCGCGTAAGATGAAAAAAGCATGGGCCGGCAGGTTTCGCGAGCCTATGGCAAAATCAGCTGAAGCATTTTCCAGTTCAGTGCATTATGATGTTCGTCTTTATAAACAGGATATTGTCCAGAGCATGGCTTACGCCCAAATTCTGGTTAAAGCTAATATTTTAACTGCTAAAGAAGCTAAAAAAATCATTAAAGCCTTAGAAGCTATTTTGGTTGGTATTGAAAAGGGCAAAATTAAATTAAAACCAGAACTTGAAGACGTCCATATGAATGTTGAATCATTATTAATTGAAAAAGTGGGGGATATGGGGAAGAAGTTACATACTGGCCGTTCTCGCAATGACCAGATTTCAACTGATCTGCGCATGTATTTAAAATATGAAACCACTGAAATATTGCTTTTAATCAGGAAACTACAAGATACCCTGCTTGATTTAGCGGAAAATAATATCGAAATAATTATGCCTGGCTATACCCATCTACAAAGGGCTCAACCCATACTTTTTTCTCATCATATGATGGCTTATATTGAAATGCTGGAAAGGGATAAAACGCGGCTTTTAAATGTGGCTGAAGAAGTAGATGTATTGCCGCTTGGTTCCGCGGCTCTGGCAGGATCCAATATAAAGCTTGACCGGCAAGCCTTGGCTGACGAACTGGGTTTTTCTAAAATATCCAACAACAGCATGGATGCTGTTTCTGATCGTGATTTTGTGATTGATTTTAATTCTGCCTGTGCGGTCTTGATGATGCATTTATCCAGGTTTTGCGAAGAGTTAGTGATTTGGTCAACTTATGAATTTAGCTTTATTGAGCTTTCCGATAAATATAGTACTGGCTCATCCATTATGCCGCAAAAAAAGAATCCTGATATTGCTGAACTTATTCGAGGTAAAACCGGTCGGGTTTACGGCAATTTAATGGCCTTGTTAACCATTATGAAGGGGACGCCTTTAACCTATAACCGTGATATGCAGGAAGATAAGGAAGCAATTTTTGACAGTGTTGATACCGTAAGATCAGTGCTGTCAATTTTTGAAGAAATGATAGCTACTGTCAAAATTAATGGTGAACAAATGGAAAAAGACGCTAAAAAAGGCTTTTTAACTGCTACAGATTTAGCTTACTATTTAGTTGGCAGGGGAGTTGCTTTCCGAGAAGCCCATGCTATTGTGGGCGAAGTTGTGGCTTATTGCGAAGATTCTAATATGCAGATTGAATATCTTTCTTTAAAGCAGCTTAAACAATTTTCAAGCGCATTTACTTATGATGTTACTCGTATCCTTTCTTCCGAAAGTTCAGTCCAAAGCAAAGATTTATTAGGCGGCACATCGCCAAAAAGAGTAAAGGAAGCAATTAAGCGTGCTCGAAAACACTTACTTCATGATAAAGCCTGACGGGGTTGCCCGTGGGTTAGATCAAGAAATCATTAAAAGAGTTGAAACAGCCGGTTTAAAAATAGTAGAGAAGAAAAAACTGGAAATTACTAAAGAACTGGCGGAAGATATCTATTCTCCACACAAAGGTAAACCATTTTATAATGGCCTTTTAAAATTTATCACTTCCGGACCAGTGATTGCTACAGTAGTTCAAGGAGACAATGCTATTCAAAGACTGCGAGATCTTATGGGTGCTACTGATCCAGAAGAGGCGGCGCCAGGCACGATTCGCGGAGATTTAAAAGAAGAAAACATTCGTACTGCCGAGGGCACGATTAAAAATCTGGTGCATGGTTCAGATAGTTTGGAATCCGCAAAAAGAGAATCCAAGATATTTTTTAAGGGGGTTTGAAATGAAAATCAAAGTTAAAAAAGCCTCGATTATTGATATTAAATGTGATCTTTTGACCGTTAATATTTTCGAGGGAGTAGAAACTCCCGGTGGGGCCACGGCTGCTGTTAATAAGAAGTTAAACAATGCTATTACCGATTTAATTAAAAGTGGAGAAATTACCGGAAAACTAGAAGAAGTTAATTTGATTCATACTCAAGAAAAGCTTCCCGCAAAACAAGTCGTAGTGGTGGGGTTGGGTGAAAGTGCGGAATTTACAGTTGATCGAGCTAGAAAAGCAGCTGCCGCAGTTTTAAAAGAAGCAAAAAAGATTAAAGCAAAAACCATAGCTACTGTGGTACATGGGGCGGGAGCCGGTGGTTTAACTTTACCCATGGCAGCGCGGGCCTTGGTTGAAGGTAGTTTAATCGGAGCTTACCGCTACAAAGGTTATGCCACGAAAAAAGATGATTCGTTTTTCAAAGTAGAAGAATTAGTATTGGTTGAGCTTTTAGGTGCTAAAATTCAGGCGATTAATAATGGAGTAAAAATCGGCCAGATAATTGCCGAGTCAGTTAACAATGCTCGAGACTTGATTAATGGTCCAGCCAACCGAGTTACCCCCACTTATTTAGCCGAAGTCGCTAAAAAGGTTCCCGGGGTTAAAGTTAAGGTGTTAAGTTTAAAAGAAGCTAAAAAAATCGGCATGGAAGCTTATTATTCGGTTTCCAAAGGATCGCGTGAGCCGGCCAAGTTTATTGTTATGCAATATGGGAGAGGTAAACCGGAAATTGGTATTGTGGGCAAAGGCATTACCTTTGATGCGGGTGGAGTTTCGCTTAAACCATCTAGAAAAATGTGGGAAATGAAAACTGATATGTCGGGCGCAGCCGCCGTGCTTGAAACTATGCGTGCGATTTCAAAATTAAAAGTTAGAAAAAGCGTAGTAGGAATTCTTCCTTGCACGGAAAACATGCCAGACGGCGAAGCGCAAAAACCAGGGGACGTGGTGGGATCACTTTCAGGCAAAACCATTGAGATTATTTCAACCGATGCAGAGGGTCGCATGGTTTTGGCTGATGGAGTGACTTACGCCAAAAAACTAGGCGTCAAAAAAATTATTGATATTGCTACTTTAACTGGATCATGTGTTTCCGCTTTGGGTGATGCGGCTTCCGGTATTATGGGTACTGATAAAGAATTGGTTGAACAATTAATTGAAGCTGGAAAATATAGTGGAGAAAAGCTGTGGGAACTTCCTTTGCTTGAAGAGTATAAAGATTATTCCAAAAGCCGGGTAGCTGACATTAAAAACTGCACAGAACAAGGTATGGCCGGCCCGTCTATTGGTGGGCTTTTTGTTCAATTATTTGTAGAAAACACTCCTTGGGCGCATATTGATATTGCTGGAACTGCTTACCTTAATAAAGGTAGAGGTTATTTATCAGAAGGCGCAACCGGAGTCATGGTTAGAACTTTGACTACGTTGTTGATGAGTTAATATGTTTAAAACCCTCATCCCCTCTAACGCTAATCCCGCCTCCCCTTCTCCCAGAGGGAGAAGGGGGTCTATATTCGGGAAAGTCCTTCTCCCTTTGGGAGAAGGATTTAGGATGAGGGTTTTCTTGTTTTTTCTTGTTTTTTGTTGTTTTAGTGCTAATGCAACAACTCTAGAACGTGGGGTTTCTCCGTCAGTTAAACTAGAAAACAGTCCCCGCTTATCAGAAGTTTACCGCATTAAAATTGTAAACCAGGTTAAGGGTGAGATTTCTGTTAGCTTAAATAAGGGCTTTACTTGGGAAGCAGTAGGCAAAGTGCTTTACCCAACGCAAAAAATGAGCAAGCGCGGTTTTGCTGCAGCTAAATGGGTTGGCCCAGGCAAAATCGCTGCCACTGCTGTAAATGCTATTCATGTTAAAGTTGGGGCAGCAGAGTGGGACCGCAGTATTTTTTCAATCCTGCCCAGAGAATTTCTCATGCCGCCCAAATATTACCGTTCTTTTTTAAGTCCAAATTCTTCAATTTATACTGATATTCCGGCGGGGCAGGGGATTTTTGGTGGGGGTCAGGCTCCTTTTGTTGGTAATCAAGTATTTTATATTTCTAATGGTATTGTGCATATGACCAAGATTCCCAGGGATTATAATCCTAAAATTGGAGACACCTACTATATTATTGTAGAAAAACCAGTGATTTATCCTAAAGAAATGGTTTTTGAAAATCGTTTTGGCGGCAAAATTACAATTAAATATTTTAATGGTGAAGAAAAAGTGATTGGCCAAGTTTTAAAGCCAGTTGTAGGTGTGGGCCGTTTTAGTGGAGGCCGATTTTTGGCGCCGGGCCGTATCCGCGCTAATCATCCTGGAGTGATTGACGTTTCAGTTTCTCCTCAAGGCCAGGTAGGTGGTTTTCAAATTCTTCCTGCCTTGCATGGTGATGACCTAGAGTATGTTAAATCTAATACCCAGTGGATGGTGATTGGACCAACCGATGTTAATGACCCATCCCTCGAAGGCATTGCTCCGTTTTTCAAATATTTTATCCAGCCTTCTTACCAGGCTACTAGTTTAGAAAGTGAAATGTGGAATCAAAACGCGCTTTCCAGCTTTCTAATTGATGTTAAATATGTTGGCGACGACGATTGGTATCCAATGCCTATATTTGAAGTTAATAAGTTTTATTTAAGCCGTAAACTGCCAAAAAGATACAATACTTCACTCAAGAATGTCAGCCATTTTAGATTTTTGTTTCCTATAAAGTAAGAATCTTGGGAACCCCAGAATAAATTCTGGGGTATAATTCCCCACAATTTATTGTGGGGTTGCACTTCCTCCCTGCATGATTAAGAAACTCTTGACAACAGTAATTGATAAGCTTATCATATGCTTAATCTTACGAAAGGGGGCAAAAAAATGGTGAAAAAAGTTATTATTGGTTCCATTTTTTTAGCGGGATTCATTGGTTTGTTAATTATTTCAGGTTGCCAAACTGCTACTAGCACAGCTACTACCACAACCACGGCTGCTACTACTACGACTACAGCAGCATCAAGTTTGAATATTACAAATATAAGTCCTTATGCATTGGACTAATAAAGGAGGATTAAGATGAAAAAGATATTAGTTTTATTGTTTTCGATTTTGTTTTGTGCTTCTGTTTTTGCGCTTCCAAGTGATCTTGAATTAAATTGTACTTTTGATTTTTTCAAGGTTTCGCCAGATGGCTTAACCTGGGAAACCATTGTTGCTAGTCCAACCACGGTTAATTTATTGGCGATTACAAGTGAAGCAGGTACCTCTGTCACTATTACTCCACCTCCCGCAGATACTTATACATATCTAGGAATGGGAGTTTCTGCTCTTTATTTTTCTCAACCCGGGCAAACTGATCGTGATCTTTTACCAGTGATGAAAGCGCAAAGCGGTGGAGGAGAAGATTGGGATAATATTTCAATGCAAATTATTCCTTTTACCTATTCAGGTAGTGGTGATCTGGGGTTTAACATGTATTTCCCTGCTTCTAATATTTCAGGAACCACTTACAATGATTATTTTCCAGTAGATGGTCCAGTATTTACTTTCTCCGGTGGTACAGCTGCATCTGTGGCTGGGACCTACAATATTAGTATTGCTTCCGATGTTGATACTAATGCTACAGTCTATGTTGGAGCATTCCAAAACATTGCTCAAGAAGCAGCTCCAATGTTTAATGGAGTCTTAACCAATGCTGGGGATGGATCAGCTAGTGGGACGATGCATGTTCCTGCTGGTGACTGGTATCTTATGGCGGTAGGCGTGGATGGGGCAGTGGGGGTTGATGGTCCTGGAGAAGGGTCAAAGTCTTATACTGAGGGAGGTCTCTTACCTTGGGAAGGGGGTCTTTCTCCTGCAACTGTTGCAAGCGGAGCAACAGCTGATGTTGATTTAGAATATGCTTTTACTATTAGTTCTACTATGGGAGCTGGTGGTGGAGGAACAGCTCCTACGGGTGGTGCAATGATTACTTTTGAGGTTGCTCCTGACGCCCCAATTACCTTGGCCAGCACTACAGAGTTAATGTTATATGCTTATGATAGTTTAGCTGCTTATGAGGCTGGTGGAGCACCTAACCTTTTTCTTGGGGTAAGAACAGTTGACGCTGGACCGTTTCCTTCTGGTGTTGACGTTACGAGCTCTGGACTTGGCGCAGGAACTTATGTAGTAACTGCTTTACTTAGCGTAAGCGGTAATATACCACCTGAAGCTGGCACAGATTACATTGGAATGTATGGCGGATTGGATACTCCAAGCTTAATTACTTTAGAAGCTAGCGCTGCTCTTGATTTAACTTCAAGTCCAATTAGCTTAGTAGTAATTTCAAATAACTGATAATAGTTTTGTATCATAAGGCGGAAAGAGGCATGTCTTCTTTCCGCCTTTTCTTTTGTCTGCTATAATTAGTCCATGCCAGATAAATTTTATTTAACTACTCCTATTTATTATGTCAATGACGTGCCTCACATTGGCCATGCTTATACCACGATTGCAGCTGATGTTCTTGCGCGTTATAAAAGACTGATGGGCCAGGAGGTTTATTTTTTAACTGGGACCGATGAGCATGGACAAAAAATTCAGCATGCAGCTGACGCTGCTAAAACTAACTCCCAGGCTTTTGTTGACGAAAAAGCCAATGGTTTTAAGAAAGCTTGGGAAATTTTAAATATTGATTATGATGGTTTTATTCGTACTACTGAAAAACGCCACATTGAAGCAGTACAAAAGATATTTTCTAAATTACAAAAGCAAGGCGATGTTTATAAAGGTGAGTATGAAGGCTGGTATTGTGTGCCTTGTGAATCTTTTTGGTCTGACTTGCATGTAAAAGAAGGTGAGAGTGGTAAAAAACTTTGTCCAGATTGTAATCGCGAAGTAAAAATCATTAAAGAAGAGACTTATTTTTTCAAAATCTCAAAATATCAGGATAAACTTTTAAAGCATATTGAGAAAAACCCAGAATTTATCCTACCTCTTTCTCGTCGCAACGAAGTTTTGAAGTTTATCAAGCAAGGTTTAAAAGATTTGTCCGTTACCCGCACGGCTTTTCCCTGGGGAATTCCAGTTCCTGGCGATGATAAACATGTAATTTACGTCTGGTTTGATGCGTTGAGCAATTATATTACTGCTTTAGGCTATTTGGCTGATGATAAACTGTTTAAAAAATTCTGGCCAGCTAATATCCATCTAATGGGTAAAGAAATAGTGCGCTTTCACGCGATTACCTGGCCTTGTATGCTCCTGGCGTTAGGTGTCAAACTCCCAAAAACGGTTTTTGGTCATGGTTGGTGGACGGTTGAAGGCAAAAAGATGAGTAAATCCAAAGGTAATGTGGTTGATCCCATTGCTTTGTCAAAAGAATTTGGTGTTGATGCTGTCAGATATTTTCTCATGCGCGAAGTCCCTTTTGGCGCTGATGGAGATTTTTCCATGGAGTCTTTTAAAAAGAGATTTAATTCAGATTTAGCCAATGATATAGGGAATTTATTAAACCGAACCTTGACCATGGTGGAGAAATACTTTAACTCCCAACTTCAAACCTCAAACATCAAAATAAATCAAAAATCAGAACTTCCAATAAAAGAAACGCCTGAAAATTTTGATAAACATATGAATAAGTTGGCTTTTTCAGATGCTTTAGCAGAGATTTGGAAATTAATAAACTTAGCTAATACCTATATTGAAAAACAGGCCCCGTGGAAGTTAGCTAAAGCAGGCGAAACCGATAAATTGGCAGCAGTCATGTATAACCTTTGTGAAGTTTTAAAAACAAGTGCAGTTTTAATTTCTCCATTCATGCCAGATACTGCGCAAAAAATGTGGGATCAATTAGGCCTTTCCGGTCCGCTTTCTCTAAAAACCAAATTGGATGGAGTCAAAGTTAAAAAGGGCAACCCTCTCTTCCCCCGCCTCGAAAAATGACCACATCTAGTCAAATGACGGTGATGTGCGGTGATTACGGTGATGGAAACAAAATCCTTATTATTTGGCTTTTTTAATATAAAAATATCATCATAATCATGTCCCCATCACCGTAATCACCGACCTGGTAATAATGTTGCTATATTAATAATACTCGGTTACGGTAACGATACCCGTATCGGTTAGGTTATTCGTTTATCGGCCAAACGCCGTTACCGAATATCGAAACGGGCTTCGTGACCGATCAACGATTTTTCAATATACGAGGAGGAAAATAATGCCAAATAGAATAACGAGCTTTACTGATTTAGACGTTTATAGAAATGCTTACCTCGCAGCTACCAGAATTTTTAAAGAAATATTACCTAGACTTCCTCTATCAGAAAAATATGATTTAAAGGATCAATTAAGCAGAGCTAGCAAGGCTGTTCCCAGATTAATTGCCGAGGGTTATGCCAAAAGGCATCAGCAAAGGGGCTTTCAAAAATATTTAGATGATGCAATGGCAGAATCCAATGAAATTGTCGTATCACTTTGTCAATGCAGAGATTTCTATAATATACGTTGTGAAGATTTAATTGATCTATATGATAAATGTGGCAGACAATTATATAAGCTTTCTATTGCATGGACAAAATTTAAACGAAAGACGTAACCGAATTTTCGATACGGGCCTCGTTACCGATTAACGATTTTTATGACTAAAGGATTACCTAAAACAAAATGTTCAAAAGAACAAACAAAAAATTATCATCATCTCAACTTTCAAGATTTTTCAATCAATTAAGGCTCTTTCTTTCCTCCGGCATTCCCCTCCTTTCCTCCCTACAAATGCTCCGTTATAAATTTATAAATCAGATAATTGAACAAGTATCCCACGGACATTCTTTGGCAGAAGCCTTAAAGCCTTTTATGCCTGCTCTGGTTATAAGCTCCCTTGAGAGTTCGGAGCAGGCGGGCAATTTAGAAGAGGTTTTAGATCGCTTGGCAAAATATTATGAGCAATGCGCTGAAACCGAAGATAAAATTAAAAGCGCTTTGGTTTACCCCTGTTTTGTAATTATTTTATGTCTTATTTCTTTGATCATGATTTTTTGTTTTGTGCTGCCAGGTTTTGAAGGTCTGTTTGCTGATTTAAAAGTAGAGCTTCCGCTTTTTACTCGAGCTTTAATTATATTTGGTCGAGTTTTACCGATTTTAATTGTTCTTACCGTATTAATATTATTAATTTTGTTTAAAAAAACGAAAAAGGAAAAGCTGGATAAATTGTTTTTAAAGTTAAAATTAGTAGCTCGATCCCAAATCAGCCATTCTTTTAGAACTTTGGGCTCTTTGCTTAAAAGCGGGATCCCCATAAGCAAAGCTTTAAGCGCGACTTTAAATACTATTAGCAACCAGGCTTTTAAAATTATATTTTCTAATCTAAAAGATGAAATAGAAAACGGCCAGAGCTTAAATCAAGCTATGAGTCAATATAAACTTTTTCCTCACGAAGCTAGACAAATGGTTAAAGTAGGGGAGCATACTGGTCAACTTGGCGAGATGTTAATTGGGGTGGCAGATTATTACGAAAAAGAGCGCGAAATATTTATTAAGCGTTTTACCGCTTTACTTGAACCGGGCTTGACTTTGTTTGTTGGAATCATAGTTGGCGTAGTGGTCTTGGCCATGTTTTTGCCTATGATGGATGTTATGTCTCAGCTGCAATGACAAATGACAAAATCCAAATGACAAATAAATCTAAAAATGACAAATCAAGAAAATAAAAAATACGATATCAAGGAAAGAGCTTTTGACTTGGCGGTTGCGGTTGCCAGAATAACAGAGAGATTGCCAAGAACTCAATCCCTAATCGAGTACAAAAAACAAATTATTAGATCTAGTGCTTCAGTCGGAGCTAATCTAGAAGAGGCTGATGGAACATTATCCAAAAGAGACTTTGTTAATAAAATGGCAATTTCCAGAAGAGAAGCAAGGGAAACAAGATACTGGCTAAAATTGATCATGAGCGTTTTAACTAATCTTTCTCAAGAACAATCTGATAAATTAATTGCACTAGCCAAAGAAGCAGAAGAAATCATGTTGATAATAAGCAGCATTATCAATAAGGTTAAAGATAAATAATTCATTGATTTGGATTTAAAAGATTTATTTGGATTTTGTCATTTGGATTTTGAATTTATTTGTGTTTGACTCTATAATAGAAGGGAGGTGAGTTATATGAAAAAAGGTTTTACAATGGTTGAGCTTTTGGTGGTGATTGCCATTATTGGTCTTTTATCTGCGTTTTTGGTTCCCAATCTTCTCGGAGGTCGCGATCGCGCTAAGCAAACCGCGGTTAAAGGAGTTTTACATACTACCCAGTTAGCAGTTGAAGCTTATGAAATGGAAAATCTGGTTTATCCTTTAGAAAAAAGCATTGCCTTAGAAAGTTTAGCTAAAAAATATTTAATTGCCGGTGGTTACTTAGCTTCTGTGCCAAGAAATCCGTTTACTGGAGAAGAGTATAAAGATTCAGATAAGGCAGGTAAAATAATTTACAGCTATGATGATAAAACTGGACGTTATATTTTAAAAGCCTACAGCCGATCTGGATTGAGGGTGATTCAGGAAGTAACTAATATATGAGGAAGCTGATTGTTCTCTTGCTGCTGGTTGCTTTTACTTTTGGCTGTGCTGCTCCTGGTCCTCAAAAAGCAAAGCCAATTAAACTTCCAAGTGTTGCAGATGCCGACCCCAATGGAGCCCTTGTTTTTAGTTTAGCAGGTGAGGTTTCGATTTTAAATCCGATTCTTTCCACGGATACTACTTCCTCGGCAGTTGAAGGCGCCATGTTTTCCGGCATGACCAAGATTAATGAACAGCTGGAAGTGGTGCCTGACCTGGCAAAATCCTGGAAAGTTTCAAAAAACGGCAAAATCTGGACTTTTTATCTGCGCCAAGATGTTAAATGGCATGATGGGCATAGGTTTACTGCGCATGATGTGGTTTTTACTTTTGATTCCATCCTAAACCCTAAAGTTAATTCTGTGCGGCGCAGTGATTACATTATTGATGGTGAGCCGATTAGATTTAAAGCGTTAGACGACTATACTGTTCAAGCAATTTTACCCAAACCTTTTGCTCCGTTTTTAGTTCGATCTGGCATGAGCATTATTCCTAAGCATATTTTAGAAGGAGTAGATTTAAACACGGCAAAATTTAACCGCAAGCCCATTGGCACTGGTCCTTTTAAGTTTAAAAAGTGGGTAACTGGTGATCATATAACTTTAGTTCGAAATGATAATTATTATCTGGGCAGACCAAAATTGTCAAAGATTGTTTATAAAATTATTCCCAATGCCAACGCGATTTTGGTAGCGCTTGAAGCAGGGGAAGTGGACGAAGCTGGTATTCCGCCCAAAGATTACACGCATATGCGGGCAAAAAAGGGGATTAATGTTTTTGAATATGATTCTTTGGTTTACACTTACCTTGGTTTTAATTTAGCTAACCCAAAATTTAAAGATAAACGAGTTAGACAGGCTTTAGCCTATGCTACTAATAAGAAACAACTGGTTGGCTTAATTTTTAAAGGCTTAGCCTCTCCAGCTTATGCTCCGTCTGCCCCGATTTCCTGGGCTTACAATGATAATGTGGCAAAATATTCTTATAATCCTGAAAAAGCTAAGCAATTACTTAAACAAGCTGGGGTTAAGGATTTAAAATTTACTATTTTAGTTAATCAAGGCAATAAAGAACGCGAAAAAGCTGCGGTAATTCTGCAACAGCAATATAAAAAGGTTGGAGTTAAAGTTGATATTCGCATTATGGAATGGTCAGCCTTGCTTAAGATTGTCAATGCTCCTAAATCGCCTAAAAATTTTGAAGCAGTGCTAATGGGCTGGTCGCTGGGCCTTGATCCAGATGCTTATTCCATTTGGCATTCTTCTCAATCTCCACGCGGGTTTAATTTTGTTGACTACACCAATCCAGAAGTGGACAAACTTTTGCAGCAGGGAAGAACCACTATGGACAAAGAAAAAAGAAAACAAATTTACGCTAAAATTTGGCAATTAATTGCAGATGACCAACCCTATGTATTCCTTTGGTATCCAAAAGCAGTGATTGGGATTAGAGAAAGAGTGGGTGGGCTTAGTGAACCTGGTCCGGCAGGACTTTTTCTTCATCTGGAAGATGTTTTTGTGACAAAATGAGAAAATATATATTTAAAAGATTGCTGCAACTTATCCCTCTTTTAATCGGAGTTTCTTTGATTTCATTCTTTGTTATGCACTTAGCACCAGGGGACCCAACAGCATTGTTTACTGATCCAAACATTGATCCAGCTGATTTAGTTCGGATTAGGGCGAATTGGGGACTGGATAAGCCGGTTATTGTGCAATATTTTTATTGGTTAGGCAATGTTGTGCGAGGGGATTTTGGAACCAGCTATATGACGGGACGGCCGGTGATGCAGGAAATTTTAGAACGACTGCCAGCTACACTTTTGTTAATGGGCACTACTTATTTCTTTACTATATTAATTACTATTCCCTTGGGAGTATTTTCTGCGGTTAAGAAAAATAAATGGCAGGATAATTTGATTACTATTATTTCCTTTGCTGGTATGGCCACGCCAACCTTCTGGCTAGGGCTTATGCTAATGCTTTTGTTTGCAGTTAAACTGGATTGGTTGCCGGCGCTAGGCAATTTAACCTTACCAGTTATAACTATGGTTATCGGCAGCTTAGCCGGGCTAACTAGATATCAACGTGCTTCCATGCTGGAAGTTTTAAATCAGGATTATATTCGAACTGCGCGAGCAAAAGGTTTACCAGAACGCGTAGTAATTTTTAAACATGCTTTGCGCAACGCTTTGATTCCCATTGTAACTATCCTTGGCCTTTCTCTTCCCACTCTTTTTGGTGGGGCGTTTATTGTTGAAACCATTTTTGCCTGGCCGGGGATGGGACGATTAGGAGTTACAGCGATTTTTCAACGAAATTACCCTCTAATTATGGGAATTGTGATGTTTTCGGCAATTTTGATTTTAATGGGAAATTTATTAGCTGACATTGGCTATGCTTTAGTTGATCCAAGGATTAGATATGGCAAAAAATAAATTAGCTATAATTGGAATTGTAATATTAGGATTTTTTATCTTGCTGGCGATCTTTGCGCCGGTAATTGCGCCTTATGATCCATCAGAAATGGTGGAAAACGAAACTTTGCCTCCCAGTTTTAAACATTTGTTTGGTACTGATGATCTGGGCCGTGATCTTTTTAGCCGAGCAGTTTATGGGGCCAGGATATCTTTAACTGTTGGTTTAGTAGCGGTTACAATCGCGATTCTGATCGGAACACTTATGGGAGCCTTATCAGGTTATTTTGGCGGCTGGACTGATACTATTATTATGCGGTTTGTTGATGTGATGCTGGCTTTTCCTTCCATTTTCTTAATCTTAGCTATCCAAGCCATGTTAACGCCTAATATATATAATGTAATGATTGTAATTGGAGTGACTTCCTGGATGGGGGTGGCGCGGTTGGTGCGGGGTGAATATTTAAAAATCCGTGAACTTTCGTATGTTGAAGCAGCTAAAGCCATTGGTTGTTCTAATTTAAGAATAATTTTCCGTCATATTTTACCCAATGCCCAGGCGCCGATTATTGTGGCAGCTACTCTTGGTATGGCGGGTGCGATTTTAACTGAATCAGCTTTGTCTTTCCTGGGGATGGGGGTACAACCGCCTATGCCGTCGTGGGGAAATATGCTAATGGATAGCCAGGCTTATTTGCGCGATGCACCCTGGATGGCAGTTATTCCCGGACTTTTAATTTTAATCACAGTGCTTTCCCTTTATTTTGTAGGGGAGGGGCTTAGGGAGCGGCTTGATGTTAGAAGTTAAAAGCTTATCCACTTCTTTTCCATCTATCAAAGCAGTTGATAATGTTTCTTTTTCAATTAATCCCGGTGAAGTTCTAGGCATTGTGGGAGAATCTGGATCTGGAAAATCTACAGTTGCTTTATCAATTATGCGTTTGATTTATCCGCCAGGAGAAATTGTTTCCGGTGAAATTATTTTCAATAACCAGAATTTGTTAAAACTTTCAGAAAAGCAGATGATTAAAATCCGTGGGGCTAAGATTTCTATGATTTTTCAAGATCCTTTTTCGTCGCTAAACCCGGTTTTAACTGTTGGGGAGCAAATTGCAGAAGCAATCAGACTGCATCAGGGCTTGGGAAAGAAAAGAGCTTGGCAAAAAGCCATTGAAATGCTGGAAACTGTGCAAATTAAAAACCCTCAAGCCAGAATTAAAGATTATCCTCATCAATTTTCCGGTGGCATGCAGCAAAGAGTAATGATTGCCATGGCTTTGGCTTGCCAACCAGATATTTTAATTGCTGATGAGCCAACTACTGCACTGGATGTTACTATTCAAGCGGAAATTTTAAGATTACTCAAAGAACTTCAGCAAAAGCTTGGTTTTGGCATTATCTATATCACCCATAATTTTGGAATTGTGAAGCATATTTGTGATCGAGTAGTGGTTATGTATAAAGGAAAGATTGTTGAAGAGGGACAAACCGTTGAAGTTATGCAAAATCCTAAAGATGAGTATACAAGGAAATTAATTGAATGCTTAAAAGTGTTAAACTAACAAAATATTTTGGAAACCTAAAAGCACTTGATGATGTTAGCTTAGAAATTAAGGCCGGCGAAAGCCTGGGCTTAGTTGGAGAGTCTGGTTCAGGCAAAACCACGCTTTCAAGATTAATTTTGAAATTAATTGAACCGACTAGTGGGGAGATTATCTATAATGGTATAGAAAATATCCGCAAAGATTGTCAGATTGTATTCCAAGACCCGCAAACTTCGCTTAATCCTCGAATCAGGATTGGTGAAGCAATAGCAGAACCAATAAAAATTCATAAAACAGATAATAAAGTGGAAAAATTATTAGAAATGGTTAAATTGCCAGCAAAGTATGCAGCACGATATCCGCATGAGTTGTCTGGTGGGGAGCGGCAGAGGGTGGGGATTGCTCGAGCCTTGGCTTCAAACCCTAAATTTTTAATTTTGGACGAACCAGTTTCAGCTTTAGATGTTTCTATCCAGGTTGATATCTTAAAACTATTAAAAGAGATCAAACAAAAATTAAATTTAACCTATTTATTCATTGCCCATGATTTTTCAGTCATTGGCTACATGTGTGATCGAGTGGTGGTAATGAAAGATGGACAAATTGTTGAAATCGGCTTAAAAGACCAATTATTTAATAACCCCCAGCATGATTACACCCGCAAGTTGTTAGCTTCGATTTTGTAAATAAGGTGAAATTCTAACCAAAATGTATCGATATATATAGTAGCAAGGAGAGGATCAAATGAATCCTTTAGATCGATTCAAAATCGACAGATACAAAGAAGTTCTTCAAGAAATTGAAAAGCTGGGAAAGCTTGAATATTTGCGTGATTTAGAAGACAAAATCATTAAAGAAATCGTGCGTTTGGTTTCCCTTAATACTAAAGAAGCAAGAGCAGACTTAAAAAAGCTTGAGCAATTAATTGAAGAAGATCTGGATTTTAAACCCCGCAACAATTTACTAGTATCTGCCCTGCGTAAAAGCATTAAAGGTGCTTTGTCTGCTGCCCGCTTTTGCCTCTAAGACCTTTTTCGTGCTAAAATATACTCTTCATGGAGTATAAAAAGAGCTTAAATCTGCCAAAAACTGACTTTCCTATCCGCGCTAATTTAAAAGGTGTGGAAGAAGAGTTTTCTGCGAAATGGGAACAGGACGATATTTACTCTAAAATTAAGAACAAGAACAAGGACAAAAGTAAGTACATATTACATGATGGCCCACCTTATCCCAACGGTGACATTCACCTTGGCCACGCTTTAAACAAAACTCTTAAAGATATTGTGGTTAAATATAAATCCATGCAAGGTTTTCATGCACCTTATGTGCCAGGCTGGGATTGCCATGGTTTGCCAATTGAAACACAGTTGATTAAGCAAATCGGCGATAAACGCAAAGAAATGGATATTTCCGAGTTTCGCCGGCAGTGCAAAGAATATGCTTTAAAATATGTTGATCTGCAAAGGACCGAATTTAAAAGATTAGGAATTTTTGGAGATTGGGATCATCCCTATTTAACCATAGATCATGAATATGAAGAAAAAATTGTTGAGCTTTTTGGAGTATTAGCTGAAAAAGGTTATATTTACCGAGGTTTAAAACCCATTCACTGGTGTCCGCATTGTGAAACCGCGTTGGCAGAGGCGGAAATTGAATATTCAGATGAAAGGTCGCCCTCGGTCTTTGTTAAATTTCAGGTTAAGGATAAACCAGATACTTTTTTTGTGATTTGGACAACTACACCTTGGACGCTGCCGGCAAACGTGGCGATTGCGGCGCACCCAGAATATGAATATGTGTTTTTAAAAGTTGAGAATGCAGTTTATGTGGTGGCTGAAGGTTTACTTGAAAATTTTGTTAATAAAATGGGAATTACGGATTATAAGATATTGGATAAAACCAAAGGTAAAAGCTTAGAAGGTATTAAAGTTAAGCATCCTTTTATAGATCGAGAATCTATGCTGGTTTTAGATAAATATGTAACGCTGGAGCAGGGAACTGGCTTGGTCCACATTGCGCCTGGCCACGGTGAAGAAGATTATAAAGTTGGTTTAAATTATAAGCTGCCAATTGTTATGCCAGTTGACGAAAAAGGGCATTTTGATGAGACTGTGCCAGAATTTATCAAAGGTATGTTTTATGTTAAGGCTAATAAAGTAATTACCGAGAAAATGAAACAAGATGGCAGCTTGCTTAAGCTGGAATTTATGAAACATCCTTATCCGCATTGTTGGAGATGTAAAAAGCCTGTAATTTTCCGCGCTACAGAACAATGGTTTGTCTCAGTTGATCACAAACACATGAGACAAGAGGCATTGAAAGCAATTAAACATACTAAGTGGTTCCCGGGGTGGGGTGAGAATCGCATTAACGGAATGGTTGAAACTAGACCTGACTGGTGTATTTCAAGACAAAGATCCTGGGGAGTACCGATTCCAGCTTTTTATTGTGATAAATGTGGCAAACCACAAATGACTGGAGTTTTTAACCAGGCAATCCGTAAATTGGTTAAAGAACACGGTACAAATGGTTGGTTTGAAAAACAAGTAAAAGATATTTTGCCAGATGGAACTAAATGTCCTGATTGTGGCGGCACAGCTTTTTCCAAAGAAAAAGATATTCTTGATGTTTGGTTTGAATCTGGTTCTTCGCATGCTTCAGTTCTTGAAACCAGAGATGATCTTTCCTGGCCAGCGGATTTATATCTTGAAGGTTCTGACCAGCATCGTGGTTGGTTCCAAACTTCGCTTCTTTTAGGCATTGGTTATAAAGGAAAAGCTCCTTTTAAAGCAGTTTTAACTCATGGCTTTACAATTGATGATAAAGGTAAGAAAATGAGTAAGTC
>CAZMPJ010000010.1:0-72483 GCA_964568455.1 uncultured bacterium
CCCCAGAAAAGTATCACAAATACCCGAGTCCAGTCCTAATGGGGTTCATTTCAATGCTTTCTCTGGGAATTAGTGAATATCAATATAAGATGTTACAAAAGTCTTTGGGTGTTACCCGGGTTGAGGATTTGACGGATGCCATGTCTTTTACTGCCTATGCTTATTTAAGACCGCAGCAGCTAATCTGGCGCCTTCTTGAAATAGCACTTAGGCCTGAGAACCAAGCTAGCTTTAAAGTTGCTTTGCAAAAGTTCCAAAGGGAAAAAGAACGATTTTTAGTGACTGATTAATTGAGAAAAACCTAGGATTTTGCTATGATTAGGCGTTATGTCGAAAATTGTTGGTTATACTAGTAAAAACATGCCTAAATGGCCGTTTGTCTTAATTGGCATAATTCTCTTATGTTGGTTAATCCTATATTTATTAATTACATCATATGATGAAAATAATAAGCCAGTAATTTTAACCACCTCGACTACGCTCGGTGCAAGTACCACCACAACTACTAATATTGTTACTACTACATTGCAATCTGTTTATGTTCCATCAGAAATAGCAGATATAACTGTAGAGCAGATTGTTTTTGCAAAAGCTATTGAAGAACGCGGGCCAGTGGGTAATTTTAAAAAGATGAAAAAAGATGAAGTAGGCAGAGTTTATTGCTATACCACGATTAATTGTTCAATTATTCCTCAGGAAGTCCGCCATGTTTGGATTGATCCTAACGGTAATCAAATAGCAGACATATATTTAACTATTTCCAGCCAACCTGGATATACTTATAGCTATATCACTTTATCTGAACCGCTTCTTGGTAAGTGGCAAGTTCAAGTTAAGGATTTTGCCGACACAACCTTGGCAAAATCAAACTTCACAATTTCTGAATAAAGAGTGAAATTTTCTCCTTTTCCTGCCGAATAATATCTAATGGCAAGAGTAGCTTTAATTCATACTAATAGAACTGATATTTTAGCGCAATATAGATTGCATTCCCCTATACATTTTGCTGGAATGCAACAAGCACTGCGAGGTAAAGGACATCAGGTAACAACAATTGATACTTATGGTGAGGTATTAGATGTTCCAGCAACAGTAAGAACGGTTTTAGCTTCGAACCCCGATATAGTAGGAATTAATGGTTATATGTCTCCTAATGATGTAATCCTGGATTTTGATGATCAAGTAATTACACAAATACGAGATCAACGACAAGATGTAAGAATTTTAGTAGGCGGTCAATTTTTAGCAACAGATGTTTATCGAGAAAAAGTTTTGCAGACACTTTCTCCTGATATGGCGGTTTTAGGGGCAGGAGAGCTGCCAATGGCTGCTTTGGCAGAATCTGATTTTTCTTTGGCTGGGATGGCAGAAAACCCCAGTATTCATCTTTCCGACTTTGAGGGTATCCCATTACTATCTGGGTTGGGGAAAGTGAATTTAGATGATATTGAAATTAGTCGACCAAACAAATGGTTGCAATATAGCTATACTGATCTTGATTGGCAAAGAGGTTGTTTTGGGTCTTGTAAATTTTGTGCTGGATTTAGAATGGCCAGTAATTATAAATCACCCAAAAGAGCAGCTGAAGAATTTAGATATTTATTGAATCTTGGCAAAAGATTATTCTTTACTATTGGACCAGATTTTACTGCTAGACCTGAAAAGGCTAATGCTCTTGTTGAAGAATTAAACCGTATGGAGCAAAGAGATGTTAAGATTTTTTCAGAGGTTAGATTAGATAGTTTTAGTCAAGCTTTAGAAGAGGCTGAAGCACTTTGGGGTTATTTCGGCAGCAATAATGAGCTTGCGCTGATGGTAGGATATGAAACAGGCATTCCACAAAGATTAGTAGAGCTTGGTAAAGCGAGAAGTCTCGAAGAGGGGATGACTTATTTACCTACTCTTTTAAATATTTTAGATAAAAAATATCCTTTTACGCTTGTTTTATCCTGGATGTTAAATGATCATAATTCAACTTCAGCTCGGTCTTTGTTTGATCTATTAATTATGATCGGGATGTTAAAAAAATATCCTAACTTGAGGATGAATCCTCTTTCGGTAACTAATAACTTAGGCATTTATCCTGGTTCTTTGCATGACAAAGAAGGGGTGCCAGTAAATTGGTATGAATCACCAAGGACGCCAGAAGCAATTAGGGCTTTATATCGAGAAATGAATAAAATGCATGGACAAATGAATAGGGTTGGTCGTAATCCTCTGGCAATCTGGCTCACTAAAAAAATACAGCCAAAGCAAGCGGCGAACCCTTTATGGATAAGTAGTTTTTTGGCAAAAGCAGTAAAGAAAGCGGATATATATAAGCTGATTTATTTTGCAGAATTTTTAAAAAAGTGTATGACCCAAACTGAAATTTCAGAAGCCCAAGCCATGGCGGATAGTTTTGAAGATAGCCGCATCAGCCGGTTGTTTAGGGATAATATCTAATGGCAAAAGTAAAGACAGTTCCACCCTTGAATATACCCCGTTATTTTGTGCAGCCGCACTTACGGGAAGGAATTACTACTAAAGGCAAGGTCGGCCTGGAATTTCCTGGTAGATATGCTGGCAAAAAAGATCGCCTGGTTGTGAGCCAATTAAAACACATGCTTCCTCCTCCAGATAGTTATGATACTTACGAAGAAGCATGTTTGGGTACTGGAGCAATGTTTCGTTACTTACATAGTTGTGGCCATTTAACAGGTAAAAGAGTTAAGTTAATTGAAAATGATCGTGATATGGCTAATTTATGGAAACACATGCAGGGAAGACCGAATGATATGCTATCAGTTTGGCGGAAAATGACTTTTGATTATAGCCGAGAAGAATATTTTGCGATGAGAGAACAATTTAATACAAGTCTTACTCATCAAGTTACCCGATCAATCTTTATGCTTTATTTTTTGAATATGTCTTATAATGGCATTTACAGAAGAAACCGCAATGGCGAATATAAAGTTCCACCTCGTGATAAGGTGCCCAAAAAAGTTTTTGACTGGGCCAAAATTGATAGATTTCACCAGGCAATACAGGATGCAGAAATTTACTGGGCTGATGTAAGACAAGTAAAGGATGAAAAATACGCGCCTTCCGGGAGTTTTCTATATGTTGATCCACCTTATACTAACTCACCTTTAGTTTATGGCAAAGATGTTTTTGGGCCAAGGCAATTTCTTCATTTGCTTAGCACATGTCGGAAAACTCTATCAAAAAGAGGGGTTTCCTGGATGATTAGCAACGGTTTTGATATTAATTTCTTGCCCCAAGAGCTTGATCAAGAAGATTTTAATTGGGCAGCTGTGTTTCGGCCAGATACTGTTAATAGTCGCCGTAAGAAAAAAGATGAACGAGGCAATCCAGTTACTTATTTTTGTCCTGAAAGCGTTTTAAGAAACTATACCAGCCCGCCTCGCGACAAACCTTATCTAAAACAAGCAGCTATGTTAGTGCCTTTGCATATTTTGCAAAAGATTCTGTTTGATCTTGATGTGCCATTTGATATAGCCATAAAAGACGCTGCAGACTATGCTGAAACTGTCTTACCTTTTGTGGGAGAATCTTATTCACCCGAAACTGTGGGTCATTTTGTGGAGGCGTCGCGACCATTATTACGTTTATTGGCCACTAGCAGACAATCTTTTCTCCTGGGCGCAACCACAGGTGGTCGATTTATGCAGGAATTACATACTGTTTTTGATATTCCGGGAGCAGATAAGATTCGTTTTCCGCAGGCTTTAAGTGATCTGGCAGTAGTGAATAATTAACCCTTCAGATACTCCCGCAGTTTTTTCGCTCGAGTAGGGTGTTTGAGTTTTCGCAAAGCTTTCGCTTCAATCTGACGAATACGTTCGCGAGTAACCGCAAAAACTTTTCCTACTTCTTCTAACGTTCGTGGATGACCATCATCCAGCCCAAAACGCAGTTTTAAAACCATTTTTTCGCGCTCAGTTAGGGTATCCATTACATTTTCCAGATCATCTCGCAGCAAACCATGCATTACTACTTCATCTGGCGCTTGCACAGAAGCATCTTCTACAAAATCTCCCAAACGAGAGCTTTCTTCATCACCTACCGGCATTTCCAGCGATAGGGGAACTTGCGAAACTTTAATAATTTCCCGCACCTTAGAAACTGGAATATGCGATTTTTTTGCAATTTCTTTTTCAGTCGGTTTTCGGCCCAACTTTTGCAATAATATTCTAGAGGTCTTCCTCAAACGGTTAATAGTTTCAACCATGTGTACTGGAATACGGATAGTCCTGGCTTGGTCGGCAATAGCACGAGTAATCGCCTGCCTGATCCACCAGGTAGCATAAGTTGAAAATTTATAGCCTTTAGTATAATCAAACTTTTCCACCGCACGGATAAGCCCTAAGTTTCCTTCTTGAACTAAGTCTAAGAAAAGCATACCGCGACCAGTATATTTTTTAGCAATAGAAACTACCAAGCGCAGGTTAGAGTTAACCAGCTTGTGCTTGGCGCGCATATCACCATTAAGAATCCTTTTTGCCAAAACCACTTCTTCTTGAGAGGTTAAGAGTGGAAATTTGCCGATTTCCCGAAGGTACATTCTGACGGTGTCATCAACACCAACACCTTTAATACTTTTGAGCTCTTTATGAATCTTATCTGCTTCATCTTTTTTCTTTTTGGGCTTTCTTTCAGCTATTTCAATTCCCATACCAAGCAGGCTTTCTATCTCGCCTAGCTTTTTTTCTGGCTCAGGGTAAATAGAAAGTATTTCTCCAGGCGTAAGATAACCCTTACGGTTAGCCGTGGCCTTTAAAAATTCAAGATCTTTATTCTTTGCGAACATGGTTTCCCTCCTATTTATTATCGGTACTTATTCTAAGAAATTTCACTTTTTAATAAAGAAAGTATTTCTGCAGCTTTTTGGCTGTCTCCGTTGGTTTCGGCTGTTTTTAGATCAGTTTTAAGTTGTACGATCTTGCGTTTTCCTTGCTCATTTTTAATCACTTCCAAACAATCCTTGATTACTTCTTCTTTTTTATCTTTGTGCGGTAAGTGTTCTTTTATCATTAAGGCCGAAAAATACTTTTTGTTTTCCTCATCTGGCAAGTTTTCCAGTAAAAAGTGATGAGGATTATCTTTTTTGGAAAAATCAGTTTCAAAAAGCAATGCTGCTATTTTTTGGATTGGCTTAAGCGTAAAGCTGTCGGCAATTAAAGATTGCTTGATTAATTCTAACATTTCCTGATCTTGCGCAGCAAGGCTGATCAGGCATTTTTCTGCTTCTTCCAGGCGGGAAGGTGGTTTTTCTGTTACTCGGCTTAGTTTTCGGCTAGTTCTAGGGTTATATTGTACTAGGCGTTTAACTTCCGCAAAAACAGTATGCGCGTCGGTTTTTAAAGTTTGGGCAGCTAGTTTAGAATATTCTTTTTGCACAAACTCTTCCTTTTCTTTGGAAAGCAGAGTGGCGATTTCTTTTAAAGCGTGTGAGCGGCCTTCAATTTCATTCAAATTCTGTTTTAGACAAATTTGCTTAATCTTAAAATCAAGGTAGGAGAGGGCTTGTTCTAAAATGGCTTCAAAGGCTTCCTTGCCTTGTTTATTAATAATCTCATCCGGGTCTTTACCGCCTTGAAGTTTTGCTACCTTAACCTTTAAACCTTCATTTCTAAAAATTTCAATGCTTCGTTCTGCTGCAATTCCGCCGGCAATATCTTGATCAAAAGCAATGATAACTGTTTCGCAGTAATGAGAAAGCAGTTTTGCCTGGTTAGTGGTTAAAGCCGTGCCTAAAGAAGCTACGATATTGGTAATTCCAGCCTGAAAAGGAGTGATTAAGTCAAAGTAACCTTCTACTAATATGGCGGTTTTTTTCTTTTTAATCGAATCCTTACTAAGATTTAATCCAAACAGGGTTTCTCCTTTATGATAAATATAGGTGTCAGGCGAGTTCAAGTATTTTGGTTCTTCGTTGCCTAAGGCTCTTCCGCCAAAGGCTAAAACTCTTCCTCTTGGATCCTGGATACAAAAAATGAGACGGTTTCTAAAACGATCATAATAATCGCCTTTTTTTTCGCGGGCTAGCACTAAGCCTAAAGAAGCCATGTCTTCTGGATTGACCCCGCGGCCAATTAAGCTTTTAAAAAGATTATCCCAACCGGCTGGCACATAACCCAGCTTAAATTCTTTAATGGTTTTTTCAGAAATTTTTCTTTTAGTTAAATAATCTAAAGCAGGTTGACTAAGCTGGCTTTGAAAATATTTGGCAGCCAATCCCATAATATGAAAAAGCTTTTCTTTTTTGCTTCGGGCTGCGGCGGCTTGCGGGCTTTTAGGTACTTTTACACCCACCTTGCTTCCCAGCTCTTCTACTGCCTGGACAAAGCTGATGTTTTCCATTTTCATTAGAAAGGCAAAGGCATTTCCGCCTTCGTTGCAGCCAAAACAATGGAAAATTTGTTTTTCTGGTGATACGGTAAAAGAAGCATCTTTTTCTGAATGAAAAGGGCAGAGCCCTAAGTAATTTTTACCGCGTTTTTTAAGGCCCACATACTCGGAAACCACTTTTACAATGTCAGCCTTGTTTCTTATATCTTCAATAATATTTGCGGGGATCAAGCCTTGTCTCTCCATTCGTTAGGAACAAATAATTCAATAAATTTATTGGTGGCAAAACGATCGGTCATGCTAGCGATAAAATCAATTGTATTTTGCAGCTGATCTTCTTCTTTAACCCCTTTTTGGAAGGCAGTGTTGTAATGATAGTAAAGAAAAAGCCGGCGAATTAGCTCTGGCACCTTTTTTTCTTCTTTTTTAGCGGCAGGATTGGTATAAACATTCTTATACATGAAATCATATAACCCGTTCATAGCGGTTTCTACTCTTTTGCTCATTTTAATCTTAGGCTTGTTTCGGCTGTTTTTGATAATATCGTTTACAATTACATCTAAAAGGTTGTCTTTTAATACTTTCATGTATTTTTTGGGCAATTGCCTTTTTGTTAAAACTCCGGCTTGGATAGCGTCTTCTATATCATGCCGCAAAAAAGCAATACGGTCAGCCAGCCTTACAACGGCGCCTTCCAAAGTTTTGGGCCAGGGATCATCTGGAGTATGATTCCTTATGCCGTCAATTACTTCATAGCATAAGTTTAAACCCTTACCATCATGTTCAAGATGTTCTACAACACGAGCACTTTGATCATTATGAACAAAGCTTTTTCCAAAATTCTTTAGGATATTATTTAACGCTTCTTCGCCAGCATGGCCAAAAGGGGTGTGGCCTAGGTCATGTCCATAAGCAATCGCTTCGGTTAAGTCTTCGTTTAGCCTGAGTGCCCGGGAAATAGTTTGGGCAATTTGGGCTACTTCAATAGTATGAGTTAGGCGAGTGCGGTAATGGTCTTCAACCGGTGATAAAAATACTTGAGTTTTATGTTTTAGCCTTCTAAAAGATTTAGAATGGATAATTTTGTCGCGATCACGCTGAAAAGCTGTGCGCAATGGGCACTCTTTTTCTTTGCGTTTTCTTCCCTTGGTCTTAGAAGAAAGAACCGCGTATGGAGAAAGATTTTCTTTCTCCCGCTTTTCGATTTCCTTGCGGATCAGCACTCTATATTTTCACCTACTTTTTTAAAACTGCTTGGGCCGCCGCTAGCCTTGCGATCGGAACTCTGTAAGGTGAACAGCTAACATAATTCATGCCTACTTTATGACAGAACTCAACGGAAGAAGGTTCTCCTCCATGTTCTCCGCAAATACCTACTTTGAGTTTTTTATCAGTTTTTCTGCCTTTTTTAATACCCATTTCAACCAATAGTCCAACTCCAGTTTGGTCAAGAATCTGGAATGGATCAGCTTTATAAATTCCTTTTTCAACGTAAGCGGGTAAAAATTTACCAGAATCGTCTCGAGAAAGGCCCATGGTCATCTGGGTTAAGTCGTTGGTTCCAAAAGAAAAGAATTCAGCTACTTCCGCGATTTTGTCTGCGGTAAGTGCTGCTCTTGGAATTTCAATCATGGTTCCAACCAGGTAATCCACTTTTACCCCATATTTTTTCATGGCAGCCTTAGCTACTCTGCGAATAATTTGTTCCTGGTTTTTGTATTCGTTAACATCACTGATTAATGGAACCATTATTTCTGGCTTAACACTTATTTTTTTCTTTTTAAGTGTGCAAGCTGCTTCCATAATTGCCTGGGCCTGCATTTCAGTGATTTCCGGATAAATAATTCCCAGACGACAGCCTCTATGGCCAAGCATAGGATTAAATTCATGCAAAGAATCAATCTTTTGTTTGATTTTTTCTACACTAACACCCATTTCATTGGCCATTTCTTTTTGCTGAGCTTCTTCGTGCGGTACGAATTCATGCAACGGAGGATCTAACAAGCGAATAGTTACTGGCAAACCTTCCATAGCTTGGAAAATGCCAATAAAATCTCCTTTTTGCATAGGTAGCAGTTTAGCCAAAGCTTTTTTCCTGCCAGCCAGATCTTCAGATAAGATCATTTCTCTAACTGCTTTAATTCTGTCACCTTCGAAGAACATATGTTCAGTGCGGCAAAGCCCAATTCCTTCGGCTCCAAAACCCCGAGCTACTTTTGAGTCTTTAGGGGTGTCAGCATTAGTCCGGACGTTAAGTTTTCTAACTTTATCTGCCCAACCCATGATTGTTCCAAAATTTCCAGAAAGTCCTGGTTTAATAGTCGGAACCTGGCCTTTCATTACTTGACCACTGCTGCCATCTAGCGAGATCCAATCACCTTCTTTAATTACAGTGCCGTTTACTTCAAATTGTTTGGCTTTGTAATTTATATTTATAGCACCGCAACCTGCTACACAGCATTTACCCATGCCGCGGGCAACTACTGCGGCGTGAGAAGTCATTCCGCCTCGAGCAGTAAGGATACCTTGAGCAGCATCCATGCCGCCGATGTCTTCTGGTGAAGTTTCAATCCGAACCAGGATTACTTTTTTCCCGTCTTTAACCCAAGCTTCTGCTTCGTCAGCGTGGAAAACTGCTTGGCCAGTGGCTGCACCAGGAGAGGCAGGTAAGCCTTTTGCAATAACCTCTTTTTTGGCTTTAGGGTCAAACATAGGGTGAAGCAGTTGATCAAGTTGTTCTGGCGCAATCCGTAAAAGGGCAGTATTAGTATCAATTAATTTTTCTTTTACCATGTCACAGGCAATTTTAAGTGCGGCTGCGGCAGTTCTTTTTCCCGTTCTGGTTTGCAGCATCCACAGTTTGCCTTTTTGAATGGTAAACTCAATATCCTGCATGTCGCGATAATGTTTTTCCAATTTCTTATAAATGTTTTCCAGAGTTTTATAAGGTTTTGGCATTACTTCTTGCAGGGTCTTTTGGCTTTTAGATGATTTAGTGGAGGCGTTGATGGGTTGGGGGGTTCTGATCCCTGCTACTACGTCTTCACCTTGAGCATTGATTAAGTATTCTCCGTAGAATTTCTTTTCTCCGGTAGCAGGATTTCTGGTAAAAGCTACGCCAGTTCCAGAATCGTCTCCCATATTTCCAAAAACCATAGCCTGAACGTTTACTGCGGTTCCCCAATCACCAGGGATCTTATTGATTTGTCGGTATTTAATGGCTCTGTCAGCATTCCAAGATCCAAATACCGCTTCAATTGCTCCCCAGAGCTGTTTCCAAGGATCTTCAGGGAAATTAATTCCTTTTCGTTTTTTAATCGCGATTTTAAAACGTTTTACTAATTCTTTTAAATCTTCAGTTTTAAGATCAACGTCTGATTTTACTCCTTTTTCTTCTTTAACTTGATCCATAATTTCTTCAAAAGGGTCAATATCGGTTTTAGTTTGAGGTTTAAGATCAAGCACTACGTCCCCATACATTTGTACAAATCTTCGGTAAGCATCCCAGGCAAAACGTTCGTTGCCTGATTGTTTAACCAGGCCTTTTACTGTTTCATCGTTGAGTCCTAAGTTTAATACTGTATCCATCATTCCAGGCATAGAGATTCTAGCGCCGGAACGAACCGATAATAAGAGGGGGTTTTTATTATCTCCAAATTTTGCCCCCATAGTTTTTTCGATATTGATAATTCCTTTTTCAAGCTGTCCTTGTAATTCTTTGGGATATTTACGGTTCATTTTATAATAAACCGCGCACATCTCCGTGGTAATTGTAAAACCAGCCGGAACCGGGATGCCAATATTGGACATTTCTGCCAAGTTAGCCCCTTTTCCTCCCAGCAAGTTTTTCATTGCTGACTTTCCATCCGCCTTTTTCCCGCCGAAACTGTATACGTACTTTTTCCCTTTTGCCATTCTTTCGTACTTCCTTCCTTTTTTTATATGGAGCCGAGGGGGATCGAACCCCTGACCTTTTGACTGCCAGTCAAACGTTCTCCCAGCTGAACTACGGCCCCGCTTGAGTCACAAGCAAACTGTTTATTTTAGCATATAATAATGTAAGAGGAAAGGGGACGCTTAATGGTGAAAAATAATCGCATCCTTTTCCCAGAGTTCTTCCAGGTTATAAAATTTTCTGGAGGTTTCACTCATGATATGAAGAACAATTGCCCCAAGATCAAGCACGATCCAGCCGGAGCTAGCCGGGCCTTCCCAGCGATGACTTTTATTTTTTTTAGCCCTTAGTTTTGTATCAACTTCTTTTTTAATGGCATCAATTTGAGGAGGGGATTGCCCAGTGCAGATAACCAAAAAATCAACCATATTGGAGGTTTTGCGAATGTCCAAGGTTTTGAGGTTGTGGGCTTTTTTATTTTTGGCAGCCTCGATAATAATATCCAGGAGGGTATTGGTATTAATTATTGACTCCTCCAAAGCCGTCAATATTAGTAATTTGGTTGACTAGATTTTTTGTAGCTTCAACATCTGGTTTCCAGTAGTAAACACCGTCGATCATCATATCAAAGCCGGGGATGGTGGCCATAGAAACATGGCTGTTTTCATGGGCAGCTCTTAGTCCCAAACTTAAACCAATGGTTTGTTTTGGTGATAGGTTGGTGTGCAAATAAGAGAGCAGAGAAAGCACCATTTGAGGTGATTTTGCAATGTTTTCTCTTTTTAACAGTTCATTGCCTAGTGCGTCTAAGAATTTTTGCTGCCGACTAATTCTTTTTAAATCTCCACCGTCGCTTCTATATCTTAAATAACCCATACACTGCTTGCCTGAAAGTTTTTGTTGTCCAGGCTGTAAATTAATATAAAGATCGCTAGCATAATCAACATAGTACATGCGGTCTTCTACTTCAATAGGGATGCCTCCTAAATTATCAATGATTTCAATGATTCCAGAAAGGTTGATAATAATATGGTAAGGGATGTTAATGCCTAAAAATTTTTCCACGGTTTTTCTTGAGAGTTCTACTCCGCCATAAGCAAAAGCGTGATTGATTTTATCTAGGCCTTTTTCTGGAACCACTACCAGCGTGTCGCGCGGAATAGAAATTAAAGAAACCTTTTTGTTTTCTGGGTCAGAACACAATACCATAATAGTGTCAGAACGATGACCAAAGGCATCATCCACACCCAGCAGCAAGATATTGGTTTTAGGCATAATTTTAGTGGTGGGGGCTGCGCTAACAAAAACATCAAATAAAGCTAGCTTAGAAACAAGCGGGATTAAGATTCCAAGCATGATTGCGACGATAACTAAGATAATAAAGCCAATAATAAATGTTTTTTTCATGTTTTAAGCTTTAATAAATAATAATTCCTGGTTTCAATTGTTTTATAATAGACAGGAGCTTTATTCTTTAATAAGAATTCTAGCATAATCCTGCTTGATTCTAAAACTGCTTGGTCTAAGCTTTTTAGGGCTAAGTCTCTAAGTCGGCTTACTCCAAAAAAGCTTCTGCCTTCTTCGATGTGGTCTGACAGAAAGATGATTTTTTCTAAAGCCGTCATATTAGCACTGCCGGTGGTATGTTTTTCTATAGCAGACAAAACTGATTTATCTCTTACTTTAAATTCTTGTTTAGCAAAAATTGCGCTTAGCTCAGCATGAAAAAGCTTGGGTTCAAATTTCCTTACTGGATCAATTTCTAGGCCATGTTTCTTAGCCTGGGCCAGGAGTTGCTTACTATTATATTTACGTGCGTAATCATGCAATAGGGCAGCAATACTGGCTTTGCTTTTTTGGACTTTATATTTGCCGGCTAAAGCAAGTGCGGTTTTTTCAACGCCGAGGGAGTGTCTAAATCTTTCATGGTCAAGGGATTTTTTGAGTTGCTCGATTATTTGTTCGCGCTTTTTCACGGTTTGATATTATAGTCAAATTAAATTATAATTGTCAATCGATGAAAAAACTAGCAGTGATAATTTTGGCAGCGGGTAAGGGGGTTCGGATGAAATCTGACCTGCCCAAGGTTTTTCATAAGCTGGTGGGCAAACCTTTGCTTCAGCATGTATTAGAAGTGGTGAAAAAGCTTGACCCAGAAAAAGTATGCGTAGTAGTTGGTTACCAAAAAGAATTAATCACTGATTATTTTAAAGATTGGGGCCTTGATTTTGTGGTTCAGGCCGAGCAGCTGGGCACTGGCCATGCGGTAATGCAAGCTAAAGATTGTTTAAAAGACTTTGATGGGACAGTTTTAGTTTTAGCCGGAGACGTGCCTTTGCTTTCCGAGCAATCCTTAAAAAAATTAGTTGAGTTTCACAAAAAACACAATGCTGCAGTTACAGACTTAACTGCCGAGCTGCCTGATGCAGGAAATTATGGTCGTATTATTAGAAAGCCCAGTGGTGAGTTAATTAAAATCGTAGAGAAAAAAGATGCTTCGGCTGAAGAGTTAAAAATCAAAGAATTTAATTCTGGCACCTTTTGTTTTGACAAAAAAGCCCTGTTTGAGGCTTTGGCAGAAGTAAAAGCAGAAAATGTGCAGCAAGAATATTATTTAACTGATACAGTTGAAATTTGTAAAAATAAAAACCTGCCGGTTTACGCTTTTAAAATTAATAATGCCAGCGAAGTTTTAGGTGTAAACACTAAAGACCAGTTAGCTGACCTCGCCAAGCTTATCTCCTCCTAGGCCTAAAAAAGATTTTTCAAAATAAAGTGTCCCGACGCTTCGGTCGGGATCCCGATCCGGCGAAGCCGGCATCGGGAAAATTTCAAAATAAAGTGAAATTTCCTAGAAAAGGTGCCGATAATAAAGTGACTCGAAAGACTAAGGAGATTAAGTAATGTTGATAATGCCGGTGCTAATGAATATGGGGGCTCCCGTAAGAGTAAATGCCGCCACTGTATCAACTAAGTTAGCCGAGTTAAAATTAAAACCTTCTCGTCTTAATGGCGCGTATAGAAGATTGGTGCAACTTTCCCAGCTTCATTTTGATACTTATGAAATTTTATTGACAAATATGAGGCAGATTTTTGCCATGGATGATTTAACGTTAACTCTTTATTTGCCAGATGTTCCTTTGCTTAGTTCTATGGCCAGCAATGGAGATAAGGCACGCTTAGAAAGCTACGAATTTGCTAGAATACTGGTTCAAAAGCATCACCTTATTGATCCAGAAAAACTTGATTTAGATCTTCGTTCGTTGCCAAGCATTCTTCAGTCCAGCAGAGGATGAGTATTTCTAAATAAACTGAAATTTTTTTAATTCCCCAACGATAACTAGCTAGGAGCAAAACATGAGTTTGCGCATACCTAGTTACTTAAGATTTAACAAACGTCGTCTTACCAGGCCTTATTTTGCTAAAAGGCTACAGGCCTTAGGTTTAAAGGCAGACTGGCAAATGTTGGGTAGGTTAAGGCGTGTTGATCCAATCAATTTTGAACGCTTGATAACTTTGGTAGAAAAAGTAAAACAAGAAAGGCCTCATTTACGCACCTTGCTTGTTGCCCGGCCAGAAACAATTCCTCTGACGATTTTGGATCGTTTTGAAAAACGTTTTGATGAAAAATTTATTTTGAGAGGAATCAGCAGCTGCGCCAGAGGAACTAAATTAGATTTGAGAGACTTACATGTAAAACTCCATAAATTGAATTGTGATCAAAACCAAGAGCTTGGGCCAAGTATGTTCCCCGGCCTTAAAAGAGATCCAAACAAATTATTAACTGCAGTGCTTAGAGAGGCGCAAGCTTTTGACCGTATTGCCGCTGATCCGAGTTCAAGCATAGAAGATGTCTTTACTCAGATAGACAGAGGCAAAAAAGATCTTGGTTTTCTTAATGTAGCAGTTTATCGGCCAAAAGTGGATGAACCGGAAAAATGGATATTAACAAGTAGGACTGCTAATTGGACAGAAGATTTGGGTAAATATGATCCAGAAAAAGGTGGCTCCGAGCCAACTGGAACTTTAAAAAGTGTTCTTGAGGGATCAAGCCCTTTTTATTATTTAGATCTTTGTGATCGCAGTACATTTAATGCGCAGGGTATTTATTTTGATGACGAATCAGCTGCTAATGATTTTGCTCATGCTGTTGGACATAAGTCTGGTTCTGGTAAAAAAACGCGAGGCTTGCTTTATATACCTATACGATCTGGTGATTCAGGCCTTTTCTCGCGTTATGGTAATGAAGGGGTTGTTCTTTTTCACAATCAGGTAGCTAAGAGAAGAGTGCAGAAAAGCCAACCAAACCCGCCGCCTCTGTTGCCAGAAGACGAAGAAGAAGCAGAACAAAAAATGGACCTGCTGCAGCGATTTTATGTAGGAAAGATTGTAGATGCGATTGAGACAATCAGGCGTCGGGAGATGGCGGAAGCTGCAAGAGTTGAAACAGTAATGCCCCCCGAGCCACCAAAACCTTTTGGTTATCATTCTGATGATGGATCTAAATTAACTCGAGTGCAACGTTATGTTCGGCAAAGCGTTATTAAACAAATTCGCTTAAGAGATAAGCGTAAGGTTAATCTGGAAATTATTAAACCGCCTCAAGGAATGTCAATAAAAGAATATTTTGCAAGTCAAGAAGGTGGTTTTAAGTTGTTGCAACAGGATTGCCGCATTGTATCAGCCCTTTCCACTGGGGTTAATAAAGATGCTTCCGTAGACCAATACTTGTCTGCGGCAACAGAATTGATTATTGCCAGAGATGCCGAGACAAATGTTTTTATGGGTTATGTTGCCGCACAACCTATGCGGATATCTGGCATCCCCTCAGTATTTATATGGGGAGATTATTCTATGCCTCAATACCATCATTTAGGTCTAGGAACAGCAATGGGGGCTGAATCGGTAAAGCAGGCAAAGAAAATGCTGGATGTGGCTAAGCATTCCAGAATATATATTTTGTTTAGAACTTGGAATCCCGCGGCTTATAAAATAACGAAAAGGGGAGACTTTTCTCTTTTTCCTCTACCAAGCCATGATGGCACTGCTGTGTTAAGGGAGCCCACCCCAATTGAAAACAGGCTTTTTACTTATGTTGCGCAGAATTTATTGGGAACAAATATTGATGTTGATACTGCTGTTTTAGCGGGAATGATTGAGCCTGCTTCAAAAATAAATTGGTTGGGTAAGCCAGCTATAGATACGTTTTTTAGAGAAGTTGTGAAAGTGCAAGAAGGCAGGGCATTGCTGGTTACCTCAAGAACGCCTCGCTTTTTTGAGTTATTACATCCTTTACGCGAAGTGTATATTCGTTTTGGAATTGTTTTTAAGTTGTTTCTCCGCGGTTTACCGGGAATAGGAAGAATGTTTCAATCTGAACAAACCCAGGTTGATTGGGGAAAATATTTTAAAGCTTATGATGTCTTGAGGGAATTTATTCCTTATCAACAAGTTCTTGATCGTATAGTTACATTGTTGGAATTAGATGACGCTGACTTAAAGTGTCTAGACCTTGGTTCGGGAACAGGGAACATGTCTTTAGCTGTAAAAGAAACTGGGGTAAATGTGATATCAGTTGAAAATTCTGATGGGGGAATTGCAATACATCGCCAAAAAGATGCCGAAGCAAAAATCCATAATGTTGATTTAGATCAGGAAGAAACAGACTTTTTGCCTTTTGCAGATCACAGTATTGATCGGATAAGTGCTAATCATGTTGTTAATTATATTAAAAATAGACAGACTTTGTATGAGGAACTAAAGAGGGTGCTAAGGCCTGATGGGATTATTGTTGCTTCGATATTAAATGAGGGGTTTAGTCCTTTAAAGGTTTTATTAGGACATATGACGCTTGAATATAAAGAATTTAGAAAAACACGTGGAATTTTTTCCTCTTTAAAGGGGGTTTATGCTAATTTTAATCGAATGAATCCTAGATTAACGGTTGTGGGAGCGGCAAACAAAGTGATTGTAGATGGGGCGGCAGGGGGGTCGTATGCTTTGCTTAACGAAAAGCAAATTAGGCAAGAATGGGAAGCTGCTGGTTTTGACGTTATTAGCATTGAGCCTCACTATGCGGGGCAAGATTATATTGTTAAATTAAGGCCCAGGCTGGTATAATCTATATACGCCATGGGTTTTTCTGTGCAATATTTAAATAATTTTCTTCTCTTTTTTACTTTGATTTTTAATTTGGTCCTGGGAACCTATATTTATTTTTATAACCGAAAAAATGAAATAAACACAGCCTTTGCCAAAGTAATGTTTTGTATTTCTTTGTGGACACTGGCTTTTTTGGTTTTTGTTAATGTTAAATCTCCTATCTGGGTGTTGTTTTGGCGCAGAGCTACTCCTGTTGGTTCGGCCTTGGCAGCAGGTTATTTTTATTATTTCACTTTAATTTTCCCTAAACCTAAATTTACTATTTCTTTGCGGAAAAAAGCGATGATTTTGCTGCCGGGATATGTTTTTTCTTGTTTGGCATTTTTTACTCCGCTACTTATAAAAGGTTTTATCTTTGAATTGAATAAACCAATCTTTGGCCCGCTCTATTATTTTTATGCTTTTTATTTAATATTGTTCTTTTCCCTTGCGCTAGTTAATTTACTTAAGAAATACTTGGTTGCTGTTGGGCAAGAGAAATTAAGGATATTTTATGTGCTTTTTGGGATGTTCTTGTCTATTGTGTCTGGTGTAGTATTTAGTTTGATTCTGCCGCTTTTTGGTATGTCAAAATTGTTTGCCCTGGGGCCTCCTTTTACACTATTTATAGTGGGGTTTGTGGTTTATGCCATTATTAGACACCGTTTACTGGAAATAGAGAATTTTCTTTTCCGGGGAATGGCCTTTTTTGCGGGAGGCATTGCTATTGCGGGGACAGCTATGTTTATGTTTGCGGACAAGATAAATTATTTACTTCCATTTTATACGGCTTTAACTAATTTTACTTTGGCCTTGTTTGTTCTTTTTCATAATCCAAGGAGTAAGATAAACCGATCTTTTACAGTTATCAGCTTTTCAATTGTTGTTTGGGCTTTGGCGATATTTTTATATTGGCAAACCAATAGTCCAGATATAGCGTTATGGTTTAGTAAAGCTGCTTATGCCAGCACGTCTTTTATACCAGCGTTCTTTGTCTTTTTTACATTAATATATCCTAAAGAAGAGCGGCCCATTACGAGATTGATGATGTGGATAATTTTTTCTCCGATCTTGCTGTTATTAGCGCTAAATTTTTCCAATTTAATTGTTCAAGGAGTTGAAAAGGTTGATTGGGGATATAATTTAATCCCTGGCCCATATTATTTTATTTATACAATATATTTCTTGTCTTATATGGGCTGGGCTTTTTGGAATCTGGTCAAGCAATATCGCAAATATTCTGGGTCGACCAAGATGCAAGCCGCTTATATTTTTATTGGGTTTTTATTAGGAAGTGTTCCACCAGTAATTACAAACTTGATTCTTCCTTCAATTGGAAATACCAGCTTAACCCATATTGGCCCTCCCTTCACAATAATTTTAGTGGGCTTTATTGCTTACGCGATTTTAAAGCATCGGCTCATGAGCATGGAAGTTATTGTGCAGAAGGGAGTGGTTTATACTTTAACTACTGCATTAATTTTATCTTTTTATGCCCTGGCCGTTATTTTTTCTGAAACGTACCTTAGAAATGTTATGGGATACTCTTCTTTGGTAGTAACCGCGTTAGCCGCTCTCTTAATTGCTATTGCTTATCAGCCATTGGTGCGTTTCTTTCAAAAACTTTCTGACCAAATATTTTTCCGTGGCCGATACGATTACCGCAAAACTCTGCAGCAGATCAGCCAGAAAATCGCCTCGGTTATTGAATTGCGAGAATTAACTCAACTGATTGTTTCTTCTTTTATTGATACTATGCGGGTTTCGGAAATATCCTTTCTACTTTTAGATAAAGAAAAAGAACATTTTAGGGCAATGGGCCTAAAGCTAGAGCGTTATAAGAAAATTGAGATTGATGTGGATAGTCCAATCATTTCCTGGCTCTGTTCTTCCAAAGATATTTTGGTGCGAGATGAAATAGAAGAAGAAATCGGCCGGCAGGAAGCCTTGGGCGAAGCAGGAGAAGAAAAAAGGCGAGGACTGGAAGAAGTAAAAGATGAAATGGAGAGATTGGGAATTTCAGTTTGGGTGCCTATTATTTCTAAAAAGGAAATGATCGGCATTATTGCTTTGGGAGACAAGCTTTCTGGAGAAATATTTAGTTCGGAAGATTTGGGTTTGCTAAGCACTTTGGGCAGTCAAACCGCAGTTGCGCTTGATAATGCCCGGCTTTACAACGAAGTAGTTAACATGAAAGATTATAGCGAAGAAATTTTGCGTTCCATGGTAGATGGCGTGCTTACCGTTGATACTCGGGGCAGGGTAGTTACTTACAATTTAATGGCAGAAAAGATTACCGGACGTAAATTTGCTGAGGTTATCGGTAAGGCTTGTGAAGAAATATGGGGAAAACGCGGCACAGTTACGCGCGTGATTGAAAATACTTTGCACGATCACTCTTCCACCAATTTTGATACTGGAATTGCTTCTCCAGAAAAAGGCTTGGTTCCTGTTTCAATTTCTTCAACGGTCTTAAAAGACCATGAAGGCAAAAAAATTGGGGCTCTGATGACAATTATTGATATGACCGAGGTAAAACAATTAGAGGGCAAAGTTAGGCGAGCAGACAAGCTGACCGCTTTGGCTACTATGGCTGCAGGCATGGCGCATGAAATTAAAAACCCGCTTTCTTCCATGAAAGTGCTTTCTCAGCTTCTACCACTTAGATATGAAGATAAAGAATATAGAAAGAAATTGCAGGAAATTATGCCTAGAGAAATTAACCGTATTGACCGAATTGTAGAAAACTTGCTTGGTTTTGCAAGGGCGACTGCTCCTCACTTTGAAAAAGTTGATGTGAATGAGTTTATGAAGCAAACTATTGCTGATTTTTCTCATCAGGCACAAGAGGCAGAAGTGGAAATTATCAAAGAATTTACTGATTTACCACAAATCGAAATGGATAAGGGCCAGATGTCACAAGTTTTTTCTAATTTAGTCTTAAATGCTGTCCAGGCTATGCGTACCGGCGGTACTTTAAAAGTAAAAACTATGCCAGGTAAAAAAGTGGACCAAATTATGCAAAATATTAAAGTCCAGGTCTCTGATACTGGGCATGGGATTTCAGAAGAAGGTGTTAAAAAACTGTTTGATCCTTTTTATACTACCAAATATGGCGGCACAGGACTGGGGCTTACCATTACCCATAGCATTGTAGATGGCCACAAAGGCTATATTGATGTAGAAAGCAAACTAGGTAAGGGCACCACCTTTACTATTACTTTACCGGTAAGCCAAGGCTTGCTATAATTCAAAGACCATGCCTGAAAAGTTAATACTTCTAATCGAAGATGATTCAAGCATTGAAAATCGGCTCAAAGATATCCTTAAAAAAGATTATAAATTAGAAATAGTTAAAACCGCCAGCGAAGCAGTTAAATTTCTCGAACAAAATTCTCCAGCTTTAATCCTGCTTGATTTTGATCTTAAACGAGAAGATGGCTTGCAGGTGTTTTATAAAATTAATTATATTCATCCGGATATAAAAATTGTAATGCTTTCTTTTTCTGGCAGTATTCCCTTGGCTGTTACTGCGACTAAGGCAGGCGTGGCGGATTTTTTGCGAAAACCATTAAACAGTGAGCATGTTTTAGACACGGTTAAGCGCAACTTTTTTAGGCCCGAAGAAAAATTATCCATTCCGCAGCAATCTGCTTGGCTGCATGGCGAAAGCAGTAGTGTAAAGAAGTTTTTGCATAATATTAAGATAATTGTTCCACGTTCAAAAGATATTATCCTGCTGGGTGAAAAAGGCATTGATAAAGTGGATGTGGCTAAGCTAATCCACAATAATGGAGTACATAAGAAAAGAAAGTTCAATAGTATAAATTTAGCTGACTTTCAAATTGAGTCTTTAGAAACCCATTTTTGGACGATCTTGCGAAAATTAATGTCCATTCCCGATACTTCCTCTTTGCAGGATGAAAAAGATTTGTGCGGGACCATTTATATAGAAAATATGGAGCGGGGTAGCGAAGATTTTCTTTTGACCTTTTTTAAGTTTTTAGAAAAACGACAGGGCAGCATTGATAAAACCATCCGGGTTATTATTGATATCCGTAATAAGGGCTTAATCAATAAATTAAAGTTAGAAAAGTATGATTTAATCCAAATCCCTAGTTTAAGGGAGCGAAAGGCTGATATTTCCAGCCTGCTTAACTATTTTCTTAATCATTATTCTGGAAAATATAATAAAGAAGTTAAATTTATTTCCGCAGAAGCGCTTCGGTTTTTAAGCAGCTATGATTATCCGGGTAATTATATTGAGCTGGCTAAGTTAATCCAGGGAGCGGTGCTGGGGGCTCAAGGAGATAGTCTAGAAATTAAAGATCTAGCCATTAATTATAAAGAACTTTCAAAAACAGTTTTAAAAGCAGCTAAAGAAGATGGTTTTACCCTGGAAGAAACCCGAGCCGCCTTTGAAAACAAGCTTTATGCAATATTACTGGACAAGTTTGCTGGTGATGTTTCTGCCACTGCCCAATTTTTAGACATGCCTAAGACCGCTTTTGAAAAACGCTGCGCAGAATTAAAGAGTAGCTTCGTCAATTAAAAACCCTCATCCTAAATCCTTCTCCCAGAGGGAGAAGGGCTTTCTCGAATTTCTAATGTAGTGGCGAACTAAAGTTCGCCATTTTTATTTTTTGGGTTTATTGGTTGCAACCCCACAATAAATTGCCTGCCTGCCGGCAGGCAGGTGGGGAATCAAGAAGGAACTTGACAAAAAATGGGGGGGGGTAGAATAGAGTATCAGATAATCAGAATATCAGATTATCAGATATCAAAGGGGGAGAAAAAGATGAAAAAATTTGGGGTTTTAACATTGGCCATTGTTTGTTCTTTGTTTTTTGTTGTTTATCTAGTTGGTTGCGGCACTTCGGGTAGTGATGCTACAACGACTACAACCAGCACTACAACAACTACTACTATTGCTGGAGGGTCACAGTATTTTCCTCGTGTAGATGGATATATTTGGACATATGATTATATAACTGGCGGTGAAACAGGCTCAATGGTTATATCGTTTGAGGGAACATATGACGTGGGAACACTGGAAACACAGATTCGAAAGCAAAATGCCGTACACCCATCATATCCATCTACTGCAGAAATATATCTTATTGTTACAGACGATGCCGCATTAGTTTATGGGACATCTTCCTCCCCTACAACAGAATGTCAAACATATTTGCCTTTTCCTTTAAGCGTAGGAGAAAGTTGGTCATACCAGTTACTTAATCTTATTGCTTATTGTTCAATTGTAAGTTATGAGTCGGTTACCGTTCCAGCAGGAACATTTGATGATTGCTACGAAGTATATACAACCTATGAAAGCGGTTCTTCTGTTGATGTTTACGAATGGTATGCTCCTGATGTGGGTTTGGTGAAAAATAATAATGTAAGCATTAATACTGGGCTTATAACAGCAACATTTGAATTGACTTCAAAGAATTTTTAATTATAATTCCCCAGAATTTATTCTGGGGTTTCTTACTATTTCATATTGCTAAATGGCGGTCTAAAGACCGCCGCTACATTTTGGGATGAGGATTACAAGGTAGCCTGGTCAATTAACCTCTCTGCGTCGGCTTTGGTTTTTGCTTCGGCAATAATACGCAAGATTGGCTCGGTATTTGAAGCGCGCACATGCACCCAACCGTCAGGCACCACAACTTTTACACCTTCGGTCAAGATTAAATCTTTTTTCTTGAACTTTTCTTTAACTTTTTCAATATAATCATTAGCTTGCTGCTGGTCTTGGCAGGAAATTTTAGTTTTAATAGTCTGATAAGCTGGGATTTCATCTGCTAAGGCGGATAAACTTTTATTTGAAGAAGCTAAATAACTAATAATAATGGCAATGCCAGTTAGGCTGTCGCGGTTAAAACAAACCGGTGGATAAATTACCCCACCATTTCCCTCTCCACCGATTAAACCCTTTAATTTTTTCAATTCCTCTGCTACATGCACTTCCCCAATTTTAGTCCTGATACTTAAGCCTTTAAATTCTTTGGCAATATCATCAATTGCTTTGGTGGTAGAAAGATTGCTGACAATAATTTTCTTTTTAGCGGGTAATTTTTGATTCTTAGCCAGAAGATATTTTGTAACTAAAGCCAAGGTTAACTCTTCGCCAATCGCTTTTCCTCTTTCAGAAACAATGGCTAAGCGATCTGCGTCAGAATCCAAGGCAAAACCTACGTCTGCTTGTTTGCTTTTGACCAATGATATTAAATCAGTTAAATTTTTAGCTACTGGTTCTGGATCATGAGGAAAAGGAAGATCAAGTCGGCAATTTAAAGGAAAAACCGTGCAACCCAGTTTTTTTAAAAGATTAACTGCGGCTACTGACCCGGCACCATTGCAGCAATCAATCGCTACTTTTAATTTTTTAACTTTGGGTTTTACTTGTCTAAGCACTTTTTTAATATGAATATCAAGCGCTTTGTCAAAGGTGAGCACTTTTTGTTTTTCTTTTGTAATAAAGTCTTTATTATAGTAAAGCTCAAGAAATTCATTGGCTTGTTTTTCGTTTAAAAAAATGCCATCCTGGCGCATGAATTTTAAGCCATTCCAGGGGAGGGGATTGTGTGAAGCGGTGACAACTATTCCGCCGTCAGCTTTAAGCTCTTTTATCATGATGGCAACTGTAGGGGTGGGGCAGATGCCAATATCAATTACTTCGCAGCCGGTGGCAAGCAAGCCTTCAAAAACGATTCCTTTGATCGGCTCTGAAGATTTGCGCGGATCGCAGCCAATGATTACTTTTCTTTTCTTCTTGTTAGGATTGGTCTTAAAAAGATAGGTGCCAAAAGCTTTGGCCAGTTCAAGACAAACTTCGGGAGTCAAACTTTCGGGCACATAGCCTCTTACACCTGAAATACTGATTTTTAGCACGATTGACTATTATATCACAAGCTGATAAACTTTGAATCGTAATGGGAGAAATAAAATTTGGTTGTATCATGCCGCATCCACCGATTTTAGTGTCGGGAATAGGCAAACGACATTTAAAACAAGCAGAAAAAAGCAAAAAAGCCTTAGAAAAACTTTGTAAAGAGTTGAAAACCCAGGATTTTGACACAATTATTGTTATTACCCCCCATGGAAAAGTAGGCCAGGCTTCTATTCCTGTTTATACCAGCCATGTTTTTGAAGGCAGTTTTGTTACTTTTGGTATGGCTAAACCTAATTATAGTTTTAAGGGAGATCCGGATTTGGCCCGCGCCATAGTAAAAAATTGTGATTTTGCGGCAACGTGTTCAGAAAGCCTGCTTGATCATGGATCTTTAGTTCCTTTACATTATATACATTCAGCTGGTATAAAAAAGGCCATCATCCCTATTGCGATTGCTTTTATGCCTTTACATAAACTATTTGAATTTGGCAAATTTTTAGCTGAAACCGTCAAAAAATCAAGCCGCAAAGTAGCAATTATTGCTTCGGCAGACATGTCTCATCGCTTAACTCCAGATGCGCCAGCTGGCTTTAGCCCTAGAGGTAGAGAATTTGATGATAAGTTAGTTGAGTTAATAGAAAATTACGATGTAAACGGTATTATCAATTTTGATCCGGCTCTGGCAGAAGAAGCTGGTCAGGATGCGTTGTGGTCAATTGCCATTTTATTGGGAGCTTTAGATGGTTTAAATATAAAACACGAACTATTGTCTTATGAGGGGCCATTTGGTGTGGGTTATATGGTGGCAAGGTTTGAGGCGCAATGAGTGAGCATGATTTAGTAAAATTAGCACGACAAACTATTGAGACTTATGTTAAAGAGAGAACCGTAATTAAGCCTCCCCAACCTTTAAGTGATGAGATGAAAGAAAAAGCCGGAGTGTTTGTTTCTTTGCACAAGAAAAATGGGGCATTGCGTGGTTGTATTGGAACTTTTTCACCAACTACCAGCAATGTTGCCCAAGAAATTATTAATAATGCAATTGAATCTTCTAGCCGAGATCCAAGATTTGCTCCTATACAAGAAGCTGAGCTAGTGGACTTAGATATTTCTGTGGATGTTTTGTCTGCACCGGAAGCAGTTAAAGATAAGAAAGAACTTGATGCAAAAAATTATGGTATTATAGTTAAGGCAGGCTTTAAAAAAGGGCTTTTGTTGCCTGATTTGCCCGGAGTAAACACTCCGGCAGAACAGATTGCTATCTGTCGGCAAAAAGCGGGCATTGGACCAAGCGAAAAGGTTGAATTATTAAGATTTAGAGTAAGGAGGTTTCACTAATGATTAAGGTTGGAGTAGTTGGAGCAGGAGGATACGCGGGAGTTACGCTGATCCAAATATTATTAGGACATAAAGATACAGAAATTAGCTGGCTGATGTCAGAGCCGGCGCATAAAGGTAAAAAAATATCCGAGCTTTATCCTCATTTATACGGGAAAATAGATTTAACCATTACCACACTGGATGATTTAAAAAAACTGGTTTCTAAGGTTGATGTAGTATTTCTGGCACTTCCCCACGGCATTGCTATGAATTATGTGTCAACTATTTTAGATGCAGGGAAAAAGGTTGTTGATCTGGGAGCTGATTTTCGTTTCAATGACGTCAAAACTTTTGAAACCTGGTATCCGACTAAGCATTCTGCTGCTGATCTTTGCCAAGAGGCTGTTTTTGGTTTGCCAGAATATTATCGCGATAAAATTAAAAAAGCTCGATTAATTGGAAATCCTGGTTGTTATCCAACTTCAGCTATTTTAGCTACTGTGCCTTTGGTCAAAGAAGGCATTATTGAGCCTGATAATATTTTAGTAGATGCAAAATCAGGTACTTCTGGGGCGGGGCGGGGAGTTTCGTTGAAAACTCTTTATTGTGAGCGAAACGAGGGGTTTGAAGGTTACAATGTTACGGGACACAGGCATATGGGGGAAATAGAAGACCAGACTATCAGATTATCAGGATATCAGAAAGCCCAAGTAACCTTCGTGCCGCATTTGGTGCCGATGACTCGAGGGATTTTATCAACAGTGTATGCTAAATTGAAAAAGAAAGCTGATTTAAATAAGATCTATCAAAAATATTATAAAAATGAACCTTTTGTCAGGGTCAGGGAAGATTTGCTGCCTAATACAAAATATGTGGCAGGGACTAATTTTTGTGATTTAACTGCCAGGATCAATGAACGCACTGGTCAAGTAATCATGCTTTCTGCGATTGACAATTTAATTAAAGGAGCGGCTGGACAGGCAGTGCAAAATATGAATATAATGTTTGGCATAGAAGAAACGGAAGGACTAAAAAGTTTAGCACTGTACCCATGAAGAAAAAATTAAAAGCTCCAAAAGGATTTAAGGCCGCGGGTATTACTTGCGGTATAAAAAAATCAGGCAAACCTGATCTAGCTTTGATTTATTCGGAAATTCCCGCCACTGCCTCGGCTGTTTTTACCACTAACCAGGTTAAAGGTGCTCCGGTTTTGGTTTCCATGACGCAAATTAAATCAGGCCAAGCTCAAGCTATTATTTCTAACTCTGGCAATGCTAATGTTTGGACAGGCGGCCAAGGTATGAAAGATGCTTGCATGATGGTGGAGCAAACTGCTAAATCATTAAACATAGATCCTAATCATGTTCTGGTTACTTCAACCGGAGTAATTGCCAAGCCCATGCCAGCTAGTAAAATTAAAAAAGGTATTCCCAAATTAGCTAAAAAACTATCTAAAGATGGTTTTCTAAAAGCAGCCAAGGCTATTTTAACTACAGATAAAGTGGTCAAGATCATATCAGTTAAGGTTGGCAATATTACTATCACTGGCATTGCTAAAGGTTCGGGCATGATTGCACCGGGCATGGCTACGATGCATGCTTTTATTTTAACTGATGCGGCAATTAGCCGTTCTAGTTTAGATAAATTACTTAAAAATACAGTTTCCAAAACATTTAACATGATTTCTGTGGATAATTGTCCGTCAACCAGCGATTGTGTTATGGTTTTGGCCAATGGGATGGCAAAATCAAAAATCAAAAATCAAAAATCAAAACAAGGAAAAACATTTTTAAAAGCTTTTGAGCAAGTATGTGAGTATTTAGCTAAAGAAATTGCTCGAGATGGTGAAGGGGCAACTAAACTGATGACGGTTAAGGTTGGCGGCGCGGCCAATGAAAAAGACGCTAAAGCGGTGGTTAAAGAAATTGTTAATTCTTTTCTTTTAAAGGCTGCGGTTTATGGCAAAGACAAGAACGTGGGAAGAATCTTGCAGGCGGTGGGTGCGACTAGAGCTAAGATTGACTGGAATAAATTTAAGTTTGACTGGAAAATAAGTAAAAAAGAAGATGTGATCAAGGTTTATTTGGGAAAAGGAAAAACCAGCGCAACTGGTTGGGGCTGCGACCTAACAGAAGGTTATGTTAAAATTAACGCGCTTTATACCACATGAAAAAAATCAAAAGATTAATTAAAAGAGCAGGAATAGTAGTTGAGGCTTTGCCTTATATTCTGCATTTTCATGATCGGGTGATTGTAGTTAAATATGGCGGATCAGCTATGCATGATCCAGAGTTAAGAAATAATATTTTACGTGATGTGGTGCTTTTAAAATACGTTGGTATGCATCCAGTGATTGTGCACGGCGGAGGGCCAGATATTAATAAGCGTCTCAAAAAAAGGAAAATTGAAACTAAATTTATTCAAGGACTTAGGGTGACTACTAAAGATGTAATGCGAGTGGTAGAAAATGTTTTAGGTAAAAAGATTAATCCTGAAATAGTGCAGTTGATTAAGAAAAATGGCGGAAAAGCCAAAGGATTTTACGGTAAAAAAGGAAAAGTAATAAAAGCCCGGAAGCAGTGGGTTAAAAATGAAAAAGGCAATTACGTAGACATTGGTTTTACCGGTCATGTAGCTGGAATTCGTTACCGATTTCTGCAAAAGTGGATGAAAAAAGGTTATATCCCGGTTCTTTCTCCTATTGGAGTTGGTCCTCAAGGAAAGTCTTATAATATTAATGCTGATAGCGCTGCGGCAGAAGTTGCAGCTCACCTGGATGCGGCAAAATTAATTCTGTTAACTGATGTTAACGGGGTTTTAGACAAAAAAGGACAATTGCTTACTAAAGTAGATGCTAAACGAGCTAAGAGTATGATACAGAAAAAAGTAATTTCCGGCGGCATGATTCCTAAAATAAAATGCGGGCTTTCCGCTATTAAAAAAGGTGTGGAAAAAGTTCACATCATCAATGGTCAAATCCCTCACGCAGTCCTCTTAGAAATTTTCACCAACCGTGGTATTGGTACCATGGTGGTGAAATAATCACCGGAATCAATCCATAAAAAAACTGAAATTTTTAAAATAACTACACGATAATAATTCAGGAGAAATAATTAAAATGAGTATTTTTGCTGTTTCTGGTACCACGTATTTAAGTGTGTTAGCTAACGATGGTGGGGTGGAGGCTAAAATAGATAAAGCTATCTCGGATTTAAGTTCCAAAGAGAAACTCAAGCGTTATTTGGCTGTCGTAAGCATGCGAGGATATGCTAAAAGCAAAAAAGTTGCTCCTACCTTAAAACTAAAAATGTTAGAACCGCTTTTAAAAGCTTTGGGTGATGTCGATGCTGATGTTGGGGAAGGAGCGGCCGATGCCTTGGTAGTGGTTATAAAGCAAACTTCTGGGACTTTAGAAATAATTGATCGTTTGATTGCGGCGTTAGATGATAAGGATAAACAAAAGGGAGCTTACTTAGTTCTAAAAGAACTTAGTGGCCCAATTTATTCTTCTGTGCCTACGGTAAAGGATATGAATGAGGTATGCGAAGAAATAACAAATGGCTTACTAGCTTTATTAGTAGGAAATAAACAAGATTATTCTAAGCAAGCGGCTGTTAAGATCTTGGCTAATATTATTCCAAACCTTAAAACCAAAGAACTTAAAATAAAGGTGGCTAACGCTTTTATTACTTTGTCAGATACAGTTAATCCCATAATAAAAAAAGCTATTTTAAAGGGCTTAGAGGAACTTTGTTTTAACGATGATTTTCCTCGTAAACTCGAAAGACGGATATATGAAATTCGAATTAAATTAGAGAAAAACCCGCACTAATTATTTCTTAGGATTATAACCAGCTAAACCGAGATATTTGGCTTTGCTTCCAAGTTCTTCTTCGATCCTAAGTAATTGATTGTATTTACAAACTCTTTCAGATCGAGCAGGTGCGCCGGTTTTGATTTGTCCAGAATTGGTAGCAACGGCTAAATCCGCAATAGTTGAATCTTCGGTTTCACCACTTCGATGTGAAGTCATATAAGTGTAACCAGCACTATCAGCAATTTCCATGGCATAAAGAGTTTCAGATAAAGTTCCAATCTGGTTTAATTTAATCAAAATAGAATTACCAACTTTTTGCTTAATACCTTTTTTTAAAAATTCCGGATTAGTTACAAACAAATCATCTCCAACTAATTGGATTTTGCCACCCAACTTTTCAGTTAAATGTTTCCAGCCTTTCCAATCTTCTTCGGCTAAGCCGTCTTCAATAGAAATAATAGGATATTTTTCAATCCATTCACTATACATAGCGACCATTTCTTCAGAAGTAAGCTGTTTTCCTTCGCTTTTTAAGTCATATTTGCCGTCCTTGTAGAACTCGCTGGAAGCAGGGTCAAGTGCAATGTAAATATCTTTGCCAGGGACATAGCCAGCTTTTTCAATTGCTTCCATAATTACTTGAATAGCTTCTTCGTTTTTGGTCAACTTTGGGGCAAAGCCACCTTCGTCACCAACAGCTGTTGAATGGCCTTTATCTTTTAAAACTTTTTTCAAAGTTTGATAAACTTCAGCCCCGATTCTAAGCGCATCATCAAAATTCTTGGCTCCAGCCGGGGAAATCATAAATTCCTGTAATTCATAGTTCCAACCAGCGTGCGCTCCACCGTTCATAACGTTCATATTAGGTACGGGAAGAGTTACAGCCTGGTCTCCACCAATATATTTAAATAATGAGATCCCGTAAGCATTAGCAGCAGCACGAGCTACAGCCAGAGATACTCCAAGAATTGCATTAGCGCCTAATTTGCTTTTATTTGGAGTCCCGTCCAGTTCTAACATTAGATTATCTATTTTAAGCTGTTTGTGAACTGGCATATCGATTAATTTTGGCGCAATTATCTCATTTACATTCTTAACTGCAGTATAAACGCCTTTACCTAAATATCTTTTATCATCTTTATCACGTAATTCAAGTGCTTCATGGATTCCAGTTGATGCGCCAGAGGGAACGGCAGCTCGACCGAGGGTTCCGTCTTTTAAAATAACATCAACTTCAACGGTTGGGTTGCCTCTTGAATCCATAATCTGGCGAGCATGAATTTTTTCAATCTTTGCACCTGATTTTGCCCGTCCTCCAATGAAAAAGTAGTCTTTTTTTAGTCTTACCATGATTAAGTACCTCCAAATTGTATTTGATCCCGAAGTTCTTAGTATACTTCATGCTGAAAACCTTGACAAGAGGTTCTCAGGGAGTATAATTTAGCCAACAGGAGGACTCAAAATGAAAAGGTTTGGTATTTTAGTATTGGCTATTGTTTGTTGTTTGCTATTTGTTGTTTATTTAATTGGTTGCGGTAGTAGTGGCGGTGGTGGTGGGGGTGATGACCATAATCCAGCTATTGCTATGAGCAGTTTGTTTGATGTTTCCGGAGCTACGGCTATTGCTGCGGCCTCGGAAAATACTTCCTCTAGCAGCGCTATTCAGAGCTTTACTACTTCCAGTGTTACGGAATTATTAAAATTAGACGCTAGCGGAGAAGTTTCTTCAGTGCTTTCTTCTGCCCTTGCTAACCAATGGCATCCGCCAATTTCTCTAATTGAAACCGGGCCGGATGGTTCTTTGTATATTGGGTTTCAGTGGGGAATTTGGGTTACTTCTACTATAGAAAGCGAAAGCTTTCAGGCTTGTTTCTTTAAAATCAGCCAGGATGGCGCAATTGAAAGTGTGGATAGTGACATTTATGGAGTAGGGTCTTGGCATGGCGGATCAGACAATGGAGAGCTGCCAGTAAAGCAATTGCAATTTGATAGTGCTGGCAACCTTTATTATTTAGCGAGCAATTCTAGCGGAAACACCTTGCTTAAAAAGAAAAATATTAGTACTGGAGTAATTAGCCAGATTGGCAGTTCTAATTATGAAGTAAGGGATTTCTTGGTTACAGGGGCCGGTTTAGTGCTGTTCCATGGCTCAAATGTTGGCAACTGGAATATTGAATGGCTAAGAATTTATGCTGGAACTTCAGTTAGCACCATATTTTATAATGATGGGGCTGGCTGGCTGCGCGCTTATTATTATTTTACCCAAGGAAGCAATAATTCCGTGTTCTTAATTGGCGAAAACATTACTACCTTAAACGCGGCTGGTGTGCCACAAAAGTATTCCGGCATAATTAAAGTTGCAATTGATTCTAGTGGTGCTCCAACCGGGGTTACTGCTATTTATGATGACAAAAATATGTACAATGAAACCCACAATACTCTTGGCGAACAGCTCACTTGGGGTTATTGGGATCCAATTAGCATGTCAGATAAAAAGTTTTTTACTTATGATGAGTATAATAATTTAACCATACCCCTATCTTTAGAAGCGGGAATTACTGAAGAAGCTATTCGCTCTTTTGTCAGGGAAAAATTTAAAACTATTACCACTGATACCTTGGATGCAGTTACTTTTACCGGAATAAGCACAGAAGAATGGATGATGAGTAATTACTTAGATGATTTAGTAACAGCTAATATTGATGGAACTACTTGGGCAAGCTGGAGAGAAGCAAATGGGCTTAATGGAGTGCAGTTTGGAAATGCCAAACAGTTAATGCTTGCTGATAGCGGCAAACTTTACGCAGTAATGCAGCTGGATAGTTGGGGTTCAGGTAGTTCAGCAGGGGATAAGCTATTCCAAATTGTAAATGAGTATGGTACAGCGGAAATAGCAGGTTTTACTCAAGACGAAGTCAATTATTATAAGTCAATGAACAAAGTGCGTTCTTATGGCGATTATGCGGTTTATCTATCCAGCAAAGTGGGCTATTATAAAGTTTATCGCTTGGATTTAACTGACGCAACTGCGGCTCCTGTGGATATGACGCCAAATAAATCCGAGATTGAAATTTTCAGTTATAGCTATGATTCTTCAGACGGCTCTCTTTATTATGATGTTTATGATCTAAGCAATAATACTTCCTATGTGGCGCATCAGCTTATAACCAGTACTTCAGTTTCCAGCGAAGTATCAGTAGAAGGTTATACTATTAGTGATGTAATACCCTTTGGAGCAACGCTTTAATTAGTGAAACAGATTTCAGTTGAAGAGGCCCTAGCTTTTGACCAGATGGCGCAAAGAAAGCTAGGGCTTTCTTCTTTAATCCTCATGGAAAACGCTGGCCGCAGCGTGGCTGAAGAAGCGCTTAAAATCCCTGCTCAAAAAATTCTAATTATCTGTGGGGTGGGGAATAATGGTGGGGATGGTTTTGTGGCTGCGCGGCATCTTTTAAATGCAGGTAAAGAAGTCAAAGTTTCTATTGTTGGCAATCCGGATAAATTAAAACCTGATCCTAAAGCAAACTTGAAGGTTTTGGAAAAGCTTAAGGTGGATTGGAAACCTGCGAATGAACTTCGCGGTTTCCAAGAGGTTGATTTAGTGATCGATTCTCTTTTTGGTATCGGTTTAAATGCTGATATAAGAGAACCGTATCTTTCTGTTATCAATAAAATTAACCAAGCTGAAAAACCCGTGCTGGCAGTGGATGTTCCTTCGGGCCTTGATGCTGATACGGGGAAGGTGTTAGGTGTAGCTGTTAAAGCTCAAACAACTGTGACTTTTGTAGCCCCTAAACGAGGCTTTTACCTGGCTTCCGGCCCTGAATGCTGTGGCAATGTGATAGTCCGTAATATAGGGGTTGACCCGCAAGGCTGTTGAGTTTATAATATATTGCATGTTGGAGCCAATATTTTGTCCTAATCCTAATTGTCCTCTTAATAAAGCCAGAGATGCTGGCAACATTGTTAAATTTGGTTCTTACCAAACTAAGCAGGGTGAGCGAAATCGTTACCGTTGCAGTGAGTGTGGAGAAACATTTTCGGAGCGAGCATTAAGTGGTGACTATGGATTACATACGGATAAAGAAAAAGTGGAGGAGGTTTTACGAGAAATTCAAAATGGAAAATCGCTTCGTCAGATCAGCCGCGAAAAAAAGATGAAGCTGGATACTGTCAGGTCCTGGCGCGATAAATTTTTAACACAAGGAGAAAGTAAGATGGTAAAAAAAGATGTTTTGGCTAAAGCAAAAGCGGATGGAATCAAGTTTGTCCTGCTCCAGTTTACGGATATTTTAGGAGCCATGAAGTGTGTCACCCTTCCGGTTACCAGATTAAAAGACGCTATGGATAAAGGAATCTGGTTTGATGGCTCATCAATTGAAGGATTTGTCAGGATTTGTGAATCTGACATGATTTTAATTCCCGATCCTGCTACTTATCAAGTGATTCCCTGGAAAGTAGAAGGTAGAAAATCTGCCCGCTTAATTTGTGATATACATACTCCGGATGGCAAGCCTTTTGAGGGAGATCCGCGTTCTATTCTTAAAAAAGCTTTAGCCGAAGCAAGCAAAATGGGCTATGTTTTTAACACTGGTCCAGAAGTTGAGTTTTATCTGTTTAAACGGGAAGAGGGCGGCAAAATTACCACTGTGCCTCATGACATTGGCGGCTATTTTGATTATCCAGCCAAAGATTTAGCTTCCGAAGTAAGGGAGGATATTGTTTTCGCCTTAGAAGCGATGGGAATGGTTTCTGAAATGTCGCATCATGAATGTGGGCCAGGGCAGCACGAAATAGACGTCAGATATTCTGATGCTCTTTCGTCAGCTGATAATACTATTACTTTAAAATACGTGATTAAATCCATTGCCAGCGAACATGGACTTTATGCTTCGTTTATGCCCAAACCTTTGTTTGGCCAAGCTGGATCAGGTATGCATGTGCACCAATCGCTATTTAGTAAAAAGGGGAAAAATGTTTTCTTTGATAAAAAAGATAAGTATAAGCTGTCTGAAATTGCTTACCAATATTTAGCTGGCCAGCTGGCTCATGCCAAATCTTTGACCGCTATTATGGCTCCGACGGTAAACTCATATAAACGTTTAGTGTCAGGCTATGAAGCACCTGTTTATATTTGCTGGGCACAGACTAACCGTTCAGCCTTAATCAGAATTCCTAGATATTCTCCAGGAAGAGAGCAGTCAACTCGCATGGAGCTTAGGTGCCCGGATCCTTCTTGTAATCCGTATTTAGCTTTTGCTGCTATGCTTAAGACTGGTCTTGAAGGAATTAAAAAGGGGATGAAGCCGCCTAAGCCAGTAGAAACAGATGTTTATAAATTAGGAGCTTCTCAATTAGAAGAAAAGAAGATTGATATGCTGCCTTTTTCTATTAAGCGTGCGATTGAATATTTAAAAGAGGATAAGTTGCTTAAAGAAGCTTTGGGTGAGCATGCTTTTCATAATTTTTATGAAGCCAAGCATAAAGAATTTGATGCTTATCGTATGCGAGTGACGCCGTGGGAATTGGATAAATATTTGGAAGCACTTTAATTTAAGATTACGTGTTATAATATTCAAGGAGGAAACAAAATGTTAATAGAACGATCAGAATTTAAAGGCCGACCCATGTTAGTGATTAAAAATGGTGAGGAAGATAAATTTCCTTTTTCTTTTGGGTTATCCAAAGCGAAAAAGATTTTAGCTAGTATTGAAGCAATCAAACAGTTTGTGGCTGATAACGATAAAGCTAAATAAACGGCTTAATAATTATCAATAAAATCTCTTAGATCTCCAATTTGTGTCCAGGTACTTCCACTATCTGTGCTTTTGTAGACCCGTAGGCCGTCGGCTGCAGCGTAAACCGTAGTTGGCTCTGATGGCGCGAAGACCACATCACTGATATTAGTTGTGCCGCTGGCTTGAACCTCTGCCGTCAGGACCGCCGTCCAAGTCTGCATACCATCTGAAGTTTTGTAAAGGACATTTGTATGAGAAAACAGCACTAGATTGGGGTCAGCTGGAGAAATTTCAATGGCTTTGCCGCCATAGAAACTAATATTTGTCCAGCTGGTGCCTTCGTTAGTAGTTTTATGCATATTCATGGAGTCTCTGGCCATAATATAAATAATGTTTTTGTCTGATGGCGCGACTTCGAAGGGGTCGATGTGAATATCAGGCGTATTTACGGTTGTCCAGGTTTGGCCTTGGTCGGGGCTTTTCTTTAGACCGATGGCTTCGGAGGTATTGGTGAAGTTTGTGCCTACCAGATAAACATTATCTGAATCCCAGACAATAATTTTTCTAAACCCATTGGTTTCGGCTGGAGAAGCCAGGTTTAAATTGCTCCAACTCTCTGCACTGTTAGTGCTTTTATAAATCGCGCCTGAACTGCCAGCTACGTCTGTATCTACACAAAGGCCCACATATAAAGTGTTGGGATTTCCGGAATCAAGACTAATGCTTCTAGACATGTACTCGGCGGGGAAACCACTGACCTTACGTGACCAGGTTGCTCCTCCGTCAATGCTTTTGTAAACACCGCTGGCTTGATGGCCTGGTACAGTAGCAACATAAAGGATGTTGTTATTTGTTGGGTGGATAATTGTCTCATATATTTCCGGATAAGAATTATTAGACTGAATTAGGCCTGCTCTCAACCAGGTCCAATTTGTGCCGCCATCAACACTTTTAAAAATTCCATTGCCCTCAGAACCTAAAAATATTACTTCTGGGCTAATATAAGAAACGGCTAATGATCTAAAAACTTGATCATTGTCATTAGGGCTAGTCCCTACATCTGGTCCACTAATTGGTGCTTGGGTGGTAGTGGTGGTGCTTGCGCCGAGCGTAGTCGAAGTAGTTGAGCTTGTGCCGCTTTGACCACAAGAATAGAGAATAGCTGCAAAAACCAAAAGAACGCTAATAATCAGTACTCTTCTTAGCACCCTTTTATTATAACAGTTTTTTCTTGAGTTAAATAATTATTTTTTGCAATAAACAACAAAAAAGCTCCCAGAAAGAATCCGGGAGCTTTTCGTTATTAATTATCAGTTACAGGTTATAAGTTAAACTATTCCCTGTGCGAACATTGCCCTAGCTACTTTTTCAAACCCAGCAATATTGGCGCCAATAACTAGGTTACCTGGTTGGCCATATTCTTCTGCAGCGCGTTTACATTCTCTATAAATATGCTGCATGATCATTTCATCCAGCAGTTTGTCTGTCTTTTCAAAACTCCAGGATATTCTCTGGCTGTTTTGAGCCATTTCAAGACCAGATACTGCTACGCCACCAGCATTGGCAGCTTTAGCCGGACCAAAAGCAACTTTGTTCTTTAAGAAAACTTTGATTGCTCCTGGAGTTGAAGGCATGTTAGCACCTTCAGCTACTGCCCAAACACCGTTTTCAACTAATTTCTTAGCTGCTTTTTCATCCAACTCGTTTTGGGTAGCGTTGGGGAGGGCGATATCACATTTTACATTCCAAATCCCAGCACAACCTTCAGTGTAGGTTGCATCAGGACGATGTTTAATGTATTCTTTGATCCTTTTTCTTTCAACTTCTTTAAGTTGTTTGACAATTTTTAAGTCGATTCCGTCTTTGTCATGGATATAACCACCAGAATCGCTCATTGCCACAACTTTGGCGCCTAGTTCTTGGCATTTCTGGGCAGCATAAATAGAAACGTTACCAGAACCAGAAGTAACAACGGTTGCATCTTTAATATTTTTGCCTGCATCTTTTAACATTTGCAGTACAAAGTAAATTAAGCCGTAACCAGTAGCTTCTGTTCTAACTAAGCTTCCGCCCCAATCAAGTCCTTTACCGGTTAAAATTCCAGTAAATTCGTTTCTGATCTTTTTATACATACCAAACATATAGCCGATTTCTCTTCCACCAACTCCAATGTCGCCAGCTGGCACGTCAGTGTCTGGGCCAATGTGTCGGCACAGCTCGGACATAAAGCTTTGGCAAAATTTCATAACTTCGGCATCAGATTTTCCTTTAGGATCAAAATCTGATCCACCTTTACCGCCGCCCATGGCTAGTCCGGTTAAGGAGTTCTTAAGGATCTGTTCAAACCCTAAGAATTTTATGATTCCAGGATAAACGGAAGGGTGGAAGCGTAAGCCACCTTTATAAGGGCCTAGCGCGCTGTTAAACTCAAACCTCATACCTCGATTTACTTGGACCACTCCCTTATCATCGATCCAGGGAACTCGAAACAAGATTTGTCTTTCTGGTTCAACCAGTCTTTCAACAATCTTTGCTTCTTTATATTCTGGATGTTTTTCGAGCACGGGAGCAATAGATTCCAGAACTTCTTCTACTGCTTGGTGAAATTCGGGTTCAGCTGGGTTTCTTTTTTTCACCTGTTCAAGTATCTTCTTCATCATCTTTCTTTTCCTCCTTTTTTTATTACCCCGAGCTATGTCGAGGGGTTATGGCAATCTATTGCCATAAGTTTCAAGGTGCGGTATACTTTATAGGAAAAGAGGGGGGTTGTCAAGTACTAACCATGCAAAATGATAGAAAATTATATTCAATCTTAAAAATTGTATCTGAATCACAAGGCCCGATTGATTCAAAAGAAATTGCTTTACGTCTAAGGGAGCTTGGAATCAATATCTCTGCTCGCACAGTGCGTTATCATTTAAAAAATTTAGATCAAGAAAATTTAACTGAAGTTAAATGGCGCGAAGGAAGAACCATTACCAAAAAAGGTCGAGAAGAACTGGATAATGCGGGAATTTCTGACAAGATTGGTTTAGTTAGCGCCAACATTGAAGAACTTTCTTACACGGTTGATTTTGATCTGGCAAAAAGGTCGGGCAAGGTAGTTTTAAATATTTCTCTTTTTCATAAAAGCGAATTTAAAAAAGCGCTTAGGATTATGCAGGAAGTTTTTAAAAGTAAATTAACCATGGGCTCAAAAGTTTTAGTGGAAGACTATGGTAAAGGTAAAATAGCTTTTGGTACTTTATGTGCAGTTAATTTAAATGCTATTTGGATCAAACATGGCATCCCGGTTGAATCTCGCTTTGGTGGCGTGCTTCAGATAAAAGATGGGAAACCTTTAAGATTTACTGAGCTAGTTGGTTATGCCAGCTCCACTCTTGATCCGCATGAGATTTTTATCCGTAGCAAAATGACTAGTGTCAGGGAGGCAGCTAAGGGGAACGGTAAAATTCTAGTTGGCTTGCGCGAAATTCCGGCAGCTTCCAAAAAACTTGCCTTGGAAATAATGGAAGAGGCAGACCAGGCTGGGATTGGCAAGGCCATTCATATTGGCAATAATGGCAGCTTAGTTATGGGTATGCCGGTTGGCGTGGGCCGGGTTGGCGTAGTTATTCCTGGAGGATTAAATGCGGTGGCGGCCTGTGAGGAGTGGGGGATTGAGACCGAAAGTAAAGCCTTATCAGCCTTGGTTGATTACGATCGCTTGATTGATTTTGATAAGTTATAATAATATAATGTAAGTAACCCATAGGTGTCGAAGCCTTTTTATAGGAGGCATCTATGGCAATTTTTGATAAAACTACTAGCGGTCTTCCGGGCTTAGACAAAATTTTACATAACCTGCGTTTGGGAGACAATGTTGTTTTTCAGGTAGACAGCATTGAAAACTACCAACATTTTGTAAGGCCATTTATAAATCAGGCTTTAAAAAACAATAAAAATTTAGTCTATATCCGCTTTGCTAAGCATCCTCCTTTAATTGAGAAGCAAGATCAAGTTAAGCTTTATAAATTGGATGCGAGCCAGGGATTTGAATCCTTTACCAAAAAAATTCACGAAATAGTAACAAAAGAGGGTAAGGGTGCTTTTTATATATTTGACTGTTTATCTGACTTGCTTTCTGCCTGGGCCACCGATCTTATGATTAGCAACTTTTTTATGGTTACCTGTCCCTACTTGTTTAAGCTGGAAACCGTGGCTTATTTTGCCTTAATGCGGGACAACCATTCTTTTAAAACTATTGCCAGAATACGCGAGACCACCCAGCTTTTGCTGGATGTATATAATTTTGAAAACAAATATTATTTACATGCTTTGAAAGTATGGAAAAGGCATTCGCCTACCATGTTTCTTCCTCATGTTGAAGAAGAACAAAAGTTTATACCGATTATTAACAGTGCTGAAGCAGCCCGGTTGTTTTCTTTCTTATCTGTTAAAGGGGCAGAGAGTGTGGAGAGAAACCTTGATTATTGGGATAAGCTTTTTATCCAGGCAGAAGATTTGCTAGCTTCGGCTGACAATAAACAAATGCTGGAAAAACTGGTAAGTATTATGCTGGCTAAAGAAAAACGCATGGTTGATTTGATTGACCGCTATTTTAATTTAGAAGATTTAATAAAAATTAAAAGCCGCATGATTGGCACTGGTTTTATTGGTGGAAAAACCCTAGGAATGCTCCTGGCCAGAAAAATACTTGATAAATGGAAGCATTTACTTGAGCCGCATGACTCTTTTTATATTGGTTCAGATGTGTTTTATGCTTATATTGTAGAAAATGGCTGGTGGGAGCTATGGCTGGAACAGAAGACTGAAAAAGGGTTCTTTAGTAAAGCTAAGGAGCTTAAAGAAAAACTGTTAAATGGTAAATTTCCTGAGGAAATCACAGAGAAATTTCAACAAATGATTGAATACTTTGGTCAGTCCCCGATTATTGTGCGCTCATCCAGTTTACTGGAAGATAGTTTTGGTAATGCTTTTGCGGGTAAATATGAAAGTTTGTTTTGTGTTAATCAAGGTTCTCCAGAAGAAAGGTATGAACAATTTGAAAATACTGTGCGCCGAATTTTTGCTAGTACGATGGATGAAGAAGCGTTGAATTACCGCTTGCAGCGAGGCCTGGCAGGAAAAGATGAGCAAATGGCGCTTTTAGTGCAAAGAGTTTCTGGCAGCTACCATAAAAAGTATTTTTTCCCTTATATTGCGGGGGTTGGGTTTTCTTATAACACTTTTGTCTGGGATGAGGGCATGGATCCCAAAGCCGGTATGTTGCGCTTGGTTTTTGGCTTGGGAACCAGGGCGGTTAATCGCTCAGAAGGCGATTACCCGGCGATTGTGGCACTGGATGCCCCCTTAAAAAGGCCTTATGCTGGCACGGATAATTTAAAAAGATTTTCCCAACATGAGGTTGATGCGCTTGATATTGAGAAAAACCTGTTAAAAACTATTTCCTTAGAGGATTTTATTAAAGAAGAGTCGGTGGATTTGCAAATGGTTGGAAAAAGAGACTTTCAGGCCGAAGAAAAGTTAAAAAAACTAGGTTCTGACCAACCGGTTTGGATTCTTACTTTTGAAAAATTATTGTCTCAAACCAATTTTGCTAAAGACATGAGAAAGATGTTTGAAATATTGAACCAGGCTTATGATTATCCGGTAGATGTGGAATTTACTTTAAATTTTTCGGCTGACCATAAAATGCAGATAAATTTAGTGCAGTGCCGGCCGCTTCAAACTCGAGGTATTGTTGGCCAAGTAAATATTCCCACAAATATTTCAAAAGATAAGCTTTTGTTTAGCTCAAAAGGTAATTTTATGGGTGGCAACGTTTCGCTTGAACTTAAAAGGCTGGTTTTGGTTGATCCAAAAACTTATGGCGACTTATTAATTAAAGAAAAATATGAATTGGCCCGGATGATTGGCAGCTTAAATAATAATATTCCTACTTTATTAATTGGGCCAGGGCGGTGGGGAACTCGTGACCCTTCTTTGGGGGTTCCGGTTAAGTTTGCAGAAATCAGCAAGGTTAAAGCCTTGGTTGAAATTGATGATCCAGAAAGAGGCTTTAGTCCAGAGCTTTCTTTTGGCTCCCATTTCTTTTTGGATCTGGTGGAAGCAGACGTATTTTATGCAGCTTTATTTATGGACAACAAAGGAAATTATTTTAATCATCAATGGATTGCGGCGCAAGAAAACAATTTGGAAAACCTGCTTCCCGAGGCTAAAAAATATTCAAATAACCTTAAAATTATTGAATTCAAGCAAAAGCCATTAAAACTGCTCTCTGATATTACCTCGCAGCGAGTAGTTTGTTTGACATAATCTACAAAATTGTAGTACAATACAAAATTGTATGAGCCCAATGAGAGATATAAAAGTTAAATTGCTGGTCAATATTGGGGAAGCGCTTTCTTCTTCGCTAAACCTTGAGGATAGTCTACAGTCAATTTTCAAAATTCTTTCTGACCATTTAAAAATGAAACGCGGAACCATTACTTTAGTTGATCCTAATACCAATGAGCTGCATATTGAAATTGCTTATGGTTTAAGCAAAAAAGAAAAACAAAGAGGCCGTTATAAAATTGGCGAAGGTATAACCGGTAAAGTGGTTGAAAGCGGAGAGCCTATGATAGTGCCGGATATTGACGCAGAGCCCTTGTTTTTAAATAAAACCAAAGCTCGTAAAGATTTAAAAGAAAGAAAATTTGCTTTTCTTTGTGTGCCAATTAAATTTGGTAATAAGGTAGTAGGCGCACTTTCGGTTGACCATTTATTTAAAGGTGATATTTCCTATGAAGAAGATATTAAGCTTTTAACTATTATTGCTTCTATGGTGGGGCAGGCGGTTAAAGTTAGAGAGCTGGCAGAAAAAGATAAGGCGGTAGTGGTGGCGGAAAACGTTAAATTGAAAAACCAACTTAAAGGTAAATATAAGTTTGGCAATATTATTTATACTTCTTCGGTTATGGATCAGATTTTAAAAGGAGCTCGTCAAGTAGCCCAAACCCAATCAACCGTTTTATTGCTGGGTGAATCTGGAACTGGAAAAGAATTGGTTGCTTCAGCCATACATTTTTTTAGCCCGCGAGCAGATAAACCTTTAATTAAAGTAGCTTGTGCTGCTTTGCCAGAAAACCTGCTTGAATCAGAGCTGTTTGGTTATGAAAAAGGGGCTTTTACCGGAGCAATTGACCGTAAAATAGGACGCTTTGAAATGGCACAGGGCGGAACCATTTTCCTGGATGAAATTGGCGACCTAACTTTGGCCACGCAAGTAAAATTGTTAAGGGTGCTTCAAGAAAAAGAGATTGAGCGTTTAGGCAGTAGCAAGACCATTAAAATTGATGTGCGGGTAATTTGTGCTACCCATTGTGATCTTGAGAAAATGATTAAAGAAAAAAAGTTTCGTGAAGATTTGTATTATCGCATCAATGTGTTTCCAGTAACTATTCCTCCGCTAAAGCAAAGGAAAGAAGATATTTCTTTACTGACTTCGCATTTTATTCATATTTATAATCGGGAGAGCAAAAAGAAAATTGAAGGGATCAATCGAGCTGCTTTGGATGTTTTAATGGCTTATGATTGGCCGGGTAATGTGCGGCAGCTGGAAAATATAATTGAGCGGGCGGTTGTTCTTTGTGACGATAAATTGATCTATCCAAAACACTTGCCGGCTAATTTAGTTAAATCCCATGTTGAAGTTCCTTCGCAAGAAACTACTTTACCCAAAATCGTGGCCTCAATTGAAAAACAAAAAATTATTGAAGCTTTAAATCTTCACAAAACTCAGCGCAAAGCTGCTAAAGCGCTTGGCCTAACCGAGCGCATGCTGGGGTATAAAATTAGTAAATATAATGTATAAGTTTTTATTATTTTCTCTTCTCCTGATCTTTTTTACGGCTGGTTGCAATGGTGGTGGGGAACAAAATATTTATGATCTAGGCCAAACTATTGTTTTAACTTTGGAATCAAACGCTACCACTGGTTATAGTTGGCAGTTGGCGGATCCAATTGACACAAAGGTTGTTGAATTGATATCTGATAACTACCTTGCACCGCAGACAGGTCTAGTGGGGGCAGGGGGAGTTGAGGAATGGACATTTAAAGCAATTGGCAAAGGCAAAGCTAAAATTAAATTAGAATATGTAAGACCCTGGGAAAAAGATCAAGCCCCGGTTGAAACTCAAACCTTTACCCTTCGCGTTCGTTAGTTCCACAAAATTGTATTTTTCCACTTGTTTTACCTTGGCAATAAGATTGCTATGTCTATGGTGTGATCAATCATAAAAAAGGAGGTGACAGCGGGTGAAGAATAATAAACAAAGGTGTCGAATAAAAAACATACTAAGGAGAATAAAAATGAGAAAGATTCTATTTGTTTCAGTGTTGACGCTTATTTTACTAACAAAATTGGCATCTGCTAGCGTAGATGTTAATGCTACTTATGTAAGTAAGTATATTTGGAGAGGTTTTGATCTAAATGCTACCCAACCGGCGGTTCAACCAGGAGTGGCTTTTCCGCTTGGTGATGGTGGGGTAAGTTTGGGGTTGTGGGGTTCTTATAATATTGGGAGCATTAGCCCAAAACAGATGACCGAGTTAGATGCGACCTTGGATTATTCCTTTTCTACATCTGGGGTGGATTATTCTGTTGGATATACATATTATACTTTTCCAAACCTAACTGGTGTAGCGGCTAAGAGTGGAGAATTTTATGCTGGGCTATCAAATGGTGATTTACCTTTTGGTCCTAGCTTAACTTTCTACTATGACCATGATCAAGGAAATGGATTGTATGCCAACCTTTCTGGCGGACATGATTTTAATAAAGTATCGTCCAGCCTGGCAATTGGTTACAACGCTGGCCAATGGGCTGCTAAATCAGGAACCACTGATATTGCTTTAGGATTATCAACAGAGATTCCGCTTGGAAATATAGCAATTACTCCATCTTTGAATTATGTTCTTATTTCAGACACTAGTGTTAACGCGAATTCTAGTGAGTTTTGGTTTGGTATAGATGTTGCCGGAAGTATTTAAAAAGGAGGTGTAGTTAAAATGTTTACAGTAGAATCAAACGCGCTGGCTATTAATATAGTTTGGACTCTTTTAGCGGCTTTTCTGGTTTTCTTTATGCAGGCTGGGTTTGCCATGGTGGAAGCCGGTTTTACCCGAGCTAAGAACGCGGTCAATATTATGATGAAAAATATATTAGATTTTTCTATTGGTTCGATCGCTTTCTGGCTGGTTGGTTTTGGCATTATGTTTGGTGCCAGTTTTATGGGGCTTTTTGGGACTGACGGATTTTTGCTTTCATCCGCAAATCCGGGAACACCTGAAGGTTTGTGGCAGTATGCTTTTTGGATCTTTCAAGCTGTTTTTGCTGCTACGGCTGCCACCATTGTTTCTGGTGCTGTGGCAGGACGTACGAAATTTGTAGGTTATCTGGTTTACTCGGTTTTTATTACTGCTTTTATTTATCCGGTTGTTGGCCATTGGATATGGGGCAGTGGTTGGTTGGCAAATTTAGGCATGCTTGATTTTGCCGGTTCAACCGTTGTGCATAGTGTGGGTGGCTGGGCTGCTCTAGCTGGAGCCATTGTTCTTGGTCCCCGTCTTGGTAAATATAATAAAGATGGTTCTTCCAATGCTATTCCCGGTCATAGCATTCCGTTGGCAGCCTTAGGTGTTTTTATCCTGTGGTTTGGCTGGTTTGGGTTTAATGCTGGTTCAACAACGGCTGGGACAAATCTATCAATAGGTCTTATTGCCGTTAATACAAATTTGGCTGCGGCTGCAGGTGCTATTTTGGCTATGATTACTGTTTGGATAAAATACGGCAAACCTGACGCTAGTATGACTTTGAACGGTGCCTTGGCTGGATTGGTTGTTGTTACCGCTCCTTGTGCATTTATTAGTCCATTAAGTTCCATTATTATAGGAGCGCTGGCAGGTGTGCTGGTAGTGCTAAGTGTTGATTTTATCGATAAGGTATTACATATCGATGATCCGGTTGGCGCTATTTCTGTACATGGTGTTTGCGGAGCGCTTGGGACGTTAATGCTGGGTCTTTTTGCGGAAAAAGCCTATGGCGGAGTAAATGGATTATTCTTTGGTGGAGGGCTAACTCAATTCTGGGCGCAGTTGACCGGTGTTTTAGCTACTTTTGCTTGGGTTTTTACAATCGCTTTAATTGTTTTTGTAACAGTTAAGAAAACAATTGGCTTGCGAGTATCCAGGGAAGAAGAATTACGTGGTCTAGATATTAGTGAGCATGGAATGGAAGCTTACGCTGGTTTTCAAATTTTTACGAACCAATAGGAGGTGCGAATGTTATGAAACTTATTATTGCTATGATTCAGCCCGAAAAATTGCCGGATGTGAAAAAAGCGCTCTATGATGCAAAGGTTTACAAAATGACAGTGACTAATGTTTTAGGGTGCGGACAACAGAAAGGATTTACCGAAACCTATCGAGGAGTAGTCCACGAAGTGAACTTGTTAAAAAAGGTTCGGCTTGAAATTGCGGTCAACGAAAACTTTGTTAAGCAATCTGTTGACGCGATTATCAAGGGGGCACGTGTTGGTAAGATAGGAGACGGAAAAATTCTAGTTCTTCCTTTGCAGGAGTGTATTCGTATTCGGACCGGGGAAAGAGGAAGTGAAGCTATAGGTTAGTACAAAAATGTGGATATTGGGGCTGAAATATACAAATATGTAGATTTTGGCCCCTTTACCTAGGTAAAGTACCTGGCAATAAAGTTGCTCTTATAATAATAGATCCAAAACAAAGGAGGAGAAGAAACAATGCCAAGTAAAGAAGAGATCCTAAAGTTAGTGAAAGATAATGATGTCGAGTTCATTAGATTGTGGTTCACGGATTTAAACGGGATTCTAAAGAGTTTTTCGATTGGTAAAGAAGAATTAGAGGGTGCCTTGACCGATGGGATGGGGTTTGATGGTTCGTCCATTACCGGTTTCCAGGATATTGAAGAGTCGGATATGATTGCGATGCCAGATCCAAATACCTTTGCCATCCTTCCTTGGAGACCAGAAGAAAAAGCTGTAGCCAGAATGATTTGTGATGTGCTTCAGCCTGGCGGAAAACCTTACGAAGGAGATCCAAGATACATTTTAAGAAGAGCCTTAAATAAAATGAAAAAAATGGGGTTTGACCATTTTTATGTAGGGCCGGAGCTTGAATACTTTTATTTTAAAGATTCAAAAGGGACCGAGATTCTGGACGAAGGTGGATATTTTGATTTAACTCCGTTGGACATGGCTTCAAATTTAAGAAGAGACACTATTTTTGCCATGAAAAAGCTGGGGATCAGAATTGAATACTCCCACCACGAAGTAGCGCCATCACAGCATGAAATTGATATGAGATACGATGACGGCTTAAAAATGGCAGACCAGATGGTTACTTATCGATTAACCGTAAAAGAAATTGCTTCTGCTAATGGGGTCTATGCTACTTTTATGCCCAAACCAATTTTTGGCCAAAATGGTTCTGGGATGCATTGTCATCAATCTTTATTTAAAGGTAAAACCAATACCTTTTATGATGGCAAAGATAAATACCACCTTTCTAAAGTAGCAAAATCCTATATTGCTGGTATTTTAAAGCATGCGCCAGAAATGATTTCAGTTTTAGCGCCGCATGTAAATTCTTATAAAAGATTAGTGCCAGGCTATGAGGCTCCAGTTTATATTGCCTGGTCAAGCAGAAATAGGTCAGCCTTGGTACGTGTACCAATGTATCAGCCAGGCAAAGAAGTTGCCACTCGCATGGAACTTAGATGCCCGGATCCGTCGGGCAATCCATATCTGCAATTAGCAGTAATGTTAACTGCCGGTCTTAAGGGGATTGAGGAAGAATATAAATTAGCTGATCCCATGGAGCTTAATCTTTATCACTTAACTGATGAAGAAAGAGCCGAACGAGGAATTAAATCCCTTCCAGCTGATTTAGGCCAAGCTATTAGCATTGCAGAAAAAAGCGAACTTTTGCGGGAAGCTTTGGGAGATCATAGCTTTGAACGCTTTATCGATCTGAAAAAGAAAGAATGGGATGAATTCCGCATTCAGGTAACTGAATATGAAATTAAGAAATATTTGCCGATCCTATAATTGATTTAGGCGGGGCTTTTTTGGCTTCGACACCTTTGGGCCCCGCCAAAAAAAGGTGTCGCCATGTATAGATATGAAACTAAAAAACTTAATACAGGTCTATATGATTCGCGCTATGAGCATGATTCATGCGGCGTTGGATTTGTGGTTAATGTTAAAGGTAAGCAGTCTCATGCAATTATCAAGCAAGGCCTAAAAGTTTTAAACCGGCTGGCTCATCGAGGCGCTGTTGGTGCTGATCCTAAAACCGGTGACGGGGCTGGTATCTTAATCCAGATTCCTCATGAGTTTTATTCTAAAGTTTTAGACTTTAAACTGCCTAAAGCAGGAGCTTATGCTACTGGTTTAATTTTCCTGCCTCAAAATAAAAAACTTTATGCCATTTGTAAAGATGTGGTTGAGAAAACCATTAAAGAAGAAGGCCAAATCTTTTTGGGTTGGCGAAAAGTTCCGGTTGACAACTCTGTTATTGGCGAAAATGCCCGCAAAACCGAACCAATTATTGAACAGGTATTTATTGCTAAGGGCGAAAGAGTAAATTCACAACTTGAATTTGAAAAAAGGCTTTATGCTGTCCGCAGGAAGATAGAAAAAGAAATAAGCGCTAAAGATTTTTATATTATTAGTTTGTCTTCACGTACCGTAATTTACAAAGGCTTGCTTATGCCAAAGCAGGTAAAAGAATATTTTCTTGATTTGCAAGATGAAAATATAAAAAGTGCTATTGCTTTGGTCCATTCTCGCTACAGCACTAATACCATGCCCGAGTGGAATTTGGCCCAACCTTTTCGCTTTTTGGCTCATAATGGCGAGATAAATACTTTACGCGGTAATATCAATTGGATGCAAGCCCGCGGCATTGACGTGATTCAACCAGGCGGAAGCGATTCTGCTTGCTTAGATAATGTGTTTGAGCTCTTGCTTCTTTCCGGAAGGTCTCTTGCCCATGCCATGATGATGCTGATTCCTCAAGCTTGGGAACATAATAATTTAATCAACAAAGAATTAAAAGATTTTTATAATTTCCATGCTTGTTTTATGGAGCCTTGGGATGGACCCGCTGCCATTGCTTTTACAGATGGACAAAATGTTGGGGCAATGCTGGATCGCAACGGTCTACGACCTGCTCGTTACATTATTACTAAAGATAATATGGTGGTGATGGCTTCAGAAGTAGGGGTGTTAGATATTGACCCAGCTAATATTTTAACAAGCGGACGACTAGAGCCAGGTAAACTGTTTTATATTGATACTAAAAAAGGAAAAATTGTTGAAGATGAAGCAATAAAACGTTCTTTAGCCAAGAAAAAACCGTTTGGTAAATGGCTTAAAGAAAATATGATTGAATTAGAAGAGCTTCCCAGGGTTGGCGTAGTTGAAGAGTCTATTCCGTCATTGCAACAGTTCAAAAACTTTGGCTATACCCGCGAAGATTTCAAATTCTTAATCAAACCCATGGCAGAAAAAGGCAAAGAACCAGTTGGCTCCATGGGCAACCATACTCCGCATGCGATTTTATCCAAAAGGCCGCAGCTGCTTTACAATTATTTTAAGCAGCTCTTTGCTCAAGTAACTAATCCGGCTATCGATCCTATTCGTGAAGACGTGGTTATGAGTTTGGAAAGCTATGTTGGCCCGCAAAAAGATATTTTAAAAGAAAGTGGTCAGCATTGTCATAAACTGCGGGTAAAACATCCGATTTTAACCAATGAGGAATTAGAAAGGATTCGTTCTATTCAAAAAAATAGTTTTAAAACCAAAACTATTTCTATATTATTCCAAAAAGACCTGCTAAAAGCCTTAGACCGAGTTTGTGAAGAAGCAGAACAAGCAATTAACCAAGGTTATTCTTTTATCATTTTAAGCGATCGCGGCAATCAACTGGCTTTGCCAGCTTTGCTGGCGTGTGGGGCAGTGCATCAGCATTTAATTAAAAAAGCTTTGCGTACCAAAGTAGGTTTAATCTTAGAAAGCGCAGAACCGCGCGAAGTTCACCATTTTGCTTTGCTATTTGGTTATGGAATAGATTTAATTAATCCTTATCTAGCTTATGAAGCAATTAGCTATTTAGCGGCTGAAGAAGAGCTTTATTTAGATGAAAAAAGTGCAATTAATAATTATCGCAAAGCCATTGAAAAGGGAATCAAAAAAATCCTTTCCAAAATGGGAATTTCTACTTTAAATAGTTATCGTGGAGCACAGATTTTTGAAGCTTTGGGTTTAGCGGATGAAGTGATTGAGCGTTGTTTTAGAGGAACGGTTTCTCGTATTGGTGGAGTTGGTTTTAATATTATTGCTCAAGAAACTTTGATGCGCTATCAAGATAATGATTCTGCTATTTTACCTAGCGGTGGGCTGTATCAGTGGAAAAAAGATGGGGAGTTTCAGCTCTGGAATCCGCAGACCATTGCAGTTTTGCAGGATGCAGTTAAAAATAATGATCATGAAAAATATAAAGAATTTGAAAAATTAATTAATAACCAGTCGCAAAACCCAACTACTTTGCGCAGTCTTTTAAAAATAAGAGGCGGGAAAAATATTCCAATTGAAGAGGTTGAACCAATAGAAGAAATTTTAAAACGTTTTGCAGTTGGCGCCATGAGCTATGGTTCTATCAGTGCTCCAGCGCATGAAACCATTGCCATTGCCATGAATCGTATTGGTGGAAAATCAAATACTGGAGAAGGTGGAGAAGATCCAGCTCGTTTTAATTCTTTGCCTAATGGAGATTCAAAAAGAAGCGCGATTAAGCAAATTGCTTCCGGCCGCTTTGGGGTAACGGGTAATTATTTGGCTAATGCAGATGAAATCCAAATTAAAATTGCTCAAGGTGCAAAACCAGGCGAAGGCGGTCAGCTGCCGGGCCATAAAGTAAGTGCGACTATTGCCAGGATTCGTTATACTACGCCGGGCGTAACTTTAATCTCGCCGCCGCCGCATCATGATATTTATTCAATTGAAGATTTGGCTCAATTAATCTTTGACTTAAAAAACGCTAATCCTAAGGCTCGGGTCTCAGTTAAATTAGTTTCAGAGGTTGGAGTGGGAACTGTTGCTGCTGGTGTTGCCAAAGGTCATGCAGACATGATTTTAATTTCAGGTGGAGACGGTGGAACCGGAGCTTCGCCCTGGAGTTCAATTCGTCATGCTGGACTGCCTTGGGAACTAGGCTTGTCAGAAACTCATCAAACTTTAGTTTTAAATGGCTTGCGTGGTCGAGTCCGTTTGCAAACTGACGGGCAGCTAAGAACTGGTCAAGATATAGCAATTGCTGCCATGTTAGGAGCAGAAGAATTTGGTTTTGCTACTGCGATTTTAATTATTATTGGTTGCGTAATGCTTAGACACTGCCATTTAAATAACTGCGCTTTGGGCGTAGCTACTCAAGATGAATTATTGTCAAAACGTTTTCGTGGTCGAGCTACACATATTGTTAATTATTTTAATTTTATTGCTCAGGAACTGCGTGAAATCATGGCTAATTTAGGCATTAAAAAATTAGATGAATTAGTTGGCCGGACTGATTTATTGGAAGTTAACCAGGAAATTATTCCTTGGAAAGCAAAAAACATTGATTTTTCAAAAATTCTTTGGCAACCTAAATGGAAACCGCGACATTTCCGCCAAAGGCGGACAGGTTTCCAGGCGCCTAAATTAGATGAAAAACTAATCGTCCAGGCGCGACCAGCCTTAAAAGACGGACAAGTGGTTAGTCAAGAATTTAAAATTAGCAATGTTAACCGTACAGTTGGGACCATGCTTAGCCATGCAGTGGTAAAAAAATATGGTGAAGGCGGTTTGCCAGAAGATACTATCCAGTTTAAATTTAAAGGGGTAGCTGGACAAAGTTTTGCTGCTTGGTTAGCCAAAGGCATTACTTTTACTTTAGAGGGCATGGCTAATGATTATGTGGGCAAAGGAATTTCTGGTGGCAGGATGATTATTTATCCTGATCAAAACGCGACTTATGATCCAGAAAAAAATGTAATTATTGGCAACACTACTTTTTATGGAGCTATTGCTGGCGAAGCTTATATTCGCGGCAGAGCTGGAGAAAGGTTTTGCATTAGAAATTCTGGACTTTATGCAGTGGTTGAAGGAGTAGGGGACCATGGCTGCGAATATATGACTGGCGGCCGAGTAATTGTTTTAGGAGAAACCGGCAGAAACTTTGCAGCTGGTATGTCAGGTGGAATTGCCTATATCTATGATAAAAATAATGATTTTGCAGAAAAATGCAATCAAAATATGGTTGAGCTGTTAGAGCTTGAAGAAGAAGACAAGATTTTAATCCTAAGGCTATTGCATAAGCATTATAAATATACTCAAAGCCCAATAGCCAGAGAAATCTTGGATAATTTTATAAAAGAATCAAGAAGATTTGTAAAAGTTATGCCGCTTGAATACCAAAGGGTTTTAAAAGAAAAAGAATTAGATCTGGAGGCGCAATAATGGGAGACCCGCGAGGATTTTTAAAAGTAGCTAGAAAAGAAGAGGGCTCGCGCGAACAAGCTTCGCGTTGTATGGATTGCGGTACGCCTTTTTGTCACAGCGCTTGTCCTTTGGGTAATTATATTCCCGAATGGAATGATTTGATGTTTAATGATCACTGGCAAAGAGCCTTTGAGTTGCTTAATGCTTCTAATAATTTACCAGAAGTAACTAGTCGCCTTTGTCCTGCACTTTGTGAATATGCTTGTGTGTTGGGAATTAATGATGATCCGGTTACTGTGAAACAAAATGAATTAGCGATTATTGAATATGCGTTTAAAAAGAAGTTAATTAAACCCAATCCACCTAAAATAAGAACCGGGAAAAAAGTGGCAGTGGTTGGGTCAGGGCCAGCTGGACTGGCTTGCGCGGCAGAATTAAATAAAAAAGGTCATGAAGTAACTTTGTTTGAAAAAGACGATAAAATTGGCGGGATTATGCGTTATGGTATACCCGATTTTAAACTGGAAAAGAAAATTCTTGACCGTAGAATTGCTATTTGGAAAAAAGAAGGTATAAAATTCGAACTTAATTCATTAATTAAAGACAAACATGATTTAAAAGGGTTTGACGCAATTTGTTTGGCTGGCGGATGCCGCACGCCGCGCGATTTAAAAATCCCGGGCCGTAATTTAAAAGAAATCCATTTTGCCATGGACTATTTAATCCAATCTAATAAAAGATTAGCCGGACAAAAGATTGCTAAAAAAGATTTGATTGATGCCAAAGGTAAAAACGTTGTAGTAATTGGTGGCGGAGATACTGGTTCAGATTGTGTTGGAACTGCTAATCTTCAAGGTGCAGCTTGTGTGATTCAAATTGAAGTAATGCCTAAGCCGCCTGAATGCCGTGATAAAAAATGTCCTTGGCCCAAGTATCCACTGCTTTTGAAGAAAATTTCTTGTCACGAAGAAGGGGTTAAACGACAATGGGAAATTGCGACTACTAAATTTTTGGGTAAAAAAGGTAAGATTGAAAAAATAAAATGCCAAGAAAAGTCGGGCAAAAAGTTTGAGCTTGAAGCTGATCTAGTAATTTTAGCTATTGGTTTTACTGGGCCAGAACCACACGGGTTTGATTTAAAACAAAAAGATATTTTTGTGGCTGGCGATATGAATCGTGGTCCATCTTTAATAGTTTGGGCAATTCATGAGGGTAGGCAAGCGGCAGAGGCGATTGATAAATATTTAAAAGAGTAAATATGCTATAATTTTGGCGTGTTTAAATGGATAGTTTATTTTCTGATAATATTTCTTGCTTTACCGGCTTTTTCAATTGATACCAAATATTTTACTGCCTTTATTTACAAGCAAAATAGTTTTTTAGGCTCAGAGTTCCAAATTTCTCCAGAAATGCGTTTTGATAGGGGAGCGAAAGAGCTTTATTATTATCATTTTCGCACAGGATTCTTATTTCACCCTCGCAACTGGTTAGATCTTGGGTTTTACTATGTTTTTAATAATGAAAAAGATAGCAATGGCAATTGGGATCCTGATGCCGGTTTTGAATTTGCCATTGATCCAAAAATAATAATAAATATTGTGCAGAAAAAAGAACAGCAGTTTGAAGAGCGGGTAGGAGAAGCTTTGGAAGATGAGCCAGATGCTCTAAAGATGATTAATGCCGGAGTTGTAAGAGCGGTTGACATTATTTCTTATGGTGAGATTGAATTTCACGATGTGGATTGGAGAAATTTGAGTACAGTAAATATGGTTTATCAATTAAAACCTAAAATTGAGTGGCAAGTTGATGATTCTATTTATTATGTGCAGGATGATATTTTTTATACTTTAAAATATGGTGAAGTGTATCGTAATTGGGCTACTGTTGGCCGCATCCGCCCTTTAAATAAAGCTTTGACTCTGGATTTATTTTATACTTTTGAAAATGAAAAGCCTTTTTATATTAACCCCTGGGAATATGCGCATGTTATTGGAACCAGGTTTATTTTAGACCGGGTTTCCCGGTAGCCTTCCAGCCGTGACTGGCTCCAAGTCGAGCTCTAACGCAAGCTTCTGCTTTTTTCTTGGTCACAGAGCTGACCACTTGTTTGCCAGTGTTTTTATTAATGATTTTCCAGGGCCGTTTGCCGGTCTTTTTTAATATTTTATATGGCAATTTATTTTACAAAAAGAATTCTGTAAGCACCTGGAAGTGAAGTAACCACTGCCAAAAGAATCAACCACCAGCCGTATCCAGCCAAATAATTTATTAACAAAACTCCAATCCCAACTCCGGCAAAAAACTTTCCTGCAATTATCAGCATCAAGCTCGTGGTCGGCAACTGTCGTAACTTATCAATTATGCTCATGTTTAGATCCTCCTGGGGATATAGTACTACCATGGGGTGGAGGAGGCAAGGGATTTAACAATAATTTCGGCGACGTCATCTGGGGTCCACATATTTTCACGTTGATCCAATTCCATCACATGTAAACCAGTTACTTTCTTTTGTCTAAGCTGCGAAAGTATTCCTTGTTTAAAGGTGCCTGATTCATATGGGTTGGCTTGCGAGGAAATATCTGTATCAAACGACCAAAAAAGGTTTTGAGCCATAATTCCGCCGGAAGAAAGATTAAAAATGGTTCCGCCTTGGCAAATAAAAGCAACAATTTCTAAAAGCCTGCGGGCAGTCTGTATATAAACATAATCGTCTTCGGTAGTTGCGTGAAAAAAAGCACTTGAGGCCATGCCTCTAGCGCGTTTTTGTGTACCTTTGTCTAAGGCGCGTAAGGTTTTCCTATACCATTCTTTTAAACCATCAAATTGTTTTCGCGTAAGTGGTTCTCTCATTCTGGCAATATCAAGAGCAAATTGTTTTAATTCATTTGGCAAGTCAGATGCTTTTATAGGTCTCTTGCCAATCAATTTAAAAAATTCAGAAAGCAAAGCAACATTAGCTCCAAAACAAAAAGTATCACCTGGTTTTAAGATGCGATGGATTAATCCGTAGGTAATAAATCCACCAGCAAAGAAAATATTGGCTCTGCTATCTAAATGATAGTCGTCAAAATAAAAGCTGTGACCATTTTTTAAGCTTAATTTTTCATCAATTACTTGGTAAAGGGGCAGGCTCATTTCGTGCAAGCCGCCTACTAGAAAAGGGATGGCGTTAAGACTAGCGGCAATTTCTACTTGTTGCCTAAAGTAAGTTAATTGTTCTTGATAAACAGCTGCTTCAAATTCTTGAGAATATAAACCATTTTTAAATGCAAAGCTCCTTTCTCTAAGCCCTTCTTCGCTATAGGGGGCGGTTATTAGCTGTTTTTCAGTTGCTTCCCATTGAGTTGCGTTAACAATTAACTCTGGGGCGCGACGGTTTATATCCGTGACAAGGCTTTTGTATACCCGTGGATTAATTCCTCGGGTATTAATTTGCGATATTGCATATAATCTAACTGCTGCCATATAATTTTATCGGCAAAAAAAGCAAGGGATTTCACTGAAATTTAAGCTAAATCTTATCGAAGGATAAGCATGAAGATCAGTCCAGTTATGAGAAAATTTTTGAGCGTGAAACCTGTTTTTGATAGAGCAGAGAGGGTTGATAGGGCGACGCAACGAAACTATTTGAAGGGACTTAGAGACCCATTTTGTGCTGCCGAAACAGGTTTATCCCCTCAATTATTAGATCTAGTGGGCAGTTTTCCGTGGCCGATTGATGTTGAAAAGGTTCCTTTTTGTGTTGGAGGGACTTTTTTAGATTTTTTAGATGAGGAGGCGGTCAAGAGATCTTATCATGGACGTGGAGAGTTGCACTATGCAGTTGACCTTCATGTTAAGGCCGGGACGGAAATTTTGGCAATTGAGTCTGGTGAAATAGCTTATTTCTACGATGATCGTGGCAGAGAAAGCGTTGCCAATCTTTATTTAGCTTCCAAAGACAGCAGGATATTATGGAGCCTTCTTCATTTAGATGAGGCTTCTCTAAGGAAGCGTTTTTCAGGGTTGGGAACATCTGATGATTGGTTGTTTGGGGTAAACCCGTTGCCTCGCATTCCTATAGAAGCAGAAAAACCGGTAAGTCTGGTTGCTGAGTATGATTATTTTTATCCAATAGAAGGTTTTCCTGACGAGTTTAGTGATGGTTACCATTTACATCTTTCCGCGCATGATATTATTGATGGAACAAGAATCTTAAGGGACGATAAATTTCGGAGAGCGCTTATTAGACAATTTCCTTTGAATCCTTTGTTTTTACTCCGGCCGCTGTTTCCAGTTGAGGAAATCTAATCATGATCGAGTTTAGTTTAATTACTACAGTATCACTTAGCGCAGCGCCGCTTCCCAAAAAGGCTGATCCTCGTTTAGTTCGGTTAGAAAAGAAATATGGGGTCAAGTTTTTTCGTACAGGGGAGGGACTGGATAGTGTTCAAAAGAATAAAAGTGAGTCTTTTACTGATAAAGAGTTGAAATGGATAGAGAAAACTTTAGAAAAAGCAGCCAAGTTTTTTGGTTTAGATGCTATTCAAAAAATTGGTTTTACTTTTGTAAAAGTCTATGATCCCAAACAACTTGCCACTGTTTCGCCTCAAGGAAAACCGATTCGGTATTCAGCCAAGATTGGTGGTGGTTATGTAAGTGATTTTGGTTTTGTTTTTGGAAAAGTAATTGAATTGCGTAGGTATGATTTTATTCCTCCCATGTACAATTTACCAATTCATGTGCCTGGGCTTAATCGATCTTCTTTCAATGCCTGGTCAGTTAGTCATTGTATGGCACATGTTATTGATGGGGTTATTCGTGGGATAAAGCCAAGTGAATATCCGCCTGATGCGGATAAGAAGGCTGAATATATTCGAAATATGTATGAAAAAGGTGGTACGGACAAAGCGTTACGAACGAAATTAAGGAAAGCAGTGGGGGTGCTGGAAATTCCAAAGAACGAGTGAGCTTTCTTCTTTAACTATCCAAATTATTTAATTATAACTCTCATCAAAATCACATCATCAACTGGCTTGTTTTGCGAAACGGTTTTAACTTTACTAATAGCTTCAACCACACTATAACCTTTAACTACTCGACCAAAAACAGTGTGCTTACCATTAAGCCAGGGAGTAGGGGCAACGGTTATAAAAAATTGCGAGCCATTTGTATTTGGTCCAGAATTGGCCATAGCCAATGTCCCGGGATTAGCAAAAACCAGCACAGGATCAATTTCATCATCAAATTTATAACCAGGGCCGCCAGTTCCGGTTCCGAGCGGATCGCCGCCTTGGATCATAAAACCAGGGATAACTCGATGAAAAATAGTATTGTCATATAAAGCTTTTTTTCCTTTTTCTTCTGTAGCTAGTTTTATGAAATTCGCGACAGTTTTTGGAGCAGACTCTGGATAGAGCAGGCAGGTAAAGTTTCCTTGATTAGTTTGAAATTCAGCATAAACTTTTTCCGGCATTTTTGGTTTTCCTCCCATGGCAAAAGAATGACTGACAAAAATAAGACAAAAGATTATAAAAAACAATGCTTTTATTTTCATACTGATTGTATTTTAGCAGAGGTGGAAGGGGGGGAGCAAGGGAGTAGTGAAATGACGAATTATTCAATGACGAATAACGAATTAATTAATCAAATTGATCAATTGTTCAATTCATCGCCTTTGCTTCTTTTTGTAAAATCCCCTAAAATATATACACTATGAAAGTTTTAACTGACTATCTGCATCTGACGACCAAAAAACGCAAAGAAATCGTCAACATTACCCACGAAGTAAATGAAGTTGTAAAAAAGTCAGGGGTAAAAGAGGGTTTGGTTCTAGTCAATGCCATGCATATTACGGCTTCAGTCTTTATTAATGACGAAGAATCAGGCTTAAAACAGGATTTTATTGCTTGGTTAGAAAAAATTGCACCAGAATACCCAGGTTATAAACACCATCAGACTGGTGAGGATAATGCTGATGCGCATTTAAAAAGAACCATTATGGGACGAGAAGTTGTAGTTGCCATCACGGGTGGAGAATTAGACTTTGGTCCCTGGGAACAAATCTTCTACGGTGAATTTGACGGGCAGCGTAAAAAACGGATCTTAATCAAAGTTATTGGGGAGTAAACTATTTATCCTAGTTGAAACACATCTGCTTCGTCAAGAGGTATATGTATCCCTACATCTGAATAATTTTCAAAGTCATCTATCCAAATTATTGTTATGCCCGAAGAGGCATGGTATTTTTCTACTCTAACAAGCAAGTGAAAAACTTTTATGGCTTTTGCTCTTTCAGAGCTTAAAGCTTTATATAATAAGGAAAAGTTTTGTAAAATAAAAGCTGCTTGATCTTTTAATGATTCATTTTCTAATACCTGGTTACTTATATAAATGGGAGCTTTAATATGTTGGCGGTAAACTTCTGGTACGGTAGCAGCTAGGAGCGAGAAGGTGTTACTACTGCTAATTTGAGGAAAAAATATAGTATAACCAGATGCATTAACTGAAATGTAAAATGGTAGGCCGGATGCTCTAACCCGTTCCAGTATTCCTACTTGATCTGGGTTTGTGGGTTGAGCTTCGGCATAGAAAGTCATTTTATTAATTATTTTGTAAATTTCTGTTGCGCTTAATTCACCGAATAATCTTCGGCTTCCTCTATAAGGCTGGTGAATGTCTGCTTCTGGAAGCGTTATTGAAATAGTACTGTTATCATTGAATACATTAGCATGGCCGGACATTAAAATGCTATGTTTTCCAACTAAGATTGGTTTTCCCCTTTGTTCTATCCGTTGCCTTAGCCCATGTAATTTTAGGCCTTTGTTCTCACTCAGGCGGGCCATAGCTACTTTTCCTTGACCCATATTAGCGACAACATGACGAGGGCGTTGAGAATTTCTTCGAAACGCTCCTTGCGCCCAGCTAGTTTCTCCGGCTCTAAATCTTATTGTACTCATGACATACTTGTTTCGAAGGATAATGTTGAAAATTTCAGTTTTTTGTTGAAATTTATTATTTTATGTGTCGAAGAAAGAGTAATGCTATCAGCTATAAATAATATATCCGGGGCGTTGCCCTCATTGTCAGCCGCTGCAAAAAGTGATGAAGAGTGCAATGAGCAGCCCGAGAAAAAAAGAACAACAACTGTTTTAGCTTACAATACTCATCTGTTTGGTGGGTATGGCGGGCCTTTTACTAGCAAATCAAACCATCAGGACGATAAAAGAGCCGAGAAAATTTGTGACGCTCTTATGAAAAGTAATGCGGATATAATTGTTCTGTCCGAAGTCTGGGATAGTGATTATGCCCAACTAATTATTAGTAAACTGCAGCAAAAATACCCAAACCATTTTAGACCAAAAGTTCTAAGATCGCTTTATAGTCCTGGGCTGCTTTTGCTTAGTAAACATAATATAACGGATGTCTCATTTAAACAGTACCAAGGATTGTTGGGACCAGACTTTTTTACCAACAAAGGATTTGGTACTGCCACCCTTACCATTAATAGTGTGGCCATGCGTTTATTTTTTACCCATGTTCAGGCAGAGCGCAGACTAACCATGGACAAAGAAGTAAAAGATATCCGCATGAAAAACATTAGGCAATTGAACCAGGCAATTTCTGACTATAGAGAAAGCAATCCGGATACACCGGTTCTAGTAGTAGGAGATCTTAATGTTGCGGCCGAAGCAGGCGATAAACCTACTGCTGAATATAAGCAAATGATGAAGGTTTTTAAGTCCAGTAAACTTAAAGATGCATATCGCAGTCTATATCCTGATGCTGCTAAAAATAGAGGATATACTTATGATAGGAAGTCTAATACTTTGATTGGAAAATTTTCTCCGCAAGCAATTCCTCAGCGGATTGATTATATTCTTTTTAGTGGAAAAGTTAATTTGCACCGGATGACAATTGATCCTGATCATTATATGTATAATGGCGGTGAGGATAATCTCTCAGATCATTTTCCGATTTGGTTAGAATTTAGCCTCTCCCAGTAATTTTTATCTTAATTTATGTGCAATTTATAACTGACCCCGTTGACCATATTTGGTCACTTTTTTGCTTATCCCACGCTTAAATAAAGCTGGTAATAATGTTGCTATATATTAATAGGAGGATTTTATTATGAATGAATTAATACCAATGGAAAGAGTTGAAAATAAGATTTATGTGATTCGAGGTAAAAAAGTGATGTTGGATTTTGATTTATCTGAACTTTACGATGTGAAGACCAAGGTATTGAACCAAGCGGTTAAAAGAAACAAAGAAAGATTTCCGGAAGACTTCATGTTTTTCCTGTCAAAAGAGGAAATATTAAGGATGTCACAAATTGTGACTTCCTCTAATATTAAATTTCATAAGAAAGTTAGTGCTTTTACCGAAAATGGAGTGGCAATGCTATCCTTCTGTGCTTAGAAGTAATTATGCTATACAGGTAAACATACAAATAATGCGGGCATTCACCAATTTAAAAAGAATTTTGACTAGCCATATTGAGGTTTCCCGTAAGCTTGAAGAATTGAAACAAAGGCTAGATAAACATGACAAAGAAATATTTGCTATATTTGATGCCATTAAAAAAATGATTGAACCACAGGACCAACCTAAGAAGAGATTTGGGTTTCAAGTTTAGCTAAAAACTCCGCAGCCTTGGCAATACAATCTTCGCAAGGGACTTTATGAATCTTTTTTATTTCCCGACATTTTAGCGAACCAGCGAAATTTTTAAATTCTTGTTCAAATTCTTTAGTTTTTTCCGGATGGCATTTTTCTAGCAAATGGTTAGCAGCGTAATATGCACCGCAAACCCCTTCTGGTGCACGTCCGCCACCCATTTTATCCATAGCTTGATCAGTAGGGCACGTATCTTTAAAAGCTTTTAATACAGCCTGTGCGCAGTTCATGATCTTGAAATATTCTTTGGCTTTATTAATTGACATTGTTATTCTTCCTCAAGTTTTTTGAGCTTTTGCTTGCGTTTATAAAAATAAGCAACAATAGCGGTAATGATAATTATTGGAAAGATAAAACTCAATATCATGAACCCATTATAGCATTTGAGAAGATTTTTAAAAATGCCTGCAATTTTCTTTCTAAGCTACCGATATATAATCAAGATGGTAAGCAGTGATAATATAAAAGTTAGTTGTTATAGCTCCTCAAAATGGCAAGGGATTGCTTATCGTATTGAAGATAAAAAAGCTAGGATTTCTGCCGAAATAACAAAAAGAGGTGGTCGTTTAATTAGTTTGCAAATTAATGGAACGGAAGTGGTGCATTCAAATCCTGCTATTTTCCCTCAAATGCAAACTGCTTTGAAAAAAGAACGTGAGAATGTAACTTGGTCAGAAAGTCTTCCTGGTGGAGAAACCACTTGGCCTGCTCCCCAAAGAGAAGGCGTTCCTCTGCTTGATTTAAATTTGGGCGAATATAAATCTATAGTAATTGAGAACGGAGTGCGGTTAATTAGCCCCATTTGTCGAGAAACAGGTTTGCGGATTGTGCGTAAAATTACGCTTAAAGATGGTGTTTTACAGATTCGCGCTTATATTATAAATAAAGGAGACAAAGAACAAAATGCTTCGCCGTGGAGTATTTTGCCTTTGTTAAAGCCAGCCTTAGTTAAGGTTGGACCTTTAAGACATCCTCCAAGAGCGTTTAAGGATTTTAATAATGGCCAGATTCCAGAAGGAGTTGTTAGCCAATCAAAAGATAAAAGCTATTATGAACTAGTAATGCATATGACGGGAAAAGACTTTAAAGCAGGCTTTTTATTTGATCCTAGGTTTGAAAAAGGAACGATATCAGCTTGTTTTCAAGATAAAAAAGTCAGATTAACCACAAGTTTTTTTCTTTCTGATGCGCTTTATCCTCATAAAGGAGCAGGAGAGATTTATTATGGCGGTGGCCCTTATTTTGAAACAGAAGTGCTGGGGCCGAGTTCAATCCTGCAGCCGGGTCAGGAATCAGAAGTTTTAGAAATAAATATTCAATTAGAAGAAATTGCTGAGCCTTGTTTTTGAGTTTTACCAATAAAATGTACTAAGTTGCCAGGCTTAATTTTGTTTTTAGAGATTTCCCCAGCATTTAATTCAATCACCCGATTAAAAGGTTTTGCAGCGGAAAAGCTGAAAATCTGGTTTGAGTTTGATACATTTTCTTTGATAGCAACAACTTTATTATCTTTTAACCAGATAAAATCTAAAGGAAATTGCATATTTTTCATCCAAAAGGAGTGCTTACTAATAGAAGAAAAAATAAATAACATGCCTTGATTTTTGTCTAATTTATTGCGGTCCGAAAGACCCTGGGTACGTTTTGAAAGTGTATCAGCTATTTCTAGGTAATAACTTTGGTTGCCGGTTTTTGCTTTGATAAATTGGGCTTTTTCTTTGGAAAAGGAGGTGTTAGGATATAAGCAGATTAAGGCTAAGATTATTAGCCAAAAGCGTTTCATAGCGCTTATTATAACAGATGAACAAAATTTTAATAATAGAAGATGAGCGGGATATTGCCGAAGCAATAGAATATAACCTCGAGAAAGAAAATTTTAAGGTTTCCAAAACTTATGATGGTTTGATTGGTCTTAAAAAGGCAAAAACATCTCTTCCCGACTTAATTATTCTTGATTTGATGCTTCCAAGCATAGATGGCTTTGAAATTTGTAAAATCCTAAAAAAGAATCCACAAACCAATAATATTCCTATTATTATGCTGACCGCTAAAAGCACGGAAATGGATAAGATTTTGGGTTTAGAACTTGGCGCTGATGATTATATAACTAAGCCCTTTAGCATGCGTGAGCTGATTGTCCGAGTAAAAACAGTGCTTAAAAGATATGGGAAAAAAGAAAAACAAGCTGAAAAGACCTTAAAATTCCCTCATTTAGAGATTGATTCTGAAAAACACGAAGTTAAGGTTTTTGGGAAGCCGGTTGACCTGACAGCTAAAGAGTTTGTGCTCCTGCGTTATTTGGCAGAAAACAAGGGTAGGGCTATTAGCCGCGAAAAGTTGTTGGATGCGGTTTGGGGCATTGACGTTGCTATTGAAACTAGAACCGTAGATGTTCACGTGCGCAAGCTAAGAGAAAAATTAGGCAAAAAAATAAGCAGCTATATTCTTACCTTAAGGGGTGTAGGCTATAAATTTAAGGAATAATGTTTAAAACCTTTCAATCAGCGTTGTTTGCTTCTTTTATTGGCTTAATCTTGCTTTGTCTTTTTATTTTTACCGTTCTTGCCATTCCACGGATAAAAACTGCCACAGTTAACCAGATTAGCAGCGAGCTTTTTAAACAGGCCTTATTAGTTTCGGCCGGGCTTTCCGAAAACGACTCTTTAACCATTCAAAATAAAGTTTTAGAAATAGCTAAGCTTTCCGGCAGCCGGGTTACGGTGATTGCTAAAGATGGAAAGGTATTAGGAGATTCTGCTACCACTTTTGCTGAACTGGGAACACTAGAAAATCACCTTGACCGGCCAGAAATTATTGAAGCGCAAAAACAAGGCAAAGGCAAAGCAGTTCGCTATAGCGCAACGTTGGGTAAAGACCTTATTTATGTGGCGGTTCCTCTTCAAGGAGAGGTTGGCTATGTCAGATTTGCTATTCCGGCTACTTATGCCACTGAGTTAGTAATAAAGATCCATAAATCAATAGCTGCTGCCTTGGCCGTGGTTATTTTAGTGGCGGTAGTTTTGAGCATGCTTTTTTCCCGCTCTTTTGCCCATCCGATTATAAGGTTGTCTGGTATTTCTGGACGTATAACCAGGGGAGAGTTTCCGGTAAAAATTGTACCCCGCTCAAAATTTGAAATTGGCAAGTTAGAAGCCGCGATAGAAGATATCAGTGAGCGCTTGGCAGAATCGTTTAAAAAACTTTCTAAAGAACAGGGCCGGCTGGAAAAACTGGGAAGCTACCGTTCTGAATTTGTTGCCAATGTTTCGCACGAACTAAAAACTCCATTGACTGCTATTCGCAGCTATGTGGAAACTTTAATCGAAGGGGCGATTGATGATAAAGAGCATAATCGGGACTTCTTAAATAAAATTGATAAACATGTATCCCATCTTTCTTGTCTGATTGACGATATTTTAGAAATATCAAAACTTGAATCGAAAAAAGAATTAGAGCCTTTTGATGAAATAGATGTTAGTAAAGTAATAGAACGTGTCTTGGATACTATTGCAGAGCGAATAAAAGAAAAGAAGATTGATTTAGTGAAAAAATGTGATATTAGCCAGTGCTTTATTCCTGGTCTTGAAGACCATATTTATCGGGCCTTGTTGAATATCTTGGATAATGCAATCAATTATACTGGTAGTGGTGGGAGGATAGAGCTTAGTTGTAAGAAAGTGAGTAATAAGCTTGAGTTAATTGTATCAGATACTGGAATTGGGATTCCGCAAAAGCATCTTTCCAGAGTTTTTGAACGTTTTTATAGAGTAGATAAAGCCCGCTCTAGACAATTAGGAGGTACTGGTTTAGGGCTTTCTATTGTAAAGCATGTTATGAATATACATCATGGGACAGTTGAGGTTGAAAGCGAAGTTGGTAAAGGTTCAAAATTTACTCTTGTTTTTCCTCCTTCATAATTTACATACTTTTAACATTGTCTTCATCAAAGCTTAATATCTTTATTGCATAATAAAATCATTATGACAAACAATATTTTCTTTGGAGTGGTTGGCGGATTAGGGATCTTTCTCTTTGGTATGAAGGTAATGTCCGAGGGGCTGCAGAAAATTGCCGGAAAAAGTTTGCGTCGGATTCTTGGGTTGTTAACTAAGACTACATTATCTAGTGTTGCGGTTGGGGCGGGACTCACGGCAATCGTGCAAAGCAGTTCTGTTTCAACAGTTATGCTTATTGGTTTTGTACAAGCCGGGCTGGTTAGTTTAAAACAATCTATAGGCGTTATTCTGGGAGCTAATATTGGTACCACTTTGACTGGTCAAATCATTGCTTTTAAAATTCACAAGTATGCTTTGCCACTTATTGGTCTTGGGGTGGCCTTAAACTTTTTTGCGCCCAAACAAAAAATGAGATATATTGGCCAGTCAATTTTGGGTTTTGGTTTTATTTTCTTTGGTTTGGCAGTGATGACCAGTGTTTTTGGTCCGCTTAAGCAAAGCCCAGAATTTAGACAGTTATTTGTTACTTTTAGTAGTAATCCGCTTTTGGCAGTATTAACCGGGACAATTTTAACTATGGTTGTGCAAAGCAGCTCTGCTACTGTTGGTATTACTATGGTTTTGGCAGGAACCGGCTTATTAGATTTTATGACTGCTTTTGCCGTGATTTTGGGTGACAATATTGGTACCACTATTACGGCTCAATTAGCGGCGCTTAACGCTAATATTACGGCTAAGCGTACTGCCTGGGCACATACCTTATTTAATTTAGTTGGGGCTGGCTATATGTTGTTGTTTTTAAATCTAAGAATAGGTGGCAAGCCAATTTTTCTTTATTTTATAAATTTGATTACTCCAGGCAATGTCTGGGTAGGCCAAAATATTGAGCGACATGTTGCTAATAGCCACTCTCTTTTTAATATAATAAATTGTTTGATTTTTATTCCTCTGACAGGAGTTTTAGCTTTTTTAGTAACTAAATTAGTTAAAGGGGAGGTTGAAGTTATTGAGCATGAGACAAAGTATCTAGATAGGCGAATGTTAATTACTCCGGAAATTGCTATTGGCCAAGCTAAAAAAGAGATTGTGCGTATGACTAAATATGCAGAACAACAATTTAAGTTAGCTGTGGATTCTATTTTTGTTGTTAAGCCTCGTGATAGAGAAGAAATATTTGAAAAAATAAAACGCAGAGAAGAAGTGGTTAATCATTTAGAAAAAGAGATTGCCTCGTTTATTATTAACATTGACCAGCAATCTATTACCGAAGAGCAGTCACGCACCACGGCTGGATATTTGCATTTAATCCATGACGTAGAGCGAATTGGCGATATTGCTGAAAATATAATGGATTTAGTTATCTTGCAGCAAGAAGAAAATACTAAATTTTCGAGTGTTGCCATAGAAGAAATTAAACTGCTTAGCAAATATGTTTATGAAGCGCTTTCTTTGTCGATTAAATCTTTTGATAAATGGGATAAAGATGTTGCTTATCAAGCCTTAAAAAGTGAAGGAAAAGTTGATGCAGTCGAGCAGGAATATCGCGATAATCATATTCGTAGATTAGGTAAGGGTAATTGTGATCCTTCTGCTGGAATAATCTTTTTAGATATTCTTAGTAATCTAGAGCGTGCTGGCGACCATGCAGAAAACATTGCCAAAAAAATATTGGAGATAAATAGTTTTTGATCTATAATTGTTTGAAGGAGGAAAAGGAAAATGAAAAAAACTGTTTTGTTTGTTTTAATATTTATTTTTTGTGCTTCGTTTGCTTTTGCCAAGCTTATGCCAGGGGATATTACTACGGTTTTAGATATAAACCATGAAACCGATTACCTCGACGCTGACCAAACCTTGATAAAAACCAAACTCACTTTTAAAAAAGCAATTGAAAATAAAGGTGTCTCATATACCCCCTATGTTTATTTTGAAGATGAGTCTTATCAAATGATCTGGTCTTCGAAAAATCGTAAAGAATCTGAAGCTGGTATAGGTATTGATGTGGTAGCTTATAAAACAAGTTTATTAAAAGTAACCATGGGCGCGGCTTATGAATATGAGTATAATAGTGGCGGCGATGACGACGCACTGGGGATTTTAAAGCTCAAAGCTGAGTTCTAAAACAATTTGCTAATTGAATATTTCTTGAAATTTCCTCTTGAATATTACGATATCAAAGTATGAAAGCTTTGAACTCTACTCAAATATTGCGTCCTGGCAGATGGTGTCAGGGATATCGTTTTAGTAGGCAGGAGAGGAAAACTGTTCGAAAAATAATATTGGGACAATTTAGACAGCAACTAGGCTTTAAATTAAACTTTAATTTAAATGATTTATCTGAAATAGCTACAGTCTTTTATGAAGACACTGTGTCTGGGCCAGGCTTTGATCTGTTAAGGATAAAATGGGGCACAAATGAAGTTGTCAGGGGGATAATGCCATTTAAAGATGAGCCAAAAGTGAGAAAATTATTTGCTTTAGCTTATGCTTATGATGTTACTTTTTCACAAGAAGATAGGTCTGCTCATGAAAGAGCGGCTAAATCAACCCTTGCTTATAGCCAAAGGTTTTTAGGTGGCCTGCCTGCCAAAACATTGGTTGTAGGGACTGGTTGTATGGGTGGTGGTTGGGTGACAACCTGGCAAGCAAATTATGGCCAATTAATTTTATTGGATATCAAACCTTTTATTGCTGAGTTTTTACAATATTACGCTGCTTTGTTCGGGAAAAGTAATATAAAAACAGTTGCTAGAGATTTTTTTGAATATGGTTTGGCTGAAAATGAAGAGCCTTATCAAGTTGTTCAGGTCGGTTATTTTTTGAGTTATTTTGATTTTTCTAAACAGCAACAAATTATTGATAGAGCTATAGACTTAATGGCAAAAGGCAGTCAACAAAGTCTTTTGCTAGTGGTTGGGGCAACTGATGGCAATAGTAAGGCAAGGACACAAGCGTATATAAGAATGGTTGATCCTCTGGTCCGGTTACAGTTATTAGATGAAAGGATAGAGCCAATTGGTGATGGCCGTCTTGAGCACACACTTGTTTTTTCGGCTAGTTGAACACCCTCTAGTTTTTTGATACTATATTAATGTAATGACAGAAATACAAGTTAAAATTACCCTCAAAAAAACTGTAGCTGATCCGCAGGGCTTAACTGTAAAGCATGGTTTAGAATCCCTTGATTTTAAAGGTATTGCTGAAGTTAGGATGGGTAAGTTTATCACCCTTACGTTGGACGAAAATGACAAACAAAAAGCCAAAGCGCAAGCAGAAGCTATGTGTAAAAAACTCTTGGCTAACCCCATTATTGAAGACTTTCAAATAGAGATTAAGTAATGAAATTTGGCGTAATTGTATTTCCTGGTTCAAACTGTGACCACGATTGTTTTCATGTGGTGGATAAGGTCTTAAAACAACCAGTGGAATACGTTTGGCATAAAGAAACTAAACTAAAAGATTTTGATTGCCTTATTATTCCCGGTGGTTTTAGTTACGGCGATTATCTTCGCTGCGGCGCCATTGCCCGCTTTTCTCTTATTATGGAAGAAGTAATTAAATTTGCTAATAAGGGTGGGTTGGTAATTGGTATCTGCAATGGTTTTCAAGTTCTTTTAGAAGCAGGTTTGCTTCCAGGAGCCATGCTCCGCAATAAAAATTCACATTTTATTTGTAAGTTTGTTGAATTAAAAGTTGAAAACACTGATACTCCTTTTTCTTCAGGTTATAAAAAGGGCCAGATGGTTAGGATCCCGATTGCCCATAATGAAGGTAATTATTATATTGATGATAAAGGTTTGGCAGAGCTTAAGAAAAATAATCAAATTGTATTCCGTTATGTAGACAATCCAAATGGGGCAGTGGATGATATTGCTGGACTGGTGAATGAAAAAGGCAATGTTTTAGGCATGATGCCGCATCCTGAAAGAGCGAGCGAAGAGAAATTAACAAGTGGTGATGGGTTGATTGTTTGGGAATCGATTTTGAAATGGATGAAGAATAAATGACAAATGACAAAATTCAAATGACAAATAAATCTGGAAAAATCCAAATCAGAAAAATTTCCCGATTTGAATTTAAAAGATTTATTTGGATTTTGTCATTGGGATTTTGGATTTTTTAAAAATGGTTAAAAAAGAAGTCTATCAAGCACTAGGTCTAAACGACCAGGAATATAATAAGATCGAAAAAATTATGGGGCGGGAACCGTCTTCAACCGAGCTGGCTATGTTTTCCGTAGAATGGTCAGAGCACTGTGGCTATCCTCGTTCCCGTGCATTATTAAAAGACCTGCCTAAAGAAGGAAAATATAAAGCCTTAATTGGCGAGGATGCTGGCGGAATTGTGGTAGACGACTTAGCCATTGTTTTTAAAATGGAAAGCCACAATCATCCTTCTCAAGTTGAGCCAAAACAAGGCGCAGCTACTGGAGTGGGTGGAATTATCCGTGATATTTTTACGGCCGGAGCGCGTCCCATTGCTTCACTTGATTCTTTACGCTTTGGCCCATTAAGCGAACCCTATAACCGCTATTTATTAAAAGGTGTGGTTGATGGAATTGCTTTTTACGGCAATTGCTTAGGTGTTCCAACGGTTGGCGGTGAAATTTATTTTGATGAATCTTATTCTGGCAATTGTTTGGTTAATGCTATGAGCATTGGAGTTTGTCACAAAGATAAACTAGCCCAAGCAAAAGCAGTTGGCAAGGGCAATCCCATTATGTATGTAGGTTCTTCCACGGGCCGTGATGGCATTGGTGGTTGCTCTGTTTTGGCCTCGCATGAATTTAGCGAAGGTGAAGAAAAAAGACCAACTGTTCAGATCGGTGATCCGTTTACTGAAAAATGTTTAATCGAAGCCACTCTTGAAATGCTTGATACTGGCTGTGTTTTAGGTATTAAAGATATGGGGGCGGCGGGGCTTACTTGTTCATCAGCAGAAATGGCCCACGCTGGTGGCATGGGCATGGAAATTGATTTAAATACAGTTCCTTTGCGCGAAACCGGGATGGAAGCTTATGAAATTATGATGTCAGAATCTCAAGAAAGAATGCTGGTTTGTGTTAAAAAGGGTGAAGAAAAAAAGGTGGAGGACATTTTTAAGAAATGGGATCTGCATGGAGTAGTGATTGGCTATGTTACGGATGATAAAAAATTAAGAGTTAAATACCAGGGTGAAGTAGTAGCAGACATTGATACCGAAGCTTTGGCAAAAGCCCCGATTTATCATATGCCGGACGAAAGACCAGCTTATTTAGATGAATTAAATAATTTTGACTTTAATTCTGTTTCAGTGCCAAAAGATTTTAATGATGTTTTACTTAAGCTTTTGAGTTCCCCAACTATTGCCAGTAAAGAATGGGTTTATGAGCAGTACGACCATATGGTGCAGACTAATACCTGTGTTCTGCCCGGTTCTGATGCTGCGGTTTTGCGGGTAAAAGATACTAAAAAAGGAATCGCCGCAACTACTGACTGCAACAGCCGTTATTGTTATTTAAATCCTTATGTTGGCGCGCAGATTGCTGTGGCAGAAGCAGCTAGAAATCTAGTTTGCTCTGGCGCAGACCCTGCAGCAGTTACTGATTGTTTAAACTTTGGTAATCCAGAAAAACCAGACCGCTATTATGCTTTTAAAAATTGCATCAACGGGATTATTACTGCTTGTAAAGCCTTGGGCACGCCGGTTGTTTCGGGTAACGTGTCTTTTTATAATGAAAGCCCAAAAGGCGCAATTAATCCTACTCCTTCAATCGGTATGATTGGAATTTTGCCTGACATTGAAAAACGCATGACCCAATATTTTAAAAATGAAGGGGATATTATTGTTCTTTTAGGTGAAAACAAGGATGAACTAGGTGGTAGCGAATATTTAAAAGTTATCCACGATAAAGTTACGGGTAACTCTCCAGAGCTTGATCTGGAAAAAGAAAAAGCTCTGCAAAAAACTGTTTATGACGCGATTCAAAAGGGAATAATCAATTCAGCGCATGATTGTTCAGAGGGTGGCTTAGCCGTTGCCTTAGCTGAAGCTGGTTTTCAAGGTCTAGGCGCACAAATTACTTGTTTGCCAGGTAGTGGGGAGATTAGAAACGATGCGCTTTTATTCGGTGAATCACAATCCCGCGTAATTATTTCCTGCTCACCGCAAAATGCAGATAAAATTGAAAAATTAGCCAAGCAAAATAAAATTTCTTTTGCCAAAATCGGTAAAGTTGGCGGTAAAAATTTAATTATTGAAGATTTAGTTGATTTACCAATCAAAAAAATGAAAGATGAATGGAGAGGAGCTTTATTAAAGTATGTCTAAAATCTTAAAAAAAGAAAAACTGGCTGATAATATTTCCAGGATCATTGTTGACGCACCGCATATTGCAAAAGCGGCTAAACCAGGAAATTTTATTGTAATTGTTCCCAAGGAAAACGCAGAAAGAATTCCTTTAACTATTGCTGACGCGGATGTGGAAAAGGGAACCATTGCTATTATTTTTCAAATTGTTGGTGCTACTACTAAAGTCTTAGATTCCTTAAAAGTGGGCGATAAGATTGCTCATCTTTTAGGCCCGCTTGGGGTTCCATCTCACATTAAAAAGTATGGGACAGTGGTGGTGATCGGTGGTGGGGTGGGTATTGCAGAAATATATCCAGTGGTAAAAGCGATGAAAAAGGCTGGCAATGAAGTTATTACTATTATTGGGGCTAGATGTGAAGAAATGTTGATCTATAGAGAAGAACTTAAAATACAGAGTACTGAGCTTAAGGTTACTACTGATGATGGATCCTGCGGACGTAAGGGGTTTGTTTCTGATGAATTAAAAGATATTATTGCTTCTGGTAAAAAAATTGATTTACTTATTGCAGTTGGTCCAGTTCCCATGATGAGAGTTTGTTGTGACGTAACTAAGCCGCATGGGATCAAAACCATGGTTTCTTTAAATCCGATAATGTTGGATGCCACTGGTATGTGTGGTGTTTGTCGGGTAACTGTTGGCGGCGAAACCAAATTTGCTTGTGTTGAAGGCCCAGAATTTGACGGCCATCAAGTTGATTTTAAAGATCTGGTTGATCGCCTAAAGCCTTATAAAGATGTTGAAAAAAAGGCAATGGATCACGTTTGTAAGCTGTTAGAGCGTGCTGTTTAGCCAAGACTGTTCATATACCCATTCAAGCGCAGGGTGGCCTCTTTCTTCTAACCCTTTTAATATGCGCCGTGACTCAGCTTGAGGAAACCTACCGTGCTCTTCTTTTGTGATGCCATATTCGTTCTTTGCAATTAAAATAGTTATCGGATTTTTAAAACAAAAATTTACTGGATCAAAAAGATAGGCTGCCACTCTTAGTACAAGAGAGGAGTAGACGAAATTAGAACGAATGGAAAGAGAGGATGCGTATAATAAGTTTTTGTTAACTCCGCTCAAAGCTACTTCTAATGGAATGTTTCCTCCTATGGAAACTTCTCTTTGTCCTTCAATGTTCTCTGGTGGAAAGGCATACATTCTAGCTTTTCTCATCATTTGTTGAAAATCTTCTCGAGGAAATATGGTATAAGGGTAGAAACCTAGAACTTGGTCATAAGGGGTTAGCCCGATCACGCAGACATCGTCAGCAAAGGTTAAGGTGGTAAAGAAATGGTTGGCAAACGCTCTAGAGACATCATGTTGCAGCTTCAGCGATACTATTGTTGGCGTTCCTCCAGAAACACTTAGTTCTTGTCCTGCAATTCTAGCCGTTGTTTTACAATCATGCGAGTCCACTTCTGGAGTAGTGAATTTAAGACCTTTTTGCGTGCCGCGAATATTAGCTCGTACTATTTCGTTTTTCCAGCCATAATTTGCAGCTGGAAATCTCTTTTGGAGTGCTGTGATTTTAGCATCAAAGGTATTCATTGTATTTATATATCCTCAATCTCAAATGAAAATTTCACTAATTAGTCATTGATTTCCTAAATAAACTGAAATTTCCCCCAAAAGTGACGGATAAAGAACTAGGAGTAGAAATGCAACTAGTAAAATCAGTAGTATCAGTCAATGCACATTCCTTACTATCTAGGCTGACATTGCCTTTAAGAAGGGGTAGGAAAATTGAGCCAGAGATATTAAGGCGGCGTGAAATACGACCGATAATTCATCAAATAGATCCTGAAATGGCAGGGGCATATGTAACTCGGGTGATAAGAGGGGTAGATTTGCCTGTTTTAAGAGAGGGAGAATTTCCTCCTTGGGTTATGGATAGGGGTGACAAGTCCCTTAATATAAAACAAGTTACTTTGTTGGAAAGTTTAGAAGCTTGTGAGCAGCCTATACCAGAAGAGCTAGATTTTGTGGTAGATTCTTCCAGCACTCGCAAAGCCCTTTTAGGCTTTTTAAATCCTCTGTTTTTAACTACAGATGCTGAAAACCGTAGGATTTTGTTTGATGCTTGGAATGCCAGATTAGAAATTACATTTAAATTTTTAAACCGAGAAGCCAGAAGGGCCTTGTTCGAAATCTTGGATGGTGAGGAGCGAGAAGCTTTATTTTGTTTTTTAATAGATTTAGGTTCAGCACAAGACCAAACTGATTTTGCAAAATTAACTTATGATCTTGATAGGCCAATGTATGAAAGTTTAATGCGTCCTTGGTTAGTAATGGAGGAAAATTAATATGTCTGATGGATTAAATGTTCCAAGCTGTCCCAAGAACAATCTTTGTGTTTATCATCTTCCGGTTGGGCAAGGAGATTCCACTTTAATTGTTGGACCAAATCGTAAAACTATTTTAGTTGATGCGGGGAAGAGCAGGAAAAAAGTTAAAAAATGGATAGAGGGGTTAGGGGTAAAACAACTTGATTGGGTTATTCTTACTCATAGAGATTATGACCACATTGGTGGATTTGTTAATAATCGCGGAAAAAAAGCTAGAAGTCTTTTTTGGGGAAAAGATCAGGCTCCAGGAAAAGCAGAAGTAGATGATGATAATAATGGAATAGTAGATTATCTGCCCGAAGGCGGCCCTTGCGGACAACCAGCTCCTGATCCAGGAGAAATTAATGCACCAGGTTCAGACGACATTTATCCAACCGATGGGGTTTATTACAATGGAGATAAAGTTGAAATGAACCCCATTAGGACTGGACTCGGGTATTTGTGATACTTTTCTGGGGT
>CAZMPJ010000011.1:0-57359 GCA_964568455.1 uncultured bacterium
ATTTGTATTAATTTAAAATAATAATTTAACTTGACTGATGCTTTCATGCAAGTTTTAGGCCTTTTGATCCGATATATTATATGTAGGACAAGCTATGGAAGATAAACAACAGAAAAAAGGACCAAACTTAAAGGCCTTGGGGTTTAATAATCCCATGGAAATCATCGATCTTTTAGCCTTACTTAAGGTAGATGGGGAACCCATTATTAAAGACGACAAAGCCTGGTTAGATCAAAAGCTAAAAGCCCAATTAGTAATGGAATATTTTTTAAAAACTTATAAGATAAAACCAGATACATTGCCTTATGTAGCTACAGTAGTTAAAAGAGATATTAAGCAAAAAAAATTAGCCCAAAGGAGCAGATAAAGTGTCAGCACCTGGCGTAATAGCTCAAATAAAAAACGTTGCTAGAAAAGGCATTCAAAAAGGCGCCTTAGCCGCTGCCAATCTTTTAAGTTATACTAGTATTGATTTTGCCGGAAGAATATTAAGTGATGCTGTAGCGCTCAAAGAAAAATCCGAACAACCCTCGATTTTTGCTCACCAAGTAAGACCAGCGCTAACCCAAACCGCACCAGCCCAAGCAACTTTACCTAATCCTACAATTGTTAAAATTGCAGGTCATGATACCCTTAAACCTGAAGAACTTGAAAAATTAGCAGAAGCTGCTTTTGAGGTAGTTGGCGACGGTTTATCAAGTGTGCTTAAATTGGTTTATCAATTAGCTCCAACCAAATTAGCAAGGCAAACTGCAAAACAAGCCATCCTCAACCAAAGACAATTGGAGACAGCATAATGGATAATGAAAAAACCCCATTAGAAAAATTAGAAGGTATTTTAAAAGATTTCTGGAAACAGAAAGGCAAAGCTTCAATTATTGCAGCAAAACATACTGAATTTTCTGTTGAGCCTAAAATTTTTGTGGGTGAAGAATTAAATCCTGAAATCTTAAAACTTTTAGTTATCAATTACTTAGCCAGCACTTCAAAACAAGATTCTGGTATTGGTAATGTAGAAGCGACCCCAGAAAAAATCGTGATTAAAACAAAGTCCGGAAAACCAGTCTTAATTGTTAGAGACAAAAAGATTGTCGAGAGTTATCTTAGTGGCTCGCTTACCGGATAACCATTCCACTTGATATTTCGTGCCTTCTTGCTTAATCTTTCTAATTCCAGCCTTTAAAGCTTTGATTTTTATTTCGATTAATTTAAATAACTCTTTTAGCGGCAAGGGTAATGCGCCAAACCGATCTTTTAGCTCTTTTTTCATATCATTAATCTCTTCTTTAGTAGCCAAAAGATTCATTCTACGGTAAATAGCAATACGCTGCCTATCATCATTAATATAATGGTCAGGAATATAAGCTTCTACTTTAAGATCAACCTCAACTTCTCGCGGAGACACCTGTTTTATGCCTTTGGCTTGTTTTACTGCTTGGTCCAACAGCTCACAATACAAACCAAACCCAACTTCCATCACATGGCCTGACTGCTGAGCCCCTAATAAATTACCTGCTCCACGAATTTCAAGGTCGCGCATGGCTAGTTTGTAGCCTGAACCAAGCGCAGTAAATTCCTGAATGGCTTTTAACCGTTCAATTGCCTCATCCGTAATTATCTTCTTAGGTTCATAAAAAAGATAAGCATAAGCCCGAGCAGCAGATCTGCCTACCCTTCCCCTTATTTGATAAAGTTGGGACAGGCCAAAGCGGTTAGCCTGATCAATTAAAATAGTATTAACAGTTGGAATATCTAAACCAGACTCAATAATTGAAGTGCAAACTAAAATATCAAATTTCCGGTCTAAGAAGTTAAGCATAGTTTTTTCTAATTCTTTTTCAGGCATTTGTCCATGAGCCACGGCAACTCTTGCTTCTGGCACCAATTTTTTAATTTTTGAAGCCACCCCATCAATCGTTTCTACAAAATTATGTAAATAATAGATTTGGCCGCCTCGATCAAGCTCACGCAGAATAGCCTCTCTTACTACATGATCATTATGAGGTAAAACATAAGTTCTAATAGGTGAGCGGTCAACTGGCGGAGTGTTAATTACACTTAAATCTCGTGTGCCAGAAAGGGATAAATATAGAGTTCTTGGAATTGGAGTAGCAGAAAGAGCTAAAATATCTACATTCTGCTTTATTTTTTTTAATTTATTTTTATGCCCTACCCCAAAACGCTGTTCTTCGTCAATAATCAATAAACCTAAATCATGAAATTTAATATCTTTTTGCAAAAGCCGGTGGGTACCAATAACAATATCCACCCCACCTTGCTCCAGGGATTTAACCACCAAAGCTTGCTCTTTTTTTGAACGAAAGCGAGAAAGCATTTCAACTACAAAAGGCAAAGATTTAAAACGGTTTTTAAAATTATTATAATGCTGTTCAGCTAAGATTGTAGTCGGTACCAGTATTGCCACCTGCTTTCCAGCAGAAACAGCTTTAGCCGCGGCCCGCAAAGCCACTTCTGTTTTGCCATAGCCCACATCTCCGCAAACCAAGCGGTCCATGGGTCGCTCTGACTGCATATCAGATTTTACAGCATTAATTGCCTTCCCCTGATCAACAGTTTCTTCATAAGGAAAAGTGCCTTCCAATTCTTTTTGCCACATATCATCAAGCGGAAAAGAAAAACCTGCTAACTTTTGCCGAGCACCATAAAGCCCAAGCAATTCTTTGGTCATATCCTGCAAAGCTTTCTTAACTCGTCCCTTGGTGCGGGTCCAGGTAACAGTTCCCAACCGGCTAAGCTTGGGAGAAAAGTCACTGGCACCAGCATATTTTTCCACTAATCCAGTCATAGTCGGTGGAACGTAAAGTTTGTCACCCTTAGCAAACTCTAACAATAGGTATTCTTGCATAACCCCTTCGATTTTAAGTTTAGTCATTTTTAAATATTGAGCAATTCCGTAATTTTCATGCACCACATAATCATTCGGCTTTAAATCTGCTAAAAGCTGATTATTCACTCCTTCTGCTGGAGCAGCTTTTTTCTTTTTTAATGATATTTCTTCGCCAAAAAGTTCTTTATCAGTTAAAATCATCTTCTCTTGAAAAATAAAACCACCACTTAAGCTGCCAGAAATTGCCTTGGCTGAAATTCTTTTGGCATGCTGGCTGATAACTATGGCATTTTCAGGAATTTGCTCAATCTGCCCAATAAAAGTTGGAGCAGCAGAAAAAGGAGATTGCTCTTCCGGCTTTAAAAAGTTTGAAAATTCTGCTCTTTTATATTGCAGGCTTTGTTTTTTAATTTCTTCAACAGTGAGATATTTTAAATTAGTATCAAAGGCTTTTTGCTCTTCAATATGGCGGTCAGCCGCCCTGGCAATTTCCATCATTTCCACAAAAACCACCATCGTACCTTTTGGTACATGCTCAAAAACGCTAGTTTCAAAAGCTTCAAAAGCCGGCAGCACAGCTATTTCAACTAATTTTTCAATTGAACGCTGGCTATAAGCATCAAAAGAGCGAATAGACTCTATTTTATCCTCGACAAACTCAACGCGTACTGGATGCTCAAACCCCAAAGGAAAAATATCAATAATCCCACCCCGCACTGAAAATTCTCCCCGCCCACCCACAATATCAAAGCGTTTATAGCCGAATTCAATTAGGTTTTCGATTAGTTTGTCAATTCTGATAATCTGGCGTTCTGATAATTTAATATTCTTAATGCGGCTATTGGTTTTAAACATAATCGCTTTTGCCGGAGCAACTACAATGCTTGGCCAATTAGATAAAATGCTTAAACGCTGGCCAACGATTTCCTCGGAAGGCTTTGCCTCTTCTCCCGCCACAATGTCTGGAGCAGGAAATAAAGAAACAGATTTTTTAGATAATAATTCTATTTCATTCTTAAGTATTTCCGCTTTGCTGGTACTGGCAGTAACAATTAATAGATTGGTATTAAGTTCGGATAAGATAAAAGACGCGGATGATCCAATCATTCCTGGAAAGAGAGTTTGTTTTAAATATGAGGAACCTTCAAACAACCTAAGCATTATATTTGTTCATGGTTGCGGTTAAATCTTGGCGCATAATCATTTCCGCTGCATCGGCGGCAATAACCACTGTCTGGGCCAAAAGATCTGTTTGGTCAACAGGGATTTTCGCTAAAACATAATCCGAAACATCCTGCTTAAAACTATCTCGGCCAATTCCAATGCGAACTCGAATAAATTGGGTGCTCTTAATGTGCTCAATCACAGATTCAACCCCACGATGGCCGCCAGCGCTACCCTTTTCCCTGATCCTTAGATCACCCACCTCAAGATCAACATCATCATAAACCAGGATAATATTTTCTGGCTTTACTCGGTACCAATCCATTATCTGGCGCACAGAAGCTCCTGAATTGTTCATAAAAGTTTGGGGCTGCACCAGCATAATTTTATGGTCATCAATTTTAGCGTCTGCTACAAAAGCCTGAAACTTTGATTTAAAAGAAGGAATACCAAGACGGCTGGCCAGCTCTTCTATAACTTTAAAGCCTAAATTGTGGCGAGTATTTTCGTATTCTTTTCCCGGGTTTCCCAACCCAACTATTAAAATCATCTTCCGTAGGAAAAGTCTACACCAAAACGCACGTCTGAAGCAACCTGTTTATTAGGATCGGTGGGCTTTTCTTTGAGGTAAGTAATGCCAATAACTTCGGCAAACATATTAAATTTATGCAATAAAGCTTCTTCTTTGGTAGTGCTCTTAAAAGGTTCAAACCTGATACCTAAACCATAATCCGCAATGTTTAAAAAATAATAACTAGCTCCGCTTTTACCCGAATAAGTAAGGTCGCCTCTTAAATAAATTCCAACCCCTTTAGCCAAATATCTGCCTACTTTAGGTTGAAAATAGAAAATATAGTTATTAAAATCTTCCCAGCCAAAATTAGTTTGTTTATAAACTAGTTTAGTCCAAAGCTCTGCCCAAGGAATACCAAGATTTAATCCTTCAGTGTTCCATTCGTGCCAAAGGTCAAAACCATACTGCATATCGGTTTTTGCCAGGCCAGCAGCTTCGGCAGAAGCATTATCTTTTAAATAAGAAGCACTTAAAGATTCTACGAATATTTTTACGTCTGGAATCCACTCATTTTGCCAGCCGGAAGCTTGATAGTTTTGAAAAGGTTTAAAACGAAGTCCTAAGCCAGAATAAAGTGAGTTATCCCAATAATCAGGGGACTGAGAAAAAACACCATAATAAGCGCCATATAATTGTAAAGGGGAATTACCAAGACCCAATCCAACTTTGCCTTCAAAACGAGCTAAAGTAGCCGCAAAATTTTTCTTTTCACCATTAGTATCATAATAAGCAATATTATTCCAAAACTCAGAAAATCCCTGGGCTTGGCCAGTCTTTGCTGCGCCAAAGATCAATAATATTACCAATAGACATAAGAAAACTTTACGCATTATAATCACTCTTCAATCAAGCTTACATTATCAATATTAAAGTTAACTTCGCCGTCTGATTTTGGGGCAATGCAAACAAATTGTAGCTGAAGTAATCCACCCGAACCATTGGTTTGAGCCGGATTCCAGATATCGTCGCCTACGCCAGCATTATCATCCACAAAATCTTCGAATGGAATAACAATTCTTCTCCAGCCGCTCCAGTCCACCATAATATCTGTAATATATTTATCATCATAAATAGGTAAGTAATTATTAGAAGGATCTTGCTCTGCTTGCCAGTTGTTATTATCGTCATCAAATAGTTCCACTTTTAGGGTTCCAGATCCTGGCCCATTGCCATAAATATCAATTTGAAAAGCATTATATCTTGAAGCGTCCAAGTGTTCTTTGGCAATATAAGTGCCGCAACCACCAGAATACCAGTTAGTAGCTTTCCCTTTAAGCTTTAAGGAGTAACTACCAATAGCTTCCACTGATTCTTCGTCTCCAATTTTTAAGGCTGAGTTTGATACTGGTTCCAGAGTTTCAATATCAAAAACCCACCATTCTCGCGGGCTTCTTAAGCTGGCAGATTCAAAATCATCAATCAACAGCATTCTGCTATCAGAAGATCCTTGAGAAACAGAAGCCCCAACTTGTTCCATACCTTTTTCGTCAGGAGCCGGACCAGCCATTGCTAAAACCATTGAGGCAATTAAACAAAAACCAGTAATTAAAATTATTCTCTTCATAGTTAACCCTCCTTGAATTATATCGTCAAATAAGATTGCGAATTTCACTTAATCTCAAGTATTCCCCAGACACTAGGATCTTTATAAAAGTAATAATCACCATTCCAAATAAACTGCTTTTCACGCTCACCAGTATAATCCGCATCATCAAAAGCAATATCAAAACCAAATTGGTTCCCTGGTGCTGGCGCAGCTTTTAATCTGAAAAATTTCCAGGGGATTTTAGCTTCTATAACATAACCTTGAGGATTGCTAACTTCTACTACCGCAATATCGCTGCCAGCAGGAACCCTTCTTCTTTGCCAATTCCAAATAGTGGGCTCATTGCCCTTATTGTTTCCAGTGCCAAGCCCAATTTGGTAGTCTCCGCTGGTAAAATGAGTTCTGTCTTTGTTTTTAGATTTAAAGCCTAAAACAATTTCTATGCAATCTCCATCCCAAATATTAGCTCTTTTATTATCATTAATTAAAGGTATTTTATCGTCTACTTCAACAGCAAAATAAATATTTTCCGCATCCCACATTACATAAGCCACCCCAGAAAGATCTTCTAGTCCGCTCCAACCAAAGCCTTCTTTAAAATAGGACTCATCCTTCATGGTTATAGGATAAGATTTGTTCCAATCAGATAAATTACCGTCAATATTTATCGCCCCAGGAGCTTTTGCTGCTACCGCCTTTTTACGGACAAGGCTAGAAGAAGCAGCTATAAAATTTGCCGCCCTGGTTCCAGAACTAGAAAAAATTGGATCTTGCACAATTTCTTTAAAAGCAGCGGCGGACTTTTTGCTGGATTTAACTCTCCAATCCGCTTCTTTCCTAATATCAAACCAGATAATCATGTCAATATCGCGCATGCTGGTTTTTAAGAAGTCCGGAATTTGTTTAATCCATTCTGCTTTATCCCCGCCTTTTTCAGCGGAAGAAAATTCCGCCACCATTATCGGTTTAGTAGGCCACAATTTCTTAGACAACCTGGCCTGATCACGGAATAAATGTTTAAATTCTTCCCAGTTACTCCAGCTTTTGGTTGAGCCCCAGTTATAACCATCAATTCCAATCCAATCCACATATTTATCACCTGGATAAGCAGCTACCCAATCGTTCCAGGCTTCTTTCGGATAAGAATAATTCATAAAGCACCAGACCCAGATAGCATTGTCTGCTTTTTCTTGTTTAAAAATATCAACCACATGACGATAAGCATCAATATAAACTTTAGGATCTTTGCCAGAGTTAACTAAACCCCAAGGATAACCTTCAATATTAAATTCGTGGGCCACACGTAAAAATATCGGGTGACCAAAAGATCTGATTTCTTGCGCCCAGGTCTTAATATAATTATCCCACTTACCATCAATAATATCCTGGAGCTGGATTTTACTATGATTACTCCAATACCAAGGCTCCCATACAATATGCGGCACTGCCCCATAATTAATAACATTCATGGCTGCTTGGCGAGGGAAATTTTGGTTCCAATCTTGATACCACATAATAACCGAAGGTTTAAACCCGGTATCACGCACAAAATTATTAATGTGGCCCATGTTAGCCGGAGCACCTTCGCGGAAAACACCCAGGAAGACTTCTTTTTGAGCTTTAATTTCACTAGACTGGGTAGGTTTAGCCATTGCATAAGAACAATTAACAATTAACAATGACACAATTAACAATAAAGAATATTTTTGGATTTTGGATTTTGGATTTTGGATTTTCATATTTATTACCCCTTAACTGCGCCGGCGGTTAAACCGCGCACAATGTGTTTTTGCAGCATGAAGAATAATACAACAACAGGAATAGTGGCTACGGTTGCCGCAGCCATCATTAAATCAAAACGGTTTTGGTAGTTTCCTACGAATAATCTAATTCCAACCGGAATAGTCATGGTATCTGCATTAGTCAAAACCCAGGCAAACATCAATTCATCCCAGGCGTTTAAGAAAACATAGATGCCGGTAGCAATGATCCCAGGACGGGCCAAAGGAAGCGCCACGTGCCAAAAAACTCTAAGCCTGGAACATCCGTCAATTAAAGCGGCTTCTTCCAACTCTTTTGGAATAGCGGCAAAAAATCCACGCAAAATCCAAATAGAAAAAGGCAAAAACCAGGCAGAATAAATTAGTATGATGCCAGGAAAAGTTCCTTTTACCTGAATTCCAGACATAGCGGTAAATCTAACAAACATAATATAAATCGGGATTAAATACATAATCATAGGAATCATTTGGGTAGCTAAAATAGTGTTGCTAAATAGGTCGGAACCAGGAAAGCGGAATCTTGAAAGCGCGTAAGCAGCAAAAGTAGCAAAAATCATGGCAACAAACATAGTAATCCCACAAATAATAATAGAATTTCTAAGGTAAAGCCCAAAATTAACACTTTTCCACATATCAATATAGTTGTTAAACCTGACTAAAAAGTGCCCCTTAGACAATCTTGTTTGCATCACAACCTTGTTGCTTCTAATGTCTTTTTTATAAAGCCGGCCAAGGCTGGCGCCTAAATATTCATACTTCCCCTGTCTTAAGCTGGAAAACACTTCACCCTTAATCCCTCTAATTTCTCTGCCGTAAAAAGATCCGGCATTAGGAAAATAAGCCTTTTTTTTGCCGCTTAGCCGTTTAAATTTATCCGCCTGAGTATCAAACTTTAAAACATCTCTAAAGCGACTATAATCAAAAGAAACATAAATATTTGATCCATGTTTTTTAATATAAGTGCTGGTAACTTTGTTAAAATCTATCTTTTTTACTGGATAAGCAAAGCGCTGGTTCTTATTAAAATTATAGCGGTCTACTTTAATTAATCCTTTTTTGGCGGTAGCAATCCAAATATTATTTTTATCTATAATATATGAAGTAGCGGCGGTTTTATAAGATTTACGCTTTATTCTTTTTAGATTTTCTTTATCAAAAAGATTAATGCCGCCGTCCGCGGTTAAAATTAAAAGATCGTCTCCCTGCGGCTTGATTTCTAAAATGCTATTCCCCGCCCTGCGAAAGCCTACTTTGCCGATAGCAATATCGGTTGAGTCTTTCAGTGAAGAATAAATCATCCAGCCAATAGGCAACAAAGTTAGAGCCAAAAATAACAGCATGACAACATTAATGATCATGTTGGTTATGCGTTTTTTTGCGTAATAAGAAATGTTCATCTCATCTCTTCCGCCTTTTTAAAATATCTAAACCAGACATTTACAATAATAATCATGACAATTAAAAGCAGGACCGAAGTAGCCGCGCCTGTGCCAAAGTTCCAGAGTTGAAACGAGTTTCTAAAGATATTAGTCATCATCAAGTCACCCCACTCGCCCGGATACCCCGCCCCAAATCCAAACATCATAATAACAATGTTAAAAGAATAGGTATTATAAATTAAGCCAAACAGGATAAGGATAAACCAAACCGGCCTAAGCATGGGCCAGGTAATCATCCAGAATTTTTTCCAGGGAGAAGCCCCGTCAATATCAGCGGCTTCATAAAGCTCGTCTGGAATAGTTTGCAAACCAGCCAAAAGCATCAGCATGGAAAGCGGCCAAAATCGCCAAATCGTAGGGATAATAATCGCCCAAATAGTATTTGCCCCAGACAACCAGGAGGGCTTAAAGGGAAGGATATGGAGCCAATCATGCAGCATGACATTAACCAAGCCACCTTGTTTTAACCAAATAATTCCCCAAAGAAGACCGGTAACATAGGTAGGCACAATCCAGGGAAATAAAAAGAAAGTCCTAATTAATGATCTGCCAAAAAACTTGCGGTTCATCATTAAGGCAACAATCATACCCAAAGCTAAGGTGCCAAAGGTAACAATAACCGTATAAATAATCGTATTTCTAACCGCGTCAAAAAGGCCAATCCGGATTGGGCTACCCGGATCAATTAAAACTTTATAATAGTTATCAAAACCAACAAATGGAGCTAAAAGATATTGCTGCAGCGTAAACTGGTTAAGCTTAAGGAATGACATGTAAATGCCTTGGACAATCGGTGACAAATGTAAAAACAACATTGCCAAAAGAGTAGGCAAAATGAAGTAATACGCAAAGCGATTCTGTTTTATTCTATGCCACAAGCCTTTGTTATTGGTCTTTTTCATAGTTTAACGTTTGCAGATGGTTTGGTTATTATAGCATCTTATCAGAAAAATGGGAATCGGAAAAAATTGGAGCAAAATCCGGCACTACCCTCCAGTCTCTTTCTTTATTAATATTAAACCAACAGATTAATTTTACTTTAGAATACTTTGTTTTTAGTTGTTCTAAAGCATTTTTAAACCACTTGGTTTTGCTTTGATTGTTTCCTGCGGTAGCAAACTCGCCAATCATAATAGGTTTATCGCAGAGCTTAATTAATTCCGGGTAAACATCAGAAAAAACCTGGTCAAAAGTTTCATTATTGCCATAACCCCAGTTATAGCCATCCATCCCTACCCAATCCACATACTGATCACCGGGATAATAATTTTTAATCTGATTCCAGGGTTTGTTTGGCAAACTGCGGTTATTGGGACACCAAATCAGCAAAATATTATCTGCTTTTAACTTCTGCTTTACATTATATATATAGAGCCAGGCTTTTTTATACTTTTCGCTACTGTTGTGAACTCCATCCCAGGGATACCAATTGCCATTCATTTCATGGGCAAAACGAAGCAGAACTGGTTTGCCATAATCTTTAGCTGCTTGGATAAATTGTTTAATGTAAGCCTCTTGCTCTCCCGCTAAAATAGGATCCAAGCCCTTTGCTAACCAAGGTTCCCAGGTAAGCATGGGCATACTATTGTTTTTTGCGACAATGTTAGCTTCTGCTACAGGAAAAGGATCACCCCAATGGATATACCAGAGGACAACTGCTAATTTTTTATTGATTTGTGATTGAAAAGAGGGAAGATTTTCGATTCCGTTTACAAAAGATCCAACTGCACAGCTCATAACTAGCGCAGAACTACGTTTTTAACTTCGATAAAGGTATTAGCCGGACCCACTATCATAAATTGGACTCGATGAGGTTTTTTTACAATGCCTAAAATTGGAAAAGAAAGATGGCGAAACTCTTTTTCATCCAGGTCAACAGTTAAATATTCATCTTCGTAAGAAGTGGCTGCTTCTTCTAAGCTATCTTTCTCAAAAAGCTCAACTCTAAGCCTTGACCAGTCTGATTTTTTATCAATGTTGCCGCGGATTTCAAATTCAAGCAGAGAAGGTTTTTGAATTTCTTCCATAATCACTAAGTTAAAACCAAGATCTGTGCCCTCTCCTTCAAGACGATAAATCCCATCTTGTTCGGATATTTTTTCTCCCGGTTTTCCAAACCCGCCTAAAAGTGGTTTAACTTTATGCATCATGATAAATTGATTATAGCATAAAACAACTCTCATCCCAAGATTAAGTGAAATTTCTAAAAGTTTTGTGCGAAGAATAATTACCATGGCAATAACACGCACCGCACCAGAGATACATGTTAGACAACCCAGCCCGGTTAAAGTCTTTAACAAAACAACCTCTTCAAAACTAGAAAAAGCCAAGTCTTTAATTTTCGCAGACAATAATTATGCTGCAGCACTTAAAATATTAAAAACTCTTTCCAAAGATAACCCAGAAGTTTTGATTTATTTATCTGCTTGTTACAATTTAACTGGCAAACCACTAAAAGCTAAAGAATGTAGGGGTTTGTTTTTTGAATGGTTTAACCAAAGCACGTCCGTTGGCAGGGCCCATTTATTGCTGGTAATCCTACTTCACCTTGATAACAAAAACGAAGAGGCTGCTAAGGTTGGAATTATTACTATTGAAAACAATAATTTATTTTCTTCGCTTTCTTTATCTGAAAAAAAAGAATTATTATTGTTTACTGGCACAGCTTACAGTTTAATTTTAACTACTAACGAGGCTGATTCAATTAAAAACAAAGAAAAAGCCATTGAACTATTAAATCAATGTTTAATAAGCGGACAAAATAAACCTTTAGATTATTTAAGCTATTTATCTTTGGGCAGAGCTTATAAAAGTTTGGCCTTTTCAAAAAACAATGCCGAATTATTTAACCAAGCTTATGATAATTACAAAAAAGCACTCAGCTTAAATCCATCCTCAAAAAAAGCTTGCAGAAAATTAAAAGGATTGATTGATAATAATAATGTCGACGAGGTTTTACCCCAAGATTGCGGTGCCACTCAATTACACGAAATAAATATTGAGTTTATCGATTAACTTTTTGCTGCCTTAATTGCATCGGCAACTACGGTTTCTAATTCTTCTAAAAGTTTATTAGCTTGTTCTGTGCTGATTCGTTTTCCAACTAAAATATCTAAAGACGTTCCACCAATTTTTAAATCTACTCTAGATAATGAATCGCCAACCAAAGCAATGCGAACACTTACTTTGCCTTCTATTTCTTCTGGAAGATAATAATCAACAATTTCTGCAATGTCATTTTTTAGTCTTTTATTTGAAGCCAGTTCTCCTTTAACATTCACAACTAAGGGTCTTACTATTGGCTTTTTTCCTTTCAGCGCAAGCTTAGGAGCATCTTTAATCACTGCTTTTTTATGTAATTCAGGAAGATAAGAATCCTCTAATCTTCGTTGTGCATATGATAATGGTTTTTCTGGTTTTGTCTTAATATTTGAAAGCGCTAAAACATCTTTTTCTTCTTTATTAGCAACATCAGGACTTAATCCAGCAAACAGATCTTCTGGAGCAGTTAATGGTTTATTAAGATCAAAACTATCTAAAGCAGCTAAGGCACCTTTACTGCGAACATCGGTTTTTCTTTTTTGCGCTTTAGCTTTAGGAGTTTTCTTGACCCTTTTCTTGCCTAAATTTGCAGGAGCTTTTCCTGATCTTTTAGGTCTATATTCTCCTCCACCACCGACCCCAGGAATATAAATATTACTCATTTTAAAATCCTCCTCTATAGGGAATGCTTTGGGCTCATAGAGCCCTTACGTAGGTATTATCGGGTTGGGACACAGTAAACTTGCATTAAAAAAAGAGTGAAATTTCCTAGAAAAGGTGTCGATATATATATTAGATAAAACTGAAAGGGGACTTAAGAATGGCAAGCTTAGCAAATGTTAGAACCATGAATGGATATCGCGCTTGGAATTTAGCTCGCTCACAGGCCGCTTTAAGAAAACATTATGGTAGAAGATTAAAAGATGTAACTATTGCTGACATTGGCAAAGACCAGGTAGCCTTAAGAGCCTATCCTGGATTGGACACCTGCGACATGGCTCAAGTTGAAGACCACATTATTAGAACAACGGTAGATTCTATTACCCCAGCAGAACTAGAGGCCGCCGAAAGAGTAAAATTAGGCGGGGAAGAAATTGTAGAAGATGCTGCTGCCGGAGAAGCTACTCGACTTGGCCTTGGAACTAAATATCTATTAACGCCTGAACGCATTGTTCAAGCAGTTTTACTGCATAATTTAAGAAATCCTGGGAAAATAATTCCTATTCCGGTTGCACCTACTGATTTAGCATCTATCTCTCTTGGAGTAAGGCACAAAGCACAATATGTTTTTGATTTAATGAATCTAGCAGCCTCTCCCACTGTTAGCCCAGCTTTAAATCCTAGTGAAGTTTTAAAAGATCAAGTTACCCTAACTATTGTTAATGAAGAAACATCATTAGGAATTATTAGAGAACTAGTCAGACTAAATCACTTAGGCTTATCACCAGAAAATACCTTATTTATGGTTCAAGAAAAAGGTTTAGGCATAAGCATTGAAGACGGACAATTACATTATGATCCAACTTCTGATTTTAAACTTTGGAATCATGGCGATATGAAAATGCAACAAACTTTAGCTAAAAAAGTTTTCTGGGCCAGGATCAACCCTAAAAAAGGTGAACTAGAACGCATCTATTTATCTCCTGAAGAGTTAGAAATCAGATTGGCTGGCATGAAGAATTTAATTTCTTATCCAATTGAAGATCTTGATTACTTAACTGGATCCATTAACATGCATAACTTAGCTCTAGCTCTAAGGTTAGGAACAGAGGGTTACCACATGACCATGGAAGCAGTTGCCCAGCAAGATCCTCCTCAAAAAGGCGGATTCTTTACTTTTGATCCAACTACTGGAAAAGTAGTTTGTATTGAAAGCGATTGCGGCGGCACAGTAGTGGTAAATGATGATCCTGCTTCGTTAGCACGGATTGCATATTTGAACAAAAATTTTAATAATTTCCCATTTCCAGCTCATGCTTTTAAAGCATTATCAAACCAAGAAATGCCCGACCATTTAACAGTTAAAGGTGGGCACTTATATACTCAAACTCCACAAGGCGATCAAAATTTTAATTTGCCAACTGCAGTAATAATGTGGGAGCCAGTTCAGTCTATCAGGAACCTAAAACAGCTTCCCCATTGCGCACCAACCTTGTTAGATATGTTAAAACAAGACCAGCAGCCTGGATTTTTGGATTTTGCTAGAAGCTTGAACCTAATTTAATATTTGTTACATAAAAGACCGCCCAGAGTCCCCCTTTATTGGGCGGTTTTTTTATGTGAAATTTTTAGTGGTTTTTATCGATATATATATAAGATGAGAATAACTTGGCAACTTTTAGCACCCGCTTTAAAAACTTTACCACCCAATCGCAGGGCGCATGCAGAAGAAGTTGTAAAATGCCACCGCGCTCTTACCACCAGAAATTTTCACTATCTTTACCGTCGATTAAATGATAACTCTGTCTCTTTTAGAGAATACCGTGGTTGGCTAGAAAAATTACACACAGTCTACCGCTCACTTTCAAGAACCGATCAACGAATTTTGCATGCCGCAATTATTTTGCATGACATTGGTTACATAAAAAGTAATTGCCTGGCTCATAACACTCAAGGCGCGCTAATAGCTCCAACTTTTTTAAAAAATAAATTTCCAGAACATTTAATTCCTCAAGTGCAGCCTTTAATTGAAATGCATGGACTGATGAACGATGTTGGAGTAAATTTATTACCAAAAGATTTAGAAGGGCTTTCCGACACCCAAATAAAACAATTGCTAATATTATCTTCTATGGATACCGCCGGAAAACCAGATAAAAGCTATCTTTTTATCCGCACCATAAAAGATTATTTAAATATTTTTAACGGCAAAGCAAAAAACCCTGAATGGTTTTTTAAATATCGCATTCAACATGTTTTGGGCGGAAATTGTTATGCTTATATTTCTGATGAAGCTACTGACCACTCAATTGCCACTCTGGAAGAAATGATGAGCGCAGAAGAATTCACTGCATTAAAAAGAAATATAACTGATCGTTTTCGTTGTAACTGCTGGCCGGTTTTTAAGGATTTGGTCACTCGAGAAAACGATAGATTATCTTTTTTGCGAGCCCTAAGACTTTTAAGTCAGACTGCAGAAGCTTTTCCGCAAGTAAAAGAGGTCTTGCTTGAGTTTGAACCTGACTTTTTTGACCTTGATGACCAACAACGCGCTGAACCACTTAAGCATTTAAGAGCCTTTCTAGCCCGCGATGACTATATGCAAGGCAATGGCCTGATTCAGGTAAAAATCCTCTCCCCCGACCTCCTAGTAATCACCATGAAATTCTAAAAATTATTCTTTTCCTTTATTAAATAATCTGAAATTTTTAAATAAAGATGTCGATAGATATATAGCTGGATATTAAATAAAGGAGCTTATTAAAATGGGAATACAATTAGTTTTAAGCGGTATTGGCAAAGGAAGCATGTTTAAACATGGGCGGGCATTCGGAATACACAACCCTTTCGGTTCTGATATTGGAAAAGCAAAGGATCCTTTTATTAATCTAAATACGCTAGCAAAGCTTTCATTTCACGCAGATCAAGCCGTAAGAAATGCGGTAGCTTTAAATCTTGGAAATAGAAGCTTACAAGACATCTCTTTTAGAAACTTTAATTCTGAAGTCATCAAAAACCCTTTGTTTATAAAAAACACTTCGGCTAAACTATGCGCAAGCGCAATCTCCTTTTTGACGCCAGCAAATAATCAAGTACAAACAGGAACAACTTATGAAACTAGAGAAGTAGAAAAACTGGACGGCAATCACATGCATCTTGGCTGGGAAGAAGAAGAATTTACGGTTCCTGTTTTTAGTTATATTCATAGCCAAGAAAGTATCACTCACGCAGTAGCTCTTTTAAATCTGAGAAAATCAATTACTGAACAAATAGAGGTTTTACAACACTTACGAGAAATTGATCGTAGATCAAGCGGACGAATTGAGCTTAATCTCGCAAGTGATAAAAGCACTCATGTTGATATTTTGTCACACATAGCAAGCAACTCAAACGTTGATATTCTTAAATCATTACTTCGAAACCTTAATATCACAGTAGCAATTGCCGTTCAGGTTTTGAATAATTGGCCTCAAACTTTCTCGTGGCACGAAAAAGTTATAGAAGGCGAAAAAGAATTTAGTCATTATGAAACACCTTCAGGACATGTTTCCAATGATGGAGTAACAGGAGCTATTCCTGTATATAAACCTAAAACCAGGATTCATACTTCAAACTACTCTAAGAAAGAAGATATGCAAGAATTAGCTTCGTTACTTGCCACCCATCAAGCCAAACATTTAACACAAATTATGACTGCATTAAAAGAAGCAAATGAGGAGTTGCACACTGCTTTGTTAGAACACATGCCAAAATAAAAAGCCATTCTTATAATCCCCTCTCCCCAAAATATGGGGTATATAACCCACCTCTCCGCAAAATAACCTGAAATTTCTCTTAGAAAGTGTCGATATATATATAGGGAGAGAATATCCGGATATCAGAGAATCAGAAAATCAGGATATTCGGAAAAAAGAAAATGGCAATTAAAACAAATTTTATAAGAACTAGAGTTTCTCCTCTGGTTACTAACACAACCGCCAGGCTGGGTTTTGCCAACCGCTCCCAATTTATCGGAAACCTCCACAACCTGGGAATACAAAATGAACAACTCTTGCTTGATGAACTTGATCTAAAAGGTGTTTTAAAACATCGTTTTAGAGGACAAATAAACTCTTTAAGTGAATTACAACCCTTCATGCTAACCAGTGCTTTGACCATGAATAAAATTAATTCTCTTGATATTACAACCCTTAAAATAGAATCTCTTTATGCTGACCGATTAAAATTTATGAACACCATGGTAAGCGGCGCAAAAGCTGGATTTGAAACAGTGGGCAGAGGATTAACTGCTATTGATGATTCAGAAATTGTGCCAAAACTTGCTTTTGGATTAGGCGCCGCTGCCGCATTAGCTATTAGCGGCTCATTAGTTGTGGCCGGAACTTCCCCAATTGCACTAGGACTTGGCGCTACAACTGCAGCTGGAATTGTGGCATCAAAAATGCACAGCCGACTACCAATTGACAGTATCTGGTCCTCTGTCACCCGACAGATGGCAAGCAAGGTTTTACCTTTTGCAACTATTGGTTTAACCGGATATATTACTGATTTTGTCCATGAAGCAAATTTACGAATTACCGGTATATTTGAAGAAATTGGCCTTAAAGGCACAATCCTTTTTGGGCTTGGACTACTTTACATGATTAATAATTCTGTTAGAAAAAATATCCGCGAGTTTAGAGAATCTTATGGCGGCCAGCTTGATCCAGGAACATTTAAAGGCATGAAAAGCTTAGTATCTGCGTCTGCCTACTCTATGTCTGCTGATGCTCATTATGTTATTACTAGATTAATTCTCCTTGGAGCTGCTTCTGCTTATTTATTTACAAAGATTGGTCTAGCAATGTCAGTTCCTTTTGCTTTGCCCCCTCTTGCTTTAGCTAGTATGTTATGGATTAGAAAACATGTTAGCTCTGAACTTCCAAACAAAAAACTACCTTTCAATTTACCAGAAAAAACTCCTGCGTTTATTAAAAAAAGATTCCCAAACAACGAATTACAAACATCCAAGCTTATTGACAATCATTTAAAAACTTATTTGCCTTTCCACGGTCTTGCTTTGGGAGCGTTATCTACAATGGTTTTTGGCGGTTCTGCCATTTTCCCCCTTGCATACCTCGTCTTCTGGGGCTCTCTTGGAACCTTTGTTCTAGCCGAAGCTTTTGGCGCAGGGCATTCTATGAATACCAATGCTAGTGCATTATATTCATACAAAACATCTCATCGCGATTTAATTGGTGAACATGAAGCAAAACAATTATCCGGTCATCAAAAAATCTTAGCCATAAACCCACACACCGGAACCCGCGAACACACAATAGGTGTGTTATTTAGCATATTCTGTGCTTCAAAGCCTGGCTTAGCTATTGTTTGTATGTACGATTTAATCTTACAACAAAAGGCCAATCTAACAAATTTCAATGTGGAAAAACAATTTCTTGAATGGTTAAATAATTTAAGGAACAATTTTTTTACTCGACTTTATCAAAGCATGGATGTATCTGCTTCAATTCAAGAACAATTTGAGTCTTTTATAGCTAATTTGGAAGCTGCGGCAGATTATTATGAAGGGGAACTTAAAAAAATAATCATAGCAAAGAAAAAACAAACTGATGAAGCTTGTGAAGGATTATCTCCAAGAGAAAAAAATTCATTGTTATGGTTTATCGAAGATATCCCGGAATTTTGGCGAGGGAGCTTACAATTGCTGTCTGCGCGAGCTGAAAAATTTAGAAACAGGGCACAACGACTAAGAAATACTTTGACTATTGCTGAGACTTCAGATTTAACCAATCCTGCCTGGAGAGAACAGCTTTACAAGGAATGGACTGAAGAACTTGAATGTTTTGACCCTGACCTGGTAGAGATTATTTCCGTTGCCAGGAAAGAACTCTTTGGCGATGAGTTAAAAATCCGCAAAGTAGAAAACGTAGCCAGCATTGGCATGTATCGTGGACTATACATTTATAAACTTTGGAAACCAGAACCTCAAACTGTTCCTAAAGAAGTAAATACCGGCTATCCCCCTACAGAATGGGTTATGGGAAGATGGACCGCAGTCAAAAATCCTAATTTCAGGTATTACGCCCAGCCCGGCACATTAGAAGCAGCCAAACATATTTGGATTAAAGCCGACAACGTATTGGTAGACTTACAAAAGAAACATCGAGACAATCTTTCTACTTCTCATTTAGCACAAGAAATGGATAATACTCCCTCTTCCGGAGAAGGCTTTGAAACCGGGACAATTCCAATCAATTTAGAAATTAACCATAAACAATTACAAGTTACAGAATATTATTTTAACCCCACTGACCACAAAGCAATTCCTACAGTAAAAAATGTGCTTTTAAGAAATGATACCGCTGAAACAAGAGAAGCCTTAACTCATTATAAAATAGCTACTATAAATGAAATTGATCCTGCGGAGCTAGCCCCGGTCGTATTTCATATTCCACTTTATGACGCCACCCTAATGATGGACAAGAACGACGTTCAAGTTAATACCTATATGGTTGAGCCTGCTATTCTTGAAAGGGAAAGACAGGATATTGTGGCTGCCTTAGTTTATCGCTATCCTTTTGGTAATGATATTAGCTTCCCCAATCCTTATCCAAAAAAAGAACTTGACCAAAGGAAGGGAATTAACATTGTCGGCGCTAACATTGAATTAACCTATGAAGGAAAAACTATTCCTTTTCAAATAGAAAGAGCAGCAGCTACTGCTGGCCTGGCAGCTGGGATTAATTGGAAATCTTTAAAAGGTGCAATTAGAAAAGCAGACAACTCTTTTGTTTTAGTCTTTGGAGAAAAAAGCAAAGAAAAAGGTAGTTTTGAAGTAACAATGCCACCAAGTCGTTATCCCAAATATTTAAACACTCTTGGGCTTCCCGAGGGAAAAGATGTAGTTCTAGGCACAAACAATTTTGTCAGCAGCCCTCAAAGAGAAGGTGATATGTCTTGGTTTATGGTGCCATATACAGACGGCTCAATTGCTTTTGTTAGAGTTCCAGATGGCGAAAGACCCATTATTTTCAATAAAGATAGACAAAGGATGTGGGGAAAAGAATAATGCCAGTATTTTTTAACAAACTGGGAACAGTCAATAAGGGCAAAACAGTTAGAGTAACTAACTGTCATATCCCTCGTGGTCTGCCAATAAAACTTATGCCTGTTTGGAGTCGAGGACTTAAAGAAGGTTTTAGGATGAACGCTGTAGATAATTCAGGCAATATCTATTTAACCAATGGAGTTTTTACTCCTATCCCACCAACCAGCGGAGCTTCTCACAATTTAAGAGGACAAATTTTAGGAAAAGTGCTTCGGCTTGATACTGCTGGGCAACAAGCTGTCAGCCCTTCAATTGTTTCCCTGGGCAGATATAAGATCCTTGACCAAACTACCCACGTAAGAAATGCGCTCGAAATTGTACCTACCCCGGGAAAAGCAAATAAATTAACTGTTATTGAAAGAAGAGTATTAACCAAAGGACTAGTAGATGATGCCTCCGCACATATTTACAATATTAAATCAGACGCAGCCGCAGAAATCGAAAGAGCTATTCCTGATCTAGGCTGGATTCAAGATATCAGGATTACAGAAGATAAAAAAGCACTAATCACTTATCAATTACCGAACGGGACAAAACACACATTAACTCTTGAGCCTAACGCGTTTATAGATAATTTTGGAAAGATGTTATTAGATAATAAAAGAGCAAAAATTTCAAGCCTTACCAACATATATCAATCTGATGTTTATGTTCCAGAAACCGGGCGTTTTCAACCAAAAATAGATTATTACAATGGTAGCTTGCGTTTAATTTTACACAAGGTTGATCGCTATGAAATTGACAAGCCAAAAGATTTAGATGTAAGTACTGGCACAGTAAAAATATTTCCTTCAGCAGCTAATGCAGCTATCCAGGTAAAAGGAGAATGGCTACCATTAACCTTAGACCAACCATTAAGAAGTCCTGATTTAATTCACCTGGGAGAAACTGGTTTTTCTAAAGTACAAGAAGGTGAAACAAAGTCGGTAATTGGGCCACAAACCAGAGTAGGAAACGAACATAACATGTCACTTGAATATCCAAGAGACCCGTATTTTTATGGTTTGAATATTCGCGCTCCCTTTTATCAAAAAGTAGTACACGGGGAAAATTTCGGTATTAACCGTGGTAAATCTCTAAGAGCCAGACGTGGTATTCAAAGCGGTAGAACGCATATGATGCCGTGGGAATTATTATTTGACGAACTTTTTGCTGATGTGATGGAAACCAACAGCCAATATGGCAAAAAACTTTCTAATTATGCTCACTGGCTATGGGGTCCAGGCGTATCAGAAGATACTCAAATGGAAGCCGTCGCCTGGATGTTGGGTGCCAGAATGTACGTTGTCAAAGAAATGGTGGCTTTTATGACAGCAGAAAAAGCTTGGGGTAATTATAACACTCAAAACACTAAACGCTATAATTTAAGTGAATCTCTTTTTGTTACTCCATTTAGATTGGTATTAAAAGATCTTTTACACGATAAATTTTTAAATCGCTTGCCGGCTTTTATGAGTTGGCAAGCCATGTCGGAAATTGCCGCTGGTAGAACCTGGTATAAATGGGTATTAGGAAAATTTATGGAACTAGGGGCAATTCCCGTCTTCCTTTCTATGTTAGGCACAGCTCTTTGGTTCCCAGTTGACCTAACTTATTACATAATTGCTTGGTCAACCCGTACAATATTTTCCAGCATTGCTTATATGAAACAACTTACTTCTATTGGCTATGGAGCAGTCTCAAAAATTGGCCATGATATAACCAATAACATGAATTATAATTCATTTACAAGATTTATTAAAAATCCCCTTAAAAACCTAAGGGATTATTTCAAAACTGGTTTCTGGAGAAACGTTGCTTACGAATTATCTTTCCTTAATGGTTACCTAGGCGGCGCTTTAAAACAGCATAATTCCCGCATGCAATTCGCGACTTTTGCTCTGACTGTTGGTGGAAGCCCAGCAGACCAACTTAAAGCTAGCAAGAAAGTTGTCGCGGGTCTGGGAATCGCAACTGGAATAGCTTTATCCATTACCTCATTATCCCTATTTGTTTTTGGTGGCTTATCTCAATTAATCTTTCCGCTGGGTATAGCTATTGTTGCTAACGTATTTTTCGGTTTATATGGCATAGGTCTTATTTTAAAATCATTAAGTCTTATGAAACGAGAACTCAAAAAACCAGCTGAAGCCAAAAAAGAGGCTGATTTTGAACAAGAATTTGGCATTGAACATGCTCAATATAATCTCATCGCCCAAAAATTAGATAAACACGCTTCAGGCGAAATAACACTATCCTATGAAGAACTTTTTAATAATATCCATACTCTTAAAGCAATACTGAAAACAATCGGCTGCCTAAAAGGCGGAGCTACTGATACAGGTTTTCAAAACTCTTGGCGTAATGTTGGCAATGTTATTATTGAACTTTATACCAACGCGGAAATGATAGTTTGCGTAGAAGCTATCAAAGCTTTAAGAAAAGATAAGAATGATGCCGAGGCTCGATTGGCAATAAAGAAACTATTAAGAGAAACTAGAGAATATATCGTCATGGAAACAGCCTCAAAATTATATTGGGGCTTAGGACTTAATCTCTAATGGGAGGGAACAAGCTATGAGCTTAGGAATTAACCAAATACACGGTTTCTTGACCAGCTGTGTAGCTGCTGCACCGAAAAAAGACAAAGTACCAGTTCGGTCAAAAGATAACACGGCTGTACAAGATCGCATTAATAAAATTGAATCAGAGCTGGCTCCACAGCTAGGTATTAGCTGGAAATATCGCGAGCCTAAACTAGCCGCTTATTTAGAGCTAGCCAATCTTTACTTAGCCTTAGGACAACTAGACAAGGCCGAGGAAAGCTTAAAGAATGTTATTGATTATGAATATTCGCTAACAAATCAACGCCCAGCTTTTTATGATGAAGCTATCTTTCTGTTGGCAGACATCAAGCGTATCAAGGCCATGTCTACTGGCAAAGAAAAATATCTTAATGAAGCTGTCAATTTATTGCAACAGGGACTAAACCAACTTGGCAAAGCTGAAATAGGTTATAAACGTCGATATTATTATGAATTATTAAAATCTTGCGTAACCTACCAATGCCATTTTGGGCATATACCAAAAGGCATAACCTCTGCAGACATGTCTGTTTATTACAATAACGCAGTCTATACCTTTAACAATGATGGGCCTGGACATGCTGACAACTTTATTGCCGTAAAATCCTTTATCGCTTATGGTAATTATCTAGTAGCCACTGGCGCCCACGAAAAAGCTATCAGTGTTTTTAATGAGGTAAATAAATTAGTTAGCGCATTAAACACCGGCTCCGATAATCTCATGGATAATGTTGTTCTGGAATTTTCCAAACAAACAGGCTCAAAACAAACTGACCCTAAAAATTTCCGTCTTTTCCAAGCCCTAGCTTACAAAGGCATGGCTGAAGCAGAAAAAAATAACGGTTCAGCACAAGTCGCCCTTCAATACTACGAAAGAGCGTTGGAATTTGCTAGCAGGCTTAAAAACGATTTTCCTATGGAATTTTACCGTGGAACAATGTACGAAGAACGCCAAACTTATTATGACATTGTAGTGGATTATGCCGAAGCTAACCTTCATTCATTTTATGCCAGCAAAGACAAAAAATATTTACCCAAGGCTCAAAAACTGGCAGAAGAAGTTATCGCACTTTATAAAGAATATGATTATGATCCACAGGATATCCATCACCTGAAAGCACTTTTTATTGTTGCCGGAGTTTATGAATTAGATCAAAAAACCGCTGAGCCAGCCATTGAGGCTTACGAAAAAATTATTGGACTTTTGACTCAATTAAAAGAAAAACAAAAATTAAGCCCTTACCTTCTTTATCTCCTAGGCAAAGCCTTAATAAACCAGGGAAGTCTTAAGGGCAACAAAAAACACAATACCAAATCAATAACGGAAGAAACGGAAGAGCTTAACAACAAAAAAGATGCCATTAAACTAATAACAGAAGGCAGAAAACATATTTTAAAAGCAAAAAATCAAGCTAATAAAGGTAGTGGCTTGAAAAGAGAATTTAAACGTTTAATCGCTGAAAGTTATGCTAAAGAAGCTAGTCTTCATCTTAATTTAACCGATAAAACAGAAGGCACAGAGAAAAAAGAACATTTTAAAAAAGCCAAAGAAGCCATTGCCAAACTATCGAAGGAACACAAGCATTTGCGTGCCCAAGTAAAAGTAAAAGAAATTCAACTTTTCATTGCCGACTTCCACGAAGAAATCGGCACCAAAGGCTTTGCAGATAAGAACCAAAAGGCTATTGAAGAATTAAATGAGGCACGGAAAGAGTTGTCCAAGCAAGACAAATATTATCCCAATCTAATTTCCTTGCTTCAGGGACAATTAATAGCAAATCTTATCCAACATTACAAAAAACTAAAAATACAGGTTAACTATATTGCCTTAATCCATTCTGCCAAAATTTTATTGGATCAAGTATCAGATAACTATTCCGAAATTTATATGGAAGCCATTATTAAGAAAAATTCAATTGTAATGCAAAACCCTGATTTTTGCGATATTTTAACTGAATTTGAATTTGACCGCGTATCTGATGCCATTGCTTACGCCGAACAAACTCAAAATTATGTCCTTTTAGCAAAAAGTTTACTTATCCGTGGAGAATACTATATTGCAATAGCAAATGATTCTTCTACAAAGGAGGAAATCCTTTCAAAGCTTCTCCTGGCTAAAGAAGATTTAGTTGTAGCTAAGGATATTGCTGATCCTAGCAGCTTTATTGAGGCCAAGGCAGGTATTTTATATGCCTTAATCTTAACTCGCTTCCCAGAATTGGTAAATGATCATGAATTAGCAGAAATGGTTTTCCCTGCCCCAGGAATAAGTGGTTTAAGTAATTACCAAGAAGTGGTTGGGTCAAACTCTTACTTATGGCAATTGTCCCAATTAACCAAAGGCAATATTTTATTAGAATTATCAATGCCTAGACAAGCATATGAAGAACTTGCTTTAGTAAAAGATTATGATGAATTAAAAGCAAAGGCCTATATCCAACGCGCGTCAGCAATCAGTCAAGACCCAAAAGCATTTAATATTGCTGAAATCAGGCAAGGCTTAAAAGAGCTTGAATTAGCACAAGGACAAGGTTCTTTGTTGGCTGATTCATACCTTGATTTGCTTAGCCAGGCATTGCAAGGTGAATTATATTTGGCTTTAGCCGACCAAACCAAACAAAAATCCGACGAAAACACTGCCCTTGCCTACTTAGAAAGTGTGCCAAAAGAAATTTCTTTCATATACCATGGAGCTAGGGTTTCTATTATTTCTATAAAAACCAGAGACACAAACAAGTTAAGCAGCAAAAAGCTGGCAAATTATGGAAAAGAGTTGCAAGGAGCAATCAATAGCAAAGAAGTTAAAGGTTATCGTCTTTGTCTTGCCCACCTTTGCTTGGCACGAGTTTATATTGCCCAAGGAAAACTTGCAAAAGCCAGAGAACAGATTGCTAAAGTCTCGAAAAATTATAAAACACTTTATACAGAAGCTTGTATCTTAGATGGAGTCGCATTAAATAAAAATATAAAACTCGCCAAAAATCAAATTGAGGTGCGCTTGGTTCAAAAAAGAATTGCTGACAATAAACAGCACCTAGAAAAAGACTCTTATTTAGAAAAATATGCAACTATAGTTCAAGGTGAATTACTGTTTAGTATAGAAGATTATCCTTCCGCACAAATAGTTTTTGAAAATGAAGGATTAGATGTTTATCCGGCTATGCGTGGTCAAGCTTTCGTCAGATTAGCTCAAATTGAGCTCAAAATTGGCTGGGAACCAGGAGAAACAAAGGCTACCAGAAAAACTCGCGCAACTAAAATTATTGGCATTTGCGAACAAGCAAAAACCAAGTTTATTGAAGCTAAGCTAAAAACAGATGATTATCGCAGATTAGAAGTTGAGTTATTAATTGCCTCAACTATGATTATGCGTAATGATAAAAACGATCCAATCGAAATAGTCAAAATAGCTGATGAAATCATAGAAACAGCAGAAACTTCTGAGTTAAAGCCAGAAGTAAAAACCTCTTTCATTTTACAAGCAAAACTCAAAAAAGCAGAAGCCTTAATCCAGGGTAGAAAAATCTTAGTAAAACCTCTTGAAAAGAGAACAAACATCTTAATAGAAGAAGCACTGGCTTTATTGTTAGAAATAGAAGATAGTTTGTTCGATGGCGATATAATAGGGGTTGATCAGCATTCGTTTAACGCCGAGCTTTATCATCAATTAGCTATTGCTTACGCTATCCAACGAGATGCCTCTTTGTTGTTTAAATACGCCAATTTAGCCTGTGAAGAAGCAAGGGCATCTAAATCACAGTATGACCAACAACAACGCTTATTAGATATTCAAGAACTGCTTAAAGGGGGCGGCAAAATACCAGAAGACAGTTCTTGCAAATAATCTGAAATTTTAGTGTGTTTTTTTCGATATATATATAGGAGGAAATGAGCATCATGAGTGACGGACTAAGCTGCAATAAAATAATGCCCCCTATTAATGGCAAAAAATATCTTGGGATTTTTGCTCCACAAAAAGACCATGAATCCCCCGCAGTAACAATGCAAAATATCGCAGCCTTTGAAGCTCTCTCCGGAACCGAAGTAGATATTTCTTTAATATTTATTTCCCTTTTATCTGGCCCTCTTTTTCCAACCAGACAAGCAAGAGCTATGGCGAAAAAAGGTAGCACTGTATTTGTAAAAATTGAGCCATGGGATCCAAGCCCAGACAAAAAGAAAATAAATTTTCTTAGGGCAATAATAAATGGGAAATATGATCGCGATTTCAAACGCTTTGCCTATCACGCGCAAAAGTTCATGCAAGAAACCGGCAAATCATTCTTTTTATCTTTTGGCCACGAAATGAATTTTGACAAATCTGCCTGGGCAAAAAAACGCAATGTTAACAGTTACCCATGGGCAGGTAATCCTGATTTATACAAAAAAGCTTATATTCATGTTTATAAATTAATGTCTAAAATGGCACCAGGCATTACCTGGGTCTGGAACATAAATGTTGATGCTGAGGCCAGCGCATATTATCCAGGAGATCAATATGTTGACTGGGTAGCACTCGATGGTTATGATACAACCGGTAAAAGAGGGACAGAACATTTATTTAATGGCAACCTCCAAGACCCCAAAAATCCAAAGATATTAACTTATCTTAAAAGCCTGAAAAAACCAATTATGATTGGCGAATTTGCCTGCGGCAAAGATAATCCTCAATGCTTAACAGATTTTTTAGATTTTACCGCCAATGATCCAGCTATTGCCGGCATTGTCTATTTTAACCGCGACAAAGAAGATTCATGGGCCATCACCCAGCCAAAAGAACAACAAGCTTGGTCAAAAGCAATGCAAAAACATATAGAACTATTCCAAGGGGCTATTGAACAAGCTCCTTGCCAGGAGAAATAAAATGGTCGATAAGATATTAGGCATAATTTATAAACTAAATACTTATCAGGCCCAAGAAAAGCCAAAACAAAGGGTGCTATTGGCAAACAAAGGAACCTTACCCATTATTTCTCCCGCTCTTATCATAAGCCAGGCTGCACCAGAAGAATCAATTTTAACTCCCGACCTTGCCACAAACATACACAAGGCCTCTTCGCGCGGAGTAAGAAACTCTTCTGACAAAGCTATTATCAATTGGTTAATCAATAGAAATAAAGGGGCCGGCAACCTTAAATCTCTTGCTAAAGCATTGCTTAAAGGAAAGCCCTCTACTCTTTGGAAAGCACAAATTGCTATAATCCTGTTTTCGGAAATTGACACTAATCCTGAAATTGCAACACTTTTAATTAGTTTCTTAATTAAATATTGCAACAAAATTGACAAAGATTCCCTAAAAACAATGGACGCCACTACCCTGTCAGCCGAAAACAAACAACTCATTCTAAATACGATCTGGAAAATGTTTTTAGAAAAGAATATTGGTAATCCAAACAACAATCATTACGACCCCATTGTTGCAGGAGACTATTATCTAACTAAATATACAGTAACAAAATCAAGCCATGATTTAGATGCGGCTCAAGAACATTATAAATATGTAACTGATCGGCCAACTTTCAAGGTTCATCATAACAACAAATTGTTTCTGGGAATTGCCATACGCTATCGCCCTTATTACATTATGACTACAGAATACGAACTGTATGACGAAGTAAAAGTAACAAATATTCTTTATACAAACAGGAAAATTTCGGCTGAAAGATGGCTCAAGCTAAAAAAAGAAAAACTCAAACGCCTACCAAGACCATTATATGAACAGATACCAGAAATAATGGGCGCATTGAATCCTGTAGAAATAGAATATTATCGCTATCAAACAAGGGCACTTGCAAAACTAGCGCAAATTGAGTTAATGCGCATTAAGAATCCAGAAGACAGGCAACAAAGGCTAGCAAAGGCTGCTGACTATGCCAACCAAGCATTGAAAATCATTAAAAACAAAAAAACTAGCATCAAAGGCAGCTCAATCAAATTCAATGATTTTACTCCTTTAGAGTTAGCAAAGACTTTGGCAGAAATAAATTTACAACAAGCAGAACTAGCTAAAGAAAATAAAGATACTGCTTCTTTTCAAACCCATCTAACAAAAGCAACTGCACAAGTTAAAGCACTTGAAGATTTATTTAGGAATTATGAAAAGCTATGCAAAGGCAAAAAAATTGAATCTCCCTGGTATAAACAAATTAAATCTTCTACAAAAATATTAAAAGCTAAAACATTATTATACTCAGGAAAGGCTAATGAAATAGATATATCAGACATGGATTCGCTACCAATAATCGTAAAACTTGGCTTAGCCGAAAAAATGGTACTTGCTTATTACGAAAAAAGAGACGAACAATCTTATATAAAAGCAACAAAACAACTAGAACAAATAATCAATAATTCACAAAGCGACGCTTACTCCATAGCAAAAGCAAAACTCTTGCTTGGCGAAATAAGAGGAGTAAAAGCTGGTAACAATCTTTCTTTATTGCAAGAGGCAAAAAACCTTTTACATCAAGCTATTAATTCTAAACAATTAAAAGATGAAGAATTAGCAAAAGCCAAAAAAACATTAGGAGAAAATTTAACCCGCCAAGCCTTTTTAAACAGCGAAGAAACAGAAAGCCTATTATCCTTGGCAGAAACCGAATTCAAGGCTGCTTTAGAACTAAAAATTAGCAAATATGATAAAGACAGCGCTAATATATGGCTGGCTAAAATTCATCTATTTAAAGCCAATTTAGCAAAGGATAATGCGAGCCAAAGAACTGCCTTGGTTGAGTCAGAAAGATTCGCTTCTTCAGCTTTACAATCAGACAGCTTGGATGACAAAACCCTCTCTGAAGTTTATCAACTTCAAGGAGACATAAAAGTTGCTTGGAAAAATTACGATTCAGCCATAGATCTTTATTTAAAAGCTATTGAAAAAAATCCTGACAATCAAAATGCCAAGGTCTCACTTGCCAATGTTTATGCCTGGCAAGGATATTATACTAAAGCTCTCAAAACTTACAGAGAAGTTACTACTCAGGCTCATCAAAACAACAAAACAGCTGTTTACAAAGCCAGATTAGGAATCGCCGATATTTATAATTGGAAAGAAGACTATCAAATTGCCATAAGCAAATATGAAAATATTGCCACTGATTTAAATGCTGAAACAAAACAAGATGCTGAGATCGATCGACTTAAACTACAAGCAAAACTAGCTTATTATGAGGCACAATTAAGAAGCGGAAACTATGACGAACTAGAAAATGCCGAACAAAAAGCATCAGAAATATTAGATAACGAACCATACGGCTCCCCTATTTTAATGAGAACTAAATTCTTTATGCTTGAAATCGCGGATGCCTATATTGCCACAAACCAAGATGAAAAAGCGCTACCAATATTAAACGGCATAAAAGACGATCCAGAAACAAATCCTCAAACCGGCAAACATGATGAAATTACCTTAGGCATGCTAACTCACCTACGCCTAGCTCGCTACTATAATAGTAATGACAATAAAAATAAAGCTAATGAACACTTTAATGAAATTTATGGCCTCTATATTGGCGGAGTTACTGCTCTTAGAAACGACAATAGCGAACTAACCAACCAAGAACTGCTCATGAAAGCAGAGGCCCTAGTCTTTTTTAAACGCTACAAAGAAGCAGCTGCTATTTACGAGCAAGTTTTGCAAAACCCGGAAATCAGCGTGCGACAACGATTAGACATTCTTTGTGATTATTCTTCATTATTTACTTTTGATGATGCTAAGAAAAAAGATCGCGTTGAAGATCATGACCGGGCAGAAGAATATTTTGACACTATTATCTTACATTATGGTAACAACTCTGACTTAAGCAATAAAGAAAAATTATTATATGTTAAAGCATTATTTAATATGGCTGAAATCAAACGCTGGGGCGATAATCGCGATTATGACTTATCTCTTGCTTATTATCTTGATGCCCTTGAAATTTTAGAAAAAACAGGCACTTCAACCAAAACCGTTAAAGAATTAAAGGCTCGAGTTAATATTGGGCTGGCTAGAATATATGAGGTTAAAGGTGATATGGCTTCTGCTAATAAACATGCCAGAGCAGCCACTAAAGAAAAAGAAGAAATAGCAAAGGTTTATCAAAAAGCAGCAAAAAGAGCCAAGGCTTCGGTTTCTAGGCCTTTGTTAAGAGCTAAACATAGTCAATTTCGCTCAAAGAGAGGCGAAGTAGAGCTGCGAGAAGAAATAGAATTAAGAGCACCTGTCCATCCCAACATTGACGTGACTGTAACCGAAAGAATAGATCATGATGAACATCCAGAAACTACCACTAGCACTTACGTTGGCGCAGCAGCCCACAACGTTCCTATTGCAAAAGATACTTATTTAGATGTAGAGGCAAGAGGCAAAGTTGTAACCACTCAAAGCGGCAAAGGTAGAACAGAATATTATAGGCAATCAGATCTTGAGACTTCTACTCGCGTTAGAAACCCTTATGTTCAAGCAGAACTTAATACCGGTCACGACATAAGACGCAAAGAACTTGGCACCACAGTTAACACCAATGTTTTATTTAGAGCTGCCGGGGTAACCAATATACCTTTCTTAAGAGGACTAGAAGTTGGCGTTGAATACAATAAATATGATTTCCTTCTTAATGGCACACACTTGCGCAGAAATGTAAGCTTACTTACTCGCGGTTCTTGGTCACTGGTTGACGATTTTTTAAGTGTTGGTTTTCAAGCTAATTATCCATATGTTGAATTCTTACCTTATGCTGATTACACAAATGACGATAGTGACAGCGGCACTAAAGCAACTTATCATCCAGTACGTGGAAGAGTTGGCGGAAATTTAAGATTCTCTTTTAGACGCTGGGGTGTTCCAATTGATCTAACTGCTGAATTTAATTATTACCGACAATTTAGTCATGTTGGTCCAAACAATAAAGAACAAGATTATCAATTTAATGAAACTATGTTCAATATAAACCTGCTTAACTTCTTAAACTGGCCTTATAATCAGTAAATAAACTGAAATTCCCACCCAAATCTGTCGATATATATATGTAAGGATAAAACTATGATTAGATTATCTAGAATAACTAACAAGCCAACCAGAACTGCGGTTCAGCAAAGTTTTGCGAACAAATCCTTTCAAGCCCGCAGAACTTTTGAAGGCGCCTATTTCAGCACTGGCCGCACCTTAACCACCAGCTCTCTTTTATATTCTCTTCCCATGGTAGATATGGCTGGCCCACCACTACTTAACCTACTCGGCTTTACCACTATTTCAGCTCTAGGTATGTTTGGCACCAAACGGCCTTCAATAAGACTCGCTACTTTTGCTGGATTTGCTATGGCCGGAGGCCTAGTTGGAGATCCTTTTGTTTCTTTATTGGGAGAAGCTAGCCCATTAACCATGTTAATTACTTCAGGCACTTATGCTTACAAAAAAACAAATAATAGCAAATTAAAAACAGCTTTAATCATTTCATTAGTTGCTATGCCAGGAGTTTTCATGGGATTGTTTAAGGCCGTAATGTTTCGGCCAGCAATACTATCTTTACCGCTGGGTCTCCTAGGTGAATTTGTAGGCACCAGAATAGGTTCTCGTCGCCTGCAACAACAATTACCCGGTTTTAACCAGGAACTTTCGGAACTACTACAACACGAAGACGTTACTCCAAAACAGATCGTTGAACAATTAATGCTCACTCCGCGAATGATTGGAAGACGCGGCAGCTTACGTTTTAACAGCTATTTCCTTAAAACTCTTTCTGCTCATGCACCTGAAAAATCAGATGAAGTAATTGATCTTCTAGGTCACACAAAAAGAGGCAGAAGGATTTTGAAAAAATTCAAGAAATAGTGAAATTTCTCTGAAAATGTATCGATAAATAGATAGGAAAAAATAGGAGGACATAATAATGGTAGTTAACGGAGCTCAAGGAAAATCAGATGGATTTTTATCATGGATAACACCAGGTAAAAAAGAACCAAAGGAAGCAACCAAAAAAGGTCAAATTGACGGTTTGGTCGGCTGCGCGCCTAACGAAGGTGATTACGATGTTTGTGATGGACAAGAATTAAAAGTTTCCAGTACCAACGCTGATCCATCAGAAAATTACCCTATCCATGATGATGCTCGAGCCAATGTCACCTGGCAACTTTCAGTAAAAGACTGCCAAAACAAATCAGTTCCCAACCCAACTGCCCAATGTGATTTTGATGGCGACGGCAATTATGATAATGAAACTACTTTTGCTGCCGAGGAAGGCCAAAGCTCTATTACAGTTGAACACAAAGTTGCTAAAACTACACCTAATCCAATTAATTGTATTGTAACTGATGAAATCGGTAACGAAGGCGCAGTTGATATTTATCCGCCTCTCAACGCACCAGAAGCACAAACCGAAGCTGTTAAAACCCAATGCGACTATGCACAAGACAAACCAACAATTAGCTCTGCATATCTTGATCCCGCTTCTTTAAATGATAATGGAAATATTGTGTTTGGTTCTGATATTACTATTGTAGTTGGAGCAGAAAGCTGCGACGAAAATCAGGCTGACCTTGAAGTATTTGTAACTGTCGGGCCTTACAACGAGATTCCTATGGAAAGGGGCGACGATGGTTTTTATAGAGCAACTTTAAAAGTGACTACAAATCTTAGCAACCCGGCTACTATTTTAGTTGCAGATAATGCTAAAGACACTTATACAGAAGAAGCTAAGTACATTATACCTAACACGGTATCCACCAATAGCGCTTCGGTTGAAAAACCTCAAGCCAGCATTGTTGGCCCATTTTCTGCTAAAGTTGGACAAGCTGTACCATTTATGGCAGCAGAACCAGATGAAGAAGCTTATACTTACGAATGGAGTTTTGGCGACGGCACAGGCTCACAACAAGCTATTCCAGAAGGAAAAATTTATGATAAAACAGGAACTTATACAGTAATTTTAACTGTAAGCAGCAAAGAAAATCCTGATAACAGTACAACCGTTTCTCAAACTATTACTATAGTACCTGCAGCAGAAACAACAGAAACAGCTCCTACCCCACAAGCCAGTATTATTGCTCCTTTTGTGGGACAGGTTAATGAAACAGTAGAAATTAAAGCTGGTGCTGCTGATGAAGAAAATTTTACTTACGAATGGAGCTATGGTGATAGCACTTCTGCCCAAGGTGCCAGCCCAGAAGCAAAAACTTATGCAGAAACAGGAACTTATACTGTAAAATTAACAGTAACTAGCATTGTCGATCCAAATAAACAGGATATCGCAACCCAAAAAATCACCATCGTCCCTAGTGCGGAGGAAGTAGACCCTTCACAACCTGCTCCAGTTGCTAACTTACAAGTTGATTATGAAAGCGGAGCTATTCCTGCAACCGTAAACATTAATGCTTCTAACAGCTATGTAATAGCAGAAGGCGCCAGCATTGTTAGTTATCAAATTAATTTTGGTGATGGCACATCGGATGAAAATGATCATGGTAATTTTAGCCACACCTATACCAGCGCAGGACAAAACAGTATTGTTTTAACAATAACTGACAGCAACGGCAAAACTGCTACTGCTCAAACCATAGTTCCAACCTGGCAGGAATAAAAATACTGCAATGAGAGTGAGCTTATCACCGCAATTCAAAGCAAGGTTTGCCAGCCTCCAAGCTAGAGGCTATTTTGATCTAACTCAGCCAGTCATTATTGCCAGCAAAATCCATTCTTTAGCTTTTGTACCACAGACTGTGCCTCTTGGATCAGACATTAACAAAGCTGAAATTGATTTTAATACACATGTTCCTGTTTTTGAAACAATAGAAACATTGGCTGCTCACGTCGAAAAGCAAGAAATTGCTCACGCAAATATAATGGCTCGGCAAATCAGGGGCGGCCTTATGCCTTTACATTAAGGCTCTTTGGATCTTAAAAGCGTTGAGGCTAAAAGCCTTGATTCTCTCTGTCGCCACTTTCATACAAAGATTGACCGTTTCTCAACCATTGATATAACTTTTACAAGAAAAACTATTCACAATGTACCCCTTTATCTTGATCTTTGGCCAAGAGCCCAGGCAAAACAATTACCAAGCAGTCCAATCCCCTCTACTTTTGGTCTAACCCATATTGGTAATGGTAAGCGCACAAATAATGAAGATTTTTATATTATTGATGAGGATCTTCTTGTCTTATGCGATGGCATGGGTGGGCATAGCGCTGGCGAAGTTGCATCAGAGATGGCAGCCCGCATTGTTTATTACTGTTTGCAAAGTGGTTTAAGTTTTGAACAAGCCATATTTTTAGCTAATCAAGAAGTTAACAAGTTTAACAAAGACAACAAGAAGAACGCTGGCACAACCATAGTTGCTGTTAAACTAGGCAGCAACATTGCTAACTTTGCCCACGTGGGTGATTCGCGGCTTTATCTATTTAAGGCAGACAAAAGTTACCAACAATTAACACAAGACCATACTTTGTCAGCAATGTTTGACACTGTTGCTCCAAATTATGCTCATATAATAACCAGAGCCATTGGCGCAAATGATGAAGAGGCAAACCCAGATTTAGGCTCTCAAGTGCTTGAACCAGACGACATCCTACTCCTTTGCTCTGATGGGCTTAGCGACCCAATGAATGATGCAGATATTGCCCAAATTATTTTTCAAGGAAAACCACTTCAAGACACTGCCGAAAACCTATTTAGTGCCGCCATTGCCACTGGTAAGGCCAACGATAATATCACGCTTATTCTTTATCAGCAGCAAAATAATTCATTAAAATAGTGAAATTTCTTCCAAAAGGTGTCGATATATATACGTAGAGGAAATCGCCATAGAGGGGTTAACTCGGTTACTCGAAAACCCCACGACGACAAAAAAAGGAGAAAATAATGAGCTTAAGAATTAATGTTCCAAGATTAAATGTTAGGGCAAGAGTTGCATTAGGACACATGGTTCGTTTTGGCGCAGTCGGGCTTACTGCTTTTGGTTTAGCTTCTTGCGCTAAAAACGCAAAAGTGCAAGAAATGGATAACGGCAACATAGCGTGGAAAGCCTCACAAACTCCAACAGATTTTAACCACATGGCCCAAATGGCTATTGCTGATTTTTGGTCAAGCGCTTCAATTACTCTGGCTGAAAAACCTTATCAAGAATTTGAAGGCTTTGTCGTAACTCAATTAGAACAAAGCAACACTAACGCTAGCATGAAACAAGTCTCATTTGAGCTTCCCAAAGATACTATTGACCTAAAATTAAAAGAATTGCTTAAAGTCGGCGGCCCTGATCCAAAAGCAAACACAGATGCATTGGCTAAAGCTAAAAAAGAGTTGAAAACATCTAAAGCAAAAGTTAAGGAATTAGAAGGGAAACTTTCGCAAGCTAGTGCTAAACAAAAAGTAGATCCTAAGGCAGTAACAGACTTAAGAACCCAGCTTAAAGAAGAACAAGCTGCAGTTAAAAGAGCCAAGGCTGCTAAAGAAAAAGCAACAAAAGCCGCTGAACAAAAGCAAGCTGCTTTAACTAAGCTTCAAGCAGAGCTGGAACAAGCAAGATTAAAAGGCCAAGAAGTAGATTCTTTGCGTCAGGGACAAAAAATAGCAAGAAACATTGATATTATTGATGCAAGAGCCAGTATAGCTTCTTTGTCTGATGTAATTTTTACAATTGTTGACGCAGAAAACAAGGAAATCGGCAGAGTAACTGTTGATGAAAAGAAATCAGATTTAGACCAACGCATATTTGCACTTACTATTATATTAGACAAAGATGCTACAGTCGGAACTGCTTTTTTAAGAGCCGCTTACCCTATCGTGGTAGAAGAAGAGGCAGACACTACGCTTGAACTTCTCCAAGCTTTACGGCTTGAGGTGTTGGAAGCAAGGCAAGTAGCAGCAAAAGCAAGATCCACAAGAAAAACATTGAAGACTAAGACAGAAACACCAAGGTTACCAAAATGCAGAACTTTCCCAGTTTATTTGCAAAAAGCAAAAAAAGCTGCTGGGGAATGTAAATAAGGAGAAAAAAACATGACTATTAGTGGAATAAGTGCTGCGGGCAAGCAAAGAATAATCGACTGTTTAATTGTTGACGATCTTGCTGGTTACATGAATAAATCAAATAACTATATTGCTGGCTATGCTCTAACTTGGGCTACTCATGCATTAGCAGGCTCTGGCACTGGTTTATCTAAAGCCACTGAAGATAAAATTGGCAAACCCGGGGCTGATGTTATTGCTATTGAAGACGCTTTAATAGGAAAACTATCCATCAACGCAAAAGAAAAATATGAAGAATATCGCGATAACTATCTTATAAACGTAAAAAGCACAGAAGATCTTAAAGAGGCTATTGCAATAGTTAATAATGATAATAGTCTTTCTTCGCAAGAAAAAACTATTATTGCCGATTGTTTAATTATTGATGATTTAGCTGGTTATGCTGATCAAGGTGGCAGTTTTATTCCAGGATATGCTCTAACTTGGGCCATAAATGCATTAAATGCATCCGGCATTGGTTTGTCTAAAGAAACTGAAGACAGCATCGGTACTCCTGGAGCTGATGTTATTGCTATTGAAGAAGAATTACTTAATGGTTTAACCGCTCAAGAAAAAGAGGCTTACGAAAAATTAAGAGATACTTTAGATCGACCTAATGATCAAATTGATTTAATGGATGCATTGTGTAGGCTTGATTCTGAAATCGGCTTCTGCCCGTCCATCACTACAGTTAACCCTAATGAAATCCCGGCAAATACGTCAATAAACGTACAAATTACCGGAGCAAATCTTCCTATTGATGGAAATATTGAAATAACTGATGAATACGGCTCATACGTTCCTACCAACGCAGCAATATCTGTTCCTGGCTCTGCTACTGAAACAGAAATAATTGCCACCGTATTTGTACCTGCGGCAGGAGCTTACTTAATTAAAGTATCTGACGAAACCGGCCGATTGTCTGCAACAACTCCAATTACCGTTGTCACAGCCGAAGAGTCAAAGCCCACCCTTTCCATCATTCCAAGAGCTTTTCGTCCAGGCGAAGCAAAAAATGTTTCTGGAAACGGAGCTAATATTGAAGGGCTAAGTGACACTGATCCTATGGTTCTTGATATTGTTGATGCTGATGACAACTCTGTTTTAAGCGGTGGAGAAATCAGTTTAACTACTGGCACTGGTCAGGATAAACAAGTAAGGGTCAATAAAGATGATGGTTTAATTATTGTTGGAAACTTGTCAGGCACAGATAAAAATAAAGCAGTCCGTATTAAAGTGGCCAAAGATACTGTTCCAGAACAATATACTTTAGTTTTAAAACAAAAGGGTGTTGAATTAGTAAGACAAACAATTACAGTAGAAGGAACAACAACGGCAGCAAAAAAATCAAAAGTAAACGGCTACGACACTTTCCGCAGCTGGATGCAGAAATATATGCGGCCGCAAGCACGCGCACGTATTAGTCTTCAAACTCCGCTTCACAACAGCAACCCTCTACACCAAAGCGTGGTTGAAGAACAACTAAGCAATGTTTTTGCCTATGATGTTGGCCTTACATTAAACCCACGTTATCAATTTGGCAGTGATACAGCCAATATCGCAATTGGCGGCACAGCCGGGTTTGCCGAAAGAACCACTGGTGGAGAAGAAACAGCCGGGCTTCAAGTAGACGGCTCTATTGTCGGAGCATATGCTTCTGCTCGAGCTAATTATGTTTATCAACATCATAATCTTGATACCCCCAGCATAAGCCGAGTAGAAAACGAATCTCATGCAATTGAAACAGAAGTTACCGCCGGATATAAAGGCAAGTCTTTTGCCGCTCTTGGCATTTACCGCAACAGCAAACGCTGGTTTGACCTTGAACACGCTGTTTTTGGCATGAATGATATTGGCCAGGAAACAACCCATGAAATAGGTGCAGAACTTAGCTTCCGCAATAGAAGCGTAAACACCAGGCTCGAAGGCGGTTACCGATTTGGAAAAATTGATATTTTCGATATTATTGACGGCCCTGTTTCCAAAAAAACCGACGGCTGGTATTTAGAAGGCGGATTCCAACATGTTGGCTGGTGGACGAATCCATATGTCAAAGCCGCATACTTAAGCCAAAACCATCGCGGCAACCAAAGACAACAAGAACTTGACATAGCCGCAGGCCTTAATGTGGGTAGTTTCTGGATCGCAGACAAAAACTTTCTTTCTGTTATGTACAGCTTAAAAGAAAATAATCCTTACCTTCCTCTTAGACAGCATGCTGTAGGCCTTGAATGGTACATGCAAAATGTCTTAAAACTTGGCGCCCAATACTCGCAGTATGAAGTGGGAATGCCAGGCAACAGAAACCAAGACGCTCAAGCTTTTTCTGGCTATCTTGATCTTGGTCCGGGAATTGAATATTTATTACAAGGAGCAAAAGAACAGGAGGACCCGTTGAGATGGCAGCAATAAGACTCTCTAGAAGAGCAAACGTCCAAAAATGGACATTTCAAACCGCATGGCAAGGAAGAACTCGTTACAATAAAAGCCGCGGTATTAATCCAGCCCATCTTGGACCGCTAACCACTGGCCAACAAATCAAATTTTTGCCAGTCGGTCTATATTATAATGTAATAGATAAGGTTCAAGGGTTTAATTTTATTGATACCTCACCAACTTTAGATTTTGCTGTTCAAGCAGCTGGCATTAACGCGCAACTAAGAACCCCCACTCCTACTAATATAATGTTAAGTACTGGAGCGACTGCTGGATCTGGCAGCGCAGTTGTTGATGATTCAAATTTAGTTGGACCGGAAATTGCTCAAAACATTGAAAAAGTTAAAGACTTAACAACTGCCTATAAAAAAGAAGGTCTTACCCGGTTAATCCCTAACAAACTTCTTACTTCATTATCTGCAACTTTAGCTGGAACATTTCTTCCTGCTCCAATTGCGGTTTTAGCTGCCAGTCTTTCTCCCTCTGCAATTGTAGCAATTAGCTCGTTATTACCTTATGCTCCTTTTGTTTATGGCGGAGCAGCGCTGCTAACCATACTCATTACTGCGGCAACACAATATGGCCGAAATAAATCAACCATTAAGAAAATGACTGATTTAGTTAGGTCCAATACAAGCGTGCTTAAAGGTTTAACTACTAATGAAAAAGAATTAGTTGAATACTTGTGTTTTAATCAAACAACTATTAATACTAAAAAAGAAGACAAAGTTAACCCCGAACAAGTGGCAAAATTACGCGCTTTAATGAAAAAAGAAAATCGAATTGAACTTTTACTTAATCAACCCAATGCTATTGCTCTAGGTTTAGCAGCAGGATCTTTGATTGCCGCCTTTAGCCCCAGCTTATTCGCAATGCTTCCTCCTTTATTAGTAGTAACTGTTGCTCCAATTTTATTTACCTGGACAGCACCAGTAGCGATAGTCCTCCTTGGCGTAGCGCTGGGCCTTAGTGGAGTGAGAGGAAAAGGCTCAAGAATAAAAACAATAAAAAAAGAATTAGCTGAATTAAAGCCTGAAAAGTTGCCTTTAAAACAGCATGCTCCTGAAGTTTTAAATACTTTAACAAAAATTTTGGGTAAAGGTTGGGATAGGACTGCTATCGCAGAAACCACTCCGCCCCCTACTGTTACACCACCTGTCTCAACTGGAACAGAAACCGTTTTTACCACTACCAGCGGAAAAACATTTACTGTAATAGAGGGAGACGGCTGGCCCAAAAAAGGTCTTTCAGCTAAAGTTTATAAAGTCAAGGATGAACATGGCGTAGTTTATGCTATTAAACATTTTTCACCAAATGAAAAAGCTTTAGAATCCCTTGGCCAAAAAGAAAGAACTAGTATTGTACGTGAGCTTCAGCAGCGCTTTCTTGATGAAATTAAGTATTTAGAAGAACTAAACATACAACGCGGTGGTCATCGCAATGTCATTGCTTACCATGGTACAGGTGATTTTGAAGGCGCACCTTTTGCTGTAATTGAGTTTATTCCTCATTCACTAAAAGATCTTATGGAACAAAATAAATTCAATGTTAGTGCAGCAGTAAAATTAGTAATGCAAATTGCTGCTGGCTTAAAATTTATGTACGACAACGGTGGCTTTATTCACAGAGATTTAAAACCTGAAAACGTTCTGCTGAAACAAGCTGACGATAGCACAGTAGCTATTGTGGCTGATATGGGCACTGGTAAACCAACTAATATTGACGATACCATTGCTCAACACCGCGAAGCTAGCACCACTATTGGCAGGCTTGTTGGCACACCACGTTATTGGGCTCCAGAAAGTATTTTAGCTGGTGGCTCAAAAAGCATTAATTCGCCTTCAGTTGATATTTTTGCCTTAGGCCTTATTTTATATCACTTGGCTAGCATTGCTACCGGACAAGAAGAGTATTATTTTCCTGGCATTCCAAACCCAGGAAAAAGCATAAAAAATTGGAAAGAGGCCATTGCAAAATTATTAAAAGATCGCTTATATGCAGGTGTTATTCACCCTAAATTATTTGCCATCATAGAGAAAATGACCCATATAAACCCTGAAGAAAGATACCAAGATTATGACGAGGTACTTACTGCTCTACAATCCCTTTTCAAACAAGAAGAAAAACCATCAGATCAAACCAGAGTGGTAAAACCTGAACCACGCACAAACCCACTCCAAGGCACTGAATATGCTGATTTATTTGGCAATGATCTCATTAACGTCTTAACTGTTGTAGAAGAAATTGGTGATGGAAACATTTATCCAGAAGCAGATCAATTAGACGCAGTTAGAACACAACTGCAAACAATATTTGCTCAAGAAGGTTTAAATTCAAGGGTCAAGGATGCTGTAGAGCTGGCCTTGGCAATGTTAGGTTAAAACGGAGGAAATTAGATGGCTGGAAAACTTATAAACTTAGTAAACAGAGTAAAAACCGGACCAAGAAGCCTTTGGCGTAAAAGTGTTCAACCGCTTCATCGTAATTCTTCTGTGCGTGTAGGTGTTACTCGAGCTTATTTAGGTATTGGCCCGCAAATCCCCGGTATGCAATGGGGTGGCGGTATAAGCATAAGTGTGGAAAGACAACAGCTCAATATATTAAAAGCTGCTATTTCAGATCCGGCCAAAGCTAAACCAGCTATTACACTTTTAAAAAGAATTAATGCTGGGAAAATAAGCTTCGAACATTTAGAAATAGTGGAGTTTAGAGCTTTAAAAGCTGATCTTGTTGCGCTAACTACACAAAAACATAATGGCGCATTAGCTACCATAGCCCAAAATGTTTTGGATCTAGAAGGCCCAAAATACGATGCTGCTATTGAACGATTGGCAACCGTAGCCCAAGAATCAAGTGTCGTCGAAGCGCCAGCTATTCCTGTTACCGAAGAAAGTTCAGTGTTGTCTGGTTTGCATGCGATTACTCAACCAGCTAACAATGTGGTCTTAATTGCTAACGGCCAGGAAGCCTTAATTGCTGACATGGAAAACATTGGCGGTATCTGCACTAAAGGCGGCCGAGAAGCAAATCAAGACGCTGTTGTTGTTCATACAAATCCAGAAACAGGGGTTGTTTCAATTGGTGTATTTGATGGCATGGGTGGACACGCTCTTGGTGAAAAAGCCTCTATGTTTGCTGCCCTAGAAACTCAACAAGTTTTTATTGGCAGTCAACCACTTGATCAGACTCTGACAAATTCACACGCTAAAATTCATCAAGCCAGACAAACAAGTAGAACCAATATGGGCTCAACCGGCATTGTTGCTCAAATAGACGCAGATCAAGTAAGCATTAGTAGTGTTGGAGATTCAAGGGCTATTTTAGTAAAAGCTGATGGCAGCATTGTTATTGCGGCTCCGGATGACAACTATTTCATAGCGGCTTACCCTGCTTTTGGAAAAGTTGATCAAGCTGAAACATTAAATTTCCCTCTCTCTGATCAAGCACTGGTGGCTGGATACTGGCAGGCGGCAAAAAACTCAACCAGCTCAAATGCTACGCTCCTTACTACTCATCTGGGACAAGAATCAACAATTGCAGAAACAAAAGGTCAGCCAGTTGAACTTAAAATTAATAAAGCCCAATTAAATCTGGAAGAAGGCGACCTATTAATTTTATGCAGCGACGGCCTTACCGATTTCCTTGATTACGAAGAATTTAAAGCTGTTGTTGAACAAAACAAACATAAAAAACCAGAAGAAATAGCTCAAGCTCTTCATGATGCGGCCTTGGCTAACATGGCAGGTAAAACAGGCGACAATATTACTATTGTGGCCCATAAACAGCCAGCTATGGCAGAGATTCTTGGGGAAGAAAGCGTGCTTTCTGGCGTGAAAATTATTGAACCAGAAGAAATGGGAGAATCAACAATAGCAGAGCTTGCAGAAATGGGAATTCCGGTTTCAGATATCGATGATTCCGCCCCTCCCATTCCTGTAGAAGAAAATGACGGTTCCGTTATAGAAGCTGTGGAAGCTTCTGAAACAGGCACTATCGTTAACCTTGGAACTCTTGAAGAAGATGAAGAAGTCGGTGTGCCCGCTGAAATAATTTTTGAAGAAACAGTAGAAGAACCTACTTCTGGTCCAGCCACTCAACCAGAACAGGATCCAAGAGTCAGAGCAGCTGGTGAAATTGGCAGCGACACTGCATTAAGACAAGTAGAACAAATTGTTGCTCCTGTAATGGAACCACGCCCAGAACAAGGCGGCCATGAAGGAACTTTGGAGCTTGATGAGGATCCAACCACTATAGCCTCTGCAGCAGATATGGGCGATCCAACTGTTGCCGGCACACAAGGGTTAGGTGGGGAAGAAGAACCAACCGCACCAACCGGCCCGCTAGCAATTTTAATGCAGGATATTGGGCTAAAAACAAATAGAGACGCAATACTCGATAGCTTAATAGAAATAGCGACTGACCCAACAATTGTCAGCACTGAAGCTGAAGTTTCCAACCTTTTAAAACAATTGGTAGTAATTGAAATATTCTTCGTTACTGACGAAGATTTAATCGGTCAAGTTGCTTTTAATAGATTAATTCTTTTAGATCAACTAAAAGCATTGAGAGGAGACGAATAAATGCCACCAAGAGCATTAGCAATATCAGGAATAACGTTTAGGTCTTTTAGTACAGCAAGACCAACAGCAAAAAGAGGTGTCCAAGGTCAATTAAGTGCCCTATCAAGACTTAAAGATCAACCAAACATGGCACGAGCCAGTCAAACAATTTTAACTCGAATCGCCCAAGGTGAAATTATTTTTCCCGTTTCCTTGTTAGAACAAGCTCATAATACTTTATCCCCATTAACAAACCATGATGTTGTGGGAGATGCTGCTTATGCAGCTTTTACAACTTTAACAACAGAGATTTTAATTCAGGCCAGAGATCACGCAACTCTTCTTGATTTGGCTAAAACAATTTTAACTGAAATCCCTCAAAGTTTACGCAAAGTGGCCCTAGAACATCTTGACGAAGCAGCCGACGCTATTCAAGCTTTAACAGCAGTAGACGCCTTAAAAGACTTAGCCACCCCTGCCCTGGAAATTTTGAGACCAACTCCAGCAGCACCGGTAGTTGCTCCACCTGTAACCGCACAACAAGACCCCAGCGACAGTACTGTCACAAGAATACTTGCACCTGTTCTTCAAGGAACACAAGCTACCGACCCTCAACAAGGTGGCACAGAAGCTCTTTTTGATCCTGCCGAAGGCGATCAAACACAAATAGCTAATGTTCCAGATGTTTCGCCTACCCCACCAGTTCAAGACATGTCGCAATTAGTACTTCAAGACCTAATGATTGCTATTGCTCAAGATAAGCCTGGCGCAATGGATAATGCAGTTGAGCGCTGGCACAGCGAAGAAGAAGCTGACAGATTAACTATGGATAAACTTTATATTGGTTTAGCCAATGATAAGGCAGAAGTTATTATTGGGGTTATAAAATTTATTGCCCATCTTACACCTTTTAATGATATAGGCCCAAGCAAATTAGAACAATTAATGAGTTTATATTTAAACCCAGAGACTCCAACTAAAGCCGAACAACATATTATTGAATTTATGGCAACCGCACTTAATATAGACCAAAGCACCCTTACTATTATAGAAGGCTTAAAAAAAGGTAAAATTACTCTATCATTAATCACTCAAAATTTAAGCTGCACAAATCAATTAAAAACACAACTTGCTGCAGTACAAGCAGATTTAGAAACAGCTCAAAGCCAGGCCGCTAATCTATCCAAACAGTTAGCTGAAGCTAAGGCTAATAGTTTTGAAACCATAATGGCAAAATATCAACAAGAAATCAGGGCTCTTCGCCAAAAAAATCAACAACATTTACAACAATTATCAACATTCGGGGAACAAGAATCCCGCTTAACAAGTGAAATTGAAGAAGCCAATATATTAATTGACGAAAGCCAAATAGACAGCCTTAGCACGGCTCAAGCAAGGCTTGATGATCGAATTGCCCAAAAACAAACAGCTCTCGACTTAGAAAAAGAAGCAAGAATACAAGGGCTAGAAGATGAATACGAGCCTATTCTAGGAAAAATGCAAGAAAGACTTGATAAGGAACAATTAGACATCCAGCACTTAACAGCTGAAATCAGCTCGCTTGAGCAAGCAAAAGAAAGACAAACCCTGTCTTTTAGTGATGGACAAAGATTACTAACCAGCAAAGCATTGTTACCTCTTGTAAAAACAAGAATTGGCTTGCTTAAAAAAGAAATTGAGGCAAAAAAAGCAGAGCTAGAGCAAAAAATCCAAGAATTAGAACAGCATTTTTCTGAAAGCAAAAACCAACAACTTGACCTTTTATACAAAGAAAGATCTGTTCTGGTTGATAGTATCGCTCGAGTTAGAGTTTATCTTGGCAAACTTCAAGCCAAATTAAAAACAGCTCAAAATCAAATAAGAGAAATTCGCGCTACTTTTAAAGAATTAGAAGAAAGGCGAATACAATTAATTACTGCTATTAGAGAAGAAGACGAAAGAAGAAGTCAAACTTCTATGGACCAAAGTCAGGAATTACTTGCATTAACAGATGAAGTAGACGGAATCACTATTGGTGAGTTGCCTTAAACGCAACTTTTGCACTAGTTACTACGATAATAATAGTAGAAATAGTGAAATTTCTGCCAGAATGTAACGATATATATATGTGGGAAAGGGTATCCGGGTATCAGAATATCCGAGTATCAGAAAAAAAAGGAGAAAAAAATGGGATTTATTAATAGAGTTGGAACAGGGATAAGAAATTTAGTGACGCCAAAACAGCATGTTGTTAATCTTGACCGCAGAGCAGCCATAAAAACAATGGGCCGCGCAGCATTAATAGGCACAGGTCTTGCGCTTGCTGCAAGTTGCGGTAGCGCAGCTTTAACTGCCAGCGAATCAAGCGCTTTTGTTAAAACGCTTTTAGACGAAGGCTATGACTTAGGTCAATTTACCGTTGATATTGCAACCGAAGCAGCCGCCGGACAAATTATTGATTTACAAATTCCAATTAATATTGATAAAGGCTACGGTGACGGATTAGCAACATTAGATTTAGTAATGAGACTTTCTACTGATTTTGCTGATTTTCCTGTTTATATAAGTGGTTGGAACATGGAGATTGATGGCGAAAGCTTTCCTTCTACAGCTAATTTCACAGAACAATTGATCAATGGCGGAGAAGGCACAGAAAGCTTAATTGACCTGCCAAAAGAATTAAATTCTTCTGGCGTAATCTGGCCTACATCTCTTACAATACAACTTCGAGTTGATTCCAGCGAGGCTACTATTGGAAAAGATTATTCTGTACCAGTTGACGCTATTTTGCAAGGAATAAAATAATATAGTATAATGGAGGATAGATTAGATGACTAAAAAGTTACTCTTAGCGTTTTTAATAATTTTGATTGGGGTCGGGTCTGCCTTTGCTACTTATTGGCCAGTTAAACCAGCAACAAACCCATCTAATACTGCCTTATATATAGTAGACAATTCTACTACGCCTGCTAAAGTAAGAACTTACACCAGAATCTGGCCCAACAACCTCGACAACGATATCTGGACCGACGCAGGCCCAGAAATAACCTTACCTAATGGTACTAAATGTTATGGTTTAGCTGTTAACCCAAATGGACAAAAACTATATATCGGCGTAAATGATGTAAATAATAATAATGCCAGCACTAAAATTTTAGTTTACACCTTAAATGATAAAGGTGAGCCACAAGGAACCCCCGCTGCTATTACTGGTTTTGCTAGTGCCAATTCTTCAATTTCTAGCATGGCGGTTGATGATGAGTTTCTTTATGTAGTAGATGCCGGCCTTGGCGATGTGCACATTGTTTATTTATCAAATAATGAGTATCACACCAAAATGAGTCTGGTAACTGCCAGCTTTAATGAGGGAGCTGATAATTTTTATGACATTACTACTACCCAAAGAGATAATTATTCTTTAATTTTTGTTACCCAAAAAACTCAAAGCGGAAAAGTTTATGCCTTTTCTAAATCTTCTGGTAATGTATTAAAATATATTGGCAATATCAGCAGCAACATAAGCCTTCCAACCAGTGTTGCTGTTTCAAACGATGGAAAATATTTAGCAGTATCCAATAATAGCGGAACTACAAATGTTAAGCTTTATAATATTGAAAATACAAGCATTAATCAACTTGTTAAAACCCAAATCAGCACAATTAATTCTGGCGAGAATAATTACTGGACTAGCGTAGCTTTTACTCCAGACAGTCAAACTGTTTATTTTACAAAGAACAAAACTTTATATAAAAGAGCCCTTTTTGGAAATAATAATATTATAGAGGTTGGTACCATTGCTCAAGATCCAGAAGGCTTAGCCATAGATCCGGCTGGCATGAAAGTGGCCTTAACTTATAGCGGAGTTTATCCCTATAAAACCGAATATGCTACCGGAGCCACCACAAATGATCTGCAATCTACTATAAAAATCGATTCTATTTCTCCGGATAATTGTGTTTTAGGAGAAACAGTACAAGTTACTATTACCGGTAAAAACTTTTTTAATAATCCCCAATTCCTTAGTGTTGAAAAGATTAATTTAAGAACAGGTGCCGATGTTTATGGATTAGAAAATATTATTGTAGTTTCTCCAACTGAAATTACAGCTACCATCCCATCAAGTGTTGACAAGGCTGGAGTTTATAATTTAGAAGTAAAAACTTATATTCCACCTGGTTGGGCTGATACAACAAAATTAAATGCTTTTACTATTAATTTTACCCAGCCTGTTTTCGCCGGCAACGCCGATGATCCCAATACTGCCGGCAACTGGTCACTTGATGCAGGAGAAGCAAATTGGCAATGGGCTTTAACTCCTTCTAATCAAGGACAAACTGAATTTTCAATTCAAGAAGCTAATGGCACTGTAGTTGGTACTACCAATGGAAGTGCAACCAGCTATCTTGATACTGGCAATGATTATAATATTAATATTCAACGCAAAGTTGTAGTTAAAAAAGGTGCAGCTGAAACAGAATCAGAAACAGCTAGCGCTTTTACTGCTGCTCATGCACCATATAATGTAAAAGGCTATTATAACCCTGAAACAAACTCGGTAATAATTTCTTGGGATCTTGGAGATAATCCTTATTACACTGATTATAATGTATATAAAATAGTACCAGGCTTAAATGGCGGCACCATACCTTTTAAGCTAGGCTTAAGTCAAAAAGTCCAAACTGATCATACGGTTGACAACAAAAAAGTGCATGGAACACCTAAGCCTCGACCTACTCTTAGCTATACAGACACAAATGTTAATGTTACCGTGGGAAGCACTTTAACTTACAAGGTTACTTCACTTAACGAACCTCATCTCGATAATGGCGTAAGATATGAAACCAGTCTTAACAGCGATGCAGTCAACGGTGCAGAAGATATTATAATTGTCGTCGGCGCACCGGTTGTAACTAAGGTTACGCCAAAAGAAATTTATCATGAAGATACAACTAGTGTAACAATTACAGGATATAGTTTTGAACATCCAAATACTGTAGTAAAAATTGTGCGCGAAGAAGCTGGTCAAATTGTTGATCAAGCTACGGTAGCACCAGCCAATCTAGTTATTCACCCAACCAGCATTACTGCAACTATTAATCCGCAAAATCTTGGCTTGAACCCTGAAAATTATCGAGTTTTAGTTGAAAATGATTATGGTGCCAGCACTAATAATGGCACAAAAGATGATTTAGAGATTGTGCCAGGTAGCGCTGATCCAACTACCGAAGAAGGCGTAACTAATATTGTTATTACAAAAGACGTTAATGACATTGTAATTACCTGGGATACAGATCCAGATGTTACTGGTGTTGATATTTACACTTTAACTCGTGATCAAGACGCTGACGGTAATTACGCTGAATATTTCACAACTGATGCTACTGCTTGGGGTGATCCAGTAGAAATAAATTATAGTAATGATAACCCTTACATCGATGCAGTCCAAATTGGAACTGGCACAGCCAAGTACTACAAGATCGTAGCAACCGGCGTAGCAAAAGAAGGTATTGATTTTTCAAAACAAGTGGTTGGAAAGTTTGATGTCTATTTAACAGAAGGCATGAATCTAATTTCTGTGCCGCTAATTGGAACAAATACTAACATTAATACTGTAATAGGCTCACAATTAACTGGGGGTATAATTCCTCCTCTGTCAGACAAAGTTAATGCTTATAAAACAGATACGGCTGGCTATGATCAAGCTTATCTAAACAGCAACGATAACAATTGGTATGACCCTAATACTGGCAATGAGTCTGAAATGGCTATTGAAGCAGATAAGGGTTTTTGGGTTGAAATAATGGCCGGGCATCCCGCTAAAAATGTTTCGGTTTTAGGCAAAGTTTCTGAAACAGATCGCGGACCAATTGCAATTACCAGTGGATACAACCTAATAGGTAGCACTTTCCCAGTTAATGTTTCTTTAGTTGGCACTAATCTCAATGAGGGAGCTACTGCCGGGATAATTCCTCCTTTAGCTTGTAAAATCAACTCTTTTAAGAGTGATAAATCCGGTTATGATCAGGCATACCTAAACTCAAATGACAACAAATGGTATGACCCTAATACCGGCGAAGAATCAACAATAGAATTTAAACCAGGAAAGGGTTATTGGATAGAAGAACCGAACGAGTTTGATTGGAACTATCCAAAACCATATTAAGGAGGAAACAATGTTTAGAAAATTATTATTAGCAGTCTTGATCTTGGGAGTTGTTTTTAGCGCTTCTGCTTTAGCAGATACTTACAACACTTATATGAAACTAGCTCCAGCTAATTTTATTTATGCAGATTCAATTGGCGGCACTAAGCTTGCCTCTGGTTCAAAGTTACAATTCATTATTGCCAATGGTTCTATACATGCTCCAGATGAAAACGGCGATCCAGCCGGTGGAGACCAACTAATTGCCGATAGTTATACAGTAGGAAACTTAGGTATGGGCGATGGTAATTTCTACTATGTAATCAACGCTCCTACTGGCTCAAAAGTATATTTAAGAGCTTGGAATTCTGCTAATATTGCAACTGCTACTAAATATAATGATTCAGCTCTATTAACCTTTAATAACCCAGCTCCTAACCCACCCCAAAACTGGGAAATGGCATCTTTTGCAACTAACAAGTCTAAACCAGGACCCGAAGCCCCAACAATCATCAGCACTACCCCGGGTAGTAACGCAACCGGAGTAGCCTTAAATCAAAATATAATTGTAACTTTTTCTAAGGCCATGGATGAAGGCGAATTCGATGCAACGATTATATCTGGCAACACTACTATAACTAATATAACATGGAACGCTCAAAAAACCCAAGTAACTCTAACTCATCCTGCTTTTGCTTACAGCACTCAATACACTATTGATGTTGATGGTAAATCAGCTGATGGTCTATGGTTAGAAAACAACCCGTATGAGTGGAGCTTTACTACGTTGGCAGAACCTCAACCTGATGCCCCAACTATCACCAGCATAACCTGGCAAGCTAATGAAAACGAAAATTATGTTTATGGAACTATTGAAATAAACGGAACCAACTTTTTAGCTGCACCAGGTAGTGTCACTATCGGTGGAGTAAATGTTCCAACTGGCGGAAATGGTATGAAAATTTATCAATGGACTGATACTAAAATTACTTGCGGCGTTCCAGAGCAAGTAGTCGCTGGAAGCAATATTAATGTTACAGCAACAACTATCAATGGCAGCGCTTCAGATTCTATTACAGTTAAGTCTAGAATTTACGGGGTTAACCCTACTTCTGCTAAAGCAGGAGAACAAATCACTATCAACGGCAGTGGTTTTGGTACCAATGCTGGCAACGTCAGTGTTACCTTTGACGGCAGCGCTGGCTCTCAAATAAGTGCTAACGATACTACTATAACTGTAACCGTACCAGATGTTGAAGCTGGAGAAGTTACTTTAATTGTTAATGTTAACGGGCAAACAGCTTCTACTACCTTTACCGTAGAAGAAACACCATTAAATGCCCCTGTTATTAGTTCTCTCTCCTGGACAGGGAATAACCAGGAACAAGTTTCTGGTACCCTGGTTGTAAATGGTACTAAATTTGGAGAAAAAGAAGTTAATGGCAGCACCGAAGTTCCCAATGCGCAAAGTAAAGTACAATTGCAAACTGCTGGAACTAGCTATACAGACGCTAGCTTCTATTGGTGGCAAGATATCAAGATTGAACTTGGTATTCCTACCGATGCAGTAGCTGGACCTGCCTCTGTTAAAGTTATTACTGAAAACGGTGAAGCAACAGAAAACTTTGATCTTAAAGCAACTATTTATAATGTTTCTCCTCAAAGCGCTGCAGTAGGTGATGAAGTAACCATTACTGGTATTGCTTTTGGAGATAACGCAGATAATGTTAGTGTAACTTTTAATGGCAATGAAGCAGAAATCATTTCTATTGAGAATGGAACCATTGTGGTTACTGTTCCTCAAATGGATTTAAGTGATGATGTAGAAATAGTTGTAACTGTAAACGGAGTTTCTACTACTTATTCAGACGGTTTTGAAGTAACAGACCTAACCCCTGTTATCGGCAGCTTGTCTGCTGCTAATGGTTCAGCCGAAGTTGGTCAAACTATAATTATTAGTGGTGAAAATTTTGGCGATGAAAAGGGAAACACTTCATTGGTAAGATTTGGAACTACTGTTGCCAATCCAACTGCCTGGAGTGATCTTTCTATAATAGTAGCAGTACCTCAAGAAGCTGGAACTGGCGAAGTTGAGCTAACCGTGGTTACTGCCAACGGTGAAGTTACTGCGGAAGTTAATATTCCTGGTAACAATATTTATCTTGATGACTTTGAAGGTGGTTCAGTTGGTACTTGGCTAGAAAATCTGGCTGACTCTGGCTACTATACTGCCGGAAATAACGTATCACCGGATAATGCCAGCATTTCAACTGACGGGCCACAAGCTGAAGCAAAATACAATGACGGTATAAGCGCCAAAGGTATGAAGGTTAAATACTCCAACGAGCAAGAAGAAGATGCCAGCTTGTGGGGCGGTAAATTAGCCAATACCCTGGACTTATCCGCTATAAAAGGAATTAGTCTCTATATTAACTGGGATGACTCAAACAACGCCTTTGATCTTATCTTAAAAGACGAAAACGGCATACAAACAAAAGCTTCTGTATCTAATACTAGCCTGATGGGTGTAAACGGCGGAGGATACGGCAAGTTAACCATCTCGGTTACCAACTTTGCTAATGAGCTGGGCTTTGATTGGACTAAAGTCACAGATTACTCAATCATGTATACTACTGACGCTAGCAGCGAAAGTTATCATTATATTGATAATATCATCGCTATTGTGCAAGGCGAAGAGATTGAAACCGAAGTAAAAATCTTTTCCATTGACCCGGCACAAGCACCAGCCGGCACCAAAGTTGCTATCACTGGTGAAGACTTTGGTTTTGCTCAAGGACAAAGCAGCCTGATCTTTGAAAACATTGAAACTAATGTTTCTTATCAAGCTGAAATTGAAAAATGGAGCGCTAGCGAAATTAAAGCAGTAGTACCAGAGCTGGCTGGAACCGGTGTTTACAATGTAAAGGTTGTTAAAATCGCCATTGCCGCCGGCATCATCAACGCGCAGGAATCTAATACTGAAACATTTAAGATTACTGCCAATGCCGCAGCTTCCGGAGTGGCAAATGTTTATCCAAATCCGTTTGATCCAAACAATGAAACATTAACCATTGCTTACAGTCCTGGCTCAGCTACCAACATCGGCATATACATTTATGATATGACCGCAAGATTGGTTTATAAACAAACTGTTTCTACTTCGCAAACCACTTGGGATGGACGAGATACTTGGTCCAAACTACTTGGTGACGGAGCTTATATCTTACGTGTGGTCAACGAAGATAATAAACAATTAATTGCCAAAGGCAAGATTCTGGTAATTAAACAATAAAGCTTGCTCTATAAAGCTTTTGAAAAAAGCGAAGTAGAGTGAAATTTGTCCCAAAATATGTCGATATATATATGTGGGGAAGAATATCAGAAGATCAGAATATCGGAATATCAGAAAAAAAGGAGAAAAAAATGAGTAAGGAAAAGAAATCTAGAATTTCTAAACTTTTAGTCGCTATTCTGTTTGTAATGGTGGCTGCAACTATGTCAGTTGCTGAAAATGGTTTAATTTCTGACCCAATGGCAATTGGCGTTGGCGCAAGACCACTTGGTATGGGTAAAGCTTATGTTGGTGTCGCGGAGGACGCTGATGCTGTTTTTACCAATCCAGCCGGTATTGCCGGAATCACTAATCCAAAATTAACCAGTATGTACACTTCTCTTATGGGCGAAGTTGGCTACATCGTAGTTGGCGGCGCCTATCCTATCAATGATAAATCCGCAGTTGGCGTGGGAATTGTTAATTCTTCTACCGGGGACATTACTTTAACCGGTACCAATGGCGCGGCTACCGGTGAGATCGGAAAATGGAGCAATTCTGTTATCTTCCTGTCTTACGGTACTTATGCCAATGCGATTCCAATGCTTAAAAACCTGGATCGCGATGTCCTGCTTGGCGCTAACTTAAAGTATATTAGCTCCGGCGGAGACGGCAGTACCAGCATTGCTAATGCTTCCGGATCCGGCATGAGCGCTGATTTAGCCATGTTGGTTCCAATAACCCATTATATGAATGTGGGTCTTAACTACCAAAACGCTTTAGGCGGCCAAATTAGCCGTTCCGGCAGTACTGATACTGTTTCTCCAACGCTAAAGCTTGGTACTCAAGTTTGCTTGATTGGCCGCGAAGGCAAATCATATAATCCTCATAATAATAGAAAGCTGTACGCTAATATTGATTATGATGTTAATTCCAACAGCCGGCCCAATGAAGCACATTTGGGCTTGGAATTTTGGCCCAGCTCCAATTTAGCTCTGCGGGTTGGTTCTGATAATAATGAAATGACCGCGGGACTTGGTTTAAGGTTTACCGGTATTGAATTTAACTATGCTTACCATCCTTATAATGGTATTTCCGAAAACACCACCCACTTCTTTTCTCTAGGCTACTTAGGTGAAACCAGAAAAAGGATGCTGCACGTAAAAGTTGACAGCCCAAAAGACAAAAGCGTTATCCATGAAGACTTTGTTCAGGTCAAAGGACACATTGAAATTGATCCGGGAGACAACGAACAGGATCCTGCCGGAGTAGTTAGCGTAAAAGTTAACGGCATCAATGTACCAGTAAGCCAGGATGATCTTTCTTTTTCTGCTGATGTTCCGGTAAGTAAAGTTGGAAAGAAAATAATTATAGTTGAAGCCTATGATGAAGCCGGCGACCATGTTGTTGCTCAATCAAGATTAGTTCGTTTAATCAATTTTGCCGACGTTCCAAACGGTTATTGGGCACAAAGTCCAATTGAAAACACTGGAACTGTTGGTTTGGTTCAGGGTTATCCAGACGGCACTTTTAGACCGGACCGTGATTTAACCAGAGCAGAACTTGCCACCCTTTTGGTAAGAGCCAAAGGATTACAGCTTCCAAATCGGCAAGCTCGAGTCGTGTTTAAAGATGTAAAACCTGGTTTTTGGGCAGCCAAATATGTGGAAATAGCTAAGATGGCGGGACTAATCAAAGGCTATCCGGACGGCACCTTTCGGCCCAATAATAAAATTACCAGGGTCGAAGGTATTACTGTTGTAGCCAGGTTTGACAACCTGAAGCCGGTTTATGTTACAGAAAAGCCGTACTGGGATGTCGCCGCCAACCACTGGGCAGCCAAGTATGTGCACGCGGCAAAAGACGCCGGCATGCTTAAGTTTGTAGAAAAGAACCAGCTTAGCCCTAAGACAAAAATGGTTCGTTCCGAAGCAATCGACATGTTTGCTAAGACTAATTTAGCCGACAACCAGATTAAAGATCTGTACAGCTGGGAAAAAGGTTTCCAACAGCAGTTCATCCCTTCTCCAGCTAGAATCATTGGTCAGGTTAATGGCGAAGTTATAACAGCTAGTAGATAATAATTTTTGGATTTAATAAAGGGAGTGCTAAGCAGATGGAGTGCTCCCTTTTTAATATATAGAGAACAATGATGATCAAAAACATGATAAGAATCACATTAATTACACTAATTTCTCTGTTTCTAATAGCAGGTAATGCCGCCATTGCCGACGAACCATTTATTTCTACAGATCCAGAAAAACTAGAGTTTTCTTTTATTTCCAATGATCCCTACAACCCATTAGTAAACCAAGCTCAAACCTTTATCCTGTCCAATCCAAGCCCGCATAACTGGGATCTTGATTTAAAAGATCAAGACCATTGGTCTTTTTTGGAAGTTTGGCCCATAAGCGGATCACATGATAATCAAGAAATATCAGTTACTCTTAAACCAGACTATTTTATGCTTTACGGCGGTGGAAACCCGGTAATTGAAATTACTGCCAGCTATTTTGATGAACAGCTAAATGAAAACGTTTATGAAATCATTGAAGTCCCGGTTTACATTTCCGCGCAACAAATGACAATTCTTTCTCCTGACCGAGACATTCAAGGTGAAACAGTTTACGCATCAATCCCGCTTGATGTAGAAACGACTGCTGAAGCCACCTTAGAAGACTATCAAAATCTTTTAGCCATCGGATCTTATATTACCAACAATAATCCAGGCGTGCAGGTTGAAGATATCACTATTGATGAAGTTAATATGGAAGCAATAATAAAAGCCAGAATTGACGGGAATGCAGAACTCGGATCTTCTGATTTTGTTATTCATTTTGATGAAGATATCAGCTCAATTAGCGAAGAGGACGCTGTTTTATTTTTCTGGGTAATCTCAAAATTTACTCCGGGCAGCGCCAAACAAGGCGAAACCTTAGATATTCAGTTTACTCACTATGAAAAACTGATTTTAGACAATGAAACAACAGAAAATTGGCTTAAAAATTCTTTAGTTTTTAATACTCCCGGCATCACAGTCAATAGCGCCGATATTGTCACTAGCGAAAGCTCAACTTTAGTTACTTACAATATTAGTATTGATGAAGATGCCAAAACCGGAGAAATTCTGGCAACCTCTCCTTTAGTTGGCAATAATGATGTTTTAATCCCATTTACTGTTTTAGCTAAAGAAACAATCGAGGAACCCAGTCCAGTTATAAGCAATATTACTCCTAATATAGTTGCTACACTGGAAACCATTCAAATTTCCGGAGAAAGTTTTGGCGTTGAAGCAGGTGAAATCTGGATTGACGGCATTGAAACAAGCTATGCTAACTGGTTTGATACCAGTGTTGAAAATGTAATTGTGTCTGCCTCTGTTTTTCCGGGCAAGGCTAAAGTTACCCTGATCACTACTTTTGAAACTGATACTGAATATTATATCTGGGTAGAAGAAGTTGAAACAGAAAAACCTTCTGACGAAGTAGAAGAAATCATTATTTCAATTGACCAGCTTATTCCCGCTGCTGGGCCAGCCGGCACTGAAGTTAAATTGTTGGGAAAAGACTTTGGAGAAACCCAGGGTAACAGCTATGTTTTCTTTGGCAATCAAACCGTTAAAATGCAGATTATTGCCTGGAGTTCCGAAGAGATTAAAGCCATTATCCCTACCTTATATATAGGTGCTTATGATATAAAAGTGGTTAAAGTGCCTGATATTACTGATATTTCAACTATCCAGGAATCTAATGTTGAAAACTTTAGCATTACTTTCTTAGCTAGTGCGGGACAAGCCACTATTTGGCCCAACCCATTCAATCCTATTGCCACAACCGGCACAAGCGAAGCGGCTATCACCTGTGACCCGGGAACCGCCAGTCAAATCGGCGTCTATATCTACGATCTGGCCGGTCAACTAATTCACAAAGAGGTAGTAGCAATAAGCTCTTCTGCGTCAAGCTTTGCCACCTCGTGGAACGGCTATGATGACAATTCCAAGCTAGCCGGCGACGGCCCTTATCTTGTCAGGATTATTGATGAGAGTACCAAGGGATTGTTGGCTAAGGGGAAGATACTGGTTATTAAGCAATAACCGATAAACACATCGGTAACGGCTACGAAGCCCGTTTCGGTTACGCCATTCGTTTCTCGGCCGAATACCATTACCGAATATCGATACGGGTATCGTTGCCGATTAACGAATCTTCAATTTCCATGCAAGATAGAATGAAAGCATCCAGTCAAGTTGATAAAATGATATTTATCA
>CAZMPJ010000012.1:0-47625 GCA_964568455.1 uncultured bacterium
TGGGGGAGAAGGATTCGAACCCTCACAAGCAGAGTCAGAGTCTGCTGTCCTACCATTAGACGATCCCCCACCAAACTTCGTTTGGAAATCCAAACTTCAAAATTCAAATAACAAAATACTATTTAATGATTTGGATTTAAAAGATTTATTTGGATTTTGTCATTTGGATTTTCAGTACGGCAGAGCCCACCAATTAGGCTGCAACACTAAAATATATAGTCCGTAAAGCACTATAAAAATTGATAGACCTACAAAAACCAGGAAACCACCTTTTAAAGGTTCTTTCCATCTTTCTCTCATCCACCAGGCAAAAAACAAGGCTAATAAGCCAACTATAATCACGGCCGCGCCTTTAAAAATCGGATTCATATTGATTATTTCAATAAATTGTACTTTCCACTCTTCCATGGCTTTGATTTTAACATAAGCAAAGGTATAATAAAAGCATGCTTGATTTTTTAATTATTGGCGGTGGAATAGCAGGACTTTCTGCCACACTGGAAGCATCAAAACACGGTAAAGTCTTAATTTTAACCAAAGGCAAAATCGGAGAAACTGCTACGGAAAAAGCCCAAGGCGGAATTGCCGCAGCTATTGATCAAATCCAAGATTCAACTGAATTTCATTTTGAAGATACCATTGCAGCCGGAGCAGGATTGTGCGATGAAAAAGCAGTAAAAATACTAGTGACCGAAGGGGTCAAACGGGTAAAAGAATTGATTGAAATGGGTGCGCAGTTTGATAAGGCAGAAACTGAAGGTGGCGGATTTGCGCTGGGTCTTGAAGGCGCGCATAAAAGAAGAAGAATCCTGCATGCCGGAGACGCCACTGGAGAAGAAATCCAAAGAACTCTGGGGTCTAAAATTGTCAGAGAAAATCTAGCCGAGATTAAACCTTATACTCTGGGAATTGACTTAATTATCAAAGATGGAAAATGTCTTGGCATCAAAGCATTAAATCTACAAACTAAAAAAATCGAATATTATTTTGCCAAAGCCACAATTATCACTACTGGCGGCATTGGTCAAACTTATCTTTATACCACCAACCCGGAAGTAGCAACCGGCGACGGCATTGCCATGGCTTTCCGCGCCGGAGCAAAAACTAAAGATATGGAATTTGTCCAGTTTCATCCTACCTCTTTAGTCCAAAGTGCAGAGTTTAAAGATATTATTGCCCTTCCCCGTTTTTTAATTTCCGAAGCAGTCCGCGGAGAAGGAGCCAGGCTTTTAAATAATAAAAATGAGCGTTTTATCAGTGAACTAGCTTCAAGAGATATTGTTTCCCAGGCTATTTTTCAGGAAATGAAAAAAACCAATTCAAACCATGTTTATTTGAGTCTGGCAAAATTAGATCACAACAAAATCAAAAAACGCTTCCCGGTTATTTATAAAACTTGTTTAGAAAGAGGACTTGATATTACCAAAGACAACATTCCAGTTGCTCCAGCGGCCCATTATTTTATGGGTGGGATTAAAACTGATGTTGATGGCAGAACTAATATTGCCAATCTTTATGCTGCTGGAGAATGTGCTTCATGCGGAATCCACGGGGCAAATCGACTAGCCTCTAATTCTTTACTTGATGGGTTGGTTTTTGGGAGAAGAGCTGCTATAACGGCAAAATCAAAACTTCAAACGTCTCTGCCTACGGCGGACAAAATAAATTCCAAATCAGAAATTCCAAAACCAAAACTAAAACCCCAAGAAATTACACATTTAAAACTGATAATTAAATTAACCATGTGGAAAAATGTGGGAATTGTGCGATCAGAAAAATCATTAAAAGATGCGCTGGTAAAATTAGATTCAGTATTAAAGAAATTAGATTATGAGCCAACTGTCAAAGAAGAAATCGAACTTAAAAACATGGCCCAGGTAGCAAGATTGGTTACGCAAGCAGCATTAGATCGAAAGGAATCACACGGCGCGCATTTTAGGTCAGATTACCCCGGCGGATAAAGGCGCAGTCTTCTTTTGGGCTCTTCTCCCACTGATTCAGAATGAATCACTTCTTCGTCTGCCAATTGGTGCTGCAGTCTTCGGATATAAGCATTTTGAGGGGTTAAATCAATAGATTTTTTTGCTTTTTTAACTTGGTCAATTGCTTCATGCGCTTCTCTTAAAGCTACATCTTCCGGACTTTCTTCTCCTTCAACTTTAAAATAATACTTTAAGAACTTATTTATCTGTGAAGAAACATTTTTCCGAATTACATGCACGGTTAAACCATGTTCTTCGGCCATTTTTACAATTTTAGTGCCAGGCCGGGCTTTGGGCTTGGTGGTTAAAACTAAATCTGCTTCATCTACATTCTGGGCTACCACGGCAGGAAGCTGCAAACTGCGCAAAGCTCGATCTAATTGTCCCTTATTAACGCCAAAAGCATAAATACGAACAACATTTCTACCTTTTTCTTTTTTGGCTTGTTCTAGTTCTTCATCGGTTGGCTCAGGCATTTCCTCTGGAGCTTTAGTAACTTTAATTTTGCCGTCTTCAGTTCTTACTCTGATTTCTGGTTGCGGCACGCGATCGCGCAATATGGTATCTACTGCTTTTGCCACATCATGATAAATAGCAAACTTGTCCTTTTCCTGGATTTCAATAGCAATATCAAAAGTAGGCGGTGCTTTTCTTTCTAAAATGGCTTTTTGGGTATGTCGTCTTTTAGCTTCTTCATCACCCAAAATAACTGATTGAATTCCTCCAACTAAATCAGAAAGAGTTGGGTTGCTAACAATGTTTTCTAGAGTTGTACCGTGGGCAGTACCAATTAACTGTACTCCTCGCTCAGCAATGGTCCTGCAAGCAGTAGCTTCAAGCTCATTACCAATCTCATCTACAATGATGACCTCCGGCATATGGTTTTCCACTGCTTCAATCATCACCTTATGCTGAAGTTCAGGACTAGAAACCTGCATACGCCTGGCTTTGCCAATTCCTGGATGAGGAATATCGCCGTCACCAGCAATTTCATTAGAAGTATCTACAATCACTACCCTTTTAGAAAATTCATCACTTAAAACTCGGGCTGCTTCCCTAAGCTTTGTGGTCTTTCCAATTCCGGGTGGTCCCATAAAAAGAATATTTTGCTTTGACTCAATCACATCGCGAATAATATCATTAGTTCCATAAATGACTCGTCCCACTCGGCAGGTTAAACCTAATATTTTACCGGCACGGTTGCGAATACAGGAAATTCTATGTAAGGTTCGCTCAATCCCCGCCCGGTTATCAGAAGTAAAATCCCCTACTTTGCTTACCACATAATCAATATCTTCTTGTAAAACCATATCACCAGGAATATAAAAGACTTTATTTTCAAAGCGGCCTTCGGGGGTTCTGCCAAGATCTAAAATAACTTCAATGATTTGGTCAACATCTTTACGTTTAAGCAAAGCTTGCTTTATTCGCGGAGGCAAAACGTCTAAAAGTTTAAGTACTTCTTCGTCTAACAATTACTTGCCCTTGACGGCATGCTTAAGATTAATCCCCGGGACAAAGGCAGGAGCTTTGGATGAGCCAATGGTGATTTTTTCTCCAGTTTGAGGGTTTCGGCCAATGCGGCCTTTTCTCGTCCTGACTACAAAGTTACCAAAACCAACCAATCTTACTTTCTCGCCTTTAATCAAGGTTGCAGATATAGTATCTAAAGTAGCGTCTATAATTTGTTCAGCTTTGGCCTTGGTTAACTTCATCTTATTAGCTACTTTTCCGGCTAATTGTTTCTTATTCATTATTTGCTTCCTCCCTCACATTTTTTTAATAATGCTTCCCAGCGGCGGTCCACTTCCTTCTGTATAGATTCAATAATGGCTTCGTTACCCGGTTTCATTAAATGCCTGAAACGATCTTGGGTTTTTAAAAATTCTATAATCGGTTTCTTTTCCCTTGGTTTATAAGTTAATTTATATTTCCCATTTTCAACTTCATATAAAGGCCAAAGACAAGTATCTGCAGCTAATCTTCCAAGCTCAGCTGTAAGCTCTGGGCTATAACCCCAACCAAGCCGGCAAGGCTGCATTACGTTTAAGAATTTTGGGCCACGAGTAGCAAAAGCTTTTTCCGCTTTCGTGGTCAAGTCCCGCCAAAAACCAACCGCTGATTGGGCAACATAAGGAATGTTGTGAGCAACCATAATTTCAGTTAAATCTTTAGGAAACTGGGTTTTACCTGGAATCACTTTTCCTGCCGGCGCTGTCGTAGTAGCAGCCCCTTTAGGTGTTGCCGATGAGCGCTGGACTCCAGTATTCATGTAAGCTTCGTTGTTATAACAAACATAAAGCATATCGTGGCCGCGTTCCATGGCACCGGAAAGAGATTGGAACCCAATATCATAAGTACCACCATCTCCACCAAAAGCCACAAAATTAATATGCTCAGATTGTTTACCTTTCTTTTTCAAAGCCTTATAAGCAGCTTCAGCTCCAGAACAAGTAGCAGCGGAATTTTCAAAAGCATTGTGTAAAAATGGAACTTCCCAAGCAGTATAAGGAAAAATTGTAGTGACAACTTCAAGACAACCAGTAGCAGCAGTAATCACCACAGGATCTTTGCTAGACATTAATACTTGCCTTACTACAATTGGAGCCCCACAACCAGAACAAGCTCGATGGCCTCCACATAAAGGTTCTTTTCTTTTTGCTAAATCTCTTAATGCCGGCATTACTTTGCTCCTCTCACGCCAAAATGTTGGATTTTTCCTGCAACAGGTTTGGATTTTAATTCATTAAAAATTGTGTGGATATCTTCTAAACTAATTTCTCTGCCACCTAATCCATAAACATAGTTCATTAGTTTTGGCTTTGATGCTGCATCAAAAAGAGCTGACCTTACTTCAGAAAATAATGGTCCACCCTGGTTACTATACATATCACTGCGGTCCATAATAGCTGCTACTTTTATTTTTGAAAGAGCTTGTGCAATTTCTTCAGCTGGAAAAGGCCTAAAAACTCTAATTTTTAATAATCCGGCTTTAATTCCCTTGCCTCTTAATTCATCAATCACCGCTCTGGCAGTTCCACAAGTTGAGCCAAGCGCTACCATGGCAATTTCCGCATCATCCAATATTTCTTGTAGGTTTGAAATAGATTTCCTATCCAATTTATACTCTTCGATTAAACCATATTCACGGCCATATTTTTGGCCAAATTCCTTACCAGTCTCAAGAATAACTTGTTTTGCTTCTTTCATAGCCTTTACAATCGGCATTTTATGTTCAAAATAATAATCTTGCAGATCAAGACAGCCTAGGGTAATTGGTTTTTTAACGTTTAAGAGCGAATTGACTACTTTATGTTCGCCAATATATTTTTTTACTTCATCATCTTCTAAAGATTCTATCTTTTCCATGCAATGAGAAATGATAAAACCATCGGTAGTAGCCATACCCGGCAATCTTACTTTTTCATCTTCAGTGATTTTAATTAATTGCAAAATATTATCATAAGCTTCTTGCGCGTTTTCAGAGAAAATCTGGATCCAGCCAAAATCACGCACTGCCATGGTATCACTATGGTCACAGTGAATGTTGATAGGACCAGAAAGCGCACGGTTTACTTCGCAAATTATAATTGGAAGACGAAGGGCAGAAGCAATCGGAAGGATCTCTGACATCAGCTGGAGTCCTTGAGAAGAAGTCCCGGTCATAACTCTGACTCCGGCAGCAGATGCTCCCACACAAGCACTCATGGCAGAATGTTCTGATTCAACCGCTACAAATTCTGTATCCACTAACCCATCAGCAACAAAGCCAGAAAAGATCATTACAACCTCAGTAGCTGGTGTAATCGGATAAGCAGCAACAACGTCTGGATTTATCTGGCGCATGGCCTCGGCCATAGCTTCGTTACCAGTTTTTGCAAGTACAGGCATTTATGATTAGCTCCTTTCTGATTCCATGGTAATGGCTTTGTTTGGTTTTACCGGGCACTCGTGGGCACAAATCCCACAACCCTTACAATGTTTATAATCAAAACCAATTACCTTTTTATTTTCATCTAGTAAAACAGCTGAATCGGGACAATTGATCCAGCAAAAATAACAGTTAATACAGCGGTCTTTATGGAAAATCGGCTTTTCGGATCTCCAATCTCCAGTTCCGAATTCTGTGGCAGTGCCGGCTTTTACGGAATCACCGTGGTCCAGCTCTTGCCATTTCATGTTTTTCTTCATAAAATCTACTCCCCTTTCACTTTCTCATACGCAGCTTTAATTGCTTCCAAGTTTCCAGCAATTACTTCTGGTTTGTGAGCGAATTTTTTCTTAAGTTTTTTCTCGGTATTACTTAGCATTTGATTAAAATCAAGCAGACCTGAAACTTTAACCAAAGCCCCTAACATTGGCGTATTAGGAATATTTCTGCCAATTTTCTCTTGAGCAATAGCCGAGGCATCTATTGTATAAATTTTAGCGTCTTTTAAATTAATTTCTTTTCTGATTTCTTGCGCTGATTTTGAGGTGTTAACAATTAAAGCCCCATCCTTGGGCAGGCCTTGGGCCACATTAACCGTAGCCATTAAGGTTTGATCTAAAACCAAAACAATACTTGGGTGAGTCAAGCCGCAATGCAGAGTAATGGGTTTATCCGACAATCGGTTAAAAGATTGAACTGGAGCCCCCATGCGCTCTGGGCCATATTCTGGGAAGGCTTGGATATGCTTACCTAAAGCAAGGGCTGAATCTGCAAACAAAAGTGCGGCGGTTTTTGCGCCTTGGCCTCCACGGCCATGCCATCTGATCTCAATTATCTCGCTCATCTATTCCTCCTTGTCCTGAGTCCCGAGCTCTGTCGAGGGATCGAAGGACTAACTAATCCAGGGCTGTAATTTCGGAAGTGCTATTTTATCAAAAATTAAACCGAAAAGCAATAAAACAATTATAGGCACAATTGCACCCAAGAAAGCTTTTGACTTTGAAACTCCGTAAGTTTTTCGTCCTGCAATCGCCCACAAACCATACCAATAAACCAGCATTAATAGATAAATAAAATCAAACGCGCCACGGAACAAAACAAAATCAATTCCCATATATTTAACCAGGGTCATAAATAAAAGAATAACCAGCCCCATCATTAATACCGCACTACTATATAAAGTGGATTGCAACATATGGTTTAGGCTGCCCTTACCCCCTAAAAAGTGGTAAATATAATGCAATAACCCACCAATTAAAAACAGCAACACAAAAAAGGCAAGGCTGAATAATCCACCTAAAATCAAAAAAGTAATCATAAAAAAAACAAACATTAACACAAACAATACCGGCAAAATAACAATAAACTTGAAACCGCTTACTCCCTCAACTAAAGTGCTTCCAATCGGTCCATATTGGAGCAGAAAAATTACAATTGTAGCGAAAAAAGCTAATACCCAGGAAGAAACCAATAAATAGGTCAAAGCTTTTTTTTGCCAATTCTCCTCCTTTAGCTTAGTATAAAAATAAATCGGCCGAACCATAATCATCCACCATTGAGAAAAGTAATCAGTAAGCGGTAATCGGTAATTAGTCATTTTATATTGCCCTCCTGCCTTCTATTGCTTTTGATAAAGTAGCTTCGTCAGCATAGTCCATATCCGCGCCAATGGGAAGCCCATACGCAACTCTTGAAAATTTTATTCCCAAAGGCCTAAACAGTTTAGTTAAATATATAATAGTAGCTTCTCCTTCAGCCGTTGGGCTTAAAGCTAAAATAATTTCAGAAAACTTTTCTTTTTCAATGCGAGTCAGTAGCTCTTTGATTCTCAAAGATTCCGGACCAATCCCATCCAAGGGAGAAATTACCCCACCTAAAACATGGTATTTGCCCTTGAATTCTCTTGAACGCTCAATCGCAATTAAGTCTTTTGGATCTGCCACCACACACAAAGTATTTTCTCTTGATTCATCGCTGCAAATCTTGCAAGGCTCCACATCTGTCATGTTAAAACAAATGGAACAAAATTTCATTTTACCTTTAGCTTGAGCAATGGCATTAACTAAGTCTTCAACTTGTTTTTCCGAACTGCTCAACATATAGAAAGCTAGTCTTTGGGCGGATTTAGGCCCAATTCCAGGCATTCTTTTTAATTCTTCAATTAATTTGTTAAGTGCTTCTGCGTACATTATTACATTCCAGGAAGATTCATTCCCCCGGTTAAACCTTTCATCTTACGAGCAGCTCCATCTTTGGCATTTTTTAAAGCGCTGCTAACGGCATCTTTAACGTTTTTCTCCAAGGTTGGATGGCTGGCCAATTCACTTTGATCAATAGTTAATTCTTTTACTTCCATTTCACCGTTTATGACCACCCTTACCCCACCAGATTTTGATTCAAACATATCATTTTTCAATTCATTCTTAACCTGCTTTAATTTGCCTTGCATTTCCCGAGCCATCTGCATCATTTTCCCCATATCTCCCATATTTCCAAAAATCATTGTAACACTCTCCCTTCAAAAAAATCTGCCACAGAATGCGCAGAAAGAGTTGGTTTTTTCTTCCCATTTTCGTCAACAATACATTCGATAGGGATTTTTTCACCAACATATTCCTGCATAGTTTCTTCAACTGCAGTTTTATTTTTTCTTTCTTCCAAACGATCTTTATGAAAAGCATAGCCTTTCTTAAAAACAATCACTAAGCTGCCTTTATCATTAACTTCTCTTGGCTCACCTTCATGCAACGATACATAGCCAAAGATACTTTTCTTTTTCACGCCCTCCAGAATCTCTTTCCAATGCATTTTAACTTTTTCCATCTTCCCTTTCCCGTCTTTTTTCTCTGATACACTGATAATCTGATCATCTGATACTCCGCTTCTTTGATCCTCTCGTTCTGGTACTCTGACCGTGCCTGCCGGCAGGCAGGTAGCCTGATCTTTTTTTACATTCTTAACTTCTACCTTCTGCTTTACCGAACCATCTAACATCTCCAACAAGGCCACTTCCAACACAAGTCGGCCATGCGGATGCCACTTCATATCCAGTTCAGCACGTGAAAGCGCACTAATAACCGATTTTATTTTCTTAAAATCAAATAATCCCGCCTGTTTATTAAGTCTTTTTAAATAATCAGCAGTAAGCTCAAGCGCTTCGCCAGAGCCAACCTTAACATGCAAAAGATTCCTAAAGTGAAGCACTAAATCCCTGGTTACTTGCGGAGTTGAGCGTCCTTCTTCCAGACCCTTTTCAATCAGTTGCATAAGTTTTGCGCTGTCATTTTGAGCAATCGCGTCTCCAAAAGAAAAAAGCAGCTCTTCATCAGCTGTGCCCAGCAACATAACTACCCCATCATAAGAAATTTTATGGCCAGAAAAAGAAACCAGCTGGTCAAGCAAAGAAATAGCATCGCGCATACAACCTTCAGACCCTCGGGCAATTAAATTTAACGCTTTAGCTTCTATTTCAAAGCCTTCTGCTTTAGCAACTTTTTCTAAATGTTTTTCAATTTCAGCCAGTTTAATTCGACAAAAATCAAGGCGCTGGCAGCGAGATATGATAGTTAAAGGAACTTTTTGTAGTTCTGTAGTGGCTAAGATAAAAATAGTATGCGACGGCGGCTCCTCTAAAGTTTTTAATAAAGCATTAAAAGCTTCAGAAGTTAACATGTGAACTTCATCAATAATATAAACTTTATAGCGTCCTTCAACCGGGGTATAGCGGATTCTTTCTCTAAGTTCCCGAATCTCATTAATCCCGCGATTAGAAGCAGCATCAATTTCAATCACGTTAACCGAATGACCTTTGCGAATTTTTTCACAGCTTACGCACTTATCGCAGGGTTTATCGGTTGGACCTTTTTCGCAATTTAAGGCTTTGGCTAAAATCCTGGCAGTAGAAGTTTTTCCTGTGCCGCGGGGTCCAGAAAAAAGATAAGCATGAGCTAAACGATCATTTTTAATGGCATTTTTTAACGTCTTAACAATCACTGGCTGGCCAACAATCTGGTCAAAATCCTGCGATCGCCATTTCCTATATAACGATATGTATGACATTATTTATAAATCCTAGGAACTCTTTTGCCAATTCCACAAACCACCTCGTAAGAAATGGTATCTAACAGTTTGGCAATTTCGTCTGCAGAAATCATTTGCCCATCTTGCTCGCCAATTAAAATTACTTCCTCCCCCACATCTACTTTTTCATTACCCACATCTACCATGGTCAAATCCATAGTAACCCTGCCTACCACTGAATAGCGTTTACCTTTAACAATAACTTGTCCACGGTTAGAAAGACTGCGGCTAAAACCATCTGCATAACCAACTGGAATAGTGGCAATCTGAGTTTGCAAACGAGTTATATGGGTAGAACCATAAGAAACTGGAGTATTTTTTGGTACTTTTTTTAAATAAGTAATCCGGCTTTTAAAAGCTAAGGCTGGTTTTAAATCAACCATTCTCCTAGAATTACCATTGGGATAAAGCCCATACATCATCAAACCAACCCTAACCATATCTAAATGAGTTTCAGGGTGAAAAACTACTCCCGCAGAATTAGCCGAATGCTTAATTGGAATCTGTTTGGTCTTGGCAATTACTTGTTGGAATTTTTTAAACTGTTCTTTGGTAAACTTATCATCCTGATCTTCTGCTTTGGCAAAATGAGTAAAAACCCCTTCTAGTTCTAAATTTGGCAAAGAAGCTGCTTTAGTAATAAAAGCCAGCGCCTCGGATGGAGCAACCCCCACCCTGCCCATCCCCGTATCAATTTTAATATGCACTTTAGCCGTAACATTTCTTTTGGTTGCTTCTTCAGACAAAGCTTTGGCCTCGACAAAAGAATAAATTGTTTGGGTTAAATCATATTGCACAATCTCATCCATAACCGAGGTTGGTGATTCTGTTAAAATTAATATGGGAGAAACAATCCCAGCTTCGCGAAGCTCTAAAGCTTCTTTAAGATTGGCCGTAGCTAGATAATCCGCCCCTGCCTCAACCGCTGCGCGCGAAACCGCCACTGCTCCATGGCCATAAGCATTAGCTTTTACCACAGCCATAAATTTTACTCGGGGATCAAGCAGTTTTTTTATTTCCGCTATATTATGTTTAATTGCGTCAAGACTTATTTCGGCGTAAGTATTCATTTCTTAATTTATCCATTAATTCGTCTGAGATTGAAATATCACCCGGTTTTATTTCGCGGCCAGCGTCTTGGCCGTGGTAGTCAGACCCGCCAGTTACAAGTAAACCATATTTTTCAGCAAGTTTCAAATAATGCTTAGTCTGCGATTGGCTGTGACTTATATAATGAGCTTCTATCCCCACCAAACCCACTTTTTTTAAATCGGGAATAATTTGATCACAATGCGAAACAGCGGGATGAGCAAAAACCGGCAAGCCTCCTGCATCTAAAATTAATTTTATCGCTTCGGCCGGAGAAAGCTTATAGTGTGAGACATAAGCTGGGCCATGAAAATCAATATAACGGTTAAAAGCCTCTTTAAAATTTTTCACATAACCCTGCTTAATTAAAGCCTTAGCTACATGAGGTCGGCCCGCCGCTTCATGCCCGGCAATTTTAAACACTTCCGCTGGATCTAAATTTACATTTAGCGCTTTTAATTTTTCACAAATTTTACAAATACGGTCTTTTCTGCCTTTTTGCATCTTTTTTATTATTTCTAGCAGTTTTAAATCTTTGTAAGCAATAAAATAGCCAACAATATGAATTTCAGTATCAAAATCTTCAGTAGTAAACTCTATTCCTGGAATCACCTCAACCCCTAATTCCTGGCCTCGCTTCTTCGCCCTATCAATTCCAGCTACAACGTCATGGTCGGTAATCGCAATTGAGGTTAAGCCCGCTTGCTTGGCTAATTCAACAATTTTTTCAGGGGTGTCTGTGCCGTCGGAAAATAGCGTGTGGATATGAAGATCAGCTGGCATTTAACTCCCCCCTTTTAAGAATTGGTATACAATATATAAGTCAGGTAATCAAAAACTTGCGGGGAAATTTTTAAATCCAGCAAAGTTAAGGTAAAGGCTTGCGCCGCAACCTTGCTCAACCCTTTTATATATTTTTCTTTAACAATAGGCCCAAGTTTAAAAGTTTTAAACTTAAAGCGCTTATAAACTAATCCGATACGGTCGGCTTCTAAATGATGAAAAAGCTGGTGAGCCACCAAAAATTTTAATAAATTTTCAGAAAGCTCCGGTGCTTTTATATGTTGCAATAATTGTTCATGATAATCCCGATAAACTACGATTTCTCTTTCTTTAACCCGATATTCAGACCCTTTACCTTTTCTTTTCTTTTTAAAATCTTCCCCAAAAACTTTTACTCCCATACTGACTGCGATTTTGCGGGGATCATTAGTGCTATACTCTGAAGCAACCCATTTGGCAATCTCATCTCCCATTCCTAAGACCTCTTTAGTTAAACTTAACTTTTCTTCTTCCGGCAACTTTTTAAAGGTTTTATCTTTGTTTAATTCTAAAAAAGCTAAAGCAATTCTGTTTCTTTCTTCGAGCGATTCCCTTTTTTCTTTCTTAGTAGTTTTTACTTTTTGTTTCTTGTTTTTTAATTTAATCATTTTTCCTTACTTCCAAATCATCTATCACGCTTTTAAATTCTCTGGTAGTTTTTTCAATATGAGCAACGGTTTTCCCGGTTACAATTGACGTTAAAATTAAGCCCTTTGCACCAGTATCAGCAAGTATGGCCACTTCTGACGGATGAACCCTACATTGGGTAGGAATAATCACTGGTAGGCCGGAAGAAATAATGATAGAAATATAATTTTGCAAATCACCCACATCTAAAGCTTTTCCTTTTTTTGAGATCGGGATGATAGCTGCATCCAATAATTCAAAATTGCTTTTAGAAAGCTCAATAATCTCATCAAAACTAAAGCGGCTATCTAAAGCCAATATTTTTGAAAGTTTTTTGTTATTGATGATAAAAGGAGAAATGTGTTCGATGCCTAAATTTATAAAATCGACTTTAGTTAATTTTTCAAATTGTTTCTTTTTTAGATGGGCATCCTTTGCTAAAACCACCCCAACCGGAATACTAACGGCTTTAATCTCCTCAATTTTATCTTTAATTAAAATCTGGATAGCATCCGCCCCACCTCGAACTGCCGCATCAATTAATTCGGGATTATTTTCTGTAACTTCTACAATCAGAATAAACCCTTTTTGTTTTATAAGTTCATTTAGCTTTGACATTTTGTCCACATCCACAATATTTTTGACGATATAGTTTTAAATCCCGAGCCATCTCTTGTCCTTGCCGAAAACCTGATCGAAAGTCATTATAAAAGAAATCCACTTCAATTTCATCCTTTATTTTTTCTGCTATTTTTTTTAAAGTTTCATGCTTTTGATATGGACTCACTAAAAGCGTGGAAGTAAAAGAAGAAAACCCCAATTCTTTTGCAATCTCCGCAGTTTTTTTAAGGCGTACTTCATAACATTTTTCGCACTCGCCAACCGGAGGACGGTCTTTTTCGGAAAAAGTCCCATACATAACATCTAACTGGTTACCGTTAGAATACTGCTCCATGGCCACTAATCGTTTTAAATATTCATCTTCAGGACGGATATTAGGGTTATAGAACAAAGATTTTACTTCAAAATTGTTATCCAGCAACCACTTATGCACATAAGTAGTGCATGGCCCACAGCAAGAATGCAATAGTATCTTAGCCATTAATTTAAACTAAGCCTAAATTTTTTAAAACTTCCCTAACCGCTTCTTTTTCTTTCTTAGTTGCTTCAATTAACGGGAGCCGAAGGCCTCCAACAGGAAAACCAATCATCTCCAAAGCTGCTTTAACCGGAATTGGATTAGTGGTTATAAAAATAGCCTCAAATAATGGCATTAACTTATCCTGTATTGCTTTTGCTTCTTTTTTCTTGCCTTCTAGAAATAAGTTGACCATTTGTTTAATTTGATTGCCAGCTAAATGCGAAGCAACTGAAATAACTCCTACACCACCCCGCTCTAAAATCGGTAAAGTTAAATTATCATCACCGCTATAGATTAAAAACTCTTTGGGTGTAGCTTTTCTGACTGCTTCAACTTGCTTTAAATCGCCAGAAGCTTCTTTAACTGCCACAATATTTTTTACTTCAGCTAATCTGGCAATAGTTTCGGTTTCAATATTTTTCGCACTACGACCTGGAATATTATAAACAATAATAGGCAGAGAAGTGTTATCTGCTACAGTTTTAAAATGTTGATAAAAACCTTCTTGTGGCGGTTTGTTATAGTAAGGCGCAACCAACATAGCACCATCTAATCCTATTTTTTCCGCCTCTTTAGTCGATTTAATTGAAGTGGCTGTTGAATTGGAACCAGTTCCAGCTACGACTTTACAGCTGGTCCCTTTTAAAGCTTTTTTAACTACCTTATAAAGCTCATATTCTTCTTCATGAGTCAAAGTTGGTGATTCACCAGTTGTTCCATGCAGCACTAAACCATCAGATCCATTATTAGCCAAATGGACAGCTAACTTTTCTGCCATTGCATAATCAATTGATAAATCTTTTTTAAATGGGGTCACCATTGCGGTTAAGACGTTTCCAAATAATGCCATATTAAATACCTCCTGAGACCTTAATTTTACCATAAATATATTTTTAAAAATAGATGAAATCATACAACAAAAATACCGATATATATATAGTGAGGTTCCAAAATGACCACATTAATAGCTAGAATAAATACGACCAAAAGCAGGCTGCCCACCCCAGCGGCAAGCAGATTGAAAGTCACTGCAGAAGCTGAAACTGGTGATTTAGGAGCTAGTATTAGCACAATAATTAACAGCAGACAAACAACTACTGTGCGCCGTTTTCTGTCTGCTGAAGGAGTTCAACAAGTATTTGTTTGCAAAAAAGAAACCCCGGGCACAGCAGAAGGATGGCTTACCTCAGCTGGAGATGGAATAGTAGGTTTTGATCCAATTTGCTTTAAAAACTTCTCTCCAAGTGAAACAAAAATAATAGTTGAACATGAAATGTGGCATATATATTTATGCCATTTTTTTCCTGAGTTCAATCCCTCAGAATATATGAGTAGTCACGAACATGAGAATGACTACGTTACTCCAAACTTTTTTTCACATTTTGAACATTTTTTCCTTACCATAACCATGTTAAAAGCAGGCAGAATAAATTTTGTTCTTAAAGAAAAAAAACAGAGGCTGCCTCAAACCCTTGCCGGGCTTAATCCAAGTTATCTTCGCCAGGCACTAGTCGCTATATCTATGGGTTCTTTGTTTGACACTGTTTTTCCTTTGAGACTCTATCGCCAAACGCAAGAAGCAGCAGAAGAAAATCTTGCAACCATCAAAAAAGCAATGATACAAGCATCTAATGCAGCTACTTTTGCTCGATCGTATGAAATTGCGGAAAGAATACTTTCTCTCTGTCTAGCTGACAATAATGACTTTAAAATAGAAGGATTTATGGCAGAGACAGTAGGTATTTTAAAAGAAGTAAGAGGATTGTGGCCATTTAGGTATTCAGCTGAAATGCTTTCCTGACTTCCTTAATCCGATCCCTTAATTTAGTGGCTAGTTCAAAATTTAATTCTGTCGCCGCCATTTGCATTTCGTCCTCTAACGCCTTGATCAAATCAGGAACTTCTTCTTTGGGCAGAAAATCCTTCAAACGCTTAATTTCCGAAACCTTGCTTTGTCTAATAGTTTCAGATATATCATGAATCTCTTTAACAATGGTTTGCGGAGTAATATTATTCTTCTGATTGAACTCAATCTGAATTTTCCGTCTACGATTAGTTTCTCGCAATGCCCTTTTCATAGAACCGGTCACCTTTTCCGCATAAAGAATTACCATCCCATTAATATTACGCGAAGCCCGACCAATAGTTTGGATCAATGAAGTTTCAGAACGAAGAAAACCTTCTTTATCAGCATCAAGAATAGCGACTAATGAAACTTCGGGAAGATCTAATCCTTCACGCAAAAGATTGATCCCCACCAAAACATCAAATTCACCCAAACGCAATCCTCGCAGAATTTCAATGCGATCCAAGGTTTTTATATCTGAGTGAAGATAGCGAACTTTAATTCCTGCTTCATTTAAATATTCGGACAAATCTTCGGCCATGCGCTTGGTTAAAGTTGTAACTAAAACCCTTTCTTTATTAGTCACTCGCTTTTCAATTTCAATTATTAAATCTTTAACCTGCCCTTTTGGTTTTTTCAAGACTACTTCCGGATCAATTAACCCCGTGGGCCGGATAATTTGCTCAACTGTTTGTTTTGATTTCTTGTGTTCAAATACAGACGGAGTAGCAGAAACAAAGATGGTTTGATTTAATCTTTGCATTATTTCATCAAATTTTAACGGTCGGTTATCCAAAGCAGACGGCAGGCGAAAACCCCAATCAACCAAAGTTTGTTTCCTGGCTCGGTCACCATTATACATACCATTTAATTGAGGAACCGTAACATGTGACTCGTCGACAAAAAGGAGAAAGTCTTTAGGAAAATAATCTAACAAGGTACCTGGGGGCTCACCCGGTTTCCTGCCATCAAGATGCCGCGAATAATTTTCAATCCCACTGCAATAGCCCATTTCGCGAATCATTTCCAGATCAAACCTGGTTCTTTGTTCCAGTCTTTGCGCTTCAACTAATTTTTTGTTTTTCTTGAGATCCGCAACCCTTATACTCAATTCTTCTGTAATAGATTTAACAGATTTTGCCAATCGGTCTTCAAAAGTTACATAATGCGTGCCAGGATAGATACCAACATAATCCTTAACCGCCAAAATCTTCCTGGTAACTGCTTCTATCTCAACTATTTTTTCTATCCGATCATCAAATAACTCGATGCGAATAAAATTCCGATCAAAGGGCTGTTGGATTTCAATTACATCTCCCCTAACTCGAAATTTGCTTCTGGAAAGCTCAACATCATTTCTCTCATATTTTGTTGCAACTAGCTTTTGGATAATTTCATCGCGAGTCATCTTTTGCCCAACTTTTAAAAACAAAACTGCTCTCTTATAATCTTCGGGTTTTCCTAGGGCATAAATACAGGAAACCGAAGCAACAATAATCACATCCCGACGCTCCAGTATTGACATAGTTGCCTCATGCCGCAACCGGTCAATTTCTTCGTTAATAGACGAATCTTTTTCAATATAAGTATCGCTTTGAGGAATATATGCTTCCGGCTGATAATAATCATAAAAGCTAACAAAATATTCAACCACATTTTCTGGGAAATAAGAGCGAAACTCCTGGCAAAGCTGGGCAGCCAAAGTTTTATTAGGTGATATTATCAAGGTAGGCTTTTGTACTTGCTGAATAACATTGGCCATAGTAAAGGTTTTACCCGAACCAGTTATCCCCAACAAGGTTTGAAAATCTTTTCCGGTTTCTAAACCCTTTACCAGCTTTCGAATCGCTTCCGGCTGGTCGCCTTTGGGCTTAAATTTTGAGGTTAGCTTGAACTTTTGCATTTAATTCTTCAATAGTTCCTTCATTTTTAATAACTACATCTGCAATTTTTCTATAATCCTGTTCCGAAGCTTGTGCATCAACTATTTTTTCATTTTTAATTCTTTTCACTCTTATTTCTCGTGACGCTAAAACTACCCAAACCTCATTAACTAATCTATCAAAAAGCTGTGGTAAGGCTGCATTAATAACTATTAAACTACGCTCCTCGTTCTTCACCTTAAACACCACTCTTCTCTTCAATTCAGGATGTATAATCTCATTAAGCTGTTCAAGTTTCTTTTTATCACTAAATACAATTTTTCCTAATTTCTGCCGATTCACTACCCCGTTTTCATCCAAAATTCCCTGGCCAAAAGCTTTAGTAAGTTTTTCTAAAACCAAAGGATAAATTTCATGCGCTAGTTTATCAACATTAATAATGTAAGCGCCGCGCTGTTCTAGAATTTCAGCAACGGTATCTTTGCCTGCTCCGGCTGGACCGGTTAAACCAATGGTTTTCATAATCCATATTATACCTTGACAAAGACATTTAAGTAAAATAGAATGTTTTCAAGTCAAATGCGCTTATTAAAAATACTTTTATTTATTTTATTACTGACTTCTTTTGCAAGCGCTGACCACAATTTTCCTTATGCATCAATCAGCTTAAAATACCCTCTATCATCAGACCCCTTCCCAGGATTAGGCAGTGATTATTGCGCTCTGTCAAAAGGCATGGACACAGCTGCCTGGAATCCAGCTTCAATTGGAAAACTCTCTCTTTCAGAAGCTTTTGTCTCAATGTCTCAATCCTCTTTTGGTAGTGTAAACAGGGATACAAAAGTAACTGAAATAAGCGATAATTATCAAAGCGATGGACAAACTATTGGCCAATACGGCATATTTTTTCGCTACCCCAATCAGATTAGCTCAGGCGTAAATACTGAAGAAGTCACTATTACTTCTAATGTGAACTCATCCTCTTACAGCACTGGCACCAATTTCTCTTCTGCCCTTAAGGTTAACGATTGGTTTAGTGTTGGATTTGCCACAACCAATCCTTACAGCGGAAGTTTATATCTATTGGGAGATATGCCCACTACTACCCGACTCTATACAGACCTGTATGGAAAATCATTTAATGAAACAACCATAGCAAGTAATGGTAAACTTACCTACACTTATACTAGCGGATCAACCGTTAATACATTTGAGACAAGTGCTTCTCTCTGGACCGGTTACCTAACCCAAGAAGTAACCATTCCTTTCACTACTTTAACTGAATTCAGAAATGATATTAATATTGACAACCCTTTCTTCACTACTTTTGCGGTTAATTTTAAAAAATTATCCGTTGGGTTAAATGTAGTTCCTATCAATGCCAGTGCTAATATTAATAATAATTTAAGATTAGTCGTTGCAGACGATACTGAAGACCAATTTTTATATGTGCCTAATTTTGATTCAAACGATCAGACAGACATTGCCAACTGGCTGCAAGACCAAGATAAATACGGCACAGCCGCTGGCTATAAATATAAACAAATAGTGGTTCCTGCCGGAGAAATCGTTGGAAACGGAGAATACCGTGGTTTTTATAATGCCAGCGCTATGAGATTTGACCTTGGTGCTATGTTTGATGTATCAGAATGGTTTACTGTTGGTTTTTCATTGGAAAACTTTGGCGGAGCAAATTTAAACTTCCAAGGCAATGGTATTGCCAATTATTTAAGCTACCGAGACATTAATACCGGTGAAGCAAGCAGCCTAGAAGATCTTTTTGGCCCCGGAGGCAAATCTAGGCTTGATTTAATAAGCGATCGCTGGATTACTACCACTGAAGTTAATGAATATACGTTATTGCTTGAGCCGCAAAAAGACTTTTTCCTTCCCAAAAAAATAAAATACGGCTTTGCCCTAAAAAAACCATTTTTAATTGTAGTTGATATAGAACAAAATCAAAATCCTATTAATATTCTGCTTAATAATAATGACACAGGACAAATGGAAGAAGTCACTATAAGCAATATTAATTATTTACGTATTGGCTTAGAAAGTAGATTATTTTTCTTACCTCTTTGGATGAGAAGCGGACTAGCCTTAATTTCAAAACCAAGCATAACTAATATTGATGCAAACACTCAAAGCCAAATTGATAATTATTTTCAATACGGCTACCTACCAGTTGGATTAGATCTTGGACTCGAAACTAATATGTGGGGTAATATTATTGGCCTTTCCACCAAAATAAATCCTCAAATTATTCTAAGCACGCTACAGCTTGACACAACTAATATGGAATTGGATAAAATTGTTTTTGGAAGCTTATATTACATGAGAGACCCCTGGACATTAACTTATATGATCCAGGCTGATCCTTTTGCTTCTGCCAGTGCTTATGATAATAGAACTGTGCCAATTGGAGAGACAAAAGGTTTTGAGGTTTCAGATTTAAGATACATACAAACTTTAGGAGTAAGTTATAAATTTTAACAATGAATAAAAAAATTAAACCATTTGGGCTTGGGATTTTATTTGGATTTTGGGTTTTGTCATTTGGCTTTTCCGCCAGTGCAGCAACTTTTTCCAACCCAGAACTTACCAGTGTAACCGATACTTCCATAGTCATAACTTGGAGCACTACGGACGAAGCTTCAACCACAGAAATATCATATGGTATTGGCTCTTTGACTGATACAACATCCGTTATTGGCTCAACAAAATATCACTACTTAGAAGTATCCAATCTTTTACCAAACACAACCTATAAATACCGCTTAAAATCCGGTACTACTTATTTTCCGCCACAAATTCTTGATCCTTTAGAATTTACTACCTTAAGCCAGCCAACTGGTGAACTTTTATTTACTTTTGCCGTATTTAATGGTACGCGTTATGCTCCAGAAAAATCAAACACCACTAGCGCCCATGGAATTGCTTATGACTATTGCGAAGAAATTGTTGATTCCATTGTCAGTGACATTAATGCGCATGATGTTGCTTTTACAGTCGTAAACGGTAATCTAGCAGAAAACTCGAGTACCGGTGATCAAGTTGGAGTTGCGTTAAAAGCTAAACTAGAAACTTTAACTGGTGCCTCTGATTTACCTTCGGGTCAAGGCTACAAATATCTCCCTACCCCAGGATACGAAGACCGCACAGCCAGCTACGATACAGATTGGCTTACAGACGCTTTTATCCCTATTACCACTGACCCAACTTCTTCAGAAAGTCGTTATGGATATGTAGCAGCGGATAACACGAAAAACTCTATTTTTAATTTTCAATTTAAATATAAATACTATAATTTTATTTTTCTTGATTCTACAAAAAATGATGGTGGTGGATTAGTTAGTGTTGAAGCATTAAACAACTATCTATCAGCAGAAGCAAATTCTAAAACTTTTGTTTTCACTAATTACCCGGCTTATAATCCTTTTGATGCTGCTACCAAAGACTATCCAATTGATATCCCCACCACTGAAGTTTCTGGGGGTATTTTTACAGTTGATAATGCAGCAGCTTTTAGAGCCACCCTTGAATCGTACACAACAGCAGAGGCAGTCGGGGCAACCCAAATCCCTATTACGGCAGCTGTCATCAGCGGTCATATTGGGGATAACTATCTAAGAACAATTGGAGCAATTCCTTATATTAGACAAACTCCCTCAACCACCTTTCCGTGCGGTTATTCGATTTACAAAGTATACAGCAATGGTTTTATAAAAACTTTTTACAAGACTGATGGACGAGTCTCGGCAACAGACAAGCCCTATTATGAATATACTCGAGATTTAGTGAGTGCGGAAGGCGGAGTTTTAGCGGGGATATTACAATCAATTTGGCTTGGCACTAATAGTTTAAGGAATTTCACAAAAACTTATCCATTTATTCCAGGAGTAGCCCCAACTGTTCGCTCCCATTCGCCAGCTAACGGCGAATCAAGTGTAAATTTAAACAAACCACTTATTATCCGTTTTAACAAAAGGATGGATACTACTAATTTAAATAGCTGGGTAACCATTTCTCCAGCAGCCGGAACAATAACCGCCCAATTTTTAGATAGCGATCGAACCATGATGCAAGTTAATCATTCAAGCAACTTTACCCAAGGACAAACTTACACGGTCACGGTAAGCAAGACTTATGCCAAAGACGAAGGCTTAACTCCCATGGATTCTAATTACACCTTTACTTTTGATACTACCGGCGGAAGTGTTGATACTGATTATCCCACTGCTTATATAAATCCATTAAGCGGAAACTACACAACTGACCCCTATCCTTCTTTTACTGGCATAGCAACAGGCGAAAATGGTGTTATTGCCATACAATATAAGATTGATGATACTGGAGATTGGATCAGTGCCGAAGCTGTTGACGGAACATTTTCTTCCACCAACGAAACATTTAGAATTGTTCTATCCAGCCCATTAGCTACTGGCTTACATGCAATTTGGTTAAAAACAACTGATGCCGCTGGCAACACAAGCGCTACAGGCTTTAATGCTTATGGTTTTACTGTTGCCCAGGAAAACCCAGAAATCGCATCTTTGCTTTTTGACAGCAAACAAGTAATTATTGGCGACCCCATAGATTCTACTCCTAAAATTGAAATAACTATTACTGCCATTAATTCGCTTGAAAGTGCCAGGTTAACTATTGGCGGATCAACTAACCCGCTTTCATTTGCGAAAGTAAGCCTGAATTATTACGGAACTTATGAAGTCACCACTGCTTTAGCAGATGGGATCTATGGAGTTACAATTGAAGCTTTTGATATTCTGGCCAAAGGAACCACTTACGAAGTTTCCCAATTATATATTCAATCTTCTGCTGATGTACTTATCCAAGGCATACCCTTAAACTATCCAAATCCTTATGATCCAGCAACCGGTAATACTACCATTGGCTACACCCTTTCAAAGCCAGCCAATATTTCTTTAAACATTTTTGACTTGTCTGGAAACTTAATTTACAAACAAGCTTATACTTCTGCCCAAGAAGGTGGAAAAGCCGGCTATAACGAAATTACTTGGAATGGCCAATCAAACGGTGGCAATTATGTTGGCAATGGAATTTATATTTTTGTAATTATTGCTGATGGAAAAGTGGTTCAAAACGGCAAAGGAAAAATAACTATATTTAAACAATGATTAAAAAATTATTATTAACTTTAATAATAACTAGTCTTAGTATCTCTGCCTCCATGGCAGTTGACGGAGTCAGTCTCGACCCTTCGCAAAATTTATTTTCTGCCCGCCAGCTTGGGATGGCAGGCTTATCCTTGGCTTTTTCTGACGATGCCAATGGTGTATTTACCAACCCAGCTGATACCACTGAAATTAAATTTCCGCAACTAACTGCTTTATCCAGAAAGATTGTTTTTGGCGAAACCCAATACTCCCTCTTATCCTGGATGTGGCCAACCAACTTTGGAACTTTTGGCTTGGGGTATGTCACCATGGGAACCGCAGGTTCTTTAGCTACTAAACTTGATCCAGCCACCGGAAGAATCATTATTAATCCTAGTATTGAAGCCACTGATTACTCAAATACGGTAATGGCCATATCCTACGCCAGAAAAGTAAGGCAGAACTTATCTTTAGGCGGTAATTTAAAGTTCTTTAATCAATCTTTAAGCGGCGGCACAAATAGCAAAGCAACCGGCATGGGATTAGATTTAACCGCTCTTTTAAAAGCACGGCCCTGGTTAACCGTTGGTGCTAATTTACAAAATGTGCTTGAGCCAAGTTTAAAATGGGAAAACGGCACTTCTGATAAAATTGGCGGTTTTTACAAACTGGGTTGTCAAATAAATGTATTAGGCGCCTCACACGAAGCCTTAAGAACTAATAAACAAGAATTAAACGCAGGAATTGATATTGATCTGCCCCATAGCAACCTGGCTGGCAGCAATTATCATTTAGGCTTAGAATATTTTCCGCAGGAAAAAATCGCACTTAGAACCGGTATTGACCAAAACTTTGGTTTAACATTTGGTGTTGGCTTAACTAACGGCGGTTTCAGGTTTGATTATGCTTATGCTGCAAGATCCGGAATACCGGGAGACGTGCCTCATTATTTCTCTCTTTCCTACGTTGGCGAAAGAACAGTAACTAAATCAGAAAAGCTATATGAAAAAATACCAGATATTAAATTCTTACAACCAGAGGATAAGACTCTTACTGATGCCGCTACAATTCCAGTTACAATTGAAACTAAAGCCAAAAGGGTTATGGACGAAACAACGATTTGGGCAGTAACTGCTATTTCAGAAACCAAAGAAGTTAATAAATTAGTTAAAAAGGAAAATCTGGCTAATGCTTCCTTTAATGGCATTGCTGCTAAGGGTGGCATCATTGAAACTATATCTCAACTTCAAATGGGCAGAAACGTGCTCAAAGCTTATGGCTATACCTCTCCAGAAGCCCAGGCTCCTGAACCAATATTGGGTACAGGAGAAGCCAGGGTTTTAAGATATACACCGTTTACTGACTTACCTGCTACTCATTGGGCGCTAAGACCAATTGTACTATGTAATACTTTAAAATTAGTTAAAGGTTTTCCAGGTAACAGTTTTAAGCCTGATAAAGGAATTACTCGCGCAGAACTGGTAACTTTATTAGTCAGAACTATGCCAGTTGATATTGATTTGCTATCTTCAACCACTCTATTTACCGATGTAAAAGAAACTCACTGGGCAGCAAAATATATTACTTATGGGGCAGAAAAAGGATTAGTTCAAGGTTATCCAAATGGAACATTTGCTCCAAATCGAGTATTAAATCGAGCTGAAGGCGTAACCATTCTAGCTCGCTATAGTGGTTTAAGCGAAGAAGTAGGAACTGATTCTTCTTTCCTAGATTTAGCACCAGATTATTGGGCTAATAAATATATTTACCCTGCTCAAAAAGCAGGATTACTTAAATACTTAGTAGGTAAAGATTTTGAACCAACCAGCCCATTTACCAGAGCCGAAGCTTGCGAGGTGCTTTACCAAACAGATAAGATCCAAAAACAAGTGGATTATTTCTGGGATACTGGGAATTTATTAAAAGACCTGCCTGCTAAAACTATTATCAGCACAGAAGAAGTAATTCCAATAACGGCTCCTTCAACGGTTGAGGCAATTCCAAGCACTACTCTTTCAACTGCTGAAGCAATCCCTAGCATTACAACTACAGAAGTAACTCCTAGTGTGGCAACCATTGAGGCCATAAGCCAGCCAGTTACCCAAGAAGCGATCCCTACTTTTGAAGCTCAATAGAATAAGTATTACCATCTGATTTAATCACCACCGCACCATTAATATCTGTCCGATAAACTTTTATATTTTTTTCATTCAACTTATCCAACGTGCTCTTATTAGGATGTCGAAATTTATTAAGGTTGCCGCAGGAAATAATAGTAACAGGAGGATCAACCGCAGCTAAAAAATCATTTGAAGTGGAAGTACGACTTCCATGATGCCCGGCTTTTAATATTTGAGAACGCAAAGCAGCCTGCGGAAATAAATTTAAAATCTCTTCTTCTCCCTCTTCCTCATTATCTCCAGTAAAAAGCATGGAAAAATTTTTATACATTAATTTAACTACAATCGAAGCATTGTTAATATTCTCGTTTTCTAAAAGGAAATCATCGTTTGGATGAAGGATATTAATAATTGTTTCTTTACCCATATTAATCCTTTCTCCTGCTCGAGCTACATGATATTTAATCTTATTTTTATTGATTAAATTTAAAGATCTTTTGTAAGCCAGAGAATTATAAGCTACTCCTGCATCTAAAACCCGATCAACCTTAATTTTTTCCAGCACATAAGGAAGTCCGCCAACATGATCCTCGTGTGGATGAGTAAGCACCACCATATCCAATTTCCTAATCCCTTTTTTACGCAAAAAAGGAACCACCACTCTTTCTCCAGCTTTTGCTTCACCAGCATCAATTAGCATTCTTTTTTGTGAAGGAGTTTCAATTAAAATTGAATCGCCTTGGCCAACATCGAGCACGGTAACGGTTAAACCATTGAAAGTATCGGAAAAAGCACTGTTCCAAACAAAGAAAGAAAATATAATCAAAAAAGCGATAACTATTCTGGATCGATTAATTTTTGGGAATCTTCCGCGTCTAATCAATTCAACCATTAATACAATGGAGATGTAATAAAAGATTATCAAAGGAAGTTTTGGCGAAGACAAAAATACTTGCGCAAAGGGAATAGCAGAAAGAAAAGCTACTACCTGATGCATAATCCAGAGCAAAATTAAATTAAATCCATTAATAATTTCGGCTAAAGGAAGAAAAATTGCTCCTAATACTGTGGAAACAAACCCTAGAATCACAATTATCCCTACCCAAGGCAGCAAAAGAATATTAGTTAAAATTCCAATAGCTGAAAATTGGTTAAAATGAAAAAGTGTAATAGGAATTGTGGCTGAAACAGGAGCAATGGCCGCGGAAACTAATGTTGCAACTTTAATTGGTATAAAATTCTTTAATTTATCGTGAATAGCAGGAGCAACATAAACCAAAGACCAGGTAGCAGCAAAAGATAATTGAAAACCTACACCAAATAAATATATTGGATTAAATAATAAAATAATTAAAGCGGACAAAGCCAGGGAAGTATAGATTTCTTTTTCCTTTTCAAATAAAAGACCGATTAACATGATTTCTGCCATAATAGCAGCGCGCAGAATTGAAGGGCCAAAACCAGTCATTACTGCATAGAGAAAATTGATAATACTAACCACTAAGATGCCAAGCCATAAAGGAAGTTTAGTTAAACGAACCACAAAAAGACAAACTCCAACCAATATTCCCAAATGCATTCCCGACGCTACCAAAAGATGAGCTACGCCGGCTTTTTTATAGGTTTCTTTAATCTCTTTTGGGGTTTTAGCTGCTTTTGACCCAAAAACAATACTACTAAGCAAGCCATTATAAGGTTCGGGTAAAGTTTTTTGAGGAATTAACATTAAATGGTTTTTAATTTTAATGCTTAGTTTTTTAAAAAGATTGCCGCCTCTAGCTAAAACTTTGGGCGGCGCGCGATTAGCAATCAATTTATGTGTAATCCCCTGCTTTTCAAGGAAATCACCGTAAGATAGCAATCCAGGGTTTGATAAATCAGTAATTTTAACCAATTTCCCTTGCAGCTCAACCTTATCCCCGTATTCTAGTCGAGCTTTTTTAGCTATGACTGATATTAAGCCTTTGGATAGTTTTAAAGTGAAGAAAACTTTGTCATCAATAAATCGTGGTTCATCAATGACTTGACCGATATAAACTCCGGAAGGATTAGCAATATTAGAGTTTTGGTAAGGCAAAGCTCTAAGATAAACGTTTAAAAACCCAATAACCAAAAAAATAAATAATAATAAATAGTTTTTATTTTTAGTAGCAATTAAGAAAAACAAAAGTGACAAAATTATTATAAAAGCAATAAAAACCGGGAGTTTAAATAGCAATATTCCAATTACATAAGCAATAGTTAAAAGTATGACCAGATTAAACCCCGCAAATAAATTCATAAGCTAATGCTAGGCTCTATCTTTTTAAACTTACCCTTCCCAATTCCTTTAACTTTCATCAAATCTTTTAATTTTCCATAGGGTCGACCGGCAATAATTCGCTGCGCAGTAGATTTCCCAACCCCTGGCACCTTACATAAATCTTTCTCACTAGCATTATTTATAGATGTTCCTGATCCCTGCTTGCCTGCCGAATTCCTGGATACCCTCGCTGGAACCATAATTTTTTGACCATCCTTAACTTTCTCTGCTAAATTAAGCAAACTCAAATCTGCATTCACACTCGCCCCACCCGCAACCCCAATCGCATCCACAATCCGATCACTGGATTTTAATTTATAAACTCCTTCCCGCCTAACTGCGCCAGAAACATGGACTACAATCATTCTTTCTTGGATATGAATTTCCCGGGGTTGCTCAATTATGATTTCGTCATTTGCAGCGGGGATAAAACGGCGGAAAGCCATAACACAAAGTCCAAGTGAGATAATTAAGACTAGACCCAAGATGATTAGTTTTTGTTCCTTGTTTAAGTCCTGAAGCATGATATAAAAGATATAGCAATCTTATTACCAAGACATTTTAAGCGTGGAATAAGCAAAAAAGTGACCATTTATGGTCATCGTGGTCAAATCTTGTGGTAAATCTTGAGAATATCTTTTACGTAAGCTTTGGTGTGAGGTTTACAATTTAGTTTGCGTTCAACGGCATTGGGACCTTCTAAATAACCACCTAAAGCAAAAATCACTTGGTTGTTTGAATATTTTTTAAAACGGTCCAGCAAATACTTCATATAGCGGGTTGTGCCTTTAGCATTTTGATCAATGCTATAGGCATTTGATATTCCTAAACCCTTACTAGTTGAAGGAAGCAATTGTCCCAAACCTACTGCTCCACTGCTGGAAACTGCAGCAGGATTATAACGAGATTCCCTGGCCATAAGAGCCGCTACTAATTTGGGATTTACCCCATAAACCTTGGAATACATCATGATACTGGAAGAAATTGATTCAGCTTCATCATTATTGCGGTATTTGGCAATATAATTTTTAATTTCTAATCTTTGGTTTTTACCTGGAGCTTCATAATAATTGGGGTTAGGAATTTCTGGCATGCCTTGAACAATTGTTGTCGCTTGTTTTTGTGCTTGGGGTACTCGAGTAGTTGGCTGCTTAAAACCCTGATTGCTGCCAAGGCTACCCATAATGGTTGCCACAAACAAAATCACTACTATTGCAGTACTAACACCATCCATAATACTTACTATTATATAGAAAAAAGCTTAACAATTACAGGGCAGCTTTAATAGAGAGGTTTATACGGCCGCGATCGTCGACTTCTTTAACTTTTACTTTAACTTCATCGCCCACAGAAAGCGCGTCTTCAACTCTAGCAATTCTTTGCGGAGCAATTTCTGAAATATGCACCAGGCCTTCTTTACCTGGTAAATACTCAACAAAAGCGCCAAAATTCATTAGGCGGGTTACCGTACCATCAAAAACATCACCTGGTTTAGCTTCATAAGTTAGATCTTCAATCATTTTTCTGGCTTTATCAGCACTTTCACCATCTTCGCCAGTAATAAAAACAGTACCATCATCATCAATATCAATCTTTGCTCCAGTTTCTTCAATAATTCGTTTAATCATTTTGCCGCCCGGGCCAATCACTAAACCAATTTTTTCTTGATCAATCTTCATCGAAGTAACTCGAGGAGCATATTGTGAAAGTTCTGCTCTTGGAGCAGCAATAGCATCTGCCATTTTCTTTAAAATTACCATACGGGCAGTTTTTGTTTTTTCTAAAGCCTTGGCAATCAAATCTTGAGAAAGACCCTTAACTTTACAATCAACCTGAATTGCAGTAATACCATCTTTTGTACCAGTAACTTTAAAATCCATATCACCCATAAAGTCTTCTAATCCTTGAATATCAGTTAATAAAATCTCTTTATCCCCTTCTTTTATTAAGCCAACTGATATACCGGCAACTGGAGATTTAATCTTTACTCCGGCGTCCATCAAGGCTAAGGTGCTGGAACAAGTTGAAGCCATAGAAGTTGAGCCGTTTGAGCTCAAAACTTCGGAAACTAACCTTAAAGTATAAGGGAATTGTTCTTCGTCTGGAATAACCGCTAGTAATGCCTTTTCCGCTAACGCACCGTGACCAATTTCGCGTCTGCCTGGTCCACGTATGGGTCTAACTTCACCCACTGAAAAAGCCGGGAAATTATAATGATGCATATAACGCTTGGTTTCTTCCAGAGATAGTCCATCTAACTTTTGCCCATCTCCCAAAGAGCCAAGAGTAGCTATATTTAATACCTGAGTTTCACCGCGAGAGAATAAAGCTGAACCGTGAACTCGAGGCACTAGGCCTACTTCACATTTAATTTCTCTAATATCGTCAAAACCCCTGCCATCGACTCGTTTTCCCTCTTTGACAATCATAGTCCTAACTGCTTCTTTTTGAATGTCATTTAATATATTTTTAATATCAGCTGGATTTTTTTCAATTAGAGCTTTTAACTCATCACTGGCTTTTTCTTTTAACTCATCAACCAGCTTATCAATTTCGGCCATGCGCTTACTTTTATCAGTAATTTTCATAGCTGATTTAATCTTAGCAGAAGCTTTATCAGTTATATATTTAGCAATTTCTTCATTAGGCTTATACAATTTTGGTGTATGTTTTTTCTTGCCTACTTTTTTTACTAATTCTTCTTGGAGTTTAATAACTTCTTTTATTCTCTTATGAGCTAAGGCAACAGCCTTTTTAACTTCTTCCTCGTCAATTTCTTTACCACTAAATTCAATCATGGAAATTGCATCTTTGTGCCCTGCTATCACTAAATCCATGTCTGATTCCAGTATTTGAGTGGCGGTTGGGTCAACAACTAATTTTCCGTCAATTTTGCCAACTCGTGCTGCGGCAATTGGACCTTCAAAAGGGATATCAGAAATAGAAAGAGCGGCTGACGCTCCAATAATAGCCAATATATCCGGCATATTTTCATTATCAACCGATAAAGGGGTAATAACTATTTGAACATCATTACGAAAACCTTTGGGAAATAACGGTCTGATTGGACGGTCAATTCTTCTGGCGGTTAAAATAGCATTTTCAGTAGGTCTTCCTTCACGTTTGAAAAAACCGCCCGGGATTCTACCCGCAGCGTAAAGTTTTTCTTCAAAATCAACTAAAAGAGGGAAAAAATCAATACCTGGTCTTGGAGTTTCGGAAGCAACTGTGGTGGCAATAAGCATAGTATCGCCCAAACGCACAATTACAGATCCTTTTGCTTGTTGGGCTAATTTTCCGGTTTCAATGGAAAGGACTTTGTTATCCTTTAAATCTAATTCTACTTTTTGTACCATTTAGCTTCTTAATCCTAAACTAGACACGAGCTGACTATACTTCCGATTATCATCTCTTTGTAGATAATTAAGAAGTTTTCGGCGTTGGCTCACTAAAATCAATAAGCCTCTACGGCTATGATTGTCTTTTTTGTTCTGTTTAAGATGTTCTACTAAAGAGTTGATTCTTTCGGTAAGTAGTGCAACTTGAACTTCTGATGAACCAGTGTCTTTTGACTTTTTTCCGTACTTTTTTACGATTTCCTGTTTCTTTTCTTTGGTTAATACCATATCGGATAATTATATCACAATTATAAAGATCGCACAACTAGCTGAATATCTTTCCTAATTCTTTGCTTCAACTTTTCAACGTCTGAAAACTGCAATTCATCGCGCAAACGTTTTACTAATTCAACTTTTAAGTTCTTATTTCTTAAGTTACCTTTAAAATTTAAGACATGGACTTCTACCATGGTTTTTCCCGCGCCAAAAGTAGGCCTGGCTCCAATATTTACCACACATTTCTTATTGCCAACCCAACCCGCATAAACCCCATGGGCAGGAATAAGCTTGTGCGGATCAAGTTTTAAGTTTGCTGTAGGAAAACCAAGTTCTCTACCTCGACCTGCTCCATTAACTACTTTGCCACTTACCTGATAACTATGGCCCAGCATTCGGATCACATTATGAAAACCCGCTGCAGCTAATAAACGGCGAATAACGCTGGATTTAATAACTTTCTTTGAACAAGAAATAGGAGGAATCACTCCTACTTCAAAACCATATTTTTTCCCCAGTTTTTCAAGAAGTCTCACGCTACCCTTTCTTCCCTTGCCAAAAGCATAATCAAAACCAATAAAAACTTTCTTAACCCCTAATTTATCCACTAAATATTTTTTAACAAAATCTGCACATGAAAGCTTTCGCAGTTTTTCATTAAAATTTATCACTACTACCCCGTCTATGCCTAAATCACAAAATAGTTTTTCTCTTTCTTCTAAAGTGGTTAAAAGTTTTAAGCCTCTTTGAGGCACAATGTGTTGCTGGGGATGGGGATCAAAAGTTATAGCCAAAGAAGCAGCGTTAATCCTTTTGGCATGCTCAATCGCCGCTTTAATAACTTGCTTATGCCCTCGATGCACACCATCAAAAGTACCTAAGGCGACTACACAACCTCTTAGTTTTTTCTTTTTGGGATGGCGGATTATTCTCATTGCAAGAAGAAGCCTTTAACCATTAAAGTAACAGCTTTAATATAGTGGGCCGAAGGCATAAAGATAAGTTGTGAAATAATTAAGGTTCCAACTACCCTGCCTGCTAATAAATAGAAAACCACAGTCCTTACATCATTAGCCGGTCTTTTACCTTGAGAAGCCTGGTCAGTAATATGGGCAGCTCCAGGGTCAACCATTAAGGTAAATAAAATAGTAGCCATGCCATTAACAATCGCTGACAATTGCACAGCAGTAACTCGATATTCTGGGATTAAAGCGCCAGCCATTAGCGAAGCTAAAACTCCAATCGCATAAATCGAAGCCACAAAAACGTTTAAAACTAAAAAGGTTTTTGGGATCCCTTTTAAAGATAAATTTTTCAAAGAAGAAAGCCTGGGTAGTCTGAAACATTTAAGTACTTTAATAAAATTCTTAGGCAGCAGCAGCGAAGCAATTAATCTTGGCACTGAAGGGGTAATGGCAAATCGTTTGATGGCTCCGGTAAAAATAGCCACTGAAGTTGGAGCTAGTAATAAGGCAACTAAATTTCCGACAAAAGCAGCAAAGATAACAATTCTAAAATTGCCTGCTAATAAATTAATGGTTTTTTCTAAAATCGAGGTATCAACCATAGCGCCCAGGATTGGGGCTTGGAACATGTTGGACATACGCGAAACCAAAAGTGACGCGTTTACAAAAGAAAGTGAAGTGGCTACATGTTTAGTTCTAATGCCTGCTAATCTTAAACACGAAGCAGACGCTTCGGCAAAATGAAGCATAGCAGTAAAAAAGCATACTAGAATTAATGGGTTCATTACTTAATTATATCAGCAAATCCCTTGGCTCTCAATTTACAACTGTCGCACACGCCACAAGGTTTCGTGCCGCCAGCATAACAAGACCAAGTAAGATCAAGAGGAACTTTAAGTCTCATAGCTAATTTAATAATTTGCGCTTTAGTTTTATTAATCAAAGGAGTTAAAACTTTAATTTTCTGTTTCTTTGTCCCTTTTTTAATCACTTTTTGAAAAGCTTTATAAAAAGAAGGCCGGCAATCTGGGTAACCGCTAAAATCAATCGCATTAGCTCCAATAAAGATAGCCCCTGCCCCAATCGCTTCTGCATATGACAAAGCAAAACTTAAGAAAATAGTATTTCTGGCTGGAACATAAGTTGAAGGAATACCTTTTAGTGTTTTTCGGTTTGGAACCTTTTTCTTTTTGTCTAAAAGCGAGCTTCCCTTCCAAGGAAGTTTTATTTTCAATACTCGATACTCAATCTTTTCTCGTTTCGCTAGCGCAACCGCACTTCGCACTTCTTTTCTATGACGTTGTCCATAATCAAAAATCAAAGCATGACATTTATACCCTTTATCCAAGGCATAATATAATGTAGTAGTGGAATCCAGGCCGCCGGAAAGTAAAACAATTGCTTTCATATAATTATTATATTATAAAAAAGGTGAAATTAGCAAAGATTTTAGCAGATAAATATATGTATTATGATATCTTTTAAAACATTACAAAGTGCAAATCCGCACTTAAGATGGACCCGACAACAACTGGCGCAGAAGATTTTTACACAAGCTATGGCCAGCCGGAATCCAATAGTGATTGGTGGCCTAACCGGTGTTGGCAAAACAGAATTAGTTCATTTTAGATTAGGGCAAGTGGCTAAAGAGCACGATATTCCTTTAGCCCAAGTGAACTGTACAACCTCAAGCGGAAGATGGTCAGATATTCAGGAGAGAATCAAACGATATGAAACGTATTCCAATATCCGAATGATTGATAACAAACCAGCTATTCTGGTACTAGAAGAAACTGGTCACATTAGTTACCAAACTGAAGAAGATATCAATATAAGAAATATTATTAGCCGAGCGATAAGTAGAAAATGGACCCCCATCTTTACGCTGCAATCACATATGCTTTCCTCGGTTCCATTCCCTTGTTACTCCACGGTACGCAGCCGACTTGCAAACAATTCCCTTGGAATAACTCTAAAAACATATGGAAGAAGTGAATCTGAACCACCCACAGTGCATTTCCTGGCAGGAATTTTAAAAGAAGAACTCCTTTCATTTATTGGCCATTGGTTTTCTACTGAAGGAAGATCGCGCTGTTCTCTAGAACTACAATCAGCCGACTCTGACCTGGCAGATTTGACAGCAAAACGAGATCAATTATTGGCTCAAATCAAAGATCCTGAAATGCTCGGACAAATTTATATTCAAACCGGAGGAATGCTCGTTCTCATCTCAGAACTCTTAGAGCATTTATGGACTGGTCAGCTTTTGGCAGAACCAGAAACATTGGCTCAAATTAAATAGAAATTTTATTGACAAAGGAGCTACTTTTCACTGGCTAAATGAAGGATTGCCGGGACTCAGGAGGGTTTTTCAAAGTGGCCATCGGTTAACCGCGGAAACACCTTTAACTGAAAATACTTATCAACAACTTGGTCATGATCAGCGTCAAGTGATTGATGATGCTTATAAATTTGGATTTCTTGAGATCAGAGAAGACGGATTAGTCATCCGTCCGAAAATTATGCGCAATTATATAGCCGAGATGGAATCTAGACCCGAATAATTTGACCGCGTTCTGCGCCAACAGATACCAAACTAATCCTGGCTTCAGCAATTTCTGCTAATTTTTCTAAATACTTTTTAGCATTTTCAGGCAATTTTGCATAATCACTTATTTTCGAAGTATCTTCTGTCCAACCTGGCATTTCTTCATAAACTGGTTTACATTCTGCTAAACGATGAATGTCGGTTGGGAAATCAGTAATCTTTTTACCCTTATATTCATAAGCAGTACAAATTTGAAGTTTGCCTAAACCATCCAGCACATCAAGCTTTGTCACTGCTAACTGGGTCAAACTGTTAATTTTTGCTGCATGTTTCATCACTACGCCGTCAAACCAGCCGCAGCGGCGAGGTCTGCCAGTAGTTGCTCCATATTCTCCACCCTTTTCACGCAGATCCTTACCAAGTTTTCCAGGAATCTCGGTTGGAAAGGGTCCACTACCAACTCTGGTCACATAAGCTTTAACCACCCCAATTATTTCATCAATTACTTTTGGTCCAATACCAGCGCCAGGACAAGCCCCACCAGAAATCGGGTTTGAGCTGGTAACAAAAGGATAAGTACCTTGATCAACATCCAACATCGCGCCCTGCGCACCCTCTAAAAGCACCTTTTTCTTTTTATCAATCGCGTTTTTAATTAAAGCTGTTGATTCTTCTACCACATATTTTTTAATGCTATGCGCGTAACCAAGATATTCGTTTAAAAGCTTATCAAAATTTAATTTTTTATCAAATTTATAAAATTTATCCAGTAAAAAGCTTTTTTCTTCAATGTTCCAGGCTAGTTTTTCTTTTAATACTTTTTCATTATACAAATCAGAAATGCGAACTCCTCGACGGTTAAATTTATCCACATAACAAGGGCCAATCCCCCGGCAAGTAGTACCAATCCTGCCTGCTTCCATTTTCTTTTCCTGGGCTTGATCTAAATATCTGTGATAAGGAAAAATAACATGAGCTTGCGAAGATATTCTTAGGTTATCTAAAGGAAAGCCTTGAGTTTTAAGTGTTTCAATTTCTTGAATTAAAACCGCAGGATCAATTACTACTCCGTTTCCAATTACGCATAGAACGTTGGCAAAAAATACTCCGGAAGGAATCAAGTGCAATTTAAAAGTTTTGTCTTTGATTACTACCGTGTGCCCTGCATTATTTCCACCTTGATAACGCACCACCATATCTATATCCCGAGCCAAGAGATCCGTGATCTTACCTTTCCCTTCATCTCCCCACTGTGTTCCTACTATTACTGTTACTGACATAATTATCTCCTTATTTAATATTTAATGACAAAATCCAAATGACAAATAAATCTTTTAAATCCAAATCAAAAACTTCCCGATTTGGATTTTCCCCGATTTATTTGGATTTTGATATTTGTCATTTCTTTTCCACAAAGGACTGGTTATTTTAGCACAAAAGTGAAATTAAATGAAGGAGTTATCGATAAATAAGTATGCTAATACCCGGAAAAGTACAAGCAGCCAAAAGTTTTTTGAAAGCGCGACAAACTATAATTAGTCGTGTAAGAAATAGTGGGAAACAACGCGGTCTTATTTTTAGACCAACAAGCATATCATTAGGCCTAACAGATTCATGTAATAATCAATGCAAATATTGCTCTGCTAGCGTAGGCCCTGACGGAAAACAAAGTATGCCTATAACAACAATCCTCGAACTTTCTCGTCAAATAAGAACAGAAACAGAATTTGACATTGTTGTCCTAACTGGCGGAGAACCATCTACTCAATTAGAGACTTTTAATTTCGCTATAGACAGAGCAGCTCAAAGTGCTCTTATACTATGTATTCAAACTAATGGCATCATGCCTGAAGGTGCGCGAAATGCCATTTTTAACACAATTATGCGTTCTACTCTTTTTGGCGCCAAATTAAACTGTTTACAATTTAATTTATCTTATTCAGTTTCCAGAACAGAAGAACAAACAGCTGCTTTACTTGATTTTATCAGGGATTTTTCCGGAAGGTCTTTTAATATTATGCTACAGAGCATATTTATTGAGATGTTACGTGAAACAGCAGAAAGTGATTCGGAAATACGACAACTACAAGAGCAACTCGGCGATAAACTTACACCTTTTGAACAAAACTTTTTGGCTCATCGCAAACAACTAGACATGGAAAGTTATTGGCCACTATTAATAGGAAAAGGTAAAAATTTAAGAGGCACTCCTTTGGGTAATTTTATCAGGCAGCAAAAAAGTCCATTAAATTTTAATCGCTATCGAAGATTAGAGCAGGATGACAAAGACATAATTGCGGTTGATCCAGCTGGCTTTGTCTATCCTTCAGGCCTTTACATGTACATGGGACTTTACCCAATTGGACATATTGATAGCGGCTCACTGACCCAAATCATTGAAAACGCAAATTATGACCCCTTATCAATAATGATAGATGGTGGGAAAGCAGAAATCTTATTTAAAATAGCTTGTGAACTTTACCCTGAATTTGAAGGTTTAACAGAGGAATGCGCAGACCCTTTTGAAGTTATCGCTGATATTCTCGAAGATCATGAAAAAGCCCTGGCAATTTTAGACAGAGCAGCTGATTGGGTGATAGGAAATGGGTAAATGAAAATATTACCAACAGCACTAAGAGCAAAATGGAGCAGAAGCTCAAAATCAACTGTCCAGTTAATGGACAAAATGGGTATTGAGTTAAACAGAAAAGGACAATGCAAAGGCCAAGTAGATCTTCATATGCATAGCTGGTTTTCTGATGGATTATTTGGTCTTCAACTAGCAATTGCTGCAAACTTTTTAGGATTACAAGCTGTTGCGCTAGCTGATCATCATACTGGCGATGGAACCGAAAAATTTAGGATTGCCTGTAACAAATTTGGCATAGAAACCGTTCCTTGTATGGAAGTTACAACCAGAACTGATAATGGCAGAAAAATGGATGTGCTCTTATATTATCCAACCTATACCAACCAAACACTAGTAACTTGTCTTGAAGCAATTCTAGAAGAAGTAGATACAGAAATCGAAGTTGCCTTAGATGTTTTAAAACGAGCAGGACTAAAATTGTGGGGACCAAGAACATTAAAACAACATTTTCCAGAAGGACTGCATTCTATGCATCATTTAAAGGAAATGTTAAAGAGAAGACAACAACTCGGAAAACTCGGAAAACTTGGACAGCTCATGCAACGAGGAGAACTAGAAGACTTCGACGGCCGCGGGGCATTAGGTCAAACATTAGATGCCTTGGGAAGAAGATTTCAGGTTACTATAAATTACCCGAGCATAAAAAACCTCTTATTAATGGCTCATGAAGACGGCGCTGTACCTCTTATTGCTCATGCCTGGAGAGGTGGGATTACTCAAAAGACCCTTGAACATTTAAAAAAAGAAGGTCTTTTTGGTCCAGAAGGATTGATGGGTTTTGAATTGCCAAGTAATCCTTTGGACAAGTGGAATACGGAATTTATGCTCTCTGTGCTAACTGTATTTAGAGAATCAGGTATTGACCCTGTTATTACTATTGGCAATGATTATCACGGGGGTTGGTCAGATATGGGTGGACCTAAAAAATCTTCTGCCATTCAATTAGGAGAAGAAACCGTAAATCATAAAGAAGTTGTACCTCATTTACAAGCCGCCAAAGAAGATAAACGTATTATTGTGATGAGATAGTCTTAATATGAGTCTCTTTTAACTGCTTAGCATCCACCACATCCGGCGCGCCAGTCAAAGGACAAATTGCAGATTGAGTTTTTGGGAAAGCGATTACATCACGGATTGACTCCATGCCCGCTAAAATAGCCACAAAACGATCTAAGCCTAAAGCAATGCCACCATGTGGAGGAGCGCCATATTCTAAAGCTTCTAAAAGAAAACCAAAACGGCGTTTGGCTTCTTCTTCGGAAAAACCTAAGATCTTAAATACTTTCTCTTGAATATCCATGCGGTGAATACGAATTGAACCACCGCCAATTTCCGTTCCATTTAAAACAAAATCATAGGCTTGAGCTTTAATTGCGCCAGGATCTTTGGCAAAACGTTCTTCAAAGTCATCTAAACTGCCATGCGGTGCGGTAAAAGGATGGTGATGTGAAGCCCAGCGTTTTTCTGTTTCGCTATATTCAAACAAAGGAAAATCAGTTACCCAGAGAAAGTTATAAGTATTTTTATCAATTAAATTTAATTTCTTACCGAGTTCCAAACGAATATTACCTAAGACAGAATAAGCAACCTTGGCTTTATCTGCCACAAAAATTAAAATATCTCCGGTTTCACCCTTCATCTGCTTTACAATTTCATTAACCTGTTCTGGTTTAAAGAATTTTACAATGGGTGATTTCAAACCTTTTTCAGTAATTGCAATCCAGGCTAAGCCCTTGGCACCCAACTTTTTAGCCGAAGCTTCTAAATTATCCATTTCCGCGCGAGAAAACTTTGCTCCACCCTTAACATTAATAGCTTTAACCACCCCACCCTTGGCCACGGTATCTTTAAAAACCTTAAAATCAACATCTTTAACTGTTTCAGTTAAATCAACCAGTTCTAAACCAAACCGGGTATCTGGTTTATCGCTACCATAACGGTTCATTGCCTCTTCCCAAGAAAGTCTAGGAAAAGGAGTCTTAACTTTCATACCAATCGCCTGCATAGTATGAATCATAATTTTTTCAATCGTATCAATCACATCTTTTTCCGTGCAAAATGACATCTCAATATCAACTTGAGTAAATTCTGGTTGGCGGTCAGCTCTTAAGTCTTCGTCGCGAAAACATCTTACTATTTGATAATACTTTTCCATGCCAGCCACCATGAGTAATTGTTTAAATAATTGTGGTGATTGAGGCAAAGCGTAGAATTTACCTGGATTTACTCGACTGGGAACCAAAAAGTCACGCGCACCCTCTGGGGTTGATTTGGTTAAAAACGGTGTTTCAATTTCCAAAAACCCATCTTTATCTAAACAATCAGCAATGGCTTTGGCAACTTTGTGGCGAAAGATTAAGTTATTGCGCATTTTATCTTTGCGCAAGTCTAGATAACGATATTTTAAGCGTACATTTTCATCGGGTTCGGTTTTCGAGTCAGCAATTTCAATAATTGGGGTTTTTGAAGTGTTTAAAATTTCTAATTCGGAAACCGCCACTTCAATTTCGCCGGTAGGAATATTTTTATTAACAGCTTCTTTACCTCGTTCAACGACTTTTCCTGTAACAGAAATAACAAATTCACTGCGGATTTTTTCTGCTTTTTTATGCAGGTTTTTATTGGTTACATCAAAAACTACTTGAATATAACCAGAACGATCGCGCAGGTCAATAAAAATCAGTCCCCCATGATCACGTCTGCGATGCACCCACCCCGCCAGTTGAACTTCTTTATTTAGGTCTTTTCTACTTAATTTTCCGCAAGAATGATCTCTATACATAATGTGTCATTTTAGCATAAATATTAAAATTTTTCATATTGCCAAACAGCTTCACTATCTGTCATCTTGGCAATCGTATCTATAGCTTGTTCAGCTGATTGGCCTTCTTTAGTTGTGTAATAATTAAACAAACCTTCTATATACTGGCGCACCTGCGGTTTAAACGCCATATTTTGCTCGCTATAATAAATATGTTCATAGTTAAAGGCAAACAAAGCATCCAAAGCCTTTCTGACAGGCTCGCTCATGGTAATATAATTGTGTCCTCTGCTTTGAGCAATGACATCGCGAACCACAGTATCCATTATTTGACCAGCCTTCCAGCCTAAAACAGAAGTGACTGCTGAGGGTAATTGGTCTGGCCTGATTAATTCCAGAACAAGGGCATCTTCAAGATCCATGGGCAGATAAGCAATGCGATCTGCTAGGCGCACAACACAACCTTCTAAAGTTACGGGGAATTCTGCATCTGACAAAGAATAATCCTGCGACGGCCGAATAATAGGATCTTTCCTTTCCCCATCATGTTTGATAATCCCGTCTCTGACTTCAAAACACAAGTTTAAACCAGCCTGTCCCCGCGAGTTTATCGCCAGCTGATCAACTACCCGTAAACTGTGACGATTATGCTTAAATGGCCGGCCCAAATGTTGCTGACTAAGCTCACTTAAAATCCTTTCCCCTTCGTGACCAAAAGGTGGATGACCAAAATCATGACCTAAAGCAATGGCTTGGGCTAAATCTTCATTTAAACCCAGGGCCCGGCAAATAGTTTTAGCTACATCAGCTACCTTAATAACATGAGTCAAGCGATGATGAATTACCGGCAGAGTAGGAAAAGACAAAAGAAGCTTGGAAAAAACCTGGGTCTTGCCACTCAAACGGGCAAAATATTCTGAATAAGTAATTCGACCAATATCCCGAGCAAAATCAGTGCGAAAATCACAAGCAGTTTCCGGCTTAACCCGGCCACGTGATCGAGTACTGCGGCAAGCATACGGAGAAAGCGTAACCAATTCTTTGACCTGAACCAGGCGCCGCGTTACTGCCGGCTGGACAACACCCCACCCTAATTGAGCCGCATTTAAAGCCAAACTTTTAACCAACGAACTTTTCATTAGATACATTCCTCAAGAATATATCGTTACTTATTTAAAAAAATTTCATAATATATTGAAATTTTCCAAATAACCAGCCGAAGTAAAGGTATGGTAAGGGTATACGCATCAACTTTGCTCACACAACCAAAGGTTGTCACCTACCAAGGGCGACAGATTTCGGTGCGTGCTATCCAAACTCCAATTGAACATCACCAGATTACTTCTGATAAAAAATTAATTAGAGTAATTACTAACCCTCTTCAAGCTTTAGCAAACTTTCAAGCTAGAAGAGATATTGAAAGACTACCAGTTTCATCTCATCGTCATTTAAATTTAGTAGCAGTTGAAGAACAAGGCGAAAGCGGGCTATATACCTTGGTTTATGATGAAGGTAATTTATTCCCAATTGTCAATTTTCGCAATCCAGCTTTAAATGAAACCGAAATTGATGCTTTAGAAATTGATCCAGAGGTGCGGGCTGAAGTTGCTTCAGAAGTTAAGACCGCCCTATTTACTGCCGGCCCAGGCCATTATTCAAGACTAGTTAGAACTCATAACCAGGAAGGTTTTAATTTTATTGTTGACCAAATTGCTGCGTTTGAGCCTGTTTTAAAATTAATTGAAAATAAAGGCAATCTTTATGCTTTTGTTAGGCGGGTTATTGTTGAATCCTTTACCCAATTTTATCTTGGCCCCAGCAGCACCAGTGCGAAATATCATCCAATTGACGAAATTACCATTGCCGGCCTACTCCATCACAGCAAACGCGTGGCTTATTTAGCTCTAAAGTTGGCAGAAAGTTTAAATTTATCAAGAAGCATGCAGCAGGAAATTGTGGCTGCAGCAATTTTGCATGACATTTGTAAAGGTGTTAGCAAAACCGAAGCAGGCAACTTTACCTGGGGCTTTCACTCAACCGCTGACCACGGTGTTTTTGGCGCAGAATGGCTGGAACAGGTTTTAATGCAACATTTTCCCGGTATGAGAGAATCTGATAAAACCAGAGCCAGACGAGTTATGCAAAGTGTTCATTATCATTCTAATATTTGGGTTGATAATTTTGACACAGAACTTACAGCAGAAAATTCTATTGCTGATTGGATTGTTTCTTTGGCTGATTTTGCAGCGTCACATAAACACGTACGCATGGATTATCCGGGCGCTAAAAACATATCAGACGAAGAAGCAATCAACAGCATACTGGCTAATCCAATTGATTATGAATGGGAATCACTCCATCCTGACTGGCCCCAACTTTCAGCAAAACAAAAACGAGGTTTATTAGTTGCTGCAATGTGCTTTAGGCAATATGAAATTGTTGAGCCCAACGAACAACAACAAATAATCGAAGCTATCCTGGCTGAAAACATTCCAATTATTGATCACAAAGAACTGGTAAAAAACAAAGCTAACTTAACCATTTGGGCAGCTGTAACCATTGCTAATACTGACGAACTTAGAATGTATTTAAGAGAAGATATTGAAGCAGCGCTTGAGCAAGCAGAAATAAAAGAAGCTGCCTGGATTATGCCGTCAGCAGATTGCCGAGCTGTCACAGAAAATACGCGTTTTCTACTTCATGTCTTTAGAAACAATTTCCAAGACGAGTTTTGGCAGCCGCAAAAAGAAGCTTTTCTAGCCTTAATCAACTCTCGAGTTAAAAAAGACCCCGTCACAATAGAAGAATTAAGTGATGACTTGTTCCAAGAACTAATGCTTAAATACGGCACGCTAGATGTAACAGAGATTTACTGGCAAATGTGCGGTATGTGGGCCAAGAAAGCAAATATTCGCGCAGCACTAAAAAAAGGCAGTTTAGCCGCTTTAGAAGCTGCTCTTGAAAAATCAGGTTATTCTTCAACCGCAGTTAGAAAACTAGAAGAAAAACTAAGACAAGGCTTAAATGGTCATCTAGGCTATGAAGAAAAAGAGTTAAAACCTATTTCAGAAAAATTACTTAGAGCCTTAGTTAACACCCTCGGCCCCAACGAAGCAGAACAAGTTATGTCTGAAATTGACAATGCTGATGTTTTAAAATTCCCCCGCAAAACAGCTCGTAGAATATTTACCCGCATAAAAGCCAGAGGCGTAGATCTTCAGGGAGGTCTGCGTTCTGCTGTAGCAGCAGAATTGGATTATATCCAGCGCTTGCCTTTTAATCGAATGAATAAAGATATTATTGCCTGGTTAATGCAAAGATACGCTGGTAATGTTGAAGCGATTTTCGAGGCTATAAAAGATCTTGACCCAACAATTTTGCAAAAATACGAAGCAGAAACAAGAGAGTTGGAAATAGAATATCTAGGTACTCAAGGTAAAAGATCAATCCCAAAAGCTGTAAGAATGCAACTCTTAGCCAGAGCAGAGACAGAACTTAAGCCATTACTTCCCCCAGCAATCCAAAGACAGGAAATGTATGCTGGCAAGATACCTGAACTTGTTACTGTTTCTCGCTTTGTTGAAAATTATGATATCAGTATTATTGAGTTTTTAAAATTTGCTCGTGATCCAGCTAACTATCAACAATATGATTATTTTCCTGATATGGACAAAGCTGTGGGACTAATTTTTAACAATGCTGAAAAAGCTGACGCAAATCATAAAATCGCGGTTTATGGTGATTATGATGCTGACGGCATTTGCGGCACCACTCTCTTAATGGAAGCTCTTCGGGAAATTTTTCCAGACAAAAAAGAATTCCTTGGCTTCCACATCCCACCCCGCCAACGCGGTTTTGGCCCTAATAATAAATCTTTTGAAGAATTAATTGATGCTGGTTACACCACTTTTATAACCAACGACAATGGTATTTCCGGTGCAGCTGTTATTGATCACGCTAGACAATACGCTGCGGCCAAAGGTATTGAGCTTACTATTATAATAACCGACCACCACTCCGTGCCTGCGGAACAGCCAGAGGCAGATGCAATTATCCACCCAAAATTATTAGACAAAAAACACCCTGCCCGTTATTTAGCTGGCGCAGCCGTAGCTTATAAATTGGCTCGGGCTCTATATGACCGTGCAGGAGTTGATATTGGTGATAAATTAATTGAATATGCTGCCATTGCCACGATTACTGATATTGTGGCTATTCCCCAACAAAGCGAAAACAGAGCCATTGCTTGGCATGGTTTTAAAAAACTAAATACTATTTTAAAAATTTTAACAGAAAAAGAAGCAGAACAAAAAGAAGCTTATGAAAACCAGGAAGTTGATAGAGAAGATATTTATAATGAAAAAGAATTTTTAGACAGCGGTCTAGGCATTGGTCTTTATTTATTAACTAAACTAATTAAACTGCAAAATTTTAACCGTGAAAGCATTGGTTTTGGCCTGGGGCCAGTACTTAATGCTATTTCCAGGATTTATGGCGCAGGAGCTAACTTTGTAGTGGAACTATTACTTTCAACTAATGTAGAAGAAGCTATTGGCAAAGCAGAAAAAATGGTGGTTTTAAACCAACGCAGAAAAGAATTGCAACACAGGATGGAAAAAGAAGCTTTAGAGCTTTTAGCTGGCATGATTGAAACAGAAGAATTTGATCCTGAAGAAGATCACGCCATTGTTGTAACTTCTGATACCTGGCATCGCGGTATTGTAGGTTTGGTTGCTTCTGCTATTGCTGAACATATCAAAGGAATTGCTGGAGTTGGGACTTCAACAGGCGGATCAATGCGTACGATTCCTGGCTTACATATTTTAAAAGCTTTACAAAGGAGCTTAGAACTTTATCGTGCAGACGGAAATCAGGATTCGTTTTTAGATAAATTTGGCGGACATGCTGGCGCAGCTGGTTATAGCATAAAAGAAGATAAGCTACCGGTTTTTAAAACTTATTTAAGACGCGCCGCAGACACCCTAATTGAAGAAGATGAAGCATTTGCAAAATTATATGGCACTGGTAAACCCAAAAAACTAGTTAACGTGGATGCTTATATGCCAGCTCAACAAATCTCTGCTTCGCTTTATCATTTATTTAATTTATTCGCACCCTTTGGCCAACAAACTTATGGCAAATTTGACGAAGTCCCCCGCCCCACCTTTGCTAGCAAAGGTTTGAGAGTAGTTGATTTTGGGGTTTTGGGCGGTTTGCAAGATCATCTACTTGTAACTTTAGAAGATGAATTTGGCAATCAAATTAAAGGACCTTATTTTAGAGCCAATGATTTAGCTACTAAGAAAATTCTTTATTCAGGATCAGCTGACAAGGAAGTTTTTGTGGATATTGCTTACAGTATTGACTTAGATTACAAAGGCCGACCTCAAGTACTTATTGTAGATATGCAACCAAGCGATCAAAAGTAATTTCTTCCTGCTTGCCAGTTTCCATATTTTTCAAAATCGCGGATTTTTTCCTAATTTCATCATCCCCAATAATATAAACAAACTTAGCTCCCAAACGATCGGCAGCTTTCATTTGTGCTTTTAAGGATTTGCCCAAATAATCCATGTCAGCAGAGATGCCTTTAGCGCGAGCCTGTTGGATTAGATCAAAGCCTACTTTCTTAGCTTCGTCTCCTAAGTTAGCGATGAATAGATTTAATGACGAAGCATCAATGTTAAATGACGAATTAATTAAACAATTTATCAATCGTTCAAGGCCTATGGCAAACCCAACGGCTGGGATATCTTTTCCACCAAACTCTTTAACTAGATTATCATAACGGCCGCCACCGGAAACTGCGTTTTGCGAACCTAAAGAACTAGAAACAATTTCAAAAGTGGTTTTAGTATAATAATCTAGACCACGAACTAAACGTTTATTATCTTTAAATTTTACTCCAGCCAGATCAAGTAAATAATTTACTTGTTTGAAATGATCATGACAATCCTTACACAAACAATCTATGATCGCCGGCGCTTTATCAATATATTTTTGACAGCCTTTTTCTTTACAGTCTAAAATCCTTAAAGGGTTTTCTTTAAACCTGCGTTTACAATCAACACATAAGCCTTTTAAATTATCTTTAAAATAGGCTTTTAATTTTGTTTGGAACTCTGGCCGACATTTTGGACAGCCTACACTATTAACATTCACCTCTAAATCTTTTAAGCCCAAAGCTTTGAATAAATCAAGGTTAAGCAAAATTACTTCCGCATCAACCATGGGATCAGATGAGCCAAAAATTTCTATACCAGCTTGATGAAATTGGCGTTGCCTGCCAGCTTGAGGACGTTCATAACGAAACATCGGTCCAATATAGTAAAGTTTGGTAACTTTATCCGGGCTGATTAAATTATTTTCAAGGGCTGCACGAACTACTGGAGCAGTTTCTTCTGGTCGAAGAGTTAAGCTCCTACCTTTGCGATCTTTAAATTCATATATTTCTTTGGAAACAATATCTGTGGTTTTACCGATAGAACGGGTAAAAAGCTCAGTTGATTCAAAAATCGGGGTGCGGATCTCCTGATAATTGTATAAAGCAAAAATTTTGCGGCAGATACTTTCCACTTTTTGCCATAAAACAGCTTGTTCTGGAAGAATATCTTTGGTCCCTCTTGGCACGCTATACTTCATAGTACTTGAGATTATAACATAGTTGCTAACAAAGAAAACAGGGTATATAATGACCAAAATATGAGAAATATACTTACTTGGCTCTTGTTTTATACTATAGTTTTAGCTTTAAGTCAGATATTTTTAAAGCTGGGGGTTAACCAGCTTGGTTCTGTTGATTTAAAAAATTTACCAAAACTAGCTATTGATATCTTAACCAATCCATCCCTTTTACTTGGCACAATCTTACTAGGCTCAACTTTTTTCATCTGGCTAATAATTCTCTCAAAATTCCCTTTAAGCCTGGCATTCCCTTTAACCGCTATGGCTTATGTTTTTGTGGGAATTCTTTCTTTCTTTTTTCTGGGAGAAAAGTTGTTACTGGTCAATTACTTTGGAATGTTCCTAATCGCCTGCGGATTATTTTTCTTACTGTACAAGTAAATATCCTTCTGTCTCTTGTCTTATTTGTTCAAGAGGCGTATTGAGTTTTTCAAAAATATATGTGGCCTTTTCTTGTGCTAACAAACGAATTGTGTCAGACGCCATTCCTTCATTCAATCTAAAATCATGAATAATTTGCTTAAACCCCGCAATAAAACCTAATACAATATATTTTTTTGCTTTTTCCTGATTAGCCTCTGAAAACAAAGAATGCATATTATTAACATTTAAAAATGAATGGGCATTTCTCTCAAAAACACGCATATCTAAGGCTGACGCCATATCAATATTATAACAAGGTTGATTTAATCCTACTGCGATTTCCTCACAAGTCGATTCTAAAAGCGCTTCCATATTAAGCCTAGTGCCACCTCTTCTATCGCGCGTACCAGTAACATAAGCTTGGCTCAAAGAAACCCCAATTGAAAATGCCAGTTTTTCAAATAAATCATTATTTGCCTCGAGCTCTTCTAAGGTGGCTCTTTCGTTTTGACGCAAAGTTAACAAATCCACTCCAGGTAAAAACTCTAAATATTCATGCTGAAATCCTCTTATTACAAAATAAGATGGGGCTCCAATTACATCAAGCAAAGAAGCTCCCACTTTCTCCATGGTGGGATGACGGTAAATAGTACGTCCATCATCATCCCTGGTGGTAAACAAATCAGGATTATTTTTTTTCATTACCAAAAGTTTACCACTAGATGTAGCAATTAGATGAGGAGGATCTTCTCTAAAATCCGGATCAGAACACATTTTTGTATATCTAAGCACTAAGGGTCCCCGCTGATCTTTTAACACTGAAATTCTTTGTCCCGAATCTTTATAAACCAATCTAACAATAGCTCTACCGTTTTTGCCTGGTAACATTATTGATGGATCACTCACTGCTTGTATGGCATTTCTTAAAGCAGCTGCATTTGGCATATTAGCTTTAATTGCTAATCTAGCTAATTGAACACCAGACATATTTTTCATTATTCCAATAATATTACCCATGAATTGTCCTCTACTATATATATCGTTAAAATGAAAGCGAAATTTCATTATTTAGGAGAAAAAAA
>CAZMPJ010000013.1:0-31240 GCA_964568455.1 uncultured bacterium
CCCCAGAAAAGTATCACAAATACCCGAGTCCAGTCCTAATGGGGTTCATTTCAATCAATAGCAACATTTAAAGCACTTCGACCAGGAGCGCAGGTTTCTCTTGTGCCCAAGCGTGCTGTAGCAATCAAGCAACTAAAACCTAATCGCCGCGGGAGCATAAAGGTTGGTTACAAAAATCTCACTTTTGGCTTAGGCGACCTTGATCGTTCTCCTTATGGTCAAGATTTAAGACAAGGAAGAATGTTTTTACTGGTAACCACAGAAGCTCTTGTTTTTACTCGACTAAAAACAGGCTGTCAGTTTCAATCCTCTTCTCTGGCAGCAATCAATGCCAACCCTAATGCATATTTAGAAACAGTGGAAACTATTAGGCTGCATCAAGATGGTAGCTTAAGTTGTAATGACAAGGCTATTCTTAAGAAAGGGAAAATTGTCAGAGCCACTAAGAACTCTGATCCATCTGTTCATATAACACTTAAACGGCATTCTCCTGCTTTTGGCCAGATAGAAGGGTCTATGAATTATCAAGCCACACAAGTAAGAGCTACTTTTGTTTTTGGCAAATTAGTTTTACGTGCCAGCGTGGATACTAGAAGGCGTTATGGTCAAGCCTTAAAAGAAGGAAGAATTTTGGTGCGAGCAAATGTTTGTCAAGGTCAAGAAAAAGCAAAATTATATTTAAAAGAAAAAAATCCTAAAGATCCTGCCAAACCGAAACTAAAATTAATTGCTACGGTTGAAGGGGTTGATATAGAAAAGTCTAGCACAGTAAAGCTGGAAGATATTCTTGAGGAGTTTGCAGCTTATGTTTGGCATTTTTCATCTGATAGTGAAGCGCGAGGGATAAAATGGAAGGCCCTAACCACTCGTTTTGATCGTGCAAGCAAAAAACATCTTTGGGACGGAACAGGCTTTGATGTAGAGCTTTGTTTATCTAAGAGAACCTGGAAAGTAGTTAAAGAAGTAAAAGGCAAAAAAATAACACTCTACACTGTAAACTTTGATAAAGACGGTTATTTTTTACAAGCTGACGGCCAGCGTTACCAAAAAGACGGTCAAGAAGTTTCCTTTCTTGAAAAGCGCTCTGAAGACGAATTTATAAACTTTTGGGATATTGTGGCTTCTGGATATTCGACCGCCTTAACCTCTTCCTTAGAACAAGCAATAGTAGCGGCACAAAAACTACAAAAAGTTAGCTTGGAAATTGCAATTTCAACTGCCAGGACAAAATTCATGACTAATAAGCTGGATATTGGTTTTAAAAATGCACACAAGAAGGCTTTGTTGGAAGGTCAGGGGTGCAAAGCTACGCTGACCCGAAAAAGCTTAAAACTGGAAAAAATTACAGATGATCCAAAACAAGCAGCGGTTTATGAAGTAAAATTAGACAAAGATGGTTTTTTTCTTTTGCCAGATGGCAAGCGTTATCTAAAAAACGGGCAACCAGTTAGCCCCTTTGTTTTGAGGGCAAAAAGGTTATACGTAAACTTTTGGGATATGGTTTATCCCCATAATATTAAGCCAGGTCTTCCTGCGCCAGAGTTTTTAGAAGCTGCTCCATTTACAGTCCACGAACTTGCTACTTGCTTAGAGGTAGTGTTGCAAGCACCTTATCAACCCCAAGCTTTATTAGTAGAGGCAGAGTTTTCTAAAGAAGGCATTCTTTCTTTTGAAACCCCTAAAAAGACCTTGGCTATTTATTGTCAGGCCCTATTAAATCAATCTGTAGGACAAACAGCCTTGCTACATTTTGAATACAACGGCAAGGCTGATCCTGTGCTGCGAGTTTATGATCCGCAAAAGAAAGATCAGCCGCTGGCTACCTTCTTTTTTGATCGGGAGCTGCAATTATTTTATTTCTACCACCGCTACGCAAAAGCAGGAGAAATAGAAGAGCGCTACTATATAGTAAACTTTATGGATGGGCCTAGGGTAGATTTTAAAAACGTGTTTTTCCACAAAGCTACTAGAATGCTTGGTGATATTTTATTAGTAATTACTGAAAACGGAAAATGGACCGGTTGTAAGAATAAAGATTTTAATTCTATTGCCAATGCTTCTATGTTAGACGAAGAAGCAAAGCTTATAGGTGTGGCAGTTGGGGCAAATAGGCCTAACCCAAAACATTTAGCCCAAGCCACTGGATATGTAGGCACAAAATCGGGATCTTGGGTTTATGTAGAGCAGGGATTTGTGACTAGAGAAGTTGCTGGTGATGGAACCAGCTTTAAAGACCCTGCTTATTATCAGGTGGTAAGAAATCCAGATTGGTCTGTGCATATGAGCGGCAAAGAAAAAACCAGGGGAGCTGACCGAACCGATTTAAAAATATTTGAAAGACTTTGGACCCACTTTTTTGTAAGGGATTGTGACAACGCTACCCCTACAGAATTTTATACTATCTTGGACAGACAGGAAGTTACAGCCAGATTTGACCGTGCTACTTTTGATCCAGACACTTTTGTTTCTCGACCGGTTTCCGCGGTAAGAGTAGATAATCGGGTTGAATTATTTAGAGTTTTTGAGCCTTATTTTGATCCCTTAACTCGCCAGATTGCAGATTTAATGATGCAGGCTCATAACCGAGGACAATACAATCCTTATTTGCGTGCTGCAGCAGACACAGCTTACGAACTTTATAAAGCCAAGCCAGGAGCAGAAGGATTAGCGGCTGCCATGCTGCAAATCGGAGTTATAAAAAGCATTTTAGAATCTAAACCACGAACAGCTTTGTCAGCACCGCAACCAGTGAAAAAAGTTCCAGCAAAGCCAGTAGCCAATGCTGCTCAGCCAAAAAAAGTAAGACCACCTAAACCAAGAAAGCCAAAACTAGCAGCTAGAAAAGTCACCAAAAAGAAAGCAAAAAGAAAAAGACTCAGCGCAGCGGAAAAGCGGCAGCGCCTGGCAGACGGATTAATTGCTGCGGCTGACTCTTTAAATGGAGGGCAGGCAGTAGCGAAAAAAGCAGCAGACATTATCATTGCCAGTGCTAGTTTAAATGGTCATGTTAAGCTGGTTCAGGGTTTTGTTTTAAAAGCAATGAGGGCAGAAGAAGACCCAGAAGCAATTAGCCAGAGCATAGATTTTCTCCATTTTATTATTTGTAATGGTTGTCCTGCAAAATTTAAAACACCCGCTTTAAATTTATATTTTGAAGCGCAAAAAAGAAAAGCTAAATACCGTCACAGAATGATCCAGTTAATTGAAGCAACCGTTCCTCAGCAACCAGCCGTCATAGATTTTTATGCTCAATTATTAAAACTTGCAGCGGGCAAGGAAAAGGCCGCATTATTAACTAAAACTTTAATTGGTATTCTTTATTTAGATCGCAACTTTCCTGGTTTTTACGCAGACATGCTTCCTCAAGCCCAAAGCGCCTTTGATTTTTTACAGGCAGGAAAGATTGAAGGATTTTTAACTAAACGCAATTATATTGATCCTCGCAGCTCTACCTTTGTCGCGCGCCTAGATAGGGCTAGAAAAGAATTTAAAGAATTAAAAACAGAAAGCCTTTCTCGTTCTTTGGCTTTGGGTTTTGCTAATCAAATATTTAGATTGCTTGATCATCATGCTGAGCTTACTGTTCCTCTCCACAAGAAATTAGGATCAGATTATCTAGCTGCTTACACTCTATCACGAGAAGCCGCAAGGATATTATTCGAAGAATGGGGCTATGACAAATCTTCCCCAGGTCTTCATTCCTCACTAAGAGCAAGATTAGCATCCATGAAATAAAATTAAATCAATTCCAATAACATTACAATTTCTGATATAATTAAATTGTGCCTCACAAATACAAACTAAAAACCCATTTTAATAGTCCCAATAATTTTCGCATTGATTACGAAAAAGAATTAACTGAAGAGCAGTTAAAAGTTGTCACAGCCTCAAGCGGGCCGATGTTAGTAATTGCTGGGGCGGGGTCAGGCAAAACTAGAACAGCTACTTACCGCGTGGCTTACTTGGTTGAATCCGGAGTTCCCTTAGACCGGATACTTTTAGTTACTTTTACCAACAAAGCGGCTAAAGAAATGTTGTCACGGGTTGAGATGCTGCTCAAGTGCGATGTAAGAGGAATTTGGGGTGGGACCTTTCACCACATTGGCAATAGGATTTTAAGAAAGCATGCTAAATTAATTGGCTATGAATCTAATTTCACCATTCTTGATCGAGGAGACTCAAAACAATTAGTTGATAGTTGTGTGGTGGAAGCCAATGTTGATACTAAAGCTCGCAGATTTCCCAAAAGCGATGCCATGCTTTCGATTTTTAGTTTAGCCATCAATACCCAAAGAGAAATTGCTGATGTGGTTGCTTATAATTATCCGCAGTTTGAGCCATTAACTTCTGAAATTGAAAAAATCAACAATCTTTATCAAAAAAGAAAACAAAAACAAAATTTAATGGATTTTGATGACCTTTTAGTCAATTGGTTAAAACTCTTGCAGAAAAACAAAGACATTGCCGAAAAATATTCAGCTAAATTCCTGCATGTATTAGTCGACGAATACCAGGATACCAACTTAATCCAGGCCCAGATCATGGATATTATGGCCAGAAAGCATCGCAATATAATGGTAGTGGGCGATGACTCACAATCAATCTATTCTTTCCGTGGGGCGCATTTTAAAAACATTATTAAGTTCCCTAAGGTTTATCAAGACGCCAGAATGTTTAAGCTAGAACTTAATCATCGCTCGGTGCCAGAAATTTTAAGCTTAGCTAACGAATCAATTTCTTTGGCCAAAGAAAAGTTTGATAAAACTTTGCAGCCTAATCGGCCAGGTGGGCAAAAGCCGGTTTTAATTCCGGTTAACACGGTACAGGAGCAAGCCGCGTTTATTGCCCAGAGAATGCTGGAGTTGCGCGAAGAAGGTTTGGGCTTAAACGATATGGCCGTGCTTTATCGCTCGCATTATCAATCAATGGAAGTGCAAATGGAGCTGACTAAGCGAGGCATCCCGTTTGAAATAAGGTCTGGTTTGCGATTTTTTGAAGAAGCGCATATTAAAGATGTTTTAGCCCATTTAAAAATATTCCATAACCACTATGATGAAATTTCCTGGACCAGAATTTTAAAATTACTGGATAAAGTAGGGCCCAGAACCGCGGAAAAGATTTTTAAACATATTAGCCAGGCAATTGACCCGATGAAAGAGATTTACTCTGCTAAAACTTATGCCATGGTGCCGGTGGCGGGGCAGAGGGGGTTTAAATCTTTTGTTTCGTTGCTAATGAAGCTGTCAGACTATGAGAATAATCCGTCGGAAATGATTAAAATTGTTTATGAATCAAGCTATTCCGAATATTTAAAAAACAAATACCCTAATTTTCAAGAAAGACTGGAAGATTTGGAACAATTAGGCAGCTACTCTATCCAATTTAAAACCCTAGAAGAGATTTTAAGTTCTTTGGCCTTGGTTTCTGGTATTGAATCTGAAACTGTGGTTGATGGTAGTCCCAACGAAAAAGAAGCTTGTGTGCTTTCCACCGTTCATCAGGCTAAAGGACTCGAATGGAAAGTGGTTTTTATAGTTTGGTTAGCAGACGGAAAGTTTCCTTCTTATTTAAGCTTTGGTAAAGAATCTGAAATGGAAGAAGAGCGGCGTTTATTTTATGTAGCCGTTACTCGAGCCAAGGACGAGCTCTATCTTTTATATCCGCTGATCCATTCTGGCTACGAAGGCCAAGTTTTACTTAAAACTTCGCGCTATATTGAAGAAGTGCCAGAATCACTTTATGAAAGATGGGATATTGAAGAGGATGCCGGGTTTGAAACGGAAACCGATATTTCAGACTATAAGCATACGAGTGTTACTGATGATGATTTTGAGGCAATTGATATTTCGCAAATGGATTTTATGAAGTAAAGGCTTGGAGTGCTTCGATTAATTGAGTAATTTCTTCGTTAGCAGATTTCCCTCCTAAAAGCTCTATCAAAGACTCTCGATCCGATTGTCCGGTTGCTTCTGCAATCCCCAAATCTTCTTCTGTTTCGCAATTTTTAAGAGCAGCCATAAAATTTCTAATCCAAACCAGAAAACTTTCTTGATCATCAAGCGCATTATAAATTATAGTTGCTAAATAACAGTTATGAGTATTATTAGGTTTGTGTTTATGTACTATAATAGCCAGCTCAGCAGCTCTTCTTAAAAATGGTTCTGGCTTATGGTCATCAGCAATATTAATGTAAAGCTGGATAGCGGTGTTTGCTAAAGCGTAAATATCTTTTTCATCAGTTTTAGCGATGGCTTTTTCAATATATTCTACTGCTAAATCGTGGTTACCTTGCTGCCAATTATAAACACCCAAAGCTCTGTCAACATGTTTTGATTCTGGGTCAATTGCCTGGGCTTTTTTAATGTATTGATCAGCTAACTCAAACTTATCTTTGTGAGCAAACTCTTCTGCTGCAATACAATAATTAAGCACTCGCAATCTATCTGCTTCTCCTTCTGGAGCTGCTTCAGCCGCCTCTTCGACTTGTTTTTCTACACCGGCAACATCACCTCTTCTGACTGCCTCGATTAAACGGGCAGAGGGATCAGCGTATAACCGCATATAGATTCTATGAGCAAACATGTAGGCTATTTCGCCCTTACGCCCATAAGCTGCTTGAGGAAGATTCAAAAGTTTGTCTATATCGGCTTTTTTATCCGGGAAGATTACACCTTCATCTTCAATGGCAACGCAAAGCATAAAACCCTCGCTAAAGCTAAATCTCCTTCCTTGTGACATGCGTTGGACAATATTGTTTAAAATTTCATCCTTGAGCACTTGGCAGAGCTCTTGCAAAGAAGCATCTTCAATTTGCGGCGCAAGAGCAAAAAGAAGGGCATAACCAGAAGGGCTTTGTCTAAAGCCGCTTATAGATGAGATGACTTCTTCTAAAACTTTTTGAGCCAAAGCAAGCGGTTTTTTATTGAGCCAGGCAGCTAATTCTGGTGCTGCTTGCGGTTGAGGTAAAAGCAAATGTTTTAATTGTTGGGCCACAGCAAAACAATCTTTGTTAACATCATCAAACAATTTGCCGCCATCACCGGTTTTAAAAGCAGGTTCTTCTCCTTTTTTCTTTTGTTTTGATTCACCGCTTGCGTCGATCATTGTTTGAGCTTTACCTATCGTGGCTTTTGTTTCTGCTAAAGCGCGTTCCCAAAGATCTCTAAATTGTTGTAATATGGCCAGCTCTTTTTCCATTTCTTTTCTTTCTAGCTTCCTAATTGCTTGAGAATAAGTTTTTGTATCCGGATCAAAGCCAATAGCATGGTTGTAGCAAGTTTTAGCGGAATCATTATTGTCTGATTGTTCATGAAACTGTCCTTCCAAATACCAAAAATAGGCTGCTTCTTTTGGTAAGCTTAACCCTTTAGTGGCTTTTCTTGTTTCTAAGCAAAGTTCAATATATAAACTAGTTTTATCTTGTTCTTGAGCTTGTTTGAGCAGTTCTTCTGCTAAACGCAAGATACCTAAATGAGCCATAAGCCGAAGTAATGGAGCAAGTCTTTGCGCGCTGGCAGCATTATCCTCTAATTGATCGACGATGGCCTGGACATTTTGGCGCAGTCTACCTTTGCAAGCTTCGCGAGCTGGTTTTTTGTCTTTGTCTTCTTCAATTGAGCCAATAGGACCACATAATGTTTCTGCGTCTGCTAATAATTCGTCTAAAGGTTTTTCAAAAGCAGCTTTTACTCGGGCAGCCATGGTTTGAGGAAAATTTTCTCTGGCTCCTGCTAGCTCTCTAGCAAACACGCTGTTAGTGGTTGATTCTGGGGTAGGAGCAACAACAACCGGCGCTTGATCAATACCAATTAAAATATCTCTTGGTTCAAGAGTTGCTCCTTCCAATCGATGAGAACTAAAAATTATTTCCAACTCTGCCTTAGTTACTTCCTGGCCAATCTCAATTGTTTTTGCTCCAGGAGTGGTTCTATCCCATTCTTCTAACCTGGCTTTTACCGCATCAGTAATGCGAATTTCTTTTAATAAGTTGGCTATTCCTTTTACCTGCCAAGTTCTTTGTTTTATAAATACGGATAAATCATAAGTGGAAATAGCTTTGGCCCCTGTTTTCTGGCCCCGAATTAGTCCAGGTAGGTCAGAAGTAGCAAAAACTTCAGATAAGGCTAGTTCGCTTATCTGCATGACGTGAATTACATTGATTCCTTTTTTGCCAAGAGCTTCAATAGCTCTGTCTACCAGGCCACTTACTTTTATGCGGTTTATCATTGGAGTTAAGTAGGAGGTGGGAAATCTTTGAATACCATTGAGACGAATGCCTGCCTCACTGAGTGCCGCGGCTAAAGGAATTCCTCTTTTGGCAGCAGGCCTAGCTGTAGCCGTAGGCGGGGTTGGTGTTACAGGACGTGATTTCATTGCGTTAAATTCTTTAGCTCTTCTGGAATTTTTTTAAGGCTGGCCAGTGCTTGCCAGATAAAAGGTTGATAGCTTTGACTTTTGTGCAATTGCTGCAACAAGGTTAACAGCGTGGGGCTGGCATAAGTGCTAACGTAAAAACCAATAATTAATTTATAAACGTTAATGTCTAAGAGCACGCTTGACTTTGCTCCTTGCATGCGGAGGATAGCAGAGGCCAAAGCAGTAATTGCTTCTTCTGCTCTGCTTGGATCATTTAAATCAGTATAAAGAGTGTGGCAAATATTAACATGTGATGTAATAAAATCAGGATCAGCTTTAATTGATTTTCTCCAAAGCTCGAGCGCACGCGGATGATTTTCTAAGGTGCTATATAGCAGGGCCTTTTGTTGGAGAACAGTTGCCATTGACAGCCCTTCTTGTCCCGCGCGATCAAAAGCTTCTAAAGCCTCTTTTATCAGTAGATTTCTTTCTTCTCCATCGTTTTCTGGTGCACAGAAAAGACAAAACGAACCATATAGGTTAAAAACCGAAGCCCTCATGGGAACGCCTTCGGTAAAAATCCCATCTTTAATGGTGTGGTCAAAATCTCCTTTCAGAGGGGTTAGTTCATCTACAAGTGGTTTTACTTGTTGAACCCTTTCTGTGCTTAAGAGTAGTTCGGCCAAAGATAATTTTGCATAATTGCTTGCCTTGCTTTCGGGCTTAGCAAATTTAATTACCAGTCCTAGTATTTTTTCTGCTTTTTCCAGGTCGCCAGCAAGTAAAAGTCTTCTGCCAAGGTCAACCAAAAGCAGGCCTCGATCGCCAAGATTTTGCTGTTCTTCAATCGCGGCAAAGGCTAAAGATTCAAGTTTGTCGATTTGTTCAATAATTTTATTCCAATGACCCCGTAAATTCCCCATGTCAAAACATGGATAAAGATCTTCTAAAAAATCAAGGCCCATGGGTATTAAATATTTTGCATTGTTTTCTTCGTAAGGATGTTCTTGTGCGCGAGTAAAACAGGCAATAAACTTGTCAACGTGGTCTAAGGCGAGATCAACAGCCTTTAAAGTGAAAAGCATTGAGCCTGCTAAGCCAAAAGCGTAAGCATCAAAACGTCTGATTTCTGCTGCCATTGATAATAATTCTAAGCCCCTTTGCCAATCTTCAGCCGTGCTTTGTCGGTTAATATAAACATGAGCAAGCATCATGGCTACTTTAGCGGCTTCTTGTTGGTTGCTGGGTTGTATTTTTTCTAAAGCTTTTTCTCCGTGCTCAATGGCCTGGTCGCGCTCTTCTTGGCTAAGATAATAAACACATAGGGCTTTGTCTATGTGCCAAGAATCCGGGTCGATTTTTCTGGCAGCTTCAATTTGGACCAGGGCTTGCTTATGTCGTCCTTGTTGTATTAAAATTGCGGCAGCATCACAGTGAGTGGTACAGAGCACTCTCTGGCCCTGTTCTTCTGGCATGGCTTCTGCAAACTCTGTTGCTGCAGCAAATACAGCCTCTATCTCTCCCCCTTGTTTGCCTGCCTCGGCCATCTTGTTTAAGGGAGCAGTTATTAACCTTTGGACAATAGGTCTTACAAATAGTTGACCCAGGGCAGCTTTTCCTGATATTGCAGCTAAGGGCAAGTTATGCATAAATCTTAATGCTTTCATTCTGTCTGGAAACAAAAAGCCAGCTTCAATGCCTAGACAAAGGAAAAACCCTTCGCAAATCAAGATATTTTTTTTGTTGCCAATGCAGTGAGTAATATTATCCAGGAGAGTATAAAGCCAGCTTTCACACAGATCAATAAATACTTCTTTTGCTTCCAAAAGGGGTTGCAAGGCATATAATACTGAATAAGCTGCCGCGCGTTCTTCCGCTCTTGTGCAGGAAATTAAAACATCTTCTAAAACAGTAACAGCTAATTGTTCTTCTTGATTAAGTAGCCAATGAGCTATGGATGTTACGCTTTCGGCACTGGGGAAAATCAAGTCTTTGGCAAGGCGGGCTGCCTCAAAAGCATCTTTGTCCAGGGCTTTCCACAAGGCAGTGTTGCCTGGAAAAACGAACTTAGCATCAGCTTTTGGGGGATTAGCTTCTGTTCTATATGCTTGAAAAATATCTTCGCCAACTCTTACTAATAATCTTTTTTGTTGTTCAGCTATTTGTTGCCATAAGTCTTCAAACTCTTTTCTTATAGCTTTTTGCCCTGCTTGTTCGGTTTCTTTAAGTCGCCTGATAGCAGCACGATAAGGTTTTTGGTTGTCTAATTCTTTTGCTTTTCTGTAGCACTCCAGCGCTTCATCGGATAATCCCAACTCCTCATTTAATTGGCCTTCCAGATAATAAAATAAAGCTTGTTCTTCTGGTTCTGCGCTTTCAATTAGTTGTTTGTTAAGCAGAGAAAACAAAGCCAATTTACCTTGCTCCTTTGCTTCGGCTAATAACAGTTCTCCTAAACGAATTGTTCCTAAACTTTTTAGTAAAGTAATTAAAGGAGTAAGCTTCTGTGCGCTTTTTGGACTATCTTCTTCTACTTGCCTAATAATTTCTGCGGCGTTTGCCCTAAGCCTGCCTTTTAAAGCTTCGCGAACTGGTTTTCTGTCCTTGCCTTCCAGAGTTTCTATGGAGGAAGCCAATCCCCTTAAATCAGAGGCTAAGCCATCTAGCGATTTACCAAAAGCGGCCTTAACGGCCTTAGCGATAGTTTGTGGTCTTGCTGCCAAAGCTTCCTGCAATTGTTCTGCCATTATGCCATTGACAGTTGATTCTGGAGCAGCTTGTTGTTCTTGTTGTTTTTTATAACCAATTAAAAGAGCAGATTTTTCAAAGCTTATGTCGGGAAATTCTGTGCTTAAAAAAGCAGTTTCTACTTGTTCGCGAGTAGTTCCTGTGGCAATACGTAATATTGGCCTGGTTATTCTCTTGTCCCATTCAACTAGTTTGTCTCCGACGGACTTGCCAATAAAGACCCCCTCTAAAAGAGTTTCGTCCCCTTGAACTTCATAACGCCTTTTAGTTAAGAAAGTTATTAATGGCTGACTATGGATTTCTCTAGATTGGCGGCCGTTACTATTTGTTAAACCAGGAAGAGCTGGCGAAGAAAAAGTATGCTCAAGCAAAGCAATAGAAGTTGGGAAAAAGTGAACTTCCCTAACCCCCGCTCGCTGTAAAGATAAAAGTGCATCCATTGTCTCGGGGGCAATCTTAGCTTGTTTTAATAAAGCAAGATTAAAACCATTATGAGCAACAGGCCTAATAGTTCTTAAGGCACTAAAGACTTGGCTTAATGTTGGTCCTGTATTAACTTTTCTAGTAGTTCCCTGGGCAGTAGAAGGACCACTATTGGGAGGTACTCTCATTTGGTAATCTCTCCTTCTTATATAGGTGACAAATTCAGACGTATATATATCGATAGATTATTGGGGAAATTTCACTGTTTTTAGTAATTTGGAGAGTAGTTTAAGTGGCAATCCCACTACATTATTATAGTCACCATTGATTTTCTTAATAAATTCGCCCTCAATTTCCTGAATTCCATAAGAACCCGCTTTATCCAAGGGTTTTCCGCTTTCAACATAGTCTTGGATGGTTTTGTCTGAAACTTTTTTCATAGTAACTTTGGTTACTCCATAATCAGCAACTTTGTGAAACGTTTCACAATCTATGATTGCTATTGCCGTGATAACTTTATGAGTTTTGCCAGAAAGCATTTTTAGCATTTTATAAGCATCTTTTTTGTTTTTCGGTTTACCCAATATCTTTTTACCCAGCACTACAATTGTATCTGCTCCGATTATAATGGCGTTTTTTTTCTTTTTTGCCACATCCTCTGCTTTAGCTAAGGCTGCTTTTATGGCAAAACCTTCGGGAGTTTTTGATTTTAACTTTGCTTCGTCCACTGCACTGGGGAGGATTTTGAAGCTTTTAATGATTTTCTTTAAAAGTAATTTTCTGCGAGGAGAAGCGGAGGCTAGGATGATGGTTTCTTTCATAATAACTTATATTATACTCTATTAATGGTCCTACGCTATGGTACCAGCTAAGACTTTTTCTCTTAAAGTTTCAAGATCTTGTACTATTTCTTGTTGAAAAAGGACTGCCTTTTCTTCTTCTCTTAGTTCTTCTAAGGTGAGCTTTGCTTCTCTATGCCCTAGTCCTTTAATGCGAAGCAGCCAGGTGGTTTTTTCTAATGCTAAAAGATTTTTTAAATATTGTATATAAGATTGAATAATTATTTCATAAAAATTGTTTGGCGAAGAAGGTTCTGTTTTTTGTTCATCAAAATAGCCCCTTATTTGTGAGCGGAGAAAAAAACTAGTATAACTCCAGTCTTGCTGCCATAAGTAGACGCCAAAGTCTAATAAGGCGCTATGACTTTGATGCAGGGCATAACACCCCTCTAATAAAAGAAAATTATGTTTTATAGGCGGGAAAAAGAATTCTTGTGAGCCGTCAAAAGAGTTTCTATTATATAATCCATCTATTGTAACTTCTTGGAGAGGAGAGCGGCTTGTAATGGTCTGTAATATTTGTGGCAAGCGATCTAAATTATACCAAAAGGCAGGGTCGTGATAATCTGCTTCTTGAGGGCTGCCTGGTTCCGTTGATAAATTTTTGTGTTGGCCGGTCAAAAGCTCATCCATTTGAAATACTTGAGCAAAACAAGGTTCTCTCAACTCATGACCTGCATTTAAGTTCAGATAATTAGCAAGCTTGCGAGCAAAAAAGCTTTTGCCTGTGCCTGGAGAGCCATCAATTCCAATTATGATGGGAGGGCACGGGAGCGACCTTTTTTTTGCAGCCTGAATAGCTGTGTATGCAATCTGCCAGAAAAAATCTATTTCTTTGTCTTCTCCCCAAAGAACAAGGCCTCGGCCACGCTTTCTTACTTCTTTCGGATCATAATCTGTTACTGCGCGGTTGAACGGCTTTCTGGATCTAAGAAAAAGCGGTGGTTTCCGGGATGCTACTTTCATCATAGTACTTATTTATCGGAAGAAAAAACAGCAAATTTCAGGTTAAGAGCAAAATATTTGATGTTATAATAGCAAAGAATGAAGAAAATCATTGGTTATATTACTGTTTTATGGTTATTAACTTCTTGTGTGTTTGCCATCTCAATCTTTGACTGGAAAACCATTGAAACCCAGGATTTTGAAGTTTTTTATCCCAAAGGCTATGAGTTTCAAGCCAAAGAAGTGCTTTATTATCTGGAAAAATACCAGCCGCAGGTTAAAAAGTTAACGGGCAACCAGAATAAATTTAAAACTAGAGTGGTAATTCAAGACACTGGCATGCTGGCTAATGGTTATGCCGATTCAATTAATACTAAAATCAGTGTTTTTACTTATAACCCATATCCATCAGCAACCCAAAGCTGGCAAAGATTAGTCAGTGTACATGAGTTAATTCATATCAATCAATTTTTGAATGTTTCTGGGCCAAGCAAGGCTTTAACCGCTATCTTTGGCAACGCTTATTCTCCCAACACTATTATTCCTCTGTGGATGGTAGAAGGAATTACGGTTTATGGTGAGTCGCAAGTTACTCCTTACGAAGGCCGCTTAAATTATGGTTATTATAATGCCATTGTTTCTGCCCAGGCTAAGGCGGGTAAATTACCTGATGTTTCCCAGGCTAACTATTCCTTCCAAAGATATCCAGGTGATTTTTATTATAACTATGGCGGTGTGTTTTTTGATTATTTAGCCAAAACCTATGGCGAAGACAAGTTTGCCCAGTTTTTTAAATTATATGGCCAATATTATTGGGTTCCGTTTATTGGCGCAGCCTCTCCTTTTTATGGTCTTGATTATGCCGCTATAAATGTTTACGGCCGGCCTTTTCCTGTGCTTTTTTACGAATGGAAAAAGTATGAAGAGCAAAAGGCTAAAGATTGGGAAATTGATGGAGAATTACTTCAATCCACAGATGGGCTTTATCAATCTTCTTATTTAACCGCCCAAGACAGCAAGCTTTATTATTTTAAACGACAAACCATGGCTAACGGGCCATTTACTTATTACTCTTTTCAAGATTTAATTGAGCAAGACTCTGGTTCTAATCAAAAAACCATTATTGATTCTGAAACTGCCAGCGCCTTAACTTATGTTAAGAAACTTGGCAATAAACTTTATCTAGCTTACTTAGATTCTGCTTATGGATTTGCTAATGTTGATTATAGTGGTCGAGGATCTGTTGCAATTGTTTATGCTAGGGACCTAACAACCGGGAAACGAAAATATATTTTCACCGATGAACTAAACGACTTTGTGCTTTTAGACAATCAAAAAATTATTTATGTGAAACAAAGAAAAGATGCTTTTGGTAGCGAGATTTGGAAATATTCTAATGGCAGAAAAGAAAGAATTAGTGAAAGCAATCAATTAATCGGCCAAATTTTGACTTATAAAGACAAACTTATAGTTGTTAGCCAAAAAAGGGCAGGGTCCTGGAATATTAATTATTTAAATCAGGATGATTTTTCCTTAACCCCTATTATTGCCGGGCCCTGGCATGAATATAATGCAAAAATTGTGGGTGACAAACTCTATTACACTTCAAATTGTGACCGTAAAGTGCAAACTTATGAACATGATTTAATTTCTGAGGCCAATTCAAAATTATCTGCTGGTAGTTTTAGTGACGACGGAGTGGTGGTTGATGGTCAATTGTATTTTTTGGGAGTTTCTGCTGAGGGAAAATATTTATATAAAACAGAATTGCAAAGAAAGCCTTTTAATTGTATTACTCAAGATCCGGATACAGAATATTATTTTGAATTTGAGCCCAAAGAGAATAATGCTTTAGCCAGTAACTTAAAATATGCGCTTTGGCCTACGCTTCGGTTTTTTCCTTTGTTGGCTGGCGGACAAGATGGACTAGGTTACAATCAATATAATATTTATTATGCCAGTGATGGTGGCTTAGACTTTGCAATTTCTTCCAAGCTTTTTATGCCGATTGATTTAACTTATTACAATACTTACTCTGTGGGTGAAAGAAAACACGCCTTAACCGCTTCTTATCCAGCTTATCTTAGTTCACGCAGAGGATTGTCAGCCTTATATTTAACCATGAGTACTGATTTTGCTAAAGTTTCACCCGGAATTACGGCTAGCCTTTCGGCTCCACGCAATAAGGTTAATTTACTTTTGCAAAATGACTGGTCAGATGGTGGCATAAATGCTTCTTTAAGCCATACTTATTTGCTGGATGAAGGCAGCCTTAGTAGTTCTATAAATCTTTTTGCTGATTTTGATAAAACAAGATATGTAAGAGGTTTTCCCGCGGTTTCAGTTAAAAATACTACTGGCTATTTTGTTGGTCTGCAATGTTTGCGCAGGATTGCCAAAGTGCGTTATGGTTTGTGGAATCCCAATATTTTTATAGGCGATATTTATGGCGGACCTTTTGTTGAATTATTAGATATGAATCAAGCCATATCTTCAATTGGTTATGAAGTGCAATTTGAAGCTGGCATGGGGTTTTGGATTAATTTTGTTCCCAAAATTGGAATTACCTATGCCAATCAAGAAACCCGCGGCTATTATAGTTTTGGGATTAGTTTTTAAGCTACCTTAAAAAATTAACAATCACTGTTCCCCAAATGGTTAAGAGCACATTACCAAAAGCATATGGCACAGTGTAGCCCAGCACTGGAGCAGCGCTGTCAGCTTCTTCTTTGACCGAGTTAAGCGCGGCGGTAATGGTTCCTGCTCCTGTTAAAGCGCCAAACAATAAAACTGGATTAAGTTTTAAAATATAGCGGCCAAAAATTAAACCAATAATCATTGGTGTCAGGGTTAAAATCACACCGGCAAAAAAGACCGAAAGCCCAGTGGTTTGTAATGCTTTTAAAGCAGCTGGGCCGGCGCTCAATCCAATCGAAGCAATAAATAAGTTTAAGCCCAAGTCAGTAAAAATCCATTGTGCTCCTTCGGGAATTTGGCCAAAAGTAGGGTGCATGGCTCTAAGCCAGCCAAAAAGTAAACCTGAAACCAGAACTCCACCCCCAACCCCCAATGTAATTGGGATGCCCATGATAGGAATAGAAATTAGGCCTAATAAAATTCCCAACACACAACCCCAACCAACCATAACCAGGTCAGTGGTATTAGTAGGCCGTTCTGCATAACCCAGGAGCTTAACTGCTTTTTCTACTTCACCTTGAGTCCCGGCAATCTGCAGCACATCACCTCGTTTTAAAACCAGGTTGCGAGCCAAAGGAATTTCGTGCCCAGCCCGAGTAATCCTTCTTAAGAAAATTCCATGACCATATTGTTGGCTAATCTCGCCCAAGGTTTTTCCAGCAGCTTCCTTTTTTAAAACACAAACATCGATAATTTCTCCAATTAAATTTAAAATCTTTTTATCGTCAATTTCGCGGCCGATAATTTCTATTGCCTTAATAATGCTTTGACGGCTGCCCACTAGAGCAACCAGATCATTTGTTTGGATAATGGTTTCTGGCTTTACTTCTAAAAGAACTTCTCCTCTTTTTATTTTTTCAATGGCAACTTTAGCAGGAAACATTTTTTCAATTTCTTTTACTGGTTTGCCAATAACGCTGTTATTGGTAACCTGATAAGCTCTTAAATTAATTTGTTTGTACCAGGCAAAAAGTTCTGGGCTTTTACCTAAATCATCTGATCCACCCGACATTTCTCTCTCTAATTTTTCTGCTTCAGCTTTTAAGTTAAGCCCCATTAATTTTGGAACCAATTTAAAAAACAGGATTAGACCGGCTGTTCCAAAAATATAAGTAATAGCATAGGCAATGGCGACGTTATTTTGGAAAAGAGCTTTTTGAGCGGCAGAGATAGATAGCTGACTGATAGCTCCATCTGCAACACCAATGGTAGAAGATTGGGTCATAGCACCGGCAAGTAGGCCAGCAGCTGTGCCTGGATCAAAATTAAATATTTTGCCCAAACTAATTGCGGTTATAAGTCCGGTAATAGCCACTACTAAAGATATCCATATATAATGTAAGCCTTCTTTTTTAAGCGCGCCAAAGAATTGCGGGCCAACCTTGTAGCCAATAGCGAAAATAAATAGAGCAAAGCCGAATTGTTGCAAGATGTCGGCAATTTGCAAGCCAATTTGGCCCAGAACTAAGGATACTAGTAAGACCGAAGCAGTTGAACCAAGGTTAAAGCCAAAAAACTTAATTTTTCCAACGTAATAACCAATACCAATAGCTAAAAATAGAACTAGTTCAGGGTATTGTCTACAAGTTTGGACAAAAAAATCAAACATTATCTTTTCCTCCATTGTTTGTAATAATCTTTAAGCAGTTCACTTACCCCTTTACCAATTTTGGCATAAGCTGATTCAGCTAAGTTAGCCAGAGAAACCCGGATAGACATGTTGGGGGCATCAAACCCGCCGCCGTCCATTAAAACGATACCTTTTTCTTTTGCCAGTCTCCAGACAAAGTCGATTGGCTCGTGTTTTCTTACCAGCCAGTGCGAAAAGGCTTTGCCAAAGCGCTGGGCAGCTAAAGCTGGGATATCAATTGTGGTGTAATAGTGGGCGTCGAGTTCGTTTTTTGGAGGAGTTAGACCTAAAGAGTTGTAAAGCAGGTCAAACCTTCTTTTGACGATTAATTGGGCTTCTTTTTTGTAAAGATCTTTTGTATCAAGTAAGCAATATAGAGAAAAGAAAACCATTAAAACTTGTTGTGGGGTAGAAAGCCCGGCAGTGTGGTGCAGGGCGACTGACCTACTATCGGCTACCATGCGGTCAATTAATTTCATTTTAGCCGGGTTAAGGTTAACCGTGCTGTAGCGTTTAATTAAATCCTGTTTGGTTTTCTTGGGCAGTTTTGCAATCTTTTTGTCAAAAACATTTCTTTGATGCAATCCAATTACTCCCAATCTCCAGCCAGTGGCTCCAAAATATTTTGAAAAAGAATATACTAATATAGTATTGTAAGGGGCAACCGCGGCCAGCGATTGAAAACCGTTTACAAAAGTTCCATAAACATCATCAGTTAATAAAATTAAGTCTTTTCGCTTGGTTTTAACCAGTTTAGCGATTTTTTTAAGTGAATTTAGGTGCATGGCAACGGAGGTTGGGTTAGAGGGGTGGACTAAAAAGAAAGCCTTGACCTTTGGATCTTCTAATTTCTTAATTTCTGAATCAGGATATTGCCAATCATCATTTTCATCCTGTTTAATTAAGACTTCTACAAATTTATAGTCACCCAATCTTGGAATTTCAATATAAGGAGTAAAAATGGGGGTGCCAATGGCGATTTTATCGCCTTTATGCAACAGTTTGTTTTCCATTAAAGAATTAAAAATATAATCCATAGCAGCGGTGCCGCCTTCAGTGGCAAATAGATCAAATTGCGGCTTAATTTTCATTTCTTGTTCCAAATATTTATGCACAATCTTTTCGCAAATGGCCAGCATCCGATCTGGAGTAGGGTAGTGGTCACCCAGAATAGCGTCAGTTATTTCAAAAACAAACTCATTAGCGTCAATCTTTAAATTGTTAGCCACATGATTAAGTGCTTGTTTTAAGAATTTAACTTCAGGTAGTTTGCTTTTTTTGTTTAGGAAGGATCTGAGTCTTTTTGCCAGGCCTTTTTTCTCTGGTTGATTGCCCAATCTTGGTAAATGTTTGATCCTTTCTGACTCTTCCAAAGCAAAAATGCCAAATTGAAAAAAAGCTTTACGCGGAATCATGGTAACCCAGTTAGGATTGCCTCTGCCAGCGTTTAGCATGGTTTTTTCTGAGCGGGTTTGGGCCATTTCAATTAATTTGTTTTTTAGTTCAAAAGGGCTTAATTTTTCGTATTTTTTTTCTTGGGTTTTAGTCATAATGATTCCTCCTTGTTTTGTAAATAGTATAGCAAAAAAGCAGGCAAAATGACGATTTTTTTACTTATATAAAATGTGAGGGGGGTCGAAAAGATTCTCCGGCCATTTTTCGCTCTATGGCAGCTAATAATTCAGGAGTTGCCTCGATTAATTCGTCAGGGGAGCCAATTTTTATTACATGTCTAGCAGCAAGATCCCCTTTGCCAACAGCCCTTTTTGTGGGTCTGGCATAAATTATGATTTCTTCGGCAGACACTTGTCTAGCCCGTAGGCAGCGATACATTGCTTCCGCCGGGAAAGAGTAAATCGTTCCATCGATCTTGAACCAAGCTTGGTTACTATCAGATTCAATTTCAGCGTATAAAAACTCTGGATTAGGACCTAGCGCTTTGATTTCTTCATCAAAATGTCTGCAAAATACTTCTAAAGCACTTTCTTCTGGCGTGATTGGGAACCCGTTGTCTAGTAATATCTGACGGGTAACTCTGCGGGTAAAGCGTTGAAGATCTATTTTTAACGTTGCCATGATGTGGATCAAAAGTTTTTTATTTTCATCCTGCCGGCTTGAAATGCCAGCCACATCAAAATCACCTATATCAAAATGTCCTTTGGTTAAAATGGAGAAAACGAGCGGGTAGCGCCAAGCAAGAAGCTTACCCAGACTGCCTGATTTAGTCCGGGTTCCTTCGGCAATGGGACAGAAACGTAGTATGCTAACCAGGCCGACTTTTTTTTCTAAGTCTGACCAATTTAAATAACCAAGCTCTTTAGCTAATTGTCCCCGGTTTTCAGGTAGTAGGCGGCGGTCAAATTGTTTGGTTTGAGGATCATAGAGAATGACACCAATATCAACCCTAATAAAATGATCAAGCAAATTCCAGATGATACCTTTTTCTTTTACATCTAGATACATGCCTTCGTAATAAAAATCATTATCGTGAAGGTGACCAGGAGTATTTTCATCAAAAGCCCAGGGGAAGTTTTCTTTAAAAGCAGATAATATTTTCCCTTTACTTTTTTTATAATGTGCTTCTAGGCCAGAAAGGAGCCTATCTCTTCTTAATAATGTTTCCCATTTTGGTTTACCGCATAACTCTTTTAGTAAAGCCGGTTGTTCTAATCTATGCAGGCGAGGGTCAACTGTAAGAGTTTTCTTGTCTAATTGTATTTCCCATCTTTCAAGCACACATCTTCTAAATAAATAATTAAAGGCAGAGCGGCCTCTTTTAGTAGGAGAAGATATCCATAATGGCATGCAACCTGCAGATGCAGTGCCAGCTATGTGTTGATCGTGTGTTTGAGCAAGTAATTGCCTATTAACATAGCCACTTGGCAGCAAGGCCGATTTTGGTGCATGATATTTTGTTACGCGGATCCCCATAATAAGTTATCGAAAGATAAAAATAGAAATTTCATAAAACTTGCAAAAACTTCCTCTTGCTTTTTCTTCCATAAAGACTAAAATTAGCTATATTATGCAAACCTGGATTTATACTTTAACTTCCGTTCTTATTATCAGCTTAATTTCTTTTATTGGAGTCATAACCATTGCTTTTAAGAAGCGCTTTTTGCAAAAGATAGTCTTATATTTAGTTAGTTTGTCTGCTGGGGCGCTTTTGGGTGGAGTTTTTTTTCATCTTATTCCAGAAGCTGCCGAAGAAATCGGATTTAATCTTAATTTAGCACTTTATATTCTAGCGGGTATTCTAACCTTCTTTGTTTTAGAGAAATTAATCTGCTGGCGGCATTGTCATATTGAAACATCCGAAAGCCATCCTCATCCATTTGCTTTTATGAATTTAATCGGTGATGCTTTTCACAATTTTATTGATGGCATGATTATTGCTGGCAGCTATGTGGTTAGTATTCCTTTGGGAATAAGTACTACAGTGGCAGTTGTTTTTCACGAGATCCCGCAAGAAATTGGCGACTTTGGGGTTTTAGTCCATGGTGGTTTTAGTCGCTTTAAAGCCTTACTCTTAAATTTTGCCACGGCTTTAACTGCAGTTGTTGGGGCATTAATAGTTTTATTGTTAAACCTTGAGGTTAATACCATCGGCCAAATATTAGTACCCTTTACTGCCGGTGGTTTTATTTACATTGCTGCGGCAGACTTAATTCCAGAACTTAAAAAAGATATTAAACCTTTAAGCTCTCTTCTCCAGCTGATCTTTATCCTTATTGGATTAGGGATTATGTATTGGCTGGTAATTCTGAAATAAAAGAAAAAGCTTTATAGTGAAATCCCCCCTCTAAAAAGACGAAGATACTATATATGCATGTATCAGCTGTTTACACGCCTAAAAGTTTGGGTAAAACAACATTACCCAAGAGACCATCATTGCCAAAACGAATGATGGGGCTGCTAACTGTAGTTTTTAGCTCCTTAGCTGCTATCTTTTTGATTGCTTGTGCAGAAGGAAACAATGCTGAAAGCTTTGATCATCATAATTCCTTTTGTGTAGAAAAGCTGGCAAAGCAAACTGGAACGCCGCCCGAAGAGTTAGAGTTGTTAACCTGTGAAGATTTAGTGAGTGTTTTTCCGCCTCTGCCTGATAAATATATTCTACTTAGGGAAGAAAATGCCCTTTTTATTACTCATTGCACTGAAACGAATTATGCTTCAGCTCTTTTAAAAGAAATACAATTTTGCTATGGGCAAATAGAACAGCTCTTGGGTATTTCTCCTATTACGCAGTGTACTTTATATACCTTGGCTGTAGCAGAAGACCTTACGGCAACAGAAAGCCAGCTTAGCTGTATGACTATTCCTTCTGGTCTAATAACTTATGCGACGGAATGTGAAGAGCCAGAGCCTCAAGCAGAAGCTGAAGAGTGTTATTTTGGTCATGAACCAGTTCATCTTTTTTTATCCGGAACAGTGCTGGCTACTTTTCCTCCCTGGTTAAACGAAGGATTATCAGAATGGGTTCAAGCCACACTATCGCCTTCTCATTCTTTGCAATGTTTTGCCAATGGTTGGCAGCTTTTAGATAATGAAGGAATTTTTCCTTCTGATTCGGGCAGCTATGTTTCTTTCGCTAAATCAAGAGAAGAGCATCAAGCCGCTGGAACAGAAAGAGATGCCTATCAAACCGGAGCCTGTTTTTGGGATTACATTGTTGAAAATTTCAGCCGCGAAAGTTTATTAGAAATTATGAGCCTGGTCCAACAAACCCGTTTTACTTCTATGTCTTTTGTAACTGATATTTTGGAACCCACAATTGGGGATGCTGGCGTAAATAAATTAAAGGCTGTATTTGGAGAAGACTCCATCGAGGCTTATAGATAATTAATTATTGCTGATACAGCTGTGTAACTTCGGCAGAGGTCAAAGCCCGATTATAAATTTGTACGTCGTCAATAGTGCCTTTGAAATAATATAGTAAAGCATCAATAGCAGATCGGCCATAACCAATTGATAATAAACCACTATTCATAGAGTCTAAGAAATAATTAAAAGAGGAATCACCAAAATTGTATTCGCGAGTACTCATTTCTGTTCCGTTTAAATACCCGGTATTTCCAGTTGAACTAACAATGGCGACAAAATGATACCAAGCTTCGGTGGTCAAATTATAGCCAGTATCAAAACACTGAATTGGTTCTGAGCTGCCAGGTAACGTGAGAGTAAAAAACAATTCTGTATTATCAGTATAAACACCTTTGTGTCCTATCTCGATAATACAACCGTCCTTTGCACCGGTAGCTTCAGGAGAAGAGCCTAGATAAAGAAGAGGGAGAAAGATTGCATTAACACCAGCTTCTTGCTCAAATTTAAACCAGATAGCAATACTGCCTGCGGAAGAGGTGCTGACTTGGGTGGGAGCAACTTCGCCGCTACCTGGTATTTGCACATAATCATTAGTGCCATCAAAAGACAGGGCATTACTAGATCTTCCAGTAGCCCAAGTTGCGCCATAGATAGTTCCAGAAAGACTATTACTAGAAGAGTCAGTGGCAACGCTGCCAGAACCCTCATTAAAAGCGTAATGAGCTAACAATCCACTTATAGTGGTGGTTGTACTTGTTGTCGTTGTAGTGGTTGTTGTTGAGTTTGTTGTAGTAGTGGACGTTGTTTGACTGGTTGCACAACCAACAAGCAAACCAATAACAACAAGTAAGACAAAAGTAAAGCCAAAAATATATTTAACTCTCATTTGGTTGTTATTTTAGAGTCTCTTGCTAAGGTTGTCAATTGATTTGCGGGAATTCAAAACTGGAGAAAAAATGGTTTCCCTCAAAAGTGAAATTATTGCTAAATATGTCGATAATAGGTTGTGAGGAACTATGTATAAAGTAACTCAAATACTAACAAGAGCGTTGCTACCTCAATTCTTATTTAAGCGGCAGCCCTTAGCCGGGAAAAGAGTAATTGTAACTTCAGGAGGAACACTTGCTCCTATTGATGATGTTAGGCATATTGGTAATTTTAGCTCAGGAGCATTTCCAGCCAGAATTGCTGAAGCTTGTTTACTAAGTGGGGCAGAAGTTTTTTATGTTCATGGTAAAGGGGCAAGAATACCGTTTTATAAAGATTTAAACTTAGTTCCAGAGCAGCCGTTATATAAGGAGCTTGCCAGGCTCTTTCCTCTAAGAGCTTTATATAATCGATTTCAAAAACAAGGGTTGCTTCATGTTTTTCCAATTAGAACAGTGCCCGAATATGCTGAAGCTTTACAGCAATTGTTATCAGAAAGACCGATTGATATTATTTTTCTTGGCATGGCTGTTTCTGACTATGGGATTGAGCCTGCTGCCGGGAAAATATCTTCAGCCAGCGAGGCGTTGAGCCTCACTTTAACCAGAAACATGAAGGTTATTGCAGAAATTAAAAAATGGTCCCAAGGGCAAGTCTTTCAGATCGGCTTTAAATTGCTTTCTGGAGTTGCTAGACAAACATTAATTGATACGGCCTATGCTTCTCTTTTGGGCGCAAAGTCGAATCTGGTCTTAGCTAACGACTTGCAAGAAATAAGAAGCGGGAATCGAACCATGTATATGGTTACGCCAGAAAAAGGGGTGCAAGTGATCGGTCATGCGCCAGACATGGCTAGCAGGATAGTTGAATATGTTGCAAAAAGAAGCAAGACAACACATTTTAAAACTATAATTAGTGGAGAGGCCAATGTATCAGTAGAGCACGAAGAAGAATATGCCCTGATGAAGCAGTGGGGGCATTTATTGGCTCAGATAGGTTTTATGACGCCATATCTACCGGGAGATAAACGCTTGCATGGTAGCCTGGCAATTAGAATTCCTGAAACTAATAAATTTTTAATTACTGCTAGAAACAGTAATAAGGGCGAGTTGGCTGTTGATGATGTAGTTCTGATTGATCAGGTAGATTTTGCTGCCCGGAAAATATTTACTAAATCATTAAATGATAGAAAAGGCTCTCTCAATGTTCCCTTGGTTGCTGAGATTTTTAGAAAATATCCAGAAATAAATGCAGTCGTTCATACTCATAATGGATTAGACAATGTTCCAACTTCCGAATTCCCCCATATGCCAGGAACCGTAGAGTATGTTGAGGCAACAATGCAAGTCTTAGATATGGAATCCCCATTAATAATGTTAAAGGAGCATGGTTTATTGGCGATTGGTAGTGATCTGCAAGCAGCTTCTGAATTGCTTTTGACTGCTTCGCTAAAAGCTAATTCATCAACCGGAGAAAACCATGCTTATAGAAATTTTCCTGATACCTATGACTTAATATATCAAAAGTATGCTGGGCACATTGACGATTTTGTCAAATTAATTACGCGCGATTTAGATCCAGGCGCAACTATTTTAGATGCAGCCGCTGGAACAGGGTTGGTGACTCTAGCTTTAGCCAAACAAGGCTTCAATGTTACAGCAGCTGACCTTCATCTCAAAATGTTGGTTGTGTTAGATCAAAAGAGAAGGGCGCAACATCTGCCAGAGATCAAATTAGTAAATCAAGCCTTTCAAGAATTAGAATTTGACCAAGAATTTGATGTTGTTGAAGCAAGACAGTCGATTAATTACCTGGTTGGTTGGAATAATTTAGTTGAAGGATTAAAAAGAATAAGAAAAGCCTTAAAACCAGGCGGCCGATTAATATTTAATGCGCCAAATTATGATCCTAGCCAAAAAGAATTTCCTGATAGAGTATACCAAGTTCAAGAAGGGAATCTTGGGGGCATTGTTTTAGAGTGGAATACGGTAGAGGGGGCAGTTTTGACCCATCATCACGATTGTTTGGTTTGGGATGAAACTGAACCTGAAAACATCAGAGCTTTAAATGATACAAATATTTTTCAAATGTATACTGCAGACGAATTCAGAATAGCTTTAGTTGAGGCTGGTTTTTTAAAAATACAGTTTTACTCTTCAGGCCTTCAGCCCTTTAATTCACAAGATAAAACTTTGTATGTGGAGGCAACCAGATGATTACCTCGCGCTTAGCTAAAACAGCCTGGCTTAATAGCCGATTAGTGCCAAGCAATCAAGTTAATATTCATCTCTCGAGCGTAGGAGTAAATTATGGGGCTGGTGTTTATGATGTGATGCGCTGTAGAGAGGTTGGGGGCCAAGCTGCGGTTTTTAGATTAGATGACCATATAGATCGATTTTATTATTCTGCAAGTTCGTTAAGAATGCAATTACCAGTTGAAAAAAATCAATTTAAACAAGCGGTAATTGAAACGGTTAAAGCAAATTCAATGACCGAAGGGGAAATTAGATTGTTAGCCTTGTGTGGTTTTGGACGCAGGGGATTATTTCCGCCCAAATCAGAAGTTGATACTGCTATTGTCTTGTTGCCATCTACAGATCTTGAACCTAGAGATGGATATAGTGTAAATGTGTCTCAGGTAATTCGTCCACATCCACTATCAACAGTAATTGATGCAAAAATTATCGGACACTACGCGAGTTCTATTCTGGGTGTGGTTGACGCGGCAGAGATGGGTGTTAAGTCAGTCGTTATGTTAGATTGGGAAGGCAATGTGGCAGAAGGGCCGATTGCTAATTTCTTTATGGTTAGCGATGGAACTTTATTTACTCCTCCGTCAGGTAGAATCCTGCCTGGTATGACTAGGGATACAATAATTAAACTAGCCCAAAGTATGGGGATTGAAGTTCGGCAAGAATTTTTTAAAACTGATTTTTTACAAAAGGCTAGCGAAGCTTTCTTTACTGGAACTTCTTTGGGGGTATTTCCAATTGCCGAGCTTGAAGGCAGGTCGCTATCAAGTTGGGCTGATGATTCAACAACTCTTTGTTTAAGAGAGGCCTGGCAAAAAGCTGTTCAAGGGCAACTTAACCTAGAAGATCATCCTTGGATAACACTGCTGTGACTTTAACGAAGTTATATTTCTCTTGCATTTAAAGAGTGGCGCAACCATTGCAAATAGGTGTACATAAAAATTCGCCTTTTTGTACCTATACCCAGAAATTTATCCCCACCCTGTAAATCATACCTAAGCCTGGCGTTGCAAAAGTCATTTACCCTTGGCTCTTTATGTTGTGGGACTTTATCAGGAGCAAAAATCAATCCTGGATGATCTTCGTACCAACCTTTCACCACAAAAAGATTATCATCAAATTCAAAACCCGGGAAAAGAATCTTTGCCAGGGCAGCTCCTATTTTTCTCTGCTGCATGCTTGGCTGTTTATCAGAATTGCGCGGGTCAGGATATGGATCGGTCATTATTGTGGAAAGATTTCCTAATACAAATGGATTTGGAGAATCAAAAGAGACCATTGTTTTTTGCCAAAGCTGAATTCCCTTTCTTTCCGATAATTCATTGATCAATCGCACAAGAGAATACGGGATAATTTTTGAAATCCTATACTGGTGTTCAAGCTGGCTGAGCATCAAGTGTTGGGTTCTGCCGTAAGGGGTTTCCATCCATCCCACCACAGAAAGGCCGACGAATTTTTCTTGATCCCAAATTACCCCAACCAAGCCATCACTTGTTTCTTTCAGTGTGGCTTCAACCATTGCTTTGTCGTACCCGGGTTCCTCGGCATCGACAAATTCACCAAAGATTCCCCTTGACTGATCAACAACGGCATCTCTTAAACTTTCCCAAGCTAAATTACCATCAACATATTGACAGGGAAAGATTTCAAACCGTAAGGTTTTTTCTTGCCCATTTTTCAGTTTAACATCAACAAGTTCCATTCTGCTGTCGGGAAAATATCCAGACGCTCTTAATTGCGGGACTTGTTGTGCTCTTTTCATTAACACAACGGATTCGACCATTTCTCCTTTTCCGGGATGGACAATTCTTGTTTTTGTAAAACCGTGGGCTACTGGATCGGGATTATTGTAGTAGATTAATTTATGTAGACCCACCGGCTCACGATAAAGCACTCGCACCGAAGGTTTGGCTTCGCGGTTAATATGGGAAAACACTTCCTCTTTTGGCATGCAGTGAGCAGTAACCACGATTAAATCATAATCATGGATCGGATAATCTGTGGCATTTCCGGATTCGATTGTTATTGCTGATTCCAATCCAAGTCTGCTAATTACTTTTTTAGAAAGATCAATAGCCTCGGGATCGATATCAATACACGTACAAGTTACTCCAAAAAATTTATGGAGCGCGATCGCGGTAAATGGCAGCGAACCTCCGCCCATTAAAAGAACTTTAGAATTTTTTCCAATTCCAGCTGCTAATCCTTCTCTTTCTACATAACCGTAGTGAGTTCTTACTATGTCGTTAACCAAGTTAGGGCTTCCATTTAAAAGCTCATTAGCGGAATCCTTTTCCATTTTGGTCTCAACTGTTTGCCAAAAAGCCCTGGTTTCATCCATATGTTGCAAAACTAATGGATCGCTAAGCAATGGCCCATAAACAGATTGATCATGAGCAAAGGTTTCAAAAAGCAGCATATTTTTGGTCAGGTCGGCCCTGTTTTCTAGGGCAAATAACTGCGCAAACCGTTCTATACAGCTACGCAATTGTTTAATTACAGCTCCTCTGTAAGCAGGATTATTTTTAGCTTTTCGCAATAAATGTCCCTGATAGAACCGCAATGCTTGTTGTGTACCTGGAAATCCGCCAATTTTATACATAGTACCCTCAAATGTTCTTCGATAGAAATAACAATAAATTTCATGTATTTAAGAAAAAGGCATGATGATGGAGGGTGTTAGCATGGGATCAGATGTTAAAATGATGGAAACCAGGGCTTAGTCCGCTTTGCAATAACAACCCATTTGTCTGGACCATATTCTCCATCAAATATTTCACTAAAAACAGTAACAGAAAACGGGTTCTTTTTTACTAGTACGATTTCATATCCCTTAATCCCTTTAAGTATTTTGAGTAATTCTTGTTTTTCAGTTTTATGTGTACATGAAAAAATAATTCTACCACCAAGCTTAACTTTTTTGATTGCAGCTTTAAATATATCTGTCCAGATAACTCTTTCTTTTTCCTCCAAAAAAGGTCCGGGATGTCTAAAAACCACAACATCTACTTTAGCGGGAAGTTCTGGCATTCCATCTAAATATCTGGCATCCCCTTTGATAAAGTGATAACCAGGGGTTTGACCATAAACTATAATGTCCTTATCAATTGCTCCTGCATCAATATCAACGCCATAATATTGGACCTTTGTTCCACTACTTTCACTATATGTTTTGTTTCCTTCAAAATACGCTCTTGTCGGTATAGCATCATAAGCAATTCCACAACCAAGGTTTAAAATTGTAATTTTTCCATTTTTTGGTGATTTAAACCCGCTCAGCGGAACAAACTTAACCAACATATTCCAATACCTTCGTATTACAGTATCAATGGCCCTTGCTATTTCAGTAGTAAATTCCGGCCTAGGAGCATTGTCGACATAGGTTTGAGAAAAAGGCCAATCAGCTAATACTGCATCAGGACCAGTTGCCCCCTTCGACGGCGAAGGAGGAAAACAATCACGGCCAGTGCAATTAAGCATAATCAGTTCACTTACACTCATTTGAATATTTATCGTGAGGTTGTTTGATAAATTTCACCCTTTTCAGCCATTTATTAATGAGGGTTTCAATGGACATTGGAGTTCGCAAATAGGTGGATGGTGTCAAGGTAAGATTGTGTGATCAACCACAATTATTCCAGTATCTTCTGTAATAACATGGGTTATTTGAGGACTAAATGGAGACAGTGTAAATAAAGTGGAGATTAACAATGAATTAGTTTCATTTACCCCTAAAATTACCCGACGGACCATGTCGATATTTTGAGTATCTTCTTTAAATACATTCAAACCAATATCAGAAACTATTTGTTGATTTCTTTGATCAATAAGCCGTGGGCGCTCCTCATTTTCCCACTCAACCCCCAAAGGAATTCCAAAGTCACCGAATTCTCTAATTGTTATCCTTGTGTTTGCTTGCAGAGCGGCGATATTGCCCAAGTCAGAAAAACCAGCAATAAATACTCTAGAATTTTCTGTTGGAGGAGAAATCGATTCAAGGAAACATCTAAGCATAAAATTAAATGATGGCTCTTCCGCATGCAGCCCCAGAACTTCGGTTAAATGCCCGCTTTCATCTTTATTGATGACGACTGCTAAAATACAAGGAGAAACAAAGGCGTCAATCCAGAATGTTTGCTGAGGTGCAAGTTCAGTTCGCTTAATAACGGTGTGATCTCCCGTATTCAAGTGACGATCTGTTTGAATCCTATTAGCAAGAGGATTATGTAGATATCTCTTCACCGTTCCTCTTAATGGGGCTGGATAATGTGCGATTCTATGTACCATTTCCTATTTATCGGACATTGTTGTGACAAATTTCACTTTTTCAGCCATTTAGACATGAGGGTTCCAACGGACCTTGGAGTTCGTAAGTAGGGGGTGTGAGTGTTAGCAAATCTGTTAGCCTTTCGACAAGCTCAAGGCAGGCAAATCCATTTCGAGGTGTCTTGATTGGGAACGAGCTAGGGCCAGTTTTTCTTATAAGAGAAGGAAATGGACCAAAAAATACATTCTCGAACTATTTCTTTAATAATCCCTCATTCTTTACACGGCTGCAAAGCCAAAAACCTTTTCCGGCTCTAGTTGCTGTTCCCGGAAAAACGGCGATTGAACGGCGGCAATCGCCGTTTTTCTGCTCTCTGGTTCTAGTTTCTTAAAAAATTTCTTGTTTCGGAACCCCGCCCCGGACTTGAATATTGTGGACTTTTTATTGGAATGAAACATCACTCTGGTGTTATAATTGAGAATGTGGGGTAAAATCTCAATTATTCGCATGATCGTGCAAAAAAAACAGAGCCTACACTGTTGAAATATGTGCGTTGCCCCAATACTAAAAGGAAGCTTGTTCAATGGCGTTTAACGAAAATACACGAGTAAAGATTCCCGCAATACTGCACTTATGCAAATTAGGGTATAAATATATCTCATTAAAAGGTGCAAAATGGGATCTCGATACTAATATTTTTATAGATGTCTTCACCGAGAGCCTTGCGCGCATTAATCCGGGGATTTCTTCAGAGGAGATTATGAGGCTTTATGAAAATATATCATTATCTCTCGATAATGAGGATTTGGGGCAGAAATTTTATGAGCTATTAATTTCTTCGCCTGGTATTAAGATGATTGATTTTGACGATTTTAGCAAAAACTCATTCCATGTTGTTACCGAGCTCACCTGTAAAAATGGTGATGATGAATTTCGCCCAGACATTACACTGTTAATTAATGGCATGCCACTTGCATTTATTGAGGTTAAAAAACCCAACAACAAAGAAGGCATTCTTGCAGAAAGAGACAGAATAAATATCAGGTTTAAAAACAAAAGATTTCGCAAGTTTATTAATATTTCACAAATTATTGTTTTTTCGAATAATATGCAATATGATTCGGAATCAATTGTTCCCATTCAAGGGGCATTTTATTCGACAACTTCTTATAAGGAAGCAACCTTTAATTGTCTCAGAGAAGAAGATTCAAACGTTTATATTCAGGAGTCTGTAGATGAGCAGATTGAGAATTATGTTTTAAAAGATAACAACCTGTTACGGTGTGCACCCCCTAAAACTGGACTAAACTAAGGCTTCAATTTGTGACACCCC
>CAZMPJ010000014.1:0-20223 GCA_964568455.1 uncultured bacterium
GGGGTGTCACAAATTGAAGCCTTAGTTTAGTCCAGTTTTAGGGGGTGCACACCGTGATATTGCAGCCATATCTACTATATATATCGTGAAAAAAGGGCAAGAATTTCAGCTTTTTAGTGAAATTTGAGCGAGATAGTTACGATAATAAGTAGTAATGAGCGTAAAGATTAATCCAAAAGTCGCTTTTATAAATCCGGGGTTAGCTAATACTAATCCTTTGCGCGGTTTAAAAATTCAAATTACAAAAACACGTCCTCACGTTGGCATGAGGTCTCTTGCTGCCGGTATTTTAAAAGCCCTGACCCCAGAAATTGACGTTGTCTATATTAATGATAATACTGACGATATAAATTGGGATCAACTAGTGGCCGATGGAGTTAATATGGTTGCCCTTTCAGTCTTAACTCATCAAGCCCCGCGCGCTTATGAAATAGCGGCAGAGGCAAGAGCACGCGGGATGTATCCTGTTTTAGGTGGTTGGCATCCAACCTTAATGCCAGAAGAAGCCAGAGAACATGGCACAGTAGTAAAAGGGGAAGCTTATTTAACCTGGCGAAGATTAATTGAAGATTTTAAGGCCTTGGAATTAAAAGACTTCTATGAGGCAGATCGCTTTGCTGCTCCTCATGAAATTATAAGTCCGGATCGTTCAATCTATCCTGGGATCAACCAACAAATAATTGCTACCAATGGCTGTAAATTCCATTGCATCTTTTGTTGTATGGCAGCCTTTTATAAAGGAAGCATGACAACCAAGCAGGTGGAACAAGTTATTCAGGAAGTAGAAGAAATTGGAGAAGGCTTCCACCGTTTTTATTTTGATGATGACAACATGTCTGCTTTTCCTGAAATTAGCATGGAAATATTCAGCGCGCTTGCTGATTTAAATGCTAGAAGATTAGCAGCTGGCAAGAAAAAAATGGGATTTTTCGCTTTTATTGGCGTTGAAATTGGTGACGAAAAAAACAGAGCCTTGCTTAACATGGCTCAAAAAGCCGGCCTCTATCGCGCACACATGGGCATAGAATCATTAGACCCTGAAACATTACGAGCCAGCGCTAAGCGCGCAAATCTCAATGGAACAAATCCTGCCATCCGCTACCAAGAAAGCTTTAAACAATTACATTTACGGGCAATCAGTTCTTTTGTGGCGGGGGTTATTGGTTTTGATCAAGATACCCCAGAGTCTGTTTATGCTTTAAGAGATTTTATGCTTAGATCCGGTGTTTCTAATCCTATTTTTTCAATTCTAACTCCTTACCCCGGAACCCCGCTCTGGAGAAAACTTCAAAGAGAAGGCCGCATTTTTGATGTTGATTACAATAATTACGATATGACCCATCTTGCTTTTGATCATCCTAATTTTAGTAAAACTCAAATTGAATCTTTATATTGGGATTGTTGGAGTTGGCTATATTATCCTGAAAATATAGTTGAAAGGCTTTTGTTAAACAGTGAATGGATAAAAGGAAGAAAGCCAAGTCAAGCAGACACTGCCGCCTTAGTTAGACAACTTGGCAATGTTTTTAATGATAATCTATTGGATGATTCAGATCTTGTTCCTTTAGCAGATGCCAATGAAGCCAGAACCAATTTGGCCAGAGATATCAGAAGCAACTTTAGGACTCTAAAAAGACTAGATCGACGACTTCATCCTCAATTAGTGTATTAGGAGCTTTATAATGGTTTCAATTCGTTCAATAAGATTCGCTCCAGCAGCAACTCATCCTTCCCGCGTTTCTACCAAAAGAACCAATTGCGGCAACCAAAAAGTTGTTTTATTAACTGGTCTAATAGCAAGCGGCAAAAGCAGCTTTGCCCGCCTGCTCAAACAAAAAGGCTTTAAAATCATTGATACAGATTCTATAACCGCTTCTTTATACGAAGAGAAAACAATCAGTGCATTAATAATAAAAACTTTTCTAGATTATGATATTTTAACCGGTGACAAAATTGACAAAGCTAAATTAGGTCAAGTCGTATTTCAAAATCCTCACTTACTAAAAAAATTAACCGCCATTCTACGGGAACCTGGCATGGCCAAATTAAGCCAAAAGTTAGAAGCATTACGGATTGAAGGAAAAAGAATGGTTGTTATAACAACCGCCTATGGATTGGAATTAGGCTTGCCAGAAATGTGCGATGAAGTTTGGTTTATCGACACTCCGCAAAGAATCGCGTTGCCAGCTTTTTTAAGCCGAGATACTGCAAATTCTTCAAGTAGATACGAACAAATTAGAGCCATGCAACCCTCAAGGGCAGAGTTGTTAAGAGTGGCTAATCGTGTCTTCAGAAACAATCAAGGCGTAGAAAAATTATCTTTTTGGGCAGATCAAATTGCAAAGGAATACTAATCCTCCCCCACTCTAAACCCAATCCTCTTCGTCGGTTTTTCTTCTGGTTCGATCATTTTCTTGATGGCTTCAAAAATTTGCTGGATTTCAATATCAAGACTATCCACACGCAACTCCAGCTCTTTAAATTTTTGTGCTAATTCTTTGTGGGTTGAAAGAATTTTTCTCAATCGCACAAATGCCCGCATTATAGCAATGTTCACCTGCACCGCCTGTTTGCTTCTCAAAATACCTGAAAGCATTGCTATTCCCTGTTCGGTAAAAACATAAGGCAACGTCCTACGGCCACCCCAACTTGAAATCACAAATTGTGATGTCAAGTTTTGTAGCTCCTCTTTGCTAATCTGAAACATAAAGTCTTCTGGAAATCGTTCTTTGTTTCTCTTTGCTGCTTGGTTAAACACAAAAGTCTTTACTCCATACAGTTCTGCCAAATCTTTATCCAACATTACTTTGTGCCCCCTGATCAAGTAAATCTTACTCTCAATCCTCTCAACCGGCATCAAATCTTTCATCTTTATCACCTCCTATATTAATATAGCAATCTTATTACCAGGGGGATTTAAGCGTAAAACAGCTAAAAAGTGACCAGATATGATCGTTTAAGGTGAAATTTGGGTGAAATATGGATATTTGGAGAGTTATGGCGCAGCCGTAGTCTCCCCTTTAGCCAATTCAACTGGCAAAGTGTGGCGGTAGGATACTTGCGACGGGTTATCGGTAATATCAAACAAGATTTTTACTGCGGTTTCTCCTAATTGATGCAGATCAACTTTTATAGTGGTCAACTTAGGCATAACTCTTTCTATATACGGAGGAAAAGGCAAATTATCAAAACCAGTTATTGAAATATCTTGGGGCACTTTTAAATCTTTTTCTTGTATTCTCTGACAAGCCATATAAGCCAGGGCATCGCTTTCGCAAATAATTGCTGTGGGTTGATTTTTTAAAGCTAATAATTTATCTACTGATTTTGCCGCTGTTTCCCAAACACAAAAATCCGCTACCATAATATTTTTGTCATTAATCTCTAGGCCTGATTCATTTAAAGCATAACGATACCCATCTAAACGATCCGAAGTAACTGGATCAAAGATCGGTCCACCAGTAATATAAGCAATATTTTTATGCCCTAGCTCGATTAAATGTTTAGTCGCCGCATAAATCCCTGCCCGACCATCACTTAACACAGTATTTAATTCTAAACCAGAAATCGGGTGACCACATAAAACTAGAGGGTAATTACCATGCTTAATCATTAAAACGTGTTCTTGGGAAATTTTGCCCAACACAATCACGCCATCCAAAACTTTTTTATAAAACATATCAGGCAAATTTTCTTGTTTATCATCAAAAGCCTCAATTACAACATTAACTCCTTCCCTCTTAGCTGCCGCAATAATACTTTTTGCCACCTCATTATAATATTCACCTAAAATTAAATCGCTGCTAATGCCGGTTACACCAATTATCTTGCTTGCTTTCTTGCTGCGCTTCCTACGCTCATAACCCATTTCTTCACAAGCATCCAAAATAGCTCTTCTAGTTTGCCTGTTAACCAATTTTGGGTTGTGAAAGGCTTGAGAAACAGTAGCTGGCGAGCAACCAACCTTTTTGGCAATATCCTTTATTCTTACTTTCTTAGGCATGTTTAAGCCCTCCTATACTATCTTCGCACAAAACAACATAAAATTTCACTTTATTTTATATAAATTTATACTAATTTTTGGTATTTTTCAACCAATTTTTGGCTTTATTATCAAATATTATTGCTTATATAAATTTTATATAAATATTGCCTATGAAATCTATAAATATTTTAGCAGATAAATAGATATAAGGGAGGAAACAAAAAATGGTAAGAATAATTGGAAACTTCAGAATTGGAAATAATCTTGGCACATCTTATGGTAGTTGGGCCAAGAGCTCAAAAAATGCTAGTAGCTCGGCCTGGAATGCAACTCCTTTGCGCAGCGATGGTAAAGGATGCGTCCCCGTCATTATTGAAAAGCCAGAAGACTGCCTGCTGGCTGGACACCCAGTGCTTGGCAAGCGCATAGCCTTTGCTACTGTCCAAGCTTTAAAAACATTGTCTCTTAAAGCCAACGCTCCGCTAAGAGAAGATATGGCAACTGCAATTGAAACAGCTAGGGCTCGAACTTTAATTAAAATGGGAGGTTTTTTCTTGGAAAGGTGGACTTTCTTAGAACTACTGGCAGAAAAACATCCTGATTTAAACCCAAAACCTGTTTGGGGTTTGCGAATGAAAGGCTTTAATGAAAAATCTGTTTTAGGCTTTACCGGTCAACAGCTTAAGCGTGGCCACGAAGAAGCTCATATTCGCACTTTACTGGCTTGCCTTGAAATGCCTTTTGAAGGACATGAATTTTTAGATCAAAATGGCTGGACGCGTTTCACTTTTTATTTTTGGACCCCTATGCACTCATCTCGCCCCAGTATGTTTGAGGAAGCAAAAGCAGTTCGTGTTTTAAACGAGAATGAAGAATCCTTTCGGATTACGGACGATGGAGAATTGGTGGTTCACGCATTAAAAATAAATGCGGATAAGAGCCCATTCCCCTCGAGGCTGCGCTTTTAAGAAAACAACAAACTAATATCCAGCGCTTTGGTTGAATGAGTAAGCGCGCCGATGGAAATATAGTCAACGCCGGTTTTAGCAATAGCTCGAATGGTTTTTAAATTAACCCCACCCGATGCTTCGGTTTTAATTTTAGCTTTTTTACAAAGCTTAACAGCTTTGCGTAAAGTTTTAATATTCATATTATCTAGTAAAATCCTTGAAACAGGCAAAGCAAGCTTTGCCGCTACGATTTTTTTAACTTGGCTTAAGGTTTTAGCTTCGATTTCGATGGGTTTGTTTAATTTAGCAGACCTAAAGGTCTGCACTACATTGGCAATTCCATCAGCTATCGCGATATGATTGTCTTTTATAAGAATAGCATCGTATAAACCCATACGATGATTGGTTCCCCCGCCCATTTTTACAGCATACTTTTCTAATAAGCGAAGTCCAGGAGTTGTTTTGCGGGTATCTAATATTTTGGAAGAGTAATTAGTAATCCGTAATCTGTAATCAGCGGTAAGGCTAGCAATGCCAGAAAGGCGTTGTAAAAAATTAAGTGCGACTCGTTCGCCAGTTAAAATCCCACGCGCTGGGCCAGAAATTTCTGCAATAACCTTACCCTTTTTAACCTTAGCTCCATCTTTAACCTTAGCTTTAAATTTAATTCTCTTATCAACCTGCTTAAAAACCTGTTCTGCGATTTTTAAACCAGCAATTACGCCTTTTTCTTTAGCAACAATTCTCCCTTTAGCCTTTGCAGCCTTTGGAACCACCGCCAAGGTTGTAATATCGCCTTTGCCAATGTCTTCTTTGAGGGCTTGTTTAATTAATTCGTCATTCGTCATTGAATAATTCGTCATTTTATTTCAACATAACCCAAACTAAATAATAGTAGAAGATTGGTGCGGTAAATATAAAGCTGTCCATCCGATCCAACACGCCCCCATGTCCTGGCACAATTTCTGAAGAATTTTTAACTCCAGCATCTCTTTTAATCAAAGACTCAACCAAATCACTAAACTGGGCCACGACTCCAATAATAGCGCCTAATACTAACGAGTGAGACATCTCAAACCCTGCATAGTGACCAAAGATTCCAGCAGCAATAATGCAGAAAATAAATCCAGCTATTGCACCTTCAATACTTTTCTTGGGCGAAACCGAAGGCCAAAGCTTGTGCTTGCCAAAAACCTTACCAAACAAATAAGCAATAATATCTAAGGACCAAATCGTGCCCATTAAAAACATTAAATAAGCACCGTGTTCAGTCAAGGCCCGGATAAAAATAAAATAACTGAAAAACCAACCAATATAAATCATGCCCATAAGAGTTACAGCAATATCAACAATAGCTTCTTTGGGTCGCTGCTTTAAAAACAAGGTGGCAATCATAGTAGCAACCGCAGCAAAAGTTAAAATGGCCGAATGAGCCGGCTCCCAGGTTTTCTTTAAAGCATAAGAAGCAAAAATAATAAAAAATAAAGTGAAAAAGTTTCCTACCCAGTAAGCCGGGTGAAAATCTTTTTGCTGCATCATCTTATAGAATTCGTTTAATGAAAAAAGGGCTAAAGCCAAGACTAACAAAAGGAAAGGCACTCCCCCAAAATAGACGCAGGCAAGCAAAATTGGAACGGCAATCAATATGGTTAAGAGCCTAATCCACATTTTCTACTTGCTCCTTGGTTTTACCAAATTTTCTAGTGCGTTTTTGATAGTCTTCCACTGCCGCAAACAAAGCTTCTTTTCTAAACTCGGGCCAGCAAAGATCAGTCACGTAAATTTCTGCATAAGCAATTTGCCACAACAAATAATTTGAAATCCTCATTTCCCCAGCTGTTCTAATCAATAAATCCGGATCCGGCATGCCCTTAGTATACAAGTGATTAGAAATAGTTTCTTCGTTTATTTCCTCATTGCTTATATTTTCACTCGTCATTGATTTAAAGGCGTCAACCAATTCCGCCCGACTGCCATAATTAGTCATAATATTTAAAGTAATGCGCTTATTTCCTTTGGTCTTATCCATGGCCCAGGCTACTTTTTTCTGAAGATGGTCTGGCAGCATATGAATTCTACCTAAGAAATTTATTTTTACTCCGTTTTTGTGTAATTCGTTTACCTCACGGTCAATCACATCGCCGGCTAAGCGAAAAAGAAAAGAAACTTCTTTTTCTGGCCGCTTCCAATTTTCTGTAGAAAAAGCATAAAGGGTTAGATATTTGACACCGATTTCAGTGCAGGCTTTTAAGATTACGCGAATAGACTCAACCCCTTCTTTGTGACCAGCCACCCTGGGCAAGTTTTTTTTCTGAGCCCAGCGGCCATTGCCGTCCATAATCGCAGCTATATGTAGTGGGACTTTTACTTTGTCCATTTTGAAGTTACACGGTTAAAATTTCTTTTTCTTTGGCATGAAAAAGATCGTCAATTTCTTTGTTGTGCTTGTTGGTTAGATCCTGAACTTTTTTGTCTTGGACTTTTTCATCGTCTTCGGTAATAGTCTTATCGTTCTTTTGCTTTTTAAGGGTTTCTACTGCATCTCGCCGTATGTTTCGAACGGCGACCTTGCCATCTTCGGCTTCTTTTTTAATTACTTTAACCAGGTCTTTTCTGCGTTCTTCAGAAAGCTCTGGCAAAAACAAGCGGATAATCCCGGCTTCAACCCGTGGGCTTATTCCCAAATCAGAAGTCATGATCGCTTTTTCAATTTCTTTAATCGCGTTTTTGTCAAAAGGGGTAAGTGTTAAAGAACGTGGTTCTGGCACAGAAATAGAAGCTATTTGTTTTAGCGGAACATCGGCTCCATAATACTTTACTTTTATATGGTCAAGCAAAGAACCGCTGGCCCGTCCTGTTCTTACGGCCGCAAAATTTTTCTTCACCACCTCAATTGCTTTTTTCATCCTGCTTTCGGTTTCTTTTAATACATCTTGCATAGTCATAACTAATCCTCCTTAACCAAGGTTCCAATCTTTTTGCCTTGGACTGCTTTTTTAATATTGTCTTTTTTCATTAGGTTTAAAACAATGATAGGGATTTTATTATCCATACAAAGCGAGGCTGCGGTTGAATCCATTACTTTTAAACGTTTGCGGATTAAGGTCATATGACTGACCTTATTATATTTTTTAGCGTCTTTATGCTTCATGGGATCTTTATCATAAACCCCACCCACTTTGGTCGCTTTTAAAACCACATCAACATCAAGTTCGGCCGCTCTTAAAGCCGCAGTGGTATCGGTTGAAAAATAAGGGTTGCCGGTTCCAGCCGCCAAAATAACTACTCTGCCTTTTTCCATATGGCGGATAGCCCGTCTTCTAATAAAAGGCTCGGCAATAGATTGCATAGGGATGGCAGTTTGAACTCGGGAGGGAACTTTGATTTTTTCCAGCACATCTTGCAGGGCAAGTGAGTTAATAACAGTGGCTAACATTCCCATATAGTCGCCAGTAGCGCGGTCAATCCCGTGCACTGCTCCAGCCACCCCACGAAAAATATTACCGCCACCTACCACAATCGCTATATCGGTTTTTAATTCCCGAACACTTTTGATTTCCTGGGCCACGGTGTTGAGAGTTTCAAGGTCTATACCATATTTCCGTTGGCCGCCAAAAATTTCACCAGAGAGTTTTAAGAGGACTCGCTTATATCTCATCTTAAACCATATTATAGCATAAGCTTGCTTAGCCAATCTAGCTATACTATAATATCTTCAAATGGGCTATTATTTTCCTTATCTAGAACTGGCTGCTTCTTTATTTATCCTTTTATTGGCCTTCCATATTCACTTAAGACATCATGAAAATCGGGCTTCGCGCTTTTTTGTGCGCTTTTCTTTGGTTACATTTTTTGCTTGTATTTTAACCTATTCTTTTAGAATCGCGTTTACTTTGGAAATTGCCCAGCTTATTAATCGCTTTTCTGCTTCTTTGTTTGCTCTTGGCTTTAGCATGTACACCCATTTTGCCTTAAGCTTTACCCATAAAGATAGTTTTTTATATAAAAAGCCTTGGTTTTATCTTTTCTACACTCCAGCAGCAATCATTTCTGCTTTATTTTTATTTACTAACTTAATGTATACTCGGTATGAAATTGTAAATTACGGGATTATCAGCAAACCCGCCCCACTTTATATTTTGTTTACAATACAAACAGCTTTTTTTCTGGGCTGGGGCATTTTTCTCTTTCTTAATTACGCGAGAAAAGCCCCTCAAAAAACCGTAAAAGAACAAGCCTTGGTAATTGGGATTGGCTCTTTAATTCCAGCAATTGTTGGCTTAACTGCCGATATGATTTTGCCTTTAGCTTTACCTCTAAGGCCAATTATTCCCACAGCTGTGTTTGGGGTGGCTTTTATGAATTTTTTCCTTTATCTGGCCATGCGCAAATACAGCCTATTTGCCATCTCTCCCTGTATTGCCGCCAATGCCATTATTAATACAATGCCAGATTCAATGCTGGTCACTGACCTTGAGGGAAGAGTTTTGTTTTTAAACGAGGAAGCTCATAAATTTTTTAAAGTGCCAGTAGCCGAAATCATTGGCAAGAAAATAGTCTCTTTGTTTAGCGAAAAAGAAAAATACCATAAACTTTATGATGAAGTGGTAAAACACGGCAAAGAAATTGAACGTTTTGAAGTAAAACTTTGCGATCCGCTGGGTGAATGCATTCCTTCTTTAATCAATGCCAATATCTTTCGCGATGAACTAGGCGCCCTGCTGGGAATTATTTTTATTGTTCGAGACATTCGGGGTTAGGTGGTTCTTCATAAACCAGTCTCAGACTAGTTATTTCTGCTTCAGCCAAATGATCCCCTTGCCAAACTTCTAAATTAAATTCTTCAGGCACCTCATCAAACGGAATAAAAACTGTAAGCGTACCATTCTCCTTATATTTATGTTCCAGCTTAAAACCCTTAGAATCACGCAAAATGAAGCTGGCTTTCTTGTCGTTAGATCTGGCACTATAAGTAAAATTAATGCAGGCAAAGAGCCCTTTTGGCCTTTTCCCTTTTTCCATACTCGCTTCTTTAATAGAAAAACTCATTGGCTCATGATAAGCCGGCCCATCTCCCCCCTCATCTTTTGAAGCAGCAAACAAACTGTATTTATCAGGAACAATATTAAGTCCTGACCAACGAAGCTCTTCGGATAAAGAAAAGTTTTCCTGATCATGTTCGTGCTTAAGTAACATCTGAGTCATCCATTCATCTTGTTGGTACAGTTCTAAAAATGGCATCCTCTCTTGTCTAGAAGCTTTTTTATAATAACCATTATAAGCAAGCCTAAGGAATGTTTTTTTGTTGCCTTGAGAAAAAACCTGTTCAATAAAAGGCGTTGATAGTCCCGAATCAAAATCAAAGAGTGCTTTTAAAAAGATGAATTGTTGGGCTTGCTCTAGTTCCATAAATAACCCGAATAAATGACTCAGTATTCTTTGTTTTTTTTCAGGGTCCTTCAAGCCGTCTAAAGACTTGTTGAATACTGATAATAGTTTGCCTTTGTTTTCTACCTGGCTTAGTGTGGTTAGCAACTCTTTGGCTGGATCGCAGGCACCGTCTAAAAAATATTGTTGCCAAAACTCTTCTACTTCTTGGTTGGACTCAAAAACATCCTGATAAAAGTCAGTAGCATATACTAAGGCGTCTAGTATTTCTGCTCGCTCTGCCCTGTTGGCATAATTTACCTCCTCAAAAAAGCTTGTCCCAAAGCTCCCCAGAAAAAACTCAAAGTATTCTGTTCGCCAGAAAAGTGTTTTCTCAGAGGCAGCAACAAGTCTATTAAAATTTTGAGCTGATTTATAAGTCGTGCCTTTATAAAAAATAGAGCTTTCAATGCATTCGTCGATAAAGCTAGGTCCATCAAAAAAAACGTCTTGAGAATCAGCTACTTGCTTCATTTTGTTTTTGTGCTCATCGTCTCCTTCGGAATATTCTTCTATAACCTCTAATTGTACAGCTGCCAATGCTTCAACAAGAGAATTTATTTCTGCTTGCAGATCAAAAGAAAGATTTCCCTTGGCCTGTTTAATAAGATTTTGCACAGTATCTGATTTTCTAAATAGGCGCATTGCAATTGCCATACACTGCATGGTTGTCTCTAATTCTCCGCGCCATCTAAACCTTGGTTCTAATAATAATTCTTCATAGGCCTCTAGTTGGTCTTGGGTTAAATCATCAACATCTGCTCCAGAAAGAATAAATTGCTTTAGTTCATATAATAGTTTTAGTTTGGCTACTTTATTTGCTAAGTCTAATACAGTTGCCTTAGAATTAAGCGCCTGGCATAAATAATATTTAGCTTTTTCTTTTGGTGTGGCTGGTTCCTTTGGTTTTTCTCCACAACGAGGTCCTTGTTCTACTCCAATCGAACGAGCACCTGGGATTGACATAATTAATTTCTCCTTTTTTTATCAAGATAAATCAAACTAAGCTGAACTGGAAACAAACCAGGCTGTAGTTCTGGAATAAATTCTAAAGAAGGCTCAAGCACGCCATGTAGAAACGTGGGTAATTTACTTTTGCCCTCCTCTTTCTGGCCAAAAAAATTAACAATTTCCTGCCTAGCTAGTTCGGGATGAGTACTCCAGAAAAAGATGGGGCGCAACATACTGGGAGACTCGGCCCTTCTAATCAATAACATTGCATGAGGCAAGGCCCGATTGTCCTCTAAAGCTCCTGCCACATAATTTAAGACAGCCTCAGCCGTTGTGAGCCCTCGCACTTGCCTTCGTGCGGTCATTATATTCTCACAAGCAGGATTATCAAAAGCATTTGGCTTTCTTTTTCCAACAGGTAAAAGCTCAGCAGGTCTCCCAAAAAGAAAGGCATAAGGTTTTAAAAAAGCAAGGCCAACTGCGCCTGGTTTATTATAAACAACTACTTCCTCTTCCCTTGGCTCCGAACCAGCAAGATTTAGTATAACGTCTGGCATTTGTCCTAAAAAGTCCTTTGCCGCTCTTAATTGGTCCAGGGCTAAGGGCTTGCTAATGCTAATCCTTACGCCCGTATCCGGACCATAGGCAAGTGTTGCGCGATGGTTGCTCTCTGTTGCCAACAGGCTCCCAAGCACGCGTTCTTCTGCTGTTGTAATAAAGCTAGGAGCCGGGCTAACAGGTGTCATGGTGTTGGTTTTTCCTTTTGCCCTTGCCCCACAAAAAGCAGCCCAGGTTTTATATGGTATTGATCTTATACTTAAACTCATGACATTTATACTTCGACCCTTTACCTGGAAAATTTCACTTTATTTACTTAGCAAACTGGCCAAGATGACCAACTTTGGTCACTTTTTAAGCCGTTTTACGCTTAAATATCCTTGGTAATAACCTTGCTATATTAATATAGGGGGCTATAAAAATGAAAGATTTAATACCAATTGAGAGGATTGAGAGCAAGATTTATCTTATTCGAGGGCAAAAAGTAATGATTGATAAAGATTTGGCAAAATTATATGGTGTTAAAACCAAGAATTTAAACAAGGCGGTTTCTCGAAATACCGGCCGTTTTCCCGAAGACTTTATGTTTCAGCTTACAAAAGAAGAATATGCAGCTCTAAGGTTCCAAGCTGGAACCTTAAAGAAAGGGCAACATTCTAAATATTTGCCCTATGCTTTTGCGGAGCAGGGAATTGCTATGTTGTCTTCGGTTTTACATAGTGAATGTGCCATTCGGGTTAATATCGCAATCATGAGAACTTTTGTTAAACTAAAACAAGTTCTTGCTACTCACGTGGAGGTTTCGCGAAAATTAAAAGACCTAGAACAACGAGTTTGCGGCCATGACATTAAAATCCAACAGATCTTCGAAGCTATCAAGAAAATGATTGAGCCGAAAGAAAAGCCAATTAAGAGAATAGGTTTTAGGGTGGGTGACTAACAGCCAAACCATCCCCTCTCTCTCCCTTACCCAACAGCCCCCAATATGCTAAAATAGATAAATAATGACCCCAAAACCCTTTATTTATCCAAAAAAATACGATGTGATTGTTATTGGCGCTGGGCACGCAGGAATTGAGGCTGCCTTAGCCGCCGCTCGCTTGGGCTGTCAAACCCTGCTCTTAACTATAAACGTTGACACTGTCGCTTTTATGTCGTGCAACCCGGCTATGGGTGGTCCAGCTAAAAGTCAGTTAATTAAAGAAGTAGATGCTTTGGGTGGACAAATTGGCATCTCAACTGATTTAACCTTCCTGCAAATGAAAACCCTTAACACTAATAAAGGGCCAGCAGTGCAAGCTCTGCGTGCGCAATCTGATCGTAAACAATACCACCGGGTTATGAAGGAAATTCTGGAAAAAGAAAAGAATTTGGATTTAAAACAAGGATTAGTTGAAGAAATTTTAGTCTCTGGTAAAAAAGTTACTGGAGTTAAAACTAAGCTTGAAACCGTTTATCGCGGAAAAAATATTGTTATAACCACCGGGACTTTTTTGCGCGGCGTAATCCATACCGGCATGGTGCATATGGAAGCTGGCCGAGCCGGAGAATATGCTGCTAATGAACTTTCAAATAGCTTAGCCTCTATAGGCTTAAAGCTGGGACGCTTAAAAACCGGAACCCCAGCTCGGCTTAACAAGAAATCTATTGATTTTTCTAAAATGAAAATCCATCCCGGCGATGAGCCTCCAAAACTATTTTCTTTTATTTGGGAATATACCCAGTATGGTTTAAAAGCGCCAGAAAATCCGCAACTTGAATTAGCGTCAGTACCTTGCTATTTAACCTGGACCAATAAAAAAACTCATAAAATTATTAGAGACAATTTAGACCGCTCCCCTCTTTTTGCCGGTAAGATAAAAGGCACTGGCCCACGCTATTGTCCGTCAATTGAAGATAAAGTAGTTCGCTATCCAGAAAAAGAGCGGCAACAATGTTTTATTGAACCAACCGGAAGAGATACGCAAGAAATGTATGCCCAGGGCATGAGCACTAGTTTGCCCGCCGATGTTCAGCTAAAAATGCTGCAAACCATGCCTGGTTTAGAAAAAGTTGAAATTATCCGTCCTGGTTACGCGGTTGAATATGATTATGTCCCTTCTTCGCAACTAAAATATACTTTGGAAACTAAAAAAATAAAAGGCTTATTTTGCGCTGGCCAAATTAACGGTACGTCAGGCTATGAAGAAGCTGCTGCACAAGGAATGGTGGCTGGTTTAAACGCGGCTATGAAAGTTTTGGGCAAAGAAGAAATTATTTTTGGTCGTGATAACTCCTATATCGGCACTTTGATCGATGATTTAATTACTAAAGACATTGAAGAACCATATCGAATGCTTACTTCGCGCTCTGAATACCGACTATTGCTTAGACAAGACAATGCTGATTTGCGGTTAACAGAGATTGGCTACAAAGCTGGCTTAATTTCTAAAAAAAGGTATCAGTGTTTTTTGAAAAAGAAAAAAGCCGTTGAAAATGGTGATCAAATATCAGCAGAAGTTTCTGAACAAATTGATATTATTAAAAAATATTCTGGCTATATCAGAAGGCAACAGCGCCAAGTGGAAAAATTTAAAAGATTGGAACATAGAAAGATCCCCCAAAACATGCATTTTGAAAAACTACATGGTGTTTCTAAAGAAGCCCGCCACAAACTGGCAAAATTAAAACCAGTTTCAATTGGTCAGGCTTCGCGCATTGCCGGCATTTCACCCGCAGACATCGCCGTGCTCCTGATCCACCTTGAAACTTATAGACGGAAAGTGGTAAAATAGGCCCCATAGGAGGACTCAATATGAAAAAATTACTAGTTTTGGTTTTTGCTCTTATTTTTGTCGCAGGAATCGTTCAAGCCTCAAGCCTGGCCAGCCTTGGTTACATTGATGTTCAAAAAGTTTTTACAGAATTCAAAGAAACAGCTAAGGCCCAGAAAGATTTAGAAAAACAAGAAGAGGATTTTAAAAAGGAATTTGAAAAAAGCCAGGAAAAACTAAAAAAAGCTGAAGAAGAAGGGAAAAGCCCGGAAGAATTGCAAAAAATGCAAAAAGACTTAGAAAAAAAGCTGATGCCCAAAAGAGAATCCTTGATCCGCATGAATCAACAGCTTACCGCAAAACTGCAGCAAGAAATTTTGGAATCAATTAAAGTAGTTGGCAAAAAAGTCGGCATTGATGTCGTACTGGACAAACAAGTAGTAATCACCGGCGGGATGGATTTAACCGAGCTGGTAATTACTGAACTTAATAAATGAAATTAGCTGACCTAGCTAAAGCTGTTAACGGAATTGTCATCGGCAACGAAGACACTTTCGTCAAAAACTTAGCCCCCATTGAAGACGCAACTCCCGGTTGCTTAGTTTTTGTGTTAGAAAAAAAACTCCTTGATCAAGCTTTAAAAAGCAAAGCCAGCGCAATTCTAGCCCGCAGCAAAAGCCCGGTTAAAGGCAAGCCCGCCATTCTTGTTGATAATCCCAGAAAAGCCATGGCACAAATATTAGCTTTGTTTGCTTCTAAAAAAAAGGTAATTAAGGGTATTCACAAATCCGCCATTATTCCAAAATCATCTAAAATTGGCTCTGGCACAACCATTGGCGCCCATGTGGTGTTGGGGGAAAACGTTAAAATGGGCAAAAATTGTTTTGTCTATCCAAATGTAACTATTTATGCTGACACGGAAATCGGCAATAATGTTATTATTCATTCTGGCAGTCGCATTGGAGTTGACGGATACGGATTTGTGCAGGAAGATGGCAAGCATAAAAAGATTCCTCAAATTGGAAATGTAATTATTGAAGATGATGTAGAAGTTTTTGCCAATGTTTGTATCTCACGAGCTACGCTGGGCTCAACTATTATTGGACAAGGAACAAAAATCGATAACTTAACCCATATTGCCCATAATTGTAAAATTGGGAAACATTGCGCTATTGTTAGTTTAGTTGGGGTTGCTGGTTCAGTAACTTTAGAAGATCATGTAACAGTAGCAGGTCAGGTTGGCTTTAACGGTCATATTACCATTGGCGAAAACTCAATCATTATGGCCCGCTCAGGCGTTACCAAGGACGTTGCTCCCAACTCTGTTGTATCTGGGTTTCCAGCACAAGAGCACAGAAAAGAAATGGCTTATCGTGCTGCGCTCCGTCGTGTAGCTAAGAAAAAATGAAAATTGCTTTGTTTTCTAATTCATACTTCCCCTATCTTAGCGGCATTACTATTTCGGTTTCCATTTTAAAGCTGGAACTAGAAAAACTTGGCCATACAGTGTTTGTGATAGGCCCAAATTATCCAGGCCACAAAGAAACTGATCCAACCATATTAAGACTGCCTTCTATTCCAGCTACTTATCCAGGCTACCGCTTAGTTTTTCCTTATTTGCCCACTGTTTTTCATAAACTTAAAAAAGAAAAAATTGATTTAATCCATGCCCACCAACCCTTTGGTGTTGGAACCGCTGCCAAAATGCTGGCCAAAAAGATGGGAATTCCCTTTGTCTATACTTTTCACACTTTATTTTCACGCTATGTACATAATGTTGCTTTTTTACCAAAAAAACTAGCCGCGCAAATCGTGGCTCGCTATTTAACTTATTTTTGTAATAAGACTGACACCGTCATTGTGCCCTCGGAAATGGTAAGACGGCTTTTGGTAGCAAGAAAAGTTAAAAAACCAATTGAGGTTATTCCAACCGGGTTAAGGCTGGGAGAGATCAAATGTCGAATGACGAAATTAGAAATTCGAAAGAAATTCCAAGTTCCAATTGGGGCAAAATTACTATTATATAGTGGACGGGTTTCGGCAGAAAAGAATATTCCCTTCCTTTTACAAGCTTTTGAAAAAGTTAGACAGCAGGAGCCTAATGCTTATCTTTTATTGATTGGTGGTGGGCCAAAATTAAAAGATTATGCAAAATTAGCAGGGAAGCAGGTTGCTTTCGCCGGACAATTATCACACGAAGAAGTGCTGGATTGCTGTTTTGCCGCTGATCTATTTGTTTACGCTTCAATCACAGAAACTCAAGGACTAGTGATGACCGAAGCCAAGGCTTGTGGCCTTCCAGTAGTAGCACTTTTTGGCGGGGGCATTTCTGATGTAGTTCAAAATGGCCTTGATGGGTATATAACTCCGCGCAACATGGGAGTTTTTGTTGAGCATATTTTAAGGCTTTTAAAAGATGATACTTTTCGAAGAGAAATGGGAATAAAAGCTAAGGAAGACGCGCACAATCGCTTTTCCTCAATTTCAGTTGCAAAACGCATTGAATCTGTCTATAATCGTCTCATCAATAAATAGGGGGGCAATATCAAATGTCAAAATCCAAAATCCAAATAAATAATTTAAATCCAAAATCCAAATTTTTCAGATTAATGATTGGGATTTTATTTGTCATTTGTCATTTGTCATTTGTCATTTCTCCGGTTATGGCCTTTTCTCATGTCTTACCTTCCCCAGCCTACTCTGGTCCCACTGGTGTAATCAGAATCCCTTCTGCCGACGTTATTCCTTACAAAAACTTTAACGTTGGCGTTGATTATGGAGTGTTTTTCTTACCCGGAGTTGTTCAATCTAATAATACGGTAAACTATAAAATGAACTTGGGGACTTTCCATGGGGTTGAGTTGGGAGTAATTGGCGGAACCGATGAAAACACCCAAAAGCTACGCGAAGGCGTTTTTGTTAACATGAAACTTTCGCTTTCAACTGGCGACGGTCCAGATCCTTTACTCTTAGCCATTGGAGTTGAAAATTTATTTTCTCACACAGCAACAGATGTTTATATGGTAGCTACTAAATATATGCCGCAGGGGCCCAAATTAACTTTTGGTTTTATGGCTGATTTTCCTAACAATCGTTTTCGCCCTATGGGCATGCTGGGGACTGAAATTCCGCTAGGCAACACCTTCTTCGTTGCTGCCGACGGTTTAATTGGTGAATCAGTTTCTCAGCTTAACGCTGGTGCCAAGCTTTATTTTACGCCAATATTTTCGCTTAATCTTTACGGTTTAAACGTGCTGGACAATGCCAATGCCAAGGATTCTAAATCCGCCTTACTTGGTTTTAGCTGGGCAAACCCATTCTGAGTATGGAAGAATTTATTCGGCCTGAGATTAAAACAATAAAGGATTATACTCCAGGAAAAACTGTTCCGGGTTTAATTAAGCTGGCTTCAAACGAAAACCCCTTTGGCCCCTCGCCCAAAGCATTAAAAATTATTAGTAAGGTTGAAAAAAATCTGCACATTTATCCTGATCAAAAAAGCCTCTTTCTAAGAGAAGCTTTGTCCAATAAATTCGGCATTGCAGAAAATTGTATTATAGTGGGCAATGGTTCAGACGAAATTATGCAAATTGCTGCCAGCACTTTTTTAAAACCGGGCGAAGAAGTGCTTATTCCTACCCATACTTTTAGTGTATATGAGTTTGTTGCTCGTCTGTTAGGTGGAAAACCTGTTTTTGCTGACTTCAATGCTATGGCAGCAGCTATTACTCCAAAAACTAAAATGATTTTTCTATGCAACCCCAACAACCCAACAGGTGATTATATAAACGAAAAGGATTTAAAAGCTTTTCTGGCGAAAGTTCCAGAAAACATTCTAGTTGTTTTGGACGAAGCTTATGCTGATTTTGCCGAGGCAGAGGATTTTCCTAAAAGCCTTGCTCTTTTAAAAGAATTCAATAATCTTTTGATTCTGCGGACGTTTTCTAAGTTTTACGGTTTGGCTGGCTTAAGAGTTGGCTACGGCTTTGCTCATGCAGATGTTGTTAAATATATGTTTCGAGCCAAGCTCCCCTTTAATGTTGGCCGCTTAGCCCAGGAAGGCGCAGTGGCCGCCCTTTCTGACAAAGCATTTGAAGAAAAAACTTTTAAAAATAATGCGGAAGGTAAAAAATATCTTTACGGCGAGCTAGAAAAGCGTGGAATTGAATATAAAAAGACTGAAGCCAATTTTATTTTTATAAATCTTAAAAAATCTGCTGACCAGTTTTTTATGGAAACAATGAAAAAGGGAATAATTATTCGGCCATTAACTTCTTTTGGTTTTCCCGAAGCCATCCGCGTTTCAATTGGCACCAAAGAGCAGAATAAGAAATTTGTTCAGGCTCTCTAATCAAGATCAATCATTTGCTTGCCAGCATCAAACTCCGGCAGGACAATGTTCTCTTTAAGCCATTGAATAATTGATTTTGGTGGCACGCCCACAACGGGGGCCTCGCTTACATAATCTGGGTAGCCTGCTGCTAGTGTGCCACAATAGGCAAAAACCTCATTAACAAACGCAGTAAAATTTAGTTCCCGGCCGTTAACAAAATCCCCTAGGCTAATTGGCGGCAGGGTGCGCTTGGCAATGTCCTGAAAAAAGGCCAGGCTGCGATCGCCTGGGCTCCTAAAGGCGGCTCTAACCTCTTGTAAAACTAAATGATAAAATTCCATTTGCATGTTGCCAATTGATTCAACATCCATATTAGCAAATAAATCATGAAAAAGTTCGTGTAAAACAGTTTCTGCTCCTGTGTCCTCTGGCACTAGGGCCACCCGTTGTTTGGCATGCATAACAAATTCTCCATTTGGAGTCTCTGTTGATGCGGGAGCTGCATTAGGATTATAAATACCACATAGCCCTGCAGTAAAATCGTTAACCTCTTGGTATTCAGAAAACTGCGCTTGACTAGCAAGATGAACATAAGCATAATCTCGTAACAGTTCTGGCCGAATACCCAAGGCGCTTAAGAGTGTTTGATTTACTACATACGCTTGCGTCTCTAATACTGCTCCATCAAACACAATTTCTTCTGCCACAACGCTAGCGTAAGGAACACTTGAGGCAACCTGCGCCCCAGCTGAACGCGAATATTGAAACAAAGCTTTAGTAAGCCTGTCAAAGTACGCTGAGGTTGATTCATTTTTACTTTTTTCGCAGCGCAGTCGCTGACCAAGCTGTGTTGTTTCTTCTGGAGAAAAATAATAGCTGCGCGATTGGTCTTTGCAATAAATTTTCCCCATGCCAAGAGCTTGAAGCTGTGCCAGGCTTAAAGTCGGTCGCGTAAACCGGACAGTATAGGCTCCAATCAAAAGCTGTTTGTTTACAGGCTTGGCAGCCCCAATGCGGCCGAACAATTCGTGTCCCCGCAAAATCGCCATAAACGTATATGGCCTGGCTTGGGCAAGCGACCTTCTGCGTATTGATGGTAAGATTCTTCTAATCATTTTTTTGTCCCTGATATCCTGATCTCCCGATACCCGGATATCCTCCCCTAATATATATATCGTTAAAATGAAAGCGAAATTTCATTATTTAGGAGAAAAAAAAATGAAGAAAAAGCGAAGCACCTCCAGTAAAATACTAAAGACCCCTTGT
>CAZMPJ010000015.1:0-3025 GCA_964568455.1 uncultured bacterium
GAAAAAATTGCTGATTTATTAAGGAGCTGGTTGTCAGAATGACACCATTAACTGGACGAGAAAAAGCAACCATATTTTTGTCTTTACTGGGAGCAAAAAGCTCTGCCCGGATCTTGCGTTATCTACCTGATGAGTTAGCCGATTTAATCGCGGCTGGGATTAATCATCTTCCCACGCCTTCTCCAGATGCGCTTTCAGAAGTCCTGGATGAATTCCAAAGTTTTGTGGCTCTTCCCGGAGCAACTGGTCCAAACACCAGGCAAAGACTTGAATCTGCTCCTCCTAAACCCAGAAAATCGTACGCGATTTTAATGTATGAACGGCCGCAAATGGCTTCTTTTATTATTTCCCAGCTGCCGAAAGAAGAAAAAAGGGATGCTTTAATGGGTTTGCCGCGCGAAAAAGCACTAATTGAAGAGCTACTGGTGAATCTAAAAAGCAATTTGCTTTCAAATAAAATTGCTGCTAATTTAAAAGCGCATTACAAAGGGAAATTGTTTTAAATGGGAGTAATAAAAAAGAACCAGATCCATGAAATTGGAACCATGGTTTTGGAAAAATCGGCCTCTTATTCTGCGCCTATTGCCAGTCCTAAGCTTCCTTCTTTTCCTTCCGGGCCTTCTAATAGAGAACAGATTGAAAAAGCAAAAAATGAAGCCCAGAAAATAATTGATAAGGCAGTGCAAGAATCTGAAGCTGTTAAAAATCAGGCTAAAGAAGAAGGCGTAGAGCAGGGCAAAGCAGAAGCTTCGGGAAAAATTAAAGAAGCGTTTGATACCCTTAATCAGGCGGTAAAAGAGCGAAAAAAGATTGTTAATGATTCTGAAGGGGAAATATTGCGTTTGGCCATTAAGGTGGCGGAACAAATAATTCGCTCTGAAGTTTCTCTGCATCGTGATGTTTGTCTAAATATCGTGGCAGAAGCTATTGCCCGTGTGTCTGACCGAGAGCAGATTATTGTTAAGGTTAATCGCGAAGATGCGGAATATTTAAAGCGCTATAAGGATCGCTTAGCTGGCATGCTGGATGGGGTTAAAAGTTTTTCTATCATAGAAGACGCTCAAATTGAGCCGGGTGGGTGTGTGATTGAAACTAATCTGGGATTTGTTGACGCTAAAATACCAACAAAATTAAAATCCATTGAAGATGCTCTGCAAAATGTGCGGGAGCAAGATGCCACAAATTGATTTCGAAAAATACCATAAAGCTATTGCCAACGCTGAACTAGTAAAAGTTATTGGTAAAGTAGTACAGGTAGTTGGCTTAATTATTGAGGCCCAGGTAGGTGGCGTTTCAGTCGGAGACCTTTGCTCTATTCACATTGAAAAAGATAATCGAGAAGCTTTTGCTGAAGTAGTAGGTTTTAGGGAAAAACGGGTTCTGCTTATGCCTCTTGGTTCTACTGCTGGTATTTCTCCTGGTGCTCAAGTAGTTGCTGCGGGTAAACCTTTAATGGTTAAGGTTGGCAACGAAGTTTTGGGCCGGGTTTTGAGCGGGTTAGGTGAACCAATTGATGGCAAGGGCCCAATTTTTGACGATAATGAATATCCCCTGGATGCTGATCCTCCTGATCCGGTTAAACGGCCTCGGGTTACAGAAGTAATGAAGGTTGGGATTAGGGCGATGGATGGCATGTTAACGGTGGGAAGAGGCCAGCGTATTGGTATTTTTGCCGGGTCAGGTGTTGGTAAATCAACTATGATGGGAATGATTGCCAGAAACGCCGAAGCGGATGTAAACGTAATTGCCCTAGTGGGTGAACGTGGAAGAGAAGTGCGTGATTTTATTGAAGAATCGCTTGGCGAAGAAGGCTTAAAAAAGTCAGTTGTAATTGTTGCTACTTCCGACCAGCCGCCGCTGATTCGGCTTAAAGCGGCTTTTGTGGGTACCGCGGTTGCGGAATATTTTAGAAACCAGGGTAAAAAAGTTATTTTAATGATGGATTCGGTTACTCGTTTTGCCATGGCTCAAAGAGAAATTGGCTTAGCAGCAGGCGAGCCGCCAACTACCAAGGGTTATACTCCGTCGGTATTTGCGCTGCTGCCAAGGTTGATGGAGCGTTCCGGGACTTCGGTTACCGGAAGTATTACCGCTTTTTATACGATCTTAGTTGAAGGAGATGATTTTAACGAACCAATTGCCGACCATTCCCGCTCTATTTTAGACGGGCATATTGTTTTATCACGTGCATTAGCTGCTCGCAACCATTATCCGGCAATTGATGTGCCGCATAGTGTTTCAAGGCTTATGGTAAATCTGGTAACCAAAGAACACAAGGAAGCTGCGGGAAAATTGCGTGAAGTGCTGGCTCGTTATGCGGAAGCGGAAGATTTAATTAATATTGGCGCTTATGTTAAAGGCAGCAACCCAAAAATTGATTATGCTATTTCAAAAAACGACCAAGTCAACAATTTTTTAAAGCAGGGTACTTTTGAAAAAGTAAAATACGAAGAAACAGTTAAGAAGTTGCTTGCTATTTTTAATTAGCGTAGGTCAGGGCTTTCAGCCCTGACAGGAAGGAATACATGGCGGAAAAACCTGCTCCCGGAAAAAAATTTAAATATGGCCTGCAGTCGGTATTAAAAGTGCGGGCAATTAAAGAAAAGAAAGAGCAAGAAAAATTTGCCAAAAAGCAGAGAAAGTTTTTGGACGAAAAACAAAAAGAAGAAGTTATTCGTGAAGACAAATTTAATAAAGAAGACGATTTAAGAGGTGTTTATAAAAAGGGGCCTATTTCTGATTTTGGCAAGGTTTTATCTCGCAAAGCGCATCTAGAAGTATTGAAAACCGATTTAGATAAACAAGTTGATCAAGTGATTGAAGCCAGTAAAAAACTGGAAGAGCAAAGGGCAAAATTAATCGCGTCTATGAAAGATAAGAAGATTATGGAAAAGCATCGCGAGAAAAAACTGGATGAATACAGAAAAGTTATGCTTAGTCTTGAAACTAAGTTTTTGGATGAAATTGCTACCGAGAGATATAGAAGAGACGAAGAAAAAGACGACTAAAGTGCTTTAACTATTTT
>CAZMPJ010000015.1:3125-16345 GCA_964568455.1 uncultured bacterium
TGTATAATTTCCGTATACAAATCAGTTCCTGATAGCAATTATTAATGTATAAAAAACTATTAATTTTATTTGTACTTCTGTTGTCTGGAATCATCTTTTTTTCCAGCACTGCCTTTGCCGACCCGGTTAATCCTACTATTCCTTTCTATTGGATTATTGGTAATCTTAGTGTTCCTAATCCTAACCCGAGTCTTGAGGATCAAAACGCACAGGCTGTGGATGTGGATAGTCGGACTATTATTTTCTATAAAGATGATGTAGAGCAAAGAATTGAAACCACGACTAATGCTGATGGTGATTTTGTTTTAAACGCGTTCGAACTATATTTTAATTATGAAGATATTGATATTAATTTTGTAGATACCTATAAGTTAGCTGCTCCAAGAATTCAGGATAATTATGGGGACGAAGTTGATCTTGCTCTGATTGAAGCACAAGGTTTTGTAGTACAAAACTTGGTTTTAACTTGGAATGATGGCCCGGTTATTAATGGAGCGACTTTAACTGGAACTGTAACAAATAAAGATACTGGAGATCCTTTAGACGCAACAGTTACTATCCAGGAGCTTGGTATTTCTGTTATCTCTAGTGTTAATAATGGCCAATATGTAATTGGAAACATTCCTCCAGGCATTTATAATATTGTTTGTCAGAAAAACGGTTATAAAACCATTACTGTTGGTTCTTACCAATTTGAACCAGCCTTGGCCGAAGTGGTTAATTTTCAACTAGAACCAGAAGATGAAGAAGATCCAGGTACTATTACAGGTTTTGTAAATGATTTAATGATTGAAAGGGATGATCATAAACTTAAATTAACCTGGACGCATGATCCTCTTTTTGATGAAGCAAAAATTGTAGCTTTAGTGGGGGATGGTACGGGTCAATATAATAATGATACTTTCTATGATGCAAATGCAGATCTGCAAATTTATGGTGAATGGATATTAATTGATATATTAGATGCTGAAACAGTTGGAGGGGTTCATCTTGATGTTGAGGATGTACAGGAAGATGGATTGAACCGTACACTTGATATTAATCATCAATCTTCAGGAAAAACAGGTGGCGGATCTACTTATGTAGATGAAATATATTTTAAAGCAGTGTATCTGGAAGGTGGAGAAGGCGAGATCAGTGATCCAGAAGGCTTGTTTGCCCAAGCCCCGGCAGTAGGGAAGTTTGATATTCAGTTATATCAAGGATTAAGCAACATGAATGCAGATCCTTTTATTCCCAATGATCTTGATATTAATGTGATTTTTGGTTCACAATTACCGAATAATACTATGCTTTCAATGAGAGATCCTTCGGGTAAATGGAATGAGGTAATTTATAATAATGGATGGTCTTCGCCTTTAGATATGGACCCAAATTATGGGTTTTGGATTAATGTTGCTTCTGGTAATCCCAAAATTACTTTAGTTGGAGCTGTTGATAATTCGCAACAAAAGACTATTGATGTTTGGCCAGGATTAAACAATTTACTTGGTAGCGCTTATCCTGTTCAAGTAGCGTTAGATGATTCTCTCTTGGGAGACGCTTTGGGGGCGGACGGTGGTCGCGTTTCTGCATTTTCTAATGGAATTTGGTATGAACCTGAATATAATAATGGTTCATGGAGCGACTTAAGTTATAAGTTAAAACCAACATTTGGATTCTGGGTTAATAAACATGGAGATCAAAAAACAACTTGGAGTTATCCTAAGCTTTATTAAGGAGGAAATTAGATGAAAATTGCTAAATTTATTTGTCGGGTTCTAGTCTTTTTGATAATGTTCTGTTTTATATTTTCAAGTGTTGTGTTTGCTGATACTTATTCTGCCAATGCAGGAATTGCAACTTCTGTTGGATTAAAAAACAATAATAATGGGGCCCTCTCAAGTGGAAATCTTGTTGAATACATTCATTTAAAACAATCTGTCATTTTTGGCCCTGTTGATGTGAATGGATCTGTTAATGCTGGGTTTGAAGATGTGAGACCAGCCATTTTTCCGGAAAACAATGATCGCCAAGTTGGCTATGACTCGACCCTTGCTAATAAAATTCAACCTGAACCAACAGCTGGAAAATTTTGGCATCAAGTTAATGTTAGTGCAGGAACAAAACAGCCATTTATTGTTCGTGCTTGGGATGCTCAAGATCCTGCCCAAGCCACTTATTTTGGTGAATCGATAGTTTTTTACTCTCAGCAAAATCCGGCTATGCCACCATCTAATACAGAATTGCAATCTTTTAGCACAATTTTTCCTAAACAAGCCCCCATAAAACCTTCGCCTAATTCTAGCGCAATTCAAGGGCACGATGCAGTTGCTCCAAAGCTAGTTGTTAGTTTTAGTCCTGTGTTGGGTGCTAGATATTTTGAGGTAGAAGTTTATAGGGAACGAACACAAGATGGACAAGGGAACTATGTTTATAATGATTTAATTGCTGATAGTATGCAATATAAGGATTCTTTACACTCGCTTTATATTGGTAATGAAGCTGCTATAGGTAAAACATTTGATTTGACTTTAAATGATCAAGATAAAACTATCTATTATCGTGTTCGTGCGGCCAATAGTTTTGGTAATAGTGATTGGTTTGATGGAAAACAAATAATTCCTAAAAACCTAGATACTTCTATTCCTTATCCTATAACCAATTTGCAATCTGCTTACGATAAGAATTCAAATATTATAACCTTAAGTTGGGCTGCTCCTTATGATAACAATAATACTGGCGTAATTTCTCCTTGTGATGCTTATGATATTCGTGTGTCTCTAAGTTCAATCATAGATAAACCAGTTTCTCCTTTAAGTAAAACACAAACTAATCCTCAGGATGAGAGTAATTGGGACACAGCTGTTTCAATCATTGGTTATCCGGATTTTTCTTTTGCACCAAATTTTAATATTCCTTCTCCAAAAGCTTTTGGGGAAACAGAAGAAATACAGATGTCTGGTAATTTGAGTGGTGTTTATTTCTTTGCAATTAAATCTAGAGATGATAATCAAGAGAATGGTGAATGGAACCATTGGTCATATGTTTCAAATATTGCTGGGGCAGTTGTTTCTGAGGAACAAGATCAGCCTTCAACAGAATTTGAGATGACATATAGCCTTGAAAAGCCCTCTACCGGCATTAATACTATAGCGATTCCTTTTAAGCTTTCTCAACCGATTGTTCATGATGCGGGTGTTAGTAATGGTGCTGTAATTGATTTAGATAGTAATGGTCTTACGGTTTTAGAATTGATTACTGCTATAAATATTCAAGCTGGCGAAAATATTGTAACAGTTTTTGGTTGGTATGATGCCGGTGAGCAAGAGCATGTTGGATTAACTTCTATAACTTATACAGACCAAGGAGCTATTCAGGGTACCGTTACTGGTGCAGGCAGTGTATCGGAAATATTGAATACTCTGATAATTCAGGCTCAACCATATCAAGTAAGTGTTAATAAGGCTGCAATATTTAAACTTAAAGGATATTGATGTTTAAAAAGTACTCTATATTAATATTATTAGCGTTAATACTTTTTGCTCCGGGCAAAGCGTTGGCTGCGCAGCAAACACCACCATATCCGGTGTATTTTTATGTAATTGGCATGATTTCTCCAGGCAATACCGGGGTGCAGGACTTAGAAGATTTTAGAGTACTTTTTTATAAGAATTCTGGAGATCCCAGCACTGCTTATACAGATGCCTATACCAATGCTAACGGTTCTTTTGCGGTTAATGCTTTAGATGACTTGCAAATGCTGCCTTTGGTACCGGCTAAATATTATTTAAGGGTAGAGGCAAAGCAAATTAATGGAGTGAATTATGGGATAGCTGAACAAGAAATAGAAGTAACAGATACAGACTTAACTAATGGTTATAAGGTACTTTCGGCTACTTTTAATTTAATTACACAAGAAGTGCTTTCAACTTTAAAAATTGCTACTAGTTTGCTTCCGAATGGCTTGGTTGACGAAGATTATATTAGTACGTTAGAAGCTACGGGAGGTTTAGCTCCCTATACCTGGGGAATTGTTGAAGGTTCTCTTCCGCCAGGCCTTTCTCTTAGTGCCAGCACCGGCATAATTAAAGGAAAACCAAGTTTATATGGACGTTATAACATTAAAGTAAAAGTTACGGATTATGACAAACCTTTCCAAAGTGATACTAAAGAGTTGCTTATAGACAAGGTTATGCATTATGAGCCTGCTCCGGATATGAAAATCTGGTACGGGAATCGTATTTATCAGGAAAAACTGGTAGCGGAAGGTAAAATTAAAACTATTGTTCCTGCTCAGCCCAAGGTTAAAGTTAAAGTTGATATAATTTCACCTTATAGTTTATCCCAGGCAATAGGAACAGATTATCCAATTATATTAAATCCTGGGACTCAAAATGCAGAAACTTTTAATTTATCTAATGCAAATGTTTCACAAAAAGTTATGATTACCGGAACATCCAGTATACAGGCTTATTCTTTTAGCTATCAAATCCCGATAGAATTAGATGGCATAAATGTGCTTAAATATTCCGCAAAAAGTGGAGGCAGTGAATTTGGTATCCCAACTGATATATCTAAGTTTACTACTGTAGAAGTAATGGGTGGTCCGATAAGGTTGGTAGGTGATCTATTAGTATACCCAAGTCCATTTAGCAAGCCAAAAGATGATGAGCTTACTATCCAATATACGCTTTCCGGCGATGCGGATATTGAAATATATATAATTGATGTTGGGGGAAGAAGGGTTAAAAAGTTTTCATTTATGTCTGGAGCCGAAGGCGGGTCAGCAGGCATTAACAAAGTTGTCTGGGATGCTTCCACTGCCTTTGGTGGTCATCTTGCTAATGGAATCTATGTGGGTACTGTTATAGCCAAGCAAGAGGGAAGATTACTGGGTAAGCTCAAGCTAACCGTGGTAAATTAGAGTAGTGCTCAATATTATTTTCTTCTAAGTAAGCGTTAATTTCATCTTTAATTCTGATTGGTGCTTGAGTATCCACGAAATTAGCCGTGCCAACCTGGATCGCTTTTGCCCCAGCCAAGAAGAATTCAATTGCATCACTTCCAGTCATAATCCCGCCAATCCCGATAATTGGAATCTTAATCACTTGAGCTGTTTGCCAAACCATTCTAACAGCGACCGGTTTAATTGCTGGACCAGATAATCCACCCATAGGCCTGCCTAACCTTGATTTATGAGTATAAATGTCAATTGACATACCTAGCAAGGTATTGATTAAAGAGATTGCGTCAGCGCCTGCATCTTCCGCAGATTTTGCAATTTGGGTTATATCAGTTACATTGGGAGACAGTTTAACAATTAAGGGCAGGCTGGTTTGTTTTCTAACTGTTTTTACTAGTTCAGTTGTAGCATTAGGATCAAAACAAAAGAACATGCCGCCTTTGCTGACATTGGGGCAGGAGATATTAAGTTCGATTCCTTTAACCAAAGGTTCTTTGTTTAATATTGTAGCCAGATCTGCGTATTCTTTGGCATTATCCCCAGCAATATTAGCGATGATAGGCGTTTTAAATTTACCTAAGAATGGAAGTTTATCTTTAATAAAACTTTTAACCCCGCTATTTTGCAGGCCAATACTATTAAGCATGCCAGAAGGAGTCTCAACAATTCTGGGTGGTGGATTGCCTTCTCGAGGTTCTAAAGTAATAGTCTTGGTGACGATTGCACCTAGTTTGTTTAGATCGATATATTTGTCAGCTTCACTGCCATAACCAAAAGTGCCAGAGGCAACCATGATAGGATTCTTCATTTCTATGCCAGCTATTTCTGTTTTTAAACGGTCCATATAATCTCCTTACTATCAAAGACTGGTCCATCATCACAGACTTTTTGATAGCCTTTGGTGGTTTTTATTACACAGCCAAGGCAAGTTCCAATTCCGCAAGCCATTCTTGCTTCCATAGAGACTTGGCACTCTAGTTTCTTTTGAAAAGCAATGTCCGCTACTTCTTTTAACATTGGCTTTGGTCCGCAAGCATAGATTGTAGCGTCTATTTCACGATTTTCTTCCAGGTGACGAAAGAGGATATCAGAGATATAACCTTTGTTTGCATAAGAGCCATCGTCAGTGCTAATCATAACCTTATCAGTAAGTTTTTTGAAATCTTTTTCGCATAAAACTTTCTTTTTAGTATTTGCTCCTATAAAGACTTGCAAGTAATCAGTAATTGGTAATTTGTAATTAGTAATTTGTTGGGCAACGTAAAGCAGTGGGGCAACGCCCATGCCACCGGCAATGATGATAGCTGTTTTTTTAGAATCTAAATTGAAACCATTGCCGAGTGGGCCTAAGACATCTACTTTTTCCCCGATTTTTCTTTGAGAAAGTAACTCTGTTCCGCGTCCAACTACTTCATAGAGTAATTCAAATTGGTCTTTGGCGACTTTATGTATACCAAGTGGTCTTCTAAGCAGAGGATCAATCGTATCCGTGCATCTTACTTGTACAAACTGACCCGGTTTAGCATGGGCAGGGATATAAGTTGATTTGAGGGTAATTTTAAAATGATCCGGAGCAACTTGTTGGTGATCAAGGATCAAACATTTCTCTTGAATAGACATCTAGACTATTATATCATATTAAATAGATAAAAATAAAGGAGGCGCATTATGTTTAAAAATTTAACTGATTTTACTTATAAGAGGTCTGCTTCAGAAGCTTTTGGGTTTTATTTGGCTTATTTGTTTTTAGGATTGATTATTGCTTTTATGATTGGGGCCTTAGTTAGTGTAGCTGGTTTTGATAATATTGATGAAGTAAGAGTAGGCGCTGTTTTTGCGGTACTTTTTACTATTTTCCTTTCAGTTGTGATGCTTTATAAAAAAGAAGGTTTTAATAGCTTTGGCCATATTGTCTTAGCTGTTTTAGCTGCTATCTTATCGGTTTTTGGTGGGTTTATTCTCGGCTTGATCCCGTTGGCGTATTTAACAACGAGATGACGGTGCGCTATGGAAGATAGGATTTCTTATATTCATAATAATTACTGTTAGAGAGAATATCACCCGACAGATTTCCAGCTTGGGCTTCAGCCAGTGAATCAAAATATTTTATCTTTAGTGTATCGTCACGAAAACCAGTTATTACTTCTGAAGAAACGAGGAATTTTGCATACTTGGTTAAGACGATTGATCCTGAAGAATAATCTGGGGTTTCAATCTTTAGAATACCGCCGGTGTCAGTAGTATTAGTGGCCAAAGAGATATAAGAAACAGGGGTGTTCATACAACTATTATCATAAAGTTGTGGTTCCCACCAATATTCCGAATCATCACTGGCTACGCCATTAGTTGCATCCTCGCTGTATAGACCAACATAATTGCTATCTGTAAAAGTGTATGTTTCACTGTTGGTATCATCCTTTTTAATAAAAATAAGCAGGGACATATTATAATCTCCATGCTGCAGATTGTTATCTGCGCTGACATCGTTGTACCAGATTCCCCAGATATTATTATTTCGATTAACATGGCCAACCTCACCAGTGCCATTTACGCACATGAAAGGAGCTTTTTGATAGTTGGTAACACGTTGATACTGCAAGTCATAAAACGAATTTATAGCTGATAAATTATTTCCTTCGTAAAAGAGTTTTGGGTTAACATAGGTACTGTATTTATGGGTACTGTTTAATTTGGAGTGCTTAACATCGGAATCATTGACCACAAAGTCCAGACCGTAGCCGTCTTCAGTTTGTCTGCCCATATAGGCAACTACATCACCTGCCGAAACAGCAAAGCCTGAACCGTCAACTCCTTCAACAGTAGAAACAGAGGAGTCTTCGTAAATACTCTTTTTTATCCAAATGTGACCGTATTCAATGTAAAAGTCAGTAGGGGCGCTGTCAGGAATTAATTTAATGGAAGCATCTTTAACGTATTCAACTGATTCTATGGTTATTGTTGTTCCAGCCCCGGGTAAACTGCCTGATAATGCGGCATTAACAATACTACCATCGGCCACTGCGTAAACTGGAAGATATGAATGGTGCGAACCAAGATACCACTTCATTGACCCTTCTGAGTGAATAGGGGAGCGAAAAGTAAACCAGGATAAAAAGGGATGTGTGGTATCGGAAAAAACATTGGCATCGAACAAACTGTTCATGTACGCTTCTCCCGAGCTTTCGTCAAACCATTCAGTTTCGAGTGCGGTAAAATCAAGCGGCAAATGATCAAGATAAAGCGGAGGAGTATAAGCGCTAGAGATTTCATTAACTGTAATTTCTGCACTAACTGAATAAGTTGCCGAGCCTACTTCATTGGTAGCAACAACCCAACCAGTTCCCACTACTTCAGAACGAAATGTTCCAGCGGCCTGATCTGTTATTGTTCCAATTCCACCAACGACAGAAAAAATAGCAGAAACCTCTGAGGTGCTGTTGCTCGGTGCATGTTGAGTAACAGAAAAAGTTGTTTCCGCTCCCACCTCACAAACATCGGACGCAGGCTCAATGGTGTAAGAATAGCCAGAACCTGCGGTAGTAGTGGTAGTTGATCCTGATCCTGTGGTTGTTGTAACGCTAGGAGTAGAAGAGCCCGAACCGCAGCCAGCTAACAGCAAACCTGTCAGTAATAAACCAATAGTAACTTTTATCTTTTTCATAATCGCATAATCCTCCTTATTATCAAGTGGTGCGCGCTGGAGGACTCTCCCGATGTTTCCGCCTTCGGCGGAAAATCGGGATCCCGACTTTCCATTATTCTATATATTAATGTCGTCGGGAGAACCCAAGCTTGATATAGACAGCAAGCTTGCAAATAAGTAGATTGCGCGGTACTGGACTCGAACCAGTGGCCCCATGCCTGTCAAGCATGTGCTCTAACCAACTGAGCTAACCGCGCGTATGAAAAAAGGCGACGGGCGGATTTGAACCGCCGAATGACTGTTTTGCAGACAGTTCCCTTAGCCACTTGGGTACGTCGCCACTTTTTATATTATCTCATGAGGAAAAATTAAATTCAATATTGTTAAACTGGCAGTGCTTATCTTAGTGATTTTGATAATAATTTATTTGTAACTGTTTATTAACCCTGAAAGCATTTTGGATAATTCTTCGAGCCGTGAATAATATTGTTTTTTTTGCTCTTTAGAAATCAAACCCTTAATTTGCAGAAGATCAAAAATGGCTACGCACTCAAAAACCGATCCTCTAGCTATTATATAAAAATTCTTTTTGTCCGCCTTATGAAATCGTCCTGCTCCTTCCGCTATATTTAAAGAAATAGAGAGAGAAGCCCTTATTAATTGATCTGCGACCCTAGATGTTTTTGCTATATTTGTTTGGGATAACACAGTATCCACATCTCTTGCAAACTCAAGTGCTAATTTGTAAACCGGAAATTGTTCAAAATTAAATATCATATTAATATCCAAGGATAAGAAGTAAGGTGAAGAATTAAGTAATAAATTTTTCTGCTTTTATATGTTTTGTTTTCTGTTTTTATTGTAAGTTTAATCCTTATCCTTAATTCTTATTCTTAAATTTTGCACAGCAAAATTTATTAGCGGGCGATGGGGGTCGAACCCACGACATTCTGCTTGGGAAGCAGACATTCTACCGCTGAATTACGCCCGCGAAGCGTCTTCTTTCATGCTTTTACGCATCTTAATAGTCGCATCTTTGCAAATGCGGCTAACTTGCGATTCTGAAAGACCAATTTCATTGCCAATTTCCTTAAAAGTCTTATCTTCTTTATAATAAGATTTTACCACTTGCTTTTCTTTATCGTCAAACCCCTTCATTATTTCTTCAAAATGGATTAACTTATCAACATCTTCTTGTACAATCGATTTCTTATTAAACGCCATATAAACATTAGCTGCTGATGTAATCCACTCATATAAACCAGCAACCGGATCATTGCCGCGCTTTCTTAAATAATCCTGCATTGATCCCTTTAAACGAAACGAAACATAAGGCCAAAGTTCTCCTTGGCGTGGATCCCAGGTTTTTAAACAGTCTAAGAAAGCCATGCGTGCTTCTTGCTCTAAATCATCCGCTTCAGACTTGGCAATATGGCGGGGCAGAGAAGAAACATACCATTTTACCGTAGCATGAATTTTGGCCTTGTATTTTTCTAAGGTTTCGTCGCTATATTTTAAGAATTCTTCTCTTAAAATCCTTACAATGCGATCTTCAACGTCTTTGCGGCTTATCATAAATTACACAAATCTCTTTGCTAGTTTTTTTAATAAATCCTTGAAACGGTCTCTTAAAAGTTCACGATTAAATTTTCTAGCCATATCTCGTGAAAATTTCCAAGCCCAAGCAGCTTTCAATATCTTAGGCATATAAGCAGGAGCTGCCTCAAAGTCTTTTCCTAAAGCCCGGCGTCTTATTTCGCTTTGTGATATTCTTTTAGTTGACACTTGAACTATTTTAGCAAAGCCAGGGGGTAAAGTAAATACAGCTTATTGTGAAGAAATCATGCCAATGCTTTGTATTTTTACTTGGGGAACAACTTCATTATAAGAAAGCACCGCAATATCCGGGAAGCTTCTTTCAATAAAGCGTTTGAAATGGGGTCTAAGCCTAGGAGAACAAAGAATAACAGGGTTAAGTTTTAAACGTTTAAAATTATTTACATGACCGGAAATTTGCACTAAAATCTTTTCACCCACGTTAGGGTCAACAGCCAAAAATGAGCCATATTCAGATTGGTGGATAGCGCCGGTTAAAGTTTCTTCTAAAGCCGGGTCAATGGTTACTACTGTGATTACCGCATCTTTATCGCTGTATTGCTCGCAAATTTGGCGGGCTAAAGATTGCCTTACATATTCAGCTAAAATATTAATATCCCTTGAAAGATGGGCATAGTCAGCCAAGCGCTCTAAAATAGTGGATAGATCACGAATGGATACTCGTTCACGTACTAATAATTGCAAAACTTTATGCACCTGGCCAAGTGAAAGCAGGTCAGGAATTAATTCTCTAACAATTGCGGCATTAGCGTTTTTTACCAGCTCAATTAAAGATTGTACATTTTGCCTAGTCATAATTTCGTCAGCATAGCGCTTAATTACTTCAGTAAAATGTTCTGAAACCACGTCCACTAAAGTTTTTGAACTGATATTTAACGCTTGTAATTTTTCTGCGTTTTCTTCTGGTACCCAGGAAACCGGATCATTATTGATCGGGTTTTTCCCGGGGAGGCCGGTTACTTTTTTTGCTTTAAGCTGTCCAACTGGCATGTCAACCATCAGATGGCTTGCTTTTACTGTGGCCTGGGCAACCTTGGTGCCGCGGATTTCAATAACATATTCATCCGGCGGAAGGCTTAAATCGTCCATAACTCTTACTCCAGGGATAACAAAACCCAGCTGTTGTCCAATGTTGTAACGGATTAAAGTAATCCTTTCCAGCAGAGGGCCTTTTTGGGCTGGATCAATTAAGGGAATCAAATTTCTTCCTGATTTAAGCGAAAGAGGATCAAGGCCTAAAGTGCTTAGAATGCTTTCGGGTTTTTTCATAGCATCTTTTGAAGTAAGTTCGTCTTTAACTAAAGAATCTTCTTCTTGTGTAGATTGAGCCTTCATTAAAATCAAGGCAGTTATTCCGGTTATTAAGGCTAAAATTAAGAAAGGTGCGGTGGGTAACCCGGGGATTATAGCGAATATTCCCAGGATAATACAAACAAAAGCAAAGGCTCTGGGTTGGGCAAAAATCTGGCTGGCAATATCTGTTCCCAGGCTCATTTCAGAGGCAGACTTGGTAATTACTAAACCAGTGGCAATTGAAACCAGGATCGCAGTTACCTGAGATACTAAGCCTGCACCAATAGTAAGTAGAGCATAGGTGGACAGGGCTTCCATGATGCCTAAGCCACCTTGCAGCCAGCCGACTAAAATACCACCAATAAGATTTACTATTACAATAATAATAGCGGCAATCGCGTCTCCTCGAACAAACTTGTTGGCACCGTCCATAGAGCCAAAGAAAGTGGCCTCACGTTCAATTTTTCGCCTTCTGGTTCGGGCTTGATTAGCATCAATTAAGCCGGCATTAAGATCCGCGTCAATTGACATCTGTTTACCTGGCATAGCGTCCAAGGTAAAGCGGGCGGATACTTCAGCCACACGTTCTGAACCTTTGGTAATAACGATAAAGTTTACAATCGTGATAATGGTAAAGATAATGCCGCCGACAATATAGTTTCCTCCCACCACCAGCGAGCCGAAAGCAGCAATTACTTCGCCAGCGTAGGCATTAGTTAAAATTAGTCGTGAAGCAGCAATATTTAAAGATAAGCGTAAAACTGTGATTACTAATAAAATTGAAGGAAAAGCAGCAAACTCCAGCGGTTCTCTTAAAAACATGGCAACCAATAAAACAAGCAAAGAAAACGCAATACTTAAAGTTAGTAATATATCTAAAAGAAAAGTAGGCAGCGGAAGCAGCATCAAAGCGATAATAATAACCAATCCGATCGCTGCAAAAAAGTCACTGGCACTAAAAAGTTTTTTAAAGCTATTTAAATCTACGCTTGGTGCTGCCATTTTTTAAAATTATACTCCTACTTGGGAGCCAGGGCAATAGACGCTTTTTTGCGTGCTGCCCGGTCTTTTTTAATCTTATAAACGTAAGCCAGCACTTCGGCTACAGCTTGATAAAGTTCTCGAGGTATTTGTCTGTTAACTTTGGTGGTACGGTAGATTGATCGGGCCAAAGGCTCGTTTTCAACAATAGTAATTTCATGTTTTTCGGCAACATTACGAATATTTTCAGCTATTTTTCTAAGCCCTTTGGCTAAGACTACGGGAGACTTCATCTTTTGAGTGTTGTATTTTAATGCTACGGCAACGTGGGTTGGGTTGGTAACAACTACGTCGGCTTGAGGAACCGCAGCCATCATGCGCTGCTGAGCAACTTGCCGTTGGAGGTCACGCATCCTTTGTTTGACTAAGGGGTCACCTTCCAGCCGCTTGTATTCTTCTTTTACTTCCTGCTTAGTCATTTTCAGGTTTTTCATATATTCCCAACGGCGGTAAAAATAATCTAAAATAGCGACGGCAATATAAAAAATTCCGATCCGAAAGGCGATTTTATAAGCGATTGAAGCGGCTAACGCCATAGCCTGCCAGGGACTGGCTTCGCTTAATACCACAATGTAGGGAAGGTCGTCCTTTGCTGCAGACCAGGAAATATAAAACACGATTACTATTTTTAAGATAGATTTTATTAGTTCTACTAATCCTTGCATTCCGAACATTTTTTTA
>CAZMPJ010000016.1:0-14024 GCA_964568455.1 uncultured bacterium
AATCCGCTAATTCGTCTTCTAAAACAACATCTTTTCTATCTACTCGTCTGGTTGCTCGCATAAGCTCTTCATCAAAGTTTAAGGGTTCAAAGCCCGGAGTCTTAGCATTAGCAATATTATGGGAAATTATCTCCTGCCGCATAGTAGCAATCTGCATTGATCGCTCAAGTTGGTTAAAAGTATTATCAAATATACCTATTTCATTACCCATGTTTTAATTTTGCCTTTATAATATTAACCGCCTTAGCTAAAAGACGACAAACCTTGGGTCGGGAAAGCTTAAGCTCTTTAGCAATCGTTTTCTGGTTCTTACCGTTATGGTAAAACATTTCCACCACTTTTTTCTGTAAGGGAGGAAGATCCCCCACCACATCCCTAATTCTTAACTTAAGTTCCACAAATTCAGCTTCTTTAGCTGGGGTACTTTCTCCGGGCACAGGTGCTTCCAGTCCCATAGCAGACATGCCTTCCAGCGACATTAAATACATGAGAGCTGAAGCCGAAACAATTTTCTTAATTCTTTTTAAGGCGCTTTTAAAGTCTGCTTCAGTCAACTCTTTCTTGTCTAATACTTGTTCTTCTTCTTTTTCTTTTTTCTGTTCTTTCTTATCAAGGACAGAATTTACTCCCTTTTGGGCTAAGTTGCGGACCATTACTTGCACTCGATAAGGTACAGGGCTATACGTTTTTAATCCGTCTAAAATTTCGCCGCGGACCCGATAAGAAGCATAAGTTTCAAATTTAACTCTGCGATCTGGATCAAAATTATCCCAGGCTTTCATTAAACCTATAGTTCCATCGGAAACTAAATCATCATATTCAATATTGGGGGGCAATCCTTTACCCGAAACCATAGAAGCAATTGCATGCACCAAAGGCATATAAGCTTCAATTGATTTAGGTAAAACCGCTCTTTTTTTCTTGTGTTTCACTTTTGCCTTCATAATTTTTTAATTTGCCTTCTAGCCAGCTCGCCAGCAATTTTATTGACCATTATTTCTGACGAAAACATACTAGAGAAAGAGGTATTGTTTTCATCTGCCATACTTAATCTAGGAGCCTTAAAACTTTGTTTTAACATTTCTTTATAAAATAAAGTTAAAAACTCTTCTTTAGCCTGCTCGTCAGTTATATTGTCAGCCGCGTTAAACTGCTGCATGGCTTGTGCTTTTGCAGCATTACTAATTCCGTCTAACATTAAATCACCACAAGCTCGGCTTTTATTGCGCCGGCTTCTTTCATGGCTTGTAAAATAGCAATTAAATCTTTAGGCGAAGCCCCGATAGTATTTAAGGCCTTAGCCAAATCAGACAAGGTCGGGCTGGCTGAGATAATTTTTAATCTTGATTCTTTTTTGAGTAACCTAGCACTTGATCTAGCCCGGTAGCTTCCTTCTTCTTGCACATCATCCACATTTGTTCCTTCAGAAAACATAGCAACATCTCCAATTACCACATCAATTCCCGCGTAAGAAACAGCAACAGGAGAGATGCGCACATCTTCACCAATAACAATGGTTCCAGTTCTTTCATTAACAATAATTTTTGCTGAAATATCCGGCACTACTTTTAAGTTTTCAATCTGGGCAATGACCCCAACAAAGTCATCTGGATTATCGTTGGCAATTAATATGGTTCCTGCATCTTTGGCACTAGCATCAAACCCAGCTTCAATAATAGTGACTGCTACACGATTGGCAGTAGTAAAATCAGGATTATCTAACACAATAGTAATATTACCCTTTCCTTGAATTGAAACTGGCACTTCTTTTTCTACTAAAGCACCATTGGGCACTCTACCTACAGTTTGCTTACCATGTCTGACATAAGGAACATTTGGCGTGCTTTTATCTAAGCCCACCAACAAACTACCTTGAGCAACAGCATAAACCTGATCATCAACTCCATGCAGCGGAGTAATCAAAAGAGTTCCACCTTGCAACGAGGTCGCATCCCCTACTGATGAAACAGTAATGTCTAATTTTTGCCCTGGTTTCATAAAAGGAGGGAGCTTGGCGGTAACTACAACCGCTGCCACATTTTTTGAATTAAAATCAACTGATTGGGGAACGACCCCCATTCTGGAAAGTAAATTAGTCAATGCTTGTTGAGTAAAACCGGTTTGCTTTCTATCACCAGTATTGCGCAATCCAACTACCAAGCCAAAACCCATCAACTGGTTATCGCGTGCTTCAAGAATATGGCTGATGTCTTTAATTCTGACAGAAGGAGAAACTGCGAGGGAACAATTAACAATTAACAATGAAACAATTAACAAAAATAAAATTTTCTTCATATAAATTCCTCTTAAAATAACCAATTCAAAATTCTAGTAATCCAGCCCGGAGATTCTGCTTCGGCCACCACGCCAGTTCCAGTAACTGAAACATCTGCATTAGCTACCTGATAGGAAAAGATTGTGTTATTGCCACTGATATCTTTGGGACGGACAATTCCAGTGATGGAAACTTCTTGAACATCATCATTCACACTTACTTTGTGTTTTCCCTTAATAAATAAATTTCCATTAGGAAGCACATCAGTTACCCAGGCCGCAATTCTAGCCTGCACATTACTTGTTCTAGAAGTAGCGCCTGAACCTTTATACTTATTACTACCCTGTCCTACAACCTGGTTGTTGCCAGAAAGAATCGGGTTTAAACGCGAAAGAGTATGAGTTAATTTAAGACTTAAATCGTCTTTAACGCTGGTATCGGTTGCCGCTTTATTCTGGGCAGAAGTACTTTCAAGAATAATAATATTAATGATATCGCCAATCTTATGCACCCTTTCACGACTGTAAGGAGAAGGAACCTCTTTGTTCCAAACTGAATCGGCAAAAGCCTGATTGAATCCAAATGACAAAATCAAAAATCCAAATAAAATCCCAATCATTAATCTTTTAATTGTCATTAAATCTTTACCTCCACAATACCAAGAGCTATAACCTTACCCACAATAATATCCTTTGAACTCTTGGCCCTAAGCCTAACCTTTTGTCCCGGATATCCGTCTTCTAAAACAATTCCTTTTGTTTTAATAAGTAAATTATTACCCAACATACGAATCATAACCTCTTCACCATGTCTAATCAAGGGGATTTCTTTTACCATCCATTCAAAAATAGTACTGCCTTTTGGAATGGTAGTTTTGGCCTGGGTAATTAATAAATAATCCGGCTCTGTATAAAACTTTTTAGGCAGAATAGCAATATCTCTTTTTTCTAGCACCACATCCTCTTCGCTAATTTGCTGTCCACGTCCAATCTTATTTTTTGCAATTACCACTTCTTTTAAGACTTCGACTCTTGCCCTTATAAATACTTTTTTAGTTTTATCCCCATCTACTATTTCAAAAGGCAAAATCACGTTTCCGACTGCCTTTGGCTCTTTATAAACCTCTATTATTCTTACACTATCAACTTCTTGATCAAGATTTTTGCCATATTTTTTTAAACTGACTTTTAATTCTACTTCTTCAGAACCAATCTTTTCACGAGAATATTGTTCGATTGCTTGCAGAATAGATTCTTCCAAATTAACCTTAGCTAAAGCGGGAAAACATAAAATAGAGAAACAAAGTATCCCTATTATTATCTTCATTATTATCTCTTCATACTTTCTAAAGCAGTAAGCATACCTTCGTATGATTGCACTGCCTTGGTAATAGTATCAAACACCCTCTGCACCATTACCATGCGCATCATTTCAGAAATAACATCCACGTTAGATTTTTCCAGCGCATATTGGTTAATACTGCCATAACCATCTTCTCCAGGAATCCCTTCTAGTGCCTGCCCTGATGCCTCGGTTTCTCTATATAAATTTTGGCCAATACTTTCTAAGCCGTTGGGATTAACAAATTTAGCCACGTTAATCTGACCCATTTCTGTATAATCAGTAGTCCCATCCACTGCCGCATAAACTATACCATTGGTCTGGATAATAACTGAAGTGGTGCCTTCTGAAAAAACAATGCCTGGTTCAAGAAGATGGCCGTTGGGATCAACTAAATTTCCATCATTATCAATATGCAGGTTGCCCGCTCTGCCATAAGCATAGCTGCCATCCGCAGTGCGAAATTTTAAAAAACCATCTCCTTTAATAGCCACATCTAAAGGATTGCTGGTAACATCAATTGCCCCTTGATTAAAATCTTTGGTGGTAGCCGCAACTCTAACACCGGTACCAAATTCTACCGGCTCAGGAGTAGTTTCATAGCCAGACATAGCTTCATAAAACATATCTTTGAAGTTTTTTTCTACATAAAAAAGACTTTCCATTTCTGCGCGGGATTTTTTAAAGGCCACAGTTTCCGCGTTAGCCACGTTATTAGTAATATTAACCATTTCATCTTGAAGAGCAGAAAGTCCGGTAGCTGCAACATATAATGGTTGAAACATAGTTTTATCCCCCTTTTAAAATTTATTGAGCACTACGGCCCAGTTCAATAGCTCGAGATAGAGTCTCGTCCCGGGTCTGGATAATTTTGGTGTTAATATTATAAGTCCTTTCCAAATAAATCATTTCCATCATCTGATCAATAATATTAACATTGGAAGCTTCTACGTAACCCTGAATCACGCGCGGATTTTCTTCTTCTAAAATCACAGTAGCCTCATTTACATTTTTAAAAATAGAACCATTAAGGGTTTCTAACGTATTGGGATTTTCCACTCTAACTACGCGAATACGATCGATAATTTCTCCGTCAACGGTAATGTCTCCATCTTGAGTAAATGCAACCGCTGAACCGGGATTAACAATAATTTCTCCCGACTGCCCCATTACTGGAAAATTGCCTGCCACACTCAAAAGCCGGCCATCACGATCCAGATGAAAACGGCCATCGCGGGTATAACCTTCTCCCCATTGTCCGGAAACTACAAAATAACCATCACTGCCCAAAGCTAAATCAAGATTCCCTCCGGTTTTGACCAAAGCCCCTTTCAGGTTATTATAAAAAGTGCCTTCTACCACGGGTTTTGATCCAGCTAGTTTTTGTTCGGCGGCTTCGAGAGCAAGAGGAAAAGAACCAGTTACAACATCTGATTTTTTATAGCCGGGGACTTCGGAGTTGGCCATGTTGTCCATGAGCTTCCTGACTTTTTCATCAGTGCTCTCTAGACCTGCACTTCCAATATCTAAAATGCGGTCAGTCATGTTGTAAAAATTATAGAAGGTTAAGCGGGAATTGTCAACGATTCTCTTGTTCTTTAATCTTCTTTACTACCCGTTCTCTTTTCTCTGTCATACGGTCAAGTTTGTAGACGAAAAACAAGACTTCTGCCACCAGAGTATAAAGCTCGGCCGGGATCTCACTATCAAGCTCTAGTTTTGACAGGAGTTTTGCCAGTTCCGGATCCTCATAAAGGGGAATTTTATTATCTTCGGCAATCCTTAAAATCTCATTGGCCACCGGCCCTCTGCCACTGGCAATTATTAGCGGGGCGCTGTCTTTATCGACATCGTAGCGCAGTGCAATTGCGGATTTATTTTTTTTATTTTCTTTTTCTTCTGCCATAAAAATTTAAGCCTCGATATCTATCCTTTTTAATAATTCTTCTAATCTAGGAAGCAAGGGAATTAAATAGGGCCGAATATTACACATGGCTGGGTCAACTTTTACCTGGTAACCGGTTAATAAATAGCTTTTGTCTCCTAATTTTTGCTGCAGCGAGCCAAACTCTTTGGCAATCATGCGCCTACCTTGGTTGCCGTAATTCTTATCGTCAAAAATAAAAATCACATAAACCTTTTTATCTTTCACAATCATGGTTACCACTATTTTGCCCAAGCTTTCGGTTTCCATAGACATAATCACTTGAGTATTATCAGGATCAATAACCGGCTTTTCTGAAGCACCGTCTCTTTTTACTACAATCTCAAAATCTTTAGGCGGATTAGTCATAGTATTAGGAATTTGCTGATAATGATAATTAACTTCTGCTCTGCCTTGCTGCGAGAGTAAACCTTGGGCAAGCAAACTTTGCATAACCGCATCTAATTTACCTTGAAACTCTGTCATCGAAGCAGCAACTTGTTGTGAAACTTCCTTGCCTTGCAACCCTTGAATCAAAGCTTTCAAGGCCCTGACATCATTTAACAGATTTTGCTGTGAAACCCTTTTTCCTTTTCCAGAACTTTCAGAAATATTTTTAAAGGTCTCATCCACCTGGGAAAGCAACGCACCTAGCTGAGCTACCAGGTTCGCGTCTAACATTCCTCGACTCATACCTAAAGCTGAAATTAAATTTCCGAGTGAACTTTGTAAAGCCATAAGCTGTGAAGCCATTTTAGGGTTATCGGCAAAATACTGACCTAAAACTTTTGCTGCTTGGGGAGAATCAACTCCCTTCATTAATAATAAGACCGCTGCTTCTTGAGTAGCTTGAGATTTAGTTGAGCCCTGAAGCATATTGGCCAACTTAACAAAGTTAGCTCTTGAAAGCTCTACCCCGTTTTTAAGCATTAAAGAAGCTAGTTTAGTGTTTGCGTCATTAGGAGGAATTTGGATATTAACTAAATGGGCACGGATATCTGCCACGGTTAATGGCCGGGCAACATTGGGAGCTGGCTTGGCTGGTGCAGCTGGTGCACCGGGCTGGGTTGGCGTAGTTGGAGCAACTTGTCCTGGTTTGGTCGGGGCAACTTTTCCACCGGCAACACCAGGATTAATGTTACCTGCGGTTTGAGTTTGTTGAGCCGAATTAACCGGAGTGTTGCTGCCTTTTCCTGTAGGCCAGATTATTGGTTTTCCTGGATGAACACCGCCACCCTCTGCTGCAAATTCACCAACCATTTATTTCCTTTTTTCTTTTTTTGGAGGAGCTTTAGGAGCAGCTTCTGGTTTGCCTTTTTCAGCTGCAGGAACAGCCCCTGGTTTGCCTTTTTCAGCTGGAGCTTTTTCTTCACCTTTAGCAGGAACAGCTCCTTCTTCACCTTCAACAGGAACAGCTCCTTCTTCACCTTCAGCAGCCAAGACTTCTTCTGGGGTTGGGCCGGTTGGTTCTTCTTCTTCTTTAGTCGGAGGTTTAACCGAAGCAATCATTTCTTCTAAATTAGATAATATTTTAACTTTGTCAGAAGTTTTTAAGTCAGAAACATGCAAGGAATGATTAATAGCTAAAGTAGCCACATTAATTTCAAATTTTTCCGGAATATCGGCCGGTAAACATTCTACTTCTATGTCCCTTAAACCATGCACCAATACGCCGCCTTCTTCTTTAACCCCAATCGGAGTACCCGTAAGCTCTAGCGAAATATTGGCCTTAATTAGCTCATCCATAATAACATGCATTAAATCAATATGAAGCACAACATCGGTTAGAGCATCGCGTTGAATGCCATAAGTAATAACCGGAATTTCGTCTTTTTTACCATTACCACTGATCTTTAAAGTAAAAATAAGGTTTTCGCCCGCATCAGATTGCAAAACTTTTTTCTGAAATTCTTTAGCGTCGATAGAAATTACAGCATTGCCAAATTTGCGGCCATAAACCACAGCCGGAATTAAACCAGCCGCACGAATAGTTTTGGCTTTTTTGCCTTTTTCTTGTCTTATCTTTGCTTTAAGTTCTACTTGTTTTTTAGCCATTTTTTAACCCGTGAAGAAATAATTTTAACATATCAATCTTGAGTTTGCAAGTTATCCTTAACTACCCGGTAAGGCACTTTATATTTGTTTCTCTGCAATATATATTGACCAGTATATTTTTCTGCAGGATATTCTTGTTTTAAACGATTTTCTTTATACCATTTTAATATGTCTCGAGCAACATAAGCCGATGCCCTGTCTCCATGTTCACCATGGGCCACAAAAGCAGCAATTACAATCTCCGGATCATCATAAGGAGCATAGCAAATAAACCAGGCATGTGGTTTGCCGGCATTTTCCGCAGTACCGGTTTTTCCTGCCGCGGGTATACCAGCCACATTAGCCGCGACCCCGGTGCCACGCTTTACAACTTCACGCAAAGCTTGCTGAATTAATTCAAGATTTCGACTGGAAATTGGTACTTTTTTGCCCGGTCCCTCATCGGTCTTAATCACATGTGGCCGCACAAATTTTCCTGTGGCAATCCCGCCATAAACCACTGCCATTTGCAACGGACTTACTTCTAAAAAGCCCTGGCCAATAGCATAGTTAATTGAATCACCTTCATACCAGGGCTGATTTAAATATTTTTTCTTCCATTTTTTATCTGCCACAGTTCCCATTTTATCCTGTGGAAGATCTATTCCAGTTTTAGAACCCAGGCCAAATTTTCTGGCAAACTCTGACATTTTTTCTGGCCCCAGCCTTCTACCTAGTTCATAAAAAACTACGTCACAGGACCAAACCAAGCCTTCCATAACTGAAACAGGACCATGTCCACCGAGAAGCCAGCATTTGGCAATCCGCCCATTTAAATTATAATGGCCCCGGCAATTCATAATTTCGTAAGGATCAATCCCTTCGGTTTCAAGCGCTGCAGCCAAACTAATTACTTTAAAAACTGATCCAGGTGGATAAATTGCCAAAGCCCGATTCATAAAAGGATATTTTTTATAGCCTAATTTTTTCCATTCTTTTTTATTTACTTCTTTGGCAAAAATACCAGGGTCGTAATAAGGATGGCTGGCCATGGCTAAAATCTCGCCAGTATGCGGATCCATAACCACCACCGCCCCTTCGTATTTTTCCAAAGCTTTTTCCGCAGCTTCTTGTAAACCAAGATCAATGGTTAACTTCATATCATTTCCGGCAACTGGTTCTTGCGACTCCAGCACTTTTAAAGGAACTCCATGGACATCCACTTGAACTTTGCGGCCACCATCAATACCGCGAAGCTGCTGATCGTAAATCTTTTCCACTCCGTCTTTGCCAATTACATTCCCCAAACGATATCCTTGATGCCTTAGGTTTTTTAGTTCATGAGCTTCAATTTCACCCACGTAACCCAGTAAATGCGCTGCCAAATGACCGTAAGGATAAAAACGAACCGGCCGGCTTCTAACCACAATTCCCGGCAGTTGCTTTTCTTCGATACGGATAGCAGTTTCCAAAGGAATTTTGTCTTTAACAATAATCGGTTCATTGGCAGAAATTTTTAATTCAACTGTCTCTCCCAACAAACCACCAAGAGATGTTAAAACTTCTTCCTGCTCTCTTTTTTCCATATTCAATAATATATAAGGCAAGATATGCACGGAAAAAACTGCTTGGTTTTCAACTAAGATTTTTTCATTGCGGTCATAAATCACTCCTCGCGGAGCAGGATCAATTACAGTTTTAGCCGCATTTTCAATTGCCATTTGCGAAAGTTTTCGGTGTTGGGCAATTTGCAGATAAACCAGCCTCAATGAAAGCAAACTAAATATTAAGACAAAAATTATAATTAATGCTTTATTTTTTCCATCCATGACAAATATTCCATACTATTGGCACTAGAATTAAATTATAAATAGTAGTTAACAAAAGGATCTTAAAAATATAAAAAAACGAAAAAAGCTCTTCGCAAAAAAGATATAAAACAGTTATTTCAAACAACAAAGCTAAGGGAGTAATAATGGCTACTGATCCTAATATAAAACGAAACTCGTTGCCAACAAAATTATCTTTAATATTAATGAGTATAGTCGCTACAATAACATACGTAATGGTATAAAGATAAATTCCTTCTGACAAAATGTCCTGCAAAAACCCCAGTGCAGCAGCAAAATAAATAGGTTTTTGTTTTTCATTTACAATGGAAAACACAATAATTGAAACTAAAATCAAATTGGGAACCGCACCCAAAAAAGTTAGGCGGGGAAGAACCACGCTTTGCAAGACAATCGCTATCAAGCTATAAATTATAAGACTCATTTAAATTACAATAAAAACTTCTTCTAACTTTGAAAAATCAACCGCTGGTTTTATTTCAATATGATAAAAAAGATCATGTTCTTTCTTGGTGGCTTTAAAAACCCGGCCAACAGGAATTCCAGAAGGGAAAATAGTGGAAATATGAGAAGTAAGAATCTCGTCTCCCACTTTAATATCTCCCTCCACTCCCACATACTTCATAATCAATATATCTGGCCGTCCTCCCACCACTACCCCGCTATCCCTATTTCTAAAATCGGTTGCAGCAATAGAACTATCAGCACTAGTAATTAAAAGCACTTTTGAAGAAAATAAAGATACTTCTATTACCCTACCCACCAAACCCAACTCTGAAACAATAACCATATCTTTTTTTATGCCCGCCCGGCTGCCCTTATTTATTTGCACTAAAGAAAACCAGGCCGAACTACTGCGGCTTACCACCTGGGCTGAAACAAGCTTTAAACTGTACGGATTAAAGGTCTTAAACTGCGCGGCTTGTCTTAAGCGCATGTTCTCTTCTTTTAGCTCATTAAAAACCAATTGTTTGGTTTGCAACTCTTTGTTTTCTTTTTGCAGCAGCGCATTGTCTTTTGATAAATTATTTAATTGACCAATAAAAGACGGGATACCGGTAAAAGTTTTCCAGATAGCCACTGCTCCAACTTGAAAAGGATAAAGAATAGCAGAAAACAAAGGACGAATATAAAAAGGTGAAGTAGCAGTAAGTACTATGGCCAGGAGAATTATAATAACTGCCTGGGCATAAGATCGGCGTTTGCGATAAGACTTGAACCTAATCACTGATTAGAGCGTTTGGGCATGATTAAAACTTTTTTCAAGGTATCGATTTCTTCTAAAATCTTGCCCGTCCCATATGCCACGCAGGAAATCGGGTCGTCTACCACATAAACAGACATATCGGTTTCCTGAGCCAGATGTTTGTCCAGGCCTCGCAGCAAAGATCCGCCTCCAGCCATAACAATACCACGGTCCATAATATCCGCAGCTAGTTCGGGAGGAGTTTTTTCCAGTGTCATTCTGACCGCGTCAACCACAGTTGCCACTGGATCAGAAAGCGCATCCCTTATTTCGGAAGAAGTTAAAGTTAAAAGTTTTGGCAGACCGGTAACTAAATCACGGCCCCTTACTTCAATGGTTCTTTCTTCTGAAAGAGGATAAGCAGATCCAACATCAATTTTAATTTGTTCGGCAGTTCTTTCACCAATTAATAAATTGTAATTTTTTCGGCAGTGGGAAACAATGGCTTCGTCCATTTCGTCTCCAGCCACACGGATAGATTTTGAAACTACAATACCGCCTAAAGCTAAAACCGCAACTTCTGTAGTACCACCGCCAATGTCAACAATCATGCTACCTTGGGCGTCTGAAACCGGAAGATTTGCTCCGATTGCCGCTGCCATAGGTTCTTCGACTAAGTAAGATTCTCTGGCCCCTGCATGCATAGCCGCATCAAGTACTGCCCTTTTTTCTACTCCGGTAATTCCAGAAGGAACACCAACTACAATTCTGGGTCTAACAAAAGCAGAGCGGTTATGCGCTTTCTTAATAAAGTGGCGGATCATCATCTCCGTAATTTCAAAATCAGCAATAACACCATCACGCATTGGGCGAACAGCTACAATGCTGGCCGGAGTCCTACCTAACATGCTCTTAGCTTCGTTACCAAAAGCCAAGGTTTTATTAGTATCCCTATCAATCGCTACCACGGAAGGTTCACATAAAATGATCCCCTCACCCCTGGCAAACACCAAAGTTGTAGCAGTACCCAAATCGATTCCTAGATCCCTGGAAAAATGCCCAAACACCATATCATAAACACCCATGTTAATTATCTCCTTTTATTCATAAATTACGATCGCACTAAAGCCTTTGTTCTTTACTGCGTTCATTTGTTTATTAGCCAAAGCTTTTGAAGCATAGGCACCAACCTGAACTCGATAACCTTTACTTGTTTTCTTAATAAAAGTAGCAAGGCCGGCTTCCTGCAATTTTTGCGCTAAGCTCCGAGCATTACCCTTATTCGCAAACATACCAGCTTGGACTTTATAATAACTATGCGATTCGCTAGAATAACTTTTGTAAACTTTTTTAACGGTAGCTGGGACCACTTTAACTTCTTTTGCTTCTTCTTTAATCAACACCTGCAGTGATTCTGGCGGTTCGGGAATTTCTATTTCAATCTTCTTAAGCGGTTCTTTACTAACTGGTCCCATAATTCTTTTGCCTACTTGAAAGCTTAAATAAAAACTAGCTGCAATAATTAAAGCAAGAACAATAAAGAGTAAAAGATTTTTAATCAAACCAACAGCAGACGGCTTATGCTCATGATTTTCTTCAAGATTGATTTTTGGAATTTCAGGATTATCCATGCCTTGTTATTCTACTATGGAGGCTATTAAGCGTCAAGGAGCTTTAACGCGTCTGCTACTAAAAACAAAGACCCGGTAACTAGTACGGGTGGATGCTTTTTAGCCCTCTTTAAGGCTTGTCTTAGGGGAACAGAATCTTTGAACCTGCGGGCCTGCTTATGAGTTGATTGGGTGACGATTAGTTGCTTGGTTATGGGCTTTAAAAGTCGCAGCATTTTGGGGTAATCCTTATCCCTTTGGCAGCCAAAAACTACAGTGCCAAATCGTTCCTTAATCATAACCTTAAATGCTTTTATACCGGCTGGGTTATGGGCTCCATCTACCATGATCAAAGGCCTCTTTTTCACGACCTGAAAACGACCCGGCCAATCAACCCTTTTAAGCCCAAGTTTTATGGCTTTTTTGGAGACCTTTATGTTAGCTAATAGTATTGCCGAAAGCGCACAGGCCTTGTTTATATCTTGGATAGAACCTGAGACGGAACCTTTCTGTTTCATCAACAACAATAAACTGTTTTTCTTCTTACATACTTGCTTAATAACTGACAAAGGAGCGGGCTTATTTTCGGCTGTAACCACTGGAATTCCAGGCTTAATAATAGCTGCCTTTTCCTTGGCAATTTTGGTTAACGAATTACCCAGAACCCTTGTGTGTTCCAGCTCAATATTAGTGATAACTGAAACCAAAGGAGTAAGCACATTAGTAGCATCCAGCCTGCCCCCCATCCCCACCTCCACCACCGCGTAATCAACTTTCTTCTTTGCAAAATACCAGAAGGCTACTGCTGTTAAAGCTTCAAACACAGTTGGGGTTTTTCTTTGTTTTTCGTTTGCAACCCCACAATGAATTGTGGGGAATAATTCCCCATATTTTAATATGGGGTTTTTAACGATATCTCTTATAATACCAAGACCTTTTTCAAAATCTTTCTCCCCAATATCTTTCCCATTAACCTTAATTCTCTCATTATATTTAAACAAATGAGGCGAAGTATAAAGTCCAACCTTATAGCCTGCTTCTTTTAAAATTGAAGCAATCGTAGCTGCGGTTGAACCTTTGCCATTGGTGCCGGCAATGTGGATGGATTTGAATTTTTGCTGCGGATTATCTAGCTTTTTCAAAAGCGCAGTTATGCGCTCTAATCCTAAGTTGATTCCAAACTTTTCTAAAGATTCTAAATATTTCACAACATCATCAAGTTAAAGATAAAACTTATAACTGACCATAATAAAATCTGGGTGGGAGGAAAAATCAAGATTAACAAAAGCACAAAAAAACCATAGGGCTCTAAGCGGGAAATAAAATCAGAATAGGGAGAAGGAAGCAGCATTTGAAAAAGTCGCGAACCATCCAAAGGAGGAATCGGCAGTAAATTAAACACTGCCAGGACAATATTAATTCTTACTCCAAAAATTAAAGCATGAGCAATAATGGCTGGAAAAGGAACAAATTTAACTAGGATAGCTAAAATCCAGGCAACCATTAAATTAGTAATAATCCCGGCTGAACTGACCCAGATCATGCCTTTTTTATAATCAGTAAAGTTATAAGGATTAATCGGCACTGGTTTGGCCCAGCCAAAAATAATTGGCGCACCGGATAATAATAAAAAGATAGGAAGAAGTGTGCCAAATAAATCTAAGTGGGGAATGGGATTCAGGGTTAACCTTCCATACATGCGAGCAGTGTCGTCCCCCATCATTTCTGCCACTTTTCCATGAGCAATCTCATGCAAAATAATTGAATACAGCAAAATAAACGCAATCAACAAATAAAATAACAT
>CAZMPJ010000017.1:0-3778 GCA_964568455.1 uncultured bacterium
CCCCAGAAAAGTATCACAAATACCCGAGTCCAGTCCTAATGGGGTTCATTTCAATTGTGTGCAAGATGAATTGCGAGCCCTTTCTTTTGGTGCACGATTAAACAAATCTTTAACTTATCCGGATATGGATGTGGCAAAGTGGGAAAATTAAATGGATATTAGCCGCGGGCAGTTTAATTTTATGGCCGCTGCCCGGGCTTATGGAATTGAGCCGGAAAATGCTATAATCCCCTTATGAAACTTTCTGATCTTGGTGAATTCCAACTTATTGAGCAATTGAGTAAGATTATTGGTAAAGCCAAGAAACCTGTTGTTGTGGGAATTGGAGATGATTGTGCTGGGATAGAAATCCAAAATCCAAAATCTAAAATCAAAACAAGGAATAGATTATTATTAATCACTACAGACACGCTGATTGAAAATGTTCATTTTAAACGACCAAAAGGAACCGCGAATTTATTCGCAGGTTCCTTTAAATTAGGAATGAAGGCTATGATCGCCAACATTTCAGATATTTCTGCTATGGGAGGGGTTCCAACCTATGCTGTGGTGACAATTGGGGTAAGGAAGAATTTTAAAGTTAAGGCAATTAAAGATTTGTATCGAGGGATGGTTAAGGTTGCTAAAAAGCACGGTGTTCAAATTGTTGGTGGTGATACGGTTCGTTCTCCAAAAACTTTAGTTATTAGCATAACTTTATTAGGTGAAGTTGAGAAAAAATATTTATTAACTAGATCAGGCGCTAAAGTTGGAGATCTAATTTGTGTTACAGGGTGTTTTGGAAAACCTGTGTCAGCTGATTGTTCCCAAGGAAGAAAAATTGCCAAAAAACGTATCGCAACTTCCATGATTGACTCAAGTGATGGATTAGTTGAATCCATTCGCCAAATTTGTCAGGCCAGTCGTGTTGGTGCTAGAATTGATTTTGATAATATTCCCATTGCCAAAGGCGCCAGTTTAAAACAAGCTTTGTTCGGTGGGGAAGAGTATGAACTTGTTTTTACAGTGCCAAAGTCAAAAGCGAAAAAATTAAAGTATCAAGTGGTCGGGAAAATAGTCAAGAAAGGTAACGGGAATCTACCTAAAGGCGGATTTAAACATTTTAAATGATAAATAAAAAAAGGTTAATTAATACATTTAAAACTTTGGTGCAAATTGATAGTCATTCTTTAAAAGAAGAGCAGATAATCAAATATTTGCAAAAAGAATTGAAAAAATTAGGCATTAAATCAAGTTTAACTAGTAAGCCGGATAAAGGAGAAGCTGGGAATTTAATAGCCAATATTCCAGGCAAAGGCCCGGTTGTAATGTTAAACGCGCATGTGGATACTGTTGGTCATAGCCGAAGAATTAAGCCGGTTGAGAAAAAAGGCTATTTAGTTTCAGGCAGTAATACTATTTTAGGGGCAGATAATAAAGCTGGGGTAGCAGCTATTTTAGAAATTTTAAAAACTTTAAAAGAGAAAAAACTTCCACATCCGGCTTTGCAAATAGTTTTTACAGTGGCAGAAGAAATTGGTTTAGTTGGAGCCAGGGTTTTGCCAAAAAGTAAATTAAAAGCTAAGTTTGGCCTTGCCTTAGACGGTGGTGATATTAATGAAATAGTTAATAAAGCACCGTCACAGTTTAATTTAAAAGCCACTATTATTGGCAAAGCCGCGCATGCGGGCATTCATCCAGAAGACGGGATTAATGCCATAAAAATTGCTTCAGAAGCTATTACGAAGATGAAGCTGGGGAGAATTGATAAAGAAACTACAGCTAATATTGGCATTATTAAAGGTGGCAGAGCCAGGAATATTATTCCAGATAAAGTCAAAATTGAAGGAGAGGCCAGGAGCCATAATAAGAAAAAGTTAGTTAAGCAAATAAAACATATGCAAAAAACTTTGTACCAGGCTTGTAAAAAGCATAAAGCAAAATTGAAAATTAAATTAACTAAAATTTATCAGTCTTTTGAAGTTAAAAAGACTTCTAAGGTGATCAAACTTGCTGTTTCAGTTGTTAAATCAGCTGGAATAAAGCCAATTGTTAAGCAAACTGGTGGCGGGTCTGATGCGAATGTTTTTAATGCTCTTGGAATTCCTACTATTATAATAGGAGTAGGGGCAGATCATGTTCATACCAAGAAAGAACGTTTGCCAATCAAAGATTTTATTAAAGGAACGGAGATTATTATTAAGTTGTTGGAGGGCGTAACCCCATATTGAAATATGGGGAATAATTCCCTGCCTGCCGGCAGGCACGGCCCACAATTCATTGTGGGGTTTTGATCCTGTTTCCTGGTTGCGAAAGGAAAATAAAATGAAGCATCTAATTGAAAAAGAAATTAAGCGGAAAATGCTTTATAAAGGGCATCTTATTAATTTAAGAGAAGATGTGGTTAAAACTGCTGCAGGCAAAGAGTCAAGGCGTGAAATCGTTGAACATCCCGGAGCTGTGGCTATTATTGCGATTACCAATGATGATGAAATAATTTTAATTCAACAATTCAGAAAAGCAGCTGAACAGGTTTTAATTGAAATCCCGGCTGGTGTGCCTGACAAAGGGGAAAAGGAAGAAGAAGCAGCTCGACGAGAGCTGGAAGAAGAAACCGGCTATCATGCCAAAAAAGTTAAAAAGATCTGGGAAGGTTATGTTACTCCTGGTTATTCTGACGAATGCTTAAAATATTATTTAGCCCAGGATATGATAGAAACCAAGCAACGGTTAGATGGTGATGAGGCGATCGATGTAATGTTGGTTGATATTGAGGCGGCGGTTGATTTGGTTAAAACCGGTAAAATTATAGACAATAAGACCGCCATTGGTATTTGGTTAGCAAGCATGGAGATTAATGAAAAATCTAATTGATGATTTTTTAAGCTATATAATAGTAGAGCGGGGTTATGCGGAAAACACGGCGAAATCATACGGTCGAGATTTAAAGCATTTTTTAAAGTTTATTAAAAAATTAAAAGCAGCTGATGTTGACCGTGAAAAAGTCAAAGCTTATTTATCAGCCTTAAGCAATGAAGGTTTTGCTGTCCCAACTATTGAACGAAAACTAGCCTGCTTAAAATCTTTTTTCCATTATTTAATGGGCGAAGATAAAGTTAAAACTGATCCAACCAGGGATTTTAAACTGCCTAAAACTGCTAAACGATTGCCCAAAGCTTTAAGCATCAGCGAAACAATTAAATTGATTGCCGCGCCCCGAAAAAAAGATCCAATTTCAATTAGAAATATGGCTATTTTAGAATTGCTTTATGCTACTGGGATGCGGGCTTCTGAAATAGTGGGGCTTAATTTAAATGATATTAATCAGGAAGTTTCATTTGTAAAATGTTTTGGTAAAGGCTCAAAAGAAAGAATTGTTCCGGTTAACAAGTCTTCTATGAAAGCGATTAAAGAGTATCTGGAAAAATCCCGGCCCAAGCTGCCACAAAAAGACGATAAAGCCTTGTTTTTGGATAAAAATGGTAAAAGATTAGGTAGACAAGGTTTGTGGTTAATGGTAAAAAAGTATGTTAAAGAAACTGGGGTAAAGGGGAAAACATCACCGCATACATTGCGTCATTCCTTTGCTACCCATCTTTTAGAAAAAGGGGCAGATTTGCGTTCTGTGCAAGAGATGCTGGGACATTCTGATATCGCAACCACGCAAATTTATACTTCAGTTTCAAGAGAGCGTTTAAAAAGGATGTATAAGAAGGCTCATCCAAGGGCTTAAGGAGGGAATTAATGTTATTTTATTTGTTGATTGCGTTTATTTTGCTGTATTCAATTATTTTGCATG